>JAEUJW010000071.1 GCA_016793465.1 Myxococcales bacterium
AGGTGACCCATTTTGCGGCGAGCGTCTTCGAGGCGGAACATCCAGCGGACGCGGCCCCCCTCGCGGTTCCTGGCCGCGCACCACGCCTCGATCTGGACCTCGAGCATATCGCGGTCTGCGAGGCGCCGGTCCAGGCACTGCCCGGGTAGTGGATGTCGACGAGGTCCCGCATGCACTCGGCGAAGTCGAGGTTGGTCCGCACAACCCCTGTGTCGAGGTACTAGGCGCGCGCGGGGCCGGGGACGTCGACCGGGGTCGACCAGTCGGGCGCGGGCAGGGTGACGGTGACGGTGGTCCCGTGGCCCGGCTCGCTGTCGATGGTGATGCTGCCGCCGTGGGCGACGACGATGCGCTGGGCGAGCGTGAGGCCGAGGCCGACGCCGCCGGTGCTGCGGGCGCGCGAGCGGTCGGCGCGGAAGAACGGGGTGAAGACGTGCGGCAGGTCGGCGCCGTCGATGCCGATGCCCTGGTCGCGCACGCGCAGCACGGCGCTGCCGTCGACGGCGGTGAGCTCGAGGTCGATGGCGGTGCCGGGCTCGGAGTACTTGCGGGCGTTCTCCAGCAGGTTGTCGACGACGCGGCGCAGGAGCGTGGGGTCGGCCTCGAGCAGCAGGCGCGGCGGGGCCGCGGCGCGCAGGCTGTGGCGCGGGGCCGCGGCCGAGAAGCGGGCGGCGGTGTGGCGGACCAGCTGGGCGAGGTCGACGGCCTCGGTGTGGAGCGGGCTGGCGGCGCTCTCGCGCAGGGCGGCGAGGTCGAGGCTGGCGACCTGCAGGACGTCGGCGACGAGGCGATCGAGGGCGGCGAGGTCGTCGCCGAGGCCGACGATCTCCTCCTTCACGGCGGCGGGGTCGGACTCGGCGACGATGTCGAGGCCGACGCGCAGGCGGGTCAGCGGGGTGCGCAGCTCGTGGCTGACGTTGGCGAGCAGCTCGCGCTGGGCGCGGAGCAGGGCCTGCACGCGGCCGGCCATCTCGTCGAAGGCGGCGGCGACCTGGCCGACCTCGTCGCGCCGGGCCAGCTGCACGCGGGTGTCGAGCTGGCCGGCGCCGAAGCGGCGGGCGGCGTCGGCGAGGCGGCGCAGCGGCCTGGCGATGCTGCGCGCGAGCAGCAGCGAGGCGGCGGAGATGAGCAGCAGGGCGACGACGACGGCGAGCACGAGCGGGGGCCGGCGCGGGCCGCCGTTGCTGTGCGGGTCGACCACGAGGGCGTAGCCGTGCAGGCCGTCGGTGAGGGTGAAGCGCTCGGCGGTGACGTTGGGCGCGGGGTGGTAGTGGTGCTCGTGCATCTCCTCGCGCTCGGCGTCGTCGACGCGGGCGAGCACCTCGGGGGCGAGCGGGGCGGCGGGCGCGTCGACGTTGCTGGCGAGCACGCGGCCGGCGGCGTCGAACAGGGTGACCTCGCTGTCGCGCGGGCCGAGGGTGTCGAGGCGCAGCGGCGCGGTGCGGCCGGGGTCGGCGCGGCGGGCGGCGTCGAGGTCGTGGGCGGCGGCCCGCACGACCACGTCGGCGACCGAGTAGCGCGGCGCCGGCGGCGGGCCGGGCGGCATGAGCACGAGGGCGCACGAGCCGACGACGAGCGCGGCGCAGGCGATGGCGACGAGGTAGATGCGCCCGACCAGGCTGAAGATCACGCGGGGCCCTCGTCGGCGAGCATGTAGCCGGCGCCGCGCACGGTCAGCAGCAGCCGCGGGCGCCGCGGGTCGTCGCCGAGCTTGCGGCGCAGCCGCGAGATGTGCACGTCGATCGAGCGGTCGAAGGAGTCCTCGGCGGAGCCGTGCACGAGGTCGAGCAGCTGCTCGCGCCCGAGCACGCGGCCGGCCCGCTCGGCGAGGGCGTAGAGCAGGGCGAACTCGAGGCTGGTCAGGCGCAGCGCCTCGCCGTCGACGGTGGCCCGCATCGACCCGGGCTCGAGCGCGAGGCGGCCGACCCGCACGGGGCGACTGGCGGGGCCGGCCCGGCCGCGGGCGCGCCGCACCACAGCCCGCACGCGGGCGAGCAGCTCGCGCGAGGAGAACGGCTTGGCGATGTAGTCGTCGGCGCCGACCTCGAGGCCCATGACGCGGTCGGCCTCCTCGCCGCGCGCGGTGAGCATGAGGACGGGCAGGTCGCTGCGCGCGCGCAGCTGCTGGCAGACGGCGAGGCCGTCGAGGCCGGGCAGCATGAGGTCGAGCAGGACGGCGTCGTACGGGCTCTTCAGGGCCTCCTGCAGGCCGGCGGCGCCGTCGTGCTCGCAGTGCACGCTGACGCCGTTGCCCGCGAGGTACTTGGCGGTGAGCTGGGCGAGTCGGACGTCGTCCTCGATCAGGAGCACGCGCAGGTTGTCGAGGCCGGCGTTGTCCATGGCGATCGGGAGTATGGCCCAGGGGGGTGTGAAGAAGTGTTTCGAGCGCTCACGGGTGCATGTTGGTGAGGCCGAAGGTCGGGATGCAGTCGGCCAGCCACGGGGTGCCGGGGCCGTCGGGGATGCGGCAGTACGACACGGCGGCCTGCTGGTTGCCGTAGGTGACCTGGTCGACGAGCGTGAGCTCGGGCGTCAGCAGGGTGACGGTGTCGCCGTCGGCGCCGAGGCCGAACGGGTGCTGGCCGGGCAGCGTGCCCTTGGCGACGTCGAGGTAGACGCCCGCGCCGAGCGTGCTGCCGGCGGGGAACTCGAGCTTCTGGTCGTCCATGGTCGGGTCGTAGTCGGGGCCCTTGTACTCGTCGGTGAGGATCCAGCCGCTGATGTCGACGGCCGCGCCGCCGCTGTTGAAAATTTCGACGTGGTCGTCGGTCGACTCGAGCTCGTTGAGGGCGACCGCGCTGTCGGAGGTGCACATCGAGGTGTCGAAGGTGCAGCCGCCCTCGACGCAGGCCAGCGCGCCGCCGGTGAAGCCGAGGTCGGTGCAGGCGGCGCCGCCGAGGTCGCCGCCCTCGCAGGCCTCGTCGCCCTGGAGGGTGCCGTCGCCGCAGATCATGGTGGCGGCGACGTTGGCCCCGCCGAGGCTCGAGTCGCACTGCTGCCAGGCGCCCTCGCCGTCGGGCAGGCGGCAGTAGGAGATGGTCGCGTCGGCGCCGAGGAAGATGAGCTGGTCGACGGTGGCGCCGCCGGCGTCGGCGAGCGTCAGCGTCTCCATGGCGGAGCTGCTGAGGCCGAACGGGAAGTCGCCGGTCATGGCCACGTCGTCGTAGGTGACGAGCACCTGGAAGGCGCCGGGCGCGAGGCTGGCGCCGGCGGGGAACACGTAGGTCTTGTCGTCGGGGAAGGCGGGGTCGTCGCTGAGCTTCCAGCCCGACATGTCGACGGCGCCGGCGCCGGGGTTGTAGAGCTCGATGGCGTCGCCGAGGCCGGCGAAGGGGCCGGCGTCGGCGCCCTGCGAGGCGACCTCGTTGAGGGCGACGAACGAGCCGCCGGCGGCCATGCACAGGTCGGTGTCGTAGGTGCAGGCGCCGCTGCAGGCGAGGGTGCCGAGCGGGGTGGCGGGGTCGAGGTCGCCGCAGGCCTTGCCGCCGAGGTCGGTGCCGTCGCAGTCCTCGCCGTCGTCGATCGTGCCGTTGCCGCAGTCGGGGCCGCCGCCGGTGGTCGGCGCGTCGGCGGTGGTGTCGGCGTCGCCGGTGGCGTTCGACGTGGCGGCGGTGGTGTCGGCGTCGCTGGTGGTGTCGCCGGCGCCGCTGCAGGCGAGCAGCGCGGCGAGCAGGAGGGCGGAGGGGCGGAGGATTAATCGATGCATGGCGGAGGCCTCGTGGGACAGGGACCGGGGGTGTATCACGGGGCGGCGCTGATGGCCGCCTCGAGGGCGAGCACGGCGTCGCGGCGCTCGTAGAGGGCGGCGAGGCGGAGGCGACGAGCGGCGATGCGACGCTCGTGGATCTCGAGCACGGCCTCGAGGTCGAGGCCGCCGGCCGCGAGCGCCTCGTCGGCCTGACGCGCGGCGTCCTCGACCTGCGGCAGCAGGTTCGCGTCGAGGTCCTGGAGGCGACGATCGGCCTCGCGGACGCGGGCGAGGGCGGCGTCGACCTCGGCGGCGACGGTGGCGACGGCGGCCCGCTCCTCGAGGTTGCGCTGGCGGACCAGCGCCCTGGCGGCGCGGATCTTGCCGCGGTTCCACGACAGCAGCGGGAGGTCGAGCGCGAGCGCGAAGCCGAAGGCGTTCTGCGAGGTCGCGGTCATGGCGGTCGGGTTGATGGCGTAGTTGACCTGGGCCCACGTCAGCCACGGCCACACCTCGTTGCGCGCGAGGTAGAGCTCGGCCTCGGCCGCGCCGGTCGACGACTGGCCGGCCCGCGGCTCGGGGCGGGCCGCGACGGCGCGCTCGATGAGGGCGTCGCGGTCGCCGGCGAGGGCGCTCGGCTCGAGGTCGGCGGGGCCGACGCGGTAGGTCTGGCGGGTGCCGGGGGCCACGAGCGCGGTGATCTCGGACTCGGTGGCGGCCTTCTCGCTGCGCACGCGGCTGACCTCGTCGACGATCTCGGCGTGATCGACGGTCGCGAGCGAGAGGTCGACCCTGGTGGCGACGGCCCGATCGACGCGGGCCGCGATCTGCTGGCGGCGCCGCTCGGCGAGCTCGGCGGCGCGGGCGAGTTCTTCGAGGTCGGCGGTGAGGAGGGCGAGGCGGGCGAACAGGCGCTGGACCTCGGCGTGGAGCAGGCGGCGGGCCGCCTCGGCGCGGGCTCTGGCGCCGCCGGCGACCATCTTCGCGGCCTGGATGCGGGCGTGGCGGCTGCCGGGCCGCGGGATCGGGGCGCGCAGGCCGAGGTTGAAGCCGGGGCGGCCGACGGTCTCGTCGACCTGGAAGTTGGTGAAGCGCAGGGTCGGGTTCTCGAGCTGCTTGGCCTCGCCGATCTGGGCCTCGGCGACGTCGGCCTCGGCCTCGGCGATCGCCAGGTCGGGGTTGCGGGCGAGCGCGAGGCGGTAGGCCTGCTCGGCGGTGAGGGCCTCGCCGGGCGCGGGGGACGGGGCGCCGCCGGCGTTCGCCCTGGCGCCGGGCGGGGTCGTGTCGCGCATGGCGTGCCACGTCGCGAGCGAGCGCTGGCCCGACGGCGCGGGCGCGCGGAAGCAGGCCGGGGCGAGGAGGACGAGCGCGAGCAGGGCGGGGCGCATGGGGCGGAGCGTGAGGCGAGTGTAACGGGACGCGGGGAGCGGCGGGCGCACTGGAGGTGACGGCCGGGGGTCGCCCGGGGCGAGGCGCGGGCTTCGCGGCGGAGCGCCGCCGAGGGCGGTGGGAGTCGAGGTGTCGCCGGGGCGAGGTCGGTGACGCGAAGGAGCGCGGGGTCAGGTCGGCGGCCAGGGGAGCTCGGTCCACAGCGGTGGGGCGTCGCCGGTGTCGAACACGACGACGACCGACTGTCCCGAGCCGGACGGCCGCGGGGTCGGCCCGTCGGGGCGCAGGGCCAGGCCCTCGGGCTTCAGGCCGGGGAAGCTGCGGACGCGGCGGGCCTCGGACAGGCTGTTGCGATCGGCGGCGTGCCACACGGCGCCGTCCTGCTCGCCGGGGTCCTCGCCCGACTTGGTGGTGGCGATCAGCAGGCCGCCGTCGGGCAGCTCGAGCAGGTCGCTGATGCCGCCGGCGACGTCCTTGCCGTCGGCGCTGACGCGCAGGGGCACGCCGCCCCAGCGGACCAGGCCGGCGTCGCTCGCCGATGCGCCGGACAGCAGCGCGTCGGGGCGCGGGAGGTGCCAGATCATGGCCTCGCCGCGCTCGTCGAGCGGCTCCTTGACGCCGATGAGCAGGCCGCCGCGCGAGGTCGCGGTCAGGCCCTCGAGGTCGAGGTCCACGGTGTCGGCGAGGCCGAGGCCGGTGAGCAGGGCGGGGCCGGCCTCGTCGATGCGCTCGGCCAGGCGGGCGCGGGCCTCGACGCGGGCGCCGCCGTCGTCGACGACGATGCGGGCGAACACCTGGCGGGCCGGCGGGCGCTTGCCCTTGCGGCTGCGGCTCTGCGAGGCGAGGATGTAGAAGCTGTCCCCGGGGCCAGGCGCGAGCGCCACGGAGGCCGGTGCGATGGCCTCGAGGTCGCTGAAGCCGTCGATGCCGGCGACGATCAGCGGGTCGGCGTCGAGCTCGCCGCGCTCGTTCATGGTGAACAGCCAGGGCGCGTGCTCGCTGGTGTCGGCGAGGCCGGTGTCGTCGCTGGCGATCACGAAGCGCGAGCGCTTCGAGGACCAGGCCAGGCCGGACGGTTCGAACCGCGTGCGGGCGGCGAGCGCGGGCGGGACGTCGATCGGCTGCGGCTGATCGGGGCGCGGGGTCGCGGCGGGGATCGCGGGGGCGGTCGGCTCGGGCGCGGGCGTCGGCGGCGGGTCGTCGCTCGCGGGCTTGCCGAGGAAGGCCACGGCGAACGACTGGCCGGGCAGCAGCGGGGTCGGGGCGTCGAGGGCGACCACGGCCTCGCGGCCCCACTCGGGCACGTCGGCGACGCGGCGGCAGCGGATCGGCAGCTCGGCGATGCGGGGGGCCACGCGGACCACGCGGCCGGGCACGCCGGGGGCGCTGCGGTCGCGCGAGGTCAGCATGGCGGCGTCGCCGACGCGCACGTGGCCGGCCTGCGGCTCGCGCAGGCACACCTGGACCTCGGCGTTCGGCGCGGGGTCGGCGACGATCGAGAGGATCGGCGCGCCGGCGATCGCGACCTCGCCGGGGCGCAGGAACACCGCGGCGACCTCGCCGTCGGCGGGGGCGCGCAGCACGACCTCGTTGCGGCGCACGGCGAGCAGCTGCTCCTGGCCGGCGATCACGGCGAGCTCGGCGTGCAGCGGGCGCACGGCCTCGGCGGTCGGGTCGGCGGGCAGCAGGGCGCGGCGGGCCCGGGCGGCCGAGGCCTGGCCGGCGAGCTGTTTGATCTGGGTGTCGGCGGTCTGCAGCTCCTCGCGCAGGGCGGCGTGCTGGACGGAGAGGGCGTCGAGCTCGCGGCGGTCGGCCATGCGCTTGTCGACGAGGTCCTTCAGCACCTCGGTCTGCGAGGTCAGGGCCTTGAACTCGGCGGCGCGGACGTTGCGGTCGGCCCGGGCGGTGCGCAGCGCGAGCTCGGCGCTGGCGAGCGACTCGTCGAACTCGCGGGTGGTGTCGATGCTGCGCAGCGACGTCTCGCTGCGCACGGCGCCGAGCTCGGCGGCGACGCGCTCGCGCTCGGCGGCGAGGATGGCGAGCTCGGCGTCGATGGCGTCGGCGGCGAGGGTGGCGACGACCTGACCGGCGCGCACGCGCTGGCCGGGCGCGACCTGCAGGCTCTCGAGGCGGCCGGGCTCGGGCGTGGCGACCTGGTACTCGGCGCCGAGCGCGAAGCCGACGGCGCTCTCGCGGCGCACGTCGGTCCACAGCACGGCGGCGCCGACGAGGGTCCCGCCCCACACGATCCACGGCAACGCCCGCGTGCGCATCCAGCCGACCATGGTCTACAGCTCCACCGTGGGCTCTTGCAGGAGCAGCGAGACGTCCTGGACGCCGGGGAAGTCCTCGAGCGCGCGCACCAGCGCGGCGCGGCGCTTGGGGTCGTCGAGGCGGACCTGGTAGGCGTGCTCCATCGCCTGGCCCTGGGCGACCTCGCGGAGGGTCACGAGCGCGACGAATTTGGTGTGCTGGCGCAGCAGCGCGTTGATGCCGGCCTCGTCGGCGCCGACCGGCAGCTGGAAGCGCAAGAGGCCGTCGAAGCGGCGCTGGCTGCCGAACTCGCTGTAGGTGAGCAGCACGACGGCGGCGCAGAACAGCAGCGAGCCGACGATCGCGGCCGAGTGGGCGCCGAGGCCGGCGGCGATGCCGGTGCCGAGGCCGGCGAACACGAACATCATGTCCCGCGGGTCGCGCAGGGCGGTGCGGAAGCGGACGATGGCGAGGCCGCCGGCGATGCCGAGGCCGGCGGCGATGCTGTTGCCGATCGCCATCATCAGCATGCAGGCGATGATGCTGCCGAGGATGATCGCGTGGACCAGGCCCTGCGAGTAGGACATGCCGCGGAACGTCCACACGTAGACGGCGGCGAGCATCTGCGTGAGGGCGAAGGCCAGCAGCAGCGACAGCGCGGCCGACTTCAGGGCCAGCGCCTCGCCGGCGGCGGGCGCGAGCAGCTGGTCGAGGCCGTTCATCGCCACCCCGCCGCGGTGCGCGCGTCGACGGGGGCGTAGAAGGCCCGGATCGAGGTGCCGTACTTGGAGAAGGCGCGGCGCACGAGCCCGAGGCGCTCGACGATGTTGACGAGCCACAGCGGCACGTGGGTCGTGAACTTCAGCTCGAGCACGACGAGCGAGTCGAGCGTGCGCATGGTGACGGCGTCGTCGAGCGCGCGCCAGGCCCTGGGGTTGGAGGCGAACGAGAACTCGCGCGAGGGCTGGGCCCGGATCGCGGTGTCGAAGGTGACGCGGGCGTAGTCGTCGATGTTGGAGAAGTAGGGCTCGCGCTCGTAGCGGACCAGCGTGAGTGGTTTGAGGTGCATCGAGCGGTGGATGGCGAGGAAGCGCTCGACGGCCTTGCGGTCCCGGTCCTTGACGCCGGTCGGGATGGGGGCGGCGGGGTCGCGGAGCAGCTTGCCCCACTCGTCGGCGCCGACGCGGCCGCGGGTCTTCAGGATGATGTCGTTGACGCGGCGCTTGACCTCGAAGAACACCGGGCTGCCGGCGACCTCGGGGTAGCCGCGGACCCGCATCTTGATGCGGTCGACCTGCTCGTGGTCGTTGGCCCAGAACAGCGATAGACCGGCCGTGTCGAGGTACAGCGACTCGATCGTATAGCGGCCGCGGGGGTTGCGGGCGGCCCACGGATCGAGGGTGCAGAACGGCTTTATCGCCGCCCGGATGGCCTGCTGGGTGGCGGCGTCGATGAGGAATTTGAACTCCCGCCGCTCGATCACGTTGGCGACTGCACCAGACATCCGACCTCCCGTTATAGCTGCCGTGGTCCCCGGAGGGGAAGGATTGTTTCACCAAGGTGACACGGGTGTGCCGCGCCGTGTCACTTGCGGACCGGTGACGCACCGGCTCGCTCCGGCGCGGACGGGCTCACGGGGGCGTCATTCGCGCCCAGGGTAGGGGCGGGCCTGCTTGATATAGAGCGTGGCCGGCTGGCCGGGGTCGGCCATGTCGTCGAACTTGAACTCGATGTCCATCGCGTACCAGCCGTCGTTGCCGGCGGCGGGGCCGTAGGCGGGGCTGAAGCGGGCGTGGATGGCGGCGAGCGCCTCGCCGAGCGCGTGTGACTGCTGCGCGCTGAGCACGGTCTCGCCCTCGGCGACGAGGCTCGAGTGGGCGAGGTAGGAGATCGGCTGGTTGGGCTGGCCGAAGTAGTGCAGGTACTGGTCGCTCGTCACGCCGGGCGGCGGGGCCACGACCTCGACGTCGCCGCCCTTCTGCACGTTGACGTAGAGCGCGGGGTCGAGGCCCGAGGGGTCGAACGGGTTGCCGGTGACGGCCACGCCGTTGGCCTCCTCGGCGGGGAAGTTGGGGTGGACCAGCAGGGCCATGCCGATGGTCGTGTGCTCGATGCCGTAGTAGCTGCGCTCCTCGAAGGTGCGAAAGAGCCACGCGCTGGCCCAGGTCTCGCGCACGGCGTCGAGCACGTCGGGCCAGTCGGCGGGGTCGCCGGTGTGCGACTCGTAGCAGCCGGCGCAGGGGAAGCCGTCGAGGTCCTCGCTGTTGGTGCTGGTGCGGAAGCGGATGGCCGCGCCGGGGAACATGGCGGTGATCTTGGCCTTAAGGGCGGCCTGGAAGGCGCCGTCGACCGGGGCGGTCAGCATGTCGGCGCGCATGTCGGCGAGGGCCGCGTCGCGCACGGCGGCGTCGGTCTGGAACTCGGGGTCGGCGAGCAGGCCGTCGATGCGCGCGTAGAAGCCGTTGTCCGCCATGAACTGGTCGTAGAAGTACATCGGCACGGCGAAGGCGTCCTGGATCGGCACGCCGTCGGTGCGCAGGAGGATCGAGTAGTGGGCCGACTTGCCGCCGAAGGCCGGCACGGCGGCCTTGATGGCGTCGCGCAGGCTCTCGTCGCCCGCGGGCTCGGGCGTGACGTCGACGAGGTCGACGAGGGTGGTGACCGACAGGTCGAGCGGCGGCAGCACGACCGGCTCGGGGCGGCGCTCGTCCCAGGAGGCCTCGGCCTCGGCCTCGGTGACCTCGCGGACGCTCCACTCGCCGGCGCCGACGGTGAGCTCGACTAGCTTGCCCTCGAGGGCGCGCAGCTCGGGGTGGGTGGTCGCGCCGCGCAGGCCCATGTTGGGGGTGTCGCGGTTGAGCGAGAGCACGTTGACGTGCGACAGCGGGGTCTGGAACTCCTCGGTGATGAGGCCCTGGACCACCGAGATGTCGTTCGGCGCCTCGTCGAGCACGAGGATCTCCTGGTAGGAGACGTAGGTGGTGGCGAGCTCGGCGGCGCTCAGGAAGCGCAGGCGGCCCATGCCCGCGGCCAGCGAGAGCGGCTGGTAGTCGATCGAGTCGTAGAGCTCGTCGGTCGTCATGACCGGGACGTCGGCGGGCAGGCGCCCGGCCTCGACGGCGACGGCCTCGGAGGTCGGGTGGAACACCAGGTCGTCGCGGAAGAACGCCCCGGCCTGGACGGCGCGGAAGAGGGCCGCGATCATGTCGGCGCTGGCGGTGTCGTAGGGGGCGATCTCGAGGGCCCACACCTGCGGCTGCTCGTAGTAGGTGACGGCGCCGAGGTTGAAGCGGCGGTCGGGCGTGAAGTACTCGGCGGCGTTGAAGTCGGCCAGCGCGGGCACGATCGGCAGGTCGCCGCCCGACAGGTGGGCGCTGCAGAAGTCGTAGTGGATCTGGAACTTGCTGCTGTTCTGGAAGTGCAGGGCGTCGGCGTCGGCGTGGTCGAGCACGACCTTCAGCGAGCGCGCGCCGGGCAGGTTCTGGTCGAGCGGCAGCGAGGCGAGGGCCGCGAAGTCGCCGACGCAGCCGAGGTGGTCGAGCTCGTCGGGGGCCTCGGCGCCCTCGGCGAGGCGGCACACCTCCTCCTCTTCGTCCGGCGGGGCGGTGTCGTCCTGCGCGGCGTCCGAGGGGTCGGCGGCGCAGGCGGCGAGGGTGACGCTGAGGAGGAGGGGGTAGCGCATGACGGAGACCTCAGGGGACGAGCGAGAAGCAGTAGATGCCGCCGTAGCCGCCGCCGGAGCCGACGGTGTCGGAGTTCGGATCGGGCGGGCCGGTCTCGATGAGGTTGATGCCGGGCGCGCAGCCCGACTCGTCGAGCGCGGACATCCAGTTGTCGGGGCTGACGCCGCCGGGGCCCATGCCGCCGGGGCCCATGCCGCCCATCATGCGCGTCCACGAGTGGCCGACGCGCGGTCGGCCCTCGTCGCCGGTCTTGCCGGTCCAGTCGGCGCAGGTGGCGGTGGCGCTGTAGAGCTCGCCCTTGTCGTTGGTGCCGGTGAGGGTGTCGTGGTTGTCGACCTCCTCCATCGTCGGGTCGGGCTGGTGGTTGGGCACGCCGTCCTCGTTGGGCAGGTCGAGCTCGATCGCGGGGTCGATGCCGGTCGGGCGCTCGCTGAGGATGTCCGCGCGGTTGGCGGCGATCAGGCGGCCGAGGCGGTCGTACCAGGGGCCCTCGCCGATGCGGTCGATGGCGTTGACCTGGTTGCCCGCGCCGTCGTCGACGGCGCTGAGGAAGGCGCGCCACGGCTTGGCGCCGGCGCCCGGCATGCTGCGCTCGGCGATGGTGGCGCAGATCTTGTCGGCGCCGCGCAGGCCGGCGCCGGGGCCCTCCTCGCCGAACCGCAGGTCGCCGCCGAACCCGGCCGGGTCGCCCGAGAGCTCCTGCATGGCGATCAGGCTGGTGACGAAGAAGCTGAAGTGCTCGAGCGCGGGCGGCTCGCCGGAGCTCGAGTCGTCGGCGCTGCCGCCGTCCGAGCTGCCCGCGGTGCCGTCGGCGCCGCCGCTCGTGCCGGCCTCGCCGCTGGTCGGCGCGTCGACGGTGGCCTCGCCCGCGCCGGCGGTGTCGTCCGCGGAGGCGGCCGTGGCGGCGGTGGTGCCGGACGACCCGGCGGCGGTGTCGTCGCCCGACTCGGAGGTGCAGGCGATACAGAGGGTGAGCAAGGAGAGGGTGATGTGTCGCATGGGTCGGGCTTTCCGGGTCACTGGCAGGTCAGGTCGGGCTGGCAGGTCTGGCCCGCGGGGCACTGGTCGTCGGCGGTGCACGACTCGACGCCGGGGACGTCGACGGCGTGCTCGAGCGAGGAGGAGAGCACCAGCTCGACGCGCCCCGGGGCGATCGTGACCGCGCCGATCGACTCGCGGGTGACGATGATGGTCGGGAACCCGGCGACGCCGAGGTCGAGCAGCCGACCGATCAGGCCGCCGTCGATCGTCAGCGCGCCGGTGTCGGCGGCCTCGCAGGTGATCATGCCCCGGGTGCCGCCGTGGTGGCTGATGTCGAGCTTGACGCGGATCCTCGCGCTGGCGACCGAGCCGGCGGTCCACTCGAGGTCGAGCGGGGTGTCCTGCGCGAGGGCGAGGGCGGTGTCCGCCAGCTCGAGCGGGCGCACGCCGGCGGCGGCGAGCTCGAAGGCGTGGAAGTAGTCGCCGGCGGCGGCCAGCGTGACCTCGGCGCCCTCGTCGAAGGCGGGGTACTCGAGGGTGACGCCGGCCCCGGGCTGGTAGGTGTTGTTGATCGGATCCATGGCGAAGCTGTCGCCGCCGTCGGTGAGGCGCACGCCGCCGAGGGTGACGGTGCCGGCGCCGTGGGCCGCGGGGTAGGGCTCGCAGGTGTCGTCCTCGACGCACACGGCGCTGCCGCCGCACGGGGTGCTGCAGAACGGCACCCGCGGGGTCATGAGCCGGCAGTCGCCGCGCTCGTCGGCCTGCTCCCAGACGATCGCGGCGGGGGTGGGGCCGTCGTAGATCTTGCCGAGCACGGCGGTCTTGGCCGGCGAGGCGTCGGTGGCGGCGATCAGCTGGACCTGGAAGCTGCCGACGAGCACGTCGGGGTCGCCAGGGGTGCCCTCGGTCTCGCCGGCGCCGCCGGTGAGGGTGGTGGTGCCGACGTCTCCGGTGTCGCTGCCGCCGGTGTCATCGGTGTCGGCGGAGTCTGCCGGGCTGCAGGCGAAGAGCAGGAATAAGCAGGTCTTTCGCATGTCGGATCCGCGAGCCGGCACGGTCCGACGGGGACTGTGTCGAGGCTGCGACGGGTCTGTAACACGACGAGGTCAGGGATTACGCGGACGCGAATTTTCCTTCGGTGAAGTTGTGTGAAGAGTTGTGTCGGTGGGGCTCGAGGAAGGCGTATGGCTGCGGATGTCCTTCGGGACAGGTCGCTCGGCCCGTGGCCCGTGTCCTCGGCGAGGTGACGTCGCTGCCGGGGGCGAACCAGGTCGGCGCGTCCTCGCGGGGCGCGCGTGCGGGTCAGCTCGGCAGCAGGGCCAGCAGGTCGGTGTCCATGCTGTCGCGGATGCAGCGGATCGTGCGCTCGCGGAGGCGGCGCTTGGTCGCCGCGAACGGGACGGCGCCGAGCTCGGACAGGCGGGTGGCCTCGGCGAGCGCGCGCGGCAGCACCTGATCGGGGGCGACGACCTCGTCGACGTAGCCGGCGGCGCGGGCCGACTCGGGGTCGTAGATCCGGGCCAGCAGGGTCGCCTGGGTGAGCGCGGCGGGCTGCAGGCGGTCGCGCGCGAGCTCCATCGCCAGCACCGGCACGGGCAGGCCGATCGCGACCTCGTTGAGGCCGATGCGGTAGGCGCCGGCGGCGGCGACGCGGAGGTCGCCGGTCAGCACGACGAGGGCGCCGCCGGCCAGCGCGTGGCCGGTGCAGGCGACGACGAGCGGGACGGTGGCGGCGTAGAGGCGCAGCAGCAGCTCGGAGCCGGTTTTTAATAAGGCGCGCGCGTTGTCGGGGCCGGACATCATGACGCGGAGGTCGAAGCCGGCGCAGAAGCGGTCGGGACGGCCGGCGAGGACCACGGCGCGGGCCTCGGACTCGGCGCGGTCGAGGGCGGCGAGCAGGGCCGCGATCATGGTGTCGGACAGCGCGTTGGCCTTGCCGTCGTCCATCTCGACGATCGCGGTGGTGCCTTCCAGACGGTAGCGGACGGGGTCGGTCATGCGGGGGAGGATATCCGAGGCGGCCGGGGTTACCTACGGCGGGCGCGGTCCGTCGGTGGCCCAGGCGTTCACGGCCCAGGCGCGCCGGCGGCGAGATACCTACGGCTGGCGGCGGGCGCGGTCCGTCGGTGGCCCAGGCGTTCACGGCCCAGGCGCGCCGGCGGCGAGATACCCACGGCCGGCGGCGGGCGCGGTCAGTCGGTGGCCCAGGCGTTCACGGCCCAGGCGCGCCGGCGGCGAGGGTCCTCGAGCGCGAGGAACAGCGAGCAGATGACGTCGGGGTCGTGGGGGTCGTAGTGCGACCAGCGCCAGCCCGCCATGGCCGCGCGCAGGGCGGCGGCGGACGCGGGCCAGCCGACGCCGGCGAGCTCGGCGAGCAGCCGCCAGACCACGCGGCGGGCGGCGACCATGCCGCGGCCCTCGGTGTAGGGGGCGGGGTCGCCGTGCATCTGCATCAACGCGGCGAGGGCCTCGTGCTCGCTGCAGGCGGCGAGGTGGACGGTGGTGTCGCCGAGCAGGCAGGCGAGGGCCTGCTCGGCGGTGCCGTCGACCTTGACGACGCGCGCGGGGTAGCCGCTCCAGGGGGCGAGCAGGCGGTCCCACGCGGGCTCGTGCGGCCGCTCGGGCGGGGCCGGCGGGAGGGCGACGGGCCGCGGGGCGGACGCGAAGCCGCGGACGCTCCACGAGGCGCCGGAGACGGTGTAGTGGGGCAGCGCGGGCGCGGGCTCCCAGGCGGCGAGCCGCAGCGGCATGCCGCTGTAGGGGCTGCGGCCGCGGAGGACCTCGCCGCGCAGCACGCGGCCCTCGGCGACGCTCCACGCGGCGGCGTCCTCGCACAGCAGCGGGCGCAGCTCGGCCCAGCGGGCGCGCGCGGCGAGGCGGTCCCACGGGCAGCGGGTGGCGGTCGGGACGTCGTCGCGGACGAGCGTGGCCGCCAGCTCGAGCGGCGCGCCGGACAGCAGCGCCTCCTCCCAGCGGCGCAGGAAGCCGCGGAGGAGCGCGTCGGGTCCGCGAAACAGCGGGTGCTCCGCGGCCCAGGCGCGCAGCGCGAGCACGGCGGACCACTCGCCCGCGGCGATCTTGGCCTGGGCCGCGTCGCGCAGGGCGTAGCAGCGACGCAGGTCCTCGCCGCCGCGCGGCGGCGCGGGCGTGAGGGCGGCCTGGGCCTGCTCGAGCGTGGGCGCGACGCGGGTGCGGGCCATCGCGCGCCATGATGCCACGAGCCGCGGCGACGCTGGCACACGCGCGGCATCACCGACGGCTCGCGGCGCGCCAGCCTGCGCCGCGCGGGTGCGTCGCGGCGTCGCTCAGTTGCCCGACAGGTTGTCCATCCTGCGCCGCGCGGGTGCGTCGCGGCGCCGCTCAGTTGCCCGACAGGTTGCCCATCGAGGCGTTGATGTAGCTCGGGAGGACGACCCTGACCTCGGTCTGGCTGGTGTGGAACTGGACGGGCAGGCTGGTCGTCTCGGACAGGGTCTTGCGGATCGTCGGGATGCCGCGGCCGATCTGCTCGACGAGGCCGAGGCCGCGGGCGGTGGCCATCAGCAGGGGGTTGCGCGGGAAGCTGGCGCCGCCGTGCTGGGCGAGCTCGTCGAGCGACAGCGGGAGGGCGAGGCCGCCGGGGCTCCAGACCTCCATGCGGTCGTTGAAGATCCGCAGGGACACGCGGCCGCTGAGGCGGTAGTCGCGGTGCACCAGCCCGTTCAATAAGGCCTCACGGACGGCGTCGGCGGGGTACTCGGGGGCGGGCTCGGCGGGGGTGATGAGGTTGGGGGCGGCGCGGGTGTTGGCCCTGACGAACTCGAGGGCCTGGCTGACGAGGGCCTCGAGGTTGCCCTCGAGGTCGGCGCGCACCGCCACCGGGTCGGCGAAGTTGGCCCCGCGCACGCGCACGGCCGAGACGCCCCACTCGGGGCGGGCGAGCATGGGGTTGACGCCGAAGCACAGCAGGCCGACGACGGTGGGCACGGGCTGCGAGCCGACGGCGCCGACGAGGCCGAGGCGCACGGCGGCGCGGTCGAGGGCGGCCTGGTCGGCGAGGTTGGGGACGCGGCGGCGCAGGAAGGTGTGCAGGGCGCCGAGGTCGAGGTCGTCGAGGGAGGCGCCGGAGACGGGGCTGCGCTCGAAGCCGAGCGGCGTGGGGGCGACGAGGCTCATGCGGCCGGCAAGGATACTGCGGATCGGCCGGCCGCGAGGCGCCGCGGGGGCGCGGGCGCGGCCCGGGCGGCGGGTCAGGTCGCGGCGCGGCGGGCGTAGGCGGCGAGGCCGGCGCGGAGGATCGTCAGGCAGCGCTGCAGCTTGTCGGGGCCGAGCACGTAGGCGATGCGGACCTGGCTGCGGCCCTGCCCGGGGGTGGCGTAGAAGCCCTCGGCCGGGGCGAGCATCACGGTCTCGCCCTCGTGGTCGAAGTCGCGGAGCATGAAGATGCAAAAGTCCTCGGCGTCGGCGACCGGGAGGTCGGTGACGAGGTAGAAGGCGCCGCCCGGCGTGGGGCAGGCCACGCCGGGGATCTCGCGCAGGCCGGCGACCACGACGTCGCGGCGGACGCGGTAGGCGTCGATCATCGCGCGCATCTCGGCGGCGGGGGTGGCGAGGGCGGCCGCGGCCGCGTACTGGTCGACCGTGGGCGGGGACAGGCGGGCCTGGGCGAACTTCAGGCAGGCGGCGTAGAAGGCCGGGTTGCGGGTGACGAGGCAGCCGATGCGCGCGCCGCAGGCGCTGTAGCGCTTGCTGACGCTGTCGATCATGACGGCGTGCTGCTCGAGGCCGGGCAGCTGCAGGACCGACGGCGCGACCGAGCTCGGGCTGTCCTTCGGGACAGGCGGATCGGGGTACACGAACTCGCGGTAGACCTCGTCGACGATGTAGAGGATGCCGGCGTCGCGGCACACGTCGCCGAGCCGGCGCAGCTCGTCGGACGACAGCACCATGCCGGTGGGGTTGCCGGGGGTCGGGACGATGAAGGCGCGGGTGCGCGGGGTGATGGCCGCCCGCACGCGCTCGGGCGGGATGGCGAACGACTCGCGGACGTCGGTGGCGACCGGCGCCACGCCGACGCCGAGCAGGTGGGCGAAGCCCTTGTAGTTGGTGTAGTAGGGCTCGGCGACGAGGATCTCGTCGCCGGGGTCGCAGGCGGCGGCGATCGCGAACAGCAGCGCCTCGGAGCCGCCGACGGTGACGAGGATCTGCGAGGGCAGGATCGGGCCGCCGCCGGCGTCGAAGCCGTGGCCGTTGTAGTGATCGGCGAGGGCCTGGCGGTAGAACAGGTAGCCCTCGCTCGGGCTGTAGGCGACCACCGGCTCGTCGAAGCTGCGGTAGGCGCTGCGCATCGGGCCGACGGTGTGGAGGTCGGGCTGGCCGATGTTGAGGTGGTGGACGTGGATCCCGCGGGCCTTGGCGGCGTCGGCGTAGGGGGTGAGGCGACGGATCGGCGAGGCCGGCGCCTCGAGGGCGCGGCGGGACAGGGTCGGGCTCGGCATGGCTGTGGGGGAGGGTGCGGGAAAACGCGCCGGGGCTCAAGGGTCGCAGCAACTCGTGCGCACGTCCGGCGGACGGCTCGGGTATGCTCGGCCGATGCCGCACGGCGAGTCTGGAGCGGGGCCCGGGACCTGGCTGGTGCTCGTCGTCGACGACGAGCCGGCGGTCCACGACGTCACCCGCCTGGCCCTCGGCAACCTCGAGTTCGAGGGGCGAGGGATCACGTTCGTCAGCGCGTACTCGGCGAGCGAGGCCATGGAGGCGCTGCGCGTCATGCCGGACATCGCGGTGATCCTGCTCGACGTGGTGATGGAGAGCGACCGCGCCGGGCTCGAGGTCATCGCCTTCGCGCGCGAGCAGCAGCAGAACGCGTGCGTGCGGATCGTGCTGCGCACCGGTCAGCCGGGCCAGGCGCCGGAGCGCCACGTGGTCGCGCGCTACGACATCCACGACTACAAGACCAAGGTCGAGCTCACGTCGTCGAAGCTGTCGACGGCGGTGCTGTCGTCGCTGCGCACGTACAAGCAGCTGCGGGCGCTCGAGGCGGCGCGGCGCGAGGCCGAGGCGACGGCGGCGGCGCTGCGGCGGTTCGTGCCGGGCGAGCTGGTGGCGCTGCTCGGCCGGCGCGGGCTGGCCGAGGTCGCGCCGGGCGACCGGGTCGAGCGGACGATGGCGGTGATGGTGGCGGACATCCGCGGGTTCGCGGAGCTGCGAGCGGGGCGGAGCGGGGCCGAGTGCTTCCGCCTGGCGAACGAGGTGTTCGCGGCGCTGGCCCCGGCGGTCCGCGCGCACGGCGGGGTCATCGACCGGCTGCGCGGGGCGGGCTTCGTGGCCCTGTTCCCGGGCGGGGCCGACGAGGCGGTGCGGGCGGCGCTGGCGCTGCAGCAGCGGATCCGCGGGCACGCGGCGGGGGTCGCGATCGACGTCGGGATCCACGCGGGCGAGCTGCTGTTCGGGGTGGTAGGCGACGGCGAGCGCGTCGCGACGACGTTGCTGTCGGACGCGGTCGAGGTGGCGGCGGGGCTCGCGGGCGGCGCGGGCGCGGCGTCGGCGGTGATCAGCCGCGAGGCGCTGGCGCTGGTGCGCGACCCGCAGGCCTACGCGCTGCAGGAGCTGGCCGGCGAGCCGCCGACGTACGGGCTGACCGGGCCGCGGACGGCGGCGGCGGCGGCGTCCTGAGGGGCCAGGCATGTCGGGCGTCGAGGAGAGCCTGCGCGAGTCGGTGGCCCGCCTCGAGCAGGCGCTGGCGGCCGAGCGCGGGCGTCGCGAGGTGGCCGAGGCGACGCTGACGGGGCTGCGGGTGCTCGCCGAGGCGTCGAGCCTGGCGGCCACCGACGCGGCGCTGCTGGCCGGGCTGGCGCCGCTGCTGCGCTACCAGGAGGGCGTGGTGCTGGCGCCGCGGGGCGACGGCGCGTACGCGGCGGCGGCGGCGAGCTGCGCGGCGCTGGCGGGGCTGGTGTGGCGGCCGGGGCCGCTGCTGGCGCGGGTGCTGGCGGGCGCGAGCGTGGCGATCTACGACGTGCGGCGGGCGCCCGAGCTAGCCGGGCTGGCGGCGGCGGGCGTGCGCTCGGCGCTGTGCATGCCGGTGGTGACGACGCGGCGGGCGGCCCTGCTCGTGGGGGTGCACGCGGAGGCGGCGTTCTTCTCGCCGCGCCACGTGGCGCTGGCGCGGGGCTTCGCGCCGACGGCGACGCGGGTGCTCGAGAGCCTGGCGACCAAGGAGCACCTGCACGGGCTAGAGATCGCGGCCGAGCGGGCGACCCAGCTCGAGCGGGCCAACCGCACGCTCGAGCGGCGGGTCGAGGAGCGCACGCGGGCGCTGGCGCGGGCGCTCGACGAGCTGCGGGCGGCCCAGGCCCACGCGGTGCAGTCGGAGAAGATGGCGGCGCTCGGCAGCCTGGTCGCGGGGGTGGCCCACGAGATCAGCACGCCGGTCGGGGTCAGCGTGACGGCGGCGTCGTCGCTCGAGGAGGCGACGGCGGAGTTCGCCGCGGCGCGGGCCGAGGGCTCGGCGACGTCGGGGCAGCTGGCGCGCTACCTCGAGCACGCGCGGCTGTCCGGGCGGCTGATCATGGCGAACCTCGAGCGGGCGGCGGAGCTGATCCAGTCGTTCCAGCAGGTGGCGGTCGACCGCTCGGGCGAGGCCCGGCGGCGCTTCATGCTGCGGCGCTACGTCGAGCAGGTGCTGCTGAGCCTGCAGCCCGAGCTGCGGCGCTCGCAGCAGCGGGTGGTCCTGGGCGGCGGGTGCGAGGAGGTCGAGCTGCTGAGCTACCCCGGGGCGCTGGCCCAGGTGGTGACCAACCTGGTGATGAACTCGCTGCAGCACGCGGGCGCGAGCGGGCCGCTGCGCCTGGCGCTGCGAGAGGACGGCGAGCGGGTCGAGCTCGACTACGCCGACGACGGGCGCGGCATCGCCGAGGACCACCTGTCGCAGATCTTCGACCCGTTCTTCACGACCGGTCGCGACCGCGGGCGCTCGGGGCTGGGGCTGCACATCGTCTATAATTTGGTCACGCGCAGGCTCGGCGGCACGATCGGCTGCGAGAGCGCGCCGGGGCGAGGGGTGCGCTTTCGGGTCTCGATCCCGCGGACGTCGCCGGCCGAGCCGTGAGCCTGTCCCGGGGGACAGGTCGCCCGGCGGCGCCGGGGGACGGCGTCGGCGCCCGGCGGCGAGCGAGGTGCGCTCGCCGCTCGGGCCGCACGGCGGAGTCGGGGACGGCGCCGGGGGACGGCGCCGGCCGGGCCGTGAGCCTGTCCCGGGGGGCAGGTCGCCCGGCGGCGCCCGGGGACGGCGCCGGCGCCCGGCGGCGAGCGAGGTGCGCTCGCCGCTCGGGCCGGAGCCGGCGGACCGGAGTTACAGGCAGCTCGAGTTCCAGGGGCCGTTGCAGGCCCGGATCTGCGAGTAGTCGTAGGTCCCGAACTGGCCGCTGGGATAGGTCGCGTCGTTGACGATGAAGTTGGCGACCACGGTGTTGTTCACGGTGTTGGTCACGGTGATCTCGGACTGGGTCTCCGAGTAGAGGATCTCGACGCTGTAGGTCACGCCGTGGATCCACCCGGTCATGGTGGTCTGGGCCGGGCCGAGCAGCACGGTCGCGTTGGGCGTGTTGGTGTTGCACGTGAAGTCGCCGGCCACGTACGGCTGGACGCGGTCGACCCGCTTGACGGTCATGCCCGCGGCGCTGTTGCAGCCGCCGATGTTCTGCGCGGCCTGCTTCCAGTGCAGCATGTAGAACTGGTCGGAGTTCTGCCAGCCCCACACGAAGCCGATGTAGTCGTCGTCGTCGGCCGGCGGGTTGACGATCATGGTGCCGGTGATCTTGGCGTTCTGGTGGACCGTCTGGCACACGTAGGCGGTCGGATCGGAGTTGCCGATCGTACACGTGGTCGTGTCCATGTTGGCGAAGTTGTGCGGGGCCGGGGCGCCGAGGAAGCCGACGGCCATGCACTCGGCGTTCGGGCCGTTGAGGGCCCAGGGCTTGTTGTTGAGGTGGACGGTGACCTGGTCGGAGCCGACGTTGCCCGCGCCGTCGTTGACGGTGACGGTGTACGTGGTGATGAACTGCGGCGTGGCGATCGGGTCGGCGATGGTCGGGTCGCTGAGCGTGTCGGGGTTGTCCCACTGGTAGGTGTAGTTGCCGTCGCCGCCGCTGGCGACGGCGGTGAACTGCGTGCCCATGCCGAGGTTGGTCGACGTGCACGAGGGGTTGACGTCGACGCACACGACCGCGTCCATGGCCGCGTCGTCGCAGTCGCGCCCGGGGGTCACGCCGTCGGGCGGCATGTCGTCGCCCCAGCCGTCGTTGTCCGCGTCGAGGGCGCAGACGTCGGGCATGTCGAGCTCGGCGGCGCCGGGGAAGGCGTCGGCGTCGGAGTCGAGGCAGTCGGTGCCGTCCTCGGCGGCGGGGAAGGTGGCCGTGATGTCGTCGTCGCCGTAGCCGTCGTTGTCGATGTCGATGGTGCAGAGCTCGGGCTCCTGCTCGGCGGCGCCGACGAAGATGTCGGGGTTGTCGTCGACGCAGTCGTCGCCGTTGAGCACGGTGCCGTCGGGCGGCATCATGCCCGGGGGCACGCCGGTGCACATGCCGGGGTCGCCCTGGCCGTCGGCGTCGGCGTCGACGCACCAGAACTCGCACATGAGGATCGCGGCGTCGGTGTCGGCGCAGTCGGTGCCGGGCACGACGCCCTCGGGCGGGTCGCTGTCGCCGAAGTCGTCGCCGTCGTCGTCCTTCATGCAGGCGGCGGGGTCGTCGCCCGGGGCGGCGCCGGGGAAGGTGTTCGCGCCGACGTCGTCGCAGTCGGTGCCGGGCTCGACGCCGGGGCCGGGGGTGTCGTCGCCGAACCCGTCGCCGTCGGCGTCGGCCATGCAGGCGTCGGGCGAGTCGTTCTCGGCGGCGCCGGGGAAGGTGTCGGCGGAGCCGTCGTCGCAGTCGTCGGCGTTGGGGACCGCGCCGGGGAACGGCGTGTCCTGGCAGTTCATCGGGTCGCCGAAGCCGTCGGCGTCCATGTCGGCGCAGAACGTCCCGGTCGGGCCGGTGGTCGCCGTGGTCGAGCCCGTGTCGGTGGTCGTGGGGTCGGTCGTCAGCGTGACGTCGCTGGTGGTGTCGCCGGTGGTGTCGTCCGCGGTGTCGCTCTCCGAGTCGCTCACGCCGCTCGGCGACTCGGTGGTGGTCGGCGGGGTCTCGTTGGTCGGATCGGGGTCGGAGTCGGTCGCGGACCCGGACTCGCTGCCCGACCCGGACTCGCCGGCGGTGAGCTGCTGGCACGCGGGGTTCATGGCCTGCTGCCACACGAAGCCGTCGTCGCCGCAGACCTGGCCGCAGGCCGGCAGCAACGCGCCGAGCAGGGCGACGCACGAGAACGATGCAATGTCACGACGCATGAACGAACCCCCCGATGCCGAACCGACCGCCCGCGATCGCGGCACGTCGCCGCGAAAGCGCCACCCGATGCGGTGCACGTTGCCAGCGACCGAACACAGTGTCAACGACGGATGCCGCGCCTTACGCGGCGGACACTCTTACGATTGTCTGACGGCGACGCGGGGCGCTGTCACGATCGGGGCTCGGCGGTCCGCTTCGCGTCCGGCTGCGCATCGGGGCGGACTCGCGGCGCCGGGGTCGACGTGTGACGACGCCGGCGAACGGGGCGGTGGAGTTCACACCGCGCTGTGCGCCGTGCCGCGGGAGCGGCGGCGCTGGCGGCGCGGGGCGAGCGTTCGCCTGGTCAGTGGCCGAGGTAGCGGGCGAGGGCCCAGGCCGGGAAGATCTGGCGGTAGAGCCTGTAGTCGAGCACGGCGGTGTTGAAGAACACGCCGGTGGCGCGCTCGGGCGGCCAGGCCCCGGAGTCGCCCTGGCGGGCGACGAGGTAGGCGACGCCGCGTTCGACGGCGCGGCGGGTGCGGGCGTCGGCGGGCTTGCCGACGGCGGGGGCGGCGGCGGCGTGGCGCTGCACGGCGAGCAGGGTGAGCACGGCCCAGGCGGTCTGGGTGACGTTGCTCGGCTCGTCGGGCGGGAGCGGCACGTCCTTGTCGTGGAGGTTGCCCTCCCAGCTCTCGCCCCAGCCGCCGTCGGGGCGCTGGGCGGCGTGGATCCACTCGAGCGCCCGCACGATCGCGGGGTGGTGCGGCGAGAGGCCGGCGGCGAGCAGGCCGTGGACCGCGAAGAACGTGCCATAGGTGAAGTGCACGCCCCAGAAGCCGGCCCAGGCGCCGTTCTGGTGCTGCTGGGCGATCAGGGCCTCGGCGCCGCGGCGGATGCTGGCGTCGACCTGGGCGCGCAGCTCGCCGCCGAGCTCGCCGCCGAGCGCGTCGCGCACGTGGGCGAGGCCGCGGATGCAGCTCGCGGTGCACTCGCCGTAGGAGTACTCGAGCATGCAGTTGCCGTAGATCTCGGCGGGGTTGAAGCGCTTCAGGATCATGCTGCCGCGGCGGGGCTCGTAGGAGCCGAAGCCGCCGTCGGCGTTCTGGCGCCCGAGGATGAAGCGCACGGCGGCCCGCTGGCGCTCGAGCGGGAAGCCGGAGAATTCAGGCCCGGAGGGCCGCGGCGCCGGGACGAGGTTGCCGCGGGCGCGGGTGCGGAGCAGGGCCTCGACGGCCTCGGCGGTGCAGTCGCTGACCGGCCAGGGGTGGTGCTCGTCGGCGAAGCCCCAGCCGCCGTCGGCGGGCTCGCGGTAGTGTTCGCGGCCGCCGGGGATGTCGCCGCGGCACTGCGCGCGCGGCAGCCAGGCGCCGGCGTCGCGGGCGATGGCGTCGCCGACCGCGGTGGCGGGGCCCTCGGCGATCGCCTGCAGCAGGAAGCTGGTGTCCCAGATGTCGCTGCGGGCGCCGCAGATGCGCAGGCCCTCCTCGTCGTCCTCCCAGAACCAGTACTCGAGGCCGGCGAGGGCCTTCGGCAGGTCGGGGTGGCGCGGGTCGTGGTGGTGCAGGGCGAGGGTGAACAGCAGGCCGTTGACCGGGCTCAGGCACACGTGGCCGGTGCTGTGGAACTCGAACAGGATGTGCTCCAGGGCGCGGTCCAGGGCGCGGCGGCGGACGCGGCCGGGGCTCAGGCGGCCGAGCAGGCGCAGGCCGGCGAAGGCGGCGCGCAGGCCGGCGCCGGGGGCCTCGTAGAGGTCGGTGGCGGCGATGTCGTCGCGGTGCTCGGCGAAGCGGGTCCGGTCGTAGCCGTCGGGGTAGAGCTCGGCGCGGAGGGCCTCGACGATCGGGCTGGTCGGGGCGACGATCGCGGCGCCCTGCACGTACGAGACGCCGAGGTAGATGAGGCGCATGTGGCAGTAGAGCCGGCGCGGGTGCATGGGCGCGGCGTCGGGCAGCAGCCACAGCTCGGGCAGGATCGGCTGCACGCCGGTCCACGGGTAGAGGCCGAGCAGGGCCAGCCAGATGCGGCCCCAGGTCGGCAGGGCGAGCACGCCGCCGTGCTGGCGGATCCAGCGCAGCGCGCCGGCGACGAGCTCGTCGCCGGCGTCGTGGCCGAGCAGGCGCAGGGCGACGTAGCCGAGCGCGGTGTGGAACAGCCACGAGGGGCTGTCGGGGTGCATGCCCCAGCCGCCGTCGGCGCGGACCTGGCGGGCGAGCGCGAGGCGGATGCGCCGCTTGCGGGCCGCCGGGATGTCCTTGCCGACGATGTGGCACAGGATCACGTACTGGCACGGCAGCATCGGGTTCCACACGACCTCGCCGGCGACGGCGCCCTTGGGCTGCTGGACGCCGCGCAGGTGCTCCAGGGCGCGGGCGTAGGCGACGGTGACGGGGTCGCTCGTGCCTGTCTCGGGGGACAGGTCGTGGGGCGCGGCGGGAGGGGCGTGCGGGGTCGGGCCGGCGGTCACGGGGCGGTCTTCTTGAAGAGGATGAAGTACTGGTAGGGCAGGAAGGTCTCCTCGCGCAGCACGGCGAAGCCGGCCTGGGCGAGCTCCTGGATCACCGCGTCGCGCGGGGTCCGGAACTGCGGGGCGGGGGCGGTGTTGTCGGGCACGCTGGCGTCGGGCTTGAAGTTGATGACCGCGAGCTGGCCCGTCGGCTTCAGCGCGCGGTGGACCTTCTTGAAGTAGTCGACGCGGTCGCGCAGGTACGGGTAGGTGTTGGACACGAACACCAGGTCGATGCCCTTCTCGGGCAGGGCGGGGTCGTCGTAGAAGGCGAGGTGCGGCTCGATGTTGGGGGTGCCCCACGACTCGCGGTTCTGTTCGATGTAGCCGCGGAACTCGTCGTCGACGTCGACGGCGTAGACGGTGCCGGCGGGGACCTCGGCGGCGAGGCGGCGCGAGAAGTAGCCGCTGCCGGCGCCGATGTCGGCGACCACGCCGTCCTTCGCGGTGATCTGCAGGGCCCGGACCACGCGGTCGGGCATGAGCCAGGCGTCGCGCTTCGCGTCATCCATGTCGGCGAGGACCTTCTTGGGGTCGTCGTAGTCCATGTCGGCGACCATCTCGGACTTGCGGCAGCCGGCCGCGGCGAGGCCCGCGAGGCAGAGGGCGCAGAGGACGGGGGCTCGAAGCGGCATCGGGGCGAGGGTAGTCCCGGCGCGCCCCGCGGGAAAGCGAAAGCTGCACCTTATCGCCCGGGCGGGAAGCGGGTAGACTCCGCCGCCCGTGAGCCCGCCGGAGCCAGCGTCGTCCCGTGCCGAGCGCCACGCCCTGGGGCGACGGCTGCTCGGCGAGGGCGGCGCCCTGTGGAGCTCGCTGCCGGTGGAGTGGGGCGGCTCGGGGCCGCAGAAGGCGGCTCAGCCGGGCTCGGAGCCCGAGCTGCCGGGGTTCTGGTGGCGGGTGACGGCCAGCCTCGGGGTGCTGCTGACGCGCCCGCGCGCGGCCTTCGCCCACGTGCAGGAGCCGGTCGACCACGGGGCCGTGCTGAGCCTGCTGCACGCGGTCCGCCTGCCGCTGTGGGCGCTGCTGCTGGTCGTGCTCGCGGTGCAATTCGCGGGCGGGCCGGGCTCCGAGGCGATCGTGCTGCGGCCGGTGCACGAGCTGCTCGATCCGCGGCTCGGCGAGATCCTGTCGCTGTGGCTGCTGCTGATGGTGCCGATCGGGGTGCCGCTGCTGTACTTCGTGCTCGGAGTCGGGGTCCACGTCGAGCTCACGCTGACCGGCGGGGCCCCGCGGTCGATCGCGGCGAGCATGCGCGCGGTCGGCTACGCCCTGGCGCCGACGCTGCTGGCGATCGCGGTCCTCGACGTGCCGCTGCACCTGGGGTGGATGTCCGGGGCGGTGTACTTCGGGCTGCTCGCGGCGATCGGGCTGATGTTCTTCGTGCAGCTCGGGCTGGCGCTGACCGGCACGCACCGCATCTGGGCGGCCCGCGGGTTCATCGTGGCGGTCGGGCCGGCGCTGCTGGTCACGGCGATCCAGGCCGGGCGGGCGCTGCTGGTGCTGGCCGACGTGCCGGGCTGGACGCCGGAGCCGTCGCACCCGTTCTTCATCCCGTGAGCGCGCGGACGGGCGCTTAACTGTGTTCCGGATCGTCGGACGGGAGCGCTCGTTCGAACGCGGTCAGGGCGGGAGCACGCCGACGATCTGCGGGGTGCGGCACAGCAGGCGCGCGCGCGGGTGGTCGGCGGTGAGGCGGTCGCGCAGGGCGGCCAGCAGCTCGTAGCTCTCGGTCGGGCTCGGCGGGTCGCGCATCCACAGGGCCTGCACGCCGTGGCGCTCGCCGTCGCGGACGACGACGACGGAGAGGCGGCGCAGGTCGCCGTCGTCGGGCTCGGCGAGGGCCGCGGCGAGCCGCGGCGGGCGGGCGGCGGCGGGCCGGTCGGCGGGGTCGCCGAGGTCGAGCACGATGTCGTGGCAGGCCGACTCGACGCTGGTGGGCACGAGCTCGGGCTCGTGGGCGTGGGCCTCGATCTCGAGGGCCTGGGCGTCGGGCAGCACGAGGGCGGAGTGCCTGGGCAGCGCCCGGGTGGTGAGCACGACGCCGCGCTCGCGGTCGGGCCGGAGGCGCGAGGGGCCGGCGCCGGCGGCCAGCCACAGCTCGTCGCCGACGGCGAGCACGCGGGCGGGGGTGAGGCGCTGGGCGGCGCGCGGCTCGGCGGGGAGCTCGCGCCAGGGGTCGCCGAAGTCGCGGCCGGGGCGCCAGGCGGGCTCGTCGCGGCCGGGCAGGTCGAGGATCGGCAGGGTGACGGGCTCCCAGCGCACGGGGTCGCCGGGGTCGTCGCGGTGGAGGCCGCTGGCGGTGACGACCCAGGTGGCGCCGTCGGCGGTCTCGGCGAGCGAGGCGATGCAGCCGGTGTCGGGCGGGGCGACGCGCTGCCAGCGGGCGCCGTCCCAGCGGTGGAGGCGGGCGGGCAGCGGATCGGCGCTGTCGGGGCAGGAGGCGAGGTAGAGGCGCGTGGGGTCGCGGCCGTAAATTTGCGGGGCGTCGTAGTAGCCGGTGGCGGTGTAGCCGACGGCGGGCAGCTTCTTCCAGGCCTTGCCGCCGGGCGCCCAGTGATGAACGACGGGGCCGGCGCGCAGGGCGACGAGGCCGCCGTCGGCGAGGGCGATGAGGTCGACGCCCGCGGGGCCGGCCGGGAGCGCGGGCCAGGGGCCGGGGGCGCGGCCGTCGGGGGTCAGGCGATCGACGACGGGGCGGGCGCTCGGAGCGGCGGGGGCGGACTCGGGTTCGTCGTCGACGGGGTCCTCGCCGCTGTCGAGCGCGCTGAAGCCGCGGAGGGCGGCGACGGGGCCGTCGGGGGCGGCGGCGTAGGCGAGGTAGGTGGCGACGAGGCCATCGGGGGCGGGCAACGGCTGGGGCATCCAGGCGTCGTCCTGCCAGCGCAGCACGGTGTCGACGGCGCCGATGCGGGCGGCCTCGACGCGCACGGTCATCCAGGCGGTGTCGGGCCACGAGCCGCCGAGGGCGACGACGGCCGGGTCACCGCGGTCGGGGTCGTCGAACACGAGGCCGCGGCTCCACCCGCGCTCGCGCTTCAGCGGGCCGGCGGCGCCGGCGATGGCGACGGCGAGCTCGCTGCGCACGGCGACGGCGCCGTCGGCGAGGCTGTGCAGGGCGAACGGGGCCTCGGCGACGGCGGCGAGCTGCCAGCGGCGCACGCCGGGGGGCGGGGCGGGCTCGGGCTCGGGCTCCTGCGGGGGCGCGGGAGGCGGGTCGACGGGGGGCGGGGTGTCCGTTTGGACAGGTCGCGGCGGGGGCTGCGGCGGCGGTGCGGTGGCCGGCGGCGGGGGCTCGACCGCGGGGCCGCAGGCGGCGACCAGCAGGAGGAGGGCTCGGCGCGGGGAAAACACGGCCGGTGAGCGTAACACCGTACGACGGGCGGTCGGGCGCGTGAGCGCGCGAGGGGCGGAATTTGCGGGCGTCGCGGAGATCCTGGTGGTGAGCCTGGCGTCCTGCCGAAATCTCCTGATCGGGGGTCCGGGGGTCGTCGTGGCGGGTGAGCTTCGCCTGGAACGGGTCTTCGACCCGCTCCATGCGAACTCTTAATACCCGCCACGACGACCCCCGGACCCCCGGGCGGATGACTTCGTGGAACGCGCGGCGCTGGCCGCTCTCGAGCGGAGGCCGCGTGCGCTGCGGATGTGTGCCGGGAGCTGCGGGCCCGCGATCGGGCCCGCAGCTCCCGGCTCGTCGACTGGCTCGATCCTCGCCAGCTCCGTTGTCCGCGGACATCGCTGGGGGCGGTGTCTCGCGGGACGAGGCTCGTGAGGGGGGCTGTGCGTACATGCCGTGAATCGACGCAACCGGACGCGCGCTCGACTCGTGTGTACGAACGCGGCTCCAGGGAGTGCGGGCGCTCGCGACGGGGCCGCCGTCGCGGTGCATCGACATCCGCCGGCGATTCTCGAGTGCGAGCAGCGCGACCAGAGACGTCCGCGACCGACGGAGCTGGCGAGGATCGCGTCCGTCGACGAGCCGGGAGATGCGGGCCCGATCGCGGGCCCGCATCTCCTGGCGACCGCCTGCACTGCCGACGCATCTCGATCACGGCCGGCCAGCGCCGCGCGTTCCACGAAGTCGTCCGCCCGGGGGTGGGGGGGGGGGGGGGGGGGGGGGGGGGGGGGGGTGGGGGGGGGGGGGGGGGGGGGGGGGGGGGGGGGGGGGGGGGGGGGGGGGGGGGGGGGGGGGGGGGGGGGGGGGTGGGGGGGGCGGGGGGGGGGGGGGTGGGGGTGGCGGAGGAGGCGGTGGTGGCGGAGGGGTGGAAGCGTCGTAGGCGAGGCCGTTGGCGGTGTTCCCCGCGCGTGGGTCGCGGAATGTTTCGATCGTCAGCGACGCGTTCGCCTGTTGAGTGAGCGGGAACTGCGGGAAGGTTCCCGTGGAGGTCGGAGCGGAGGCGAGCGTGATGGATCCTCCGGCGACGAAGTCCACTCCCGAGTCCATGGTGTTGGTGACCACGCCTCCGGCGTCGATCCGGCCGACGGGGCCGATGTTGCGTGTGACGGCGTTGATGCTCGGGGCGTTGATGGTGAGGTCGCCCAGCGTGGTGATATCGCCGACGATCGCGGCGGAGGGAGCGTTGATGGTGAGATCGCCCAGGACGAGGAGTTTCTGATCCTGTCCGAAGTTGACGGTCGTGGCGTTGATGACGAAGGCGTCGGTGTCGGAGGCGTTGTCGATCGCGATGATGCCCGCGGGAGTGAGGGCATCGGTCATCACGATGGTGCTGACGTTGGGGACGCTGCCGTAGGTCGTTCCGGTGTTCAGGTTGAGGGTGTTGAAGGAGTTGGTGGCGCCGATCGACGCGGCGAGCATGATCGGCGCGATCTCCATCGTGGGCGTAAAGGCGGAGTTGAGGGTGAGCGTGTGCATGCCCGCGGCATCGGAGTCGATCGGCGCGAGGAAGAGGAGTCGGCCCGTGCCTCCGTCGATCACGAGGTCGGAGGTGACGGTGATCGGTCCGTTGAAGACCATGCCGCTGGTCGCGGAGAGGTTCGGTCCGGCCAGGGTGAGCGGTCCCATGGCATCGAGCGAGCCGAGGGCGTTGACTCCCGAGAAGTCTCCGGCGATGAAGTTCGAACCCGCGGCGGGCGCGCAGAGGGTGAGGATCGCTCCGGCGAGTTTGGAGGGATCGGTGATGGAGACGTTTCCGTCAAATGAGCAGAGGGTGTAGTTGACCCCGGCGGGGCCGAGGGCGTTGAACTGGCTGGCGGCGGCGGTGGCGGCGTTGGTGATGCTGCCGTCCTGCTGCATGGTGAAGGTGACGGGGAGTCCGACGCCCGCGGCGCCGCGGAAGTTCGGGGCGTTGGTGAGCGCGTCGATGGAGGCGGTGGTTCCGCCGCCGCCCGAGCCGTCGCCCGCGGTGAGGATGATGGTGCTGGAGTCGATGTTGGCGTTGTTGAAGAAGGCGATGTTGCCGGTGCCGTCGTTGCCGGAGGAGAGGGCGATGCTGGTGTCCGCGCGGATGCCGGCGGTAGCCTGGATATTTCCTTCCATGTTGGCGAGGAAGGCCGAGGTTCCCGCGTCGATGGGGCCGGAGAGGTTGAGGTCGCGTCCCGAGATGGTGACGGTGCCGTTGGCGGTGGTGACGGCCGAGAGTTGCACGTCACGGTGGGCGGTGATGCTGAGGGAAGCGAGATTAAAAGTTCCGCCGGAGAGCGTGGCGTGGCCCAGCGAGATGTTGTTCGAGAAGGTGCTGATGACGAGATTGGTCCCGACGAACTTCGTCGGGTCGGTGGCGCTGACGCTGTTGTTGTCGGAGATGAGCGTGTAGTTGGCGGGGACGATGCTCCCGGGGAATCTGGCGGCGGGTGGTGTTCGTGCGTTGTTGATGGCTCCGTCGTTGCGAAGGACGAAGACGAGGGGCGCGGCGGTATTAGCCTGGTTGGCGAAGGTGACGCCGCCGGCCGAGGCGTTAACGGTGGCGCTTCCGGGCGCGCCGGCCTGGCGTCCGGCGCGGAGCGAGAGAATGTTGGCACGTACGAGCGGCGAGGACGCGAAGGTGAGGTTCCCGGTGCCCGACTGCCCCACCCATGCGTTGAGCGAGTTGGAGGTCATCGGCGCTCGGAAGACGCCGGCCTGATCGGCCTCGATGATGATGTTCCCGGTGGCGGTGAGCGAACCGGAGTTGTCGACCTGCCCGGTGTGATTGAGGCGGATGGTGGCCGCGGAGATGCTTCCCGGCGCGGTGCTGATGTAATCAACCCCCCGGCTGTCGAAGGTTCCCGTGCCGAGGACGATGGGCGCGCCGACCTGGACGCTTCCGCCGCCGACGGCGTCGCTGTTGGCGCGGAGGTTGAGGTTCAGGTTGTCACCCGCCCCACCCGAGATGGCGAACGCGATGTTGATGTTGTTGTGCGCGTTGAGGGTGAGCGTGTTGGTTCCCCGGCCGGTGAAGTCGATGGGGGTGTTGACGTTGATGTCCCCCATTTCGGAGTTGGCGCCGGCGCTGCCCGTGGTGATGGTGACGGTGGCGCCGCCGGTCATGGCAGCGGTGATGAGTCCGACTTCGATTTGGGCGCCGTCGCCGGTGGTGGTGAAGGGGTTGGCGCCGTTTGTGTTGACGTTGCCGCCGCCGCTGGCGACGATGGCGACGTTGTTGGGGTCGATGAGCCAGTGCCCGCCTTCACCGGCTTTCGCGGTGAGGTCGGGAGTGGTGGAGAGTGCGAGGCGGTTCTTGCCGGACGTTTCGACGAAGCCGCCGCTTCCGGCGTTCGCGCCCCCGGTGGCGGAGATCGAGCCGTGGATCGAGGCGGAATCGGAGGCGAAGAGGACGACGGAGCCGCCGTTGCCTGTGGATGTGGCGTCGGCACGGATGGTTGAATCGCGCGAGACGGCGAGATTCTCCGCGTTGGCGAGCGGTCCCTGACCCTGGACATCGCCGCCGATGCGGATGTCGCCGCCGGCGTGCGCGCCCGAGGCGTCCACGGTGGCGTTGCTCAGGGCGATGTTTTGGCCGGTGACGGTGACGGACCCTCCCCTGTCGGCAGAAGAAGCGTCGAGGGTTCCCGTGACGTTGACGTCGCCCTTTGAGCCTCCTTGCACCTGGATGCTCTTTGCCTTGATCGCCCCCCCTGCGTGGATGGCGACGCCGATGGTGTCGCCGGAGGCGATGAGTGCGCGGCCTCCCGGAGCGCGGATCGTGCCGAGGTTCTCGACGGCGGGCGGATCGTTGATGGAGCGTGCTTCACCCGCGGCGCTCTGGATGCGTGCGAAGATGTTGCCGCCCTTTTCGCCCAGGAGGATGTCGTTTCCCGAGGCGAGGACGACGGCGCCCTGCTGGCTCTCGATGACGCCGTGGTTCCGCGTGAGCCGGCCGGCGAGAGCGACGGTGTCGGCGAGGATGGTGCCGTCGTTCTGGACGACTCCCTGCACGTTTGTGAAGCGATCGACCCCCCTGGTGAAGTCCTTGTCGTTGATGTTTCCCGCGGCGGCGTAGAGCGATCCGACGTTGACGATTGATCCCTCGCGGAAATAGACGCCCGCGGCGTTGGTGATGTAGACGCGCCCGTTGGAGGTGAGCGTGCCGGCGATGCTGGTCGGGTCCGGGCCGAGGACTCGGTTCAGGACTTTCGAGTTCGCGTTCGGCTGGATGAAGCGGACGGTCTCGCCCGAGGCGATGTCGAAGGACTGGTAGTTGATAATCGACTTGTTGGCGGCGGTGATGGTGGTGAGGTTGCCGTCGCGGTCGAAGCGGACTTTTCCCTTGACGACTTTCTCGCCGGCGGGTCCCGCCCATGCGGGGCACGCGATGAGCACGGAGAAGCCCAGCCCGACGATGAATCTCCCGGTCCGATCCTGGTTTCGACGCCCGCTCTTTCTCGATGACGACATAACGGCTCGCTCCCTTTCCCTGGACAGGCGTTTCCGCCCTGTGCCGCGTGGCGCGGCTGTCTCCAACGTGCGAACGACTGTCGGCGTTCGCCTAGAACAGGATCGTGAACACAAAGTGGAGCCGGCTTGAACCCGGCGTGACCTGTGTCGGCTCCTCGATCTCGTTTAATGCTACGCCAAAATCGAGCCTGAGGTTGATGTTTCTGCCCACCAACATTTCAAGCCCGACGCCCGCACCGATAAGAGTCTCATCGGTTTCGAAGGGGAGGCGGTCCTGGTTTTCGGCCCTCCCTACATCCAGAAAGGCCTTCGCAATCACGTCCAGATCGGGACGCGCATATCGGGTGTGGGGCCGAACACGGAACGGATTTCCGAAGACCATCGGCGGATTCTCGGACACTTCGTCGTAGGGTTCGAGGAGCCGCGGGATGTGGAGCCGGTACTCGGCGGTGCCCACGTAGATGTTGTCACCGGCGACGGCGCTTTCGGGATATCCCCGGACGGTGTCCATGCCGCCGACGACATCCTGGAAGGTCGGCGCAAGGCGGCTGCCGAGCGAGTTCTGCCCCCGGATTCGGAAGGCGAGTTCGTGCGCGAGCGTGGACTTGCCGGCCTGGAATCGATCGGAATCGAAGATCGGTTCGAGATACAGGGTTTGCTCGAATCCCCACTGGAAGACGGCAAAGTCCGCGTCGGGGTCGGTTCGGCCGAGGTTTTCGAGCGATGGGTCTCCGGTCGCGGCGATGCCGTCGAGGTTCCACTCGATGCGTGCGAAGGCGGAGGTGCTCGAGTCGTCGCGGAAGCGTTCGAGACGGAGGCCGACACTCGGGAGGAAGAATGAATCGCGCCCGGAGACATCGACGGCCTGGTTGTTCGTGCTGACGCTGTCCCATCGGAGACCCGTGACGAAGTCGATGAAGAGGTCCCTTCGCTGGAAGAAGTTCCACGAGAGATCGCCGCCGACGCTCCACGATTCGCCGCGGAAGGATTCGTCTGCGAACCCGACCTGTGACGCATCGAACTTGCTGTAGGTGGCGAAGGGTCGGAATCGGAGGCGGTCGGTGATGGGGAACTCGTAGGAACCGACCACGCCGTGGGTTCCGCCGAAGCCCGCGGTGATGAAGTCGATGACGAGGATGTCATCGTTTCCGGTGAGTTGGTTGTTGATGACGCCGAAGCGCTCGCGGATCTCGTCGGTCTCCCGAGTTCCGCTGTTGGAGATCTGCGCGTAG
>JAEUJW010000044.1 GCA_016793465.1 Myxococcales bacterium
GCGTGGAGTCGCGCTGTGCTGCTTGATTGGGCGCGAGAATGCGGCCGGGCGGCAGGGACACCCCGCATGAGCATCACGCTCCGCCCGTACATCAAGGACAAGACCCGCTACCACGTGGACATGCAGATCGAGCACCCCATCACCCAGTCTCCCCTGCGGAAGCGCATCGCCGCTCCCGCGGGCCTCGACGAGCGCCAGGCGCAGCGTTGGGGCGAGAAGGAGCTGGAGAAGTGGCTGAAACTGCTCGCGCTGCCGACCCCGAGTCAGGAGGAACGCACCACCGAGGCCCCCCAGAGCGAATCGCGCGGGAAGTGCGAATTGACGTTCGAGACGTTCTACCGCGAACGCTTCGAGCCCAACTATGTAAGCTTCAAGCGTCCGGCCACCCAGACTGGTTACGACAGCCTCTGGCGTAATCACCTCTCGGCGCTCGGACCGCTGCCGCTCCGCGCCATCGATGTCGATCAGATCGACAAGCTCAAGTCGGACATGAACAAGAAGGGCCTCGAGGCTTCGACCATCAACTACGCACTCAGCAAGATCGCGAAGATGCTCCGCTGGGCGCTTCACCGTCGACTCATCTCTGGCGTGCCGCTGATCGAGTTCGTCAAGGTGGACCCGAAGACCCGCCCGCACTACGATGCCGAGCAGATCGAGGAGCTCCGCAAGGCGCAAGCCCAGCTCTCACCCCACGACGTCATCGTGTTCGTCCTCGGCTTCGAGTGCGGCATGCGGACCGGGGAGATCGCGGCTCTGCGGTGGAGCGACGTGAACATGAAGAAGCGGCTGATCACGGTGTCGAGGACCATCTTCCGGGGCAAGGAAGGCCCCTGCAAAGGAACGGTCGGCGACGTCGCCATCACTGACCCGCTCTTTGAAGCCCTCCAGGCTATCGAGCGTCACGGCCCGCGGGTCCTCTACCGCAACTCCCAGCACACCAAGTGGAAGTGGGCCGAGCACACCCAGCACAGCGTCAAGGTGGCCCTCCACCACCTCCAGCGCATCGTGAAGTTCGACCTCACCGGACTCCACATCCTCCGCCACAGCGGCATCACGTACCTCGCCGACCAGGGCGAAGACGTGTACACGGTGCAGGCGTTCGCCCGCCACGCGCGGTTGCAGACGACCCAGGGGTACCTCCACCAGAACAAGCAGCGCCTGGTGAGCAAGGCCGCCCGCACCTTCGATGGCAACCGCTCGGCAACGCCGGGCAACTAGTCGCCAATTCGCCGCTATAGCGGCAGATAGACCCCCAAGCGGGTTTTCAAGCCCAAAACACGGTCCCCCCTCGGACGCTCCCCCTTCTCGCCATCCGGCCGAATTCTCAAGAATAGGGGCGTTCCGAGACAGGGACCGTGGCGCGTCGTGCCGCCGTGTGCCGCAGTTTTGGCAACGGGCTGGCAATCGAGCGGCGCGGAGCGGCGGACTGGCGACCACCAGGCACCCCCTTGGAGGGGCGAGAACGCCCCGCCTCCCCTTCGTCGGAAGATCTGGTGCGCGGCCCCCCGTCACGCTATCTCGGGCCACATGTTTGACACCTGGACCCCCGAGAACCAACTTGCCCACGCCATCAGCCGCCTGCGCACGGTGATGTTCTCCTGCGAACTGTCGCAGGAGTCGCGTGACCGTGACGTGGTGGGCCTCGCCTTGCAGCAGGTCGAATGGGTGGCGAAGCAGTTGCAGAGTCAGGGGAAGCTGGGGGAGCTTCCCCATGTCGATCCCGCTGGTGTGTGAGGGCTACCGATCTCTCCGCGCTTGCGACCATACCTAGCTCTCCACGTGCCCCGCTGCGGCTACTAGACTAGTCGTCGTTGTCGTCGTTGTCGTCGCCGTCGTCGGGTTCATCATAGGCGGCATCCTCGGAAGAACGAGCCGCATCTGGGTCCCATGAGCGAAGGTCCCTGACTCCCGCATCGAGCGCCTTGGCCCACCCGGTGATCAAGTCAACCTCCAGAGGCTTAGAGGTCAACAAGTGATCGACGGTCCTGTGCTGCGACTGCTTGGGCACTGAAGCGGAAGCCTCTTCAAGCGACCATCCCCGCGCAGCCGCGTAGACCAGCACCTCGAGCCGCCGAACATCATCGTACGAGAGGTCCATCATCAACTTGTAACGAGGGTCGCCCTCCTGGTGTCCCAAGTTCGCTTCCATCCGTTCGTGATCATCCCACGCCTCATTGGCGGAGGAGATGGCCGCCTGTAGCCCAGTCCGCCCTTCCGCCATGTTGCGCTGGCCAGCGACACGATCAAGTTCGCGTTCGCGTTGGAGGCTGATCTTGACGATCTCCAGGAGAGACTCTTCGAGGGACGGATTGCTCTGTTCTGCAGACATGAGAGCCACACACCCCACCACAAGCTGAGAGAGAAAGCAACGCCGATCACGCGGTGCAATCTCACACGCAGTGCTCTTGGAGTCTCCGCGCTGATGGACAACATCCCTGTATGCCCACCACGGCCCATCCCATGTGGAAGATCGTTGACCAGTCAACCGGACGCGCCCTCGGCGTCTACTCAGGTGGCACGGCTGACGCTGCCCTCGACAACATGGCTCGACAGGCAGGCTACGACGACTACGCCGACCTGTGTGCCGCCGAAGGCAGGGACGTCGAAGCTGCGCGATCCAACCTGCGGATGGAAGTGGCGGGACACACCCTGATGGTGTCGTAGCCTGAGCAGCGAGGATGTCGAGACGTACTCGCCGCGGCTGTTCCTCGCCGAAGCCCTGGCCGGTCGGCGAGGTGCCCCCGAAACCTCCCGTCCTGGCGGTGCGCCGTGATGCGGCGATCGATGACCGCGGTGTCGAAAGTGGTGCGGCGATCGAGGACCGCGGTGTCGAAAGCGTGGAAGCCACTGTCGAGACCATCAACCGTCGGCACTACTTTCGTGGCGCAACGTTCGAACTCGGGGTTTGTCTGTGGGAGATGGGCGCGGACTGGGACCCCGAACAGAAGGCGCGTTGGGTTGGGGGCAAACGGGAGGAGGCTGAGGCCACCCTCCTGCAAGCGCTCGAGCGTCTCCGGGCACAACGCGACAAGAAGGCTGACGCGGGTGTCGACTTGACTGCCAACGTCATTGTCGGGCGGGCCAAGTACAGGGGGAGGGTCTACTGCGTACTCGTCGCTCCGCGCCGCTCCAAGAAGGGGGCGCTGGTCTGTCAACTCGCTTTCCGCGATGGCTCACGCATGTTCTGGCTCACGGGAAAAAAAGCGAGCGAAGTCGAAATGCTACGTGAGTACCGCGAGCCGAGGTCGATCAACTCTCTGCGAGCCTTCGCCGAGCAAGCGCGACGCCAGCCGGTAGGTATGCGATACGAGTGCGTGGAGTGTGGGGAGTGGGCGACGTCCGGCGAGGGAGAGTGTTTGACGACGGGTTCTGCGCATTAGCAGGCTGGCAGACAACACAGGACGCAACTGGATGCACGATTTATTCATGAACGAGCCCTTGGCCCGAATTTCTCACCACAGTTAGGAATTCCGGCCGTACTTCCTCGGTTAGAGCCGGTGTGAATCGAAAATCCTCACGTAGGCATCACGACCCTTGTACTATAGTGGCTTCAAGCCACGCGATAAATTCGGGAGGATGGACTTCATAGGAATGAAGCCCCTTCCAGATATCATACGCAGCCCAGTCGCTTGGGGTTCCCTTTGGAGGGGCTTCTGCATTCGACATCTGCACCACGATCTTCTGAGCGAAGCGGGTCCAACCCGCGTTGTGATCTGACAGATATTTAGGACGGCCCTCGAGCTCCCACACCTGCCACAATAGATTTAGGTGGCTTAGATGTACGGCGCGAGCGGCCCAGTATTCATCTCGTGTCTTCTTATCTTTGCCGCGAACCGAAAGATCTTCGGCCCTCTCAACAAACTGAAGAGCGCTATCATCGTTGACGATTTGCCAGTTATGCTCGGATGTACGCTCAATTATGGCAACAAAGTTGTCCATCTCCTTATGCTCGTTTGCCTGTTTTAATTGCCAGGCAACCAGGAGTGTCCCAATGAACAATAGGCCTATTTCAACATGCCTGACTAAGCCTGACCACCGCTTCGGGGCAAAGAACATACGCTGCGGTGTGCTCGCTGCGGTATAGCCCGGGACCGCAAATGGGGGTCCTGAGCAGAGGCCGAGACAAGTTACGCCCTCCTCCGCGCTTGCACAGGTCCCGAGACAAGTTTCGCCCGTATCAATAGTAGTCATGTTGAGCCGGGCGACTGCAACGCGCAATGGTTCCGCCCATGACGGGGGGGGCGGAACTGAGCAGTCCTCCTACCTGATTCTACAACAACCCTCTGCCGACTTAAAGGCCGCCGGGCCGAGTGCTTGGCCGCCGGCTGACGCGAAGTGGCACGGCACAAATCTGCTCTATTGCTCCCCCGAGCAAGCCCTCAACCCAAAACACGGTCCCCTCTCGGACGCTCCCCCTTCTCGCCATCCGGCCGAATTCTCAAGAATTGGGGCGTTTCGAGTCGGGGACCGTGGCGCGTCGTGCCGCCGTGTGCCGCGGTTTTGGCAACGCGCTGGCAATCGAGCGGCGCGGTAGCGAGCTTGAAGCTCGGCCGTCGCCAGTTTCGGCCAGCGTGCCCAGGTCGTCCAGCCCGACATCGCCGGACCGCGCCGCCCTGCTACTGGTCGAGCGGCACGCCCACAACTCCGCCGACAGGGTCATCCTGGGCGAAGAAGCGGAGACGTGCTACGGCGTCGACGGCACAACGATCCCGCGGGAGCTGGACCGGGACACCGTCGATCGTCATGAGCCTCGCACGCCCGTTCACAACCCTCAGCTCGAGCGAGACGTACGGCCCGGACGAACACGAGTACAGCGTGGCCGCGACCTCCGGGCTGATCAACTTCTGCTCCACTGCAGCCCACGTCAGCCGGGATTTCACCGAGTGCGCGTTCGGTTTGGAGGTCTGAACAGGGGCCGGCGTTGGCACCTTTGCAGGGGCCGGGTCTCCCGGTGGCGTCTCGGTCGGACCAACCGGCGCCGGGGGCGTCATCGGCGTCGTCGCGACCGCTGGGGCCGGGTCTGGTGGTGCCGTTGGAGCCGGTGTTTCCGGCGGCACCACTGGGTCCGTGCCGGCCGACGGCGAGACATCCGCCGCCGTGGCGGCGCTCAGGCTCGCCCGGGCCCCAAACACGCCGAGCGCCGCCGCCGACACGACGCCGGCGACCCCGATCCACATGGGCATGCCGCGCCTCCGCGGCTGCGCGTCGAGGCCGGCGAGGGCGGCCTGGACCGCTTCGATCATGAGCGCTGCGGACGGATACCGCTGGTCAGGACCAGCGAGCGCCCGCATGACGACGTCGCTCACGACCTGGGGGATCGACCGCAGGAGCGATCGGGGCGACGGCACCGACAGCGGCTCATCGCCGTCCGACTCACCGAGGTCGACCTCCCTGAAGGTCAGCAGCGCATACATGACGGCTCCGACCGACCAGAGGTCGGCACGGTGATCGACGTCTTGCTCGAACAGGATCTCTGGAGCGGTGTAACCCGCGGTGCCCTGGCCCTCGGGCGGGGATGTCGGGCCGCCCGAGATCGCCGGACAGGGAGGCCGGGTCCACGCGCGACCGAGGTCGATGAGGAGGGCCTCGTCGCGCTGGCCCTCGTGTTCTCGCCAGAGGCAGTTGTTGAGTGAGACGTCGCCGTGCACCACACCGGCTCGGTGAAGGGCATGGAGGCCGTACAGGATCTGCAGGGCGATGTTGCAGACGCGGCGCGGCGCCAGGCGCCCACGCGCCGCGAGCTCGCTGAGCGACGCCGCACCCGGCATGTAGTCGTAGACGATGAACCGCCGGCCGGCGTCCTGTCCGAATTGCAGCGCGGCGATGAGGTGCGGATCGCGGATGCGGGCGGCGAGGCGGCCCTCCTGCATGAAGTAGGCGACCACATCGGTCCCCTCGAGCTCGGGGTCCATGACCTTGATCGCCACGATCGCCTTGGTCGTGTGGTCGCGTGCGCGGAAGACCCGGGCCGTCCCGCCCGTGCCGAGCTGCGCCTCGATCTCGTACCGACCTTCGAGGAGGTCGCCGGGGCGGACTTTCGGGGGCGGGGCGCCAGCCTCGGTGCACATGGTGAGACCTTTAATCCCAGGTTCGCGTCGTCATGTGCACCGCGATCTCGTCGAGCGACCACCCCTCATCGCGCAGCCGCCGGGCGAGGTCCGCCTGAGCGACCGCATGGCGCGGGTACTTGGACAGATTGCCGCGGCCCCGCACCGCCTCGAGCGGCGGAGGAACCACGCCCTTGTTGATCCACTCGCGCAGCGTGGCGTAGCTGACGCCCGCGGCCTTGAGCACCTCGGCCGTGACTACGAAGTTCCTGCGCGGTTTTGGCGCACGCGTGCCCATGCGGGCCGAGTGTAGAGGATAGCCCAGTGGAGGCGCGAAAAAATTAAGTTGATGTTTACCAATGTATACCAGATATTTTTAGTCCAGGAGAGATGCACATGAAACCCTCTGGAGCAGGTCTTACGGCGGTGTTTGACCAAAAAATGCTCGTCTACGTGGCCTTTGGACAGCCAAAACGATTCTTCGACAGCATGGAGGCCGCCAGGCGGGCCTGCGTCGCCGTAGCTCGGTCGGGGGAGGTCCTCGGACTGTCCCCCACGGAGCGAACCGTGGCGGCATACGCCGAGCGATCCCGGCCGGCTCCCGTCCGGGTCACAGCCGCCGATCCGGAACCCGACGCCCCGCGGGCTCGTCCTCGGAAGGGGGTCTGACGGCATGCCGGCAAAGACACCGCACCCCGAGCGACTGCTCGCCCTTCTCCGCGAGCAAGACCCTTCGCTGATCCAGGCCGGCATCGACGAGCACGGCGAGCCCTACCTGATGGTCGAGCGCGGTGGCCTGACCGACGCGCAGCGCGAACGGCTGGCGTTCCTGATGATCGAGGCAGCGGGAGAGCTCACGGGGGGCTCGCTCGGCGCCGTCCTGCATTGACGCGAGGCACGTATGACCGCCGACAAGGCCACCCTCACCCATCCGCTCCCGTTCTTCCGCCACGCCGCCACCGGCCGCGTCTTCTACATCGCCGCGGGGCCATGCCCTCTGGTGTTCATGATCTCGCTGCAGGACATCGGCCGGCATGCGCCCGTCGCCGGCCACGTGATCCACACCGCGACGCACCCGTTCGGCCGGGCGACCACGGTAGCCTCGCTCGCGGAGGACACCGTGCGCCGCGATCTCGGCGAGGCCAAGGCGTTCGAGTCCGTCCTGCTGGACGCGACGTTGTCCATGTGGGCCAACTTCTGCGACGACGTCGCTGATCGCCTCAACGATGGTGAGCCGCTGGCGGAGGCGCTGGACGACACCTGGACCCTCGGCGACGGTGACGACGTCGATCTGGACGACGACCCCGGGACGCCGGTACTAAGGTGACATGGTGAAGTCCGGCATCGCGTTCACCCTGGCGTCCGCCCTCGCCCTGCAGCCGCACGCGGCCCACGCCGAGAAGTTCTCGGCGAAGCAGCTCCGCACGCTCGCCACGATCACCGCCGGCCGCAACGACAGCGGGAAACTGGACGCCGCGTACACGCTCGCCCGCGAGGCGTTCGCCGATCAGGGTCACAACGTGGACTTCCGCAAGGCCGTTGCGCGCGAGGGCAAGGCCGTCGCGGAGTTGTTGTTCGAGCGTGACAGGGCGGACCCAAAGCGCGCCCCCGCGGCGATGGACGCCCTCTGCTGGGCCGTGTTCGTCATGCGGATGTACGAGGCCGAGCTGGCGAGCTCGGAGGAGGAGCGGCAGAAGTTCTCGCCCGAGGCGGCGCGGCTCATGTCGCTGGCGACCGACGTGAAGGCGCCGTGTGCTCCGCCACCACCCGCCGTGGTCGTGAAGGCGACGGATCCCTCGACGCCCGCCGCCAGCGCGACTCAGCCGCTCCCGTTGACTCGATCTGTACCCGCAGATCGTGAGGACGGACCTCGGCCGCCATCGGCGATCCGCCGGTCGCGCGTCCAGCTCGCGGTCGGCGGGGTCCTCGTGACCACGGGTGTCGGTTTGGCCGCGGGAGTCGCCGGCCGCTTCGCGGCGGCCTCCGGCGCCCGGGCCGAGATCGCAGGGCTCGACGCCCAGGCGACGGCGGACGGCCGGGACCTGACATCGGATGAGCTCGCCGCGGCCGCCGCGGCCGACGCCCGCGCCGTCCGTCTACACAACACCGGCTCGACACTCGGCGTTTTCGCGGCGCTGGGTGTGGTGGCCGGCATCATCACCCTCGCGTTGCCTCCGCGAGCGCCAGCCCGGGTCCATGCTCGGCCGGCTGGCGTGGGTGTTCGAATCAATTTTTGAGGTCGCTCAATTTCGCCCCGACCTGAAGTACCGTGGTGCCGATGCCCTCCCGACCCTTGATCCTCGCGCTCGCGCTCAGCTCGTGCATCGAGCACACCCCCGAGTGGTACGCGCTGACGGACGAGGCCACCGCGAGGACGACGAGCGAGTCGACGTCGAACCACGCATCACCCACCGAGGCCACCACCAGCGCCGATGGTGATGGCAGCGCCAACAATACCGCGACGGCCACGAGCGAGGCCGCCGAGACCGGGCCAGGCATGGGCACCGAGGTGGACACGACTGGCACCAGCACCGGCCCAGGCGAGTCGAGCGAGACCTCGGGAGCGACGTCCAACGCTCCGCCGAAGGTCGACACGTTCGCCGTCAACCCGGACTTCATCGACGAACCCGGCCCCGTCTACTTCGAGCTGGCAGCCAGCGACGACGTCGTGGAGGTCGACGTCTGGCACGGCGGCGAGTTGCTGGGGACCTACGCCGCCGCGGACTTCCCGGTGGCGTTCGACGTCACCTCACAGAACACCTGTCAGGGCCCGCAGACGTTCACCGCCACGGTGCGCGACGCCGAGGGCCTCACAGCGGACTCGCCGCCCGCGGATCTGTTCTGCCAGCTCCCCGCGCCAGGCAGCGAGGTCTACACGCGCAAGCTCGACGGCGTGGTGTCCGCGCTCGGCTCCGCCGTGGCGCACACGCCGGACGGAGGCGTGGTCGTCGCGGGTGCGCTCGACGAGCGCATGCTGTTGTGGCGACTCGATGTGGCGGGCACGCCCGTCGCCGGCTGGCCGAAGACGATCAAGGACTGGACGCTCGCCCCCGGCCTGGGCGCCAAGGAGTCCGGCGCGAGCGCCGTCGTCGTGGACGCCACGGGGGCGATCACCGTGGCCGGCTATTTCAAGAACGGCCTCGCCTTCCGCCGCTACACGGCGAAGCTCAACGACGCGGGGGCGCTGCTCTGGGAGGACCCCGGCGTGGTCGATGGCGAGGAGATCGCGGGGCTCGCGGTGTCCGAGCTCGGGGACGTCGTGGCCGGCGGCTCGATCCGCACGAGCCCGCTCGACCAAGCCGCGGCCTACGACGCGGGGACGTGGGGCTATCCCCACGACTATCCCTACGCCGCCGAGCGCTGGACGGACGTGTTCACGCAGCCCGCGACGGACCCGCAGCCGGACCTCGCCAACAAGTACAGCGAGCGCTGGCGGGCCGTGCTGGCGCTCCCGGACGGAAGCTTCCTCGTCATCGGTGAGCGCGAATACCGAGACGGCGTAAATCCGGAGTTCTACACGCGGACCACGGTCTTGCAGTTCGCGGACGGGTCACGGGCGGGCGCCCCCTGGACCTCCCCGGGCCAAAAGTACGCGCACGACGCCGCGGCGGCCGGCGTGCTCACGGACACGGGCTTCGCCGTCGCGGGGTGGTGCCGCGCGGAGGGACCCAACGCCGTCGGGCAGGCGTGCCTCCAGCTCTTCGACGAGGAGGGCTCGCTCTCACAGGTCTACGCGGAGCCGTCCCCCACCCAGGCCGCGTGCTCGGGCGTGGCGCGCGACCGCGAGGACCGGCTCGTGCTGGGTTGCTACCGGACCCAGCCCGGCCAGCTCGACGCCTGGGTCTTCGCCTCCCGGGGCGTAGGGTTCCCGCTCGCCTGGTCGCAGACCTTCGATCAGGGTGGATGGGACTTCGCAACCGCGGTGACGTGCGAGGGCTGGGGCAAGTGCACGTGGGTCGGCACGACCATGGAGAACGGCGCGGCGGTCCTCATCGCCAGCCAGCGCTACCCCTAACGTCACTGCGGGACGTAGGCGTCGCAGCGCTCAAGCACCGCGTCCACCGCGGCCTCGAAGAAGGGCGCGTAGCTGTCGGCGCAGACGCTCTCGATGAGCCCGTGCCCTTCGGGTAGCAGCTCCACGAACGTCCGCAGCCGGTTGATGGCGGGGCTGTACTCCCCGCACAGGTGCTGGGGGGTGTCCTTGTCGGTCGTGATCACCAGCACCTGATACGCGTCCACGTCCCCGTGCTTGGCCGCCGTCAGTTTATCGACCCACGCCTGCGCCGGCCCGTTGGACTCGGAGTCGCCTCCGTCCGTGATGATCGTGACGACCAGGAGGGCGTCGTCGCGGAGGAACCCCTGGTTGCAGCCCGGAGGGTAGCCGTTGATCCCCAGCAGCGGAGGACTGACGGCCGCGACCATCGCGTCGGCGGGGAAAGGGACGCCGCCACCGCTGCCGACCCTGGCGATGCATTCGAAGGCCGCGAAGGGGTCCGGATCCTCGCGGGTGATGTAGCGACCGTTGGCCACGGTGCACCGCTGCGCGCTGCTGTCCTTGCCCGCCGGGAACGTCACGCCGGCCCCGATCGTGGAGTCGCACGCGTCGAGCTGGGCGCCGCAGGTCGGCAGCGTGCCGTTCGGATCGCAGCCCTCGCCGCACAACGAACAGTCCCCCATGTACCAGCCATGATCGGGCTCGACCACCATGATGTGGACGTCGAAGTCCGCGAACTCGCCGGAGAGCGCGCTATAGAAGGTCGGGAAGATCGTCAGGAGCTGCTGCTGGAACGGCGCCATCGTACCCGCGGCGCTGATCACGAACAGAAAATCGACCTTGCCGAGACAACCCTCCGGCCCCGGCGGCCCGAAGTCGGGCGGGAGGTGGCCCGTGCTCGTCCCGGACGCGTCGCCGGAGGTCGAGGACGTGTCGGCCGCCCCGCTGTCGGAGCTGCTCCCGCTCGAGTCGGAGCTGGACGTGGACGACGACGATGACGACGCCGGCTCGGCCATCGTCGGCCCGACCCCGAAGCTCGACTCGGCCGGGGCGCCCCGGTTGCACGCGCACCCCGACACGAAGATCACGGCGAGGGAGCAGGTCGCGGCGCGGACGGTCACAGCTGCGCGAGCGTACCGCGCAACACGGGCCGTGGCCACCTGTTGCGCTCGCGGCGGACGAGACCACGGGCGCCACGTCACCGGCTCCCAGTTCGCCTCGGCTCGCGGCGTGGACCTCGGCTACCCCCGCAGAGTCGGCGCGACCCTCGACACGTGGACCAGCCCGACCCGGCTGTGCACACCGAGTCGGCGGTAGATCTGGCGGACATACGTGCGGACCGTACTGAACGTCAGGCCGATGCGCTGCGCGATCTGTTTGTCGGTGAGCCCATCGATCACCAGGCCGGCGACCCTCGCCAGCCGCGGCGGCAGCGCCCGCGTGGGTGGGGTCGCCATGTCGGTCGCCCAGGCGGGGCAACTCAGCACGAACAACAGCCCGTCCGGGGTCCGCAGGGTCGCCAGCGGCGGCCATTCTTTGATGATCGCCGTCGCCTCGCGGGATTGTTGGTCGACCTCACTGAGGGCCCCCGCGTTCATGCACACCACGGCGCCCTGGTCGGTGATCAACGCGGCGGGGTGACGATAGCCCTGCAGCAGCTCGGCGAGCAGGTCGATCGGCGTGGGCTGGCGGATCGCGTCCATGCAAGGCTCCATACCAGATCGCGGACTGCCCGGCGTAATTGAGCGCGTGGCACGTCCCGGGCCCCGCGCGGGGCCCGGGTGTTGGTCGGCGACGCCGGGCTGTTGGTAGCGACAAGCCGAGGGGTGTGAACGGTGCCCCGGTGTGGCGTCCGGACCGCGCACATGGTGAGCGCGTGTGGCGAGCTCACCGTTTCGGCGGCTCTTTCTTAGGTGAGCCGCGGATATTGCCGGCGAACTGGCTCGTCGCGTCGCTCGTCCAACTGCGGTCGAAAACCGGCTTCAAGCGATCCTCATCGCGGAGGAAAGTCAGCCGCGGGCGAACGGCGGTGGAGTCGTCCAGATCCACGTCGCCGTCGACCTCGCGGACGTCGGTCGCAAGCCCACCGCAGTACATGGTGGCTGCGCCCGTTCGCTCGTGGTCGACGGCGGGGTTTCCCGCTCCGGGGACATCGGGTCCGACAGACGGAGCGGACGCGTGAGACGTCAGCGGGGTCGCGATCAGCCGGCTCAACAAAATCGCGGCCTCGATCGCGGGTGAGTGCATGCTCGGTGGTGCCGCGACCGCGGTCACGGTTGGGGTCGCGGCCGGAGGGGTGGTCGACGGAGTCGCGGCCGCGGTCACAGTCTCGATCGGCGGCGCGCTCAACGGGGTCGCGGTCGCGGGCGAGGATGTGCTCGACGGGGACGCGGACGCGGTCACGGTCGGTGGCGTGCTCGACAGGGCTGGGACCGCGGTCGCGGTCACGGGTGCCTCGATCGCGGGCGAGGACATGCTCGGTGGTGCCGCGGCCGCGGTCACGGTTGGGGGCGGGCTCGATGGTGCCACGGCCGGGGGTGTGCTCGACGGGGTCGCGGTCGCGTTCGCGGTTGAGGGTGTGCTCGACGGGGTCGTGGTCGCGGTCGCGGGCATGCTCGACGTGGCCGGGGTCGCGGTCGCGGTCGGGGGTGTGCTCGATGGAGCCGCGGTCGCGGGCGAGGATGTGCTCGACGGGGCCGCGGTCGCGGTCGGGGCCGCGGTCGCGGGTAAGGGTGTGCTCGACGGGGCCGCTGTCGCGGTGGCGGTCGCGGGCGAGGTCGTACTCGACGCGGCTGCGGCCTCGGGTGCGGCCGGCGGAGGCGTCGCGTTCGCCGGCTTCGGATCGGTCATCGGTGGTAACCGCGCTCGGACAGTCGCCCACACCTCCGAGTCGCCTCGCCGCCGGAGATCACCGAAGCACACGCGGAACCTACGGCCCACCATCTCGCCGAGTCCTGTGATGCTCAGGAACCGAGCAAGCGCGCGCAAGAAGGTCCGCTCGCGGTGGCCGAACCTCACCGTGGTGTTGGCCTCGATGAATTTCTTCCAGCCCGGGCTCGAGAGGAGCATGTCCTCGAGGTCGCCCCTGGCGACGAGCACGCGGAATGCGACGAAGAAGTTGGCCAGCTCGGACACACCGTTGCCGTGGTCCGGCACCTGCGGCCTACCCAGGCCGTTCATGAGCTGCTCGTAGTCCTCGGGCGAAGGGAGGGGAGGCGGCGGCGGCGGGCTGGGCGTTTTTGCCGCGGCCCGGTGGGTGGCGCGGCTCTGATGGGGCGATGTCCGGGGCGGCCGGGTGCCCCCCGCGTGGTCCGTGCTCGGCGGGGCCGCGGCCGTAGTTGCGGGCGAGGGTGTGCTCGACTGAGCCGGAGTCGCGGTCGCGGCCGGGGGTGCCTCGATCGCGGGCGAGGACATGCTCGATGCCGCGGTCGTGGTCGCGGTCGGGGGCGTGGGGCCGGCGCCTCGCTGCGCCGGGCCCGAGAGATGGATCTCGCCGAGGTCGCCGCTCTCGAGGTCCGCGCCGCGGTACTCGCCGACGAGCTGAGGCGCGCCTGCGGGCGCCACGTAGTAGAGTTCGAACCTGTCAGGCCCGACCTGGACGAGCATGAGCCGTACGCCGCCGTAGACCACCAGGGCCTGCGCGATGACACCACGGCGCCCGAACCCGTTGAGCTCGAGGATCTGCCCGGCGATCCGGACGCGCAGGATCTCGTCACGGCGCCGCGCCAGGCGCTCGTCGGCGGTGGCCTTCAGTTCGTCCAGCTCGCCCGCGCCGAGATAGACGACGTGGTTGTCGTCGCGGACGAACACGAGGGTGCCCTGCCCACCGGGGCGGATCATGATCCGGAAGGTGCCCCGCATCGGCGCCGTCGACACCCGGAAGAGCGAATCGTCCTCAAAATCCCAGGCATCCAGGGCGACGCCGACACCCCCCGGCGGCCCGAAGAGGACGACCTCATGCGCGGCCGCCTCGACCTCCACGCGCGTCCCCCACAATACCGGGTAGAAGTCCTTCCCTACCAGGTAGCCGAGGCCCCACTTGCCGTTCTGGGCCAGGACGAGCGTGCCCCCGGGGATGTCGCGGACCTGGGCCGCTTTGGGACCGGGGCCCCAGTCGCGGGCGGACGCCATCTTGCGTGCGTCGCAGTGCATGAGGAGGCTGCGGATGAGCGTCGGGCCCACCCCCTCGAACTCCCACGCGCCTGCGTTCGCTGTCTCCACGGTCCGCCGTCGCTGACGGTACACCAACGTCGGGCAGCGACAACAGACATCCACGCCACACGTAAATGCGCGCAAGTAAGCAGTTGTAGTGACAACCACACGATGCACATGCACGCGTGCCGCTTCGGCGAGCGCGAGCGAGCCGACGCCACGCGGCGGCGGTGTCCCGGGCGGCGCGAGGCGCCTCCGGATTTCGTGACAAAGAGCGTACACACCGACCTACGGGGGTCTAGCAGCGGCTCCGTGTGTCACCAAAATTCTCGGGCGTCGGGTCGCGGCGTTCGTGACACGATCGAGTTCGTTGTACGTCCAACGTTCTCACTCGCTTCGCGGTGGATCGACGGATCTGTCACAGGTGCAGATCGGTCGCTGGCAGATTCCTGGCTCGGCGAATTCTGCATTATAGAGGCTTCGTGACAGCGTCAGGACACGACGCGCGATCGTGAGGGCCTGCGACATGCTCGATAAAACCAGTTGATCTCTGCTCGCGGGACCTGTCATGACGGCCGTTGATGGGATGCTATCGAATGGGTGCAGCTACACACGTCGTGCGCGAGCTCGAGGGCGGGCCCCTCCGCGCGGGTGCGACGGGCGTTGACGGCAGGACCCCCCAGGTGGAGGCCATGTGACGGGACCGAATCAAACAAAGGGAGGTACACACGCAGTGCACGTGTTCGGGGACGGGCGCGTCCTCGACGAGAAGAAGGGGGTGCTCGCGGTCGACCTCGTCCGCCTCATCCTCGAGCTTGGGACGCGCCACGGCGCGAACGCGCGGATCCTCGTCGATGGCGCCGACTTCGACGCCCAGGCGGCCGCCAGGATCGCCGCCGAGTTGACGCTGCAGACCCCGCAGGCCGAGCCTCCACAAGCGGCGCCGTCCGTGCCGACGCCGCTCGCGATCCAGCAGGTCGAGACGCCGCAGGCCGTACATCCGCCGCCCATGCCTCCGCGAGCGTCGCGGGCGGTCGTCACCGAGGGCAACTCCGTGGCGCTTGTCGAGCTCACGCACTTGATGCTCTGGGACACCTACGTCCGCGCGACCCAGGCGCAGGGGTGGATGCTCAACCAGTCCGCCGCGTTCACGACGGAGCTGCTGGAGAACAACAGGCGGCTCGCCGAGCAGGCCAGCGAGCTGCAGAAGCGCTATCAGGCGTCGCTCGCAGAGATCGACTTCGTGGCCCGCGAGAAGATGATGATGGACGCCGAGGCCAGCACGGCCCGGTACGCCCGCTTCCTCGTCGACAAGGCGCGCGAGGAGGCCGCGAGGGAGCGGCCGGCCCGCGCCCCCGGCGAGTGGGTGGACGAGATGATCGACGGCGTGACCCTGGCGCTCAGCATCCTGTGCGGCGTGCGGCCGCCGAGGGAACCGTGGGATTCGAACTGACGAGGAGGGATGAACATGGCAGCGGAACAGAGCGAGTCGCCCGAGTCCTTCATGAAGGACGTCGAGGCCAGCGTGAGCAAGAAATTCCTGACGCAGATGGAGGACCTTCGCCAGCAGCTCCGCGACGCGCGGGCTGCGGCCGACTTCGAAAAGGTCTGCGGGCAAAAAGCGACGGCTGAGATGACGGCCCGCATGGCCGAGTATCGGCGTGGCCGCTGGTATCACGTGGGCGCGGTGGTGACGAGCGCCGCCGCCGGCTTCGCCGTCGGCTACCACACCCAGAAGTTCGCGGACTGGCGTCCCGGCGGCGTCCCCGTCGCGGCCGTCGCCGGGGTGCCCGGCATCATCGCCGGGGCGCGGCTCAACGAGAGCGTCGTGACCCGCTCAGTGTTCGCGGTCGGCGGGGCGATGTACATCCTCGGCACGTCCACCTACGTGCTCACGCACCCCGAGGGCGGAGGTCAGGCGCCATGACGATTCAAAAATTTCGAGTGGTCCGCGTGCTCGCCGGCCACTCCCCCGTCGCGCGCCTCGACGGCGTGGACGACGACGACGGGCTCGAGATCCGCCTCGAGGTCTCGGCCGAGGTCGCGCGGACGGTGAGCCCCGGGCAGGTGCTCGTCGTGGAGTGGTCGCTGCAGGGCGCAGTCTCCCCGGATCCGAAACCCGAGCCGCGCACACTGGCGGCGCCGACGCGGACCGGGCCCGTCGTGATCGTCGACGCGGAGTTCACGACCTCCGCCCCGCGCCCCGCGAACACCACCCCGCCGCGCACGACGAGCGGCAGCATCGACCCCGCCGCGGTCGACCGTGAATTCATGGCTCTCCTGGCCAACAAGCCCGGAGCCCGAGAGGTCACGAGCCGCGACATCGACCACGAATTGAACACCCTCCTCGGCGCCGCCGGGGCGAAAGGACAGAAGTGATGCAGGACATCGACACCAACCCCAACATTGCCCTCCTTGCCAAGCAGATCGTCCAGGAGCTGAGCCGTAACCCGAACGCGCTGATGCACGTCAAGAGCGGCGCGCCGGACGCCCTGCAGGCGTGCGGGACGCTCATGCCGTCGAACGGCTGCGAGAACCTGCTCTACGCGTCGATCACCACCCACCGATTCTATCGGGGCGGGCGCACCGACATCAACGTCGTGCAGGAGGGCACCATCCCGGTCGTGCCGGGCTCGTCCGTGCTGCTCGCGCAGGACACGAGGCCGCCGTGGCCGACCGGCTGCTACAGCCTGCGCTACCGGCTCGCCAACAACGGCAGCAACCACGACGAGATCCAGATCGAGTGGTTCCTCGACGACGAGGCGCTCGACACCAAGCACTACGGCAGCGAGATCTACAACGCGGACGGCACCGTGATCGGCGACGGCCTCCTGCCGGTCCCCCTGGCGATGGGCCAGCACTGCTGCGTCGGCGGCAACAACCGCCTGAAGGCCCGCATCCGCCACCTGGGCAACAACAACCAGATCGAGAACATCCGCCTGTTCGTCCACCACGGGAAGGGCATCAAGTGCTGCTCGTCGTGCGCGATGGGTCGGTCGTGCGACTGCGGCAAGAACGGCAACGCGTAGCGTGGCGAGCGGCGATACGCCGCGTGGAATGAACCAGAAGAAGACGTGCGGCCGCGGGCCGCGATGGAGGTGCGTATGGACAAGATCAGACTCCGCGCGCGGGAGTTCGACGGCGTGACGGTTTATCAAGCGGTGCCCAGCTTCCGCCAGGTCGACGGGTGGATCGAGACTTCGCTCGAGACCCCGGTGGGCATCCTCCCGGCGGGTCTGTGGGGGAAGGTGCCGGGCGGCGACCCGTACCTCCTCCACGTCAACGTGCTGACGACGGTCCCGCTCGCCCCCGGCGACTTCTTCGAACTGCAGAGCGGCCCGCCCGTGCAGCCGCGGGTGCAGTACCGGCCGACGCCGAGCAACACCCAGATCGTGCTCGTGCGCCCGACCGATCGGCTGCGCCTGCAGATCGCGCCCCAGAACCCCGAGGTCATCGTCGAATTGCTTGCCGAGAGCATCGGCGGGACCAACGAGCTCGGCTCGCGCCTGTTCGGGTGGGCGGGCGCCACGGCGGCGAGCTCGGCCGGTCACGCGGCGTCCCTGACGATGCAGGGACCGGGCGGGATCCCGGCGTGGACCGGCCAGCTCCACATCATCCACGACTCGGGCAACGCCGACGTCGTGATGCTCCCGACCCGCGGCCTCGTGCCGCTGGACGCGATGCTGACGTTCACACGGCGCGGCGCCGGGACGCCCGTCTTGACGGCGAGCGCGGGCGACACGCTCGCGGGCGGGCTGGCGAACTTCCCCGTCACCCGGTCGGTGTTCGTGATCAACAACGGCGACGCCTGGGCGTTCACGGGCGTGTAGAAGCGAGGTGGACCATGAAGCTGCTCGACCGACATCGTGTGACCAGGCTGATCGAGCTCGCGGACCTCGAGCGCCGCGTCGCCGGCCCCGAGCGGCTGCTGCGCGAGGAGGACGTGTCGCTGTTCATCAAGGCCGCCTACGACGACGCGTCGGACGCTGCGCGCGCGGAGTTCCTCACGCGCGTCAAGCCGGCGCCGACGAGCGCCTGGCCGTGGTCAGCGGTCCAGGCGGCGACCCCGCGCGGTGGCGGGCGCGGCGGGATAGGCGGCATTGTCTTCTCGCCCGCTCCGGGCGCGCTGGCCCCGGCGGCGCTGATCCTGGTGCTCGGGCAGGTCGACACGATCGACGCCGATCCGGGCAACCGCATCCCCGACCGCGGCGGGCCCGAGGGGGCCGCCTGGGAGCCACTCTACAAGGCGCTCGACCTCTGGGACACGGCGACGATCAAGAAGTGGATCGCCCCGCAGGGCTGGATGACAACGAGCGGGACCATGGCGGGCCAGACGTCCGGCGGCGGTGTGAACATCGGCGGCGAGACGGGCAATGGCGGCGTGAACCCCGGCGGAGGGCAGACGGGTACTGGCGGCATGAACAACGGCAACGGTCAGCCTGACGCGAAGCCGCCGCCTCCGGCGTTCTCGTGGCGCCACCCCGCGGTCCTGGTCGCCGGGGCGACCGCCCTGACGACCGTCGGCGTCACGCTCTACGCGCTCAGGCAGAGCCGCCAGCGGCCCGCCCCGGCGCCGACGACGAAGCCCCCGCTCGCGGCGCCCTCGCCTGCGACGGCGACGGCGGCACCGACGAACACAGCGCCGACCGCTGGTCCCCCCGCGCCCGCCGCGACGGCCGCGTCGCCCGCGAAGGAGTCGACATGAGCCGCAACCTCTGGCTCACCCTCGGCGCGACGGTCGGCGTCGGTGGCGCCGTGTTCCTCGCCGGTCGACAAGCCAGCGCGGCGAGCCCGGGCTCGTCGTCCGGGACCGCCGGCAACCTGCCGCCGATCGACCTCGCACCGCTCCCGCGGGCCACCGACGTGAGCGGCGACCTCCAGAAGAACTGGGGCGACACGCCGCTGGACCTCCGCCCGCTGTTCGAGCTGATGGCGGAGGTCAGCAAGATCCCGGGTTCGGGCCGCCTGTACTCGGTGTTCGCCTACCGCGAGTCGCGCTACGTCACCACCGCCCACAACGGCAACGCCACAGGCGAGCAGGACGAGCGCGACAGCTCGCGCGCGGCCTACAAGAACGGCAAGGACCGCAACCCGCCCCTCAAGTACGGCGAGCAAGCCGCCGAGTTCGGCAGTGGCGGCCTCTTCGGCCTGCTCGCGCCCTACTTCCTGTGGACCGGTGTGCCCGAGGTCGGCAAGCGGGCGCCGCTGCTTGCGGCGCCGCCGGAGCTGGTCTTCCAGCCGCGCGCCGCGGCGTTCGGCGCCGTCGTGTACATGCAGCGCCTGCTCACCCAGTATCGCATCGACGATCACGCCGACCTGAAAGCCGGGTGGGCCAGCCCGTCCTTGCTGAAGGGCGACCGCGGCAGCGAGAAGTACAACGAGGTCCGCGCGAGGTTCCTCGATGACGCGACGACCCTCGGCGTCGACCTCACCGACACCAGCACGATCCCCGAGAAGCTCGACGCCTCCGCCTGGCCTGGCGTCCCCGCCGTATATAAAGCCCTCGTCGGCGCGTTGCCGAAGGAGCTCTCATGACCCCCGACCTCTCCCTCTACGGCGACAACATCAAGGCGCTCGCCGACCTCGCCGGCGACTTCGAGCTGCGCTCGTCGATGGACGTGATGACGTGGTACCGCCGCGAGTGGCTGGCCATCGCCGACGCCCTGGGCTTCGCCCAGCAGTTCGCCGCGATGCCGACCGCCATCCCGACGACGGACGACCGGATCGCCGGCATGAACGCGGTCGGTCTCGCCGCGTTCGAGCGGTCCCTGCAGGGCCGCACCGCGGGCGCCAGCGACGAGCAAGCCCGCGTGCAGTCCGCCGCGCTGCGCCAGCTCGCCGCGTCCGCGAGGACGACCGGCGAGCTCTGGCGTGTCACCGCCGACCCGACGACACTCCCGGCCGGCGCCTGCTACTCCGAGGGCAGCCGCTCGCTCCGCGCGTTCTACCCCGACACGGCCCCCGGCTACTTCGGCGACGGTTGGCCCGGACCGCCGCCGCGGGCCGAGAGCGCGTGTGGTTGGACCACGCCGCTCGTGCTTCACCTCGGCACGTTCCCTTGGGTGTACAGCACGCGCCTCGAGAGCACGGGCCCGGGGATGCGCTGGCCGACGCCCGGCCCCGTCCTCGAGGGCCTGCAGGTCGCGGTCAGCATGCTCGAGCCGCGGACGAACCTGCAGCAGGACGCCCGTCAGGTCGCGTCGATCTTCCGCCACTACATCACGCACACGGCGCCACTTCTCGCCCACGTGCCCGATCACCAGGCCGGCCGCGTCGACCCCGGTCGCCTCTACCGCCGCGGCGGCCTACTGCACGTGCACCAGGGCAGCCTGCACGTCGCCGGCCTCGACGGCCCACGCGGCCACATCGCCGCGCCGGCCTACAACTACATCATCCGCCGCTTCGCCGGCTTCTTCGCCGTTCGGCGTGCGACGCTCCGCGCCCTCCCGAAGCTCAGCCCGGAGATCCAGCGGCTAGCGAAGGACTCGGCCGACCCGTTCCTGCGCCGGTACGTCGAGGAGGTAGCCCGTGCGGGCTGAGGCCGCGCAAATCCGCTCGACGCGCGAGACCGCGCCGTCGTACGCTGACGCCGCCATGCGCAACCCGACCATCCTCCTCCCCCTCCTGTTCATCCTCGCCGACGGCATCGCCTGCAAGGACGACGAGCCGACCGGCGGCGAGTTCGGCGAGCCCTGCGGCTACGACCCAGACAGCGACGAACAAAACGTCTGCGCTGAGGGTTTTGGGTGCTACGGCTACTGTGAGGAGAAGTGTGAAGATGACAGCGACTGCCAACCCGTCGATGGATATCGCCACGAATGTGAAGCTGACGGCTTGTGCCACATCTACTGCGCGGAGGGCACGTCGGCATGCCCGCAGAGCCTGGCAACACCGCTCGAATGTGGTCTTGATTGGTGCGAAGGTGCATCATGATCATTAACCCGAACAACCGCATCTTTGACCGCGTCCCGGACATCTTTAATAGTCCGTTCCCTGGAGCGGATGTAAACGCCGATGACGCCTTCAAAATTTTGATGCAGCGAGTGAGCGAAGGTGGTCAACAGACCATCGGGGAAGCGATTCTCAGTCAGGCCGGCGCCCAAGCGTGGAACCAAGCGACACAAATGTTATGGAAGACCAAGGCAACGCTTGGAGGAGACCTGCTCGGAGATGTCTGGTCAAAAGTCTCATGGATCGACCCGAAGACAGACAGCATCGCCGGGATGCTCGCGGAGATCCCGTTTGCAGCGACTTCGGATCCAGTACAGCTCATCGGAGCCATGGCAAATGTCGCGGTCGACATCGCACTGAACGCTATCTCGGCGGTGCCGGTCGCGGGATGGATTATTGGCATTGCGGTCGGGTTTGGGAGGGCCCTTGCAGGTCTGTTCAAAGGTCTGCGTAGCGGTGACAGCGTGCCCCCGGAACAACGCGCGCGTCTCCCCTGGGGCGCTTATAATGAAACCGTCGATCAAGAGTGGGTTCGCACCTTTATCAACATCGACGCCGCGGGGGTCAATTGGACGCCCTTGTTTGCCCCGCCGACAGATGCGATTCCATGGACACTTGTAGACGGGGTAGACAAGCGAGACCCAAAGAATGTCCTTGGCAAGATCCTCGCACCCTTCGTTAACAAGACCGTGCGATACAATGGAATGTACGGATGCCTGCCGGGCACCTTCCGCGTCGCTGGCCTCGTCCAGCATCGCAACTGGAACCAGCCGCCGAACTCCGAGCTGCGGTTCTACGGCAGCGGCGAGATCGTCCAGCAGTACGGCGAGTTCACGCAGACGGGCGACTTCTTCCCCGCGCTCCAGCAGCTCGCCGGGACCACGTGGCAGCAGATCGCGGCTGGCGGTCCGGACGCATACAAGGTCGACTGCGCGAAGATCGAGCGGCTCTGGCGGGACTGGTTCACCGCGCTCTACGAGTCGGCGATGGAACAGGGCCATGGCGATTACCTGCTCCCCTACCTCGCCCGGAAGGTGCACGGGGAGTGGCGCCTCGGCGCGAACGCGTCCGGCATCTACCGGCCGACCGCGCCGAACGGCAAGTACGTCCCGCTCGTCACCGCGGGCACGTTCAAGGACGGCGTGCTCGCCACCCCCAAGACGCGCGCGGGGTGCTGGTTCACGGACGGCTTGAAGGACGGCAAGCGGTACGCCTTCGAGACCGCGCAGAAGTGGCCCTACGATGAGAAGTCCGGCGCCTTTCAGGCGCCGCCGGCCTCGAAGTTTGGCGGCCGAAGCGGGTACTCCTGCGTCCCCTGGCCGCCCGCGGAGCTCCTGCTCTCGCAGTACAAGCGCGCTGACGAGGTCATCACGACCCCGGCCGCCCGCGCCGTCGCTCAGCTCCAGCGCCGCCGGCTCTCGCGCAGCCTCGACTGCGCCTACGTTCGACCGCTCGCCGCCGATGGCCGCCCGGCGTACGCCGCGTTCGTCGACAACCGCGACCTCCGCGATCACTGCATCGAGATGCGCAAGCGCCTCCTCAAGCACCCGGCGCGGATGGGGGTCGAGTACGAGACCGTGCGCGAGGTCGACAAGGAGTACGCCGAGCTGCTCCGCCAGGCGGGCGTCCCGACGACGGCGGCCCAGCGCGCGACCGCCAAATTCGGCATGAAGCTGGGTGCCAACGCGGAGCCGCTGGACCCGAAGGAACCGGCGCCCGACGCGGCGAGGCCGCTGATGGGCGGGTTACCGTTCGACCCCGGCGGAGACGAAGAGCCGGCCCGGAGCTGGCTCGGTCCCGTGCTCGTCGGTGGAGCCGCGGTCACCGCGGCGATCGGTGCTGCGATCGCCGTCAAGCGCTGGCGCGCAGCACGAGTGTAATTCACGCGATATCGTCGGCGCGCGGTCCGACGCAGGCGAGTTAGACGATAGCGAGCAATGATCCACATCGAGCGCCGAATGGCGCGAGGACCTTGCGTTGACGAAACGGAGTGCGAAATGGCGAAAGGATACATCGTCGAAGAACTGCGCGTGACCGGCGGATCGATGCGCCTGCGCGACTCGATCACGGGCGAGCTGGTCGACGTGGCGATCACGCCGGGCGCCGCGTTCACGCCCCCGAAGCCCGCCGGGCGCCGCGACACAGCGGCGAGTGCGGCCTCGACGTCGCCGCCCGTCGAGGACCTGCCCGCGTCCCAGAAGACGGCGGCCCTGAGCGCCGACGAGTCTGCCGCGCGCACCGTCGAGAAGCGCAAGCGGAAGAAGCGCGCGAACAAGAAGCCTGCGGCTCCCCGCGACGCTGGCGGGCCCGAGGCGACCCCGAGCGCGTCTCCTACCCCCGTCGACGCGAGCGCCATCGACACGGCGCCGATGACGACCCCAGAGAGCCGCGAGATCATCATCGACGAGTCGAAGCTGTCCGACGAGGACAAGGCCGCGCTGCAGTCGGTCCGGACGATCCTCGCGCGCTCACGCCACAACAAGCGCGGCGAGCTCGGCTGGAAGGAGGTCACGGTCGACGGCCGCAGCGGCGTCATGGCGCGGTGGGGCAAGGGCCAGTTTAAAATCTTACACGCCGGAGAAGACGCCTACGCCCTCTTCTACGAGTGGGACGGCGGCAAATGGCAACAGATCGCCTGCGGCTCCGCCGAGGACCTCATGCACATCGCGGCCAGGCGGGCGAAGGAGGAGGTCCCGATGGCGCCGATCACGACGCTGACCCTGGAGATGGCGCGCTTCTTCTGCGGGACGCCGGCTCAGAGAGCCGCGGCCGAGAAGCGGCTCGAGCCGGTCTTCGCCGAGAGGTCGATCGTGCCGAGTCAACCCCTCGACCTGGACCTCTCCCGGGGGAGCATCGTCGTGAAGCCGAGGAAGCCGCGCAAGCAGGCGGACCCCGTGGCGACGACCGCCGATGCCCCGATCGACCCGGCCCTGGACGACAAGATCGGCGGGTCGCTCAAGCGGGTGCTCGAGGAGCTGGAGTAGCCATGACCTGCGGATCGACCCACCCCACCCCCGGCCACGCCTACCGCGTCGGCAAGCGCTGGTTCGTCGACACCGCCCGGCTCGCCGTGATCGCCCGGCGGAGCATCGTCGAGCCCATGCGGGGCGGCTATCAGATCCTCGCCCGCGGCGGCCTCATCCGCTGCACGCCCGTCGCCGAGCCGCCCCTCCCGGATCAGCTCGGCGCTCTCTACCAGTGCCTCGGGGCCGACGAGGTCACCGATCTCGGCGTCCGTCTACAGCGCCTCGCCGATGCAGGCGCACCGGCCCGCGAGTGGGAGAGCTGGCCGACCGGGCCGGGCGCCCCAGCGAGCGCGGGGTGCGGCTGCGACACCTGCACCGCGGGTGAGACGTGCCCGTGCAAGCGGAAGGAGGCGCCATGACGACCGCGGCCCTCGTGTTCGATCAGATCCTCCCGCGCTGGCGAGAGGTGCTGCCGTCCGACGTCCCGCGGCCTTATTTCGATCAGTACGTCGTCCGCAACCGCAGCATGCTGATCGACCTCATCGGCGCGTGGCTGGGGCGCCGCGAGGAGCGGCGGGCGATCAGCGCGCCGGAGTCGATGACCCCGGCGGCGCGGACCCGGCGAAACCTCGCGGCGATGCGACTCGTGGCGACCAAGCGGCCCGAGGATATGACCGCCGACGAGCGCCGTACCCTGCTCGGCTACAGCGGGTGGGGCGGACTCTCGATCGAAGGGGTCATGGACCAGTTCCCGCCCGGCCTCGTACCCAGCGACTTCGCCCTGGCACACGAGTTTTTCACGCCGACCCCGATCACCAGGGAGGTCGCGGACCTCGTGTGCCCGCTCCTGCCGGAACTGGCCGGGTACGACGGCATCGTCCGGGGGTTCGAGCCGAGCGTGGGCATCGGCCGGTTTGTGCGGGAGTTCGGGCCGCCTCGTTGCCTCCTGACCGACCCGCGCTACAAGAGCATCCACTGGACCGCCGTCGAGCTGTCCGAAGTCAGCGCAAAGATGTTCGCGGCGATGCGGCCCGACGTCGACCTCTACGTGATGTCGCTCGAGCAGTGGATGAGCGAGCACGCCGCGCGCTACCAGGGGACGCTGAGCCTCATCGTCGCCAACCCGCCTTTCGGCGGGCGCGGCGAGTTCGCCCTGAAGGACAAGCACCCTGCCTACCAGGAGCCGAAGGCGTACGCGTATTTCATGCTTCGCTGCTCGGACCTGCTCGTGCCGCGTGGGGTCGCAGTCTTCATCATCCCCGCCGGGTACCTCACCGGCACGCAGAACCGAAAGCTGCGCGAGCGGATGCTGCTTCGCCATCACCTCGAGGTCGCGTTCCGCCTGCCGAGCGAGTCGTCCCGCGGCAAGGACCTGTTCCCGGGCGCCCGCAACGTGGTCGACGTGCTCGTGTGGCGCGCCCGCGGCGGCGAGCTCGGCGCGGTCGACGAGGCCGACCAGTACATCCTCGAGGGGCGCTACTTCGACGAGCACCCGGACCACATCCTCGGCACCGAGATCAAGGTCGACCCCGCGCAGAAGAACAAGCGCGACCGGTACCGGGTCGTCGGCGACTTCACGGGGTTCCCCGCCTACACCCCGCGGACGGCCTGCCGGACCTGCGCGTTGCACGACCTCCCGACGCTCACGGCGGTCCAGGTGGAGAGCGTCGTGCGCGACCTGGGCGACGACGCCGAGGACGCGGAGGGCGACCTCCGCCACGCGCTGGCACTGGGCCGCCGGGTCGACCGTTACCTCGCGCTCGTCGCCGCCGAGAACACGAAGGCGATCAACCTCTGGTCCGAGCTTCACGAGGCGCTACGGAGCTTCAAGCGCCTCCCAACGCTCCACGCCCAGGAAGGCAACCCGTGGCGCTGGCCGGAGCTGCAACATCTGGCGAAGCGCAAGCCCGCCGCCGCGCGCCTGCTGGCGGCGTACCAGCGGACCGGCGAGCTCGCTCCGAGCGTCGCCACGGCGCCGAACATCCAGCCGAAGTACCGCGCCCGGCCGGACGACGTGCTCGCCCAGGCCGAGCACCTGCATCGAGCGAAGCGACGCCTCAACACCACCGAATTGCTCGCGTTCCACCGCGAGCAGGGCGGCCGCATGGACGCCCGCACGGCGCTCGCCGCCGTCCTCGGCGCCGGCTGGTGCCTCGACGGCGAGGGCTGGGACGAGCTCGTGCCCGGGGCCGACTACGTCACCGGCCGCCTGTGGCCGCGATACGACCTCGCCGCCGCGCGCGCGGCGAGCGACCCACAGGCGGCGCGTCAGCTCCAGCGACTCCAGACGGCGATGAACCTGGCTGTCTTCGAGGACATCCGCGACGTCTCGCCCCGCCAGGGCTGGGTGCCGCTCGACCTCGTGTCGACCTGGCTCGGCGAGGGGCCCAACCGCGAGTACGGTCCGGCCCCGCTCGTCCGCGAGGGCGGCATCGTGCACCCGGCCGGCGCCCGCTACGGCGCCATCGGTCGCACCGACGCGCTCACACCCGACGCGCTGTGGTTCATCGGCTGGGTGAACCACGACGCGAAGCTCTTTAAACCGAAGCTCGAGGACGACGCCGTCAAGGCGCTCATCGCCGAGGAGGAGGCCGCGACCGGAAGGCCCTGGCGGCTCGAAAAGGACGACCCGAACGAGAGGGACAAGGAGCGCGACGAGGACGACGAAGACGACGACGCGGACGACGACGACGACGACCCGAACCTCGGCGAGCTCCGCCTCCTGCTCGGGCGCCGCTGGGACCGTCAGTTCGCCGCCTGGGTCGCCGCGAGCGCGGCGCGCCGGGTCGCCGTCACGGACGCGTACAACCGGGCCTTCCGCGGCACGGTGATCCCGAAGTTCGAGGCGAGCACGCTGGAGATCGCCCGCTGGAACGAGCACGGCCCCCAATTAAAGGCCCATCAGATCGCCGGGGCGCTGCGGATCAACCACTTCGGGTTCGGCCTCGTCGCGTTCGACGTCGGGGTCGGCAAGTCGTTCACCGCCATCGCCGGGGTGGCGCTCGCTCGCCAGGAGGGCCGCGTCCGCCGGCCCGTGTTCCTCGTGCCCTCGTCGCTCGTGTGGCAGTGGTACGACAACTTCATGTGCGTGCTCCCGGACTACCGGGTGGCCGTGATCGGGAGCAAGCGCAAGCAGCTCACCCGCGGGAAGAACCGCGGCCAGATCACCTCCGAGCCCGACACCCCCGAGGAGCGCGCCGAGAAGTGGACCGCGCTGCAGGCGGGCCTCCTCGACGTAGTGATCCTCAGCTACGACGCGCTCGGCCGGACCAAGATGAACGAGGAGGCGCTCGTGGAGTACGTCGAGAAGATCGGCGCCATTCAGCGGCAGGTCGCGCTCCGCCAGCGAAACGCCAGGAAGAAGGCCCAGAGCAAGCTGTCCGAGCGCGAGAAGGCGATCCTTAACCACGGCGTGCGTGCGTTCATCGAGCAACAGATCGAGCTGCCGCCGGATCGCAAGTACGACCCGGGCATTGCCTGGGACGAGATCGGCATCGACATGCTCGTCGTGGACGAGGCCGCCGCCTTTAAGAACAGCTACAAGCCCGAGCCCCGCGAGCACGGCATGCCGAAATACATGGGCAGCAGCCGCGGCAGCAGCAAGCGGGCGTGGCAGCTCGACTTTCGCGCCGCTGCCGTCCGGCGTCACACCAAGGGCACGGGCATCGTGCTCCTGACCGCGACCCCGGCGAAGAACTCGCCGCTCGAGTTTTACAACCTGATCCAGCTCATGGACCCGTGGGCGTTCTCCGGTCGCGGCCTCATGGACCCGGAGCAGTTCATCGATCGCTTCCTGCAGATCGAGAGCCGGCAGATCATCGACGTCACGCTCCGGCCGGCGACGCGCTCGGTGGTCGCGGGGTTTAAAAATCTGGACGACCTCCGGACGATCATCCACACGTACGGCGAGTTCCGCAGCGCGGAGCAGGTGCACCTGAAGATCCCCGAGCCGCGCAGCGAGCTCGTCCGCGTGTCGATGAACGCGGAGCAGGAGCACCTGTACGGCCGCCTCGTCCGGAAGATCAACGACCTGCTCGCGGAGCCCGGCTTCATGGGCGGGCGGAGCAAGATCCTGGGCCTCCTGGTACGGCTCTCCGTCGTCGCGCTGCACCCGGAGCTGGACGGCGGCGTGGAGTACGACGAGGCCCTCTCCAGCGTCGACCCGGACGCCTACGCGGCGCCGAAGCTGCTGGCCTGCGCCGACCGGATCGCCGCGAGCGCCGGCTGCGGTCATATCGTGTTCTGCGAACCGACCGCCGTGCACCTGTGGCTGCGCGAGGTCCTCGTCGCCAGGGGCATCCCGAGGGAGACGATCGCGATCCTCAACGCGATCGAGACCACGCCCGCGCAGCGCAATCGCATCGCCCGCGAGTTCAACGGCGTCGCCGCCGAGGCACCCGCCGGGGGCGCGTGCCAGGCGGCGACGACCGAGTACACCCGTCCCCGCTACAACGTCATCATCGCCAACTCGGTCGCCAACGAGGGCCTCGACTTGCAGCGGCGCACCTGCGCGATGCATCACCTCGATCTGCCGTGGACGTCGGCCGACCTCGAGCAACGTAACGGGCGCGGCGTCCGCCAGGGCAACGAGCTCGACGTCGTTCAAATTTACTACTACCTGACCGACCGCTCGATGGACTGGTTCCGGTACTCGACCATCCAGGGGAAGCGCGCGTGGTTGTCGGCGGTCCTCGAGAGCCAGGCGCGCGACACCAGCAACCCTGGTGCCCAGCAGAACCTGTCCGACGAGGACATCCTGATGATGATCTCCCGCGACCCCGAGGCGACCCGGGCCGCGCTCGAGCGGCGCCGGGCGGCGGCGCAGGCCATCGCCAATGCGAAGATCGCCCGCGAGGCGGCGAACCTGCTCATCCAGGCCAGCGCCAGGTTTCGCGACGCACGCGACACCGCGGACCCGGAGAAGGCCGCCCGCCTGCGCGGCGAGGGCGACGTTCGACTGAAGGACATCCGGCGCGTCGACGTGGCCGCGTGGCCGTGGGGCAAGTGGGCCGACCACGCGCGCGAGGTCGAGGTGCTGGTCGCGTCGGCCGACGCGGCCCCGGTGTTCGAGGGCCTCCGCGTCGGCCAGGGGCCGCCCGCGGAGCGCCGCTTCCTCGAGTTCGGCCGCGTCGTGGAGGGCGAGCGCGGCGTGGAGATCGGCAAGCGGGACCACGGCGCGCCGCTCTGGCAGTTGCTCGACACGACTGACGTCCGGGACCTGCGCCTCGAGCCCGCCGAGCTCGACGCGGGCAGCGAGTGGCCCGCGGAGGACGAGGCGGATCTGCTCACGGCCCTGCAGTCGCACATCACCCGGACGCTCGTGGACGGGGCGCCGCTCTCGGCGCTGCAGTGGCGCGGTGCGAGCGACGCGTGGCTCTCGCGGTGGTGGCCGCGCGTCGAGCCGCAGATCCGCGGGGCGCTCGCGACCCGCCCCGAGCGGCCCGACTCGCCACTCGTGCGCACGAAGGAGGACGACGCGGATGAGCCGCGGTACCCGCTCGTCGTCGGCGACAGGCTGCTGCTCGCCGCCGGCCCGGCGCTCCGCCGCGGTGAGCTCATCGCGCCGACGCTCGCGGGGTGGCGGCGGTACCTCCAGCTCGCGCCGCCCAGCGGTTTGAGGCGCGGCGAGCTGCGCGAGGTCGCCGCCCACTACTGGGAGCGGCCGCTACCCCGGGGCCTCGCTCTGGCCGCCGGCGACACCGCAGGTGACGTCGACGTCGCCCCCGTTCGACGCGTCGAGGCGCTCCTGCCCGCGCCGGCCGCACCGATCCCCGCCCGGCAGGTCCCGCTCACCTGGGCCGACAAGGTCATCGCACGGTTTAATCAGGCGCCTGGCTACACGCTGCGGCTCGTCCGCCGTAGCGGGCAGGATCAGCACGTGTTCGCCGTCGAACGTGAGGGCCGAGCAGACGATGTTGTCGCGTCGATCGACGTCGCCGCGAGCGAAGTCGAGGATGTGCGCTGGCTGGACCCCCGGGTGCGGAGCGCCGAGCAGACGGACATCGTCGACCGCCTGGCGGGCATCCTCGCGGACCTGCAGGCCGAGGAGTCGGCCGCGGAGGAAGATCCGCCGCCGGACGCGGGGTCGCTGGACCCGCTCATCCGCATGCTGGAGCGGATAGGCGGCGAACGGCTCGGCATGGACGTGAGGCGCACACTGCGCGGCGCAAGCACGCAGACCCTGGGCAAGCTGTCGGCGGAGCTGCAGGATCTGTCGGTCCCGACCACCGAGTCCCCCGCGTCGATCGCGGAATGGCTCCGTGAGATCGGCCTGTTCGACGCCGCCGAGGTGCTCGAGGATCCGGCGAAGCTCGCCTACAGCTCGATCTCCGCGCTCCTGGATGAGCTCTGGTCGGCGATCGATGGCGACATCCCCCTGGCCCAGATCCAGCGCAAGGGCGGGGCCGCGATCGTCACCGCGGACGCGATCCGCAACACCCTGGAGGTCGGGGACTACGTGCTCGTGCGCGAGGACGGGAAGGATAGGCGGTATCGGCTCCGTCGCGTCCCGGTCCAGACCTCGGAGTGCGATCGGGAGAGCTGCACCCTCACCGAGCGCGGGGCGAGACTCACGCGCGGGACGGACGTCTACCTCGATCGGCGCGACGAGCCGTTCATCACGGTGCTGCACGACCGCGTCGGGAGCCTCGAGGACACGCTGAGGCGGGCGCCGGCTCTCCTGGCCGACGTCCGGAGCCTCCTCGTCCTCACGGGCGCGCTGGTCGACACCCAGCGCTGTCAGGGCAAGGAGCAGGCCGCCGCGTTGCGGGCGTTCGAGCAGGCCAAGGCGTACCACGACGCCGCGCGGCGCCTGCTGATCGAGGGCAAGACCGCTGTCGCGGCCGAGCGCATTCACAACGCGATGCGGCGGATCACAACGGCCGCGGCGCACATCGCCCAGAACTGCGCCGCCGGGCAACAGGACATCGTACCCGCCACGCTGCCGGTCACGCCGGACGACGCGGCGACGCTGGAGGAGGTGTAGTCATGGCGAGGAGTCCGGAGTGGGAGAAGGTGCCGATGGCCGAGGGCGGCGCGGACCCCCTGTGGCCCATGCCCGACGTGACGCCGAAGTTCGCGACGTGGAGCCTCGGCGGCGGTCGCCCGGACGGCTGCACGCTGGAGACCTGTCAGCGCTGGCACGCCGGGGTCGACCTGCAGCGGGCCCCCGACAAGGCCCTGGTCGTCGCCCCCGAGGACGGCACGATCGCCGGGCTCGACAAGGGCTGGACCGAGGGCACGAAGGCGATCTTCTTCGTCACCGACTCGGGCCTCTTCCTCGTGCTCGGCGGCGTCATCGCTGGGTCGCACAAGGAGTGGAGCCGCAAGACCGGCGACAAAATTAAACGCGGCGGCGAGCTCGGGCGCATCGTCGGCAGCTACGGCATGCTGCACTTTGAGACCTACGCGGCGGGGCCGGGCCGCACCGCGAACTCCCGCTGGTGGAAGGACGACCCGCCGCCCGAGGGCCTCCGCAACCCGGCGAACTACGTCCAGCGCATGGTCGGGCAGAACGCCTCGCTCCTGCAGACGCGCCAGCGCCTCCAGGCGCTCGCCGACCTCGGCTACTACGCTGGCGACGTCGGCGCGGCGTGGGGCCCCGCGGCGATCGAGGCCCTCAAGAAGGCCCAGGCCGCGCTCGGTGTCGAGGTCGATGGCAAGTGGGGCCCGAACACCGAGGACGCGATCCTCGCGGCCCTCCAAAAAGGGCCGTGCGACTCGCTCGAGGACTGCAGCACGGGCGACGCGGCCCCCTCGAGCGACGCTCTCAGGCCGCTGCGGATCGTCGGCGGGGTCGTGGCGGGGCTCACCCTCGCGGGCCTCACCGCCGCGGTGGTGGTGTCGATGCGCCGCCCGGCCGAGGAGGTGCGCCGTGGAGATTAACTTCGCCAACGCCGGCTCGATGCAGCTCGACGCCCTGGTCATGGCCCGCGGCGAGTACTGCGTGGAGGTCGTGGAGCCCGGCGAGTGCGTGGCGTTCGTGCTCGTGCGCGGGTGCCTGCAGATCACCAGGCAGAAATCGGGCGAGCCCGCGGCCTATTGCCTGCACACGACGCCGCGGGCGCCGCTGCTGATCATCAACCCCGGTACATACACCGTCGTCGCGGAGCGGTCCGCGCTCGGTCTGCGCGGCACTCGTCGCCGCCGATGAAAGGACGCGTCATGTTCGAGAACCATTTCTTCGGTTCGCGGGACTTCCTCGAGCAACTGCGCGGGAACGTGCTCGACTGGAATGAGAGTCGCTTGAGACGGCGCGCCATGTACGCGAAGCAGGCCGCGCCTGCGTCATCAGCCGCGACGATGCAGGCCGTCCACGCGCCGAGGGCCGCCCCTGCGGGGCACACCCCGGGGCCCACGGATGGGCTCGTGCTGGTGTGCTATCGGCACGAGCAGGGCCAGTTCGTCCCGGTGTACGCCCATGCCGCGGACATCCAGGCCGCGGCGTCGCCAACGAGCGCGCCGCCGGCTGGCGACTGCGCGCGGGGCCCGGAGGCTGCGCCTCCCGCGGCCGCCGAACCCGCGTCACCGCCGCCAGAGGCCGCGCCGGCAAAAGTCACCACCGCCGTGCCGCCGCCGGACTTCTCCGCGGAGTCCGTCAAGGCGAGCTCGCCGCCCCAGCAGCTCGCGAGGCAGGCGCCAATGATCGACCTGCCGCCCCCGGAGCGACCGCCGCTCATGCGTGCGTCGGAGGAGAAGGCCGAGGAGATCGAGCGACTCCTCGCGGCACACCGCACCGCCATGGAGGCCGCAGAGGCGCGCCACACCACGGCGGTGCAGGGGATCCTCGCCGGGCACCGCTCCGACATGGAGGCCGCGGAGACGCGCCACAAGACGGCCGTGCAGGAGATCCTCGAGGCCTTGGAGGCGCGCCAGTCCGCCGCGGTAAAGAGCGCCCTCACGGAGCACATGCAATCGATCTCCGAACTGATCGCGTCACGCCTCAAGCCTGCTGTCGAGCCAGCGAGGCCCGACGCGGACGCCCTGGCGTTCGCCCAGCTCCGTGCGCTCCTGACCGAGCAGGCCGGCGTCATGAAGGACGAGCATGACAAGACGACCAGCGCGCTCAGGGACATCGGTGAGGTGATCGCCAACCTGGGAGCGATCGTCAGCGGCGTCTCGGTCGCTGTCGCGGAGCAGAGGACACCGACGTTCCCTCCGCCGCGGCGGACCCAGGCTCAGGGTGAAGGTGCTCAGCATACCCCCATGCCCAAGGCAGCGTCGCCCGTGGTCACGACCCCGACACCACCACCCAGCGAGCGCATCCCGGCACACGGGACAACATCGATCCTCGCGGTCGCTCAGCCCCCACGCTTGCAGCCGGCGGCGACTCCGAGCGTCACGGCGCCGACCACCGGACCTGCGACGGCGTCCGCCGTGCCCGCGCAGCCGGCACCCGTCGAGGCCTCCGCACCGGCAACCCCCGCGCTCGCGCAGCCGACACCAGCCGTCCAGCCCACGCCTGAGATCGCCGTGCCCGCGCCGCCGGTAACTGCCGTCCAGCCCGCATCGACCGTCATGCCCACGCAGTCGACACCCGCACCGACTGCCGCTCCTGTGACCACCACGCCCACGCAGCCGGAGGCGCAGCCGACACCCGCACCGACTGCCGCTCCGGTGACCACCGCACCGCCGCAGCCGGCGGCCACTCCTCAAGCCTCGTCGCCCGCGACTCCATCACCACCGCCGCAGGTGGCCACTCCAACGAGGCCGCTCACCGTCGTCCGCGAATCCGAGCCGATTCGCGGTGCTCCGCCTCCCGTTCATCGCACCACTTCGGCGAGAACCAGCCCGTCGTCGGTGACCGCTTCGCTCGAGCACATCTTTGCCACTGGGCCGCAAGTCACGGCCTCGGCCTCGCCGACGCCGCGTCAGCGCCGCGAGGCGGAGGAGGCCCGCGAGCGTGACCACATCCGCGATCTTGTCGATGACGTCCCCGACGATGAGCTCGCGGACGTGCAGGACGAAGACGAGGCTTCCCATGTCTGACAACAAGGACATCGCCATCCTCGCAAAGAAGATCGTCGAGCTCTCGGCGCTGCCGGTGGCGGAGATCGAGGCCCGCAAGTGGGAGGCCCTCCTCGTCCTCAACGCGGTCTACAGCTCCGCGACCAAGGAGGGCATCGCCCAGGCGAACGCCGACAAGGAGGCGCGCTGGGGCGACAAGATCCGCGAGGAGGGAATCTTGTATCTCCTCCATCCCAAGTGGCACCTGCGCACCGACGACGGTAAACCCCCGGCCGCCCGGTTCGCGCTGGCCAGCGCGATCGGCAACCCGAACCGCGACCTCCGCACGCGCTACGCGGCGCTGGCCCTCATCCCGCCGGCCGACCGCGAGCCGCTCACCGACCTCGTCCGGGCGCTCAACGCGGCCGCGTTCGACGGGGCGACCACGGACGCGAAGGTGGAGTACAGCCGCGCGATGGGCCGAATCTCCAAGACATGGACCAAGGATCCGTGGCTCACGATGCTCCCCCACGAGGGCGCCTCGCCCGCGATCTTGATCTTGATCGACAACCAGGGCGAGACGAACGACGGCAGCATCTTTGATAAAGACCCGTCCGACGATCCGTTCTTTGCGACGGCCATCATGACCTGGGACATCGACGTCCTCCGCGACAACCCGCTGGCGAGGTTTTATACAAAGTTCGAGACGGCGGCGACGAAGGTGGTCGACACCGCGACGGACGTCGCCGACAGCTCGCTGGATGCGGCCAGGGCGCTGGCGAAGGTGATCGCCTGGGCCCCCTACGTCGTTGGGGGGATCGCCACGCTCGGCCTCACCACCTACGTCCTCAAGGTCGCGTCCAGGTACGCCGCCATGCCGGCGACGGCACCCGCAGGAGCATGACCACCATGGCCAGCAACATCGTCCGCTCCGCCCTGGCGTCCGCGTTCATCGGCGGCGCGCTCACATGGCTTCACGACCGCGCTCGCAACCCACGCCCCCCGCGACACGTGATCCCGATCGTCACGCCCGTGATCACGATGCGGTACGCCGAGGACGTGCTCCAGCGGATGGAGCACATCCGCGGCGACGAGGTCTACCTCGTCCTCCACACGGACGGCGGCGAGATCGCGGCGTGCGTGCTGATCGCCGACGCCCTCCGACGATTCGAGCGATCGACGGCGGTGGTCCCCTACATGGCGTTCTCGGGCGGCACCATCGTCGCGCTCAACGCCCGGCGCCTGCGCCTCGGCAAGAACGCCGCGCTGTCGGCCGTCGACCCCCTCATCTACGGCCAGCGCGCCCGGCACATCGCGCCGAAGCAGGACCGCGAGCCGAACCCCCTGCACCCGCTCGCCGCCGAGTACAGCGCCGCCGTCGAGGGCTACCTGCGCCAGACCCTGACCGCCCGCCTCGCGGGCGCCACGTCCTCCGCGGTCGAGCGGGCGATGAGCGTCTTCATGGGCGAGGCGGCGCCGCACGCCTGGCCCATCCACACCGCGCAGCTCGAGGCCCTCGGCATCCCGGTCGAGACCGCCGAGCCGGGGTGGGCGAGCCTCGTCGATGACGAGCGCCGCGCGCGGCGTCAAGCGCCAGAGGAGGACTGCCGATGACCCGCGCGAACCAGTGGTTACTCTTCGGGGGCACGCTCAGCGTCGGCGCCGGATTCGTCGCCGGCATGATGTTCTCGCGGCGCGGCGCGACGCCGTGCGCCGCGGACAGATACCCGGCCTACGGCAACATCTACTATGTCGGTGACGACACGTACCTCGACGGCGCCGCGATCGAATTCTTGACCGCCAGGGCGGACTACACGACGGCCGACGAGGAGTGGACGGTATTCCACTTCCACGCCCGGCTCCTGTACATCAAAAAACTCCACGACGGAGCCGTGTTCCCCGGGCAGCGAGGGCCCGCCTACCTCCGGCGGCGACCCATCACCGAGCGAGGCCAGGCGCGCTACGAGGAGATGACCTCGGCGATGCTGGGGGACCTCGGCGGATTCGGCACCCTCAAATCTCATCGCTGGCCCTCGTGGGAGGCGCTGAAAGACGGACGCCAACCATCTATTCGGACCGACAAAGCAGCAACCAGGCAGGAGAAACCGTAATGAAGATCATCGTAGTTCGCAATGACATCGTCGGCGGTGTGGGTCGCACCACGCTCGTCGCTCACCTCCTCTTTTTCGCCGCCGAGTTCGGCCTGAAGGTCGTGGGCGCCTCGATCGACGAGAGCAACGACCTGTACCCGTGGCTGCGCCCGGCCGGGATTCGGTGGGTCGACGCGACCCGCGAGGATCTTCCGACCGATGTCGATCTGATCGTCATCGACGTCGGCTCGTCGGCGAAGTCCGTCGAGGTCCTCCGACCGAGCCTCACCCTGATCCCGGTGGACCGGGCTGCCGCCGAAGACTGCGCCAGGAAGACGGCGGCGACCGTCCACGGCGACGCGATGCGGGTGCGCAACTACCAGGGGCTCCCGCTGTCGGACGAGCAACTCTCGCCCGAACTCCGGAGCCTCGACGTCGTCTTGACCCGATGCGACCAGTTGGCGGCCACGGGTTGGAGCCTCCGTCCGGTGTGGGCCTCGCCGCTCGGCGCCGCCTCGGCGGGAGCGAGGGCCATGCGCGAGCTCGCGGCCGAGGTTCTCCACCGCGTGGGCCTCCTCGAGCCGGAGCACGCGCCGCATGTGCGGCGGGAGCGGATCCCCTCGCTCGCCGAGCGCGAAAAACAGGGCGCCGCGCGTCTGGCAGCGTACTTCGAGCGGTTCGCCGCGACGAAGGCGGCCGAGCTGGAGAACGTCCAGCCGAAGCCGTGGATGGTGGAGTGGGTGCGCGACGTGGAGTCGTCGCTCGCCGGGAACTGATCAACTCACGGACCGAACATGACGATCCGCAAACAAGACGGTCATGGTGATCCTCCCCCGTGGATCACGGGCGCCCCCACGTGGGTCAAGGTGGCCATGGGGGTCGCGGCGGGGGCCGCAGCCTGCCAGCTCCTGCACGCGCTGCGCAGCGGACGCGCCCGCTTCTCCATGACGTCGTCGCCAGCGCCGCAGAAGCAGGGCCCGTCCCGGATCACGTTCACCGAGGTCGGCGGCCACGACGAACTAAAGCGGCAGATCGAGCGGCGGATCATCACCCCCTTCCGTGAGCCGCGACTCTTCGAGCGTTATAAAAAGCGCGCTGGCGGCGGCATCCTGATGTACGGCCCGCCCGGCTGCGGCAAGACGCTCATCGCGCGCGCGACTGCCGGGCAGTGCAACGCGCGCTTCATCAACGTCGCTATCAGCGACGTGCTGGACAAGTGGCTCGGCGAGAGCGAGCAGAAGCTGTCGGCGATCTTCGCGGACGCGCGCGCGAGGACCCCGTCCGTGCTGTTCTTCGACGAGCTCGACGGCCTCGCCGCCACCCAGCACCGCGAGTCCACGCATTCGGGCATCGTCTCCCAGCTCCTGACCGAGATGGACGGGTTCTCGCGGGGCAACCAGGGCATGCTCGTGCTCGCCGCGACGAACGTGCCGTGGTCCATCGACCCGGCGTTTCGCCGGCCCGGGCGGTTCGACCGAGTCCTCTTCGTCCCGCCGCCGGACCGTACGGCCCGCCTGGCGATCCTGCGGATCCAGCTCTCCGGTCGTCCGACCGCTGGCGACCTCGGCCTCGAGACGATCGCGGAGCGCACCGAGGGCTACTCGGGGGCGGACCTCGAGCTGCTGGTAGAGCAGGCGGTCGACGCTGCGATCGACGCGGCGCTCTCGTCGCGCGTCGAGGTCCCAGTGCGGGCGCAGCACCTGCAAGCGGCGCTCTCGCAGACGAAGGCGACCACACTCCCGTGGCTCACGATGGCTCGCGAGCACGCCCACTGCTGGAACAACGACGCCCAGTACAGCGACCTGCACCGCTACCTCGTGGCCCACCCAGTGAAGTGAAGAAGGACGACATGCAACCTCTCACAGACGAGATTCTCAGGGCCGCGGGCGTGCTACTCGTGTCGCTGCAAAGGTACGCGGCGACGCATGCGCACGGGTACCGGCGCACTGTCGACGCGGTCTTGCAGGCCGAGGAGGACCAGGAGGCGCTGCTACGCGGTCACGACGCCCCCGAGCCTGCACGACGCAGGCGACGAGGACACGTGAAGCATCGCGTCATCCTCGCCTGGGACTCGGCTCTGGCTGGCTGCGAGTCGATGCTGCAAAAGGCGTCTAACATAGCTCAGGGCGCGTCCAAGGTGCTTTTTCGGTGGTCCGATCATATCGGTGACCGGCGTCCGCTCTGCGTTTTTGAATGCACCATGTGCGACCGGCTCAATCACGAGACCGACTGCCTCTTCACCGGAGACCAGGTGCTTTGCGTCGAGTGCGTCCAGGACGTAGTGATCTGCTGCAACTCCGGACGCCAGGCCGACGAGCCGCGCTTCACCTGTATGATGCTGGTGGAGCTGTTGACCCTCGACACGATCCCGTACTGGCGCCGCACGGAGGACGCGCAGCGTTGGCTCGCCATGGAGGACGAGGTCCGCGCGGTGCGGTGGGCGGACATCGGCGCCGTCGATGAACCCGTGCGGACAAGGTGGGCCCTCGCGCTCAGTCGCTTCGCTGGAAGACTGGAGCACGCGTAGACGTCGTGCTTAGACCACGGGGCCGCCGGCAAAGCGGACGCCCGGATCTCCGCCATGTTGGAGGAGGCCATGAATGATCGTTCGTTCGATGACCTCCCTGGTACGTCGTAGGAGTCAGCCATGAGCATTCGAACCGTCGCACGTGTTGCCCTCAGCGCCGCCCTGCTCGCGGAGGCGGGGATGGCCCTTCACCGCTTTGAGATCCGCCGCCGCACCTTCGACGCCGCGGCGCGCCGTGCCTCCGCGCTCGCGCGGCCGCTCGTCGTGGTCGGCGATCCCGACGCCGGCATGCATACCAGCCTGAAACGTGCCTACGGCTGCGGGGACATGTGCATCGACAAGAACGGGTGCCCCATGTGCACCGTGACAAAGGTGGCCGACCTGACGAAAGGCCCCATCGACGGGATCGCGGACGACTCCGCCGTTGTGTTCGTCTCGTGCGTCCTCGAGTACGTCGAGGATCCCGAGGCAGCGCTCCGCGAGCTCCGGAGGATCGCTGGTTCGCCGGACAACCTCTTCCTCGTATTCGTGGAGCCCTGGACGATCACCGCCGCGCTGTACCCGGGCGCGCAGTGGGCTGGCGGGCCCCAAGACTCCGCGCAGGGCAAGATCGCCATGCAGCCGATCACCAGGGCGCGCAAGGTCGCCGTCGCTGGCAGCCTCGGACTGCTCGCGCTCGCTGCAGCTCGACGCCGCTGATTTTCGGCGGTGAGTTCATCACCAAGTCGAATGTAATCACCGCTATGATGCAGGATGGGAGGTGGGTATGGAGGGACGTGATTCGACGAGGATCGCGCCTGCAAGCATGGGTGGGCTCGAGCACGAGCGGAAGCGATCTCCGCCGGTGGTCGATTTTGACTCAGCGTTGCCAGAGATCGCGTACGTGAGCGACGTCGCCCAGTGGCTCCGAACGACCGAGAAGGCGGTCCGGGACCGCGTTCGGCGCGATCAGCTCCCGCGCCCGGGGAGGGTCGGAAAGCGGCTTGCGTGGAGTCGCGCTGTGCTGCTTGATTGGGCGCGAGAATGCGGCCGGGCGGCAGGGACACCCCGCATGAGCATCACGCTCCGCCCGTACATCAAGGACAAGACCCGCTACCACGTG
>JAEUJW010000067.1 GCA_016793465.1 Myxococcales bacterium
ACGTGCTGCACCACGTGCAGGACTTCTACGACCTGACGTACGCGTACTTCGAGCGGGCGGCGCGGGACAACGTGCGACACGTCGAGCTGTTCTTCGACCCGCAGACGCACACGCGCCGCGACGTGCCGTTCGAGACGGTCAGGCCCGCGAGCGGGCCGTCTCGCCGCTCTCTTGATCGCTCAGTTCATGAGCTCGTCGTCGACGAGGGCCACGCGGACCGGCGCGGGCGCGGGCGCGGCGATGCGGTCGGCCGCCTCGACGAGGGTGAGGAACTCGGCGCGGTAGCCGTGGGGGTCGGCGAGCTTGGCGGCGCGGGCGGTCGCGAGCACCTCGGCGAACGACATGCCGGCCTTGCCGTGGGGGTCGCGCAGGCGCAGGCCGAAGGCGGCGACCGCGGCGGCGAAGCGGAACGCCGGCGAGGCGGCGGCGAAGCTCGGCTGCTGGGCGGACACCGGGAGCTCGAGCTCGGTGCTGGTGTCGCCGTCGGGCTGCTTGTAGCGCAGCTTGACGGTGAGCAGCTCCTTGCTGGCCTTGAAGGCGACGCTCGGGCGCTGGTACTTGAGGCCGTCGGGCTCGGGGCCGGGGACCTGGTGACCGGCGGGCACGATCTCGTAGAGGCCGGTGACGTTGTGCCCGGCGCCGAGCTCGCCCGCGTCCTTGGTGTCGTCCTTGAAGTCCTGGTTGGCCAGGCGGCGGTTCTCGTAGCCGACCAGGCGGTAGGCCGCGACCGTGGCCGGGTTGAACTCGAGCTGCAGCTTCACGTCCTTGGCGACGGTGACGAGCGTGCCCTGCGACTGGTGGACCAGCACCTTCTCGGCCTCGCGGGCCGAGTCGATGTAGCTGTAGTTGCCGTTGCCCTTGTCGGCGAGCTGCTCCATCGTGTGGTCGTTGAGGTTGCCGCGGCCGAAGCCGAGGACCGAGAGGAACACGCCCGACTCGCGCTCGTGCTCGACGCGGTGGACCAGCTCCTCGTGGTCGGTCATGCCGACGTTGAAGTCGCCGTCGGAGGCGAGGATGACGCGGTTGACCCCGCCCTTGATGAAGTGCTTGCGGGCCTGGGCGTAGGCGAGGGCGATGCCGGCGCCGCCGTTGGTCGAGCCGCCGGCCTCAAGGCGGTCGATGGCGGCGCGGATAGTGGCCTTCTCGGCGCCCGACGTCGGGGGCAGCACGAGGCCGGAGGCGCCGGCGTAGACGACCATGGAGATCCTGTCGCGCTCGCCGAGGCCGTCGACGAGGCGCGAGAGGCCGCGGCGCAGCAGCGGCAGCTTGTCGGGGTCGCTCATCGAGCCGGACACGTCGACGAGGAACACGAGGTTGCGCGGGGCGTTCTGGTCGGCGGGCATCTCCTTGGCCTGGAGGCCGATCTGCACGAGCTTGTGGCCCTCCGCCCACGGGCACGGCGCGACCTCGGCCTGGACCGCGAACGGGCGCCCGTCCTGCGGCGCGTCGTAGTCGTAGTCGAAGTAGTTGACCATCTCCTCGACGCGCACGGCGGCGGCCGGCGGCAAGCTGCCGTCCTGCAGGTAGCGGCGCACGTTGCTGTAGCTGGCGGTGTCGACGTCGATCGAGAAGGTCGAGAGCGGGTCGGTGGTGGTCGACTGCCAGGGGTTGTCGTCGGCGCGCACGTACTTGTCGGCGCCCGCTCCGCAGTCGCTGCAGGTGGCCGACTCGCCGACGGGCGCGCCGGACATCTCGCCGAGCACGCCGGCGTTGCGCGCGGCCATCTGCGGGTCGAAGCTGCGAGCCATCTGCGGGACCGCGTCGCGCGGGCCCTTCATGGCGTAGAGGCCGGACTTGAACTTGCTGGTGGGCCTGCCCATGCGGCCCTCCTCGCCCTTGTGGCGCTGACCGGTGGCGGCCTGCTGGTCGCTGAACTCCTCGTCGACCGGGGGCGGCTCCTCCTCGGGGACCTCGGGGCTGTGGATCGCCCGCAGGAAGCGGTTCTCGGCGATCGCCTGCTCGCGGTCCACGTAGTAGGGGTTCGGGGCCGGGCTGCAGGCGGTGAGCAGGACGCCGAGCGCGGAGAGGGCGGGAACGGTCCAGCGGGCGGGGAGGGCAAGCATGCGGGCCCAGACACGGGGCCCTGACGATGGTTCCGCGAGATCTTATTAATCGGCCCCGATCGCACGTATACGTGGAGATGTGGACGAATTATAAAAAGCTCGGGAACCTCGATCGGGGGCCGGTGTCGGCGCGGCTCAGGGGTCGGCGATGAGCACGGTGACGCTGCCGGAGATCGAGTCGGCGGTGGCGAGGTCGAGGGCGCCGTCGGCGTTGAAGTCGGCGACGGTCAGGTCGATCGGTCCGCCGCCGATGCCGAGGGCGTCGAGGCTGGGCTGCTTGCCCTCGCCGAGGTTGCGCACGACGACGACCTCGCCCTGGTCGCGGTGGACGCCGACGAGGTCGAGCGCGCCGTCGTGGTCGAGGTCGACGAGGGCGGCGGTGTAGAGGCCCTCGCCGATGGGGATCAGCACGGCCTGGCCGGGGAAGCCGCCGTCGCCGGCGCCGCGGAGGATCGCCAGCTCGGGGTGGGTGTAGCTGGCGGCGACGATCTCGAGGTGGCCGTCGCCGTCGAGGTCGCCCGCGGCCACGCCGCGCGGCTCGGGCACCGCGGGCACGCTCGTCAGCGGGCCGAAGCTGCCCGGGCCGTCGGCCAGCCGCACGCTGACGCTGGCGAGCCCCTGGTCGGCGGACGCGAGGTCGAGGCGGCCGTCCTCGTCGAAGTCGGCGAGCACGAGGTCGTAGGGGCTGTCGCCGACGGCGTAGTGCACGGCGTCGGCGAACTTGCCGGGCTCGCTGGCGAGCAGCACGCTGACGTCGTTCGAGGCCTCGTTGGCGACCACCAGGTCGGTGAGGCCGTCGGCGTCGAGGTCGGCGGCGGCGAGCGCCCGCGGCTGCTCGCCGGCGCCCTCGGGCGTGGGGGCGGCGAACTCGCCCGGCGGCGCGCTGTTGAAGTAGAGGGCGAGCAGGTTGAGGCCGATGTCGGCGACCGCGAGGTCGAGGCTGGCGTCGGCGTTGAGGTCGGCGACCACGAGGCCGCGCGGCTCGAGGAACGAGGGCAGCACCGGGCCGTCGGCGAACCCGCCGTCGCCTGTCCCGAGGTACAGGTAGATGCTCTGGCTGAAGAAGTCGGCGACCACGAGGTCGAGGCGCGCGTCGCCGTCGAGGTCGCCGTGGTCGATGGCGACCGGCAGCGCGCCGGTGTCGAGCTTGACCGGCGGGCGGAAGCAGAGGTCGCCGGGGTCGACGACGCCGTCGCCGCAGGTGCTCGCGGGGCCGGTGGTCGGGTCGCCGGAGGAGGAGGTGTCGTCGCCGGTGGTGGCGGTCGTGGCGCTCGCGCTCGTCGTCGACGCGGCGGACGACGTCGACGGCGAGGGCGACGTCGAAGTGGGCGCGGCGCCGCCGGTGGTCGGGTCGGCGGCGCCGGAGGAGCCGCCCGTGCCGGGCTCGCCGGTCTCGCCGGCGGGGGCGGACGGGGTGCAGGCGAGCAGCGCGGCGAGGCAGGGCGTGAGGCGGGTCAAGGGCCGGCCAGGATACGCCCGCGGGGGCGCGGGCATCAACCGCGGCGGCGGCGGCGGAGCCAGGTGTCGACGCTCATGGCCGCGAGCAGCACCAGGGACAGCGAGCCGGCGAGCAGCAGGTGAGCGGCGGCGCGGTCCTTGAACTCGTCCCACAGGCCGGGGCTCGCGCTGGCGACGACCGGGATGGCGATGACGATCGGCGCGGGGGCCTCGGCGGCCGGCAGCGGCACCGGGGCCGCGGCGACCGTCGGCGCGGGCTCGGGCTCGGCGACCGGCGGGGCGGCGGGCGTGGGGTTGCCGAGCTCGCCGCGGATCATGCGGGCCATGGCGTCGTGCAGCGACTCGACGGTGAACTGGTCGACCTTGGGCTTGGCGTGCGAGCCGCCGACGCCGGAGTGGTCGGTGAGGAAGATGTACTGGCCGCCGGTGGCGCGGGCGGCCAGGCGCAGCTCGGCCTCGGCCTGCGAGAGCACGCCGCTGCCGGCGATCGGGTAGATCGCGGTGCCGGCCGCGCGGTGGTTGACGACCGACGCGGCGAACTCGCGGGCCTCGTCGCCGGTGTGGGTCGGGGCGTCGGCGACGAGGAAGATCATGCGCGCGGTGTCCTCGCCGCTGCGCCAGGCCAGCTGCTCGCTGGCGGCGAGGGCGGCGTGCATGGCCTCGGGCGTGTCGCCGCCGCCGGTGGCCTGCTGCTGGCCGAGGCGCTCGACGAACTCGCCGATGCCCTGGAAGTCGAAGCGGCGGGTCACGTAGTCGTCGCCGCGGTCGCGGTAGACGACGAGGGCCCAGCGCTGGGCCACACCGGGGAACTCGCGGTCGATGCGCTCGGCGATGTCGCGGATCTCGACCTTCAGGTACTCGAGCTCGTCGCCCATGCTGCCGGTGGTGTCGATCACCAGGGCGATGTCGAGGTTGCCCGGGCGCTCGGCGTGGCGCCGCTCCGGGGCGGACTTCGACCACAGCGCGGCGTCGATGCCGAGGGCCTTGCGGTCGGCGTCGAGGCGCTTCAGGGCGGTGCGCCAGCCCTTCGCGTCGGCGTTGTCGTCGACGCAGCCGACCGTCAGCGTGCCGGGCCGGAGCGCGCCGTCGAAGCGTCCGCCCTCGCGACCGAACGTCGAGGCGCCGCCGCCGTCGCCGCGCCCGCCGAAGCCCGCGCCGGCGCCCCGGCCGTAGCCCGAGCCCGAGCCCTTGCCCGCGGCGCCGACGGAGCCGAGGCCGATGGTGCCCTCGCCGGTGCCGCCGCCGCCGCGGCCGGTGCCGACCAGGCCGAGGCCGCCGACGCCGTAGGCCTCGCCGATCTCGGTGCCGGTCAGGCCGCCCCACACGTCGGCGTCGTCCGAGCCGACGGCGAAGGCCGCCCCGTGGGGCGAGGCGAGGAACGAGCCCTTGTCGGCCGCCATGAGGCCGAGGATGCCGGCCGAGCGGGCGGCGTCCTCGGCGACGGCGTCGCGCGGGCCGACCGGCGTGGGCGCGCCCATGCGGCCCTCTTCGCCGCGGTGCACCTGCGCACGGTCGCCGGCGGGCGCCTGCGAGTCGTCCGGCTCCGCCTCGTCGGCCGCGGCGATCTCGCGGGCGACGGGCAGCTCGGAGGTGCAGGCGTTGCCGGCGAGCAGCACGGCGAGCGCGGTGAGGCCGCCGAGCGCGGCGGTGGTGGTGACGGGCCACCTGTTCCAGAGGCCATGTCGCGGGCGGGCGGCGCTGCCGGGTTGCGTGTTCATGCGGCGTCCAGACAGCGGCCGCCCGGCGAAGTTCCCGGGAAAAATTTATCGGGCCCGCGGGGCGGGGCCCCGCGGGCGCGGGCGCGCGGCGGCTACTTCCAGCAGTAGTTGGTCGCCGTGCAGTTGTGGTCCATGACGTAGGCGGAGAACGAGCAGCTGCCGCCGCCGCAGTTGTAGTTGACCGACTTCTTGAAGTCGTCGTCCTGCGGGTTCTGGTTGCAGTACGAGGTGTCGCCCCAGCCGTCGAGGTAGGCGGTGCCGGTGATGTTGACGTTGTTGATCGAGCACTGGTACTGCGCCGCGGTGCCGCCGAACAGCAGGGCGCAGGCCTCCTTGCAGGTGTAGCAGGGCGGGTTGGTGCCCCACGGCGGGCCCTGGTTGACCTGGTAGCTGCCGACCACGCTGATGTTCTTGGTGCAGGCGTTGGAGCAGGCGTCGTTGTTGACCTGGTTGCCGTCGTCGCAGGCCTCGACGTTGGCGCGCACGAAGCCGTCGCCGCACACCGCGTTCTTGCACATGCCGACGCAGGCGTCGGTGTTGACCATGTTGGCGTCGTCGCACTGCTCGACGTTCTGCTGGACGATGCCGTCGCCGCAGGCGGCGACCTTGCAGGCGGCGGTGCAGGCGTCGGTGTTGACGAGGTTGCCGTCGTCGCAGGCCTCGCCGTTGCCGGCCTGGAGGAAGCCGTCGCCGCAGGCGGCGGACTTGCACAGGTTGGTGCAGCTGTCGGTGTTGACCAGGTTGCCGTCGTCGCACTGCTCGACGTTCTGCTGGACGAACTGGTCGCCGCACTTGGCGGCCTTGCAGGTGTTGAGGCAGGCGTCGGTGTTCGACAGGTTGCCGTCGTCGCACTGCTCGCCGGCGCCGGGCTGGATGAACTGGTCGCCGCACTTCGGCAGCTTGCAGCTGAGCGTGCAGGCGCCGGTGTTGCTGTTGTTGGCGCCGGCGTCGCACTCCTCGCCCGGCTGCTTGAAGCCGTCGCCGCAGGTCGCGAGCTTGCAGACGTTGGTGCAGGCGTCGTCGTTGGACTGGTTGCCGTCGTCGCAGGCCTCGCCCGGGCCCTTGAAGCCGTCGCCGCACACGTTGAGCGAGCAGTCGGACTTGCAGGCCTTGGTGTCGCCGTTGTTGGCGCCGTCGTCGCACTGCTCGACGTTGGCGTGGATCAGGCCGTCGCCGCAGAGCGCGGCCTTGCAGGCCGAGGTGCAGTCGCCGGCGTCGCTGTTGGCGCCGCCGAGGTCGCACTGCTCGCCCTTGCTGGGCTGGAGGTAGCCGTCGCCGCACACCGGCAGCTGGCAGGCGTCGGTGCAGGCGTCGTCGTTGTCGCCGTCCTTGCCGTCGTCGCAGCCCTCGGCGGGGTCGACGATCTGGTTGCCGCACTCCTCGAGCTTGCAGGTGCCCGAGCAGCCGTCGCCGCCGGCGAGGCCGCCGTCGTCGCACTGCTCGTCGGGGCCCTTGTCGCCGTCGCCGCACACGTTGACCTCGCAGGCCGCGTTGCAGGCCTGACCGGGGCCGTTGTCGACGCCGTCGTCGCACTGCTCGGTGCCGGCGCCGGTGTTGTAGACGAAGCCGTCGCCGCACACGTTGTCGGCGCAGGTCAGGGTGCAGGCGGCGTTGTCGGAGTTGGCGACGCCGTCGTCGCACTGCTCGCCGGCCTGGATGTGGTCGTCGCCGCAGGCGGCCGCCGTGCAGTTGGTGGTGCAGGTGTCGGTGTCGACCTTGTTGCCGTCGTCGCACTCCTCGGTCGGGGCGACGAACCCGTCGCCGCAGGAGGCGAGGGCGCACAGGTTGGTGCAGCCGTCGTTGGTGTCGTCGTTGCCGTCGTCGCAGCCCTCGCCCGGGCCGACGAACCCGTCGCCGCAGATCTGGTCGCTGCAGTCCGACTTGCAGCCGTTCATGTCGCCGTTCATCGCCCCGTTGTCGCACTCCTCGCTGGGGCCGACGTCGCCGTCGCCGCAGGCGTTGAAGCTGCAGCTGGTCGTACAGGCCATGCCGGGGCCGTTGTTCATGCCGTCGTCGCAGTCCTCGCCGGGGTCGATGACGCCGTCGCCGCAGAACGAGCCGGGGCCGGTCGAGGTCGAGTCGTCGCCGGTGGTCGAGTCGTCGCCGGTGGTGGTCGAGGTCGAGTCGTCGCCGGTGACGTCGGTGGTGGGCTCGTCGGTCGTCGGCGAGCTCGTCATCGGGGTGCCGCTGGTGAGCGGAGTGCCGCTGGTGACCGGGGTGCCGCTGGTGACCGGGGTGTCGCCGGTGGTGCTGGTCGGTTCGTCGCCGGTGACCGGCGGCGCGGTGCTCGTCGACGCGATCGCCGTGCTGCCGCCGCTGTCCGTGGCGGTGCCGGTGGAGCCGACCCCGCTGTCGCCGCAGGCCGCCGTCCACGCCAGACCCCACAACAGACCCCAAGCTCTCGCAGATGTGCGCCTCATGATCGCCGCCCTCCCTGTCGCCACAACCTACAGGGGGTCGCCACCCCCCCACAACCGCGGCGCATCGGACCGCGGCGCCGCGCGGGGCGACGTGGGGCGGGCCGGGGACCCGCAAGGGTCGCGAACCGTCGGCGCGGTCGACTCGCCGCGCCGACGGCGTGGGCTCCGCCAGGGCGGTCTCCGCTCAGTCCCAGTTGCGCACGTCGTCGGCGGTGCCGGGCTGGCCGTCCGCGCCCCACGAGAACACGTCGAGCGGGCCGTGCTTGCCGGGGCACACGACCTCGATGCGGCGGCCCCACGGGTCGGTCGGCCACTCGGTGAGCAGGCCGGCGGCCTTCAGCTCGGCGTGCTCGGGGCAGGCCTCGGGCTTGCCGCGGCGGAACACGGTGTACGAGTCCTCGACCAGCAGCAGCAGCTGCGCGGCGGCCCGGTCGCGCTCGTCGGGCGCGCTGGGCTTGCTCATCGCCGCCATCGGCGCGAACTTCTCGACCATCGACTTGATGTCCTCGAGGGTCGAGACGAACCCGAAGCGGAACTCGGAGCCGACGGCCTCGAAGCGGATCGACTCGACGGTCTTGGCGGCGATGCCCATCATCGGCAGCGCCGCCTTCGCGCCGGCGAGGCCTTCGCTGGCGGTCTTCTGCAGGGCGGCGGCCTGCTCGATCGACGGCAGGCCGACGGCGATGTCGACGCGCAGGCCCTGGGCGACGTCGACGGTGGCGACGACCTCGCCGACCTTGCCGCCGAGCGTCGCCTGCAGCTCGTTCGCCGTCTTGTCGGGCACGCGCCCGGCGATCCACAGGTGGGCGGTGCGGTCGACCCGGCCGTACTGGGCCGCCAGCGGGCCGTCGACGGCCGCGACGCCCCGGTTGGCGATGCGGTCGGCGGCCAGGCCGTTCCACGCGCGCGACGCGAACACGACGGTGCGCCGGTCGACCACGGTGGCGATCGCCTCGGCGTCGGCCGGCGCCGGCGCGTCGGGGCGGCCGATCACGAACGGCGGGGTCCCGTGGTCGGCCAGCTTGTCGGCGACGCAGCGCAGCTTGGTGAGGTCGCCGATGTCTTCGCCGGTGGCCACGACGACGGCCTCGTCCTTGCCGTCGCTGCCGATGGTCAGCGCGAGGTGGTGGGCCACGGGGTCGACGCCGCACTCGCCGAGGCCCGCGAGGCTGCGCTCGAGCTTGGGGTCGTCGGCCATGACCGGGCGCAGCAGGCCGAAGGTCTCGCTGCCGAGGGTGCGGCCGACGTCGAAGCCGACGAGCAGGCTGGCCTCGGCGGGGATCAGCCGGTCGCCGGTCGGACCGACCTTGGAGGTGCAACCGGCGAGCACGAGGGCGAGCGCGGCGAGGCGGAGCGGGGCTGTGGCCATCGGGGCATTGTACAGGCGGCGGCGCGGGCCGCGGGCGCCATGTCGCGCGTCACGCGGGGCCGAGCACGCGCTCGACGGTGGCGCGGGCGGTCGGCGGGGTCGCGAGGCTGACCAGGACGGCGGCGACGCTCGCGGCGAGCAGACCCCAGGCGACCGGCAGCACGCCGTACGGCGCGGGCAGCACGCCGAGCTGCGCCAGCAGGAGCACGGCGTTGCCGGCGAGGATCGAGGCGATCGCGCCCGCGGCGGTGCAGCGACGCCAGCGCAGGCCGAGCAGCAGGGTCGGCACGAGGGTGACGTAGCCGGAGAAGGCGAACGCGGCGATGTCGAAGATCGAGGCCGGCCGCCGGAGGGCGACCGCCAGCACGGCGAGCGAGAGCACGAGGGTGAACAGGCGGCCGGCCAGGACCTCGCGCGCGCCGGACAGGTCGGGGCGGACGCGGCGGAGGACGTCGCGGGTGAGCATCGACGAGAGGGTGAGCAGCTGGGCGTCGAGCGTGGACATCACGGCCGCGAGCACGCCGGCGAGGGCCATGCCCTGAAGGACAGGTCCGAGGTGGGCGGCGACCATGCGGGGGAAGATGCCGTCGGAGGCGCGGCCGGCGAGGCCGGGGAACTCGGCGGCGCCCCACACCCCGAACATGACCGCGGGCAGCCACAGCAGCACGAGCACGAGCGGGTAGAGGCGGGCGACGTTCTTCAGCGCGGCCGCGTCGCGGGCGGCGAACGTGCGCACGAACATGTGGGGGAAGGCGATCACGGTGAGGGAGATCGCCAGGGCCCACGAGCCCCAGTGGCCGGGGGTGAACTGCGGGGCGTCGCCTTTAATGAGCAGGTGCGGGGCGGCCTCGGCGACGCGGGCGGTGGCGGCCTCGAGGCCGCCGAGGTCGCCGGCGATCAGCGCGAAGGCGACGACGATGAAGGCCATGAAGGTGGCGCCCTGAAACACGCTGGTCCACATGGTCGCCCGCATGCCGCCGAGCGCGGTGTAGGCGATCGTGATGGCGAGCACGAGCGCCGCGGCGGCGGCGAACGAGACGGCGCCGCGGCTGAGGATCTCGACGGTGAGGCCGACGCCGATGACGCCGGTGACCATGTACGGCAGCGTGTAGGCGAAGAACGCGAGGAACAGCAGGTGGCCGACGAGCGGGCTGGCGAAGCGCTCGCAGTAGAGCTCGACCGGGGTGATCGCGCCGATGCGCCGCGCGGCCCGGCGGGCGGGGTCGCCGATCAGCCAGAAGGTCAGCGGGATGCCGAGGCCGACGATCGCGGCGTTGAGCCCGAAGATGCCGACGCCGTGGTGGTAGCTGAGGCCGGGGATCCCCAGCAGCACGAACGGGGTGACGTTGGTGCCGAACAGCGCCATGAACAGCACGAAGGTCTTCGCTGCCCGTCCGCCGAGGAAATAGTCCTCGGCGGTGCTGTCGGTCCGCCGCCAGGCGAGCCAGCCAATTATTAAAGTGATGAGGAGGTAGCCGAGGTTGACGAGCGCGAGGACCGTGAGGTCGGACATCTCAGTCGTGCTCCGTCCACGGGCCGATCGTCATGTACCACACGACCGCGGCCGCGGCGGCCATCCACGCCAGGTGATAGGCGAGGTCCCACGGCAGCCACCCGAACACCAGGCCGCCGACGCGGTGGTTCCAGACGTCGAGGTGCAGGACCAGGAGGACCAGCACGAGGCAGGCGAGCAGCACGTGGTGGGCGCGGCGCGACACGGGGCGCGAGGATACGCGGAGGCGCGCCCGCGGGGCGAACGAAAAGCGGCGGCCCCGCGGGTGTGGGCTCGCCGCTCGGGGTTCATGCCGCGGTGGGCGTCAGCTGTTGTTGCTGCGGTGCACGGTGGCGGCGGCGCGGCGGAGCTCCGAGCGGCGGCCGGCGTCGCTGCGGACATCGGCGGACACGCCCTGGGTCGCGCCGTTGTACTGCAGGCCCGACTTGCCGATGTCGGCGCGGCTGGCCTCGATGGTGCGAAAGCCGTCGCGCGCGGGGTCCTGGCCGTGCACGAGGTCGCGGGCGGGATCGGTGACGCGGTCGGGGTCGTCGCTGTGTTCGCGGGTCTTGTCGAGGTCGGGGCGGTCGATGTCGCGGTTCTGGTCGAGGTCGGGGCGGTCCTGGCGGTCGCGGGTCTTGTCGAGGTCGGGGCCGTCGATGGTGCGGGTGTTGTCGAGGTCGGGGCCGGCGTTGATCGTGGCGGACCAGGTCTGCTCGGGTTCGACGGTCCGGGTGGCGCCCTGCTGCAGCAGGGCGACGAGCGCCGTCATGGCGTCGATGACCGTGAACATGCCGACGAGCTTGCCGTTCTCCATGACGATGGCGGCGCCGAAGCGGTTCTGGATGAGCACGGTGACGACCTGGTCGAGCGGGCTGTCGGGGGCGCACACGAAGGGGTTGGGCGAGCAGGCCTGCTCGGCGGTGACGCGGCTGGGGTCGACGCCCTGCACGGCCGAGAGGTGGCCGATGTCGCGGTCGCTGAGGATGCCCACGAGGTGCCCGTTGGTGTACACCGGGAGGTGTCGGGCGTGGATCTGGAACATGCGGGTGAACGCGTCCGCGATCGACAGGCCGCCGTCGATGATCACGGGGTTCGGGGTCATGAACTGGCTCACGGTCGGGACGGTGGGTCGCATGGTTCCAACGTGGACGATGTCCGCGAGGACGCCGCCAGCAGGGTTTTCGACGCCCATGTCCGGGCGGCGTACGGTTTGCGCGGGCGGAGCGGGCGCGGCTTTACGCGGCGGGCCGGGGTCGGTACGCTGACGGACCATGGCGCCCTGCGAGCGTGGTAGCCGCGGCGGGTTGCGACTGCCGGGGTTGTTGTGGCTCGCGCTCGCGGGTTGTCGCGGCGGTGACGATGGTGAGTCGATGGGCCAGGGCGGCGGCTGGACGGTGGCGATCGAGACGGCGGGATCTTCGACCGGCGACGAGGAGCTGACGTGCGCGCCCGACCAGACCGCGCGGTGCGAGGCGACGGTGTGCCTGCCGCGGCGCGGGACCTGCCCCGCCGAGTGCGATCAGGCCTGCGAGGCCAGCCCGGAGCTGCAGGGGACCCTGACGAATTGCTTCGTCAGCTGCGGCTACGAGCTGTCGACGCTGTGCGGGCCGGCGGTCCAGAGCGGGCGCTGCTGTTATGTCGTGCACGTCGAGGACATCGGCTGCGTCGCCGAGCCCGGAGGCGATCGTCCGCGCTGACGCAGGCGGCGTGGGGACGGCGGCGCACGATCGGCTGGCGCCCGCGCGAGCGGCGGGCCCTGGCCTTCATGACAGGTCGGGCGCAGAGCGGCGTACGCGGGCTCTCGCCGGGGTTTTTGCCGGGGTCGACGAGTTCGCGCGCGGACAGCGTCGCGGGTGGTGACGGCGGGGCGCGTTCGGGGCTGCCCGGGTGAGATCGGGCGCGCGGCGGGGGCGTTTGTCGCTCGTGGGCCGGCCAAGGTATCCTGGCCGGAGCGACGATGCCGCACGACTTCGCGACCGAGGAGGACCTGCTCGACCGACTCACGGCGCAGTCCCACGACGTCGTGTACCTGGTCGGCTCGGCGCTCACGGCCCCGGCGGCGACGGGCGAGCCGGGGGTGCCGCGGGTCGACGGAGTGATCGCGGAGATCCGGTCGGTGTACACGAAGCCGGACGCGCTGGCGCGCTTCGACAAGGCGCTCGCCGACGAGCCGAGCAACCGCTACCAGGCGGCGTTCCGCTTCCTGCAGCGCACGCGCGGGCAGGACCTGGCCAACGCGATCATCCGCCGCTGCGTGCTGCGGGCGCGGGTGACCTCGGCGAGGTACCCGCAGGTGCACGCGGACGTCGCCGAGGTCGGCGCGGGCGAGCTGTGCCGCTCGCTCGAGCAGGACCTCGAGGGCTGGCACCTGCCGCCGGCGGTGCGGGCGCTCGGGCAGATCCTCGCGCAGCGGCCGGCCGAGACCCGGCCGGTGGTGCTGACGTCGAACTTCGACCCGCTGGTGACGGTCAGCGTGCACCGGGCCGGCGGGCGCGCGTTCACCACGGCGCTGCACAGCGACGGCGGGTTCGCGGCGATCGACGGGCACGGCACGCTGGTGGTCCACTTCCACGGCGACTGGTTCCGCAGCGACACGCTGCACACGCCGGCCCAGCTCGGCCAGGACCGGCCGCGGCTGGCGGCCTCGCTGGCCCAGCTGCTGAGCGCGCGCACCCTGGTGGTGCTCGGCTACGGCGGCTGGGACGACATCTTCACGCGCAGCCTGGTGTCGGTGATCCGCGGTGAGCTGGCGCCGATCGACGTGCTGTGGACGTTCCGCGGCACGGACGAGGCGGCGCTGGCGGACGACTATAAGGGTCTGCTGAGCAACCTGGGCCCGGGCATCGAGCGGGCGCGGGTGCTGCTTTATAAGGGGATCGACGCGCACGCGTTCTTGCCGAAGCTGGCCGAGTCGCTGGGCGCGGCGGCGCCGGTCGTGACGACGGCTCCGGTGACGCCGCAGCCGCCGGTGACGCCGAATACGCGGCCGGTCACCGGCGAGGTGCTCGGGACGTCGAACGGCACGATCGTCGGGGCGATCCACGTCGACGACCCGGGCGACAGCACGGTGCACGGGCGCGTCGGCGACACCGGCAGCTGGCGCATCGGCGACAGCGCGATCCTCGGGCCGGTCGACCCGCGGACCGGACAGGGCACAGGGCCGCGGCCGGGCGACGGCGGCAAGTCACCTGGCCCCGGGGACAGCAACGGGCGCGGGGCGCAACCTGGCCCGGAGGACAGCAGCTCGGCGGGCGGGAGGAACCCGTTCCAGAAGGCGGGTGCGCTGGCGCTGGACGCGGCGTCGTACGTGCGCCGCGGGTCGGACGACGGGCTGAAGGCGGCGCTCGCCGAGTACGCGCTGATCGCGGTGCGCGGGGAGTTCTCGAGCGGGAAGAGCTCGCTGCTGCTGCGGGCGGAGCGCTACTGGGGTCGGGCCGAGGCGGCGGTGTGCCGGCTCGACCTGATGGACATGCGCATCGACGACGTGAACCTGTTTTACGACGAGTTCTTCCGCGCGGTCGGGGAGTGCTACGGGCAGGAGTTCACGGGCTGGCGCGAGGTGACGGAGGCGGCGCAGGCGCGGCCGCTGCTGCTGACGCTCGACGAGTTCTCGGGGCTGACGCCGGACGTGGCCCAGCGCTTCGTGCCGGCGCTGCACCGCCTCGGCACCCGGCTGCGCGAGCAGATCCGCATCGTGGTGACCACGCGCGACCCGTTCGAGGTCGTGCTCGGCAGCTTCCACCTCAACAACCCGAACCTCGGCGACTGGCACACCGTGGAGATCGCGCCGCTCAGCGAGGCGGAGCTCGCGGGGCTGCTCGGGCACCTCGGGCCGCGCGCGGGGGCGGCGACCCAGGGCCAGCTCGACGCGGTGCGGCGGCACTCGGGCATGATGCCGAAGCCGGTGCAGTGCCTCGGCTTCAACCTGTGGAAGGACGAGGCGGCGGGCAAGCCTGACGCCGAGCTGGTGGCGCGGGTGGGTCGCAAGGAGAGCTACCGGTGAGCCGGGACAACCCGTACCGGGCGGCGGGGGCGTTCCGCGGCAAGGCGTACATCCGCCGCGAGGCCGACGCGCAGCTCATCGAGCAGATCGAGGACAACCAGTACTACCCGTACTTCGCGGCGCCGCGGCAGAGCGGCAAATCGAGCCTGCTGATGCGCACGATGTCGGCGCTGGCGCCGGCGAAGTACCGCTGCGCGCTGGTCGACCTCTCGCCGTTCGTGGTCGCCTCGTACGACGACTTCTGGCGCCAGTTCCTGCACGAGGTGGCCCGCAGCGCCAACTTCGACCCCACGCCGATCGGCCAGGAGGACCCGCGCGACGTGTTCCTGCTGTGGCTGCGCAGCTGCAAGCAGCGGCTCATCGTGTTCATGGACGAGATCGACGTGCTGCTGGGCGTCGAGTGCCGCGAGCAGATCTTCAGCAAGTTCAGGACATTTTTTAATATGCGGGCCCGGTCGGACACGGCCGAGCTCGAGCGCCTGCAGTTCGTGCTCGCGGGCGCGGCCCACTCGTCGCGCTTTATCAAGGACCCGCGGTGGTCGCCGTTCAACGTGGCCATCGAGATCGAGCTCGAGGACCTGACGGCGGCGCAGGTCAGCCAGCTCGCGGCCTACCTGGCGACCGCGGGGTCGTTCGCGGGGCCGGACCTGACGCAGCGGGTCTACGAGCTGACCGGCGGCGGGGTGTTCCTGTGCCAGCTGGTGTTCGAACAGCTGTGGAACATGGCGGCCCGCGGCCACCAGCGCCTCGGCGCGGCCGACGTCGACGCGGTGGTCGACACGATCGTGGCCGAGAGCCCGCGCAACATCCACTTCTACAACATCTTCCGCCTGGTCACGGCGGACCCGCGGCTGGCGATGCTGTTTCGCCGGCTGGCCGACGGCCAGGAGCTCGGCCACGAGGAGCAGAAGGAGCTGCGGCTGACGGGGATCTGCCGCGGCGCGGCGCCGTTTCGCAACGAGGTGTACGCGCGGGTGTTCGGGCCGGGCGGGCCGCTCGACCTCAAGGTGGGCAGCAAGCAGATCGAGCTCGGCAAGCAGCTCGACGCGGCGCTGGCCCGGCGCGAGCGCCTGCGCATGGACACCGACCACAGCGCGGCGGAGGCGGCGGAGGCGGAGGTCCGGCGGCTGCGCCGCGAGTTCCGCGAGGGCACGAGCCTGCAGGTCGGCGACGTGCTCGGACGCGGGCGCTGGCGGGTCGACGAGAAGATCGGTCAGGGCGGGTTCGCCACGGTGTGGCGGGCGTTCGACGGCAAGACCCAGGGGGACGTGGCGATCAAGGTGCTGCACGGGCAGTTCGCCGAGGACCGCACCCGCCGCGACAGGTTCTTCCGCGGGGCCTGGAAGATGTCGGAGCTGAAGCACCCGGGCATCGTCGAGGTGGTCGAGCCGTACAGCGAGGAGAACGGCTACTACTACTTCGTGATGGAGTTCCTGCGCGACGGGACGCTCCACGACGCGGTGCTGGACAAGAAGGTGGGCACGGCGCAGGTGCTGCGGATCGTGGCGCAGGTCGGACGGGCGCTGCACTTCGCGCACTCGAAGGGGCTGGTCCACCGCGACGTCAAGCCGACCAACGTGCTGGTGTCCGGCGAGGCCGGCAAGCTGACGGACTTCGACCTGGTCCGCGAGACCGACATCACCGGGCAGACCAAGACGGGGGCGATGGGGACGTTCCTGTACGCGGCGCCGGAGGTGATGTCGCGGCCGCAGGAGGCCGACCCGCGCGCCGACGTGTACGGGCTCGGCATGACGACGGTGTTCGCCCTGCACGGCGAGGACCTGGCGATGGACGTCATCCGCGACACCGACCGCTTCATCGAGCGCCTGAAGTGCCCGCCGGCGGTCCACGAGGTGCTGAAGACGGCGGTGGCGTGGGACCGCGAGCAGCGGTTCGCCTCGTGCGAGGCGTTCGTGAATGCGCTCGAGGCGGCGGGGCGCGAACCGAAGCGGGCCGTCGCGGCCGGTCCGGCGGACAGCCAGCGCACGGCGGTCCCCGAGTGGGGGGCGCTGGCGGGCGACTCGGTGCTGCTCGGGGCGGCGAGGTCGCGGCAGGCTCCGGCGGCGCCGGCGAGGTCGGCGGCGCCGGCTGCGTTCGCTCTGGCGCCGAAGTCGGTGACGGCGCCGTCGTCGTCGTCGTCACAGCTGTCGGCGTCGTCGCAGCTGTCGGCGTCGTCGCGCGACCTGCGGGCGGCGATGGCCGAGGTGCCGGCGCCGCACCCCGACGTCGAGCGCCTGTCCGAGGAGGAGGCGCCGCGGCTCGAGATGCAGAGCTTCGACGACGACGAGCAGCGCTCGTCGGCGGGGATCCAGGAGCTCGCGGCCCCGGTCGCTGACGCCGAGGATCCCTCGCTGCCGCTCGTCGTCGCGGCGGGCGGGGCGGCGAGCGCTCCGGAGCTCGCGCCGGCCGCTCCGCCGCCGCAGCCGGCGACGCGGCGCGGGCCCGACGCGGCGGCGGCGCGGGGTCCGGCGGAGCGCACGGGGTCGATGCGCACGCTGGCGGTCGCGGCCGCGTCGGCGCCGGGCGTGACCGCGGATGTCCTTGCGGACAGGTCGCGGCCGGGCGCGGAGCAGCCGCGGGCGGCGAGCGAGCCGCAGGCGGTCAAGCAGGCGCCGGCGCAGCCGGCCGAGCGGCGCAGCCGGTGGTTCGCGTACGCGGGGCTGGCGGCGAGCGTGGCGCTCTTGTTCGTGGCGGTGCAGTCCTCGTCGGACTGGGCCTCCGGCGGAGTCGAGGCGGTGCGCGAGACCGGCCCGGACAGGGGCGCACTGCCCAGCAAGTCGCCGATCGACGGCTCCGAGCAGGCGGACGTACCGCAGCCGGTGGTCGACGCGAAGAAGGATCTGGAGACGACGCTGACCACGCCGACCACGCCGACCACGCCGACCGGGGTGACGCCGCCGACGGCCACGCCGGCGGACGGCGGGCCGACGGCCGCGGCGGACGACGCGGCGGGGGAGACCGAGCCGGCCGAGACGTCGGCGGGGCCCGACGGGGCCGACGACGGCGAGGCGACGGCGCCGCGGCCGAGCGCGACGACCGACGGGGTGACGGCGACGCGGGTGACCGGCGGGGAGACGGCGGGCGAGACCGCGGGCCTCGAGACCAAGCAGGTGCCGAGGCCGCCGGAGGAGTCGTTCGACGATCTGCTGCGCGACGGCTGCAAGGAGGCCAACGGCGGCGACGCGGAGAAGGGTTATAAGAAGCTGCGGGCGGCGCTCGACAGGAACCCGCGCAACATCAAGGTGATCGAGTGTCTGGCCAGGGCGAACATGGGCCTCAACAACTACAAGGCCGCCGAGATGTACTACCTGCAGATCACACGCATGGAGCCGCGGACGCCGAAGGCGTGGCTCGGCGCGGCGGAGGCCAACGAGAAGCTCGGCCGGCTGAGCAACGCGGCGGGCTACTACGATCAGCTGCGCGAGTACTTCCCGAACAACGAGTCGGCGGCGGCGTTCTTCCGGGCCAACCCCAGGCTCGACCCGCGGGCCAGGCAGCGGTGAGCGGTCCCGTGTGATCGGGGTGCGTGCGTCCGCTGACGGGGCGGTCCATGCGGCGTGACGCGCCGTCAGGCGCCGGACCGGCGTGGCGAACTGCGCGGACCGCCGTCTGCGACGCGCCAGGCGGCGCCGAGGGTCGAATTTGGTGCCTGTACACCGGCAAGTTGCTGGCCGGGCAAGAGGTGTGTCACGATGGCCCCGCCATGGCGATCAGCAACATGATGCGAGACGATGCCATCGACGAGGATCCGCAGGGGGACCCGAACAGCGAGGCGTACTGGGCCGAGCGCGGGCTGAAGCGGCCCCAGCTGGTGTGGGAGCGCATCAGCTCGAGCAACAACATCGAGGCCTATCGCACCAAGGTGCCGGGCGGGTGGTTCGTCATGCTCGCGCAGGAGTATCGCGACACCGGCGGCTCGTTCTTCTTCCCCGACCCGACCCATCGCTGGGACGGGACCGGCTACCACGGCTGAGCGCGCGCTCAGTACCAGGCGAAGCGGAGGCCGAGGTAGGGCGTGTGGCGCATGCCGTCGCCCGGCACGGCGCGCACGTCGTAGTTGACGTTGACGGCGAGGGCGGCGGACTGGTTGAGCCAGAACTCGTAGCCGAGGCCGAGCAGGCCGCCGATGCCGAACTTGACCTTCTGGCCGTCGCCGCTCGGCACGCCGGCGGCGCCGAGCCCGGTGCGGATGAAGAAGCCTTTGATGACGTAGATGTAGCCCTCGACGTCGCCGCCGAACAGCGGGTGGGTGCCGAAGCGGGAGTTGCTGAAGAATCCGCCGTAGAGATTCACGCCGAGGGTGAAGCGCTTGGTGACGCCGCCGCCGAGCGAGAGCTCGAGGCGGCCGGAGGGGATGACGTTGGCGGCGTCCTTGTAGGTCGAGGCGAACAGCGGGCTGGCGAAGAACGTGGCGCCGAAGCCGATGCCGGCGCCGACGTAGAAGCCGCGGCGGTCCTGCGGGCCTTCGATCTCGATGCCGTGGCGACCGACCACACTGGCCTCGGCGGCCTGCGGCAGCGCCGCGTAGACAGTGGTGACGACGGCGAGCTTCAGCGGCAGGGACTTCATGGACATGGCGGACCTTCTATCTCGCGCGCATCAGCGCAGGGTGGTGACGTCGACGGCGACGAATCCACCGGGCTTCACGTCGGCCGTGAATTCGTGGGTCTCGTGGCCGCCGGAGCCGGAGGCGGTGATTGTGACAGTGTGCTTGCCGGGGGTGACGGGGACGCGGGTGACGAACACGAAGGCGGGAAGGAGGGTCCAGGAGCGGGTGTCGGGCTTGTCGGCGGCGACCATGGCGCCCTCGGCGGCGAGGGCGGCGAACAGGCCGATGATCGCGCCGGCGTCGCCCTTGGCCTGTTTGCCGGCCGCGCGGGCGCCCTCGGCCACGGCGGCGCGGGCGATGAGGCGCGTGATCGCGGCGCCGATGATCTTGGGGCGCAGCGCGTCGTACTCGCGCACGATCTCCGCGTCGAGGTTGGTCGCCAGCTCCATCGGCCACTCCTGGCCGTCGACCTTTAATTGGCCGGTGTTGAACAGCGCGCCCGAGGGCGCGAGCTCGGGGTAGATGACGAACTTGAGGGCGCTGTGCTGGAGGATCGTGGTGTCGCCGGTGACCCACGTGGCGGCGAGGCCGATCGCCAGGCCGATCGGCATGCGCTCGGGGATTTTGTAGGGGACGCGGCCGACGTTCATCACCACCAGCAGCTCGCCGGCGGGCGGCGGGGCGGGCGGCGCGGCGACGGCAGGGCTGTCCTCGGGGACAGGTTCGACGGGGGCGGCCTCGGGGGTCTGGGCGAGCAGGGTCGTCGCGGGGCTGTCCGAGGGGACAGGTGCGAGGGACGCGGTCGGCTCGCCGAGGTAGGCGCGCAGGCGCGGGCTGCGGTAGCTGCTGCGGGCGGCGAGGCGGGCGATGGGGGCGCGCAGGCTGGTGAAGTCGCCCTGCTGCAGGGCCTCGTCGTAGTAGCGCAGGGCGGTGTCGTACTCACCGAGGCGTTCATATGTAAAACCGGCGAGGTAGCTGCCGAACGCGCCGTGGGCGTCCTTGCCGTTGTCGGTGCCGCCGAGGTACTCGCGGGTGATCGTGAAGCGCTTGGCCTCGACGCGGGCGCCGGAGAGGTCGCCGAGCATCAAATAGTTTAAAAGGTTAAAGGCGTTGAGGGCGAGCTTCTCGGACGGGGGGGCGTGGTACTTGCCGGCTGAATCACTGAAGATCCACTTGCCGATCTGGCCGGGGTCGCGGGCGATGTCGAGGAGGACCAGCTGCTTGTCGGCGACGCCCATGTCGCGGGCGGACTGCTGCCACCTGCCGCGGGCGTGGAGGATCATGGCGCGCTCGAGCAGGGCGACGATCGTCTCCTTCTTCCACTTGGTGGGCAGGTCCTTCGAGCTCTTGGTGCCGAGGAACTTGTTGACGATCTTCTCGGACGCGACGAGGTTGCCGGTCTGGGCGGCGTCGCGGGCGAGCTGGGTGCGCTCGCTGTAGGTCGCGCAGGCGGTGAGGGCCGCGAGCGAGCTCGCGGCCGCGTATCGCAGCAAGGTGGGCATCGCTCAGCGGACGATCGCCTTGGTGCGCTCCGACTTGTACTGGAAGCGGACCAGGCTGGTCTCGGTCTCGATGACCTGCATGAACAGGGTGTACTGGACCCGGCGTTCCTTGTTGAAGAACTCGTCGACGGAGCCGACCTTGCCGGTGACGAAGTACTTGGCGCCGACCTGGCGGGAGATCTGGGCGGCGATGGCGGGGTCGTAGATCGCCCGGTTCTGCTGGACGGCGACCTCGTTGGCCATCTCGGCCTGGCGCTCGCGGCTGACGACCTGGACCACGCCGCTGTTGACGAGCTCGGTCTCGAGGTCGCCGAGCAGGGTGTTGAGCTGGTCGTCGATGTGCTCGCTGGTCTCATTTTTGAACGGCCAGATGGCGACGACGACGGGGGCGGGGAAGCTGGTGACCTGGGCCCACCACGGCGAGGCGTGCAGCTTGTCCAGGTTCATCTGCATGAGCTCCTGGAGGTCGCGGCGGTCGAGCGTGGTGCTCATGGCGCCCTGGTCGAGGTTGGGGTTCTCGGTGCCGGGGCCGCCGCGCACGGCCTTGGGTTTGCAGCCGGCGCCGGTGCCGGCGACGGCGAGGAGGGCGATCAGCGGGGCGAGCGTGCGCAGTCGGTTCATGGGGTCCTTGCGAGGGCGGCGTGGACGTGGCCTGGCGGGTGAATGTTCGGGAGGGTGCTGCCAAGGCAGCATCAAGATCGTCGGATCTTCAGAGGATCATCAGGAGGTCGGGGAGGGCGAACAGGCGGCGGTAGACGGCCTCGACGTCCTCGACCTTGTCGGCCTGGAGGGTGAGGCTGACGCACTGGCGGGTGCCGCTCGGGGTGGTCCGGACCTGCACGCCGACGCGGTCCGGGCCGAGCTCGGCGGTGGCGGCGGCGGTGGCGGCGGCGGTGAAGGCGTCGCCGCCCGCGCCGAAGGCTTTAATGAGGAACTCGCCGGGGAACTTGTGGACGGCGAGCAGGGCGTCGCGCGAGGGAGGTACACGAGCAGCCGGGGCCGGGGAGGGGTCGGGTGCCGGGGGCATCCCTGGTTCCTATCACGCCGTGCGGCCGGGGGCACGCCGGGGCGCGGGAGCGGCCAGCACGGCGCACAGGAGTTCGACGTCGCCGGGGCCGGCGGTGCCGAGGGCGGCGCCTGCCGGCCAGGAGCGCAGCTCACCGGGGCGGGTGGTGGCGCCGTCGCTGCCGACGAGCGAGCCCTGGAGCACGAGGACCTCGGCGCTGTGGCCCGTGTAGCGCATGCCGAGGCTCTGGCCGGGGGCGACGCGGACGAGGCAGGTCGCCGGCCAGGCGGGCGACTGGACCATGGTGGTGAGGAGGGCGTCGTCGTCTTCGTCGGGCGGGTCGGACATGTCCTCGGGGACACGTGGGTCGGCGCTGAGGTTGATGGCGAGCAGGCGCACGCCGGCGGCGTCGTCGAGCCAGCCGTGGGGGCGGTCGACGCGGCCGACGTACTCGCGGGCGGCGTCGAGGTCGACGCCGAAGAACCGGGCGAGGTCGACGGCGAACGGCTGCATGCGGTCGGGGCCGGTGACGGCGGCGAGCAGGCGGGCGCGGATGCGGGGCGAGCCGGGGCCGGGCAGGGTGTAGAGGGCGAGGCTGTGGATGCTGTCGCGGACGGAGGTGGAGGTCTGGGCGTCGAGGCCGGCGACGGCGTCGCCGAGGTCACAGGCCGAGCGCTCGGCGAACGACAGCTCGCCGAGCAGGTACTGCGCGGCGAACTCGTCGGCCATGGTGACGGTGGGCGCGTCGATCCAGTAGAGGCCGGTGCGCAGGCAGCGGAGCGCCTCGGCCAGCTGAGACCGCACCGCCGACACCCCGAGCCCGGAGCGGTTGGCGATCTCGACGGCGGACAGGCCGTCGAAGTAGGCCAGCTGGAGCACGCTGCGCTGCTCGGCGGAGATGGCGTCGAGCACGCGCTGGACCTGGCGGCGCATCGGCGGCACGTCGACGGCCTCGACCGTGGTCGCGAGCTGGGCGATCATGGTGTCGTGGGTCGAGGCCATGCGCTTGACCCGGCGGTTCTGGTTGCGCCGGTGGGCCATGGTGCGCACGCCGATCGTCCACCACACGCGGATGCTGAAGCGCGCCGGGTCGTAGATGCGGCACGAGCGCCAGGCCTCGACCAGGACGTCGTGCACGGCCTTCTCGGCCTCGTTGCGCTCGCCGAGGATCCGCAGCGCGATGCCGACCAGGAGCGGCGCGTAGCTCTCGCACAGGCGGACGAAGGCTTCGGGGTCGCCCCGCGAGGCGGCGGCCATCTGCTCCGCCGCCGCGATCTCGCCTGCACGTGCGGCAGCCACCGGATCCCGCTCCGTCATGCGGAGGAAAGCGTCGCCCCGCGGGCCGCAGGTTGTCAAGGCGGGCCGCCGCGCGCTACGGATCGCGCGGACCATGCAAGCGCCCGAGCTCCTCCGTCTGTGCCCGCGACTGGCCGCGATCGCCGAGCTCGTACCGCCGGGGCGCACGCTGGTCGACGTCGGCACCGACCACGCGCTGCTGCCGGCGGCGCTGGTGCTGCGGGGCACGGTGCCGCGGGCGGTGGCCTGCGACCGGGCGGCGGAACCGCTCGCGCGGGCGCGGGCGACGATCGAGCGCCTCGGGCTCGCGGATCGGATCGCGCTGCGCCGCGGCGAGGGCTTCGCGCCGCTGGCCGAGGACGAGGCCGACACCGCGGTGATCGCCGGGGTCGGGGCGGCGACGGTGCTGCGCATCCTCGCGGCCGACCCGACGCGGACGTGCAGGTTCCGCCGGCTGGTGCTGCAGCCGAACGGGCTGGTCGGCGACGCCGGCGAGGGCCGCGGGCACACGGCGATCCGCCGCTGGCTGGTCGAGCACGGGGTCCGCATCGTCGACGAGCGGCTGGTCGAGGATCGCGGCCGGTTCTACGTGGCGATCGCGGGAGAGCCGGACGGGGCCGCGGGGGCGGTCGGCGGATCGTTCGTGGGCACCAGCGAGGCCGCGGGGTGGAGCCGGGCGGCCTGGGTGTTCGGGCCGGTGGTGCTGCGCCGCGGCGGGCCGGTGCTGGCCCGCTGCCTGGCGGCCGAGCTGCGGCGCTGCGAGGCGGCGCTGCGGCGGACGGCCGGGCGGGCGGCGGTGGCGGAGCGGCGCGCGCTGGTCGCGGAGGCCCTGGCACAGGCGCGGCTGCTTGGGCATCCTGGGCAGGTATGACGGACGCAGAGGAGCCGGCGCCGGACGGGCCGAACGGGGACATCGCCGAGATGGCGTCGGTGCGGCTCGACAAGTGGCTGTGGGCGGCGCGCTGCTACAAGACGCGCAGTCAGGCGGGCGAGGCGGTCGCGGCGGGGCACGTCAAGGTCAACGGCGACTCGGTGAAGGTGGCGAAGATGCTGCGCCGGGGCGACCAGGTCACGGTCCGGGTCGAGGACCACACGCGGATCCTCGACGTGGTGGGCCTCAGCGACAAGCGCGGGCCGGCGCCGGTGGCTCGTACGCTGTACGTCGACCGCTCGCCGCCGCGGCCCGACCGCGCGCTGGCCGGCGTGACCCGCGACCGCGGGCTCGGCCGGCCGACCAAGCGGGAGCAGCGAGAGATCCGCCGCGTCCGCGGATACTGACGTCGAGTGACGGGGCGCAAAGCCGACCCGAGGTTTGGTTGCCGGTGCGCGCGGCGACGGTGTTATCCTGCGGGCCGCGTGCGCGTGCGCGCACGAAATGCCTGCGTGCGTCTCACGCGAAGCACCCCCCGCGGCATGCCGGGCCTGAATTAACTCGTTTCGTTGAAGGAGAGAGCAGATGCGTGGTCGTCCCATTTTGTTCGTGGTTTCGCTGGCGCTCGCGTGTGGGAACGACGAGGACGTCGGCGGCGGATCCGGCGCCTCGCAGTCGTCGCAGCCCGACGGGACGACGACAACGAGCGAGCCGCCCACGACCGGTGTAGTCCCGACGTCGACGAGCTCCGACGACACGACGACATCGGACGACACCACGACCTCCGACGACACGACCGGCCCGACCGCGCCGCAGGACCCGCTCGCGGTCGACTGCGGGGCGCTGCCGAACGGCGCGGTCGCGGCGCAGTACGAGCACCAGCCGGACGCGTCGGGCGGCAACCCCGGCTACACGTGGGCGGCGAAGGGGCTGCCGGACGGGCTGACCATCGACGCGAACAGCGGGGCGATCACCGGCACGCCGACGACCGCGGGCGCGTACATGGTGACGATCACGGTGAGCGACGAGGACGCCGCGGTGGCCGAGGCGGAGTGCCCGGAGATCACGATCGGCGACAAGCTCACCGTGGACCTCGACCTGCTGCCCGGGCCGTGCCTGCTCGCGGGCGAGTCGATCCACGACTACCTCAGCGGCGGCGACAACAGCGAGGTCGTGTGCTCGACCCCGAAGGGCAGCGGCGACGGTGACGTGCCGGCCGGGCTGTCGATCGACCCCGAGTCGTGCGAGATCGTCGGGTCGATCGAGGAGACGCGCTACGGCACGTGGGCGTGGATCGTGCGCGCGCGCCAGTCGGGCGTCGACGTGTACGCGCCGTACTGCGCCACGCAGAGCCAGCAGGCGCCGAGCGCCTACGGCATCTACGCCGCGCACAGCGGCGGGACGGACAACGCGCTCGAGCCGATCGAGGTGACGTACGACCCGGGCGCACCGCTGAAGTTCGACGGCGACGCCGACCCCTACTTCGAGGTGACGCGCGACGCGTGCGGCAACTCGTGCTTCTACGGCTTCTACTACCGCCTGTCGTCGTCGCCGTTCGGCTCGGGCGCGTGCGACGACGACAAGGACGGCTGCTCGGGCCTGTGCCCGCTGATCGACGACCCCGCCGAGCCCGACATGGACAAGAAGATCGGGTGCTCGTTGGTGCCCAAGATGATGAACCCGAAGACCGGTTTCGCGCACGAGCTGTGGGCCAAGGGCGACACTCCGCCGGCGGTGTTCGCGGACCGGCCGATGGTGCTGCAGTGGAGCATCGACTACTGCGTGTCGCCGGCCGACGAGTGCAACACGAAGGACGAGATCCTGATGAACGGGGACAACAGCAACCTCGAATTCGCCGTGATCTTGCGCCCACAGCCGTAGACCGGGCGCGGGCGCCCGGGCGCCTGCGATATCCTCGCCAACCGTGAACGTGTCGACCGACAGCAAGGCCGCGACGGCGACGGCGACGCCGCCCGCGGCCGAACCGTCGCGCGAGGCGGCGATCGCGTCGCGCGAGCCGGGCCCGACGTCTCGGCCCCCCGGGCCCGAGGGCGAGCTGGCGGAGACGCGTCCGGGCGAGTCGGGGCTGACCTTGCCCGGAGGACAGGTCGACATGACGACCGGCCCGGGGCCGATGGCGACGACCAACATCGAGGCGCTGCCGACCGGGCGCACGCACCCGCCGGGCATGGTGACGACGCTGCGCCCGGCGGGCATGATGACGACCGCCCTCGGCACGCTCGACGGCGCGGGCGGGGGCTCGCGCGCCAGCTCGCTGACGCCGGGCACGCTGATCGACGGCAAGTACCGCCTCGAGGCGATGCTCGGCAAGGGCGGCATGGGCATCGTCTGGCGGGCCGAGCACGCGCACCTGCACGGCAGCGTGGCGATCAAGTTCCTGCTCGACCGCTTCCGGGCCAAGCCGCAGGTGATCGAGAGGTTCTGGCAGGAGGCGACGGTGATGGGGGAGCTCGGCCACCCCAACATCGTGCGCGTGCACGACATCTCGCCGGCCTCGGCCGAGATGCCGTACATCACCATGGAGCTGCTGCAGCAGGGCAGCCTGCGCGAGTATCTGAAGAAGTCGGGCGGGACGCTGCCGCCCGACGAGGCGGTCGAGCTGATGGACGGGGTGCTGTCGGCGCTGATCGCCGCGCACAAGCGGGGCATCGTGCACCGCGACATCAAGCCCGACAACCTCATGCTGGCGACCATGCGCTCGTTCGAGACCGACCTCAACGAGGTGCAGCTCAAGATCCTCGACTTCGGGGCGTCGCTCCTGCTCGACAACCAGAGCGACATCAATACGGCGGAGGGGCTGCTCGGCACGCCGTACTACATGTCGCCGGAGCAGGCCTCGGGCGCGCAGCTCGACCAGCGGTCGGACCTGTACTCGACGGCGGTGGTGCTCTACGAGCTGGTCAGCGGCAAGCTGCCGCACACCGCCGAGGACGTGCACTCGCTGGTGTACGCGATCGCCACCGAGGAGGCCCGACCGATCGAGCAGCACGCGCCCAACCTGACCCGCGGGTTTCGCGAGTTCTTCCAGCGGGCGCTGGCGATGGACCCGAAGGCCCGCTACCAGACGGCCGAGGACATGCGCGAGGGCATGCGCAAGCTGTCGAAGAAGCTGTCGGGTAAGGTCCGCAACACCGCGCTGTACATGGCCAGCGGCGACACCGGGCCGCTGGCGGCGCTGACGCCCGAGCGGCCCGACTCGCGGCCGATGCGCTCGTTCCGCGCGTCGCTCGACGAGCCGCGCCCGTCGGAGACGCTGCCGATGCCGCCGCAGCCGAGCGAGCCGTCGCTGCAGCAGCTGCGGCAGCGACGCTTCCCGGTCGTCGCGGCGATCGCCGCGGTGGTGGCCCTGGCGCCGGCGCTGGCCCTGCAGTCGTCGCGCTTCGGCGGGCTCGCCAGGGCGCCGGTGATCGAGACGCTGTTCGCGTGGATCGGCTGCGCCGGCGTGGCGGTGTTCCTCGCCTGGCGCGTGACCCACCGCTGAGGCTCAGCTGGCCGCGCCGCCGCGCAGCTTGCCGGCGAGGGTGGTGACGCGCCGGCCGAGGTAACGCGCGTGGGCGAGGTTCGCCTCGGTCGGACCGCCGCCGCCGGCCGTCACCGACACGCCGTAGGGGTTGCCGCCGCTGGTGTAGACCAGCGGGTCGGTGTAGCCCGGGGTCGCGAGGATGCCGCCGAAGTGGTAGATCGAGTTGTAGAGCGCGAGTAGCGTGCTCTCCTGGCCGCCGTGGGGGTTCTGCGCCGAGGTGAAGCCGGCGTAGACCTTGCCCGCGAGCTTGCCCTGGAACCACAGGCCGCCGAGCGTGTCGATGAAGGCCTTGAACTGCGCGGCGACGTTGCCGAAGCGGGTCGGGCTGCCGAACACGACGGCGTCGGCCCACTCGATGTCGGCGCCGCTGGCCCGCGGCTCGCCGGCGGAGCGGTCGACGAACGCGCGCCAGGCGGGGTTGCTATCGATCGCCTGCGCAGGCGCGGTCTCGGCGACGAGGCGCACGCGGGCCTCGCCGCCGGCCTCGGCGACGCCCTCGGCGACCGCCTGGGCGGTCGCGTGGTTGGTGCCGGTGGCGGAGTAGTAGATGATCGCGACGTTGGTCATGGCCGGCGGATCGTAGCCGCGTGGACGCGGCGGTGGCGAGGTGCGAATGCCGACGCGGCGACGAAACTTGTGGTCGACCGGCCCCAGCGCTCCGATCGCGGCGGTGGTAGCGTTCACCGCCATGGAAGGCCAACCAACGATCGCGATCCTCGGCGCCGGCAACGTCGGCGGCAACCTCGGCGTGCGACTCGCCGCCTCGGGATTTCAGGTGAAGTTCGGCGTGCGCGCGGGCAGCGACAGCGGCGAGCTGCTGGCCCGCGCGGGCAGCAACGCGGAGGCGCTGGGGGTGCGCGAGGCGGTGGCCGCGGCCGACATCGTGTTCATCGCCACGCCGACGGCGGTGGCGGTGAGCGTGGCCCGGGACGCGGGGCTCGACGGCAAGATCGTGGTCGACTGCACGAACCCGCTGACGTGGGACGACGGCCCGGTGTGGGCGCCGCCGCCGGCCGGGTCGGTGGCCGCGGCGCTCGCCGAGGCGGTGCCCGGGGCCAAAATTATTAAAGGGTTCAACACCTTCGGGGCGGAGATCCACCTCGACCCGGCGCTCGGCGGGACGGTGGCCGACGTGTTCCTCGCGGGGGACGACGCGGAGGCGAAGAAGCTGGTCGCCAGCGTGGCCGAGCGGGCCGGGTTCAGCCCGGTCGACAGCGGGCCGCTGCGCAACGCGGCGGTGCTCGAGAACCTGGCGATCCTGTGGATCCACCTCGCGCTGCGCGAGGGCCACGGCCGGACCTGGGCCTTTAAAAAGGTGCCGCGCGGGGGCTGATGGCGTCGGCGTTCGAGCGGGGCACCGCGATCACGGCGCTGGGGGACGGGCGGTATCTCGTCGAGATCCCGGATGGTTGGCAGCAAGGGCGCGGTGCGTTCGGCGGGCTGGTGCTGGGCGCGCTGCTGCGCGCGATCGAGGCCAGCGAGGACGACGCGGGGCGGCTGACGCGGGCGCTGTCGGGGGAGATCTGCGGGCCGGTGCTGCCGGGGCCGGTCGAGATCCAGACCACGCGGCTGCGTCGGGGCAACAACCTCAGCAACGTCGACGCGCGCATGATCCAGAACGGCGAGGTGCTCGCGCGGGCCAGCGCCGTGCTGAGCGTCGCGCGGGCCATCGAGACCCCGGAGCTGCGCGACGAACCGCCGGCGTGCGTGCTGGCGGCCCCCGACTGGCGCGAGGTGCCGGCGCTCGACATGCAGGCCCCGCGCGGGCCGGTGTTCGCGCAGCACCTCGAGTTTCGTCCGACCGGGCCGCTGCCGTTCACCGGCGGGACGGCGCCCGAGGTCCACGGGTTCGTGCGCATGCGGTCGACGCCGACGCGGATCGACGGGCCGGCGCTGATCGGGCTGCTCGACGCCTGGTGGCCGGCGGTGTTCAGCATCGAGAGGGTGCCGCGCATGATGGCGACGGTCGGCTTCACGGCGCAGCTGCTGGTCCCGCCGGGGGCGCTGGCGCCGGACGTGCCGCTGTTCCACTGCGCGCGGGCGTCGGGGCTGCGCGACGGGTTCTTCGTCGAGTTCCGCGAGCTGTGGGCCGGCCAGCGGCTGGTGGCGCTCAACCAGCAGACCTTCGCGTACCTGAAGTGAGGGCCTGAAAAAGGCGAAGACCGCGGACCCTGAGGGGGTGCCGCGGTCTTTCGTGCTCCGACTGTAGGACTCGAACCTACGACCCAGCGGTTAACAGCCGCTTGCTCTACCGACTGAGCTAAGTCGGAATGGACTCGGTTCGCGGGGAAATCCCCGCGGGCGAGGGGGCAGATGTCTATCCGAAGGGCGGGCGCCGGTCAAGGGTGGAAATTGTGCTCGGTGGCAGGCGCGAAAGGGCTTGACTCGGTGTCCCGGGTTCGAGTACCTTCCGCGTCCCCTGAGCGCGGGAGTAGCTCAGTTGGTAGAGCGTAACCTTGCCAAGGTTAATGTCGCGAGTTCGAGTCTCGTCTCCCGCTCCAAACAGCCCGGTTCCCCGATGAGGGGGTCCGGGCTGGTTGCTTTTCTGGCTCCGGGAGACGTCGCGGCCCGGGAGGTCGTCGTCCGCGGGCCTGGGGCGCCTCTGCGGCGAGCACGGCCGCGGTTCGGGCGTGGGGGCCCGGGCCAGGCCGCTCTGGCCCGCGGGCCGTGACCTACCGCAAGGGATCGGGGCTGGCTCCGTGGAATAGCTTGTGGCTTGCGCAGTTTCACCGACTCGCCTAGCCTCCTCGCTGGTTTTTGTCGTGGCCGCCGTTCGCGCACTGCTCCGTTGTTTGCTCATGCTCGCCCTCTGGGTCGGGGTGAGCGGCGCGGCGTCGGTGCCGGCCACCGCCGCGCCGGCCACGGCGACCGCGCTGGCGAGCCAGTCGGACCTGCAGGAGCGCCTGCTCGACCTGTTCGGCGGGGTGCGCATCTGCGGCGACGACGAGGACAGCGAGGACGTGCTGTGCGGCGGCGACCTGCTCGCGGGCCTCGTCAGCGATCCCGCGATGCTGCTGATGTCGAGGGGCATGTGCTCGCGTCTGCTCGAGCACCTGTACCGCCAGCAGGTCTGCGACCCCGGCGCCCAGAACTGCGGGCAGATGGACGTCGGCGGGCTGCCGCCGCCGGCCCTGCGTCTGCTCGGCCCGGGCGGGTCGGCGACGACGCTGGCCCGGCACAACGCGGCCCTCGTGCCGTTGACCGAGCTCCGTCGTGTGGCCCGCCCGCGCGACGACCCCGACCCGACCTCGCACGAACTCGTCCCCGACTCGCCCCCGCCGCGCGCCGCCCTGGCGTAGCCGCGCTCCGGGGACGACCGACGTCGCCACGTATCCTCCGCCGCCTGCGTGCGTGCGAGGACCGCCCCGGAGAGGCGCAGGTGACAGCCACCTGCCTGTCCACGCCCTCGGCCAATCGGCTTTAAACGGCGCTGGACCCCTGTTCGAGACGGTTTCGCATGCGGTCCCACAACCTCGTCAAAATTCTCGGGCTCAGTCTTGCCCTCCCCACGGGTAGCCTGGCGTGCACGTCGGAGCCCGGCCATGCCCACCCGGCCGGTCACCACAGCGCGCCGGCGGTGCCGGAGGTGCGCCACCGGATCGCGGTGGCGGCCGACGACCAGGCGCTCGGCGGCGCCGAGCCGCTCGTCACCATCGTCGTGTTCTCCGACTACGCGTGTCCGCCGTGCGGGCGCGCGTGGCAGGTGTTCGACCACCTGCTCGAGGACTACGGCCAGGACATCCGCGTGGTGTTCCGGGCGATCACCATCCCGGGCTTCGCCGACGGCGAGCGGGCCGTCGAGGCCGCCCTCGCCGCCGGGGCGCAGGGCCAGTTCTGGCCGATGCACCGCCGGCTGTACAAGGGGTCGTCTTCACGGCCCTCCGGGCCTGCGGAGCCGCCGCGCTTCGACCGGGCGGCATTAAAAAGTTACGCCGAGGAGCTCGGGCTCGACGTGACGCGCTTCCTCGACGACCTCGACCTCGGGGCGTTCAGCGCGGCGCGGGTGCAGCACCGGCGCGAGGCGGTCTCGCTGGGCATCTACTTCGGGCCGGTCTCGCTGGTCAACGGGCGGCCGGTGATCGGCTTCCGCGACGAGGCGAGCTGGCACGACCTGATCGACCAGGAGATCCTCGCGGCGCGGGCGAAGATCCGCGAGGGCACCCCGCGCGCCGAGGTTTATGCGGCCTTCCAGGCCGAGGCCGTGGCCGCGCCGATCGACCTCGAGGGCGAGGCGCTCGCCGCCCGCAAGCAGCTCGAGCAGCGCTTCGCCGTCGACGTGAACAAGCTCCCGGCCGACTTTAAAAAGGCCGAGCCGGGGCAGCGCTATCAGGTGCCCGCGGGCGGCGCTCCGGCCTCGGGCCCCGCCGACGCGCCGGTCGAGCTCGTCGTCTTCATGGACTTCGAGTGCCCGTTCTGCCGCCGCCTGGCCCAGGACGGCTTCGCGGCGCTGCGGGAGAAGCACGCCGAGGACGTGCGCCTCGTGTTCCGCCAGCTGCCGCTGCCGGCCCACCAGGGCGCCGACGGAGCGGCCCGCGCGGCGGTCGCGGCCGGCAACCAGGGCCAGTTCTGGCCGTTCGCCGAGAGGCTGCTGGCGAGCGACACCCGGCGGCTCGACCGCGGCGCCTTCATCGCCGCGGCGCAGGCGGTCGGGCTCGACGAGGCCAGGTTCCTCGCCGACCTCGACGCGCCGGCCACCGCCCGGGCTGTCCGCGAGGACATGTTGCTCGCGCGCCGGCTCGGCGCGAGCGCCACGCCGGCGCTGTTCTTCAACGGCCGCTTCGTCAACGGCGTCGCCGACGTCGAGATGTTGCTGGCCGAGGTCGCCGCCGAGTTGAAGGCGGCCGACGAACTCGTCGAGGCAGGCACGCCGCGCGCCGGCGTCGCCGCCGCCCTGCTGGCCCGGGGGTTGCCTCCGGACCAGTTCCCGAACCCCGACTCGGACAAGGCCGCGGGGCCCTCCAAGCCAGACACTGCCCGGCCCGCCGGGCCCGATCCGACCATCACCCCGAACCCTGGGCCCTCCGGGCCAGCCACCACCCCTGCGCCTTAAAGGGCCAATACCATCCGCAACACGCCGCCTCCGGCCGACAAGACAACACCCATGAAACGCATCAGTCTTCCCTTCCTCGTGGTCTCGGCGCTCGCCGTGGCCACCTCTTCCATGACCGGCTGCACGGGCAACCGCGGCGGCACGCCCGCCAACAAGGACGCCGCCGCCAACACGCAGCCCGGCGCGCCCGGGGCCAAGGTCATCACGATGGATGACGTCGACGAAAAGCTCAACGCCAAGGTCCAGGGCGAGCGCTTCCGCGTGACCTACAACGACAAGGACCCGTTCTTCGGCGCCGACGCGCCGCTCGTCACGATCGTCGAGTTCTCGGACTTCCAGTGCCCGTTCTGCTCGAAGTTCGCCGACATGCTGCACGAGCTGATGAAGGACCCGGCCTACGCCAAGGACGTGCGCGTGGTCTTCAAGCAGTTCCCGCTGCCGATGCACAAGGACGCGGGCACCGGCTCGGAGGCGGCGCTGGCCGCCGGCGACCAGGGCAAGTACTGGGAGATGCACGACCTCCTGTTCAAGAACCAGAAGGCGATGACCCGCCCGGACGTCGAGAAGTACGCCGAGCAGCTCGGGCTCGACATGGCGAAGTTCAAGGAGGCGCTCGACAAGGGCACGTTCAAGGCCAAGGTCGAGGCCGACATGAACATGGGCAAGCAGTTCGGGGTGCGCGGCACGCCGAGCTTCTTCATCAACGGCAAGTGGCAGCGCGGCGCGCCGCGGGCGATCGACGGCCTGAAGAAGCTGATCGACGAGGAGAAGGCGGCCGCCGAGCAGCTGATCAAGGACGGCAGCGCGCGTGAAGAGGTGTACGCGCGCATCATGAAGGCCGCCAAGGACAAGCGGGTCGAGCCGCCGCAGGAGAACAAGCCGCGCCCCGGTCAGCCCGACCCGGCCGTCAACTACGCGGTGCCGCTCGACGGCCGCCCGGCGTTCGGCCCCGAGGACGCGCTGGTGACCATCGTCGAGTACAGCGACTTCCAGTGCCCGTTCTGCAGCCGCGTCAACCCGACGATGAAGCAGATCAAGGAGACCTACCCGAAGGACGTGCGCATCGTGTTCCGCCAGCTCCCGCTCGGCTTCCACGACCGCGCCCGCCCGGCCGCCAAGGCGGCGCTCGCGGCGGCCCAGCAGGGCAAGTTCTGGGAGATGCACGACGCGCTGTTCGCCAACCAGAAGGCGCTCGACGACAAGTCGCTCGAGACCTACGCGTCGCAGATCCAGGGCCTCAACCTCGACCAGTGGAAGAAGGACCTGGCCGACGCCAAGCTCGAGACGCTGGTCAAGGAGGACGAGACCGTCGCCGCCAAGTTCGGCGCGGGCGGCACCCCGGCGTTCTTCATCAACGGCCGCTTCCTCTCCGGCGCCCAGCCGTTCGAGGAGTTCGACAAGCTGATCAAAGAGGAGAAGGGCAAGGCCGAGAAGTTCCTGGCCGCCAACAAGGGCGTCAGCAAGAAGGACGTCTACGAGGCCATGCGCAAGGGCTGGGAGACCGAGCTGAAGGTCCCGCCGCCGCCGCCGGCGGCCGACTTCAAGCGCCGCGACGTCAGCACCAAGGGCCTCGCGGGCAAGGGCAACCTGAAGAACCCGAAGGTCACGATCGTGGAGTGCTCGGACTTCGACTGCCCGTTCTGCAAGCGCGGCGCCGACACGGTCGCGCAGATCACCAAGGAGTTCGGCGACAAGGTCGGGATCTACTTCCGCAACTACCCGCTGCCGATGCACAAGATGGCCGAGCCGGCCCACCGCGCCGGCATCGCCGCGCAGAACCAGGGCAAGTTCTGGGAGATGCACGACCTGCTGTTCGCCGACAAGGCCAAGCGCGCCGACAAGGACTTCGAGGGCTACGCGCAGCAGCTCGGGCTCGACATGGTCAAGTTCCAGCGCGACTACGCCGACGCCGCGACCGCGCAGCGGGTCAAGGACGACATGGCCGAGTGCACCAAGATGGAGGTCCGCGGCGCGCCCGGCTTCCTGATCAACGGGCGCCTGATGAGCGGGGCCCAGCCGTTCGAGCGCTTCAAGGCGGTCATCGAGGAGGAGATGAACGGCGGCTTCGAGGCCACGCAGAAGAAGGAGAAGGAGGCGGCGGCCAAGGGGCAGAAGCCCGGCGCTCCGGCGCAGCCCGGCGCCCCGGCGCAGCCCGGCGCGGCGAAGAAGCCGGCCGGCGCCGACGCGCTGCCCCCCGGCCCGACCCCGGGCAAGCCGGCCGAGCCGGCGCCGAGCAAGTGAGTCGGTGAGGACCGCGGGCCGGGCGCAGCGCACGGCCCGCGGCACCAACGCTGCGGCCGCGGCCGCGGCGTTGCGCTGCGAGGGTTTTGCAGGTACGTGGAGACGTCTCGATGAGCGACCAAGATAAGGCCCCACCGTCCGCCCCGCCGTCGTCGACCCCCAAGCGGTCCGTGACGGGGCTCCTCCTCGCCGTGCTCGGCTTCGCGGCCACGCTCGGGCTCGGGTTTTTGGCCGGGCAGTGGATCCGCGATCGGTTCTTCGGGGAGCCGGCGCAGATCGCCGAGGGCGACCGCTACAAGGTGCCGATCCGCGGCGACGAGCCGGTCAAGGGCCCGGCCGACGCGCTGGTGACGATCATCGAGTTTAGCGACTTCCAGTGCCCGTATTGTTCGAAGGTCAACGAGCCGCTGCGCAGCGCGATGAGCGGGCTCGGCGACGACGTGCGCGTGATGTTCAAGCACTTCCCCCTCGGCGGCCACCCGCAGGCCAAGCCGGCCGCGCAGGCGGCGTGGGCGGCCGAGAAGCAGGGCAAGTTCTGGGAGCTGCACGACCTGATGTTCGCCAACCAGCGCGCGCTCGCTGACAGCGACCTCGAGGGCTACGCCCGGCAGCTCGGCCTCGACATCGAGAGGTTCAACGCCGACCGCAAGAGCGAGGAGGCCAGCGCGGCGGTCGACGGCGACCAGCGCTCGGGCATCAAGGCCGGCGTCAGCGGCACGCCGTCGTTCCTGGTCAACGGTCACCCGTACAGCGGGGCCCTGCCGGCCAACCAGTGGCGCGAGATCCTCGAGCACGAGCGCAAGGCCGCGCAGGCGCTGGTCGACGCCGGCACCCCGCGCGCCGAGGTGTTCGCCGCGCTCATGAAGGACGCCAAGGAGTCGCGCGTGGGCGCCGGCAAGGCCGCCGGTCGCCGCCCCGGCGAGCCCGACCCGGCCAAGACCTACAAGGTGCCGGTCGACGCGCGCCCGGTCTACGGCCCGAGCGACGCGCTCGTCACGCTGGTGATCCTCAGCGACTTCCAGTGCCCGTTCTGCAAGAAGGTCAACGCGGCGCTCGACGAGGTCAAGGAGAAGTACCCGAACGACGTGCGCCTGGTGTTCCTCCAGCGCCCGCTGCCGAGCCACCGCGGCGCGCGCGACGGCTCGCGCGCCGCGCTCGCGGCCCACCGCCAGGGCAAGTTCTGGGAGATGCACGACAAGCTGTTCGGCAACCCGGCCGACATGTCGAAGGAGACGTTCATGCGCTACGCGCAGGAGCTCGGCCTCGACACCGCGACCTTCGAGCTCGACATGGCCGCCGCCGACCTCGAGCAGATGATCAAGGACGACGAGGCGCTGGCCAACAAGCTGGGCTCGCGCGGCACCCCGGCGTTCTTCATCAACGGGCGCTTCATCAGCGGCAACATGCCGTTCGAGTCGTTCGCCGCGCTGATCGACGAGGAGAAGGCCAAGGCCCAGAAGCTCGTCGACGCCGGGACCCCGAGGTCCGAGGTCTACGCCAAGATCATGGCGAGCGCCGAGGAGAAGCCGGGGGCCTGATATGGCCGACGCGCTGCAGGCCGGCGAGGACGAGGGCGGACGCGCCGCCGGGGTGATCGCGCTGATCGTGTTCGTCAGCCTCGGCGCGGTCTTCGTGTTCTGGTTCGCCTCGGCGCTGAAGCCGGCGGTCACCGCCCAGAGCGCGGCGGCCTGCCGCTCGCTCGCGCCGGAGAAGCGCGAGGGTCAGGCGCCCGCGTTCACCGTCCAGGACCTGCAGGGCAACCCGGTCTCGCTGGCGGACTTCGCGGGCAAGCTCGTCATCGTCAACTTCTGGGCGACGTGGTGCGAGCCGTGCATCCGCGAGTGGCCGCAGCTCGACCGCCTGTCCGAGCGCCTGGCCGGGCGCGACGACGTGGTCATCCTCGCGGTCAGCATGGACAGGAGCCCGGCCGAGCTGACGCCGTTCCTCGCGCGCATGGGGCTCGAGGCGACCGGCGTGAAGGTGCTGTGGGACCCCCAGCAGTCGGTGCAGAAGGCCTTCGGCACCACGCAGCTGCCCGACACCTACTTCGTCGGGCGCGACGGCCGGCTGCTCGACGCATTCATCAATGTGCGCGACTGGGGCCGCCCGGCGGCCTACCAGTGCGTCGAGTCGATGCTGCGCTGAAGGCCCGGGCCGATTGGCCGCGGCCCGTCGGTCTCAGTCGGCGTGGCTGCCGGGCTGGGTCAGCTCGCTGTTCGAGTCCGAGGTGCCGGCGGAGTTCTCACGGGTCGCGCGGACCTTGAGCACGCGGCGCTCGTCGGCCTCGGCGACGTGGAACACCCAGCCGGCGTGGACGATCTCCTCGCCGATGCGGGGGATGTACTCGAAGCGGTGGAACAGGAAGCCGGACAGCGTCTCGTAGTTGGCGGCCTCGTCGCCGTCGAGGTCGACGCCGAGGACCTTCTCGGCGTCGCTGACGTTGATGGTGGCGTCGAACAGGTAGGCGCCCTCGCCGAGGTGTTGGACCTCCTTGGAGTCCTCGTCGGTCTCGTCGTAGATCTCGCCGACGACCTCCTCGACCGCGTCCTCGAGGGTGACGAGGCCGGCAGTGCCGCCGAACTCGTCCATGACGATGGCCATGTGGGTCTTCTTGGACTGCAGCAGCTGGAAGAGGTCGAGCACCTTCATGTTCTCGGGGGCGTACACGGTCTTGCGGGCGATCATGCGGACCGTGACGACGTCGAGCTTGTCGAGGTGCTTCAGGACGTCGCCGATGAAGGCGATGCCGGTGATCTTGTCGGTCGTCTCGCGGTAGACCGGCACGCGGGTGTAGCCGTGCTCCTCGTTGAGGGCCATGAGGCGGCGCAGGCTCGACGTCTCCTCGATGGCGATCATGTCGACGCGCGGGGTCATGATGGCGCGGACCGGCGTGTCGCTGAGGTCGAAGACGTTGTTGAGCAGCTCCTTCTCCTGCTCCTCGAGCACGCCCTCCTGGCGCGAGGCGGACACGATCATGCGGATCTCCTCCTCCGAGTGGGCGGTGTGGTGGCCGGTCACCGGCTTCAGGCCGAACAGGCGCACCACGCCGTTGCCGGTGGCGTTGAGCACGTAGATGACCGGGCGGAAGATGGTCGCGAACACGTGCAGCGGGATCGAGATGGCCAGCGAGACCTGCTCGGCGCGCTGCAGGGCCAGCGACTTGGGCGCGAGCTCGCCGAACACGATGTGCAGGGCGGTCGAGATGGTGAACGCGATCACGAACGAGATCGTGGTCACCGTGCCGGGGTCGAGGCCCCAGGTCAGCAGCGTCGGCGAGACCAGGTGCTCGATCGCCGGCTCGGCGAGGAAGCCGATGCCGAGGCTCGCCATGGTGATGCCGAGCTGGGTCGCGGCGATGTAGAGGTCGAGGTTCTGGACCGCAGAGTGGGCCCGTTTGGCCAGGAAGTTGCCCTCGTTGGCCAGCTGTTCGAGGCGGGTGCGGCGGACGCTGACGAGGGCGAACTCAGCGGCGACGAAGAAGCCGTTGAGCAGGACCAGGACGAAGAGCGCCAGCACCCCGAGGACGTCGTTCATCGCCGCGCGTGCTCCTCGCCATGCAGACCTGTGGGGTCAGCGGCGGCGGCGACGCGCGCCGGGTGGGGGGGGCGCGCGTCCGGGGGTCGAGAGGGAGGTTCTCCGAGCAAGGGCGGGGATTGTATCAAGCTTTGCCGCGCGCGCTCATCACGGGCACGAGAATGCGCGTGGGTGCGCCGGGTGGGCGCCGGGTGGGGCCTGGTCAAAAATGCAGAAGCGACCGGAGTAATCCGCGCGGGGCGCGGGCGTGTTAGCGTGGCGCGGTTCGGAGGGACGAGGCGATGCGACGGACAATCCGGCTCCGCGGGGGTGCTGTTTGGGGTTTGGGGCTCGTGCTGGGCGCCGGGTGCATCGAGTTCGAGCGCGGCGAGGACGAGTCGACGGGCGGCAGCACGGGTTCGGAGGGCGAGTCCACGGGGGTGCCGACGAGCGGCGCGGACACGGCCGCGACCGGGGAGTCCGGCGGCGGCGAGGCGACCGGCGGGGGGATCGGCGGCGAGTGCGATCTGTGGCTGCAGGACTGCCTGGACGGCAGCAAGTGCATGCCCGTCGACAGCGACGCCGACGGCATCCAGGACGCGACCAAGTGCGTGCCGCTGTCGGCCAACCCCAAGCAGGCGGGCGATGACTGCAAGGTCGAGGGGTCGCCGGCGAGCGGCATCGACGACTGCGGCGAGGGGCTCATCTGCTGGGGGGTCGACAAGCAGAACGAGGGCCAGTGCGTGCAGATGTGCGAAGGTTCGCAGTGGGCGCCGACCTGCCCGGACGGGCTGATCTGCGACGTGAGCAACGGCGGGGCGCTGCCGCTGTGCCTGGCCCCGTGCGACCCGCTGACGCCGTCGTGCGGGGCCGGCAAGGTGTGCATCTTCACCTCGACCGGCGACGGCATCTTCGTGTGCGACACCGACGCGAGCGGCGAGGGCGGCTACTACGGCGACGACTGCGAGTACATCAACGTGTGCGACGACGGCCTGCTGTGCGCGCCGGCGGCGGCGGTGCCGGGCTGCCTGACGCCGGGCTGCTGCACCGAGTACTGCGACCTCGACGAGCCGGACAACCTGTGCAGCGGGGCGCCGAGCCAGCAGTGCCTGCCGTTCTACGACAACAGCGAGCCGCCGCCGGGCTTCGAGGACGTCGGGGTGTGCACGATCCCCATGTAGGCTGGTGACCTTCGGGACAGGTCCCGGGGGACAGGTCCCGAAGGTCAGTAGGCGCGGGCCGAGTCGACCTGGACGACGCGGTCCTCCTCGTGGCACCACGCGGTCAGCTTCTCGCCGTACACGCAGGCGCTGTCGAGGCCGATGGTGTGGTGGGCGCCGCGGTAGTGGCCGCGCCAGGCCCAGTGCCCGTGCACGACGAGCGCGGGGCCGGGCCAGAACTCGTCCCACGGGCGGTAGGGCGGCGGGCAGTCGGCGGGGTCGCGGTCGAAGCGGCTGCGCTCGCCGGAGGCGGTGCAGCAGCGGACGCGGGTGGCGAACGAGACCTCGGGGCGGTCGAGCCAGGCGTCGTCGTGGGGGGCGGCGTTGACGGTGTCGGCGAGGCCGACCAGGTCGCGCCACTGGGGGTGCACGCCGGCGTGCACGGCCCACACCGGCGGGGTCTTCGAGCCCTCGGGCGCGGGCAGGTGGGCGAGGAACGGGAGGGCGCGCAGGCGTGCGAGCAGCGAGTCGGCGTCGTGGGCCGCGAACAGGGCGGACAGCGTGTCGTGCTTGCGCGGCCAGCGGCCGGAGCGGACCAGCAGGGCGTAGACGTCGTGGTTGCCGATGACGCCGCGGCCGCCGACGTCGCGCCACAGGCGGAGGGTGGCGAGCGAGTCGGGGCCGCGGTTGACGAGGTCGCCGAGGCACCACAGCTCGTCGCGTGCGGGGTCGAAGGCGATCGCACGGAGCAGGCGATCGAACTCGGAGGCGCAGCCCTGGATGTCGCCGACGAGCCAGCGCATGCGGGGAGTGTAGGCCGACGGTGGGGTCCGTGAGGAGAGAGCTTGCGCACAGCCGGAGCGCTGCGCTTGCGCGGGGGATCCTCGAAACTGCGGCCATGCGTACGTTCTCGCCGAAGCTCAGTTCTCTCGCGCTTGTGCTGGTCGCGCCGCTCGCCTGCGGCGACGACGGCAATGAACCGACGGGAGGCTCGATCTCCTCGACCGGCGTGACGATCACCGCCACCGCGACGCTGCCGGGCGACACGAGCAGCGGCGAGCAGCCGACCGATCCTTCGGGCCCGGGCGTGACCGAGACCGGCATCGGCATGAGCGACAGCGAGTCGTCGCCGACGAGCACGTCGACGAGCGACCCGTCGACGTCGACGAGCACGTCGACCACCGAGGCGACGACCGTGGCCGAGACCACGCAGACGAGCGGGCCGGTGTCGGCGAGCGAGACCGGGACGACGCAGGGATCGACCGGGCCGGAGTGCGCGTGCGAGCCGGGCTCGACCGACGGCTGCGACGGGGGCCAGATCCTGACCTGCAGCGACGACTGCCAGGGCTTCGAGCCCCAGCCCTGTGATGTCGGGCAGTCGTGCGTCGACGGGGCCTGCACGGCCATGCTGTGCAACCCGGGCCAGGTGGTCTGCGACGACGCGGCCACCGAGAAGACCTGCAACCCGCAGGGCGACGGGTTCGACCCGCCGGTGGCCTGCGGGATGACGCAGGAGTGCGCGTTCGGCCAGGGCTGCACGGAGCTGTGCGAGCTCATCCTCGGCGACCCGAGCAGCGTGGGGTGCGTGTTCCGGGCCAACAAGATGCAGAACTTCGAGGAGGAGCCGTCGGCGGTGACGGTCGGCAACGTGTCGAAGACGCTGACGGCGACGGTGTCGCTGTACCGCTGGCAGAACGGGCAGGAGACGATGGTGGGCGCGGCCCAGATGGTGCTGCCCGGCAAGAGCGCGCAGTTCGACCTGACCACGCCGACGCAGACGCCGGGCACGACCAGCGTGCTGAAGGCCGACTCGACCTACAAGATCGTCAGCAACGTGCCGGTGGTGGCCTACCAGCACTCGCCGATCATGGCCGAGGCGCACAACGACTCGTCGATGCTGCTGCCCGACCACGCGCAGCAGAAGAACTACATGATCATGGCCTACAAGCCGAACGTCGGCGGCAACCCGGCGTACTTCGACGTGATCGGGCTGAAGGACGGGACCATGGTCAGCTGGGTCCCGCCGGTCGCGACCGTCGCGGGCAACGGGGTGCCGGCGGTCAACGCCGGGGCGATGGGCCAGGTGGTGATCGGCGACTACGACATGCTGCAGGTCAGCTCGGGCCAGAACGACATCTCGGGCACGATCGTCACGCTGTCGCAGCCGGCGTGGGTGACCGCCGCGGTGCAGTGCGTCAACGTGCCCGCCGGGGTCACGTTCTGCGACCACATCGAGGAGCAGATGATCCCGATCGAGTACTGGGGCACCGAGTACGTCGGCGCCCACGCGCCCAAGCGCGGCAGCGAGGACTACTGGTGGCGGGTCTACGCCGCCGAGGACAACACAACCATCAACACCGCGCCGGCCCAGGCGGGCTTCCCCAAGGTGCTCAACAAGGGCCAGTTCTACGAGTTCTCGACCACGCAGAGCTTCATCTTCACCGGCGACAAGCCGTTCATGCCGGTGCAGTACCTCGAGGGCGAGAACGGCGGGGCCGGCACCGGCGACCCGGCGTCGTACCAGATGGTGCCGGTCGAGCAGTTCCTCGACCGCTACGTGTTCGTCACCGGCATCGGCTATAACCCGAACTACGTGCAGATCGTGCGCAAGACCGGAGGGCCGGACGTGCTGGTCGACGGGGCGGTGGTCAACGGCTACTACGCTGTAGGCGCGTACGAGGTCGCGGACTGGAAGATCAGCGCGGGCACCCACCTGGCCGAGAGCGACGCGCAGTTCGGCATCTACCAGGTCGGCTACACGGGCGTGACATCGTACGCGTACCCGGGCGGGCTGCGGCTGAAGGTCATCAACCCGCAGTGATCCGCGGGGCGGCGCCCCTTTACGAGACATCCGCCGCGGCGTAGGTTTAAAAAAGGCCTATGCAAACTCTGTCGCGACTCCTCCTCGGGTTCCTCGGAGTCGCGGCGTGTCAGTCGCCCGCGTCCGAGCTCACGGGCTCGAGCGAGACGACAGGCTCGACCGATATGGTCGGAGAGGACACGGGCTCGTCGAGCGGCGGCGTGTCGTGCGCGGACGGCGACTTCGAGGTCCTCGGGGTGTGTTACCACCCGGAAGAGACCCCGAGCATCCTCTCGGCGAGGTATGTCGCCGCCGGCGACTTCGACGGCGACCAGGCGACCGATCTGGTGACGACGTGCCTCGGGACCGTCGAGGCGCTCGGCATCTGCTTTCTGTCGGCGGGGGGAGCCATCATCAAACGAGACGTCGCGTGGATGACCAGCGGTAACGCGCAGGTGCACGCGGCCGACTTCAACGCAGACGGGGTCGCCGATGTCCTGGTGACCGAGATGTATCACTTCGCCGTGTTCTCCCTCGATCAGGGGGCGTTCGTGGAGCTGAGCAGCTCCGAGTACGACAGTGATGTTCATGAGGCCGCGGACGCGCTGATGTTCCCGGCCGTACCGATCGACCTCGACCAGGACGGGAGAGCGGAGGTCGTCGCGGGCAGCGGCTTCCTCGGGCTTCGGGTGTGGCGGTTCGATGCGCTCGAGTCGATGTGGGTGCCCTCCGGTGAGCGTCACGGCCTGTTCGGCTGCGGTGACATCGCCGACGTTCGGGTCGTCGACCTCGATGGCGACGCGGCGCCGGAGCTGCTCGCGCTCGGCTCGCACAACAACTGTGACGCGAATCTGTCACCCGGCTCCGGCTGGAACCGCATCTCCGTGTTCGCGCGCAAGCCGAACGCCCTGGAGCTCGTGCCGGCGGGGGACTTCGCGGCCGAGCTGGCGGCTTACAGGTTCGACGTCGCGGATTTTAATAATGAGGACGGCGCGCCGGACCTCGTCGCGGCCGGCAAAGACGACATGATGCTGTTTCTCGGCAACGGCGACCGGAGCTTCGACCCTCCGACGCCGCTGCACGAACTGGCACGCTTCATCGGCACAGGGCCTCACGCGGCTGACTTCGACGGCGACGGCATCGACGAACTCACGGTGGAACATGGCGCTGGCGACTACCAGGTCCTGGTCGGGTTCCCGTCGCCTCAGATCTTGGCGCTGCCATCGACAGTGACCAAGGTCCGGCTCGTCGACGATCTGAACGGCGACGGGCACGCGGACATCGTGTCGCTCTCTGCCTCCGACAAGTATCCGCTGGTCGTGTCGCTGTCGACGCCTTGAATCTTTTATTAACTGTCGCGCGCGTGGGCGCGGCCCTCGAGGATGAGGAGGGCCGCGGCGATCAGCTCGAGGTGGCCGTGGAAGCGGGCCATGCGAAAGTAGCCGTTGCAGGCGCGCATGAGGTCGACGACGGCCCAGGCGGCGATCGCGACGGACACGGCGACGGCGAGCCAGACGCCGACGCGGGTCATGTCGCGGCAGAGGTCGTCGTAGCTGGCGCGGAAGGTCGGCGGGGTGGTGCGGGCGCGGTCGTCGTCGGGCAGCAGCTGCAGCCACACGGCGTAGTGGATCGACTGGGCGAAGCAGAACAGCAGCACGAGGCGCAGGCCGAGGTCGGGGCCGAGGCCGGGCGAGAGCCGCCAGGCCTGGTAGGAGGCGTTCATGTTGCCGCCGTACCAAGTCAGGCCGCCGGTGGCGTGGACCAGCCACAGCGCGGCGTCGCTGAGCAGGAACAGGCTGGCGGCGATCAGGAGGACGAGCGGGATCCAGTGCAGCCGGCCGCTGCGCGGGCGCCAGGCCCACCACAGGCCGACGGCGATGAAGTTGTGGGCGTGGGCGAACACGACGTCGCCGGTGCGGCCCATGAGGTGGAAGGCGAGCGCGATCGCGGCGATCGCGGCGATGACGATGACGCGACGGACGATCGTGGCGCGGGCGACCACCGCGGCCGCGGCGGCGCCGACGAAGCCCCACGCGAGGTCGCCGCCGACGGCCGTGTAGAGTAGAGGGGCGCCGGCGAGCAGCCAGATCGCGGGGCGGCGGTGATAACCTGTCCGAACGACCAGGTAGCGGAGATCCGAGACGAGGTGCGGCACGCCCCACAGCAGCGGGCCGAGGATCAGCAGCCACAGCGGAAATATTAAAGTTGCCGCGGTGGCGCTGACGATCATCGCCGAGAACAGCAGGCTGACGCGCAGCTCGCGGCGGGTCATGAGCGGGCGGGCGAGGTCGCCGAGCAGGTGCAACCACCGCCGGCGCAGCCAGTCGGCGGCGGCGATCGGTGCGGGGGCTGCGGCGGTGCGGGCCATGACGCGGGCTCAGGCGGGGCGACGGAGCGGGGCGAGCGCGGCGGCGGTGCGGGCCATGGGGACTCGGGCGGGGCGACGGAGCGGGGCGAGCGCGGCGGCGGTGCGGGCCATGACGACTCGGGCGGGGCGACGGATCTCGGCGGGAGTGGAGATCGGTCGGAGCATCGGCAGACGAGCGATGGGGCGAGTCATGGGAGGCCGCGGCGAGCGATGAGACAGGTCGGTGAAGCGTCAGGCCGGCTTGCGGGCGCGGCGGAGCATGACGGGGACGCCGAGCAGGGCGAAGACAGGTCGGTGAAGCGTCAGGCCGGCTTGCGGGCGCGGCGGAGCATGACGGGGACGCCGAGCAGGGCGAGGGCGCCGAGGCACATGACGGGCTCGGCGGCGACCGAGCAGCCCTTCTTGGGCGGGTCGCCGGGGGGGATGTCGAGCGAGAGCAGGGCGAGCAGGGTGAGGCCGACCATCGGGCGATGGTGGCACGAAGCGGGCGGGGCGTGGAGGGGTGGCGCGCGGGGTGAGCGATCGCATGGGTCGCGCAGGATGTCGACCAGGTCGCGCGGCGGGCTGATATGGTGTGTTCGTGCTCGCGCCGGTGTGGCCGCTCGGAGATCCGCTGGCCGGGCCGGCGGTGCTGGTGCTGACCGGGGTGGTCGCCGGCGTCGCCAACACGCTGGCCGGCGGGGGGTCGTTCCTGGTGCTGCCGATTTTGATCGGGCTCGGGCTGACCCCGGGGGTGGCCAACGCGACCAGCCGCATCGGCGTGCTGGCGCACGGGCTGGGCGCGACGGCGACGTTCGCCCGCACCAAGTCGCTGCACGCCGGGGTGGTGGCGAAGCTGGCGCCGGCGATGTGCGCGGGCGCGGTGTTCGGGGCGTGGCTGGCGACGCGCCTCGACGACGCGCTGCTGCGGCCGCTGTTCGGGGCGATCCTGGTGCTGTGGGCGGTGGTGTTGATCGTGCGGCCGGGGCGCTTCGTGGCCCCGGCCGAGGCCCACGCGCCGCGCGAGCCGGGGTGGCTGGCGTACGGGCTGGCGCTGCTGGTCGGAGTTTATGGCGGGTTCTTGCAGGCGGGCGTCGGCTTCCCGCTGATGGCGCTGCTGGTGTGGTTGCTGGGGCACGACACGCTGCGCGCCAACGCGGCGAAGGTCGCGCTGGTGTTCGTGTACACGGTGCTGGTGATGGCCGTGTTCGCGGCGGCCGGGCAGGTGGCGTGGCGCGAGGGGGCGATCCTCGCGGTCGGGATGGTGATCGGCGGGGTGATCGGCGCGCGCGCGCAGGTCCACGTCGGGCCCGCGCTGGTGCGCTGGGCCTTGGTCGTGATGGTGGCGATCAGCGGGCTGGCGCTGCTGCTTTGAGGTGGAGGACACGGGCATGTCCCGGGGGACATGTCCGTGCGGTCAGGCGCCTTTGAAGCAGAGCAGCGGGCGCAGCGTGCGGACCACGCGGGTGAGCTCGCGTTGCGCGCGCATGACGGCGCCGATGTTCTTGTAGGCGGCCGGGGCCTCGTCGCGCAGGGCCTCGGCGCTGCGGTGGTCGAACCACACGCCGCGCATCTGCTCGACCAGGGCCTCGCGGGAGATCCTGCGGCGAGCGTCGCTGCGCGCGAGCTGGCGGCCGGCGCCGTGGCTGCTCGAGCAGAGGGCGGCGGTGCAGCCGCGGCCGCGCACGTGGTAGCTCGGCGCGCCCATCGAGCCGGGGATCACGCCGGGCTCGTCAAGGGCGGCCGAGATGGCGCCCTTGCGGTGGACCCACATGGCCTCGCCGGCGTGGGTCTCGCGGCGGACGAAGTTGTGGTGGCAGGCGAAGCCGGAGTCGGGCACGGCCTGTACTTTGAGGCAGGTCGCGACGACCTCGGCGGCGCGCTGGCACAGGCGCTCGCGGCTGCGGGCGGCGTAGTCGAGGGCCCATGCCATGTCGGCGAGGTAGGCGGCGCCCTCGGGGCTTTCGCCCTGGATGCCGCGCAGACCGCCGCCGATGGGGGTGGCCTGGGTGTCGTGGTGGTCGCGGATGGCCTGGCCGAGGCTGCGCGAGCCGCTGTGGACCATGAGCCACAGGCGGTCGTCGTCGTCGGCCTGCAGCTCGACGAAGTGGTTGCCGCGGCCGAGCGTGCCGAGCTGGAGGCCGGCGGTCCTGCGCTTGTGCGACTCGAGCGCGGGCGTCGAGAGCGGGCGCTCGGCGAGGTCGGCGGGCAGCGGGTGCTCGCCGTGCGGGTGGCGCAGGGTCGGGATGGCGCGCGCGAGGCCGGCGAGCACGGCGGCGGGCAGCAGCGCGGTGCGGGTGGCGACCACGGTGCCGACGCACACCTCCTCCGCGAGGTGGACGTCGGGCATGACGGCGACGCGGGCGACGTCGTGGGAGCGACACAGGCGCGCGAGGGCGGCCTTGACGTCGGCGGGCGGCGGCTCGGCCGTCCATTGCTGAAGGATCGGCGCGTGCTTCATGCGTCGTCCTCCTGGCGCGGGGTGAGGCGCAGGACCTCGAACACGAGGTCCGGGGTGCGCTTGCGGTGGATCGCCTCGGCGACCTCGCCGCGGAGGTACGGACGCAGGGCGTCGAGCCGCGGCAGGACCTCCACGACGTCGGGCTGGGCGAGGCCGGGCGGGCTGGCGAGGCGAACGATCAATCGTCCGCTGCCGGGCTCGGGCACGACCTCGACGACGTAGAGGTCCTGCAGCGCGGGGTCGTCGACCTCGCCCGCGAGCACGAGGCCGATGCGCTCCTCGACTTGCCGGCACAGTTGATCGACCTTGCGCCGGGCCCGGGCTGGTTGTTGCTGGCCGAACATGGCGGCCGGATCGGGGTGGTATTCAGTTGTGGCCGGGCCGCGACGGCGCCGGCGAGATTGATCTCGATGATGCATAAATGCGTTCGCAAGGCCGCTACGCGTCGGTTTACGACGCTCGGCGGCAGACACACGGACACGGAAACACAGCTCCCGTCAGACCATTATTAAAAATGGATCGACGGAGACTGAACTCTACGCGCGCGCGATGTGGACAAGGGAACGCATGACACGATGCTCCGGCTAAGAGCGAGGCGGCAAGTTACAACACGCGATGACGATGTGCAAGCGGCGGCTTTCGAGGAGGTGACAACTTCTTCGAAGCGGATGGTCGGCCGCTCGCCGGGTGAGGCGCACGCAGCACGCTGCGATCACGCGTGATGGTGGGGGCGCGAATTTTTTCGGGCGAGGTGCGGCGTGCTAGAGCGGCGGCGATGGCGGGCAACCAACACGATGGGGTCGTCCAATTGTTCCGCGAGCACCCGGAGCTGGCCGCGAAGCTGCTCGAGAGGTTGCTCGGCGTGACGGTGCCGGAGCACGTGCGCTCGACCGTGACGGAGTCGGTACTCGGCAAGCTGGCGCCGCCGCCGCTCACGGCGGACCTGGTGGTCGAGCTGGTCGATGCCGAGGGTCGGCCGCAGCTGGTGACGATCATCGAGGTGCAGGGCAAGGAGGATCCGGACAAGCTGCTGTCGTGGCCGACGTATCAGACGCTCGCCCGCTACTCGCGGCGCTGCGACGCGTGTGTCGTGGTCGTGACCTGGGACGACGACGTCGAGGCGTGGGCGAGCCGACCGATCCGGCTGGGACCGGGCAACGACGGGTTTCGTGTGCACGTGCTGGGGCCGCGGCGGTTCCCGCCGATCGTCGATCCGGCGGCGGTCGCGGTCGACCCGACGCTGGCGGTGCTGACGTACATGGCCCACGGCAACGAGGCCGGCGGCATCGAGGTGCTGTACGCGACGCTCGCGGCCGTGCCGGAGGTGGACAGGGAAAATCGCAGGGTGTACGCTGCTCTCCTCTTCACGAAGGTCAGCGCGGCGCTGAGGGCGGCGCTGAAGGCGAAGGTGACCGAGATGCAGAGTTCCCCCGAAACCGAGCTTCCAGACATCCTGCAGTGGTTCGTCGACCTGGGCGAGGCGAGGGGCGCGGCGAAGGGCGAGGCGAAGGGCGAGGCGAAGGGCGAGGCTAAGGCGCTGCTCAAGATCCTCGAGGTCCGTGGGATCGGCGTTCAGCCCGATCAGCGGGACAGGATCTTGGAGTGCCGGGACGAGGTGCAGCTCGAGGGCTGGATCGCCCGTGCGGCGCTCGCCCGCACGGCGGACGAAGTGTTCGCTTAGCCGCGCCGCGGGACCGCGGCGGTGAGGCGAGTCGTCGCGGCTTCGCGGTGCTGCGGGGTCGGGTGGAGGCGGGCGGAGAGGGCGGAGATCCAGTCGGGGGTGCTGCCGCAGCAGGCGCCGACGAGCGAGAGGCGCGGGTGGGCGTCGACCAGGGCGGTGACGCTGTCGGCGAAGGTGATGGCGTCGGTGGCGTGGGTCTGCCAGCCGTGGACCGGGTCGTTGTGGCCGGTGTGGGGGTAGAGGCCGAGCGCGAGGTCGGGGCGAGCCTCGGCGGCGGACAGCAGAGCGGGCAGGGCGGCGGGCAGGTGCTGCAGGTCGGTGCAGTTGATGAGGAGGGCCGCGAGCTCGAGGCCCTCGAGGGCCGCGATCAAACTATTAAGGGTGTCGCCGGAGAGGAGGTGGGCGTCGGGGCGGGCGACGACGGCGAGCCAGATCGGGAGGCCGAGGCCCTGGGCGGCGGACACGGCGGCGCGGGCCTCGTCGACGCGGCCGAACGTCTCGGCGAGCAGGAGGTCGCAGCCGGCCTCGGCGAGCTGGGTGGCGATGGCGCGGTGGGCGGGCAGGGCGGCCTCGCCGGGCGAGTGCTCGGGGCGGAAGCAGTCGGCGATCGGGCTGATCGCGCCGGCGATGCGGGTCTCGCGGGCGCGCGGGGACTCGGCGGCGTGCTGCTCGCGGGCGGCGCGGGCGAGGGCGACGGAGGTGCGGGTGAGCTCGGCGGCGCGGCGCTCGAGGCCGGCGGCGGCGAGGTTCTGCGCGTGGGTGCGGAAGCTGTTGGTGGTGAGGACCTGGGCGCCGGCGCGCAGGTAGTCGAGGTGGATCTGCCGGACGACGTCGGGGGCCTCGAGCAGCGCGTGGGCCGACCACAGCGGGGCGGTCATGCGGGCGCCGCGGCGCTCGAGCTCGGTGCCGGTCGCGCCGTCGAGGAGGATCGGCGCGCGGTCGGGCGAGCGCGTCGACGGGCGCGCTGCGGCTGGTCCCGGGGAGACAGCGAGGGCCGCGTCGCCGGGGGCGGTCGCGGCTGGCCCGGGGGACAGGTCGCGGATGGCGGTCGCGGCTGGCCCGGGGGAGACAGCGAGGGCCGCGTCGCGGGGGGCGGTCGCGGCTGGCCCGGGGGACAGGTCGCGGAGGGCGGTCGCGGCTGGCCCGGGGGACAGGTCTGGGGGCGAGGTCCCCGCGGCGCGCGCTTCGGGTGGCCGCGGGGACATGGCGTCAGAGCTTGTTGTCCTCGGTCATCAGGCAGTACTTGGGGTCGCCCTCTTTGCTGATGGTCGGCATGCGGCGGCACTCGTAGCCCTCGCGGGGGCAGTCGGCGTCGCAGCCGCACTCGGGCACGCAGCCCTCGAAGTAGCCGTCGAGGCCGATGCAGTCGGCGCCCATGAAGCAGTCGGCGGCGCCCTTGACGAAGGTCGTCATGTTGTCGGGCAGGGCGCAGTTGTTGCTGCAGTAGCCGCCGGGCAGGCCGTAGACCATCAGGATGTCCTTCAGGCACTTGGCGTCGGGCGTGCCGATGAAGTCGACGCAGTCGGCGTCGACGTCGCAGGGCTGGCCGTAGTTGGCCATGAGGTCCTTGCCCATGCAGACCTCCATGGCGCCGGTGGTGGGCGTGGCGGTGCTCTCTTCGCTGCCGGCTTCGCTGCCGGACTCGCTGCCGGGGTCGGAGGGGTCGGAGTTGCTGACGCTCGAGGTGCTGCTGTTCGACGACGTGCTTTTATCGTCGCCGCATGCCGTCGCGAGCAGCGCGAGGGCGAAGGTCAAACAGGCTGTGCGCATGGCCGCAGGGTACGCATGCGGGCCGCGTGGAGGCCAGCATATGTCCGCAAGTTCATGTGCGCTCGAGCACGACGGCGATACCCTGGCCGACGCCGATGCACATGGTCGCGAGCCCCCAGCGGGTGCGGGTGCGGGCGAGACCATGAGTCAAGGTGGTCACGATGCGGGCGCCGGAGCAGCCGAGCGGGTGGCCGAGGGCGATGGCGCCGCCGGCGGGGTTGACCCTGGCGGGGTCGAGGTCGAGGGAGCGCATGGAGGCGACGGTCTGGCTGGCGAAGGCCTCGTTGAGCTCGGCCATGCCGATGTCGGCGGGGCCGATGCCGGCGCGCTTGAAGGCGATGCGGGAGGCGGGCACGGGGCCGATGCCCATGACGCCGGGGGCCACGCCAGCGTGGCCCCACGCGGCGATGCGGGCCATGGGTCGCAGGCCGAGGGCGTGGGCCTTGGCGAGGCTGGTGAGGAGGACGGCGGAGGCGCCGTCGTTGAGCGGGGAGGAGTTGCCGGCGGTCACGGTGCCGCCTGGCTTGAACACGGGCTTCAGTTTGGCGAGCTGCTCGCGGGTGGTGTCGCGGCGCACGCACTCGTCGCTGGCGAAGCGGGTCGACTCGCCGCCCTTCGGCGCGGGCAGATCGATCGGCACGATCTCGTCGTCGAACCAGCCCTCGTCCTGGGCGGCGGCGGCGCGCTGGTGGCTCGTCAGGGCCCACGCGTCCTGGTCGTCGCGGGTCACGTGGTAGCGCTCGGCCACGTTCTCGGCGGTGATGCCGAGCGGCTCGGTGCCGTAGAGGCGCTCCATCGCCGGGTTGACCATGCGCCAGCCGAGCGCGGTGTCGAAGAGCTGGGCGTCGCGCGCGAACGCCTCGCCGGCCTTCGGCATGACGAACGGGGCGCGGGTCATGCTCTCGACGCCGCCGGCGATGTAGACCTCGCCCTCGCCGACGAGGATCGACTTGGCGGCCTGCAGCACGGCCTCCATGCCCGAGCCGCACAGGCGGTTGACGGTCACGCCGGGGACCTCGACCGGCAGGCCCGCGAGCAGCAGGGCCATGCGCGCGACGTCGCGGTTGTCCTCGCCGGCCTGGTTGGCCGCGCCGAAGTAGACGTCGGCGAGCTGTTCCATGGCCGCGGTGTTGTGCTCGGCGTGCCAGCGCACGACGTGGGCGGCGAGGTCGTCCGGGCGCACCGGGGCCAGGCTGCCGCGGAACCGGCCGATCGGTGTGCGAACGGCGGCGACGATGACAGGCGTGCGAGCGTCGGAGGTCATGGGGCATCTGGGGTACCACGACCGGACCCGGGCGCCGGGCGCCGCCAGGCTTGCCCTTTCTCACGGAAACGCGGCGGAGCGGGCGCGTGGCGGCGGTTTGCGGGCTGCGCGGGTGGGGCGCGGGCTTTCAGGCGCGCGGGGGCCTGATAGGCTGCCGGCGGGTGAGCACGGAGGAGGACACGCAGGTCTCGCAGGCGCCGGAGCCGGAGAACTCGGAGGTATCCGACGCGCCGAGCGACACCGGCGACCTGAGCGACAGCAGCGGGACCGAGGCGGCGGCGCGTGGCGGCATCGACCCCGGAGAGAGCGCGCAGTTCCTCGAGTTCGCCAGCCTGAAGCGCTTCACGATCCGCCGGCGGATCGGCGCCGGCGGCATGGGCGTGGTCTACGAGGCCGTCGACCGCGAGCGCGGCGAGATGGTGGCGATCAAGACGCTGCTCAACGTCAGCCCCGGCGCGCTGTACAGGTTCAAGCGCGAGTTCCGGCTGCTCGCCGACGTCACCCACCCGAACCTCATCACCCTGCACGAGCTGTTCTTCGAGGGCGAGAACCAGATCTTCTTCTCGATGGAGTTCGTCGACGGGCTGGGGTTCGTCGAGTACGTGCGCGGGCACGACAGCGACGAGACGCCCGAGGACCCGGAGGTCCGCCACGAGCGCCTGCGGGCGGCGCTGCGCCAGATCGCCGGCGGGCTCGGAGCGATCCACGCGGCCGGCATGCTGCACCGCGACATCAAGCCGTCGAACGTGCTGCTGACGCGCGAGGGGCGGCTGGTGATCCTCGACTTCGGGCTGGTGTCCGAGTCGGTGACCGAGACCGTGCGCAGCACCGGGGCGGGCAGCATGATCGGCACGCCGGCGTACCTCTCGCCCGAGCAGGCCGCGGGTCAGCCGGCCTCGGCGGCCAGCGACTGGTACGCGGTCGGCGTGATGGTGTTCCTGGCGCTGACCGGCGAGCTGCCGTTCCGCGGCAAGGGGTTAAAGATCCTGCTGGCCAAGCAGGAGCGCGACGCGCCGACGCCGTCGAGCGTCGAGCCGGGCATGCCGCAGGACCTCGAGGCGCTGTGCGTCGACCTGCTGCAGCGCGACCCGGCGCGGCGTCCGGGGGCGGCGGAGGTGCTGCGGCGGGTGGGCGTGGGGCCGGCGGGGATCCGGCCGCGCGACGCGGTGCGGCGCGACGCGGGCGACCTGTTCCTCGGGCGCGACGGCCAGCTGAAGGCGCTGCAGGACGCGTTCGCGGCGACCCACCGCGGGCGCGCGGTGGCGGTGCACGTGTGCGGGCGCTCGGGCATGGGCAAGTCGGCGCTCGTGCGCGAGTTCCTGGCGCGGCTGCAGCGCAGCGACCGGGCGGTGACGCTGGTCGGTCGCTGCTACGAGCGCGAGTCGGTGTCGTTCAAGGCGCTCGACAGCCTGGTCGACGCGCTGTGCCACCACCTCATGCGCCTGCCCGAGTCGCGGGCGGCGGAGCTGATGCCGCGCGACATCCTGGCGCTCGCGCGGGTGTTCCCGGTGCTGCAGCGGGTCAAGGCGGTGTCGCAGGCGCCGCCGCGGGTCGGCGAGAGCCCCGAGCCGCGCGAGCTGCGGCGGCGGGCCTTCGCGGCGTTGAAGGAGCTGCTGGCGCGGCTGGCCGACCGCAAGTCGCTGGTGCTGCACATCGACGACCTGCAGTGGGGCGACCGCGACAGCGCGGCGCTGCTGGCGGACCTGCTGCGGCCGCCCGACGCGCCGGCGCTGCTGCTGATCGCCAGCTACCGCAGCGAGGCCTCGAGCGGGGCGGTGCTGAGCGCGCTGCGCGAGGCGGCCCGCGGCGAGGTCGACATGCGGCAGATCGACCTCGGGCCGCTGTCGGAGGAGGAGGCGGCCGACCTCGCGCTGCAACTGCTGGCCGAGAAGGCGCCGCAGCTGAAGGGGCGCGCGCGGCAGATCGCCCACGAGGCCCAGGGCTCGCCGATGTTCGTGCGCGAGCTGGTGCGCTACGCGATCGCCGGCGGGGAGCGGCCGGTCGAGGTCTCGCTCGACCAGGTGCTGCTGGCGCGGCTCGACGCCTTGCCGGCGGCGGCGCGGGGGCTGCTCGAGGTGGTGGCGGTCGCGGGCGGGCCGGTCGACGTGCGCCTGGCCGCGACGGCGGCGGGCGTGCAGGGCGAGGACCGCACGGCGCTGGCGACCCTGCGGGCCGAGCACCTGGTGCTGACCGGCGACGAGCGCACGGTCGAGACGTACCACGACCGCATCCGCGAGGTCGTGCTGGCGCGGCTCGGCAGCGAGGGGATCAAGCTGCGGCACCGGCAGATCGCGTTCGCCATGGAGGCCGCGGGGGCGCGCGACTCGGACGCGCTGGCGCTGCACTTCCGCGAGGCCGGCGAGTGGGAGCGGGCCGCCGACCACGCGCAGATCGCCGCGGAGCAGGCGGCCGCGGCGCTGGCGTTCGACCGGGCGGCGCGGCTGTACCGCTTGGCCCTCGAGTTCAAGCCGCACAGCGACCCGGCGCGGCCCGAGCTGACGTGTCGGCTGGCCGACGCGCTGGCCAACGCGGGCCGCGGGATCAAGGCGGCCAAGCTGTACCTCGAGGCGGCGGCGGCCATGCCGGCGGGCGCCGGGCTCGACCTGCGGAGGCGGGCGGCGGGGCAGCTGCTGCGGGCCGGCATGATCACCGAGGGCATGGCGGTGATGCGCAAGGTCGTGACCGAGGTCGGGCTGTCGATCCCGACCACGCAGCGCGGGCTGGCGACGGCGCTGATGATCGAGCGCACCAGACTAAAAATTCGCGGGCTGGCGCTGCGCGAGCGCGACCCGGCGTCGATCGCCGCCGACGAGCAGATGCGCCTCGCGGTCGCGCGGACGATCGCCACCAGCGTGTCGATCCAAGACCCGCTGCTGACGGCGCTGTTCCAGGCGAGGTACCTGCACCTGGCCTTGAAGACAGGTCACACGTTCCACGCGGCCTGCGCGCTGGCCAGCGAGGTGGCGATCGTGTCGGCGCGCGGCGAGCCGGCGCGCGAGCGGACCGAGCGGGTCGCCACGCAGGCGACGGCGGTGGCCCAGCGGGTGGCCGAGGCGCTGCCGCGCGGGCTGCTGGCGCTGGCCCGCGGGGTCGCGGCGTTCCACTTCGGGCGCTGGCAGGAGAGCCTCGGGCTGCTCGAGCGCTCGGAGCAGATCCTCCGCGGCGAGTGCGTGGGCACCGCCTACGAGGTGACGACGAGCCAGGTGTACCGCCTGGTCGCGCTGTTCCTGTTCGGCGAGCTGCGGGCGCTCGGCGAGCGCATGGCCCAGTTCATCGCCGAGGCCCGCGAGCGCGACGACCTGTGGGCCGACGCGATCCTGCGGGCGGGCCCGCAGGTGGGCTTCTGGCTGGCCGACGACGACCTGCCGCGCGCGCGCGCCGAGCTGGCCTACGTGCAGCAGCGCTTCCCCGACGAGCTGCCGGGGGTGCAGCGGCTGTGGACGTTCATCGGCGGGGTGCTGGTCGACGGCTACAGCGGCGACCCGGGGGCGCTGTGGGGCCGGCTCGGGCGCGAGTGGCAGGAGTACGCGCGCAGCCACCTGTGGGCCAGCCAGTGGACGCGGGTGATGCTGTACGGGCTGCGCGCCGGGGCGGCGCTGGCCCGGCTGCACTCGGACCACGGCGAGAGCGAGCGCGCGGGGCTGATGCGGGTGGTCGAGAACGACCTCGACGAGCTGCGCTCGGAGCAGACCCTGTGGGCCACGCCGTTCGTCGAGCTGATCCACGCGGGCGTGATGACGCTGCATCGGCAACAGGCGCGCGCGGTCCAGGGCCTGCGGGCGGCGGAGCAGGGGTTTCGCGCGGTCGACATGCATCTTTACGCGGCGGCGGCGCGGCGGCGCTGCGGGCAGATCCTCGGGGGGGCCGCGGGCGCGGACATCATCGCCTCGGCGGACCTGGCGATGGCCGAGCAAGGCGTGCGCCGCCCCGACCGCATGGCCCGCGCGCTCGCGCCGGGCTTCCCCGACGCGCCGGCGCCCGAGAGCGCCTGACGAGCTGTATCCTCGGGGCGCGGGGCCGGCGTGGGTCGGGGGGGACGAGCATGCATCGTGGGGACGTCGAGGATGGGAGTCGGGGCGAGCTGCTGCAGCGCGAGGCGGCGACGTTCCTCGAGGCGATCGCCGCGCGGCCGGCGGACGACCTCTACGCGCAGCTCGACGCCGAGGTTGCGCAGGACACGGCGGTGCGCGGCGGGCCGGTGCGCTGGCGGCGGGTCGCCGAGCTCGGCGGGGAGATCCTCCGCGGGGTCGCCAAGGACCTGCGCGTGGCCGTGTACACCGCGTTCGCGCTGTACCGGACGCGCGGCGCGGAGGGCCTGGCGATCGGGCTCGGCGTGATCGACGGCCTGCTCGAGCGGGCCTGGGCCACGCTGGTGCCGCCGCGCCCGCGCGGGCGGGTCCAGGCGATCGCCTGGCTGCTCGAGCGCCTCGAGCAGACCACGCGCGACGAGCAGCCGCGGCTGCTCGACGTCGACGGCTGGCGGCTGGTGCGGGCGCTCAGCGAGCGCCTCGAGGCGCGCGTGCGGGCGAGGTTCGGCGCGCAGGCGCCGGAGTTCGCGGGCTGGAGGGCGGCGCTCGAGTGGGTCGAGCGGGCGCTCGCGGCCCTGCTCGAGGCGGCGGGGCCGGGCCGCGGGGCGACGAGCGCCGCGGGCCGACGCGGCGAGCGCGAGGCGGCGGGCGGCGAGCGGCGGATCCTCGAGGTCGGCCTGCCGCGCCGGCTGATCGCCCAGGTCGGGGTGCCGCTGCACGTGCTGCTGCGCGTGCCGGGCACGCCCTCGCTGCTCGAGCGGCTGGCCGCGGCCGAGCCGCCGCGCTCGGAGGGCGAGGCGGCGTGGCACGACTTCCCGCCCGCGGCCGGCGGCGAGGCGGTGCCGCTGAGCGTGAGCGTGAGCCTGCAGGGCGACGACTTCCGCTGCGCCGACACCCGCAAGCGCGTGCGCCTCGGCCGCGGGCGCGACGCGCCGCTGCTGACGTTCTTCGTGGCGCCGCGGCGCGCGGGTCCGGTGAGCGTGAGCGTCGAGGTCGCGATCGACGGCGAGGTGGTGGTCGGCGGCGAGCAGGTGTGGCGCGTGTGCGTCGAGCGCGGCGCCGCGGGCGAGCCGGCCCAGGCGGGCTTCGTGTGCCAGAGCGGCGCGCTGCCGGGGCTGTACGCGTCGGCGGGGGCGGGCGGGCGCGCGGCCGAGGTCGCCCTGCACGCGCTGCTGTGCGAGCTGTTCACGCCCGACGAGCTGTACCGCTGGATGCGGCTCAACTTCGCCGCGTGGTCGGTGGAGGTGCCCGGGGCGGCGTCGGTCAACGAGGTGGCGTACGCGGTGGTCGACAGCGGGGCGCGGCTGGGGCGGCTCGACGAGTGGTTCTTCGAGGCGCTCGCGGCCCAGTTCCCGCTGCAGGTCGAGCGCATCGCCGGCGTGCGCCGGGGCTTCGCGGGGGGAGGTGCGGCGTGAGCGACGACGAGGCGGAGCTGGACATGTTCCGCGAGGAGTCGACGCGCATCGTCGACGACTTCGCGCGGATGCTCGGCGAGTATCGGGCCGGGGCCGCCGACGGCGACGGCGACCCCGACCTGCTCAACCGGGCGTACCGGGCGGTCCACGGGCTGAAGGGCTTCGCCGGGGCGTTCGGGGCCTCGGCCGTCGGTCGCCTCAGCCAGGGGCTCGAGCGGGCGCTCGACGACATGCGCCTCGGCCGGCGCGCGCGCTCGCCGGAGGTGTTCGCGGCGCTGTCCGACGCGGTCGCGATGTTCGGCCGGCTGCTCGCGCCCGCGGGCGAGGGCGGCGTCGACATCGAGCCGCTGCTCGTCCGGCTGCGCACGCTCGGCGAGCTGCCGCCGTCGGACGAGCCGCGCGAGAGCATCGCCTGGGTCGGGGCGAGCATCGTCGAGGCGGTCACGCAGTACGAGGAGCACCGCCTGCGCGAGAACCTCCGCGCCGGCCGCAGCCTCTACCGCGTGCGCGCGGTGTTCACCGCCGAGACCATCGACACCGGCGTCGAGCGGCTCGGCGAGCGCATGAAGCCGTGGGGCGAGGCCATCACCTACGTGCCGAGCCCCGACGAGGCGCCCGACGACAGCATCGTCATCGACGTCGTGCTCGGCTCGCACGCGGGGCTCGCCGAGATCTCGGCGGCCCTCGGCGATCGCGACGTCAGCGTGCACCGCATCGAGCGCGGCGAGGCGACGTGAGCGCGGATGTACGCGCACGCTTCTCCGCGGCCGTGGAGCCTCGCGTGAGGCCGTGCGGCGCCGCGTGACGCCGCGGCGCGGCTGAAGCTTCGGTTCATACGGCCGGCGCAGCGGCTGCGGGCGATTCCGTCGCCGGGGCCACGGAACGACGGTCCTCGCGGCGCGCCGGGTGAACCGGCCCGGGGGTTCCGCCGAACGGGGCCGGGGTGTAGGCTGTTTGACCCAATGTCTACCCAGATGACCGACGCCGACTGGGACCTGCTGGCAGCGCGGGTCGTACGCGGCGGGTGCACGCCCTTCCTCGGGGCTGGCATCAACCAGGGGCACATCCCGCTGCCGGGGGACATCGCCCTGCGCTGGGCGGAGGACGGCGGTTATCCGCTCGAGGACCGCTGGAACTTCGCCCGGGTGGCGCAGTTCATGTCGGCGGCGCGGGGGCCCAAGTGGCCGCGCGACGAGCTGGCGGTGGCGCTGCGCGACGTGCGTCCGGGCGACGTCGAGGAGAAGGACGACATCCTGGTCGGCCTGGCCGAGCTGCCGTTTCGCACCTACGTGACGACCACCACCGACGAGCTGCTGGTCCGCGCGCTGCGCTATCGCCGGTCGAAGCGGCCGCGCATCGACTTCGTGCGCTGGCACGAAGCGCTGCGCACGACCTCGCTGGCCACGGTGTTCGAGGAGGACCCGCACTACGTGCCCTCGGTCGAGGAGCCGCTGGTGTTTCATCTGTACGGGCAGATCGCGGTGGCGGAGTCGCTGGTGCTGACCGAGGACGACCACTTCGACCTGCTGGTGGCGACGGCGCGGCACCCGCCGCTGATCCCGCCGCCGGTCCAGCGCGCGCTGCGAGGCGGCGCGCTGCTGTTCCTCGGCCACCCGCTGGCCGACTGGAACTTCCGGGTGCTGGTCCGCAGCCTGTGCGGCGCCAACTTCGGCGACCTGCAGGACGGCACGATCAGCGTGCACGTGGCCCCGCCGGGCGACGACAACAAGGACGTGATCGAGTACTTCGACAGGTACTTCGAGCGCCTGCACATCCGGGTGTACTGGGGGTCGCCGCAGGAGTTCCTGGCCAGGCTGCGCGAGCGCTGCGCGGCCATCCCCACGCCGGCCGCGGGCGGCGGCAAGCCGCGACGCACGGGAGACGACCATGCAGCATGACGGCCAGAACAGTCCGTTCCCCGGGCCGCGGCCGTTCACCGCGGCCGAGCGCAAGAACTTCTTCGGGCGCTCGGGCGAGCTGCGGGACCTGGTCTCGCTGGTCATCGCCCACCCGCTGGCGGTGCTGCACGGCCCGACCGGCAGCGGCAAGACGTCGCTGATCCACGCCGGCCTGGTCCCCGAGCTCGAGGCGGCGGGGTTCGAGGTCCTGCCGGTGGCGCGGCTCGGCGGGCTGTTGCCGCCGGGCACCGACGCCTCGCGCCTGCGCAACGTCTACACCTACAGCGTGCTGCTGCACTGGGCCCGCGAGGACGAGCGGGACGTCGACCTGCTGTCGGGCTACACGCTGGCGGCGTACCTGAAGGGGATCCTCGCGCGCGACCCGGACAGCAAGAAGCCGCTGGCGATCGTGTTCGACCAGGTCGAGGACATGTTCTTCACCTATCCGGAGCAGTACCACCACCGCGAGGCGTTCCTGCGCGAGCTCGCCGAGGTGCTGCAGGGCGAGCGGGGCTTCGGCCTGAGCGGGCGCCCGCTGCGGGTGCTGCTGGCGATCCGCGACGACCGCCTCGCCGACCTCGAGCGCCACGCCCACGTGGTGCCCGACGCGCTGCGCGTGCGCTTCGCGCTCGACGACCTGCACCTGGCCGAGGCGATCGAGGCGATCCGCGAGCCGGCGCGCGGGGTCATCTCGCAGGCGGACGCCGAGCAGCTGGCGCGCGCGCTGGCCCACCGGCGCGTGCGCCTGCCGAACGGCAAGCTTGCGCTGATCGCCAGCGAGGTCATCGACCCCATGCACCTGCAGGTCGCGTGCGACGAGCTGTGGGCCCGCGGCGGCCGGCCGGGGGCGATGGGCAAGGACCTCGACCCCGACGAGGCGCTCACGCGGTTCGTCGGCGCCGCGGTGCGGCGCGCGAGCAAGGGCTGGGGCGGCGAGCGCAAGATCCGGCGCTGGCTCGAGGACCGCATGCTCACCCCCGACGGCGGGCGCGCGACGGCCCGCCGCGGCGCCAACGCGACCGGCGGCCTCGTCAACGAGATGGTCGAGAACCTCGAGCGCGAGCGCATCATCCGCGCCGAGGAGCGGCTCGGCAACAAGTGGTACGAGCTGGCCCACGACCGCCTGATCGTGCCGCTGCAGCGCAGCAACGCCGCCTGGTCCGAGGAGCAGCGGCGCGGACGTCGGGCCTGGCGCGTGGTCCTGTGGGCCCTCGTGCTCGCGGGCGTGGCGGTCGGCGCGGTCGTCGTCGGCCGCATCGCCGCGCGCTGGTGGGAGGGCGTGCAGGGCGAGAAGGACGAGCTCAATTCGAAGCTCGCGGTCGAGGGCGAGGAGCGCGACCGCCTGACCCGCCAGCGTGGGCTGGCGTGGGGCGAGCTCGAGGGCCTGTACCGCCAGGTGACGCTCGAGCGGCTCGACGCCGAGGTGCTCGGGCTGTCGCGCGACGTCATCGCCCTGCAGGCGGCGATCGTCGACATGGGCCGCTACCGGCCGGCGGCGCAGGACCTCGAGAGCGAGGGCGAGACGCTCCTCAACTTCGCCCAGACCGGCATCTCGCTGGCCGGTATGACCGCCCGCGTGCAGCAGGCCAGCGCGCAGACCAGCGCGCTCATCGCCGACGTCGCCGCGACGCGCAAGGCCAACTCGTCGCCCGAGCTGAAGGACATGTTCGACCGCCTGCGCGACGGGGCCGAGGAGCTGGAGCCCGAGCTCGAGCGCCTGCGCCGGGCGCTCAACACCGCGTCGGGGCGGTTCGCCGCCTACAACGCGCAGCTGTCGACCGCGCTCGAGACGTTCGAGGGCCGGCCCGGCACCTCGCCGAGCGCCCGCGTGCGCGAGGGCTCGATGGGCCACTGGCGCGCGGGCTACCGCGCGTGGCTGAGCGGCGACCTGGTCAACGCGAAGGCCCGCTTCGCCAAGGCGGTCGAGCGCGACGCCTCCAACCCGTCGGCCCACGACGGCCTGGCCCGCGTGGCCTGGGCCGAGGGCAAGGTCGACGACGCGGCCGCGGAGTATCGCCGGGCGCTCGCCGAGCGCAAGGACTTCAGCCCGTCGCTGACCGGCATCGCCGAGGTGTACCTGCACCAGAACCACATCGCCGACGCCGAGCGCTGCGCGCGGCAGGCCCTGCACTACCAGCCCGACTACGCGGCCGCGTTCCTGGTGCTGAGCGAGGTCCGTCGGCGCCTGGTCAGCGAGCCGCTCGGCGAGATCCACGACGACAACCCGTGCGGCACCACGCACCACAGCCCAGGTCCGGCGACCGCGTCGGGTCCGGCCACGCCGGTGCTCACGCCGCCGCCGTCGACGCCCGCCGCGGCCGCGCCGATCGAGCCCGAGCCGACGCCCGCGCCGGAGCCCGCGAATGTCGAGCCGACGCCCGCGCCGGAGCCCGCGAAGGTCGAGCCGACGCCCGCGCCGGTCCAGCCCAAGCCGCCCGCGCCCAAGAAGAAGCCGCCGGCCAAGAAGAAGGCGCCCGACGAGGCGGGCTCGGAGCCCGCGGCGCCGGTCGACCGCACGCCGCCGCCGATCGAGATCAGCCCGCCCTGAGCTCGAGGTGAGCCGCACACGAGGGCCCGCGCGTCGGGTCCTCGTGTGTTCGCGTCGCGGGCTCAGCGAGCGGCCCAGGCGAGCAGGGTGTCGTAGGCGGCGCTGGCGACCCGCGGCGCGTCGTCGCGGACGCACCGCGCGAGGCGCTCGGCGAGCGCGGGCGAGGGGTCCGCGTCTTTTAATAATTTCGCGGCGGCGGCGCGGCTCATCGCGGCGTGGGCGCCGAGTTCGGCGCCCACGGCGTCGCGCACGTGGTCGAGGCGCAGCAGCGTGCCGAGCTGCGCGCGCGGCTCGACGGGCTGCCAGCTCTTGCCGTGGACGGCGCCGCGGCCGAGGTGCGGCGCGAGCACCTGCCAGGCGGCGGGGTCGGGCGTGCGGCGGGCGACGGCCCCGGCCGCGGCGACGGCGACGGCCGGCAAGGGGTCGGCGAGCATGCCGCGGAGCTGCTCCTGGACCGCGGGGTCGTCGACGGCGGCGAGCGCCTGCACGGCGTACATGCGCACGCCGTCGTCCTCGTCGCGGAGGCGGGCGCGCACGGCGGCGAGCGCCTCGGGTCGATCGAGCCGCCGCGCGAGCTGCTGCACCGCGCCCCAGCGTACGTAGTTGGCGGGGTGCTCGAGCGCGCGGAGGGTGGCCGCGCGGGCGGCCTCGCCGTCGTGCAGGCCGACGATCCGCAGGGCCTGCTGCGCGTCGATCGGCGAGTCGCCGGCGAGCCGCGGGACGAGGGCGGCGGCCACCGCGTCGAATTGCGCGACCGGGACGAACGCCGGCCAGAGGACGGCGAGGCGGCCGGGGTCGCGGGCCAGCGCGGCGAGCAGCGCGTCGGCGTGGGCCTCGCTGGCGGCGGCCCCGGCGAGCGCGTGCGCGGCGATCCAGGCCCGGCGCCCGTACAGCTCGGCGAGCAGCCGCGTCGCCGCCCCGGGGTCGGCGGCGGCAATTCTTAAACTGCGGCGCAGGGCGCGGGCGACGGCGCCGGGCAGGGGTCGTTCGCCGGCGAGCAGGGTCAGCAGCGCGTCGCGGACCTCGGGCTCCGTCGCGACCGGGCGCAGGACCTCGACGGCGGTGCTCTGCGCGTGCGCGTGGGCGTCGCCGAGGCAGACCACGAGGGCGCGGCGGATCGCCGGGTCGTGGACCTGCGACGCGAGCCCGCGGATCGCCGCGACGCGGGCCCGCGCGGCCGGCTCGGCCAGCCGCGCGAGCAGCAGCGCCGCGATCTCGGGGTCGCCGCTCAGTGGTTGCAGCCGCCACGCCGGCATGTCCTCGGCCAGCAGCTCGCGCACGCGGCCGAGCAGCTCGGCGCGCAGCTCGGTCCGCAGGGCGCGGGCGATCAGCGAGCCGGACGCGCGCCACAGCGGCTCGGCGCGCGTCGCCTCGAAGATGTCGATCAAGATGTCGACGACTTTAATTAGGGCCGTCATGTCGCCGGCGAGCGCGTCGGCGGCGAACGCGAGGAGCCCGCCGCGGAGGGCGGGCTCGTGGGCTTCGGCGGGGAGGGTCAGGCGGCCGAGTCCGGGGCGAGCCACTGCTGCAGGCGAGCGACGAGGTCGTCGGTGCACTCGAGCTGCGGGTAGTGGCCGGTGCCCTCGAACACCTCGAGGCGGGCGCCGGCGATGAGGTCGACGATCGTGGCCTTCAAGAATTCGGGGGTGAGCGGCTGCTCCTTCTCGCCGGGGATGACGAGGGTGGGCACGCGGAGCTCGCCCATACGGCCGGCGAAGTCGGCGGAGCGCCAGGCGTCGAAGCCGCCGAACCACGCCTCGGGGACCACGCTGGCGCAGCCGTCGATCGCGGGCTCGAGGAGCTCGGGCGCGACCGGCCTGGCGAACATCATGCCGAGGGTCTGGGCGGCGCCCTCGCGGCCGTTGTGCAGGCTGCGGAAGAACCCGATCTGCTCGTCGTTGAACGGCACGCCGGAGGGCGGCACGGGGCACATGAGGATGAGCTTGCGCAGGCGGTCCTGGCGCTCGAGGGCGGTGCGCAGGGCGATCGTGCCGCCCATCGAGTGGCCGACGAGCACGATGTCGCGGAGCTCGAGCGCGTCGATCAGGGCGGCGATGTCCTCGGCGTAGCTGTCGATGCTGTAGCCGTCGCGGGGCTTCGAACTCCAGCCCGAGCCGCGGAGGTCGGGGGCGATCAGCCGGCCCGCGTGCTCCGGCCAGCGATTGAAGAGCTCGCGCCAGATGTGGCCGGACACCGCCCATCCGTGGACGAGCAGGGCGGTGGGGCCTCGGCCCCGGTCTTGGACGTGGAGGTGAATGCCGCTGGGAAGTGCTACCCGCATGGTCCGCGAACTTACCAGGGATCCGGCGGCCGGACCCGGGGTTCGGCAGACCCCGCGGACACCAACGTGCGCGGGCATTGCCTCGCGCTTCGCGGGGGGTGTATTCGCGCCCTGTGATGCGGACACCCCGTTTGTTGCTGATCCTCGCGGCCTGCGGCGGGAGCCCGGCGGGCACCACCGACGCCGGCGCCGACTCGACCGGAGGCGACGGCACGGGCGGCGCGGCGCCGACGAGCTCCGGCGACGGCACCGGCGGCGGATCGTCGCCGACGTCGACGTCCTCGGCGAGCGATCCGGGCGACGGGACCGACGCGAGCGGCACACCCGACGACACCGACGCACCCGCGGACAGCGGCGAGCACGACTCGAGCGGATCGTCGAGCGGCGGCGTCGAGCCCGAGCCGTACCCCGAGCCCGGGGCGTTCCCGCCGAACCACGGCCCCGGCGGGCCCACCGGGCAGTTCACGCCGGAGCAGGTCGGGAAGGAGTGCGCCGCGCTCGACGGCGGCATGCCGGGCGACCTCGGCGACGGCGAGGCCCACGACACCTTCGACCACCACAACCTCGTGGTCATGTTCGACGGCTACCTCGTCATGCCGTGGGCGCCGGAGTACGGGCTCAACGCCGGCGTGACGCTGTACGACTTCGCCGACCCGTGCGCGCCGGTGGCCGTGGCCTCGGCGCTGTCGAACGAGATGCGCGAGAGCCACAGCCTCGGGTTCGCCAACTACGACGACGGCTGGTACATGGTGGCCGACCAGATGTCGTCGCCGTTCGCCGGCGGGATCGAGTTCTGGGACGTCACCGACCCGGCCGGCCTGAAGCCGGTCTCGCGGCTCGAGGTCCCGGGGTTCTTCTACCCCGACGCGTACCAGCGGGTCACGCTCAGCGTGTTCTGGCAGGTGCCGTACGTGTACGTCGCGGGCGCCGACAACGGGATCTACGTGGTCGACGCCAGCGACCCGATGCAGCCGAAGCTCGTGCAGCAGTACGAGTTCGACCCGGTGCTGCGGGTCGGGCAGGTCCAGGCGGTCGGCAACCTGCTGATGGCGAGCGCGGCCGAGGGCACGCGCACGGCCCTGCTCGACATCTCGAACCCCGGGTTCATCCAGCCGATCGCCGGCGGCGAGTTCGCGATCGCCCGCGAGGCCTATTTCAGCAATATCGGCGGCGGCTACGCCTACTACGCGCCGAAGACCGGCGGCGGCGGGCTCGAGATCTACGACATCCGCGACCCCGGCGCGCCGGCGCTGGTCGGCGACTACAGCTCGGGCGGCAACGGCGGCTACGTGTTTATCAAAGACGAGCTGGCGTTCGTCGGCGAGTCGGACTTCGCCAACATCTACGACATCAGCGAGCCGTCGTCGCCGAAGGAGGTGATGAAGCTGCTCCTGAAAGGCGACCTCGACACGATCACGCCGATCGGCAACGTCGCGGTGCTGAGCGTCGACGACAAGGCCGACAAGGACCGCGGGTCGATCGTCGTGCCGTACACGGCCGCGGCCGACACCACGCCGCCGGGCGTGACCTGGGCCTGGCCGGCCGACGGCGCGACCGGGCTGGCGGTCACGTCGCGCTTCGGCCTGACCTTCAACGAGATGATCGACGTGAAGAGCGCGTGGGCCGGGTCGGTGCGGCTCTACGAGGCCGGCACCGACCCGGCGAGCACGCGCGTCGACGGGCACGTCAGCGTGCAGGAGCACATCGTCACGTTCGCACCGAAGGCGCCGCTGAAGCCCGGCACGCAGTACACGCTCGAGCTGCCGGCCGGCGGGGTCCGCGACTACAGCGGCAACCCGCTCGTCGCGGCCTTCACGGCGAGCTTCACGACCGCGGGCTAGGGATATGCGACGCGCGCTCATCCTCGGTTTGCTGGCGGCCTGCGGCGACGCGGGCGGGGGCTCGACGACGACGTCGAGCGGCTCGGAGACGTCGAGCTCCGGCGTCGCGCCGACGAGCGAGGGTGACGCGACGGGCGCGACGACGACGAACGATGACGCGACGACGACGACGGGCGAGTCGAGCGGGTCGAGCGGGGACGCCACGACCGGGCCGGCGGGGCCGCTGATGCCGGAGCCGGGCGAGCCGCGCTACGCGCTGGTCGGCGAGGTCGTGGTGCTCGACGGCTCGAAGTCGACCGGGGCGGCGCTGTACCGCTGGGACCCCGGCGACGGCAGCCCCGCGGGCGAGCCGACCGCGGACCCGGTGCGCGAGGTGAGCTACGCGGCGCCGGGGCGCTACAAGCCGATCCTCACCGTCTACGACGGCATGGGCCAGTCGCTGGCGGCCAGCGTGACGATCACCGCGACCGACCCGCCCGTGTGGGCGCCGCGCGCGAGCAGCACCGTCGCCCGCGTCGGCGCGCGCGTGGCGGTCGTCAGCCCCGACTCGGGCGAGGTCATGCTCGCGGCCGAGGCTGGCGACGGCTTCGTGGTCGAGCGCCGCGTCGCGGTCGGTAAGGGGCCGCGCACGCTCGCGGAGGTCGACGCCGGGCGGCTCGCGGTCGCCGTGCAGGACGACGCGGCGCTGGTGCTCGTGCGGGCCGACGACGGTGAGTCGGTCGCGCTCGCGCTGCCGCCAGCCTCGCGGCCCTACGGGGTGGTGGCGCATGGCGACGACGTGTTCGTCGGCCTGCAGGCGACCGGGCAGGTCGCGCGCGTCGGCCTCGCCGGCGACGTCCCGCAGCTGATCGAGACCTTCGATGTCGGGCCCGACGTGCGCGACCTCAGCGTCCTGCCCGACGGTCGCGTGGTCGCCTCGCGCTGGCGCTCCGAGAGCGGCGAGGCCCGGCTGTGGGCGCTCGACCCGGCGACCGGCGACGTCACCCCGTGGTCGCTGCAGTTCGACCCGCAGGCGGCCTCCGACACCGAGGTCGGCGGGGTGCCGACGTGGCTGGGCGCGCTGGCCGTCGCGCCGACCGGCAAGCTCGCCGCGGTCCCCGGGCTGCAGGCCAACATCGGCGAGGGCATGTACCTCGCGGGCGTGCCGCTGCAGGCCGACACGGCCATGCGGGCGGTGCTCGCCTACATCGACCCGGCCGCCGGCGTCGAGGCGTTCGCGCGGCGCAAGCAGTTCGACAACCGCGGCATGGCCAGCGCGGTGATCTTCAGCGGCTTCGGCGACTACGCCTACGTCGCCACCCGCGGGCCGCGCTCGCTCGAGCGGGTCGACGTGTTCAGCGGCGACGTCGCCGGCAACGTGTTCGACGTCGGTCACGCGCTGCAGGGCCTGGCGCTGTCGCTCGACGGCCGCTTCCTCTTCGTCGACGCGTACATGTCGCGCGAGCTCGTCGTCTACGCCGCCGATGTCTTCTCCGAGCCGGGGCCCCCGCTGGCGCGCCTGCAGATCCCCACGAGCGAGCCGCTGACCGCCGAGGTCCTGCGCGGCAAGCGACTGTTCAATGACAGCGCCGACCCGCGGCTCAGCCAGGACAACTACATCGCCTGCGCGCACTGCCACCTCGACGGCGAGTCCGACCTTTTGATCTGGGACTTCACCGACCGCGGCGAGGGCCTGCGCGACACCATCGCGCTCAACGGCCGCGCCGGCGGCGACGGGCCGATCCACTGGAGCGCCAACTTCGACGAGGTCCAGGACTTCGAGAACGACATCCGCCACGCGTTCGGCGGCGCGGGGCTGCTGGAAGACGCCGACTGGCGCGCCGGCAGCGTGGCCGACACGCTGGGAGATCCGAAGGCCGGGCTCAGCGAGGACCTCGACGCGCTCGCGGCGTATGTGGGATCTCTCGGCGACGAGGCCCGCAGCCCGCATCGCCTGGCCGGCGGCGAGCTCCCGCCGGCGGCGATCGCCGGCAAGGCCCTGTTCGAGTCGCCGCAGCTCGGCTGCACCGCCTGCCACGCCGGGCCGCGCCTGACCGACAGCCAGTGGCTCGCGCCCGCGGTCCCGCTGCTGCACGACGTCGGCACGCTCGGCCCCGGCTCGGGCAAGCGCCTCGGCCAGCCGCTGACCGGGCTCGACACGCCGAGTCTGCACGGCCTGTGGCGCAGCGCGCCGTACCTGCACGACGGCTCGGCGCCGACGCTGCTCGACGTGCTCACGACCCGCAACCCCGACGACCTGCACGGCGCCACCGGCACGCTCGACGCGGCCGAGCTCGCCGACCTGGTCGCCTATCTGCTGTGCCTCGACGGCGCGGTCGACTGACCCGCGGCGTCTTATGCAGAAGCGCACCGCGGGCCGCGGGCGGCCTGAGACCGCGTGGGCGCCGGCTATTCCAGGACCGGCGCAGGGTGAAAAACCGCCCGGACCGGCCATTTGACAGCGGCCCGGCCGCGCGGGCAATTTCGGGGCCGTGACCACCCTGACCGCGCGCATCAAGGCCCTGCTCCGTCGCTCCACAACCCCCGGACAGGCGCCCCGCTGGCGCACGGCGGTCGGCCTGGCGACCGCGCTGACGCTGACGACCACGGCCTGCGGCCTCACCGTCACGCGCCTCAACTCGGCGCAGAAGAAGCCCAACAACGTGTGGGTGTTCTTCACCGTCGAGAAGGGCGACGAGCCGGTGGCCGGGCTGCAGGCCGCGGACTTCGACATCTACGAGGACGGCGAGCTGGTCTCGACCTACGAGTCGAAGCAGGTCATCCAGAACCCCGAGGTCGCGGCGGTGATGTACACCATGCTGCTGCTCGACGTGTCGGGCAGCGTGACCGAGTCGGGCTCGGCGGACTCGCTGGTCGACGCGGCCACGCTGTTCACCGACCGCGTCGGCAAGTCGCAGAAGGTCGGCGTGTACTCGTTCGACGGCGACAAGGAGATCCGCCAGGTCGTGCCGTTCACCGAGGCCCAGGGCTCGGCGGTCGGCGGCCTCGAGAGCCTGCGCACCTACAAGGCCAAGGACCCGTCGACCAACCTGCACGGCGCGGTCGTCGAGGGCCTGAAGGAGCTGAAGGAGCAGCTCGACAAGGAGAAGAAGCCGCTGAAGTTCGGCACCCTGGTGGTGTTCTCCGACGGCACCGACCGCGCCGCCCGCGTCTCGCGCGACGAGATGAAGTCCGAGCTGATCAAGGTCGAGTACACCGACTACGAGATCTACGCGATCGGCGTCGGCGCTGAGATCAAGAAGGCCGGCCTCGAGGACATCGGCCGCGACGGCACCGAGCTGGCCACCGAGCAGGCCGAGGTCAAGTCGGCGTTCGAACGCGTGGCCGACCGCATCGAGCGCCACATGAAGCGCTTCTACCTGCTCAGCTACTGCACGCCCGCGCGCAAGGGCAAGCACACCGTGCGCATCACCGCCAACAGCAAGGACCCCAAGGGCAAGGGCTCGCTCGAGTGGGACTTCAACGCCGACGGCTTCGGCCCGCCCCCGGACTGCGACCCCAACCGCGCCCCGTCGTTCCCCCTGCGCACCAACGGCGTGCCGGTCGAGGGCAGCGAGAGCGACGGCGGCGGCGGCGGCGGCGGCGTGAAGGTCAAGGCCAAGGCCAGCGCCTCGGCCTCGGCCGACTGAGCCTCCGCGGGGCCTCGAGGCCCCGGCCGGGGCCTCGCGAGCTGACGGCCCATGACGCCGTCGCGTGGCGAGCGCGACAGCGTCCGCGCCGCGTGATAGTCACGCTCGCATGCGGATGCGACGACTGTCCCTGACGGTGCTCCTGCTCGCGGCCTGCGGCGACAAGGGCGACACGAGCACGAGCGAGGCGACGAGCGGCGGGGCGACGAGCGGCGGGCCGGCCGCGAGCAGCGGCGAAGAAGCCGGCAGCGCCGCGCCGACGAGCGGCGTGACGACCGACGTGACGACCGGCGAGGCCGGCGAGACGAGCGGCGCGCCGTCGACGGACACCGGAGGGCCGGGCGAGACCGGCGCGCCGCAGACCACCGCGGGCCCGGGCGAGACCGGCGAGCCGCACACGACCGGCGAGACCGGCGACGACACCGGCGCCGCGGGCTGCCCCGCGGACGCGCTGCCGCCCGGCGACCACGACGTCTCGATCGTGCACGACGGCATGATGCGCACGGCGATCGTGCACGTGCCGCCGGGGCTGGCCGCGGACGCGCCGGCGCCGCTCGTGTTCAACTTCCACGGCTACACCATGACCGCGGCCCAGCAGGTCGCGTTCACCAACATGAACCCGCTCGCCGACAGCGAGGGCTTCTACGTGGTCTACCCCGACGGCTTCCACACCTCGTGGAACGCCGGGGCCTGCTGCGGCGACGCGGCCAGCCAGGGCGTCGACGACGTCGGGTTCGTGCGGGCGCTGCACGCCGAGCTGGCCGCGCGCCTGTGCCTCGACGCGAGGCGGGTGTACGCGACCGGCATGTCGAACGGCGGGTTCATCAGCAACCGCCTGGCCTGCGAGGCGGCCGACCTGTTCGCGGCGATCGGCCCCGTCTCGGCGGTCAACGGCATGACCGAGTGCGAGCCGAGCCGCCCGATCCCGGTGATCGCCTTCAACGGCACCACCGACGTGCTCGTGCCCTACGACGGCGCCTGGTACATCAGCGTCGCCGAGAGCTTCGCCGGCTGGGCCGAGCGCGACGGCTGCGGCGGCGCGCCGGTGCCCGGCATGACCGTCGGCAGCGCGTCCGCCGAGGTGTACGCGCGCTGCCGGGGCGGGGTCTCGGTGGTCCAGTGGACCCTCGAAGGCATGGGCCACTGCTGGCCCGGCAACCCGGTCTGCCCGTACGGAGCGGCCAGCGTCGACATCGACGCGAATGGCGTTATGTGGGATTTCTTCGGCCAGTACGCGCTGCCGTGACGTCCCCCGCGTGGGCGTGCAGGGTGTTTCACCCCGCCGGCCGCTGCTGTATCCTGCGCGCCGACTCATGGCACTCGCCCTCTCCGTCTCGCCCCGCACGCTCGCCGTGCTCCTGTCCTCGACGCTCGTGCTCGGCTGCGGCAACGAGCAGAAGAAAGCCCAGCCGACGCCGACGCCGGCGACCGGGGCGACCGGCGCGGCCGCCACGCCGCCGCCGACCACGCCCGACGCGCCGCCGCCGGTGGTGGTGACCGCGCCGGCCACCAAGGTCGAGCTCGCGGGCGGCGGCACGGTCCACGCGCTCGCCAACGACGGCAAGATGCTCGGCCACTTCATGATCGCCAACGGCTCGCGGCTGATCGGCGACATCAAGTCGCAGCTCGTCACGCCGCGCTACGCCGGCTTCCTCGAGGAGTCGACGCTGCGCAGCCTGGTCTCGATGGCGCTCGACAAGCGCGCCGGCATGGCCCAGAACTTCGACATCGCGGTGCCGATGGGCTGCGTGGTGGCCGACTTCAAGCTGCCCGAGCCGGCGATCGGCTGCACGTTCGGCTACCGCGGCGGGGCCAAGGCGTTCGTCAGCGAGCTCGGCGAGCAGAACAAGCTGCCGGACGGCGGCGGCCACGTCGCGGCCTACACCTCGCCCGACAACCAGACGGTGTACGTCGACGACGTCGGCGGCCAGGTGGTGGTCAGCACCGGCAAGGACACGTTCACGGCGACCCAGGCCTACCTGCAGACCAACATGATCGGCCGCGGCGCCGACGTGCACGGCGACGTCGAGATCGTCATCTACGTGGCGACCGCGTTCGAGCGCTACCGCGACGTGATCACCCCGTTCATCGAGCAGTTCAGCAACATGAACCCGACCCCGCCGTCGACCGGCAACCCGGCCATCGACAGCGCGGTCGCGGCATTCAGCAGCTACCAGAAGCGCTCGAGCAAGCAGGGCTTCGACCGCATCGCCGAGATCTCGCAGATGACCATGTTCTTCAGCGTCGAGCCGGCCGGCGTGATGTTCGGCGGGGCCGCGTTCCCGGTCCCGGGCAGCCGCACCGCCCAGGACGCCGCGCAGTACGGCGGCCTCAAGCTCGACGCCGCGTTCGCCGGCAGCGCGCCGACCGGGGCCATGCTGCTCGCCGCCTTCCACGCCAACCCCAACCTCCACCAGTCGCCGAGCGCGACCGACATGCGCAAGGCCGTCAGCGAGGCCTGGGCGCCGGTGTCGGGCCGCGACGCCGCGTCGATCGAGACCTCGATCGCCGCCTTCCAGGCCGAGAACGCCAGCCTCTACGACGGCCAGGGCCTGTTCACCCTCGGCAACGAGCCCGGCGCGCCGGCGGCGGTGCTGTTCTCGAGCCACCTGCAGGCCGGCAAGTCGGCGCGCGACGGCTGGAAGGCCTGGGCCGCCGGCTTCACCCCCGACGCGGTGCTCGGCAAGGAGTTCTCGCAGTACGTCAGCTGGAAGTTCACGCCCGACGCCGCGACCATCGACGGCGTGCCGGTCGACCGCTGGACGATCGAGCCGGGCGCCGCGATCGCCGGCAAGATCGCCAGCGACATGCCGGCCGACGCCAAGGTCATGCTCGACAAGGTGCTCGGCGGGCCGTTCATCCACATCGACCGCGCCGAGGTCGGCGGCACCGTGCTCACCACCCTCGCGCCCAAGGCCGAGGCCAACTTCATGAAGCGGGCCATCGCCGCGGCCAACGGCGCCGGCAACGTCGGCGCCGAGGCGGGCCTGAGCAAGGCCCTCGCCCGCGACGCCAGCGGCGTCGGCATGTTCGCCGTCGACGTGAAGCAGATCCTGGCGATGGTCCAGAACATGGCCAACTACGGCGCCAATGTTAAAGACCTGCCGCGCCTCGGCACCGACCTCGGCGACGTCTACGCGACGTTCCGCTACTCGACCGACGGCACCTCGGCCATCGAGGTCGTGATCGCCCAGCAGCTCATCGACCAGCTGAAGGCGCTGATCCCCAACTGACGCGCGCGCGCACGACGCTCGCGCACGACGAGGCCCGCCGCGGCGACGCGACGGGCCTCGCGCCGTCGGACGCGCCGCCCGGGGGCCTCGGACCCCGAACCGCGGGCGCCCGGGCAGCAGCGCGCGGACCGACGCGAGCGGCCGCGAGACCGAGTTGCGGCCGTGCGGCGGCGGGGGTCTATCATCGACGACCATGTCGACCCTTCGCCTACGCCCCGCGCCCCGCTGCCTCGCCCTCGGCCTGCTCGCCCTGCCCGCCTGCGGCGACGACGCCCCGCTCGACGACACGACCACGAGCCCGACGACCATGACGTTCCCGGCGACGTCGGCCGGGCCGACCGACACCGGCGTCGCGCCGCCGACCGGGGACGGCAGCGACGACACCGGCGGCACCGCCAGCGCGTCGGCCACCGAGGCGACCGGCCCGATCGTCGAGACGACCGCGCCCGCGACGTCGACCACGAGCACGACCGATCCGTCCGCGCCCGGCTCGAGCTCGGGCCCGGGCAGCAGCTCCGGGGGCGACGACACCACGAGCACCGGCGGCGACGACAGCACGAGCACGAGCAGCAGCGACGGCACGACCGGCGACGACACCACCGGCGCGCCGATCGACGTGTGCAAGGTGTCCGACGACATGGACGCGATCGTGCCGTGCTCCGAGGAGGCGCCGCCCAACAGCTTCGAACCCGACATCCAGTGGGCGTGGCCGGGCCAGGACGGCGACACCCAGGTCGCGGTCACGCCGGTGGTCGCCAACCTGACCGACGACAACGGCGACGGCGCGATCGACCTGTGCGACACGCCCGACATCGTCGTGCCGGCCTACCCGGGCCCGGCCTACCTGAACTTCCAGGGCAGCCTCTACGTGCTCGACGGTGCGACCGGCGCGGTCCACTACAAGGTCACCAACATCGGCGCGGTCACCTACCCGGCGGTCGCCGACATCGACGGCGACGGCGTGCCGGAGATCCTGACCGGACGGCCGGCGGCCGGCGGCAGCCTCGGCAACCTGATGGCGCTCGAGCACGACGGCACGGTCAAGTGGATCAGCCAGACGCAGTACGAGATCGGCTCGGCCGCGATCGCGGCGGCCGACCTCGACAACGACGGCGACGTCGAGATCGTCCACCACGGCTACGTGTTCGACCACAACGGCGCGCTGCTGTGGACGGCGCCGAACGCCCAGAACGACTACGTCAACACCATCGCCGACCTCGACGGCAACAACGACATGGAGATCATCCTCGGGCCGCGGGCCTTCAACCACGACGGCAGCGTGTATTACAACGCGCCCGGGGTCAGCTACGGCCACCCGCAGGTCGCCGACCTCGACGCCGACGGCCTGCCCGAGGTGCTGGTCGTCACGTCGAGCGGCCTGGCCCTCATCGAGCACGACGGCACCGTCAAGTACAACAACCAGGTCGGCAACCTCGCGCGCTGGCAGCCGGCCTCGATCCACGACTTCGACGGCGACATGCAGCCGGAGTTCGCGGTCAGCTCGGGCAGCTCCTACAGCGTGTTCGAGACCAACCTGCAGCCCAAGTGGACGGTCAACATCCAGGACAGCTCGGGCTACGCCTCGAGCACGGCCTTCGACTTCCTCGGCGACGGCACCGCCGAGGCGATGTACGCCGACGAGGTCAAGCTGTTCATCTTCGACGGCGCGGGCCAGCCCTACCTGACGTCGCCGCGCGGCAGCTGGACGCAGTGGGAGATGCCGATCGTGGCCGACGTCGACAACGACGCCTCGGCGGAGATCGTGGTGGTCTCGAACCTCGGCTACAACAACAGCAACGCGGCGCCGATCCAGGTCGTGCGCGACAAGATGGACCGCTGGATCCCCGCGCGCCGGATCTGGAACCAGCACACGTACCACGTGACCAACGTGCGCGAGGACGGGACCATCCCGCAGGTCGAGCCCAAGCACTGGACCAAATTAAACACGTTCCGCACGCAGGCCCAGGTCTCGGCCGGCGGCGGCGTGTGCCAGCCCGAGCCGCAGTGAGCCGAGGACGCGAAGACGCGGGGCCGCGGCGCTGTCGGCGGACAACGGCCGGGGTCGCCGACCTGGGGCCATGCGCTCGCCGCGGAGCAGACCGCGGCGCCCGCGACGGCGCGTCGCTTGATGCGGGCGCCGTGGCCGGCGGGGCTGCTGCGCGGAGCGAGGCGATGTGCTCTGCGACGCCGTACGCGCGCATCACGTCGCGCGCCCGCGCGAGCACTCGGACGCCGCACGCTCTGGCCTACGCTTGCCGACAGACGTCGTCGCGGCACTCCACGACATTCATCGCCGGCGGGGTCGGCCGCGCAGCTGTTCGGGCTCGGCGGACTCGCCGGCGATCGGCAACAGCTCGCGGATGCGGCGCTCGGCGAGCCCCTCTCCGAGGCGGGTGCCGAGGAGGATGTGAAGGTCGCCGAAGGTGAGCTCCTCGAAGCGACCCCGCAGGAGCTCGATCAGGAGGGAAGCGCGCTGGTCCACGGTGAGGGGGCGCGGATCGGCCGGAGCAGTAAGGCGGTCCTTCGGCGCGGCGGTCTGCAGGTCCGGTCGAGCCGCATGCACGACGCGGTGTGGATCGGCGTGAGCAGGGACGACGACGAGTCCCTCGCTGGCACGGTGCCGCTCGGAGAGGTCGACGACCGGATCGTCGCGGCGCTCCTCCGGGGCCTGTGCGTCGGGTGTGATCGCTGCAGGAGACTGAGGATCTACACACCTCTCCGGTACGAGAGCCGTCGCGGAGGTGTCAGGGTCGAGGAGGCTGTGGGGATCGGGGTGATTTACGCACGTCCCTGACGCGAGGGGCGTCGTGCGGGCGTTGGCGGCGAGGAGGCTGTGGGAGTCGGGGGGAATCGTGTACGTCGCCGGCACGGGGGCCGCCGTGCAGGTGTGTGGGTCGGGGAGGCCGTAGAGCGCGCGGCGACGGGCATCGAGCTCAAAATGGCGGGCGAAGCGCTCGACGTCGTTGTACCGGTCCGGTTGGCGTTGGAGCAGCGCGCGCAGGTTTGATCCGCCTCGGTCCTCGCCGAGGAAGATCCAGATGGCCGCGATCCGCATGACTTGCTCGGTCAGGAGCCTGATGAGGCCGTCCACCTGCGGCACTGACGGTGTATCTTCGCCGTCGAGGGCGGCGATCACATCCCTGAACTCGTCGGGCGGCGACGCGGCATGGAGGGCCAGGAGCGCCGGGTGAGCGTCGAGCGACGTCAACCGCTCGGTGGCCTCCTGGGGGCGCGCGAGCCGGAGAAGCACGTCGACCTCGTTGATAGTGAACACCAGCGCTCGCAGCGGCGGGATCCGGCTGCATGCGAGACCCGCACGCAGGTGGTGCAACGTCAGGGCGAGATCGTCGAGGCCGAGCGCGGCCTCGGCGGCCTGGTCGTGATACTCGTAGTACTCCGGGTCTCGCGCGATGGCCTCGTTGCACAGGCGCAGGCTCTCCGCATAGTCGCGCCGGGCGTAGGCGACGATGGCGTGCAGGTACATGGGACCCGAGGCGTCAGGGTCGAGCTCGGCCATCTGCGCCGCGGACGCGAGCACGCCGTCGTAGTCGTCGCGCAGGTACATCGCCCAGGCCCGATCGTAATGGGCGCAGTAGCGGTTGGCTTCGCTCCACCTGGGCATTCGGGACGTCATCCCGGCGAGGATAACGTGTCGCCGGACGCGGAGAGTACGGCGGCGTGCTCGTCGACCGACTCGCGGATCCGTTCGATGACCGCGGCGACGCGCTGGCGAGCCGCGCGCTCCAGAGCGGTCCGGTGGCCCGCCGGGGCCTGGTCCTGTCGTCTTCGCGCTGTCGATGACGGGCGGCGTGGGCGGCATGACCCGGACGGACATCGTCGCCCTCCTCGGCTCCGCCGTGGGCCTCTTCCGCTGGTCCCTGACGAAGAGCCGGGGTGCTCACGATCGTCAAGACACACGCGGCGCCGGAGCGACGGCTGTCACTCGGCGGAGCAGGCCTAAACTCGCAGAATCTCCGGCTCAGCCGCGGAACGCGGCGCGACTGATCAAAAATGTGGCGGCGATCATCAGCGCCGCGCCGACCGGGACCAGGCCGATGCCGAGGCCGGGGTCGCCGCTGTGGATCACCAGGCCCCCAATTAAAAATCCGCCGGGCAGCAGCACGGTGGCGGCGCGCAGCAGGCCCGAGACCAGGCGGCCGCCGCGGGCGTCGAGCGGGAGGCGCTCGAGCGACAGCGCGAACAGCACGTTGATGCTGCCGAACAGGGTGCCGTGGGTGTGGGCCAGGCGCAGGGCGGTGCGCCGCGCCTCGTTGTCGGCGTCGAGGAACCACGGCGCTTTGAAGCCGTGCAGGGCCTCGAGCACGAGGCCGAGGGCCATGAACCCGGCGAGCACGGCCCAGCCGAAGCGCAGGTGCAGGCGGGCGATCTGCGCCGGCGTGACGACCGGCGCGGCCGACGGAGCTGCGGGGGCGGGCGGTGGATCTTCGCGGTCGGTGGCGGTCATTCGGTCAGGTTCAGAACGCGGTCGTTGCGGTTGGACAGCAGCCTGTCGACGGCGGCGCGGTCGGGGCGACCGTCGGCGCCGATCAAGACGGCAGGCGCGGGTTTTGTCGTCGGGAAGGCGGCGCGGGCCGCGTCGCGATCGGTGGCGCGCTGCGCCGGCGGGGCGATGGCGTCGTACTCGCTGTCGGCGTGGCCGGGCAGGGTCTTCAGGCTGCGGGCGGCGATCAGGCGGACCACGTCGTAGGGGTCGGTCAGCAATTCGGCGAGGTGCGCGGCTTGCCAGTCGGCGCCCGACGCGTCCTGGGCCGCGGCCCAGCCGGCGTACCAGGCCGCGAGCGCGCGCTGGCCGGCGTCGCCGCGCAGCAGCCACTGCACCTCGGCGGCGACGCTGCGATCTTCCTCCGTGAGGGTCGAGGCCTGCGAGGGCTGGCCGTACCACGCGTGCAGCCGCTCGTCGGCCCACGCGAGCGGCTTGTCGAGGTGGCAGGCGTTGCAGGCGTTGGCGCGGCCGGTCGCCTGGGTGGCGGCCACGGTCGGGCTGTCGACGAGGTGGCTGCGCAGGCCGCGGAGCAGGCCGTAGGTGGTGTACGGCATGTGACAATTTAAACAGTCGCTGCCGCTCGAGCCGGCGGGGTGGTGCGTGTGGGCGGTGAGCGCGGACTCCTCGCCGAATTTCGGGTGGCACTGCAGGCAGGCCGCGGCGCCGCGCAGGCCCGGCTTCGGCTGCATGTCGGGCTCGTCGCCGTGCATGCTGTGGCACGACAGGCAGGTCATGCCGCCGGCGGTGTGGCACTTCGACTCGACCATGCCGTTGTACTCGCGGCCGGACACGCGGACCATGCCGTCGCGCCAGAAGTACTGGTCGAGGTAGTTCGCGTCGGTGCTGACGGCCCACTTGAGGCCCGGGTTGTCGGGGTCGCTGCGCGGCAGCAGGACCTCGCGCGAGGCGCTGAGGTCGTCGCCGGGGCGGTACACGTGGCCGTCGCCGGCGTACCAGCCCTTGGGGTCGTTGATTAAATTGACCGAGTGGCACTGGCCGCACACCTGCGACGAGCGCTCGGGGTCGAGGCGCGCGGGGTTGACGATGGTCGGGTCGGGCGCGCCGGCGAGGTGCTTCTGGTAGCGGCGCAGCGGGTCGCGGTTGGCCTCGACGTGGGCCGCGCCGGGGCCGTGGCAGGCCTCGCAGGCGACGCCGAGCTCGCCGACGCGGGTGTCGGCGCCCTGCTTGCCGAGCTTCGGCTGCGGGCCGGTGCTGTGGCAGCCGATGCAGTTGTCGTTCCACGTCTGCTTGAACGGGCCGGCCGCGGGGTCGCGCAGGAACACGCTCTCGCGCGGCAGCCATCGCTGGCTGGCGAACTCGTAGACCCACGGGAGGTTGAAGACCTCGCGGGTGTCCTTCGCCTCGACCCAGTAGGTCTGCATGGCGTGCGACCCGGTCGTCATCACCACCTGGACCTCGCGTCGGCCGGGGGCCGGGCCCTTGTTGCGGGCCTGCGCGCGCTCGGCCTGGAGGTCGACCATGTCGACGAAGTAGGCGTCGCCCCTGCGCGAGAGGTCGTAGGTGCGGCCGCCGGCCGCGAGGTGCACGTCGTCGAACGGGGCGACCACGGCCGCGGGCGTGGCCAGCTGCGTCATCGTTCGGTGGTAGCTTCGGTGCCACGAGTGGTACTCGCCCGGGTGGCAGGCGCGGCAGGTGTCCGAAGAGACATATCCGCCGTCCCGTCCGAGGTGCGGGGCGTGGGCGAGCAGTTGTTCGCGGGCGGCCTTCGTCGCGGTGATGTCGTCCTGGCGGGTCAGCAGCAGCACGGCGGCGGCGAGGCCGACGAGCGCGGCCCAGGCCATCGAGCGCGGGCCGAGGGCGTCGTCGGCGAGCACGCGGATGCCGGCGAGCAGGACCACGGCGACGGCGACGACCTCGGCGCTCATGGCCTGGCCTCGCGCGCGCTGGGGGGGGCGATCACGCGGGGACCATACCACCGCGCGGCGACGCCGGGGCGGCGTGCGCTCAGCAGGCGGTGCGGCGGGCGCCGGCGCTGGCGCCGACCTCGGGCGGGACGAAGTTGCCGCCCGACAGGGCCGTCTTGAACACCGCCTCGGCGGAGATGTCGAGCGGGATGCAGCGGCTGCGCGAGACGAACAGGATCTTGCCGGCGGTCGGGTTGGGCGTGCCGGGCACGAACACGCAGCACAGCTCGGGGTCGTTCTCCAGCGGGTCGCCGCTGGTGAAGGCCAGCATCCACGTGCCCTCGGCGTCGCCGGGGATCAGCACCACCCGCGCGTAGATCCCCTCCTTGCCGCCAGGCGTGAGGGTGATGTGCTTCCACGCCTCGTAGATGTCCTTTAAGATCGGCACGCGGGACAAGAGCCAGTCGATCAGGCGGATCAGCACGCGCCCGAGCAGGCTGTTGACGATCACGCCGAGCGCGTAGATGCCGAGGATCGCCACCAGGACGCCGAGGAACGGGGTGTCGACGCCGAACAGCGCCTTCAGCGGCTCGCGCGTCAGCTTCTCGACGTACCAGACCACGACGATGGTGATCACCAGCGGGATCGCCGAGAACACGCCGGTGATGAAGGCGTTGCGCAGGTGCTGCTTGATCCGCTGCATGGCCGGGGCAGTCTATCCGGTGTACGACTCGTCCTGCTGGATCTTGCCGAGCACCCAGTCGAACTCGCCGCGCGTCAGGTGGGCCCCGCAGTACTCGCAATTGCCGGCCATGTTGACGCGGTCGAGCGGGCCGCCGCAGCTCGGGCATTTGGCCGGGTCGCGCGACACGCCGCGCACGCTGGCCCCGCGGATCAGCGTCCAGTACTCGCTGTAGGCCCGCTTGCTGCGGGCGTTGCCCGCCACGCGGCGGCCCTGGGCGTCCTCGGTGTAGTCGAGGCCGGTGGCCCAGATGCGGACGGTGAGCGCGTCGAAGTGGCGGTCGCGGATCAGCTTGACCAGCTGCACGCGCGAGATCTCCATGTCCTTCAGCACGTTGCGCAGGCCCTGGGCGCGGTAGGCGTCGATCCAGTAGCTCAGGTAATTGAACATCGAGTCGGACACGAACGGGCGCACGGGTCGCAGGTCGCAGGCGGTCCAGGCGTCGTTGAGCGTGTGATAGATGTCGTGCAGGCGCCTCTCGACGTCGAGCTCGGTGGTGTGCGGGTCCTCGGCGAGCAGGGCGGCGTGGCGACCGCGGAGGGCGCGGTCCACCACGGTCGGCAGGCCCGTGCCCCGCTCGGCGACGTCGCCGGTGAGCGCCGGCGGGCGCGGCTCGTGGTCGTACAGGCGCACCGACCGGACCTGCCAGTCGAAGCGGCCGTCCTCGACCTGCTGCCCGCAGTGGCTGCAGGTGCCGGCGTCGCTGCGCTGGTAGGGCGCGCCGCAGGCGGGGCAGTGGAAGCTGTACACGGCCGCGGGCGCGCGCGTCTGCGCGTCCTCGGCGCGGGCGAGGGTCCAGCGCTCGCGCACGTAGTAGCCCCGGGCGCCGCCCGGCAGCTCGGCGGTGTAGTTGGACTCGAACTCGAGCTCGACGCGCAGGTCGCCGCCGTCGCGCTCGAGCTTGAGGGCCTCCATGCGGCCGATGACGACGCCGTGGATGGCCACGCCGCGGGGCTCGCGGCGGGCCAGCGCGGCGCGCGAGTCGGCGGCCACGTAGGGCGCGAGCGCGGCGAGGGCCGCGGGGTCGTTGCGGGCGCCGTGCACCCGGGCGTAGAGGGCGTAGACGAAGTCCTCGAACAGCACGGCGGAGAACTCGGGGTCGGTCCGGCGCACGACCTCGTAGACCTGCGGGCCCGTGCGTGCCGTCGGCGCCGGCGCCGGCGCCGGCGCGTGGAACACGGCGCCGCCGCCGAAGTCGCCGCTGTCCTGCTCCTCGGATTTAAACACGGCCTGCAGGGCGAGGATCGCGCCGCAGGCGACGACCAGCAGCACGAGCTCGAGCGGCGAGGTGTCGCCGCTGCTGCTGCTGCTGCTGGACGAGCTGCTGCCGCCGAAGCTGAAGCCGCCGCCGCCGCCGCCGGAGCTGTGGCTCGAGGACGAGTACGAGTGGCTGCCGCCGCCGGAGTAGCTGTGGCCACCGCCGGGCCGCGCCTCGGCGGCGGCGGCGAGGCCGAGCAGCAGCAGGCCGAGCAGCGCGGGCGTCGCGGTGCGGCGGGTCATGACATCACCCCGTCGTCGAGCTCGTTGACGTCGTCCTCGCGGCGCGGGAGGTGGCGGCCGCACACGCCGCCGAGCGCGGCGATCGGCTCGACGAGGTCCCGGGCCGCGCAGCCGCGGCCGACGTGGCTGCGGATCACGTCGGTGCTGGCGTCCCACGCGACCTGCGGCACGCGCTCGCGGACCCCGAGGTCGACGACGAACGCGCACAGGCGCTCGGCGAGGCTGACGTAGAGCAGCACGCCGGTGCGGCCGCGGGTGTCGGCGACGCCCCTCTCGACGAACAGCGCGCGGGCGGCGGCCTGGACGCGGGCGTCCTGGGTGCGCCGCAGCACCAGCAGGCGCTGCAGCGCCGGCACGCGCGCGAGGCTGCCGACGAGCGCGCCCATCACCAGCGGGAGCACGAGGAACCAGTGCAGCTCGAAGGCCGGCTCCGAGTAGAGGAGGGCGGCGGTGGTCGCGAGGGCGCCGATGCAGCCGGCGATCGCGCTGGTCAGCGGGTAGCCGTCGGAGCGCGCACGGACGGACACGACGAGCTCGGCGGAGGTGCAGGCCTCGAACGCGGCGACGGCCCGCGTGAGGGCGGCGCGACCGTCGTCGCGGAAGAACCGGTGCATCGGCGAGATTGTCGCAAACGCCCGGGGCGGCCGCCAGCGGCTCAGCGGAGCTCGAATTCGTGGTCGGCCGCGTCGGTCCGCACGGACAGCCGGCGCCCGCGCACGAGCAGGTAGAGCGGCTGGCCGTCGATCGCGTGCTCGGAGGCGACGGCGCCGGTGCTGCGCTCGACCACGAGGAGGCGGCCGGCGCGGGCGCTCAGCAGGTGGGCGCCGTCGACGACGAAGTCGGCGGCGCCGGCGAGCCCGGGCGCGCTCCGCCACAGCGGCTCGCCGGTCCGCAGGTCGAGCGCGGCGAGGAAGCCGGCCGCCGGATCGCGGGCGGTGAACGCGAGGTAGAGCGCGCCGTCGGCGAGCGCGGCCCAGGTGACCGCGAGCTCGCCGCCGCCGAGCCAGGGCGCGAGGTCGAGGAAGGCCAGGCGCTCGCCGTCGGCGGCCTGCACGGCGACGAACCGCCCGCCGCGGTAGTCGGGGCCGTAGATCAGCAGCGTGAGGTCGTCGTCGGCGATGGCCACCGCGAGCACGTGCTCGCCGTACAGCGGCGAGGTGCCGGGCGGGACGTCGCCGGGGTCGCCGCGCATCGGGTTCGGCACCTGGTGCTCGGGCAGGGCGATGCAGCGGGCCCGCTGCCACTCGTCGTCGCTGCTCTGCTCGCGGGTGGTGCGCAGCAGCGCCGGGCGCGGGGCGCGGGCGCGGGTCGCCACGGTCGCCTCTTTGATGAGTGCGGGGGCGGCCGGCGGGGGCGGCACGACGAGCGGGCGGGCCCCGGCGAACGCGATCATGGCCCGCTGCTGATCGGCGAGCAGGGCCCGGGTGGCGGCGTCGTGCAGGGCGAGGGCGGCGAGGTCGTCGGGCGCGACCGCGAGGATCGCCGCGAAGGCCCGGCGGGCGTGGTGCCAGGCGCCGGCGTCGAGGGCGGCGAGGCCGCGGGTGCGCAGGGTCTGCTCGGCGGGCGCGAGGCGCGGGCCGCCGCGCGGCGCGGGGACGTCGACCGGGCAGGCCGCGGCCGCCTCGGGGGTCGCGGTCGCGGCGGCGGAGGCGGAGGTCGCGGGCCGGCAGGCGCCTGTCCCGAAGGACAGGACGGCGAGGACGGCGAGGCGAGGCCCGGGGCGCACGGCGGCCACGATAGCGCACGGGCGCGGCGGCGGCGCCCGCGAGGGGAGAGATCGCAGGGGCCGGGGCGCGGGGCCCGGGCGCGGGCCGCAATTCGGCGGTCGGTGCGCCGGGAAACGGCGTATGCTGCGCGCGTGTCGGCCGGACGAACGACGTGGGCGCTGGCGCTGGCGGTCGCGTGCGGCGGCGGGTCGGGCACCGCGAGCGAGACCGGCAGCAGCGAGACCGGCGCGAGCTCGGGGCCGGGCGCGAGCGCGACGACGATGGCGCCGCCGGACAGCGCGGAGCCGGTCGACCCGACCGAAGGCGTGTTCGTGCCGCTGGTCGACCCGATGGGCTGGACGCCGGTGCCGGCGGGCGAGGACCCGCTGGCGGCGCACCGCCCGGCCGAGGTGGCGTGTCCGCTCGGCGGCTGGCTGTTCGAGCCGCAGGGCTTCGAGGTCAACACGCTGCAGTGCAACTACGCGATGTTCGGCCAGCCGGCGCAGGCGGCGGTGCTGGCCGGGCAGCGGGTGACGGCGACGCTGTACCACTTCGACCTGGTGGCGGCCGAGCCGGCGGAGGCGCACGTGGCCCTGCTGGTCGGCGAGACGGTGCTGTGGGAGGCGACGGTGGCCATCCCGGGCCCGGCGAACGCGTTCAACGTCGACGTGGTGGCGGCGAGCACCGCGCCCGCGGGCACGCCGGTGTACTTCCACCTGCACAACCACGGGCAGAACACGTGGACGCTCGGGGCGATCGAGGTCGAGGTCCCGGCCGGCTGAGGCGCAGAGAAGTCGTCAAATCGACGATCGCGTGCGGAAAGCGGGCGGGCGGGTGGTACCCTCGGCCGATGATGTTGCGTGCGGCGCGGCGGCTGGCTCCCGTGTTCGGTCTGGTGTTCACGGCCTGCGGCGATCCGCCGGGCAGCGGCAGCGGCGGCGCCACGTCGAGTGACGACGAGTCGGGCGAGTCGAGCGGGCCCGGCGGGCCGAGCTCGGGCGAGGCGCCGACCGGCGAGGCGCCGACCGGCGAGTCGGGCGAGACCGGCAGCGCCGCCGGACCGACGTGGCATCAGGACATCGCGCCGCTGGTGATCGGCAAGTGCGGCGGCTGCCACGTGGCCGGCGGCATCGCCCCGTTCTCGCTGCAGGGGTACGAGGAGGCGGCGCCGTTCGCCGAGGCGATGCTGATGGCGCTCGAGCGCGGGACGATGCCGCCGTTTCTGGCCGCGAACACCGACGAGTGCGAGGTCCGCTACGAGTGGGAGGACGACCCGCGCCTGACGCCCGCGCAGCTGGAGGACTTCGCGCGGTGGGTCGAGGCCGGCGCGCCCGCGGGCGACCCGGCCGCGGCGGCGCCGCTGCCCGAGCCGATCGACCTGTCGCTGCAGGACGCCGACATGCGGCTCGACATCGAGACCGAGGTGACGATCGAAGGCGACAAGGACACGTTCCTGTGCTTCAGCCTCGACCCCGGGTTCACCGAGGACACCTGGCTCGACGGCCTGCAGATCCGCGCGGGCAACCCGAAGATCGTGCACCACGTGCTGGTCTACCTCGACCCCGAGGCGCAGTCGGCCGACCTGGTCGGACCCGAGGGCCACTACCCGTGCTTCGGCGGCCCGGGCTTCGGCGACACCGGCCTCATCGGCGCCTGGGCCCCCGGCTCGGTGCCGTTCGAGATGCCGCCCGACACGGCGATGCAGGTCAAGGCCGGCTCGCGCATCGTGCTCAACGTGCACTACCACCCGACCGGCGCGCCCGAGCGCGACGACAGCACCGGCATCGACCTGCGCAGGTACGACGCGGCGCTGCCGACCTACGTCGGCCTGCTGGCGCTGATCGGCAACGGCGGCGGCGCGGCCGAGGGCCTGCAGCCCGGCCCCGGCGACGACGGCCCGCCGAAGTTCAAGATCCCCGCCGGCGCGGTCGGCCACACCGAGGAGATGCTGATCTCCCCGTCGGGCCAGATCCCCGAGCTGCGCATCTTCGGGGTGTCGTCGCACATGCACTACGTCGGCACCGACATGATGATCGGCGTGCAGCGCAACACGCCCGTCGACGGCGCGCCCGACGTCGAGTGCCTGCTGCAGACGCCGCGCTGGGACTTCAACTGGCAGCGGCTCTACACCTACAAGGCGTCGCTCGCCGAGGTCCCGCTGGTCCACGGCGGCGACGACCTCTACCTGCGCTGCACCTACGACAACTCGATGGCGAACCCCGCGGTCGCCGAGGCGCTGGCCGACCAGGGCCTCGCCGCGCCGCAGGACGTGTACCTCGGCGAGTCGACGCTCGACGAGATGTGCCTCGGCGCGTTCGCCGTCGCGGTCAAGCTCAGCGACGTCATCTGAGCCGGGCGCCGCCGTCGTCGACCGACGAACCGAGCGCCGAGCGCCCGTCGGACGCCGCGGCCCGCGAAGACCCGCGGCGGGTGCCCGGGGTCCAGCGCGCGCACGCGGAGCGGGCCGTCGGCGCCGCACACGGGGGCGAGCTCGGCCGGCCGCGGCGGCTCGGACGGCGAACCACACGCCGACTGCGCCACGACCGCGCGCGTGCTTCATCGCCCGGCGTCATCGTAGGGGGAGGCGCCGCGGCCAGCGACGCCGCCGCCGGGCCGCTCGCGTCGCGGCGCGCTCACGCGCCGGCGGGCCGTGTACGATGGCGGGTCATGCGCTTACGCCGTCTCGCTGGTGGGGTCCTGGGGGCCCTGGGGATGCTGGGCCCGGCGGCGGCCTCGGCGGCCGAGCTGCCGCCGCACGATCCGCTGCGCGTGCTCGTCGTCAGCGACTCGGTCAACCCCAACATGCTGTCGGACGCGCAGCTGACGCAGGCGGGGGACCTCGAGCTCGCGCTCGTGCAGCCGGGCGCCGGCTTGAACATCGAGAGCGTGCTCGAGGTGAGCAGCCAGTGCGTCGACGCGGCCCTCGCGGCGCTGGCGGTCCCGGGCGAGGTCACGACGCTGATCTACTTCGCCCACCGCTCGGCCCGCGGCTGCGACATGGCCGACCGCCAGGCGGCCCTCACCGCCGCCGTCGAGGCGTTCTTGCTCGCCGGCGGCGGCGTGGTGGTGTTCCACCACGGGATCTACCAGGACGCCGGCAAGGAGGCGATCCTGCAGCTGTTCGGCGGGACGGCCGGCGCGATCCAGTGGGACACCGACGCCGGACAGGACGTCATCAACGTCGCGGGCGGGCACTTCGTGACCACCAACGGGGTCGAGTACGCGGGCTCGAAGCCGTACGCGGACGCGCAACACGGCGTGCCCGCGGGCGACTATCCGGTCTTCACCAACTCACCGGACGAGCGCTACCCGGCGCTCGACGTGCTCGGCGCGCCGGGCGAGACGCGGACCCTCCTGTTCGCCAGCGACTACGACACCGACGGCGCGACGCACGTGCTCGGCTGGGACCTGCAGCGGCCGGGGTGGGCGGGGCGCGTGGTGTTCTATCAGCCGGGCGAGTGGCAGCCGCACGCGCTCGACGACGTCGCCGGCAACAACTTTCAGATCCTGGCCAACGCGATCGTGCACGTGTCGGCCGCGGGCGGGCCCCCCGACGAGACGAGCGGGACGGACGGCGGCGAGACGACGGCCGAGACCGGTGAGCCGGGCGAGTCGTCGGCGTCGACGTCGGGGAGCACCGGCGGCGATCCCTCCGCTGGACCGACGGGCCCGGGACCGACGAGCGACCCGACCGGCGACTCGCCGACAGGCGACTCGCCGACCGGCGGCGACGCCGAGACGGCCGACGGCGGGGTCGGGAGCGGCGAGGCCGCGACGTCCGCCGCCGCGACGACCGCCACGAGCGGGGCCTCGACCGCCGGCGGCGAGACCGACGACGGCTGCGGCTGCCGCTCGCGCGGCGCGGGCGGGCTCGTGGGGCTGGGGCTGCTGGCGCTGCGTCGGCGACGAGCGCGGTGAGCGAGTCGCCGACCCGTGGGGCGACGCGTGGCCGTGATCCGTCGGCCGCGCGACGACCGACGACGTCGGCCGCCGATCACCGAGCTGGCCGCGCGATCGCTCGCGGCTAGACTGGGCGCCCGCATGCCCAAGCTGATCCACGAGGCGCTGGTCCAGCTGATCCGCGCCGCACCGGAGGCGTTGATCCGCCTGCTGCCGCCGTCGCTGGGGCTCGACGGGCCGGTCTGCGCGCTCGCCCAGGTGACGGCCGACGAGTTCGTCGACCTCCACCTCGCGGAGTACCGCGCCGACGTCGTGGTCGTCGTCGGCGACCCCGAGCGGCCCTCGGCCGTCATCCTCACCGAGATGCAGATGGACTACGACGCCCGCAAGCGCTACCGCTGGCCGGTCCAGGCCGGCGGCCTGTGGGCGCGTCACCAGTGTCCGGTGGCGCTGGTGGTGCTCGCCCTCGACGACCGGGTCGCGGCCGCCTATCGCCAGCCGGTCGATCTGGGCTGGGGGCTCATCACGCTCACGCCGATCGTGCTCGGCGCCGAGAGCTTCCCCTGGATCACCGACCACGCCGAGGCCCGCGCCTGCCCCGAGCTCGCGGTGCTCTCGGCGATGGCCCACGGCCGGCGCCCCGGGGCCGAACACGTCGCCCTCGCGGCCATCACGGCCTGCGCCGACCTCGACAACGAGCGCCAGATTTTCTACCCTGACTTCATCACCGCCCGCCTCGGGGCGGTGGCGCGTGCAGCGCTGGAGCACCTCATGTCCACCTCCACCGATCGCAACCCCTTCATCAGCGACTTCTTCCGCAAGCGCTTCGACGACGCCTGGGCCGAGAGCGAGGCCAGGGGCCTGGCCAGGGGCGAGGCCAAGGGCCTGGCCAAGGGCAAGGCCGAGGGCAAGGCCGAGGGCGAGGCCAAGATCCTCCTGAAGATGATCCGGCTGAAGGGCTTCGTCCTGACCCCCGAGCTCGAGGACCGCATCCACCGCTGCACCGATCCGACCGAGCTCGAGGGCTGGGCGGACCGCCTGCTGGAGGCGCGCACGCTCGACGAGGTGTTCGCGCCGGCCGAGCGCGTCACTCCTCGCTGAACACGTACTCGTGCTGCGAGTCGCGGGTCGTCAGGGTCCGCTTGCCGGCGGCCTCGCCGACCACGAACTCGAGGCCGGACATGCCGGGCACGGTGGTGAGGAACGAGCGGGTGCCGTCGGGGTTGACGCGGGTGGCGACCTCGCTGGCGTACTCGCCGAAGTCGAACACGGTGGCCTCGCCGCGCTTCTTGACGACGATGTCGCCGAGCGCGGGGCTGGTGTAGCGGGCGGCCAGCTTGCCGGCCTCGGCGGGGTCGGCGGGCACGGTGAACAGCTTGCGCTCGGCGGCCAGCGACTCGTAGAAGCTGCGCGCCGACGTCGCGACCTGGTCGTCGGCCTCGGGGCGGCCGTCGAACAGGACCTCGAGCAGCTTGCGCTGGAAGGACCCGCGGATCTGCCAGCCGGGGTCGCCGTTGGTCAGCACGACCGCGCCGACGTCGTGCTCCGGCAGCCAGATCATGTCGCTGTGGAAGCCGATCATGTCGCCGCCGTGGTGCACGACGGTCACGCCCCAGGTGCGGTCGACCATGAGGCCCATGCCGTAGCTGGCGTCGGCGCTGATCGCCACCTGCGGGGCCCGGCGCGCCAGCAGCACCTCGCGGTCGATGTAGGGCTCGCCACCCGGCAGCGCGCCGCCGTCGAGCTCCATCTGGATGTACTTCAACATGTCGCGCACCGTGCTCCACGCGCCGCCGGCCGGGCGCACCGGCACGATCGAGGTGTTGACCGCGGCGACCGCGAGGCCCGGCTTGCCGTCGACGTCGGGGGCGTGCGGCGCGGCGGCGTTGCCCTGCTGGCCCCTTTTGAAGTCGTGGGTGGTGGCGGTCATGCCGAGCGGGTCGAACACCATGGTCTGCATGGCCCGGTCGTAGGCGGCGCCGAGCTCCTGCTTGGGGTAGGCGACGTGCCCGCCGACGTAGCCGGCCGCGGCCGCCAGCGGGTTCGAGTACTGGAACAGCTCGCCGAAGCCGCTGGTCGGCTGCATGGTCGCGAGCAACCCCATGACGTCGTCGGGGGTCACGCCCTTCCACTCGAACAGCCACTCCATGTCCTGGCGCGGCAGGCCGGTGCAGGCGCAGATGAGGTGCTTGACCTGGACCCTGGCGGTGGTCTCGGGGCTGCCGAGCTTGAACGAGGGCAGCAGGCTGGTGACCGGGGTGTCCCAGGAGATCTTCCTGGCGTCGACGAGCTTGGCGAGCAGCAGGGTCGCGAGCGCCTTGGTGTTCGAGGCGATCATGAACTTGGTGTCGGCGTCGACCCTGGCCGGCTTGCCGAGCGCGCGCACGCCGAAGCCGCCGGCGAACACGACCTCGCCGTTCTGGACGACGCCGAGGCCGACGCCGGGCACGCCGGTGGCGGCCTGCGCGTCGGTGATGAACTTGGAGAGCGCGGCGAGGCGGTCGGCGTCGAGCGGGTGGGCCGTCTTACCGGCGAAGGTCTCGCGCGCGCGGCCCTTCGGCAGCAGCTTGCCGAACAGCACGCCGAGCTGCGCGCCGCGCTTGCCGCCGACGGCGTCGGCGAGGTCGACGATCGTCACCGTCCACACGCCGTTGGCCCGCCGCACGTCGGCGCCGAGGTTGCGCTGGGCGTTCGGCGAGAGCTGGTACTCGTACGACCAGCGCTCGCTCCAGCCGTCGCGGTCGGCGATCGGCAGCTTGGCCTTCAGCGGGTGGCGCAGCGCGGGGTCGTAGGCGGCGAAGGCGGCCGCGACCGCGGCGTCGGCGTCTCTGGGCTCGGCGAGGTCGACGAGCGCGACGTACGAGCCGGCCTCCGGCGCCTCGAGGATGGTCGCCGCGCCGCGCACGCTCAGCGACCAGCCGAGCGGGGCGATGAAGGTGTTGCCCGCGGTCGTGGCGCTCGGCGTGTCGGCCGCGAGCTTGACTGGGGCGGCGCTCGGCGGCTCGCCCGGAGCCGGAGCGACCGGCCGGGCGCCGTCGGGGTTCGCGGCCGGCGGCGCGGCCTCCGGCTTGTTCGAGGCGCAGGCGGCGAGGAGGAGCAGGGCGGCGAGGCGGCGCATGCCCGCAAGCTATCACCGCAGCCGGGCGCGCCGGGCCGGCGCGGACCTGTGAAGAGTCACCGCGGCGGCGTGAAACCTGCGGCCCGGCTCCGGGCCGCTTGCGGGCGGGCGACGGGGCGTGGTCGGAGCCGTCCGTCGTCGAGGTCGGCTCGCGCAGCCGGCACGAGAGGTTAGCTTGCCTCGCCGGCGGGGTCAGGCGGGCCAGGTGCCGCGGAGGTAGTGCATGACGAGGCCGGCGTGCGACAGCGGCTTGGAGGGGTCGTCGACGTCGGTGTTGGTCGCGAAGTCGAGGAGGCACACGTCGCCGGCGGCGGCGAGGCGGCGCAGCTCGGCGAGCTCGGGCTGCAGGCGCTCGTCGAGCACGTGGCGGTAGGCGGGCAGGTAGATCGCGCGGCGGGCGGCGATGTAGCCGAGCAGGCCGGCGCCGGCGAGGCCGTCGCGGTGGCCGAGGCAGCGCCCGAACCTGGCGACGCTGCGCTTGATGCCCCGCATGCTGGTGATCGCCAGGTGGGTCTCGTCGACGTCGGCCCGTTCGAACACCTTGAGGGCCTGCCAGATGCCCTCGACGCTGGCGGCGGTGCGTCCGGGCGAGCGCGGCACGGGGATGTCGCCGTGCGGGAAGAACGGGCTGAAGCGGACCCACGGCGCCGGGCCGCGGGAGGTGAGGTCGACGACGGCGGCGCCGCCGGCCTTCTTGGCGGCGGCCTGACGATGGAGGACGCGGACGGCCATGATGGACCAGGGTAACCGAAGGGCGAGATCCGCGGCGGATCATGCGGGCGCGGGTTTACAAGCGCGGCGGCGGTCCGCTACCGTGCGCGCTCACCAGGAGGTCGCGCGATGTCACGGATCGAGGTCGAGGGTACCGCCGCAGCCGCGCCGGCGGCGGAGCGGGCCGCGGCGGCCATCGTCGCCCAGGTCGGCGACGTCGGGCGGCCGGTCGCGGGCATCAAGCCGAACGCGGCGCTCGGGCACCTGCCCGGCGAGGACGGGCTCCTGCTGGGCGCCGGCAACGTGCTGCGCTGGATGCGTCACGGCGTGCGCCACCTGGTCGAGCAGTACCGGCGCTTCGGGCCGGTCTACCGCACCCGGTTCGGGCCCGACCCGGTGGTCAGTGTGGTCGACCCCGACCTGATGCTGCAGGTGCTGCGCAACGAGGACGGCGCCTACTCGACGGCGCTGGCCTGGTGGACGTACTTCGGCGGGCTCGACCGCGACAACAAGTCGATGGAGATGACGGTCACCCTCGACTTCGAGCCGCACCGCGAGGCGCGGCGGCTGCTGCAGCCGGCGTTCACGCCGGCGGCGACGGCGGGTTACCTCGAGATCCTGACGCCGATGCTCGAGGCGGCGATCGTCGAGTGGCAGGCTCGCGGGCGCGTCCTGTTCAAGCCGGAGATCCGGCGGCTGCTGGCGACGGTGTCGTCGCGGGTGTTCCTCGGGGCCGACCGCGAGGGACCGCTGCTCGACTCGGCGCTGCGCGACCTGTGGGGCGCGCCGCTGGCCCTGACCAAGCGCCGCTGGCTCAGCCGCACGTGGCGGCGGGCGTCCGCCGGCTATCGGCGGCTCTACGACGCGCTGCTCGCCCGCGTGCCCGAGCGGCGCGCGTCCGGCGGCAAGGACCTGTTCTCGCGGCTGTGCGTGGCCTCGCGCGACGAGGTGGGCCTCGCCGACGCGACCCTGGTGCACCTGATGATCGGCGTGCTGCTCGGCGCGTTCGACACCACCGCGAGCGGCCTGGCGAGCATGGCGTACCTGCTGTGCCGCCACCCCGAGTGGCAGGAGCGCCTGCGCCGCGAGTCGCAGGCGCTGGGCTGCGAGCGCCTGGCCCACGCCGACGCGCGCCGGCTCGAGAGCTGCGAGCTGGCGTGGAAGGAGACGCTGCGGCTGTTCCCGGTGACGGCCCACCTGCCGCGCTGCACGCTGCGGGACGTCGAGCTCGGCGGCCACAAGCTGCCGGCCGGCACCTACGTGCACCTGCAGATGCCGCCGCTGATGCAGGACCCGCGCTGGTGGAGCGAGCCGCAGCGCTTCGACCCCGAGCGCTTCCTGCCCGGGCGCGCCGAGGACAGGGCCCACCGGGCGATCTACATGCCGTTCGGCGGCGGCGCGCACGCGTGCCTCGGCGTCCACCTCGCGGGCTTCGAGGTCAAGGCGTTCTGGCACGCGCTGCTGACCCGCTGCCGCCTGCGCCTCGCGCCGGACTACGCGGGGAGCCACGGCTACCGCACGCTCGGCGCGGTGTCCGGCGACGTCGCCGTGGCGCTGGAGCCGCTCGCCGGGTGAGCCGCGGGGGTTGCCCCCGGCGACCGCGGTCCGCTACCGTGCGGCCTCACCAGGAGGTCGCGCGATGCCACGGATCGAGGTCGAGAGTCCCGCCGCGAGGGCGGCGCCGTTCATCGTCGAGAGGGTCGGCGACGTCGCCCGCCCGACGGCCGCGCTGCCGGCCGGCCGCGAGCTCGCGCACGTGCCCGGCGAGCGCGGCGTGCTGCTCGGGCTGACCAACGTGATCAAGTGGATGCGCCGCGGCGTGCACCACCTCGACGCGCAGCGCGAGCGCTGGGGGCCGGTCTACAAGACCAAGTTCGGGCCGATGCCGGCGGTCTGCGTGGCGGACCCGGAGCTCATCGCCGAGATCCTGCGCAACGAGGACGGGGTGTGGTCGGCGGCGGTGGCCTGGTGGACGTACTTCGGCGGGCTCGACCCGGCGGGCGGTCCGTTCGACATGGCGCCGACCCTCGACTTCGAGCCGCACCGCGAGTGCCGGCGGCTGATGCAGCCGGCGTTCACGGCGACGGCCTCGGCGGGTTACCTCGAGATCCTGACGCCGATGCTCGAGCAGGCGATCGCCGGGTGGCAGGCGCGCGGGACGATCGCGGCCAAGCCGGAGATCCACCGCCTGCTCTCGCTGGCCTCGGCGCGCATGTTCCTCGGCATCGAGCGCGAGGGCGAGTTCCTCGAGCGGGCCATCCAGGACCTGTGGGAGGCGCCGCTGGCGGTGGCGCACAACCGCTTCGTCAGCCGCAAGTGGCGGCGGGCGCTCGCCGGCTTCAACCGCCTGCAGGACGCGCTGCTGGCCCAGATCCCGGCGCGCCGGGCCGAGGGCGGCAAGGACCTGTTCTCGCAGCTGTGCCTGGCCTCGCGCGACGAGGTCGGGCTCGCCGACAAGACCCTCGTGCACACCATGATCGGCGTGCTGCTCGGCGCGTTCGAGTCGAGCGCGTCGGGCATCACCAGCCTGGTGTACCTGCTCGCGCACCACCCGGACTGGCAGGAGCGGCTGCGCCGCGAGCTGCTGGCGCTCGGGCCCGGGCGCGTGGCCTACGCCGACATGCGCGGGCTCGACGACTGCGAGCTGGTGTGGAAGGAGACGCTGCGGCTGTTCCCGGTCACCGGCCACGTGCCGCGGGTGGCCCTGCGGGACGTCACCCTCGGCGCCTGGGACATCCCCGCGGGCACCTACGTGCACGTGCAGCTGCCGACGATGATGCACCACCCGCGCTGGTGGAGCGAGCCGCTGCGCTTCGACCCCGAGCGCTTCTCGCCGGAGCGCGCCGAGGATCGCCGGCACAAGGGCGTGTACCTGCCGTTCGGCGCCGGGGCCCACGCGTGCATCGGCCAGTTCTTCTCGGGCGTGCAGGCCAAGGCGTTCCTGCACGCCCTGCTGACGCGCTGCCGCGTGCGGCTCGAGCGCGACTACGTCGGCCATCACACCTACGGGACGCTGGGGTCGGTCTCGGGCGACATCCGCGTGGTGCTAGGGCCGCTGGCCTGACGGCGGCGGTCAGTCGAACAGCCCCTCGATCGCGGACTCGAGGGTGCGCTCGCCGAGCGAGCCCTCGTGGGCCCGCGCGACCTCGCCGCGGCGGTCGACGAACACGAAGTGGGGGTACACGCGCACGCGCAGGGCCTCGCGGGCGCGGCCGGGGTCGAGGGCGATCTCGAGGTCCTCGAGCGTGTGGCTGGCGCGGTAGGCCCGGGCCAGGGCGGCCTGATCGGGGCCCTGGTCGGCGTTGACGAGCACGAGGCGCAGGCCGCGGTCCTGCCAGCGGCGGTGGAGCGCGCGCAGCGTCGGCATCTCGCGCTCGCACACGCCGCACCAGGTGGTCCAGAACACCAGCACGTGGGGGACCGGCGGCAAGGCGTCGAGCGTCAGGTCGCCGCGGTCGAGCAGGGCCAGGGACACGCGGGGGAGCGGCTCGCCGGGCGCCAGCGGGGCGAGCGTCGGCCACACGCGGGCGAGGTCGCGGACGTCGCGGGCGGCGCTCGCGGCCACGAGGGCGAGCAGCAGCAGGCCGGCGACGCGCGGAGCTGGCCCGAAGGACAGGTGCGTCGCGCGGGCGGCGAGGTCGGATGGCCCGGAGGACAGGTCGGGGGTCGGAGCGGGCGGCGCGGGCGGCGGCGCGGCGGATGGCCCGGAGGACAGGTCGGGGGTCGGAGCGTGCGCCGCGGGCGGCGGCGCGGTGGATGGCCCGGAGGACAGGTCGGGGGTCGGAGCGGGCGGCGCCGGAGATGTCCCGGGGGACAGGTCGGTCCTGCGCTCGGCGGCGCCGGCCGGGGGGATGACGGGGCGCACCGCGAGGGCGAGCGCGAGGGAGGCCGCCCCGCCGAGCGCGGTAGCGAAGTCGGCGGGGCCGAGCAGGCGCGGGCCGCCGAGGTCGAGCAGGTGGGCGAGCGTGGCGACGAGCAGCAGCGGGACCATGCACAGGGCGGTGCGGTGGGCGCGGGCGCGGCCGAGGGACCACTCGACGGCGAGCCCGCACACCAGCCAGGGGACCAGCGGGACCACGCCCTGGAGCAGGCCGAGCGGGTCGCCGAGCGCGAGCGTGCCGGCGAGCGCGCGGCCGAGGGCGGGCAGGGCGACGGCCAGCGCGTAGAGGGCGAGCAGGTGCGCGCCGTCGCGGGCGCCTGTCTGTTCGGGCAGGTGGCGGAGGACGGCGCGCGGGGCCAGCAGCACGCCGCCGAGGCGGGCGGGGAGGTTCATCGCGGGCGGGTCTCCGGGCGGGTGCGGGGCAGGCGGCGGCGGGCGGCGGTGACGAGGGCGTCGGGGAGGTGGCGGGCGGCGGCGACGCGGCGGAGGTCGGCGGGGCGCAGGCGGTGGATCAGGCTCATCGCCACGGTCAGCGGCGTGCGCGGGTCGAGCACGCGGGTGACGCTCTCGGCGTACGTCGACACCGGCGTGGGCCGCGGCGGCGGGGCGCGGACCGGCGGGCGGGTCGCGGCGCCGTCGAGGGCGTCGGAGAACAGCAGCCGCTGCTCGGGCTTGCGCGGGGGCGGCGGCGGCAGCGGGACGTCGTCGTCGACCGGGCTGACGGCGCGGCGCGGCGCGGGCGGCGGGATGTCGGCGATGCCGGGGCCGAGGGCCGCGTCCCAGTCCTCGGCGATCGGCAGGTCGAGCTCCTCGCCGTCGTCCTCGAGGGCCGTCAGGTCGAGGCGAGGCGCGGGGGCTGGCCTCGCGGACAGGTCGCTCGGGACAGGCGGCGCACCGGCGGGGCGGGGCGCGGGGGCTGGCCTCGCGGACAGGGCGCTCGGGGCAGGCGGCGCACCGGCGGGGCGAGGCGCGGGGGCTGGCCTCGCGGACAGGTCGCTCGAGACAGGCGGCGATCCGGCGGGGCGAGGCGCGGGGGCTGGCCTCGCGGACAGGTCGCTCGAGACAGGCGGCGCCCCGGCGGGGCGGCGGGCGTCGCTCACCGCGTCCGACCTCGCGGGCGGCTCGGGGCCGCGCCGCGTGGGGACCGGCGTCGGCGGGCCGGACCGCGAGGGCAGGTCGGGCCGCGCGGGGCCGCGGGCGGTCGGCGCGGGCGGGTGAGCCGGCCGCGCGGACAGGTCATGCGGCGCGGGCGGCCCGGCGGGCTTCGCGGGCGCGGATGGCCTGGCGGACAGGTCGGGAGGCGGCGGGGGCGTTCGCTCCGCGGCCGGACGCGCGGGCGGCCGCTCACGGGCCTGGGCGTCCTGGGCCGGCGCGGGCTTGCGGCCCGCGCCCGGCGGGAGGGTGGTGGGCGGTCGCGGGCTGGCGCCGGCGGACAGCGCGGGCGGTGGCTTCGGCGCGGCGCCGGACGCGGCGGCCCTGGGGATCGGCGGCGGCGCGGCTGTCCCGGGGGACAGGCCGGGCGGGCGCGGGCCGTCCGGCGGCGCGGCTGTCCCGGAGGACAGGCCGGGCGGGCGCGGGCCGTCCGGCGGCGCGGCTGTCCCGGGGGACAGGCCGGGCGGGCGCGGGCCGATGTCGGGAGGCTGCGGGGCTGTCCCCGAGGACAGGCCGGGCGGGCGCGGAGCGGCGCCGGAGAGCGGCGGTTTGGCGGCTGTCCCCGAGGACAGGCCGGGCGGGCGCGGGGCGAGCGGGGGCTTCGCGGGCGGGCGGGCGCCGTCGGGGCGGGCCGGCAGGGCGGCGGCGGGCGGGCGCGGCAGCTCGGGCGGCGGGTCGGAGGCGGCGCCGCGGAGCAGCCAGGCGGCGAGGCGGGCGGCGATCTCGGGGCTGTCCTGGAGGACAGATCCCGCCAGCACCTCGCGGCGGAGCTCGGCGAGGGCGGTGATGCCCTCGCGGGCGCCGAGCTCGAGCACCGCGTGGGCGGACGCGCGGTCGCAGTGGGGGTTGTGCACGAGCTGGACGGCGATGTCGGGGCACGCGAGCCAGCGGCGGTGGTTGTGGGCGAGGGCGTCGCACACGGGGGTCGGCGCGGCGCGGGCGAGCGTCTGCAGGGTCGGGTCGGCGGTGCGCGGGTGGTGGACGAGGAGGCGCAGGGTCTCGGGGCTGCGGAGGCGTCGCCTGGCCATGAAGTCGAGCACGACGGCCGGCAGGTGGGGGTCGGCGAGCGCGGCGACGACGGCGGGCACGGGCAGCTCGGAGGCGGTGCGGGAGGCCTGTTCGGCGAGGGTCGCGCCGCCGCGGACCCACAGCTGGTAGAGGGCCAGCCACGGCTCGGCGCCGGCGAGCGGAGCGAGGCCGCGTGCGACCATCTCGCGGGCGGGCAGCGGGGAGCCGGGTGCGAGCAGGCGAGCGAGGCGCGGGCCGAGCTGGGCGTCGTCGAGGCCTGAGTGCTGCAGCACCGGAGATCCCATACCACGGTTTCGCGCGCGGGACTCCGGCCGCACTTCGGCGCCGCGGAGCGGCGTGCGGTCGTCGGGCGCGGGCGCGTGAACGCGGCCGGGCAGGCGCGCGCGTGTTCATGGTACCGTCGCCGCGGTGGAGGAGCCGAACAAGCCGCCGGCGGGGGACGACGCGACCGGCGACCTGCCCGTGGCTCAGCGCTCGCTGATGGCGATGACGCTGACGCCGGACCAGCGCCGCGACCGCGGCGGCGTCGGCATCGAGGGCCTGTCGGGCGCGATCGGCGAGTACAAGATGCCGCTCGGCACCTGGTCGGTGCCGGTGCTGGTCATCTCGGGCCTGGCGATCTTCATCTTCGTCCTCGCGTTCTGGCTCAACATCATCACCGGGCTCACCGAGGACACCGGCGACCGCAGCTGGAGCGCGCTGGTCCACGCGCTGCTGTACCAGTCGGCCAGCCAGGCCCAGAACACCCTCGGCGGCCTCGGCGAGGTCATGGCCGCGGTCCTCGGCCTCGCGCTCACGGTCTCGAGCATCATCGTGCAGCTGGCGGCCACCCGGTTCACGCCGCACATCACCTCGCTGTTCTTCCGCGCGCGCACCAACCTGATGGTGCTCGGCTTCTTCGTCACGGCGACGGTGTTCGTGGTGTGGGTGAACTTCTCGATCAGCGAGGAGTACGTGCCGCGCTGGGGCGTGCTGTTCTCGATGCTGCTGATGACGACCAGCCTGCTGCTGCTGTTCCCCTACTTCGCCTACGTGTTCAACTTCCTCGACCCGGAGAAGATCGTCGGGCGCATCACCACCGACGGGCTCTACGCCTGCACGCCGCAGAAGGGCGCGCTGGCCCGCCGGGTCGAGCTGCGCCAGCAGCAGTCGACCGAGGCGGTCGAGCACCTCACCAACATCGGGCTCAACGCGCTGCAGCAGAAGGACAAGAACATCGCGTCCAGCGCCATCGACGCGCTGTGCAAGTTCGGGGTGCTGTACGGCCAGACCAAGGCCTCGATGACCAAGGCGTGGTTCCAGATCCCGGCCCGCAACCGCCAGAGCCCCGACTTCGTGTCGCTGCCCGCGGACGCGATCAACGACCTCAACGAGCGCCGCACCTGGCTCGAGTGGAAGATCCTCCGCCAGTACCAGATGCTGTTCTCCGAGGGCCTGACGCAGATCAAGGACGTCTGCTACCTCATCGCCATCGACACCCGCCGGCTCGGCCAGGCCTCGGCCCACAGCGGCGACCTGCACGCGCTCGACCTGACCATCAAGTTCTTCAACACGTACGTGCGCGCGGCCATCAACGGCAACGACGTGCGCACGCTCTACACCATCCTCCACCAGTACCGCCAGCTGGCCGAGAGCGTGGTCGAGGAGGCCCGCGACGTGCGCCGCGTGGTCCGCAACAAGGGCGAGCTCGAGCAGAAGACGGCCGACGTGAAGGCCAAGGAGCTCGAGCGCCGCGCCGTCGAGGTCGCGGTCCGCATGCGCTACTACAGCGCCGAGGTGTTCAAGCGCGGCGGGGCGATGGTGTTCATCGCCGGCGTGATCGCCCACGACATCGGCACGCTGTGCGGGGTCGCCTTCAGGTGCCGCAGCGCCTGCCACGACGACCTGCTGCGCATCTTCCTCGGCGTCGACGACGCGACCGAGTCGGCCGACCAGCGCCGCACGCTGCAGGACGTGCGGCTGGCCCAGATCAAGCTGGCGACGGTGTACCTCGTCGCCGACCGCGACGACCTCGCCAAGCGGGTCGCCGACGACATGCGCGCCGAGGACAAGAAGCGCCTCCGCGGCATGTGGAACCACCTCGTCAAGGTCGCCGTGCGCGAGTTCTGGGAGGTCAACGACCGCGGCGCCAACTTCGACTGGCTGACGCCCGAGCAGAAGTCCGAGCTGCCCCGATTCTTCGCGTGGTTCGAGGGGGTGCGCCTCGAGGACCACCGCGACGACGAGTCGGTGGCGATTCGAACCTGAGGCGAGCCTCGAACCGCCGCCCCCATCGGTGGAGGGAGTGACTGTTCGTTCACGAGGGCATGTCCTCGCGGCGCGCCGTCCCGTCCCGGCGAACCGCGTCCGCCGCCGCGTTCCACGTCGCCATTGACATCGCGCGAACTCGCGCGCAACCTCCCGCGCGATGCATACCCCCACGACTTTCAGAGCGATGGTTTGTCTGTCGACCGCGCTGTTCGCGTGCGACAGCGGCGAGAACAAGCCGACCCCGGGCGAGGCGCCGAAGAGCGAGCCGGTCAAGGCCGACGTGAAGTCCGGCGCCAAGGCCGACATCAAGGTCGAGCCGGTCGTCGAGGCCCCGAAGGCCGAGACGCCGCCGGCGGCGACGACCCCGGCGGCGGCGGCGGGCGCGGCCGGGCCGGCCTACTTCGCGGTCGACAAGAAGGGCGTCGTCAAGCTCGAGAACGACAAGTTCACCGTGCTCGGCAACTCGCCGGACAAGCTGATGAAGGGCCTGCAGATCGCCGGCGACGGCGCGCTGTGGGTGGTGGGCTTCGAGGACATCCTGCGGCTCGAGGGCGACAAGTTCAAGAAGGTCACATCGGCGGGGTTTAGCGAGCTGGGCTCGTCGATCGACGACTTCGCGGTGACCGCCGACGGCAAGATCTGGGCGGCGACCTTCAAGGGCGTCGGCTACTGGGACGGCAAGACCTGGGCCGTCGAGGACAAGGCGAAGATCGGCGCGGGCGACGACCTGCTGCAGGGCATCGCGGTCGACAAGGCCGGCAACGTGTGGGTCGCGTCGACCCACAAGGTCCACGTCAAGACCGGCGGCGCGTGGCAGGACGTCGCGCTCGACAAGGCCGGGCAGAAGCGCCAGCTGTTCTTCGAGGCCCTCGACCTCGCGCCCGACGGCTCGGTCTACGCGCTGGCGTCGGCGGTGCTGCTGCGCATCGGCCCGGCCGCCGACGCGCTCGCCACGGTCAAGCTCGGCGACGACGACCTGCCGTCGTGGGGCGACCTGGCCATCTCGAGCAACGGGTCGATCGCGGCGCGCAACCTCGACGACGTGTCGGCGCTGCCGGCCGGCGGCGCGGCGAGGACGTGGTCGTCGCGCAACGAGAAGGACTTCCGGGCCGACAACATCCGCGCGGTCGGGGTCGACGACTCGGGGCGCGTGTGGGTCGGGTCCGACGCGGGCGTGTCGGTGGTCGGTCCGGGGGACGCCAAGGTCGAGTGGCCGCAGGGCTCGGTGCCGGAGCTGATCGGCGAGGTCGGGGCGATCGTGGTGGTCGGCTCGGGCCCGGCGACGCTGCCGGCCTCGGGCGCGGTCCGCAAGGGCGGCCTGACCGGCAAGCTGGTGCGCGACGGGGCGGCGCTGCCGAACGTCGACGTCGAGATCTGCCCGAGCCCGGGCATGGTGTTCACCAAGAGCCCGTGCGCCGACGCGGCCACCAAGTTCTCCGGCAAGGCCGACGACAAGGGCGTGTGGACCTTCAACGACGTGCCGCTCGGCAGCTACGGCATCGCCGTGAAGATCGAGGGCAAGTGGCAGATCACGTTCGGCCACTCGCTCGGCGAGGGCATGAAGGAGGGCCAGGTGTTCGACACCGGCTCCATCACCCTCGACTCGAAGAAGTGACGCGGGGCGGGCGACGGACGACGCGGGTCGCGTCGTCCGTCGAAATTTGGTCGGAGCTCAGGGCGACTGCGCGGGGTCGGGGCCGTCGATGGGGAGCACGATGTGGAACACGGTGCGGTCGCCGGCGCTCTCGAAGGCGAGCGCGCCGCCGTGGTCGGAGACGATGCGGTAGGAGATCGAGAGGCCGAGGCCGGTGCCCTGCGGCTTGGTCGAGAAGAACGCGTCGAAGATCGGCGCGCCGGGCGGGATGCCGGGGCCGTTGTCCTCGACGTCGATGGTCACGGTGTACGGCTGACGGCGGGCGCGCAGGGTGACGCTGCCGCCGGGCGTGCCCTCGGTGGCCTCGAGCGCGTTGCGGGTCAGGTTGAGCAGCACCTGCTCGAGCTTGGCGGGGTCGGCGGAGATCTCGAGCGGGGCGGCGGGGACGTCGAGGTGGAGGGCGGACGAGGGCTGGAGCTCGGCGACGCGGGCGAGCAGGGCCTGCACCGACACGGGCTTCAGGCGCAGCGGCTGGGGGCGGGCGAAGTCGAGGAACTCGCGGACGAGGCCGCCGAGGCGGTTCATCTCGTCGAGCACGACGTCGGCGGCGGACTGCAGCTCGCGGTCGGCGCCGGAGCGCTGGAGGGCGCGCTTCAGGTAGGTGACGTGCAGCTGGGCGCCGTTGAGCGGGTTGCGGATCTCGTGGGCGAGGCCGGCGGCGAGGGTGCCGAGGGCGGCGAGCTTGGCCTGCTGCTTGCTGCGCTCGTGGAGGGCGCGGGCGTCGGTGATGTCGCGGCCGATGGCGAACACCGACACGTCGTCGGCGCGGCCGGGCGCGTGGGTGAGGTGCCACTCGATGACGCGGGCGTGGCGCGACCGCGTGTGCACGGTGGTCTCGAGCGTGCGGGTGACGGGGTCGCTGGTGGCGCGGCCGGCGAAGTCGGCGAGGATCTCGCGGAGGCCGTCGACCTGGCCGGGGTCGTCGGTGAACAGCACGTCGACGAGGTGGCGGCCGAGGGCCTCGTCGCGGGCGAAGCCGGTGACGCGCTCGGCCTCGCGGTTGAACAGGTGGACGACGCCGGCGGTGTCGAGGCCGACGACGAGCACGCGGGCGAACTCGACGGCGTTGACGAAGCGGTGCTCGGTGCGCGCGAGCGAGTCGCCGAGGGCCCGCTTCTCGAGGGTGTCGACGTGGCGGAGGCGGGCGACGAGGTCGTCGTGGTAGCTCTCGAGCATGATCGCCAGCTCGAGGTCGAGGAGCCGCGAGAGCGCCCCCGCCGCCCGGGCGCCGTCGTCGGCCTCGGCCTCGGCGAGCCGGGTCAGCGACGAGCGGATCAGGGCCATCGCCGTGAACATGTAGCGCTGGGGCAGGCCGACCCGCACGTGCACGCGGCCGATCTTGGCGGTCTCCTCGAAGTAGGCCTCGTCGTACACGCCGCCGAGCAGGCGGTGCATCCACAGGACCAGCGAGCGCTGCAGGCGGCTGATCTGGGCCTCGTTGACGAACACCGCGTGGGCCTCCTCGTGGCGGCGGATGCGGTCGTAGAACTCGTGGGCGATGCGCTCGAAGTGGACGGCGGCCCGCTCGCGGAAGGCCCGCAGCTGCGCGGCGTCGTCGGGGGTGAGGGCGACGTACCGCTTCAGCTCCTCGAAGCGGGTCTCGCGGGCGGTCATCGGAGCCTGCAGGTATCACGCGCGCGGCGGGCTGCCAACATGCGGCGACGTCAGGCGGGCGCGAGGAGCCGGGTGTCAGCGGCGGACGAGCGCGGCGAGCAGGCGGGTGCGGGCCACGGCGGCCGCGGGGGCGCGGGTGGGGCTGCGCCCCAGGGCGGCGGTCAGGCCGAGGTCGTCGGGCTCGTGGGCGACGAACGCGGTGAGCTCGCGGGCGAGGGCGTCGATGTAGACATCGACGACGGGGTCGTCGGCGAGCTGCTCGAGCGGGGCGAGCAGGGCGGGGCCGGCGTCGTCGAGGCGCGGGGTGGCGAGTTCGTCGTGCATGTAGACGACGCGGCCCTGCTCGACCGCCCAGGCGTCGGGGTGGAGGTCGAGGCAGATGCGCTTGCCGGCGCGCAGGCCGAGGGCCTGGCCGAGGGTGCGGGCGAAGGCCTCGAGCAGGCGGATACGGGCGGTGGCCGGCTGGGCGGCGAGGTGGACGGCGAGCGGGGAGAGGTTGGGGGCGACGCGCCAGAGGCGGGCGGAGCCGTCTGGCTCGGGCTCGACGGCGAGGGCGAGCGCGCCGGGCAGGAGGGCGCGCACGGGCTGCCACAGGCGGGCGCGGGCGCGGAGCTCGGCGAGGGCGCGCTCGCTGTCGGGGAAGCGGCGGGCGGACACGTGGTAGGGGCCGGCGGTGAAGTGGTCGGGGGTCGCCAGGGCGACGCGGGGGGCGCTGACGGCGGCGAGGGCGGTGAGCACGTTGCGGCCGCCGGGGACCGGCCAGACGTGTCCCGGGGGGAGGTCGGCTTGCGGCGGGAGGTCGTGCTCGGCTGGCCTCGGGGACAGGTCGTCGTCGAGGTAGGCGGGGGTCGCGGGGCCGCGTTCGTGCAGCGGCGGGAGGCCGAGCAGGGCGGCCTCCTGCGGGGTGAAGCCGACGAGCGTGCGGGCGGTCGGCGAGACGGCGGCCTGTCGTGGGTCGAGCGGCGGGCGCGGCTGGACGGGCAGCGGGGCGCTCGCGGCGGTGGGGAGCGTCGGTAGCGTGTCGAGCGCAGAGGCGGGGTCGGGTCGGGGGCTCGACGGCGGTCTGAACTTTGGGACAGGTGAGGAGGGCGGGCGCTCGTCGGCGATCGGGGCGCTGCCGGAGGGCGGGCGCTCGCCGGGCTGCGTGGGGATGGCGTGACCGCCGGAGGGCGGGCGCTCGCCGGCGATCGGGTAGTTGCCGGAGGGCGGGCGCTCGCTGGGCTGGGGGACGCTTGTGATCGCGTGACTGCCGGAGGTCGGGCGTTCGCTGGCGATCGGGGCGCTGCCAGAGGTCGGGCGCTCGCTGGCGCTCGGGGCGCTGCCGGAGGGCGGGCGCTCGGGTCGAGTGATGGACGGGACGGGGTAGCTGCCGGAGGGCGCGCGCTCGCCGGGCTGGGTGATGATGGGCGGGACGGGGTAGCTGCCGGAGGGCGCGCGGACGTCGGGGACGACCGGCGGCGCGATGGGGTAGGAGCCGGAGGGCGGGCGGACGTCGGGGACGACGGGCAGCGCAGGGACGGCGGGGTAGGTGCCCGAGGGCGTGCGGACGTCGGGGGGCGGGAGCGTCGCCGTGTCGCTCGGGGCGGCGGGTGGGAGCGTCGGCGTGTCGCGCGGGGCGGCGGGTGGGAGCGTCGGCGTGTGGCTCGGGGCGTCGGCCGGGCGGGCGCTGGTCTCGCTGCGGCGGCGCGGGGGGATCTTGCGCGGGGCGTTGCCGGGGCGGGGCGGGGCCGCGGTCGTCGGTGCGGACGCGGGGCGGTTCGCGGCCTGCTCGTGGGCCTGCGACGCGCGCTCCTTGCGGCTGCGTTGCACGCGGCCCTCGGTCGTCTCGGTGTCGCGGCGGCGGCGCCTCGCGGGGGCGCGCGAGGCGGCCTCGGGCGGGCCGTCGTCGACGATGATCGGGTGCGAGGGCAGGGTCTCGGCGGGGTCGATCGGCGGCGCCTCGGGCGGGCTGTGGCCGGCGCCGGCGCGCGGCGGGGCGGGCTCGTCGTCGCCGGGGTCGCCGAGGCGGATCTTCGCGGCCTGCACCGCGGGGCTCGCGTTGTGCACGTAGACGACGTGGGGCTCGTCGACGGTCGTCGGGCGGAACAGCTTGCGGCCGGTCGCGGTCGGCGTGGCGGCGACGAGGGCGGTCGGGTCGATGTCCTCGGGCTCGGGGATGGTGGCCTCGAGGGCGGCGCGCAGGGCCGCGAGGGTCCCGGCCTTGCCGGCGATCGACTGGATGCCGGGCCTGGCGGTGCGGCGCTTGACGAGGCGGACGGCGGCGCGGATGGCGTGCACGGCGGTCTCGCGGGTGCCGATGCCGGCGGTGGCCTCGGCGCCGAGCACGGGGACCTCGTAGGGGAGGCCGAGGGCGGCGCCGACCTCGTGGACCTGGAGGGCGTCGGCGAGGTCCTGCTTGTTGGCCTGGACGACCACGGGGACCTGGTCGGCGCGGCGGCCGAGGTGCTCGCGCAGGGAGTCGAGGGTCTCGCGGGCCATCTCGGTGGTGCCGGGGGCGCTGTCGCAGACCAGCACGATGGCGTCGGCGCCGCGCAGGATGTGGGCGCGGCGGGCCTCGAAGCGCTTGGCCCCGGGCACGCCGACGACCTGGATCAGCAGGTTGTGGCCGTCGATCATGCCGCCGTCGAACGACAGCCAGTCGAAGTAGGTCGTGTGGCCGTTGTCGGCGGCGAGCAGCTGGAGGTCGGGGTTGACGCCGCCGAACAGGCGGGCCAGCTGCTCGATGTTGGTGGTCTTGCCGGCGCGACCGGGGCCGTCGTAGACGACGCGGATGACGATGCGGTCGTGGTCTTGTTCGTAGACGGCCATGGTGTGGGGGTCATCCGCGGAGCAGCGGCTCGAGCTTGCCGAGGTTGGAGCGCAGGAGGGCCCAGCCGAGGCCGACGTTGATGGTCTTGCGGGTGATGAGGGCGACCGCGAGCTTGCCGTCGGCGAGCGCCCTGGCGAAGAAGAAGTGCTGCTGCGAGGTGAGCTGGACCTCCTGATGGGTGGCGGTCTCGCCGCGGGCGCCGAGGGTGGCGAGGCGGCCGAGCACGGGGCCGGCGAACAGGGCGTGCACGGCGGTGGCGACGGTGCGGTCGGTCTGGGGCGGGAGCGAGGGGTGCTGGTGGTAGCCGAGCAGGTGGCCGTGCTCGAGGTCGACGACGGCGCAGACCACCGACGCCTCGATGGCGGCGACGACGTCGCGGCAGGCGTCGGCGACGTCGGGGAGCAGGGCCGGAGGCGGGGCGGGGGCGGGCGCGGGCACGGGCGCGGGCGCGGGCGCGGGGTCGAGGCGGGTGGGCTGCCAGGCGGCGTAGATCGAGTCGGTGGTGGGGTCGGGCTTCGGCGGGGTGGGGGCGAGGCGGATCGCGAGTTCGTCGTCGAGGCCGGCGAACAGCGTGTCGGTGGCGAACGTGCTGTCGATGACGGGCACCACGGGCGCGGGCGGGGCGTCGTCGTCGAGGAACTCGAAGCCGCCGTGGCCGAAGTCGCGCTGGGCCTCGTGCAGCTGCTCGTCGATCTGGCTCAGCGACTCGAGCAGCAGGTGGCCGAAGGCGGTGTCGATGGTGTGGGGAGCGTCCTCGGGGAGGGCCGAGGTGCGGATCGTGCCGGTCGGGGTCGCGAGCGCCGCGCGCAGGGCCGGCGTGCCGCGCAGGTGCCCGTGCTCGGCGTGCACGATCTCCCCCCGCTCGAACAGGATCACGCTCGGCGTCTCGCCGGGCGGGCCGACGTGCAGGGTGATCGAGCGCTGGGCCAGGTGGAACATCTGCGCCATGTCGATCAGCGAGAGCCCGTGGATCGAGCCCTGGAAGCCGGTCTCGCAGTCGATCGCCTTCTGGATGGTCGCCAGCAGCTCGCTGGCGGTGAACGGCTTGACGAGCACCGTCACCGCGCCGAGCTCGGTGGCGATCTGGTGGTCGCGGGCCGAGGCGTAGGCGCTCATCAGCACCGCGCGGGTGCGCCGCGACAGGCTCGGCAGGCGGCGCATGAGGTCGATGCCGTCCTGGCCGCCGAGGCGCAGGTCGGTGAGCAGCACGTCGATCGCCTCGCGCGCGAGCAGCTGCGCGGCCGCCTCGGCGCTCGCGGCGGTGTGCACGGTGAAGCCGTGGCTCTCGAGCTCGCGGGCGAGGGCGCCGCGGAAGTGGTTGTCGTCCTCGACGATGAGCAGCGTGGTCATCGTGGGCTCTCCGCGGCGGCCGGGAGCACGAGGCCGAAGCAGGCGCCGTGGTCGCTGGGCAGGAGCGCGAGGTCGCCGCCGAGCTGGCGGGCCGCCTCGCGGCCGGTGGACAGGCCGAGGCCGGTGCTAAACGGCTTGGTGGTGAAGAACGGGTCGAACACGCGGGGCTGGAGGTCGGGGGCGATGCCGGGGCCGTCGTCGCCGACGCGCACGCGGACCGTGCCGTCGCCGCGGCGCTCGACGTCGATGCGGACGTGCAGCGGGCCGCTCTGCGACTCGACCGCGTTGTGCAGCAGGTTGACGAGGATCTGCTCGATGTGCAGCGGGTTGCCCTTGACGCGGAGGTCGGGCGGGGCGGCGCCGACGGCGAGGGTGACCGGGCGGTCGCGCAGGCGCGGGCGCACGACCGCGAGGGCGCGGGTGAGGATCTGGTCGATCGGCGTGTCGGGGGCGACCTGCGGGCCGAGGCGGGCGAAGTGCAGCAGGCCGTCGACGATCTGCTTCAGGCGCTCGGCGCCGCCGAGGATCTCGAGCAGGAACGGGCGCAGGGCCGCGGGGTCGAGCGTGCCGGTGCGGTGGACCAGCACGTCGGCGTTGAACAGCACGCTCGAGAGGGCCCCGCGGATGTCGTGGGCGATCGCCGCGACGAGGCTGCCGGTCGCCTCGAGGCGCTGCTCGTGGACCCGCTGGGCGAGGGCTCGCTGCTTGTCGGAGACCTCGCGCATGAGGATCAGCGCGCGGCCGTCGCCGAGGCGGTAGCGGGTGCAGCCGAGGCACAGGGTGCCGTCGGCGGGGCGCCACTGGATGGCGTCGCCGGGGTCGACGGCGGCGAGCGCGGGCCACAGCCCGGCGGGCAGCTCGGGGCCGACGGCGCCGAGGCGGACGAGCAGGGCCTCGGCGGGCGGCGAGGCGGCGAGCAGGTGGCCGCGTTCGTCGCACAGCGCGAGCATGGCGGGCACGTCGGCCAGGCGGAGGGTGTCGCCGGGCCACGGATCGGCCCCTGGCGGCCGTGCGGGGGCGCCTGGGGGGGTGTCGTGGTGGGGCGAGGGGACCATGGGATGCGGGCCCGGGGCGTGCGCGGAGGCGCGGCTCACAGGGTGGCGTTGGCCTCGATCTCGGCGAGCATGCGGCGGGCGAGGGCCAGGTTGGCGCGCGAGCGGTCGAGGACGAGGTAGTAGAACACCGACGGCGACCGCTGCAGCGGGCGGATGAGGTGGTACTGGGTGGTGAGGGTGATGAGCACGTCCTCGACGTCGTCGACGAGGCCCAGCGACTTGATGGTGCGCTGCTTGGCGCGCAGGACCTCGGTGTTGCCGGCGGCGGCGAGCTCGAGGTCGACGCCGGGGCTCTGGCCGGCGGAGGCGAGGATCATGCCGCTCTCGGAGTCGACGAGGGCGGCGGCCAGGGCCCCCTCGAACTCGGCGGCGCGCTTGACGTGCGAGGCTGCGTTACCCATGGCTGTGGTCCTCCGGAGGTGCGAGGTGGGACGCGACGATCGCGTCACTCGCCGATCGCGCGTGCCGCCCCGACATGCGTGCATGTCCGAAGAGACAGTGTCCCGAAGGACAGCTCACGATGACGGCGGAATGACCCACGCGAAGCGCCAGCGGATACGCTCGCACGATAACGGATCGACCGCGACCCCGCAACCGCGGGCGGCCGCGCGTGCATGTACACCGCGCGCCGGAGGCGGGCGTCCCACCCGTTGGCCGGGTGGCCAACGGGCGGGACGCGGCGCGGGGGCGGCGGCGGGCAAGTGCGTGAAACGACACGCGGGCGGGCGAGCACGCGGCGTGAATCCGCGAGGGCCATGCTCACGCGCAGCTACGCAGCATGCATCGTCGGGGTCGAGGCGACCGTGGTCACGGTCGAGGCGGACGTGGGGCTCGGGCTCCCGGGTCTGACGCTGGTCGGGCGGGCCAGCGGGGCGCTGACGGAGGCGAAGGAGCGGGTCAGGAGCGCGCTCGGGCACTGCGGTCACGCGATTCACCCGCGCAAGCAGGTCGTGAACCTGGCGCCGGCGGACGAGCGCAAGGACAGCCCGGGGCTCGACCTGGCGGTCGCCTGCGCCCTGCTGGCGAGCCACGAGGTGGTGCCGTGGGCGCGGCTCGAGGGGCTGATGCTGTGGGGCGAACTGGCGCTCGACGGGGCGCTGCGGGCGGCGGCGGGCACGCTGGTGGTGGCAGACTGCGCGCGGCGGGCGGGCTTCGCGACGCTGGCTGTCCCGAAGGACAGCGCGGACGAGGCGGCGAGGATCCCGGGGCTGCGGGTGCTGGCGGTCCGCTCGCTGCCGGAGCTGGTGGCGCACCTGCGCGGCGAGGCCGAGCTGGCGCCGCACGAGCCGCGCGCGGAGGAGGCGGCGTGGGCGCCGGCGGGCGAGGGCGACATGGCCGACATCCGCGGGCTCGGGCTGGCCCGGCGGGCGCTCGAGGTGATGGTCGCGGGCGGGCACAACCTGCTGATGCACGGGCCGCCGGGCGCGGGCAAGACGATGCTGGCGCGGCGAGCGATCGGGCTGTATCCGCCGCTGGAGCGCGAGGCCGCGCTGGCGGTCACGAAGATCCACAGCCTCGTCGCCCGCGCGATCGCAGGCGGGCTGATCACGACGGCGCCGCTGCGGGCGCCGCACCACACGGTCAGCCCGGCGGGGCTGCTCGGCGGGGGATCGCCCGTGCGGCCGGGCGAGGTCAGCCTGGCCCACGAGGGCCTGCTGTTCCTCGACGAGCTGCCCGAGTTCTCGCGCGCGTGCCTCGAGGGGCTGCGCGAGCCGCTCGAGGACAAGACCGTGCACCACGTGCGGGCCCGCGGGGCGCTGCGCTTCCCGGCCAACTTCCAGCTGATGGCCGCCATGAACCCGTGCCCGTGCGGCTACCTCGGGCACCCCGAGCGCAGCTGCACCGACTCGGCCCACGCGGTGCAGCGCTACCAGCAGCGGCTGAGCGGGCCGCTGCTCGACCGCGTCGACCTGGCGGTGACGGTGCAGCCGACGTCGGCGGCGGAGCTCGGCCGGCGCGCGGCGGGCGAGGGCTCGGCGGCGATCCGCGAGCGCGTGCTGCGGGCCCAGGATGTGGCCCGGCGGCGCCTGCAGGGCACGCCGTGGCGGCGCAACGCGGAGGTGCCGGCGCGCGACGGCGTGATGACGCGGCTGTGCCCGCTGACCGACGAGGCGGAGCGGCTGCTCATGGACCTGGCGAGCGCGCGGGGCCTGAGCCCGCGGGCGCAGCACCGCCTGCGCCGGGTGGCCCGCACGATCGCCGACCTCGGCGAGGCGGCGCACGACCCCGCCGACGCGGCCCACGTGGCCGAGGCGGTGCACCTGCGGCGGCTGCCGGCGGCGGTCGAGAGCTGACGGCGCGCGGCGGGCTCAGCCCTCGAAGCCGTTGGCGTTGCTCTTGTAGATGGCGTTGTTCTCGTCGAGGAACTCGACGGTGAAGCTGCGCGTGACGGTCTGCTCGAAGCCGACGAGGATGCCGTCGGGGGCGTCGATCGAGCCCTGCTCGACGCCGTCGACGTCGGCGCCGACGAGCACGAGGAACTGGTTGTTTTCCCGCTGGCGCCACAGCATCAGCGAGGGGTGGCCGGCGCTGCCGGGCAGCAGGGTGTACTCGACCTGGTACGCGCCCTCCTTGATGAGGAACTCGGACAGGGCGGGCTGGTGGTTGTTGCCGCGGGCCGTCTCCTCGGGGGTCTGGGCCAGGGCGACGTGCACGGCGCCGATGGTGTCGCGGTACTCGAAGAGGGTGAAGCCCTGCTCGTCCATCAGGCGGAAGCGGCTCAGCATCAGGAGGTCGCGGTCGAAGTTGGCGATCGACCAGGTGTGCAGGTCGATCGGCATCATCTTGCGGGCGGCGTCGCGGACCAGCTGGTCGGTCTTCTCGAACACGTCGGGCACCGGGCGGTAGCACACGTAGCTGTCGCCGTTCTCGTAGAGCGCGGTGCACGGGTCCGGCACGGCGTCGCCGCAGGTCAACACGCCGCCGCCGAGCATGGTCTCCTGGCCGTCCTCGGCGTCGAGCGCGAACACGGCGACCGGGCGCTCGACGCCGTCCTGGACCTCCTGCGGCACGGCCACGCCGAAGCCGTGGTCGCACGGCTCGCTCATGCACACGTCCGGCCGCGGCTGGTCGGCGGTGGCCATGACCGACACGCCGCCGAAGTCGATGCGCACGCCGAGGGAGACGGTCGGCGCGTCGTCGTCGATGGTCCAGCCCCACACGCCGTCGCAGCCGATGTGGTCGACGAAGCCGTGCGGGTCGTGCTCGTCGACCGCCGGCCCGGAGGTGGCGCCGGTGCTGGTGATCGCGTCGGTGGTGTCGCCGGGCTCGTCGGTGGTCGGGCCCGCGGTGGCGTCGCCGGTGTCCGGGTCGGGGGCGGTCGTCGACGGCGAGGTCGGGCCGCCGCCGGTGGAGGTGGGGGACGTCGGGCCGGCGGTGCCCTCGGCGTCGTCGCTGGCGGTCGAGGAGGTCGCGGCGGCGGTGGCGGTCGCGGTGGCGTCCGCGGTGCCCTCGCCCCCGGCGGAGCAGGCGGTCAGGGCGAGGGTCACGAGGGCGAGGCGCGGGCGATCGGTGCGGAGCATGCGACGCCACAGCCTACGCCCGCGGGCGTTCCACAGGCGAACGACAAATGTCCGGGCGGGGCCCGCGAAATGCCGCGGCGCCGCGGGCCGGTCGCGCGCGTCGGCCCCCGGCGCGGTAAAAAGGGAGCATGCGCGTCCTGTTCATCAGCCCGCACTTCCCCGCCGACATGCGGCACTACACCCGCGGCCTGACGGAGGTCGGCGCCGAGGTGGTGGGGGTGTCGGACGTGCCGGCGGGGCAGCTGCCGGAGTGCGTGCGCGCCCGGCTCGCGGACTACGTGCAGGTGCCGAGCCTGCTCGCCGAGGACGAGGCGACCGCGAGCATCGCGGCGGCGGCGCGCCGGCTGGGGATCGACCGCGTGGAGTGCCTGTGGGAGCCGTGCGTGGTGCTGGCGGCGCGCGTGCGCCAGCGGCTGGGGATCGCGGGGCTCGGCCCGCAGGCGGCGATCGGGTTCCGCGACAAGCCGATCATGAAGCAGCGGGTGCTGGCGGCCGGCCTGCGGGTGCCCCGGTTCTCGCGCATCCGCACGCACGCGGAGGCGTACGCGGCGGCGGCGGCGATCGGCTACCCGGTGTGCGTCAAGCCGATCGCGGGCGCCGGCTCGACCGACACGCACCGCGTCGACGGCCCGGAGCAGCTGGGCAGAGTGCTGGCGGCGGTCGACCACCACAGCGAGGTCAACCTCGAGGAGTTCGTCGAGGGCGAGGAGTTCACCTACGACGCGCTGTGCGTCGAGGGCGAGCCGGTGTTCGAGAGCGTGGCCCAGTACCACCCGCGCCCGCTCGAGAGCCGCCTGCACGGCTGGATCTCCCCGGCCCAGGTCGTGATCCGCGACCCGTACCAGCCGGCGCTGATGCCGGGCGTCACGCTCGGCCGCCGGGTGCTGCGCGCGCTCGGCATGCGGACCGGCTTCTGTCACATGGAGTGGTACGAGCGGCCCGGCGGCGAGGCAGTGTTCGGCGAGATCGCGGCGCGCTCGCCCGGCGGCAAGCTGGTCGAGCAGATCTGCGTCGCCAACGAGATCGACCTCTACCGCGAGTGGGCGCGCGTGGTCTGCTGGCACGCCTTCGAGGCGGTGCCGCAGCGGCGCTATCACGTGGCGGCCCTGTTCAAACGGGCGGAGGGCGAGGGGGTGGTCGACCGCGTGGACGGCGTCGAGGAGCTGCGGGCGCGGCTCGGGTCCGGCCTGGTGTCGCTGTCGACGCTGGCGCGCGGCGAGCCGCGACACGACTGGCGCAAGACCAGGCTGTCCGACGGCCAGGTGCTGCTGCGCCACCCGGATCACGCGACGTGCATGGAGATGCTGCGGTTCGCGCAGCGCACGCTGCGGATCCACGCGCGGCCGGGGTGAGCGCGGGGCCGCGGCGTCAGTTCGGGGGGACCCAGTTCAAGCAGGCCTCGCCGATCACGGGGAGGGCCTCGCTGAAGAAGGGGGCGTAGTCGTCGGCGCAGATGTCGCCGATAAAGCCGCGTTCGTCGAACATGTTGGCGAAGCCGAGCAGCTTGCTGGCCGGGACGGCGCCGCAGGGGTTGTCGAGCTGGCGGCCGATGAGGGCCAGCACGACGATGTTCTCGGCCACGCCGTTGCGGTACGACAGGAGCTCGTCGTACCACTGGTACTTGTCGCCGCCGGAGCCGTAGCTCATGCAGTTGCCCATGCCGTCGCAGCCGTCCGCGACGTCGTCCTCGTCGGTGATGAGCACGACGACGAGCAGGGCGTCGGGGCGGGCGAACAGGGCGTTGCAGCCCTGCGGCGAGTTGTTCTGCGGCTCGAGGGCGTCGAGCATGCCGCGGATGGGGCGCTCGTCGCTGCTGCCGCCGGTGCCGACCTTGCCCATGCAGGCGAACTTGGCGGCGATGTCGGGCTCCTGCTCGTCGAGGAAGCGGGTGCCGGTGGCGAACGGGGTGCACTGCATGCCGCTCGACTCGGGGCCGCCGGTCTGGGTGATGAGGTCGCCGATGTCGATGCAGTTGGGCGGGTTCTCGGGGTAGATGTCGGTGGTGACGACGCCGATGTGGTAGCTCCTGGCGCCGGCGAGCTGGGCCTGCACGCCCGCGATGAAGCCGGGGAACGAATTAATTAAACTGTCCTGGTTGTCGGCCATGCTGCCGGAGTTGTCGATGACGAACAGGATGTCGACGCTCGGGCAGCCCTCGCCGGGGTCGATCGCGCCGGTGGTCTGACCGTCGGGCACGTCGAGCTTGGGGGCGCCGGTGGTGGCGGCCTCGGAGTCGCCGCTCGTCGAGGTGAGGTCGGCGGATCCGGTGGTGGGGGCGGTGGCGGCGCCGGTGGTCGGGTCGACGCCGGTCGGGGTGCTCGTGGTCGAGGCGGTGCCGCCGGAGGCGTCGCCGCAGGCGAGGGCGGGCAGGAGGACCAGCGCGAGGCGGGAGGTGCGAGGCATGACGACTCCGGGGCACGGACGGGGGGATCACGCGCAGGATACCTGCAACGCGCCGACGGCCGGGCGCTGCCGGGTGCAGACGGGCGCGGGCGGGTGTAGGCGCAGATGCGGAGGCGAGCGGTCGCGGAGGCGGGCTCGGTCGATGCATCAGGCTGCGCAAACATTGTTAAAAGTACGACTCATGGCACTCGTGTACGGAGGTTGGGTCGTTGCGCTGGCCGGGGCGCCGGCGCCGGGCGGCGTCGAGGCGCGCTACGGGAGCGGGTTGCCGGCGCAGGCGTGAGCGCTCGCTCGAATGCTGAACGCAGTCACCGCGGCTCGCAGCGAGGGTGGGATTCGTCGCCGGTGGTCGAGGTGTCGGAGCTCGGGTCGGTGGTCGAGTGGAGGCAGGCGGGGACGAGGGCCAGGGCGAGCACGGCGGGGCGCATTCAGGGGTCCTCGAAGCAGTAGAGGCGGTAGGAGTTGGAGCAGAGGGACGGCACGAGGCTGGTCCAGGTGGAGTCGGAGGCGGAGGACTTGCCGATGGTGGTGGAGGTGTCGTCGTTGCTGGTGAAGGCGGAGCAGTGCTGGTCGGAGGCGGAGGAGCCGTCGGGGGCGGTGTTGGTGAGGACGTTCTTGGGGTTGCCGACCGGCGTACCCGTTTCATACGCGTCGATGGGGTGGGCGAGGGAGCCGTCGGAGAGGTCGGTCCAGCCGATGGCGACGACGGGGAAGTCGGGGGAGAGGAGGCGGTAGAGGCCGGAGAAGGCGGTGTCGAAGCGGGTGGAGGGGGAGAGGTCGGAGTCGCTGAGCCAGGCCTTGAAGGAGCCCGTAAGGCCTGCGGCGGCGGCGAGGGCGTCGCAGCGGGCGTCGGCGAGGGGGATGCCGGCGAGCATGTCGGGGTTGTCGTCGGCGAAGTTGAGGTCGCCGGGGAAAAAGGCGCTTGTGGCGAAGACGCGGCGTTCTGGGAGGCAGTTGGAGGAGCAGCCGTCGCCGTCGGCGGTGTTGGAGTCGTCGCAGGCCTCGCCGGCGAGGGAGTTGAGGGTGCCGTCGCCGCAGGAGGGAGGGCGGCAGTCGGCCTCGCAGGCGTCGGTCTGGACGCCGCCGGGGTCGCAGGGTTCGGGGCCGTTCTGGACCGAGTCGCCGCAGAACTCGACGGTGGTGCAGCCCGGGGCGCAGGCGTCGGGAGCGGGTGGTGTGGGGGAGTAGGGGGCGTCCTGGTTGGCGCCGTTGTCGCAGGACTCGGGTCCCTCGGGAATGGCGTTGCCGCAGGCGCCGCAGTCGTCGTAGCAGCTGTCGGCGTCCTCGCCGGGGTCGCAGGCGGCGTCGCCGCAGACCGGGGGCGCGGCGGTGGAGGATGAGGTGTCGGTGGAGGTCGAGGTGTCGTCCTGGGAGGAGGACGAGGTGTCGGCGGCGGAGGACGAGCTGTCGCCGGTCGACGTGGATTCGTCGCCGGTGGTCGAGGTTCCGCCGGGCACGGGCGTGCACTGGTAGCCGCGGCGATCGGTGACGCCGTCGGGGCAATCCGGGCGGCAGGCGGCGGCGAGGAGCGCCAGGGAGAGCGAGGTGGACGCGTGGGCGGAGGTCATGGGGTTGCCTGGCGGGTGCGGGCGGGACGGCGGGCCCGCAGGGCGCGATGGACGAGGAGCTGGATCACGGCGCTGCCGGCCATGCCGGCGCCGAGGCCCAACATGGTGGCGGCGGTGTTCTTCTGGGGGAAGTGCTCGAGCGCGGTGGTTTTGGAGAACTCGGCGAGGTACCACCCGACGCCGCTCGCCAGCAGGGCGGCGCCGAGGCCGGCCTCGACGACGAGGGCCCGCGGGCGCGCGCCGGCGGCGGCGGTCGCGGCGGGGACGAGGGCGCCGAGGCCGCCGCCGACGAGCGCGAAGCCGCTGGCGCGGTCGAGCACGTCGTTCGCGGTGGCCTCGCAGGTCGCCGCGTCGGTGCAGAGAAGATCGCGGTGGGGCGTGCGGGCCGCGAGCGCGGCCCCGCCGACGAGCAGACCCAGGCCGGTGGCGCCGAGGAGCGCCGGGGCGACGATCCGTCGACCGCGTGCGGCGGGTGACAGGTGGAGGGTGAGATCGACGCGCTGCGGGACATCGGTGACGGTGACGGTCCGTCGTGTGTCTGTGCGATCCGGTGCGGCCGCGGACAGCGTCCAGGGGCCTCGGGGCAGCTCCCAGGTGGCCGTCGCGCTGCGCAGGGTCTCCTGGCGGACGTCCGCGTCACCCGCGAGGGTGAGCGCGACGCCGCGGCGGAGCGCCCGCGGCGGCCCGACCTGGACGGTCAGGCTGCCGGTGGTCACCGGGGGGGGCGGCGGCGGATCGACGCGGGGCCGGGCCGCGGGCAGGACGACCGGGGGGGCGTCGGGGACGGCGACCGTGAAGCCGAGCTCCCGCGGTTCGCCGGCGCTCTGGACGCGGGCTGTCCACTCGCCGGTCTCGAGCAGCAGGGGATCGGCGAGCTCGGCGGGGGTGAGGTCGATCGGGTCGTGGCCTCCGCGCTGGAGCGTCACGGCGGTCACCCCGGGCTCGGGCCGCAGGCGGCGCGCCACCAGGGACGTGCCGGCGGCGGCGAGCTTGCGCTCGAGGAGCGCGCGGTCCTCGGGAGTGGCTGTCCCGGAGGACAGGTAGCGCCGCCACTGGATCGCGGCGTGGGACGGCTCGCCGGCGGCCTCGCGGGCCATGCCGGCGTTGAAGAAGTAGCGGGGGGCGTCGCGGGCGAGGGACTCGTACTGGCGGGCCGCGGACAGGTAGTCGCCGGCGGCGTAGGCGGCGCGGGCGGCGGCGGCCCGCGCGTCGACGGGCGACGGGAGCAGCGGCGGGGCGGGCTCGGGGCGGGCCGGGGCGAGGGCGAGGGCGACGAGCGCGAGGGAGAGGGGGAGCATCGAGCGTCTTAGTCCTTGAGGTTGGCTTCGGGGTGCACGCAGCTGGCCGGGCGGCCCGGCTCCTGGATGCACTGGGCCCCGCCGACGCAGCTGCAGTCGACGGGGCAGCTCGCGCAGGTCTCGCGGGCGATGTCGCAGCGGCCGTTGCCGCAGTCGCCGGTCTGGGGCAGCTCGCCGGGGGCCGGCGCCGGGCGGGTGACGGCGCAGCGGGGGCCGGACAGCTCCTTGCGGAGCTCGCCGAGCGTCGACTCGAGCTCGGCGGTGTCGACGATCTCGCCGATGTGCAGCCAGCGGAGGCGACGCTGGCAGTCCAGGACGAGCGTCAGCGGGACGCCGGGCACCTGGCGGAGCACGCCGGCGCGGACGAGGAACTCGGCCAGGCTGCCGCCGCCGGGCTGGGTGTCGACGAGCAGCTGCAGGCCGGCGAGCAGGCGGCGGGCCATGCCGGCCTGGCTGTCGAGGGGGCCGAGGTGGATCGGCACGAAGCGGATGTCGCGGCCCCACGCGTCGCGCTCGCGGAGCTCGAGCAGGCGCGGCAGCTCGCGCACGCAGGGCGGGCACCAGGTGCCCCAGACGTTGAGCACGACGAGGTTCGGTCCGGCGCCGAACGCCTCGCCGAGGTCGGCGCCGGCCAGCATGCCGTCGGTCCGGAGGGCGCCGAACATCAGTGAGGACAGGCCGGACAGGCGCAGCGGCGGGTCGAAGGTGTAGGGGCGAGACGGAGTCGAGGCCTCGCTCGCGCCGGGCGGCGGCGGGGGCAGCGGGGCCGGCGGCGCGGTCGACGGCGCGGCCGCGGCGACCGGCGCGGGGCGCGGCGGCTCCGCGGGCGCGGTCGCCAGGCTCCACGCGAGCAGCGCGGCGGACAGCAGCAGCACGGCGCCGCCGTTGCGGTGGAGGCCGGGCCGGCTGGCGGCGTGGGGATCGGGCGCGTCGCTCATGGCGCCTGCTCGCAGGAGGCGGGGACCGGGATCACGAGGACGGACTGGTTGAGCATGCGCTCGAGGTCGCGGGCCGCCCGCTCGTCGAGGGCGGTGTGATGCAGGAGGCCGCCGCGGATCACGTCGATCTTCTGCGGCCGCGCGGCGACGATGCGGTGCAGCGGGAGCTCGGCCGCGAGCTGGTCGGCGGTCAGCGGCTGGTGGTCGCCGACCGCGAGCTGGACCAGCTTCTTCGCCTGGGCGTCGCGGGCGAGCGGCGTGTCGGCGAGCTCGACGAGCCAGCCGGCGACGTAGGACATGCGGTTCTGGACCAGGTTGTTGCTGGCGACCTGGGCGTGCAGGCTGCGGCTGCGGTCCTTGCTCGCCCGGCCGAGCACGAGGATGGTGCCGGCGTCCTTCAGGCGATCGGCGACCTGGGCGAACTGCTCGGCGTAGAACCGGGCCGCGCGCGGCGAGAGGCCGGCGAGCGCGTCGGGCTGGCCGGTGTCGAAGTGGACGGAGATCGTGTGGTCGAGGCGGAGCAGCAGCTCGTTGAACTGCTGGTGGGTGACGAAGAACTCGGTCAGCTTCTTGGGGTCGCACTCGGTGATCTTGCCGCCGACCCTGGTGCAGCGCTCGCGCTCGAACTCGCGGATCGAGCGGACGAGGGCGCCGACCTCGGGGCTGCACGCCGGGGGGTCGGGGGCGCTGCAGCGGCGGGTGTCGGGGTCGCAGCGGAGCGGCTCGCCGCACGCGCAGGCGTCGCAGGGGTCGCCCTCCTGGCACGGGAGCGGCTCCGGGGGCGGCGGGACGGCGACGCAGCGGCCGCGTATGCACAGCTCGTCGGCGGCGCAGTCCTCCTCTTCGCGGGCCTCGGTGCACTCCTGGGTCTTGCCGGTGGTCGCGGCCTGATAGCCCAGCGTGAGGCCGAGCCCGAGGAGGAGGGTCGCCAGCAGGGAGAGCACGATCTGATAGCGGGCCGTGCGTAACTCGTCGGGGGTGGCTTCGTCGCGGGGCTTCAAGGGGTCACCTCGGCGATCAGGCGGTCATAGATGGCGCGGTCCTTGCGGCCCTGGAACTGGCGGGCCACGCCGGCGGGCTGCCCGTTCGACAGCGGGATCCACAGCATCCCCGGCGGGCGGTCGAGGCGGGCCACGTCCTCGGCGAAGCGCATGTGCTGGCGCAGCAGCGTCTGCGTCGACGTCGACTGCATGCAGCCGAAGAACGGGTCCTCGGCGGACGGCAGGGTCGGATCGGCGGACCAGCCGAAGCGCTGCGCGAGGGCGGCGAGGCCGGCGCTGTCGAAGCCGTCGGCGGAGTCCTGCAGGGCGAACAGCTGCTCGCTGGCGTCGACCCACGTCGTGGGGTCGTGCGCCGAGGTCAGGCAGGTCAGGGCCCGGGCCGCGTCGCAGGCCCGCCGCGCGCCCGCGTCGGCGCCGCCGCGGACGAGGTCGCCCTGCGAGCAGCCGGTCCGGGGGTAGTGGTAGACGCGGACCTCGACGGCGGCGTCGCTGGCGGCGATCTCGGCGGTGTAGTCGCGCCAGAAGGCGAACTCCTGGCGGCAGTGGCGGCAGGTCAGGTCGAGGAACAGCGCGGCGACCGCCCGCGGCTCGGGGGCGCGGTGCAGGATCATCGGCGTGTCGGCGAGCTCGCGCAGGCGGACCATGCACGGGCTGAGCTCGGCGTCGCGGATCGCGGCGGCGGCCCGGAGCAGGAGGTTGCGCTGGACGGCGACGAGGCTGAGGCCGGCGACGAGGGCGATCCCGGCGACGAAGCCGGCGTCGCGGAGGGGCACGCGCTTCAGCGCGGCGAGCGGGCGCGGGTTGAGCAGGTGGGCCGCGACGAGCAGGCCGACGGCGACGACGTCGAGGAGCAGGCAGTAGGGACAGATCGCGAGGACGGTGAGGGTCCGGACGAGGAGGGCCGCGCTGACGGCGGCGGCGAGCCAGGCGATGGGCAGGAGCAGGACCCTGGCGAGCGCGCGCGTGAGCGGGGAGCCGAGCAGGATGACGACGGCCAGGCCGGCGGCCACCAGGTAGAGCGCCGCCGAGAGCACGGTGATCGGCAGGCCGAGGACCGTCGACCAGGCGTCGGTGAGGGCGGTGGCGCAGCCGCCCTCGCCGGCCCCGCAGGTGGTCAGGAACGCGTCGTCGCACAGGTTGGCGGCGCGGAACTTCAAGACCGTGAGCAGCCCGCTGATGCCGACGCCGGCGAGCCCGAACACCCACGTCGCGGTCGCGCCCACGGCGTCGCGGTGGGCGGGGACGCGCGGACGGTGGGCCGGGGCCATGGGGCAACGGTATATGCGCGAACCCGGCCGGGCAAGCGAGCGGGCGCTGGCAAGCGCCAGGCGGCCGGGTTATCGTGTTTTCGCCCATGCCTGCCCCGTACTACGACCACGCCGGGCGGATCCTGGACGGGCGCTACGAGCTCGTCGAGCGCATCGGGGCGGGCGGGTTCGCGACGGTGTACCGCGCGCGGGACCGCAACGTGCACGGCCGGATCGTCGCGGTGAAGGTGCTGCACCCCGAACGGGCCGGCGACCCGGGCACCGTCCAGCGGTTCGTCCGCGAGGTCAAGCTGGCGGTGCGGCTGACCGGCAAGCACCGCGATCGCCTGGTCCAGATCCTCGACCAGGGCTACTGCGAGGCCGAGGCGCCGCGCCTGCTGTACTTCGCGATGGAGTTCGTCGAGGGGCCGACGCTGCAGCGGCTGCTGTCCGAGTCGACGGGCGGGGTGTTCCCGTGGCGGCGCGCCGTCGCGATCGGGCACGAGGTCGCCCAGGCGCTGGTCGCCCTGCACCAGCACGGCGTGGTCCACCGCGACATCAAGCCCGGCAACTGCATCCTCGAGGAGGACCGCGTCCGCCTGCTCGACCTGGGGATCGCCACGCTGCTGCCGGACCACGAGAGCTCCGGCGTCGTGCGCATCACCCACCCGAACATGATCGTCGGCACGCTGCGCTACATGTCGCCCGAGCAGCAGTCCGGCCGCGCCTGCGACGCGCGGGTCGACCTGTACGCGCTCGGCGTGATGCTCTACGAGTTCCTCACCGGCAACGCCCCGGTCTTCCGCGAGGACAGGGACCACCCGGCGGCGAACCGGCCGCTCGTGCTGGTGCCGCCCTCGCAGGTGGCGCCCGGGCAGGGGATCCCGCCCGCGGTCGACGCGGTGGTGTTGCAGGCGCTCGGCCCCCGGATCAACGAGCGGTTCCAGTCCGCGTCGGCGCTGGTCGCCGCGCTCGCCGCGACGATGTCGAGCGAGTCGACGGACGAGTGGGCCCGACGCCCCCGGCAGCTCCCGCGCCGGGAGCGCTGGCTGTTCGGAGCGGCCCACGTGCTCGGAGTCTGGACGCTGTGCGCCGGGACGGTGGTGGCCGCGACGACGCTCGCGGTCGGGGCCTCGCTGGCCCACCGCGAGAGCTCCACGGGCGAGCCGGCGTCGCTCGAGCGCGACGAGTCGCCGCCGGTGAAGCAGCCGGCGGAGCCGACCGGGGCGGCCGGGGGCGAGGTGGTCGTGGCAGCGGCTGTCGTCCAGCCCGCCGAGGTCGCCGCGGCGGCGCCGACGGAGACGTCGACGGCCGACGCTCCCGCGGCGGACGACGCAGCCCCGCCGCCTGGCGGGACGGACGACAGCGGGGCGGCTCCTGCGGAAGTCCCGGGCGGATCCGCCGCTCCGCCGAGCGGCGCCGGAGCGCACGCCCCGGGGGACGGTCCGGCGGACCGCGAGCAGCCCGCGAAGCCGTCGCGTGTGGAGCGCTCCGCGCTGGCGGCCCGCTTCTCGGCCCAGCGCAGGCGGGCTGTCGCGGCCTGCGGCCCGCTGTGCGGCCTGCCGAGCGCCCGCGGGCTCAAGGCCCGGGTGCGCGTGCAGGTGCGGGCCGACGGCGCGGTCCAGGCCCGGGCCCAGGAGCCGTGGCAGAGCACCCCGCTCGGCGACTGCCTCGAGGGCTTCGCGCGCTCGCTCGAGTTCGAGGCGACGGAGCAGGGCGGCGGGTTCACCTGGGTCGTGAAATTTTGACGCGCCGACCGCCGGGCGCGGACGGGCGCAGACGTGGACGCGGGCCGTCGGAGAGGCGGGCTCGACCCGGACGCCAGTTTGCACAAACCTTGGACATTTATTAGAACGGCGGTCCATGGCACTCGTGTACGGAGGTTTGGTCGTTGCGCTGGCCGGGGCGCCGGCGCCCGCAGAGCCGGCGCCGGGCAGCGTCGAGGCGCGCTACGGGGTCGGGTTGCCGGCGCGGGCGCCGGGTGCGAGCGCAGCGGCGCCGGCGACGACGGCGACCGCGAGCTCGGGGACGACGAGCCCGGGCACGACGAGCGCGGCGACGGGTGCGCCGACGACGAGTGCTGGTTCGGGGGCGACGACTCCGACTCCGGCGACGACATCGGAGGCGCCGCGGCGGTGGCAGCTCAACCCGCCGGACCGCTGGTACGCGCTGCGGCTGGGGGTCGAGGTCGGGTTCGTGGGGGTGGTGTTTCACCGCCTGCAGTTCGGGCGCGAGGCGACGTACTTCGACCTGCGCAACCGCGGCGGGCAGGACGTGCTGTTCCCGTTCTTTCGCTTCCAGGCCGAGTGGGAGGTCAAGAAGCGGCACACGTTCTCGTTCCTGATCCAGCCGATCAAGCTGCGCACCACCGAGACGCTGCGGGACGACCTGGTGGTCGACGACCGGCGCTTCGTGGCGGGCACGCCGATGGCCTTCAAGTACGACTTCGGGTTCTATCGCCTCGGCTACGCGTACGACTTTTTCAAAGACCCCGAGCAGGAGCTGTCGCTCGGGCTCGCGGTGCAGCTGCGCAACGCGACCATCGACTACGCGGCGCGCGACGGGTCGCTGCTGTCGAGCCACCGCAACGTCGGGGTGGTGCCATTAATTAAACTGCGCGGGCGCTGGACGCCGCGGAAGGGCCGCGGGGTGTGGCTCGGCGGCGAGATCGACGGGATCTACGTGCGCGGGCGGATCATCAGCGGCACGCGCGACTACTTCGAGGGGGCGCTGATGGACACGTCGGTGCGGGTCGGCTTCCACGTGCCGCGGGCGGGCGACGCGTACGTCAACGTGCGCTACATCGGCGGCGGCGCGCGCGGGGCGGAGAGCGAGCCGGAGGTCGGCGACGGCTTCACCGATAACTGGTTCCACACGGTCGCGCTGAGCCTCGGGCTGCTGATCCGCTGAGTCGCCGTCGCTACAGGCGGGGGCGGGTCAGGCGGGTGACCTTGAACTGCAGGCCGAGCACGGTGAGCGCGGCGTTCGGGGTCGCGTTGCCGGCGGCGACGATGCTGTTGGTCTTGCGGTTGAGCACCGAGCCGCGCACGCCGCCGTCGGCCTGCACGATCCACCCGCCCCAGAAGGTGGTGGCGTCGGCGTCGGTGGTCTGGTCGAAGTAGAGGCCGGCGGGGCCGGCGGCGGGCTCGGCGGTGAAGCTCAGGGCCTGGCCGCCCAGAGTGACGCTGCCCTCGGCGCCGTCGGCGGACAGGGTGCCGACGGCGCGGCCGGCGGTCTGCTCGCTGGTGAGGTCGAAGCTGCCGTCGGCGTGGGCGCCGGTGAACCACGCGGTCACGGCGACGCTGTCGGCGTCGCCGTCGCACACGTAGAGCACGACGTCGCGGTCGTCGGCGACGAGGGCGACGTAGGTGTCGGCGTCGAGCTTGCCGGCGAGCGTGTGCACTTCGGCGTCGCTGGTGGGTTCGTCGCAGGCGGCGAGCGAGACCACGAGCATCAGCGAGACGCAGCGACCGACCAGACCCATCTCCACCCCCGAGGCGGCAGCATAGCGGCGGGGCGGGGCGGCGAACAGTCAGGCGGGCGCGCGAGGTCCGGGGCGAACCGCGGGCGACGGGGCGCGGCGGCGGTCTCCGCGGTCAGGCGGCGTGATCGCGGAGCCAGGCCTCGGCGCGCGCGAGGTCCGGGGCGAACAGCGGGCCGCCGGCGCGCAGCGGCTCGAGGGTCGCGGCGGCCAGCTCGCGCGCGGCGGGGCGGTCGAGGTCGGCGTGCCAGCGGGCGCGCGCGAGGGCGAAGCGCACGCGCGCGAGGTTGGCGGGCGGCCAGACCGGCGCGGCGAGGGCCTCGGCCTGCTCGAGCAGGGCCACGGCCTCGCGGGCCTGGCCGCGGGCCAGCGCCACCTCGCCGAGGGTGTGCAGCGGCGCGGCGCGGTCGGTGTGGCGCTCGCCGAGCGCGCGGGCCATGGCGGCGGCGGCGACGTCGAGCTCGGCCCGGGCCTCGTCGAGGCGACCGAGGCGCCACAGCGCGGCGCCGAGGTTGCTGCGCGTCAGGGCCACGTCGGGGTGGTCCGCGCCGAGGGCGGCGAGGTCGATGGCGAGGGCGCGGCGGTACAGCGCCTCGGCCTCGGCGGGCCGCTCGCTGGCGAAGTAGAGGTTGCCGAGGTCGGCGATCGGCGCCGCGAGGTCGGGGTGCTCTGGGCCCTGGGCCCGCTCGCGCACGGCGACGGCGCGGCGCAGCTGATCCTCGGCCTCGGTGAAGCGGCCCTGCATGAGCAGCACCACGCCGAGGTTGGTCCGCGAGGCGGCGACCTCGGGGTGGTCGGGCCCCAGCACGCGCTCGCGGATGGCCACCACGCGCGCGAGCTGGGCCTCGGCCTCGGCGTAGCGACCGGCGGACTCGAGCGCGTTGCCGAGGTTGTTGCGCGCGGTCGCCACGACCGGGTGCTCTGGGCCCAGCGCGGCCTCCTGGATGGCCAGCGCCCGCGTCAGCGCCGCCTCGCACGCGGCCAGCTGGCCCTGGCCCATGAGCGCGTTGGCGAGGGCGACCTGGGCGGCGGCGACCTCGAGGTGCTCGGGGCCCAGCGCGCGGCTCCGCAGCTCGGTCGCGCGCTCGAGGGCGGCGACCGCGTCGGCGTAGCGGCCTGTCCTCTCGTACAGGTTGCCGAGGTTGTAGAGCACGCGCGCGCTCGGCAGGTCGTCGCGGCCGTGGCGCTCGAGCATCGCCTCGGCCTTGCCGGCCCACATGAAGCCGGTCTCGGTGCGCGCGAGGTAGCGGCCGACCACGGTGATCGCCCCGGCGGCGGCCTCGATGGCGAGCGCGTCGTCGCCGCTGGCGAGCGCGGCTCGCCAGGCCGCCTCGAGGTCGACGGCGGCGGCGGTGTAGTCGCCGAGGCTCTCGTGGGCGCGGCCGCGGAGCAGCTGGATCTCGCCGATCAGCGGGCGGTAGGCCAGCGGCTCGGCGGCGGCGAGGGCCGCGTCGGCGCCGGTCAGGGCGGCGGCGTAGCGACCGGCGGCGGCCTCGGCCCGGGCCCCGGCCAGCGCGTCGCGCAGGGCCGCGACGTCGGCGGCGGCCCCGGCCGGGGCCGGCACGCCCGAGCGCAGGGCCAGCGCGTCGGCGCAGCCGGCCAGGCCGGGCAGGGCGCTGACCATCTGCGCCGCGCGCTCGCCCACGCCGGCGTCGGCGGCGGCGAGCACGTCGACCACGGCCTGCAGCTCGCGCCGACGCACGGCCAGGCAGCCGGCCTGCAGCGTGCGCAGCTCGGGCTGCCCGGACTCGCAGAGCGCGACGTTCATGGCCGACCACGCGCCGGCGTAGGCGTCGAGGCCGGCCTGCACGCGCGACCAGGTGGCGTCGGCGTAGACCAGGCCGGTCGAGCGCAGCGCCGCCTCGACCGCGGCGCGGCGCCCGTCGTCCCACACGCCGGCGAGCTCGTCGGCGGCGGCGCTGCAGGACGTCGCGGGGGTCGTCGTGGTCCGCCAGACGATCATCCCGGCCGCGGCGGCGCCGGCGAGCCCGAGCCAGCGCAGGCGGGCGCGTCGCGGGTCGCGGGTCAGCGCGGCGAGCAGCGCCGGCATGTCGGGCCAGCGCTCGGCCGGGTCGGTCCGTAGCCCGCGCAGCACGACCTTGCGCAGCCACGCGGGCACGCGCAGGGCCCTGGGGTCGTGGAGGCGGCCGGTGCAGATCGCGGCGCCGAGGGCCTCGACGTTCGAGCCGCGGAACGGCATCTGCCCCGCAAGGCCCTGGTACAGCGAGACGCAGAACGCGAACTGGTCGGTGCGCGCGTCGATCGCCAGGCCCATGAACTGCTCGGGGGCCATGTAGGCCGGCGTGCCGAGGATCGTGCCGGTCTGCGTCAGGTCCTCCGCGAGGCCCGAGGCGCGCGCGGGGTCGACGTCGAGGCGCTCGGGCGCGTCGTCGGCGGTGCGGGCCAGGCCGAAGTCGGTGACCTGGACGCGGCCGTTGTCGGCGACGAGTACGTTGTCGGGCTTCAGGTCGCGGTGGACCATGCCGGCCTCGTGGGCGGCCGCCAGCCCGCGGCCGACCGCGATGAACAGCGGCAGGACCTCGCGCCACGGGCGCGGAGCGGCCTTCAGCCACTTCGTCAGCGTCTGCCCGCGCACGAACTCCATGGCCACGAACACCTGGTCGTCGACGAGGCCGACGTCGAACACCGGCACGACGTTGGGGTGCGACAGGCGGGCCATGGCCTGGGCCTCGCGCAGCAGGCGGGCGCGGGCGTCGCTGCCGGCGCGGTCGGCCCGGATCAGCTTGATCGCCAGCTTGCGCTCGAGCTCGGGGTCGTAGGCGGCGACCACCACGCCCATGCCGCCGGCGCCGATGCGCTCGATGACGAGGTAGCGGCCGAGGCGGGCCGGCAGCGGGAGGTCGCGCGCCGACGCCGGGGCGGGCGTGGCGGCGGACTCGCGGTCGGTCTGTCCGTCGCGCCGCCGGGGCCCGTCGGCGCGGGTCGGCGCGGCGTCGGCCTGCGTGCGCTCCGTCGTGTCCTCCGCCATCCCCCCCCGTCGCATGCTACCCCGCCCGTCGACGCGCGGGCAATCCGCCGGCTCGCACGCGGCAGCGACCGCGCCGACGCTCGCGCCATGCACGAGGAGCTGCGCGCGGAGCTGCTGCGCTGGATCGCCGAGGACGACGCGACGCGCGAGCGACTGGCGCGCGACGGCGGCCTGTTCGCCGGCTATCACCCCGAGATGGAGGCGGTGCACCGCCGCAACGCGGCGCGTCGGCGGGCGCCGAGTCGAAAAGACTCCTAATTGATGTGCTGCGAGCGATCTGCGCGCCCGGGTCGGCCGCGGCGGGGTTATCGTCGGCCCATGCAGCAGCTCCGAGCTCTGGTGGTGGCGGCGAGCGTCGGGCTCGTCGCGCTGTCCGCCTCGTCGGCCCGCGCCGACGCGGTCATGCCCCCGCCCAGGGACTGCCCCGACGGCGCGGTCGGGGACACCGGTCACAACGGCCCGTGGTGTCGACCGACCACCTGCAACGTCGACGGCGACTGCGCGGGCGTCGGCGAACGCTTCGGCGGCGGCTCGGCGCCCGCGCGCGTGTGTCGCGAGCAGGGGCTGTGCGTCGAGGTCCGCAGCGAGAAGAGCGCGTCGGGCTGGTCGCACGGGCAGCCGTTCGAACGCACCTTCGCCCACGGCGCGTGCGGCGACGCGGCCGCCTGCACGGCGCCGGCGACCTGCGAGGCGGTCAAGCGCTGCGTGGTCGCGGCGGCGCCGACCACCGGCGCGCCGACGCAGCCGCCGGTGGTCGGCACCCCGCCGACGCCCGCGCCCGCGCCGCCGGCCGCGGAGTCGCGGTGCAGCGCGGGCGGCACGACCCCCGCGGGCGGGCTGTGGCTGCTCGCGCTGGTCGGCCTGCGTCGCCGGCGAGGCTGTCCTTAGAGGCAGGTCGCGAGGAGACCGCGCGGGGCGGGCCGCGGCTGCTGGCGTCGCCGGAGAGGCTGTCCTTGAGGTCAGGTCGCGGCGAGACCGGGCGCGGCTGCTGGCGTCGCCGAAGAGGCTGTCCTCGAGGTCAGGTCGCGGCGAGACCGGGCGCGGCTGCTCGCGTCGCCGGCGAGGCTGTCCTCGAGATCAGGTCGCGGCCGGGCCGCCCTCGGCGAGCTCGCGGGCGAGGGCGAGGAGCCAGCGGGCGTGGCCGGCCATGAGCTGCAGCGAGGTCAGCTCCTTCTCGCTCTCGGGGGCGAAGTAGCCGGTGCCGAGGTTGGCGACCGGGATGCCGCGCTCGAGGAACACATCGACGCCGGTGCCGCCGCGGATCGGCAGGCGGCGGGTGGCGACGCCGGCGGCCTGTCCGGCCCGCTCGGCGGCGTCGGCGAGGCCGGGGTGGGCGGCCAGCTCGGGGCCCATGTTGACGTATTGATCGATCCTATTAAATGCGTTGTCGCCGGCCAGCCCACGTACGTGCTCGACGCGGCGCGCGAGGGTGTCCTTATTAAAATCGCGGAGGCGGACGTCGAGCTGGATCCCGGCGGCGAGGGTGCGGGCCCGCATCGGCTGGGAGTAGCCGTCGCGATCCGACGAGTCCTCGGCGGGCAGGGTGAAGCCGGGGCGCGAGGCGAGGAAGCGGGAGATCCAGGCGAGCATGGCCTCGGCCGCGCCGTCGTCGGCGAGCGCGGCGCTGCTCGGGGTCAGCGACCACGACGCGCCGCGCGGGCGGTGCGGGGCCATCACCGCCTCGAGGGCCGCGCGCACGCGGGCCTCGGCGCCGTCGGCGACGCGGAGGGCCACGCGGGCGTCGCAGTCGCGCAGCTCGTCGGACTCGAACCCGAGGATCTCCGCGTCGGCGGGCGCGAGCGCGGCGCGCCACTCGGCGACCAGGCGCGGCGCGGCGCGGTGGCCCTCGGCCGCGGCGGTGGCCCCGTGGGTGTTGACGCCGCCGACCTGCGCGACGAACCCGGCGCCGCGCAGGCCGCGGCCCGGCCGCGGCGCGAACGTCACGCTCGTCATGGCGGCGTTGAAGTTCTCGACGTTGACCTCGTACGGGAGGATGCCGTCGACGGTGTAGGCCCAGCGGACGCCGCGCTCCTGCAGCAGCGCGGCGAGGCCGACGACGGCCTCGTGGCGCCCGACCTCCTCGTCGGGCCGGCCGACGAACACGAGCGGCGGGCGATCTTCGGCGTGCTGCTCGAGCAGCGCCGCCAGGGTCATGCAGTGGGCCAGGCCGAGCTTGTCGTCGAGCCCGAACGGGCGGTCGCCGGGGCCGTGCACGACGTCGTGGCCGACGAACGGCGCCAACGACGGGTAGGTCGCGACGTCGACGCGGATGTCGGGGTTGGCGGGGAAGCGCAGGGCCTCGCCGCGCCAGCCGCGGTGCACGTGCAACGACGGCACGGCCGCGGTGCCGCGGGCGGTGTCGAGGTGGACCATGAGCGCGACCGGGGCCCTGTCCGCGCCGCGGCCGCGGCCGCGGTAGCTGGCGATCACGTTGGCCATGGCGTCGCGCTCGACCGCGGCGCCGAGCCTGGCGTGGTAGTCGGCGACGAGCTCGGCGAGCGCGACCTGGCCCGCGGTCGTCGGGATGCCGGGCGAGCGCTCGTCGCTCTGGCTGTCGACGGCGACGACGGCCTCGAGGTTGGCGAGGGTGCGGGCGGCCAGGGCTTCGTCTGTGGGCTGCGGGTGCATGCGAGCGCCGCACGGTCGCACGCCGGCGGCCGCGGCGACAAGCGGCGGGCGGGCCCGCGATCAGGCCGCTGGCGCGCTGCCCATGGCGAGGACCTTGCGGCCCTCCTCGAACAGGATGGCGCACTTGTTGGCCTCGAGGATCTCGAGCACCACGCCCTGGCCGAACTTCGGGTGCGAGACCGGCTCGCCGGTGGCGAAGGTCTCGCGCATCGAGTAGGGGCGGACCACGAGGTCGCGGCGCATGGCGAGCTCGTCCATGCGGCGCTGCCACTCGCGGGCGCCGGTCGGGGCCGGCGCGGACGAGGCCGCGGGCTTGGCGGCCCTGGCCGGCTTGGCCGCGGCGGCGGGCTTCGGCGGCGGGGCCGGCTTGGCCGGGGCGCGCGCGGCGGCGGTCCGGTTCTGCACGATCGGCGCGGCGGTCTGCTGCTTGGGCGCGGCGATCTTCGGCGCGTGGTAGTTGTGTTGACCGTGGCACTCCTTGCACTCGACGCGCTTGGCCTCGGTGTTACCGGGCTTCAGCGCGACGACGACGTGAAGGGTGTCGGTGCGACACTTGGTGCACCACGCCTCGATGTCCTCGCCGACTTTCATGGCCATGCTGGGAGGGCCCAAGATACGGGAAGGCGATCGGTCTGCCAACCGGCGCGGGTGGGGACAGATGCGGTCCGAGGCGTGCGAAGTCATCGCCGTGACAGCGCGTGAGTCGGCTTGCGGCGGGCGCGGAGCGCGGACAATTGTCCGGAGACGCGCGGGACGATCGTCGTCGGACTGCGTTACCATCGCGGGGTGATGGATCGCGTGACCTTGCAGCAGATCGCGGCCGCGGACGCGCGGCTGGTGGCGGCGGCGAAGGAGGTGAAGGTCCTGAGCCACCTCGCGTGGCCGGCGCGGCTGGCCGCGGAGTTCCTGGCGCACTGGCGGGCGGGGGATCCGCGCCTGCCGGAGGTCCCGCTGCGGGCCCAGCGGTTCGACGGCAACATCGCCGAGCTGCGGGCGCTGATGGACGAGTGCGACGCCGACGAGCCGATCGGGCGCTACCTGCTGCGGACGGCGCGCAGCTACGTGGCGGCGGCGCGGATGGTCGAGCGGATCGGCACCGCCGAGTTCACCGACCGCTCGATCGAGCTGTACGGGACGCCGCGGGATCGCATCGGCCCGACCGAGGTGACCAACCTCGAGGCGGCCGAGCATTTCCTGGCGCTGACCGACGACTTCCCGGTGGTCGGGGAGGTCCCGGACGAGGTCTGCCTGCGGCCGGAGTACGTGGCGGAGCAGCTGCGTCAGCGCATCGCGGCGGTGTTCCTCGACCACCCGATCGCCGTCGAGGTCGACGGCGAGATGGCCTCGAAGGCGGCCGCGGGCGCGCAGCGGGTGCGGATCCGCGGGGGCACGTGCTTCTCGGAGCAGGACGTGCCGCAGCTCGCGGAGCACGAGGTGTTCGTGCACAGCCTGACGGCCACCAACGGGCGCGAGCAGCCGGTGCTGCGCAGCATGGGCCTGGGGGCGCCGCGGACCACGGCCACGCAGGAGGGCCTGGCGACCTTCGCCGAGCTGATCACCAACGCCATGGACCTCAGCCGCCTGCGCCGGCTGGCGCTGCGGGTCAAGGCGATCGACATGGGCCTGCAGGGGGCCGACTTCATCGACGTGTTCAAGTTCTTCCTGGCGGAGGGGCAGTCGCAGGAGGAGAGCTTCCACTCGGCGGCGCGGGTGTTCCGCGGCGGGGACGTGCGCGGCAAGCTGGTGTTCACCAAGGACGTGGTCTACCTGCAGGGGCTGATCGCGGTGCACACCTTCTTCCTGAAGGCGATCCACCAGGGAAAACCCGAGTACATCCGCGACCTGTTCGCCGGGCGCATGACGGTGGGCGACGTGCTCGACCTGCACGCCTACTTCCGCAACGGCACCATCGCCCCGCCGCGCTACGAGCCGACGTGGATCAAGAACCAGCCGACGTTCGCCGCCTTCCTCGTCTACTCGATCTTCAACACGCGGCTGACGGTGGCCATGAACCTGGCCGACTTCCACGAGCCGCTGCCCGAACCGAGTTCGTAGGCGCCCGCGACGCCGCGCAGCGAGTGCGCGAGGGGCCCGGTTGCCCGCCATCGTCGCGGTGGTACGGACTCGGGTGATGTACGACGTCTCCGATATCCAACGCCTCCTCAGCCAGCCCGACGCCGATCGCACGCTGTCGCTGTACCTGACGACCGACGCGGCGCGCATCGAGAACCACGCGACGACCCCCGGGTGGAGGATCTGGGCGAAGAACGCCCTGCACGCGCTCGCGCAGCAGCACCCCGGCGACGAGGCGTTCGCGGGCCTGCGCGCGCGGGCCGAGGCGCTGCTCGACGCCCACCGCAGCAGCTCGAAGGCGCTGGCGCTGTTCCTCACCCCGAAGAGCGAGGAGGTGCTGGCCCTGCCGGTGCCGGTCGGCGACAACGCGGCGGCCTACGGGCGGGCCGCGCTGGCGCCGCTGCTGTGGCTGCTCGACGAGTACCGCCGCACGCTCGTCGTCGTCGTCGACAAGGAGCGGGCCCGGTTCGTCTCGGGCTACCTCGGGCGGTCGAGCCGCGAGGGCGCGCACGTCAACGACTTCGCGCTGTACGACTTCCCCGAGAAGACGCAGATGCCGCAGGGCGACCGGACCATGGGCGGGTCGAACCGCGACGCGTTCGCGGCCACCGAGGACGACCACCGCCGGCGCTTCTACCAGGAGGTCGCGGAGCAGACGCGGGTCCTGATGGAGGAGACGCGGGCGGAGCGGCTGGTGCTCGGCGGGGCCGAGGAGTCGGCGCACGCGTTGAAGCGCGAGCTGCACGCGTCGCTGGCCCGGCAGGTGCTCGCGGTGGTCGCGGTGCCGCCGTACGTCGACGACGCGGAGGTCGTGCGGCGGGTGTCGCCGGTGACGGCGGCGGCCGAGCGGGCCCGGGAGGTCGAGCTGGTGGCCGAGGTCGTCGACCTGGCCCGGTCCGGCGGCCGCGGGGCCCTGGGGCAGGCGGAGGTGGCGGCCTGCCTCGAGCGCAAGCAGGTCGAGCTGCTGGTGCTGCCCTGGCCGATCGAGGACGCCGAGCTGCGCGACCGCCTGCCGCGCGAGGCCGTGGCCGCCGGGGCCCGCGTCGAGCTGGTCTCCGGCGAGGCGGCGCAGCGGCTGGCGCAGGAGGGCGGCGTGGCCGCCCGGCTGTTCTACGCGACGCCTGCGGCGCTGCAGGGCGGCGAGCAGGCGGCGAGCAAGGCCCGGGTGGCCTGACGTCAGCGGCCCGGGACCGGAAAACAACGACGTAAACTTTCCCGCGACGGGACGCGAGACGTACAATCCGACGGATGTCGATCCCCGCCTCGCTGTCCCGTCTCGGCCTTTTAATAGTCTTTGTCGCCGCGTCGGGCTGCAAGGACAAGGCGGACACGACGCCGCCGGAGACGGACGCCACGGCGAACCCCGAGCCGGCCGCGGACCCGGAGCCGCCGGCCGACGCCGAGCCGGCCGCGGCCGACGAGGCCGAGGTCGACGCCAAGGCCGACGCCAAGGCCGACGCCAAGTCCGACGGCCAGGCCAAGGCCGCCGGCGACGTGCTGACGGTGCTGGCGGCCAAGGCCCCGGCGTTCAACGAGCTGGTGCTGCTGTCGGACTACGGCAAGGGCATGCACTCCCAGGACGGCGCGGGCTTCACGGTGCTGGCGCCGAACGACGACGCGATGGGCAAGTTCGGCAAGGCGGCGGTCGACCGCCTGAAGAAGAAGCCCGCCGAGCTCGACGAGTTCGTGCGCCTGCACGTGATCCTCGGGACCAACGACATCAACAAGCTGACGAACTTCCGCACCGCGCCGACGGCCGCCGGCAAGGACCTCGAGGTCAAGGCCCAGGACAACGACGTGATGGTCCAGGGCGTCAAGCTGATCGACGCCGACCTGAAGGCCGACAACGGGGTCGTGCACGTGGTCGACAGGGTGATCAAGAAGAAGTAGGCCGCGCTCGCATCTCCTGTGAGATGCTTCACGACGTTCGTGCGCAGAGGCGGTATGTTACGCTGGTAGCGCAGTGAACCTCGACGACTGGAAGCGCCTCGTCAAGCAGATCGTCGGACCGGTGGAATTCCGGGAGATCGCGCTCGAGTTCCTCCATGCACACTTCCACGTCCCGGTCCACGACACCGACGGTAAAGGTGACGGAGGGATCGACGCCTGGATAGTCCTGTCTGCCGAGCCCCTCGTGCGGATGCCAGCCCAATTCCACGCCGGGAAGGCCCAGCCGTGGGATCAGAAACTCGAGGAGGACGTGGCCAAGCTCCACGCCGCTCGCGAGGCGCTGCCGGCCGACGACGCGAAGCGCCACGATCTGCGCATTCTGAACTTCGTGTGCTCTCAGGAGACGGACAAGACCCATGCGGGGCGGACCGTCTTGAGGCTCCTGCAGAGATACGAGATCACGGTGCAGATCTTCGACGCTGGTACGATCGTCTCGGCGGCCGTGCAGAACAGAGGCCGCCTGCTGCAGCTGCTCGCGGAACGACTCCCCGGCGCCCCGAGCGACGCCCGTAAGGTCTTGCCGAGCGCCCGTGAACAGGTCATCCGTGCCTTCGCGTTCTTTCACCCGAATCCTGCGAAGTTCCGCTGGGAGGTCGCCAAGAGCGTGCTCGGCACCGTCCTGCAGCGGGCCGCCGGCCGTATGACGCGCGAGCGTCTGTTGGCGGAGGCGTCCATGTTGCTGCATCAAGGCGTTCCGCCCCTGCTGCTCGAGCGAGCCCTGCGTAATCTTCAGCACGAGCAGCTCATCGTCGTCGAAGAGCCCGAGGTCAGCATCCACCCGGCGTTCGGCGCGATGACGACGACGGCCCTGCGGATCGCCGACGCCGACGAAGAGGGGTTGCGCGAGCAGTGCGCCGCGGTGCTCGAACCGTTCCTGGCGAAAGGTACCCACCACCGCGAGGTGCGGGCGCGGCGGGCCGTCGATACGATCTTCGGGGATCTGGGCCTGCTGGTCCGGACTGCGGTCGCCGACCGCGCCCTGAGCCCGCTCGATCCCCGGGCCCTGACCCAGGGTCGGCGAGACGACGAGACTCGCCAGCGCTGGCGTGCGGTCGAAGGTCGGCTGGCAGCGGAGCTGGCGCTCGACGAGCGGGGGCTCCGCGACGCCTTCGCGGCCCTGGTCGGCGTCGTGGCGGCGTCGCCATTCGCCCAGAGTCTCGCTGCGGCGGAGCTGTTCCTGCAGCTCACCGAGTACGACGCCGAGGACATCCCGCAGGTGCTCGGGCTGAAGGCCCCGGTCCGTATCGCGCTCGACGCGTCGATCGCTCTCCCGATGCTGTGCGCGCTCTACGACCGCCCTGCGCTCGACTGGCAGACATCGCTCGCGGCCCACGCTCTCCACCAGTCGCTCCGCAGCCGCGGCGCGGGTATCGTCGTGCCGTCGCTCTATGTGGAGGAGATGGCGGCCCACCTGATCAAGGCGTGGGAGTTCGAGGGCCTCGTCGAGACCACACCGGAGCTCGCGCGCTCCCGGAACTTCTTCGTGGCCCATTACTGCTCGACCCGCGGGGACGACCGCTGCGCCGCCGAGTTTCGTCGTTTCCTCGGCGCCTGCGGTGCCGAGCGTCCCGCCGCCGAGCAGTGGCAACAAAAGGCCCAGCTTCGCCGCGCGGAGCGCGAGTTGACGGCACGTCTCATGGACTACGCGATCGAGACTGCGATCGTCGAGATGCGCCCCGACGACCACAAGCTGCCGGGCGAGCCCACCACGCGCGATGACAAGGTGATTCGTCACGATCGTGCGGTCGTCCGCTGGCTGGTGGACGAGGCCCCCGGGACCGCGCTGTGCACGGCCGATAGGTGGCTTCAGGGCGTCCTCGGCAAACGCGACGTGACGGCCATCGACAGCGCCGCGATGACCGACCTTCTTCAGCTGCTGCGGCCCCTGGGGGTGACCTCCCGGTTGTTGACGCCGCTGGCCATCGCCCAGACTCTGACGGAGGAGCACCGAGTCCTGGCCGCGGCCATATGGGATGAACTGGTCGCCCTCGAGGGGGCTGGGCTCGTCGACTGGGAGCTGCACGAACGCGCGAAGGCGTTCCACGCCCGCTGGGTCGCCAGCCAGGAGACGACGGTGGAGCTGTCCGCGGCGTGGCTGCAGTTCCGCGACGGAGCGTGAGGGGGTCGTCGCGGATGCGCGTGCTTGCGTGGGTGGGGGGGCGTCGACCGGGCCGGGGGCGCAATATTTAAGTCTTGAATTATATAAGTCGCTGCTGATACATCGGGCGTCGGGGCGCGAGGCCCCGAGGAGTCCGTCATGAAGATCGACATCATTCGCCAGATCGGCGCCATCACCCGCGAGGTCCGCAGCCACGAGCAGGACGGCAAGCCCGCGAAGGTGGTGGTTGCCACCCGAACGTTCGACACCGGCATCGAGGACGTGTGGGACGCGATCACCAGCCCGCAGCGGCTGCCGCGGTGGTTCTTGCCGGTCACCGGCGAGCTGCGGCTGGGCGGGCGCTACCAGCTGCAGGGCAACGCGGGCGGGCAGATCACGGCGTGCGAGCCGCCGCGGCGGCTGGCGGTGACGTGGGAGTTCGGCGGCGGGGTGTCGTGGCTGACGGTGCAGCTCGCCGAGGACCCGCGGGGCGGCACGCGCCTCGAGCTCGAGCACACGGCCCACGTCGAGGAGCACTGGCAGAAGTTCGGGCCGGGGGCCGTCGGCGTCGGCTGGGACCTGACGCTGCTGGGCCTCGGGCTGCACCTGGCCGGGGCGATGGGCGACGCGGCCGAGGGCGCGGCCTGGGCCGGCACGCCCGCGGGCCGCGAGTTCATGACCGCGAGCAGCAACGCGTGGGGCCGGGCGGCGGTCGCGTCGGGCACGCCGGAGGCGACCGCGCTGGCGTCGGCGGCGGCGACGACGGCGTTCTACACCGGCGAGAGCTGTGATACTCCGCCGGGTGAAGGTCACACGCACTGACCGATGCACGCGCTCGACATCCTCGGTGACCCGGTCCGGCGGCGGATCCTCGAGCTGCTCGCGGACGGCGAGCAGACGTCGGGGGCGATCGTCGAGGTCGTGCAGGAGGAGTTCGGGATCTCCCAGCCGGCCGTGTCGCAGCACCTGCGGGTGCTGCGCGAGGCGGGCTTCGCCAGCGTGCGGGCCGAGGGCCAGCGGCGGCTGTACTCGGTCGAGACCGAGCCGCTGCAGGCGGTCGACGCCTGGCTGGGCCGCTTCCGCCGGTTCTGGGAGCACAAGCTCGACGCGCTGGCGACGGAGATCGCGCGCGGCAAGCAGGCCCGGCGGCGCCGCGGTCCGTGAGGCGCTCTGCGGGCGCGCGGCGTGCACGCACAGGATCGACGACACGACGAGGTCGGCGCGCCGCGACCGGTGAGGCGTGCACGCACAGGATCGACGACACGACGAGGTCGGCGCGCCGCGACCGGTGAGGGTGCCGCCCTGCGGGCGCGCGGCGTGCACGCACAGGACCGAGCTAGCGACGAGGTCGGCGCGCCGCGACCGGTGAGGTGCCGCCCTGCGGGCGCGCGGCGTGCACGCACAGGACCGAGCTCGCTACGAGGTCGGCGCGCCGCGACCGGTGAAGGTGCCGCCCTGCGGGCGCGCGGCGTGCACGCACAGGACCGAGCTCGCGACGAGGTCGGCGCGCCGCGACCGGTGAGGGCGCCGCCCTGCGGGTCGAGGTGGCGACGTGAAGGACGGGCAGCGCGCGACGACCTGGTGTCAGCGGCGACGGCCCGGTGTCAGCGGCGGCGGAGGGTGAACCAGGCGGCGAGATCGAGGCCGGCGGCGAGCTCGGGGCCGCCGAGGGCGAACAGCGGCGTGGGGGCGGCGCCGTCGTGGAAGGTGCGGGACAGTTTGGCGGCGGCGCCGGTCGGCAGCAGGCTGGCGGCGAACTCGACGAAGGCGCCGAGGCGAAGGGCGAGGCGGGGGCCGGCGACCAGGCGCACGCCGGGGGCGGCGCGCACGAGGCCGCCGATCAGCAGCGGGCGGGTGTCGGCGCCGGGCTCGGCGTAGTAGACGGGGTCGCCCTGCTGTCTCGCGCGCCATGTCTCGAAGGACAGGGCGCCGATTATTAAAAATTCGAGGCGGCGGTGGCGCAGGAGGTACCCGAGGGACAGGGCGCCGCGCAGGCGGGACAGTCGGATGCCGTCCGCGTCGCGGGCGAGGCCGCGGACGGCGAGGCCGAGCACGAGGGCGCGGGGGAAGCGGAGGTCGAGGCGCAGGCCGCCGCCGAGGCCGCGCAGGGGCGAGACGTCGCGCGGAGGGCCGGGGCCGAGCAAGGTCGTGAAGTCGGCGGTGAGCCCGAGCTCGTATCCTTGTTTAATTATTTCGGGTTGATGTTTCGCGGAGGTCGGGTTGGTGGCGGCGGGCTCGGGTGCGGGCTCGGGTTTAATGATTGATGGTCGGGGAGCGGTGGGTGGGGGGTCGGGGATCTGCGGCGGTGCGTGCTCGGGGACGGCGGTGGGGGAGTCGGTGGGTGGGGGGTCGGGGATCTGCGGCGGTGCGGGCTCGGGGGCGGCGGTGGGGGCGTCGGCGAGGCGATCGGCGTCGGGGTCGCGGGTCCAGGCGGGGACCGGGACGTCGCGGCGTTCGGGCTCGGCGCGGCGCTCGGCGATGGCGGCGAGCAGCTGCACGATCAGGCGGGCGGCGGCGCGTTCGCCGGGGGCGTCGCCGACGTCGAGGGTGCGGCGCCAGGCCCGGCCGTCGGCGTGCACGAGGTCGAGCGTGACGCTCGGCAGGGCGGCGATCACCTCGACGTAGGCGGTGCGCGTGGGGTCGGCGGAGGGCCGGCCGGGCGCGAGCAGCGTCAGATCGGGGCGGCGGCGGGCGAGGGCGGCGCGCAGCGCTGGTTCGTCGACGCCCTCGGCGCGCAGGATCACGGTGGTGACGGCGTCGGCCGGCGCGGCGTCGACGGGCGCGGCGGAGCGTTCGTCTTCGGGGGTGAGGCTCGCGGCGGGAGGTGAGGCGACGAATGCGGGCAGGTGGGCGGGCGCGGCGGCGCGTTCGTCTTTGTTGGTGGGGCTCGCGGCGGGAGGTGAGGCGACGAGTGCGGGCAGGTGGACGGGCGCGGCGGAGCGTTCGTCTTCGGGGGTGAGGCTCGCGGCGGGAGGTGAGGCGACGAGTGCGGGCAGGTGGTGGGCGGACGTGAATGTGGGTAGTCGGCGCGCGGCCGGTGCGACGATATTTTTATCGTCCTTATCAATAATTAAAACCTCCTCGTCCGCGGGGGCGGACAGGAGGAGGGCGATGCCGGCGAGCGGGAGCAACGCCGAGAGGGTCCCACACGCGCGCGCCGGCATGAAGTCGGCGCGCGCGGGTGGTGCGGGTCAGGAGCAGGCGCCGTTCTGGCAGGACTGGCCCATCGGGCAGTCGCTGTCGGCGTTGCAGGGTTGCGCGCAGTTGGGGTCGCTGGGGTCGCACACGCCGCAGTCGGGCTCGACGCACTGGCAGGTCGCGGTCATCGCGTCGCACAGCTGGTTCGGCGGGCAGTCGGCGTCGGTCATGCAGCCGAGGTCGCCGCTGCACAGCCCGTCGATGCAGGACTGGCCCATCGCGCAGTCGGCGTCGCCGTTGCACGCCACGCCGCAGTCGGGGTCGGCGGGGTTGTTGGGGTCGCACTGGTTGTCGGGGCAGGCGGGGTCGGAGTTGGGGTCGCAGGGCGGGCAGTCGGGGTCGAACGGCGCGGCCGGGTCGCACACGCCGTCGCTGCACATCGGGTCGTTGGGGCCGCAGGGGCAGTCGGGGTCGGCGGGGTCGCTGGGGTCGCACACGCCGTCGGGGCAGCCGTCGCCGTCGCACGCGCACACGCCGTTGACGCACAGCTGGCTCGGCGGGCAGTCGGCGTCGGTGACGCACTCGAGCGCGCAGTCGGGGTCGCTCGGGGTGTTCGGGTCGCACATGCCGTCGGGGCAGACGCCGGTCATCGGGTCGCACGCGCAGTCGGGGTCGGCGGGGTCGTTGGGGTCGCACATGCCGTCGCCGCAGCTGGGGTCGGCGGGGTCGCACGAGCAGTCGGGGTCGTCGTCCGGGCAGTCGGGGCAGTCCGGGTCGTCCGGGTTCATGGGGTCGCACACGTTGTCGGGGCAGGCGGGGCCTTCGCAGGTGCACATGGCCTCGACGCAGACCTGGCCCATGGGACAGTCGGCGTCGGCGTCGCAGGGGCACACGCCGGCCGGGCTGTTGGGGTTCATGGGGTCGCACTGGCAGTCGGGGTCGGCGGGGTCGGCCGGGTCGCACACGCCGTCGGGGCAGCTGGGGTCGTCGTCGGGGCAGACCGGCGGGCAGTCGGGGTCGGCCGGGTCCATCGGGTTGCACTCGTCGTCCGGGGTGCACTCGGGGTCGTCGGTGTTGGGGTCGCACATCCCGTTGCAGGCCGGGTCGTCGGCCGGGCACTGGCCGGTGACGTCGCCGCCCTCGGAGGCCGAGTCGGTGTCGCCGCCGGTGTCGGTGCCGGTGTCGTCGACGCCGGCGTCACCGCAGTCGTTCTCGCCGAGCTTGGGCAGGGGACAGCCTGTCCCGAAGGACAGGATAAGCAGGCCGACCAGGGTCACGGGGCTCAGTAAGTGTTTGGACAGGATGCGCATGGGGTCTCCTCTGGGGTGGTTCGTCGAGCGGGGCGCCGGTGGTGGCGGCGGTGGTTTCGGAGTGATCGGTGGTGCCCGTGGTCGGGCAGGGGTCGGGGGACAGCACGAAGTCGTCGACGGCGCAGCCGCCGGCGAGCAGGGCGAGCAGGGCGAGCAGGGCGCGGGTCACGGCGCGTCTCCGGCGGCGCGGGCGTCGGCGGCGAAGCTGCCGGACGGGAAGTCGGCCAGGTAGTCGCGCCAGCAGGCGGCGCGCGTCGCCGCGGGGGCGAGGCGGCACAGGCCGCCGCGGGCGTCGTCGGCGAACTGGCCGCGGGGGAAGCGATCGAGGTAGGCGGTCCACAGCTTGCGCAGGGCCGGCTCGTCGTCGCGGCGGCGGGCCAGGTGGAAGCGGTCGGAGAACGCCAGCTCGACCTGCACCCGGCGGCCGCCGCGGGCGACGATCTGCCTGTAGCGCTCGTCGGCGCCGGCGTAGTCGCCGGCCTGCATGCACGCCTCGGCCTCGTCGTCGAGGCGGGCCAGCAGGTCGTCGAGCGGCTCGCGGGGCTCGCGGGGGCGGGCCGCGGGCTCGACCGCGGCGGCGGGGTCGCGGGTCGCGGGTGGGTCGATCGGCGCGGGCGCGGTGAGCTCGGGGTCGCGGGTGGCGGGCGGATCGATCGGTGCGAGCTCGGGGTCCGTGCGAGCGGGCGGCGGGCGCGGGCGCTCGGGGCTCGTCGACGGCGGGGGCGCGGGCTGGGCCCCGGCCTGGAACGCGCCGGGGGCCTCGTGGCGGCCGATCGCTCGCTGCACGCCGAAGGCGAGCAGGACGATCGCGGCGGCGGTGAGGGTGAAGATCACCCAGGTGTGGCGGCGGGGGTCGTCGGCGTCGCGGGCGGCGGTCGGCCTGGCGCGGCGGCGCGGGTCGGCGTCGAGGTCGGTCGGCCTGGCGCGGCGGCGGGGCTCGGCGTCGGTTGCGGCGTCGAGGTCGGTCGGCGCGGTGAGGCGGCGCGGGTCGGCGTCGGTTGCGGCGTCGCGATCGCGGGCGGCGGTCGGCCTGGCGCGGCGGCGCGGGTCGGCGTCGGTCTCGGCGTCGAGGTCGGTCGGCGCGGTGAGGCGGCGCGGGTCGGCGTCGGTTGCGGCGTAGCGATCGCGGGCGGCGGTCGGCCTGGCGCGGCGCGGGTCGGCGTCGGCGTCGAGGGGGTGGGTCAGCCAGGCGCGGGGGATCTGCGCCGGGTCCTGGCGGTGGGCGCGGGCGACCACGCCGGCGAAGGCCGGGCGCGAGGCGCCGGCGAGGTCGCGGTCGGCGGTGGCGACGGCGGCGGCGATCACGGCGTCGACGCCGTCGCGCGGGGGGCTGCCGGGGGCGGTCATCGGGGCGCTCCTTGGGTGGGGTTCGCGGGCAGCCAGCCGAGGCGGCGCAGCTCCTCGCCGATGCGGGCGCGGGCGCGGGTCAGGCGGACGGCGAGGTTGCCGGGCGAGATCTCGAGCAGGGCGGCGGCCTCGTCGTGCGGCAGGGCCTGCAGCTCGCGCACGAGGAAGGCCTCGCGCAGCTTGTCGGGCAGGCCGGCGAGGATGTCGTAGAGCACGCGGCTGCGCTCGCGTTGCAGGTGCACACGATCGGGGTCGGCCGGGGCGGACGGGCTGGCGCCGTGCATGGCGATCAGGCGGGCGTGCGCGGCGGAGGTGTTCTTGCGGCTGCGCCAGTGCTTGCGCGCCATGTTGAGGGCGATGCCGTGCAGCCAGGCCTCGAAGCTGCGGCCGCGGTCGTAGCGGGCGCGGCTGGTCATGGCCTGGGCGAAGGTCTCCTGCGCGAGCTCCTCGGCGATCGCGAGGTCGCCGGTGAGGTGGCGCAGCTGGCGGAGCAGGCCGTCGTAGCAGCGGGCGTAGAGCTCGGCCCAGGCGGCGATGTCTCCCGCGCAGGCGCCGGCGACCAGCGCGTCCATCCCCGCGGCGGGCGCGGGCGCGGGCGCGGGGCACAGGCGCAGATGGGCGGCGGGCTGCATCGGGCAGGGTGGCATTACCCCGAGCGGCGGATGGCTTACAGGAAAAGCGCGGGGGCGATAAGGCGCCGGGACAGCCGCGTGGAACGGCGTTACGAGCGGACGCGGGGGCGCCGGTGCGGGGCGCCGGGCCCCTTTCTCGCGGGTGGGGGCATAAGCTTGGCGGCTCGGAGGGTCTCGCAGTGGCTCAAAGTCCCGTCATCACCACGCTCGTGGTCACCGTCGTCGTCAACTGGCTCAACATCACCGTGCTGTGGAACATGAGCGGCGCGGTCCGGGGCAAGACCAAGACGGCGCTCAACCCGGAGGACGCGCGGGCGTTCAAGGGCTCGCTGGTCGAGGCGGACCCGCCGGAGGTGTCGCGGGTGCTGCGGGCGCACCGCAACACCGTCGACAACACGGTGCCGTTCCTGCTGCTGGCGTTCGCGTTCGCGAGCCTCGGGCCGTCGGCGCTCGAGGCGCAGATCCTGCTCTACGGGTTCACGGTCGCCCGGCTGGCGTACTCGGTCTGTTATCTGAAGGGGCTGCAGCCGTGGCGCACGATCATGTACGGGATCAGCGTGCTGCTGGCGCTCGGCCTGGCGGTCGACACGCTGCGCCTGCTGTTGACGTGAGCGTGGTACGGTGGGGCGATGACGGGGCGCGCGGTCTCTCCGGTGCAGGCGATCCTCGGTCTCGTGCTGGCCGCGACGATCGCGCTGCCGCTCGGCCCGGGCGGGCAGAGCCTGCTCGAGCTGTTGCTCGCGGCGCTGCGCGAGCACCCGGCCAACGGGGCGATCCTGCTGATCATGCTGGGGTCGCCGCACCTGTTCGGGCTGGCGGTGGCGTTCGCCGGGGTCACGCGCGCGGACAGCGTGCCGCTGCGCGTGGTGCTGACCTACCCGGTGGCGATCATGCAGGCGATGCTGGTGATGTTCGCGGTCAACGTCCAGCAGGCGCCGGTGGTCGCGCCGCGGGCCATCCTCGGCTTCGCGCTGGTCAGCGGGCTGTACCTGCCGTACGCGGCCGGCGCGGCGGCGGCCTCGTCGCGCGAGCGCCTCGGGATCCGCTGGTACGTGCGCTGGGGGGCGCTGCTGATCGCGGGCACGGGGCTGTGGCTGCGGCTGCAGGCCCAGGTCGGGCTGAAGCTCGGGCCGGCGGTCGACGTGGCGCTCGCGGCGGCGGTGCTGCTGCTCGCCAGCCTGGCGCGCCGCGATCCGCCGGAGCCGCCGTCCGAGTGAGTTCTCCGTGGCCTCCGCCCGCCCGTGGCGAGTGAGACTCGGCCCGGGACCGCGAACCGCACGACCGGCGGCTCCGGGCCGAGCCTCTCGGCAGGGGCGCCGCTGCGCGCGGTCGTCGAGCCTCGCGCGGCGCCGCGGTCTGTTAGGCTGGCGCCGTGGGACCGGCTGGCGACGACGCGACGATGATCGGCGAGGGTGTGGTGGCGCGGACGGGGCCGGTCGCGGTCGGCGGGCTGTTCGCCGAGCGCTACGAGGTCGAGCGGGTGGTCGGCAGCGGCGGCATGGGCACGGTGTACCGCGCGCGCGACCGCATGGTCGGCGACACGGTGGCCCTGAAGATCCTCGACGCGTCGGTGGTGGGCTCGGCCGACCAGCTGGCGTGGTTCCGCCGCGAGGTCCGCCTGGCCCGGCGCATCACCCACCCGAACGTGGCCCGCACCCACGACATGGGCGAGGCCGGCGGCTCGCACTACATCACCATGGAGTTCGTCGCCGGCGGGACGCTGCAGGACCGCATGCAGCTCGAGGCGGGGGCGCGCCGGGTGCTGCCGCCGGTCGAGGCGGCGCAGGTGGCCCTGGCGGTGTGCGAGGGGCTGGCCGCGGCCCACGCGGCCGGGGTGGTGCACCGCGACCTGAAGCCGGCCAACGTGCTGATCGAGGACGGCGGGCGGGTGGTGCTGACCGACTTCGGGATCGCCCGCGGGCTCGGCGACGGCGACGCGGCGCGCACCCAGGGCATCGTCGGCACGCCGCAGTACATGGCGCCGGAGCAGCTGTCGGGCCAGCCCGTCGACGTGCGCGCCGACATCTACGCGCTCGGGCTCATGCTGTTCGAGATGCTGACCGCGGAGGTGCCGTTCCCGGGCGACACGATCTTCGCGTCGGCGCTGGCCCGCATGACCAGGCCGCCGCCCGACCCGCGCGCGCTGCGGCCCGACCTGCCGCCGGCGCTGGCCGAGCTGGTGCTGCACTGCCTGGCCCAAAAGCCAGACGACCGCCCGGCCGCGGCCCGCGAGGTGGCCGAGCGCCTGCGCGAGTGGCTGGCGGCGGCGTCGCCGTCGTCGCTGACGCTGGCGCCGGGGCCGACCACGCTGACCATGACGCCCGGGCCGCCGACGACCCAGCCGATGCCGGCGATCGCCGCGGCGGCGCCGCCGAGCGAGCGGGCCCTGGCGGTGCTGCCGTTCCGCTACCAGGGCCCGCCGGACCAGGGCTACCTCGGCGACGCCCTGGCCGACGAGCTGATCGACGTGCTGTCGCGGACGCGCGGGCTGCGGGTGCTCGGCAGCGGGGCGGCGGCGAAGTACCGCACCGACCGCGACCCGCGGGCGGTCGGCGCCGACCTCGGGGTGACGGCGGTGGTCGACGCGACCGTGCAGGCCACGCCGAAGCAGGTGCGCGTGCTGGCGCGGCTGGTCGAGGTCGCCAGCGGGACGCAGATGTGGAGCGACCGCTTCGAGGCCGGCATCGAGGACCTGTTCGAGCTGCAAGATCGCATGAGCAAGCAGATCGCCGAGGCGCTGCGGGTCGAGCTCGGCACCGCGGCGAGCGTCGGCCACGTGCCGGCGGAGGCGGTGGCCCTGTACCTGCGGGGCCGCCGCAAGCTGCTGGCCGGGCAGATCCTCGGCCAGGGCAACGCACTCGAGCTGCTCGAGCAGTGCCTGCGCCTGGCCCCCGGCCTGCAACCGGCGCTGGCCTATCGCGCGATCGCCTGCCTGCGCGCGTGGTTCCTGCCGGGGGCGTTCACCGGCGACGACGTGCGCGACTGGGCCTCGGAGGCCCGCACGGCGGTGGCCCGTGCCCGCGAGCTGGCGCCCGACCTGGCCGAGACCCACCTGGCGCGGGCGATGCTGGCGGTCCAGCACGGCGAGTGGAAGGAGGCGGTGCAGGCGCTCGGCCAGGCCCTCGAGATCGCCCCGACCTACGCGCACGCGCAGCAGTACCTGGCCCACCTGCAGTGCGAGGCGGGCCAGACCAGAGAGGGCTGCGAGCGCGCGCGGACGGCGTTCGCGCTCGACCCGAGCCTGCGCGTGGCGCTCATGGACGTGGCCCGCGTGCACGCGCTGCACGGCGAGCGCGAGCAGGCCGAGCAGCTGCTGCGGGACATCGAGCGCAACGCGCCGTTCCGCGGGCCGATCGTCCAGTCGCGCGCGCGCATCGCCGCGTACTACGGCGACGTCGAGGCGGTCCGCGAGATCGCCGAGACGCTCGAGGACGAAGCCAGCGGCGGGATGCTCGCCAGCATCGCCGTGTTCTGCCGCGGACTCGCCGGCGACGGGTCGTCGGCCGAGGTCGTGGCGTACATCGAGCGCCTCGTGCAGGACGCCCGCAACCCGCGCTTCTTGGCGATGGCGTTCCAGTTCGCCACCGAGATCCACGCGGCCCGCGGCGAGACGAAGGCGGCGCTCGAGTGGTTCCTGCGCGCGACCGACGGGGCGATGATCGACCTCGAGTGGATCGACCGCTGCCCGCTGCTGAAGGATCTGCGCTCCCTGCCAGGCTTCGCCGAGGGGCGCCGCAAGGTGCGCCGCCGCGTGCAGGCGATGTGGAGCCTGTAGCGCGGCCGCGGAAGAATAATTGTGGGTGAGATGAAGAGACGGCCGGCGAGGCGCTGCGCGCTCGCCGGCCGGGTCGTCGCCTGAATGTCGTGCGACTAGATCATGCGGTTGTCGCCGCGGTCGCGCGAGGAGCGGCTGCCCTCGAGGTTGCCGCGGAAGCCCTGGTCGTCGTCACGCCAGCCGCCCTGGTTGCCGTAGCCGCCCTGGTTGCCGTAGTCCTGACCGCGGCCGTAGTTGCCCTTGTTGCCGTAGTCCTGACCGCGGCCGGAGTTGCCCTGGCCGGAGCTGCCCTGACCGTAGTCCTGACCGCGGCCGTAGCTGCCCTGACCGAAGTCCTGCTGACCGCGGCCGTAGCTGCCCTGACCGAGGTCCTGCTGACCGCGGCCGTAGTTGCCCTGGCCGGAGGAGCCCTGACCGAAGTCCTGACCGCGGCCGTAGTTGCCCTGGCCGGAGCTGCCCTGTCCGTAGTTCTGACCGGAGCTGCCCTGACCGAAGTCCTGCTGACCGCGGCCGTAGTTGCCCTGACCGAAGTCCTGCTGACCGCGGCCGTAGCTGCCCTGGCCGTAGCTGCTCTGACCGAAGTCCTGCTGACCGCGGCCGTAGCTGCCCTGGCCGTAGCTGCTCTGACCGAAGTCCTGCTGACCGCGGCCGTAGTTGCCCTGGCCGTAGCTGCTCTGACCGAAGTCCTGCTGACCGCGGCCGTAGTTGCCCTGGCCGTAGCTGCTCTGACCGAAGTCCTGCTGACCGCGGCCGTAGCTGCTCTGACCGAAGTCCTGCTGACCGCGGCCGTAGTTGCCCTGGCCGTAGTTACCCTGACCGTAGTCCTGACCGCGGCCGTAGTTGCCCTGGCCGTAGTTGCCCTGACCGTAGTCCTGCTGACCGCGGCCGTAGTTGCCCTGGCCGGAGGAGCCCTGACCGTAGTCCTGACCGCGGCCGTAGTTGCCCTGGCCGTGGCTACCCTGACCGTAGTCCTGCTGACCGCGGCCGTAATTGCCCTGGCCATAGTCCTGCCCGCTGTTCTGACGATCGCGGCCGTAGTTGCCCTGGCCGAAGTCGTGCCCGCTGTTCTGGCGATCGCGGCCGTAGTTGCCGGAGCTGCTGCGGTCCCAGTCGCCGCGCGCGCCGTAGTCCTGGCCGCGGCCGCCGTCGTAGCTCTGGGCGAAGTTCTGCATGCGGTCCCAGCCGCCCTCGTGATCGCGGCCTCGCCCGCTCTGACGGTCGGAGCCGCCGCGGTTGTCGTCGTCCTGGCCCCACCGATCGCTGCGGTGCTGCTGGTAGCTGCGCTCGCGGTCCTGCGGCTCGCCTTGCCAGCTCTGGTGATTGCGCGTGTGGGAAGAGTCGTCGCGGTGGTTTTGCATGTGGGTCGTCCTGTGCGCGACAAGCTGCAGTACGCACAGTAGGTCGTCCACTGGGACGACGACGGCAATGCTTGCCGATCCGCGACGAAATCGGCGCGAGACGAATGTGCATAAATTCCCGTCGCCAAAACCCCTCTGCCGTGGGCGTCGACGTTCGCACTGGGGGATCTGCCAGGCACACTTCGCGCTGCCCACCCGCCGCGACGAGCCGTGGTCAGCCGGGGCAGCCGGCCCCGGGCTTCACGCGGCCGTGGGCCATGAAGTAGATGGGGTGGCCGCCGGTGAACGTGCCGGCGGCGAGCGTGTCCCAGGTGACGCCGTCGCTGCTGCGATAGAATTTTTGTTGGTCGTACCAGACCATCCAGCCGTCGTTGGCCGCCACGAACGTGCCCTCGGGGCTGCGCGCGAGCGGGCCGACGACGACGCCGTCGCCGACCAGCGGGGTGGAGCTCCACGCGGCGCCGTCGGGGCTGCGGTGGACCACGCCGCCCTCGTAGACGAAGAACTCGCCGCCGGTCCACAGCGGCGGCGAGGTCAGGCGCTCGCTGATCGGGACGTACGTCCAGTTGTCGCCGCCGTCGGGCGAGGTGCACACGTGGCCGTGGCCGCTGGCCATCACGGTGACGCCTGTCCCGTGGGCCATGCCGAGGGTGTAGGCGCCGCACTCGGGCGGGCGCGTGGTCGCGGGCGTCCAGGTCACGCCGTCGGGGCTGCGCACGACGGCCCGCTGATCGCCGCTCTCGCCGGCGACGATGAACCAGCCGGCGTCCTGCGCCACGAACTCGATGGCGCGGGTGTTGATGCCGATGTCGAGCGGGCCGCCGGGGCCCCACTGCTCGCCGAGGTCGACGGAGATCGCCGTGGTGCTGTTGTTGGCGACGAACCTCCCGGCGCCGAAGGCGACGTCGGCGAAGGTCGGGGTGTCGGTCATGACGACGGAGAAAGTCGCGGCGTCGTCGCTGCGCACGAGCGTGCCCGGGTGACCCCAGCCCCACGCGAGCACGAAGGCGCCGTCGCCCCAGGCGACGCCGCGGCCGGCGTACGCGTGGTGGTCGCAGTCGAGGCCGTCCTCGAAGCAGCGGGCGGCGTCGTCCACCGACTGATCGTGGATCCACGTGTGGCCGTCGTCGCACGAGATGGTGGTGCGGCCGAGGTGGCCCTGGGCGAGGAAGACCGGCACGTCGACGACGGGCTCGCCGGTGGTGGTGCCGGTGTCGCCGGTGTCGCCGGCGGTCGTCGTGGTCCCGGCGCCGCTCGAGCCGGCGGGCGGCTCGCCGGTGGTCGGGGCGCTGGTGGTGTCGCCGGGCTCGCTGCTGCCGTCCGCGGGGGGCGACGTCGTGAGGGCCGTCGAGGTCGAGGGGGCGGTCGCGTCGCCGGTCGAGCTGCCCGTCGATCCGTCGCCGCCGCCGCCGCCGTTGCAGGCGAACACCACCACCAGCCCGAGCCATCGCCGTGTCATCGCGCCACCAATAAAGATCGGCGCGGCGCGGGGCACAAGCCTGCGCCAGCCCCCAGGCGCGGCGGCGTCCGTCCCGGGTGCGAGCGGCGGACAGCGGCGGCCGGCGCCGACATCACCGGCGCGGCGGAGATCCGCGAGCGCGACGCGGGGCTGGTGTCGCGGCTCGTCGGGCAGGCGGCGCGCGTGCCCGGCGACAGCCTGGCGACGGTGACGCGCGGGCGCTCGGGCAATTGCGTGCTTGCCGTGGAAGTCGGCGCGCAGGACAGAGGGCCGCGGCGGCCGCTCAGCGTCCGAGGCCGTGGCAGAAGCCGCCCGAGCCCGGGGCGTCGCAGGACTCGACGCCGCTGACGCGGATGCGTCGGTGGGTGGCCGGCGCCTCGAACCGCTCGCCGTACTCGTCGGTCAGGTCGTTGGCCTGGCGCGTGCCCTCGGTCTGGTAGAGGGTCGCGCGGATGTCGTAGGTCATCCCGGGTCGGAGCTTCGAGAGGTCGCCGCCGATGCAGAACTCGAACGGGGGCTGCGGCGCGGGGCGGATGACCTGCTCGGCGATCTTCTCCATGGGCGGGCCGTGGCCGTGGCCGTAGTCGGTGTAGATCTCGAGCACGGCGGCCGAGCCGGGGCCGAAGTCCACGCGGTCGTTGTACGCGTGCGGGCGAAACTCGCGTTCGACGGTGCCGCTGGCGATCAGCGCGTCCTGACCGCACATCGCGGGGCCGTCGTCTCGCGCCGGCTCGCCGGTGCAGGCCGGCAGCAGGACGAGGACGAGCAGGGGGCGACGAAGCGTGGCGAGCATGACCCGAGTTTGCCCGCATCGGGCCTCGAGATCGCGGGGCTCGTCGAGCGCGGACGGGCGCTCGAAATGGGCCCGGCGAGCCGGCGCTGCGCGTTTGATATAGTGGCCGGTGATGGCGAGGGTGACGGAGGGGCGGTCGCGCCCGACGGGCAGTCGTCGCTGTATGTCACCACCGATCTGTCGCACGGCGGAGGAGGTCGTGCCGGAGGCGGACGAGGCCGCGGAGGCGTAGCGGGCTACTTGCGGCGGCGTGCCGACGTGGTCGATCCGGCTCGCGGCAGATGCTTGGCCTGAAGCGTCTTGCCGATGAAGGTGATGCCCTCGTTGTCGAGGCGGATCTTCGCCTTGTCGAGCGGGAGGAAGTCGACCTTGCCGGAGGCGACCCAGAACCAGTGGGTCACGCGGGCGCTCGGCTTCAGGTGTCCGCGTAGCTGGTCGAGCGCGGCCCTCCGCTTGCCGATGACCGTGGTGATCTCGTCATTCTTCGCGCTGTGGGGCTCGAGGCCGACGATGTGGCCGGTGGATTCGTGGCCGAGGAGGTAGTCCCAGCGGTTGGCCTGCTCGTTGCCCTTAAGCATGGCTTCGTCGAGTTCGAGGCTGTCGGCGAACTCGCCGCGGATCGCGGCGTCGACCATGGCCCGGTGCTCGCGCTTCAGGGCCTGGAGGCCGTCTTCGACGAGCGGACGGAGCGTGCTTTGGGCGACCAGGGCGTCGCGGATCGGGGTGGTCATCGGTCGGCCTCGTTGACCGCACGGCGGACGACCTCGCCGAAGCGCGAGCTGAAGCCGACGAGGCCGCCCCAGCCGGAGATGTCGTCGTCGTCCGAGCCGGGGTCGAGGCTCGAGATGTCCTTCGAACGGACCTTGCCGTCGTCGGCGAAGGCCAGGTGATGGACGCGGATAGCGCTGGCGAGGGCGGCGTCGGCCACCGGCTTTAGCAGGGCGCGCCCCTTGGTGGGGAGGTCGAAGGCGTCGCAGACGAGCTGCCAGTTCGCCCCGGTCTCGCGGAGGCGGCGCAGCATCCAGGCGGCGGCGAGGACCAGCGGGGAGTGGGTGGAGAGGACGACGCGATAGCCGCGCGCCAGGAGGTCGAGCGCGAGCAGGAGGAACGCCGCGATGGCCTGGGGGTGCAGGCCCATCTCGGGCTCTTCGATCACGACCCAGTCGACATCGGGATCCTTGGACTGATCGCGCGGCGGGAGGAGGTGAGAGAGGCCGAGCAGGAGCGGGGTGAACTCGCGTTGGCCCGCGGTCCAGGTCATGAACGGGAGCCGGGATTCGCCGTGGGTCAGCTTCAGGCGGCGCGCCTGGGTCGCGTCCGTCTCGATGCCGAGCTGCCCGCCGTGGTAGATCGCGTCGTCGATGAGCCTGCGATATTGGGGGCGCAGCAGCTGGTTACGAGGGAAAAGCCGGTCACCGTGGCGCTTACGGAAGCGGTCGAACAGGTGCTGGCTGAACAGGCGGGCGACCACCGGGATCTCCGACGTGAGCTTGTGGAACGGGGCCGCCCAGCCGTCGCTGATGAGCAGCGCGCGGTGGGCAGGGATGAAGAACACGCGCTCCTGTTCTCGGCGCGATCGGGCGAGCGTCTTCAGGGTGACGAGTTTGCCGTCGTGACGGATCTGCGTGTGTGATGTCCATGCCGGACCCATGCCGTCGCCGAAGATGAAGTCGATCCAGTCTTCGGCGTCGACGTCGTAGCCAAGATCTTCGAACCACTCGAGGATGTGCTTGCCGTCGATCGCCGTCTTCAACCACTGCAGGGCGAGGCTCTTGCCGGTGCCCTGGGCGCCCACGAGGATCGTCAGATCGCCGAATTCGAGGTCGACGTCGGCGATGTGGGCGAAATTCTGGATGCGGAGGCGCGTCACGGAGGCCAGACCGTAACACTACTTGCGCAGGCCGCGGTATTTGAATTGGATCTCGAGGGGTTCGTCGAGGGCGAGCAGGCGTTCGAAGTTGATCTCGCGGCCTTGCAGGGGGAGGCTGACGGGGACGGGCACGGCGCCGTCGCCCATGGCGCCGGCGTTGGTCTGGGTGACGGCTTGCTGGGCGACCTCGGGGTTGGCGGTCTGCACGTAGTTCATGTCCTCGGCGGGGATCGGGTTGCTGAGGTACTTGACGCGGCGCAGGGTGCCGTCGACGGTGAAGCGGCGCACGCGAGACTCGGCGGGGGCGTAGACGGTCCAGGCCACGTAGGTGCTGGGGGCGTCGGGGCGCGGGAGGGCGGCGGTGAATTGCCCGCGGCCGCCGCCCGACGGCGCGGCGCCGGCCTCGACGTAGACGATCTCGACCTCGAAGGCCGCGAGCTCGCCGCCCGCGGCCTGCGAGCGGACCAGCGGGACCATGACGCGCCCGTCCTTGGCCCTGGCCGGCTGCACCGCGCGGCCGCCGACGCTGGCGCTCCACAGCTCGGCGCCCTTCGGCAGGGCGAGGCGGAGGAACTGCCGGCGGTTGTTGCGGATGCGATACTTGACCGACGTGAGACGCCGGCCCTCGGGGGTCCACATGGTGCGCGCGCGGGTCTCGTCGAGCAGGGTGACGAGCACGTCGACGTCCTCGTGCTGCGAGGCGCTGAGCGGGACGCTGGCGTCGCCGCCGAGGTACTTGAAGCCGAGCAGCACCGGCTGGCTGGTGATGCCGAGGATCGCGGCCGGCAGCACGCGGACGTCGACGGGGGTGGCGTTTTTCACCTCGCCGGCCTTGATCTCGAGGTTGCCGCGCGACTCGACGCCGACGAACCCCTTGGTGCGGTCGACGCCGACCGGCGCGGCGATCGGGGCCTCGAGGCTGTCGGACTCGGCGCCGATGACCCGCTCCATGTCGAAGCGCAGGGTGTACACGCCCCTGGCGGCGTAGTTGAGGGTGACATTCAAAGTGTCGCCCTCGAGCTTCCAGTCGCGCACGCCGTTGCCGATCACGTCGAGCATCTGCATGCCCTTCGGGGCCTTTAGTTGCAGGCGGTCGACGCCGGCGAACAGGATGGTGTAGTTGACCGTGGTGGTCGCGCGCATGAGGCCGTCGCCGAGGCCGACGAGGGTGTGGACCTCGGCGAACACGCGGGCGGCCTGCTGGGCGGCCCGGGGGATCTCCCGCTGCCACTGGATGGCGAGCGAGCCGGTCGACGGCAGGGTGGCCTCGACCACGCGCTTGTCGCCGACGACCTTGTCGGACAGCAGCTTGGCGTTGGTGACGGTGAAGTCGAGGTCCTCGCGGGCCGGCACCGCGAGCGCGGCGGTGGTCGCTCCCGCGGGCACGAGCTGGAACGACAGGCCGCTGGCGCCCTCGGCGGTGGTGACGGCGACGGCGAAGGTGAGGTCGAGGGTGAGGGCGCCGCGCTGGCCGGTGACGAGCGTGTAGTAGCCGTCCTCGATGACGATGTCGGCCTCGGCCGCGCCGATCTTCGCCGACTCGAGGGCGACCGTCGCCGGCAACACCGGGACCTTGACGAAGCCCTTGCTGCGCAGCACGTCGACGCGCAGCCTGGCGGTGAACACGGCGGCGTAGGGCTCGTTGTCCTTGAGTTGGACCTCGCCGGTGTAGCGCGCGCTCGAGATGGCGTAGTCGAGCGGGGCCGCGGCCTCCTCGGCGCGGTTCTTCTCATAAAGCTTCAAGAACTCGTCGAGCTTCATGATCACGCGCTCGGGCTGCTCGTCGGCGGCGCGGGCGGTGGTGGGGACGGCGAGCAGGAGGGCGAGGGCGAGGGTGCGGGTGTGCATGGCGGGGCTCACGGCGAGTCGCGACGGATGAGGGGTTCACGGGCGGAGACGTCGATCGTGTGGACGGCGTCGGCGGGCAGGAGGAGGCGCTGGTAGAGGACGGCCCGGCCGACCTGGGGCACGACGACCGACACGGCCGAGGCGGTGGCGACGGGGGCGGGCAGGCCGGCGAGTTCGGGTGGTTGTTCTTTGGGCTTCTCGGCGCTGGTCGCGGGAGGCGGGGCCGGGGGGGCGGACTTCGTGCGGCGGGCGCCGAAGCGGCCGCGGCCGCGGGCGACCCCGGCGAGGCGCTGGAACACGCGCGGGCGCGCGGACACGGCGGAGACCTCGAGGTCCACGCTCTCGGCGGCGGAGGTGCCGGAGATCCTCACGGCCTTTTCGACGGTGACGCGGGCGGGGGCCTCGTTCGTCGGCTCGGGCGGGGGCGGCGGCGCGGGCTGAGCCGAAGCGCGGACGCTGACGCCGTCGACGACGTACTGCGACTCGGCGCCGGTCGTGCCGGCCGGAGGCGTGCCAGCGTCGTCGCGTCCGGCGGCGGGCGCACGCGCGGCGTCGTCGGGCGCGTCGGACTCCGCGACGTCGACCGCGGCGGCGTCATCGAGCGCGTCGGACTCGGCGGCGGGCGCTCGCGCGGCGTCATCGGGCGCGCCGGACTTTTCGACGTCGCCCGCGGCGGGCGGGGACTTGGCCGCGGGCGCTCGCCCGGCGGCGTCGAGCTCGCCGGACTCTTCGTCGGTGATGGTGGTGGTGTCGCGCGCGCCCGGGGTCGGCGCGTCGTGCTCGCGGTAGACGGCGAGCTCGTCGGACTCGAACGAGGTGTCGACGGCCGCCTTGCTGCGCACGCGGCCGGCGCGGCGGCGGTTGGCGGTGCTCTGCTTCTTGCGGGCCTTGAACTCGGTCGCGCTCGACTGCAGCTCCTGCTGGAGCGCGACGTTGCGGGTCTGTTGCTCGACCGACTCCTTCTGCTCGAGCTTGGCGAGGCGGTCGCCGACCGCGATGGCGGCCTGGTACTGGCTCTCGGCGGCCGCGTAGTCGCCGGCCTCGCGGCTCTGCGCGGCCTGCTGGCGCAGGTCCTCCTGCAGCTTCTGGTCGGCGATGCTGCGGGCTTTGGCCTGCTCGCGGATGCGGCGCTGGGCGTTGCCCTCGTCCTTGGCGCCGCGGCCGGCGATGACGTCGAGGTTGCCTTGCAGGCGGGTGATGTTCTCGTTGCTCGCGCCCATCGCCTTCAGGCGGTCGAGCTCGGCCTGGGCGTTATTGAAGTCGTTGGCGAGCCAGTACTTGACGGCGCTCTGGAACGCGGCGTCGGCCTCGGCGGCGCCGACGGCCCCGACGCCGAGGCCGTAGGTGATGCCCTCGCCGCGGGTGAAGGCGGGCACGACGTCGCCGTCGCCGGGTCCGAGCCGCGAGCTGTAGCCGGGCGGGAGGTGGAGGGTGACGCGGGCGACGGCGACGGGGGCGTCGAGCTGGGGGAGCGCGAGGGCGCGGCGCTCGCGACAGCGCCAGGCGACGTCGTCGCCGCCGAGGAGCGCGACCTCGACGGGGAAGGACAGCAGGCCCGAGACGGTCTCGACCGAGCGCTGCAGGGGGATCCGCCAGGCGCCGTCGTGGTCGCGCGCGGGCGTGGCCGTGGCCCCGCCGACGCGCACGCCGAGCACCTCGAAGCCGGGCGGCGGGCGCACGCGCAGCGAGGCGGCGCGCTCGTTGCGGACCTCGTAGTGGGCGCGCACGAGGGCGCGGCCCTCGCGGCTGGTGGCGACGGTGTAGGCGGCGACGTCGATCACCACCGGCGGGCCCTCGAGCGGCACGAAGCGCAGCAGGTCGAGGTGGCCGGCGGGCGAGGTGCCGGCGCGGAAGGCCGCGGTCGGGGTGCCCTCGACGAGGCCCTGACCCCACGCGGGCAGGGCGGCGGCGGTGGTCGGGGTCCAGTCGGTGGTCGTCGGCACGGCCTCGACCTCGCCGTCGCGGGCGATCTGCAGGGTCGCCTCGCTGCGGAACACGTCGAGGAAGGTGAAGCGCGGCAGCTCGGCCCGGCTCTCGGCGGACTTGGCGATCGCCGACGTCCAGGCGGCGTCGAGCTCGAGGCGGCCGGCGACCGGGGCCTGCAGCTCGACGCGCACCGCGTCGCCGTCGCGTCGGACCGCGCGCACTCCCGGGCCCCGGACCTCGAGGTCGGGTCCGACGCCGGCGACGCTGAAGGCGACGGCGTCGAGGCTGCCCTGGCGGACCTCCCAGACCAGGCGGGCGCGGCCGCGGAGGTCGGCGTCGCCGAGCGTCAGGCCGAGGCCGGCGCGGGCCACGACCACGGCGCGGCGGTCCTGCGGCGAGGCCGGGGCGGCGACGAAGCTGAGCTCGAGGCGGGCGGCGCCGCTCGAGAACGCGGGGCCGAGGCGCAGCACGTCGGACGCGGCGAGCGGGACGATGCTGTCGGGCGGCGGGACGACCTGCGCGGCGGGCTCGGAGGCGGCGGGCTCGCGGGTCGCTTCGCTGCGCGAGGACTCGCCGGTGGCGACGGGCGCGGGTTCGCGGGGCGGTGCGCGTGGCGGCGGGCCGTGGGCGCGGAGGTGCGGGGTCAGGCCCTCGGGGGCGCGGACCTCGACGCGGCCGCGCACGGCGGGCAGCAGGTCGAGCGCCAGCGGCTCGCGCGTGGGCTCGCCGGGGATGAAGGCGACGAGCTCGAGCACGGCCCTGCCGTCGACGCGGGCGGCGACACGGACGCCGTCGGGGCGGGTGGCGACGGCGACGGGCTGGCCGTTCCAGGCCACGCGCTCGAGGCGGGCGCCGGGGATGTCCCCGAGGACCTGTCCCGAGAACCATGCCCCTGAGGACAGGGAGCGCACGGCCCAGGTCGCGCGCAGGAGCACGCCGCCGGGGGCGGGCTCGAGGCGGACGGTGCGCTCGGCGGCCCAGGCGGGCACGACGACGTCGGCGGGCCCGGGCGGGTGAAGGGCCCGCCACGACCCGCGGCCGAGCTCGACGGACCCGGGGGGGGGCGCGAGCGCGAGGACGAGGGCGAGCGGGAGGAGCACCGCCGCGGACGGTAGACCGCAAACCTGGCGGGGACCGAATTCTTGGCGGAGGCTGGGGCTCATCGATTATCGGGCGAGCCCCACGCGCTGGGCGTCAGCTCTGGGGGGCGCCGCCCTGGCGACGGTCAAAATGTCGCCAGGGCAGCGCGTAGCCGGCGTGGAGCGGTGGCTGGCGGCTCGCGTGATGCTCAGATCACGAGCGCTGCCGTCGACCTCGCGGCCGCAAGCAGCGCTACTGGCATTGCTTGTCCGGGTCGGGGCACGGGTTCGTGCCGGGTCCGTTGGTGGTGGTCGTGCCGCCGCCGCAGGCGCCGCGCTGGCTGTTCTGGTCCCAGATGTACACGTTAATGCCCGACCCCGTGATCTGCGCGAAGCTGTAGGAGCTGCACGGGCCCGCCCCGGTGATCGAGGACGTCGAGGAGCACGAGGCGGGATCCGCGGCGTACGGGCCGCACTGGTGCGTCTTGGTCTGGTAGCCGCACGAGGCGCTGGCGTAGGTCTTGACCGTGCCCACCGTCGAGCCGCACGGGTGGGCGTAGGACGCGCTGGATTTCGCGGCCGCGCCGCAGGTGATCGGGTAGGCGTCGGCGAGGCCCTGGACGCTGAACGAGCAGCGGAACGACGGCTCCTCGGCCTCCTCCGCCTCCTCGGCGGCGACGGCGGCGATCAGGCCGCGGAGCTCGGCGAGGCTCTCGCGCGCGTCGGCGCTGTCGCGCTCGGCGAGCCTCTGCTCGAGCTCCGCCTCCGCCTCGCCGAGGCTGGCGAGCGCGTGGACCCTGCCGGCCTCGCCGATCCCGAGGAGCTTGCGGTCCCCCTGATCGTCGTACAGGGCCCACAGCCCGGGCTCGACCGCGATCCAGCCCTCGCCGAGGCCCAGGGCCTCCGGGCTCGCGGCGGATGACTCGTCGACGACGTCCTGGGCGTCCTCCGCGGCGAGGCCCGGCGGCTCCTGGTCGCCCTGGTAGGCGTCGTCGCAGGCGACGACGAGCAGGAGCGCGGCGGAGATCCAGCCGAGGCGAGCGTTGCGGGAGGGGATGAGATGCGATTGACGGGTGTGCATGGCGTTCCTTGTGGTGTTGTCGATGTTCGACCCGATGAATGTCGGGCCCCCGTCGAATAGCCGGGCGCGGGGTTCGAAACACCACACGGCGCTCCCACGCCGCGGTCGTGGGAACCGCGTGGGTGACGCCGACCACCCTCATCACGACGAGCGCTCAGGTCTCGTCGAACACCTGGTCGCCGGCGTGCAGCACCAGCTCGACGTTGCCGCTGCCGTCGAGGCGGACGAGGTCGTCGCGCAGGTCGAGCTCCTGGAGCTGGCCCCGCAGGCGCCGCATCGTGCTGTCGAAGCTCTTGCGCAGCAGGGCGCGCTCGCCATCGGCGCCCCAGACCTCGCGCGCGAGTGTGTCCCACGGGACAGGTTTGCCGAAGCGCACCAGCTCGCTGACGAGGTTCGCGGGCTTGCCCGTGAGCACGGCGGTGCCGTCCGCGTGCTGGACGTGCACCGACGAGTAGAACGCGCGCAGCACCAGCGACGGGCTCCTCCGGCCGCGGGCGGCCCAGGTCTCCGTGGTGTCCCCGAGCGGCACGCGGACGACCCGCAGCGCGTGCCCGGCGACCTGCAGGCGCCCGACCGTCAGCGGCTCGGGCGCCGCGCCGTCGCGGCGGATCCACGCCCGTCCGCCGCTCCACCACAGGTGGGCCGCGGCCCCGTCGAGGTACCCGACCAGCAGCCGTACGCCGGCGGCGTCCGCCACCAGCGAGTAGATCGCGGCCATCAGCTCGGTCATGTCGGGCGCCGCGCCGCACAGCATGAGCGCGTGCGTCGGCAGCTCGACGGCGACGACCGTGAGCACCAGCGCCTCGGCGAGCTCGACCATGAGCCCCGGGCGCAGCTCGACCGCGTCGACCTCCCGGCCGTCGACCAGCAGGCTCCCCCGCAGCGCCAGCAGACGCAGCGAGCGCCCGCGCAGGCTGACGAGCGCGTGGGCCTCGGACACGCGGGGATCCGAGACGACGAGCTGCGCGGTCGCCATGCGCCCGAGGAGGCCGCCCGCGTGCACGGTATGTTCGCACCCGAGGAGGGAGAATCTCACCGATGGCAGCAGGGTGTCGTGCATGCCGCTGTCGTGGATTAAGCCGGGTGTCCGGCGCCGTCAATACGAAACTATTTTCCCGGTTCGAACCCGGGCGGCGATGCCACCATATGGGATCCGCGTGGGACCTCGCGGAGAACCTCGTGTGATACATCGCCGCCGATGACGCCGCTTCGACCCCATTTCTCCTGCATCGTTCCGACCATTGTCCTGCTCTCGGGGTGTTTCCCCGGCCTGCCCGCCGCCGAGGAGACCACCGGTACCACCGACCCGGCGACGGCGGCCGCCGACCCGACGACCACGGGCAGCCCGAACGCCGAGACCACGGGCGGCCCGAACGCGGAGACCACGGGCAGCCCGAACGCGGAGACCACGGGCGACGCGAACGCCGAGACCACGGGCGGCCCGAACGCCGAGACGGCGGACGAGTCCACCTCCGAGGCGCCGATGCGGTCGTTCTGCGGCGACGGGGTGCTCGACGGCGGCGAGGAGTGCGACCTCGGGGTCGACCAGAACGGCATCGGCGGGGCCGCGTGCCGCGAGACGTGCGAGCTCAACGTCTGCGGCGACGGCTACATCGCCGGCGACGAGGCGTGCGACGACGGCAACAAGGCCGCCAACGACGGCTGCGGCCCGGGCTGCGCGCTCGAGGAGTGCGGCGACGGCGTCGTGCAGACCGGCGAGGGGTGCGACGACGGCAACGGCGCGAACACGGACGAGTGCCTGAACACGTGCGAGCCGGCCGTCTGCGGCGACGGCTATGTGCAGGCCGGCGTCGAGGATTGCGACGACGCCAACGACATCGACACCGACAGCTGCGTGGACTGCAAGGACGCCTTCTGCGGCGACGGAATCAAGGGGCCGGGCGAGGCCTGCGACGACGGCAACAAGGTCGACAACGACGCTTGCAGCAACGAGTGCGCGCTCGCCGGCTGCGGCGACGGTGTCGTCCAGCCGCCCGAGGAGTGCGACGACGGCAACACCGTCCAGACGGACATGTGCCTCAACTCCTGCAAGCAGGCCAAGTGCGGCGACGGCGTCGTCCAGGCCGGCGTGGAGCAGTGCGACGACGGGGCCAACAACGGCAACACCAAGGCTTGCAAGCTCGGCTGCACCAAACAGGCCTGCGGCGACGGATTCGTCGGGCCGGACGAGCAGTGCGACGACGGCGATACGAACAACGACAACGCGTGCTCGAACAGCTGCGAGCTGCGTTGCGGCAACGAAGTGATCGACACGGGCGAGGACTGTGATGACGGAAATGACGACAATTGGTTCTGCAACAACACCTGCAAGCGTTCGGGGCTCGTGGTCTTCGTCACCTCCGCGAAATACGATGGGAACCTGAAGGGCGGGTTTCTCAGCGGCCTTGCGGGCGCGGACGCCAAGTGCAACAGCGCCGCAGCCGGACTGCTCGGTGCAGGCACGTACGTGGCGTGGTTGAGCGACCAAACGGGTAGTGGCAATGCCGAAGACAGGACGACTCCGGTTCCGAGTTGGGCCAAGAATCTGCCGTATCGAACTCTCAACGGCGTCGACGTCGTCGATCATTTCTGGAACGCGGGGGCACTCAAGAATCCCATCAACGTCACCCAGACCGGTCAAGTGCTCCTTCCCGTCGACGGCGACACATGCGACGCTGCCGCGGAACGTCGGGTCTGGACCGGCACGACCAATAGCGGAACTTGGATCGGTCCCAATCAAGATTGTAAATCGTGGACATCCGGCTTTAATGTCCCGGGCAATAACGTTGGGCGTCAGGGCCGTGTGGACAAGAAGGATGGCACCTGGACGCAATGGGGAGATTGTGATTGTAAGTCGACGGCGCGCCTCTACTGCGTCGAGACGCCCAAGTGATCAACGAGTCGCCAAGGTCGGAGCGAGAGAGCGCCCGGTCATTGGCAAACTTGGACACCTCGAGCTTTATGGCGGACCGGGCATGGGATCCGTGTGGGATCCCGCTGGGTCTTAGTGTGGTAGACCGCCGCCGATGACGCCGCTTCGACCCCATTTCTCCTGCATCGTTCCGACCATTGTCCTGCTCTCGGGTTGTTTCCCCGGCCTGCCCGTCGCCGAGGGGACCGCCGGCACCACCACGGCCACTACCGCCGACCCGGCGACGGCGGCCGCCGACCCGACGACCACGGGCGGCGCGAACGCCGAGACGACGGGCGGCGCGAACGCCGAGACGACGGGCGGCCCGAACGCCGAGACGACGGGCGACGCGAACGCCGAGACCACGGGTGGCTCGCCCGCCGAGACGGCGGACGACTCCACCTCCGAGGCGCCGATGCGGTCGTTCTGTGGCGACGGGGTGCTTGACGGCGGCGAGGAGTGCGACGACGGCAACAAGGCCGCCAACGACGGCTGCGGTCCGGGCTGCGCGCTCGAGGAGTGCGGCGACGGCGTCATACAGACCGGCGAAGGGTGCGACGATGGCAACGGCGCGAACACGGACGAGTGCCTGAACTCGTGCGAGCCAGCCGCCTGCGGCGACGGCCACGTACAGACCGGCGTCGAGCAGTGCGACGACGGCAACGACATCGACACCGACAGCTGCGTGGGCTGCAAGGACGCTGCCTGCGGCGACAGCCACGTGCAGGCCGGCGTCGAGGATTGCGACGATGCCAACGACATCAACACTGATAGCTGCGTGGATTGCAAGGACGCCTTCTGCGGCGACGGCTACAAGGGGCCGGGCGAAGAATGCGATGACGGCAACAACATGGATCCGAATGACTACTGCAACACTTGTAAGCTTCGGTGTGGCAACAAGGTGACCGATTCGGGGGAAGAATGCGATGATGGCAACGGTGATCAAAAATTCTGCGACGCATCATGCAAACGCGCCAGTCTCATCGTGTTTGTCACCGAGCAAAAGTACAAGGGAAATCTCGGAGGCCTCTCGGGCGCCGACGCGAAATGTATCGCCGCCGCAAACGACGCAGGCTTGAACGCGCCCGAGAAATACGTGGCTTGGCTCTCCGATACGAACGCTGATGCCAAGAATAGGGCTCAGCCCGGTTTGATGTGGGAAGAATTATCGTATGTGACTGTCAAGGGAGACGTTGTCGCCGAGGACTACACGTCGTTCAAGAACAAGACGCATCAGGCACCCATCAATGTTTATCCGGACGGAGGTGCCGTTCCGAACGGCGGTGCGAGCTGCGCCGTCGGGGTCGACCAGAAAGTCTGGACGGGCACGGACGGCAGTTTCTTTATAAATTCTGGACACCATTGTGCGAACTGGAGCTCCAACAGCTCGTCCTACGACGGCGATCTGGGCCGCGCGGATTACTCTACATGGCAATGGAATGGGCAGTGCCGCGAATCTTGCGATACGATGGCGCGCCTCTACTGCGTCGAGACGCCGAAGTGAGCCCGTCAGGTCAGAACCGGCCCTGCCACGTCAGCCCGATCGACGTGGCGCTCGCGGTCGGCGTGACGGTGGAGCGGCCGGAGCGGCGGACGGTGCCGACGACGAACATCGAGAGCCCGGCGGCCAGGAGCAGCGAGCCCGTCACCCAGCCCGCGACCGCCTGCCGCTCGCCCGCGCGGTAGTCGTCGCCAAGCCCGCCGCACTCGCTCGCGTTCGTCTGGTCGCACCCTGCGTTCAAATAGGCGGCGTACGCGTCATTGACCTTGCCGTAGCCCGCGGGGAGGGTCGCCAGCCAGACGATCGCGCCGAGCCCGAAGCCGACGCCGCCGGCGATCTGCAGGCCGCGACCCGGCCTCCGCGCTTCCACCGTCGGCGTCGGCGTCGGCGCCGGCGCCGGCGCGCGCTCGGTCTCCACGGGTGGCGGCGGGCGGCGGGCTTCCAGCGCAGTCAACCGCCGCTGTAGCTCTGCCCGCGCCGCCACGACCTCGGGGCTCGCAGCCTCGCCGGGATATGCGGCCTCGAACCCCGAAATGTAATAGTCGAGCGTGGCGACGGCCTCTTGTAGCAGTTCCGCGTTCTCTACGCGCCCGGCCGCGGCCACGAAGGCCTCGGCGATCTGGTTGTAGAGCCCCGCGCGGTGGTCGCGGTTCCCCGGCGTCTCGGGCATGTGCCGCGCCGACGAGCGCCACACGCGGGCAGCCTCGGCGAACGCGCCCGCTTTCCGCAGGGTCACGCCCTTCATGTACTCCGCCCGGAAGGCGGCCTTGTCGAATTCCGGCTGCGCCTGTCCCGTCGCCGCAGCGCCGGCCTCCGGGCGCGCGTGGACGACGATGGGGGCCACGCTCAGCGAGCAGGCGAGGAGCGTGACGAGCGTCCGCGGCATGGGCGCGTGAACCTACCACGAACATTGTGAAGGTACACCTTGCGGACGGACGAACCTCCGGTGTAGCACACCCTCGGGGCATGATCTCGGCGGACCAAGATCGTCTCCTCGGGGTCACGCTCGAGGGGCGCTACACGCTCCTGAAGCTGCTCGGGAAGGGGGGCATGGGCCGCGTCTACCTCGCCGAGGAGCTGCTGTTGCAGCGGCACTGCGCGGTCAAGCTGCTGCTGCGCGACCACGCCGAGGATGCCAGGAACGTCGAGAGGTTCCTGCGCGAGGCCCAGGTCATCGCCAGGGTCCGCCACGAGAACATCGTCGAGATCTACTCGTTCGGCCGCGACCCCGAGGGTGAGGTCTTTTATGTGATGGAGCTGCTCGCGGGCGAGGACCTCGAGGCCCGGCTGCGGGACCCCGCGCGCGGGCCGCCGGAGTGGCGCGAGCTGTGCGGCTGGGCGGTGCAGATATGCCGGGCGCTGGCCGCGGTGCACGACGCCGGCGTCGTGCACCGCGACCTGAAGCCGGGGAACCTGTTCCTGACGCGCCGCAACGACGGCTCGTCGGTCGTCAAGCTGCTGGACTTCGGGATCGCACGACCCGCGGAGTCGCAGCTGACGGGCACCGGGGCGTTCCTCGGCACGGTGCCCTACATGTCCCCCGAGCAGGTGCAGCTGATGGCGCTCGACGGTCGCTCGGACATCTACGCCCTCGGGATCCTGCTCTACCGCGCCATCGCCGGGCGCCCCCCGTTCCGCGGAGATCCGGTCCGGGTCCTCCAGGAGCACGTCCACAGCCCGCCGCCGCCGCTGCTCCCGCTGGCGCGGATCGCCCTGCCGGTCGCGCTCGTCGACCTCGTCGACCGCTGCCTCCGCAAGTCGCGTGAAGAACGGTTCCAGAGCATGCGCGAGGTCGAGGCGGAGCTGGCCGCGCTGCTCGCCGAGCCGTCCCCGCAGCTCGCCGGCGACCCCGCTTCGTCGCCGGCGCTCGCCGCGGCCGGTGACCTCACCTCGTCGGCTGTCGACTCCGCGGCCCTCACGTCGCCGCCGGAGCCGCCGGACGTCTCGACCCATGTCTACTCCGCGCGGGGCCCGGCAGCGGCGGCTCCCGACGCCGTCGTCGGGGCCCCGCCCGCGACCGCGTCCGGCGAGCCCGCTCCGTCGACCGACGAGCCCATCAGCCTCCGGACCCTCGCGCCCGACGACTCGCTCGTCGTCCCGCACCAGCGCTTTCGCGCCGCGATTCCCGCGGTGCCGCCGGCCATACCCCCGCCCGCTCCACATCCCCTCGCCGGACCCGCCCCGGGGAGCGAGGAGGCGTACGCCGCGACGACCGTGCCGCCGGCCGTGCCCCCGCCCGCGCTGCAACCCCTCGCCGAACCCGCCCCGGGGAGCGAGGAGGCGTCCGCCACGACGACAGTGCCGCCGGCGACGACCGTGCCGCCCGCGTCACATGAGGCCGGCCGTCCTCCGGTCCGTGACCCGGCACCCGTGGCCCCGGCAACCGCGGCCGCGGCACCCGCGGCCCCGTCGCCCGCGTCGCCGTCGGCTCCGCAGCCCGTACGAGACCCCCGGTCGAAGGTCCCACGCGAGGCCGGTCCGGGCCTGTACGTGCTGCTGGGGCTCGCCGTCGCGGCGATGCTCGCGCTCCTGTTCATGCTGCTGCGAGCCGCGACCGGACCGACGCTACATACGGTCCCCGTCTCTCGTCCGGAGACGACGCAGCCCGCGGCGGAGCCGACGAGCCCCGTGACGTGGGGCTCCGACGCGGGCGCACCTGTGGAGCCGGCCGGCACGTCGGACCCTCAGCGGGCCTCCGACGCGGCCGCACCCGTGGAGCCGGCCGGCGCGTCGGATCCTCAGTGGACCTCCGACACGGGTGCACCCGTGGAGTCGGCCGGCGCATCGGACCTGGAGGGGCCCGTCGAAGAGCCGCCGCCCGCGGATTCCCCTCCGTCGTCCCCGCCGCCGGCAATTACGAAGAAGCCTCCGCGGGCGCCGTCGAGCGCGCGTCCCGGGGGGCTGGAATGGCTCAAGCAGGAGGCGAAGCGATGTCGTCGCGCTCACGACGCGGTCGACCTCCCCGGCATCGTCCTGGACTACACGATCTTCGACGGCGAGGTGGTGGACCCGCGAACCAAGACCGCGGTCGCCCCGGGCCTCGCCGCGTGCCTCGAAAAGGCCTTGCAGTCCACGACGTTCCCTGGGGTCGACGTCAGCGTCAGCGGGAAGATATCCCTGTGACCGCGGGGGCGGCTACTTGCGGGTCCAGCCGCCGTCCTTCAGCACGTACGTCTCGCTGTACTGCTCGTCGTCGCCGGGCGAGACCTGGCGCTCGACCGTGCCGTCACTGTTAAAAGTCCACTTCTCGTCGTCCTTGTCGTCGCGGTCGAGGTCGACCTTGGCGCGGTTCCAGCGGACCTTGTCGTCGCTGTAGAGGTTGACCTTGTAGGGCTTGCCGCGGGTCGCGTCTTTAATTTTTTCCTGCACTGGCTGCGACAGCAGGGCCATGACGGCGCCGTCGACCTCGCGGCCGGTGGTGAGGGCGCCCGCGGGCGGGGTGGGCGTCGCCGGTGGGGCGGGCGGGGTGATCGCGGAGGGGGTCGCGGGGGCCCGGGCGCCGGGGTCGAACCACGGCGAGTCCGCCGACGTCTTGCGCAGCTCGCGGGTGTACACCTCGTCGTCGGCGGGGGCGATCTGGCGGACGATCGTGGCGCCGTCGAGCGACCACTTCTCGTCGCTCTTCTCGTCGCGGTCGTGGTCGACCTTGGCGCGGGCCCACACGCCGCCCTCGTTGTAGACGTTGATCTTGGCGCCGCTGCCGTTGGTGACGTCCTTCAGCTTGTCGCTGGTCGCGGGCTTGCCGAGGGTGGCCAGCAGGTAGGCCTCCGGCGTCGCGTGGCCGCCGACCGAGCCGGCGAGCTGCGGGACGTCGACGGCGGCCTGCACGTCGGCGAGCGGCTGCGGCGACAGGGCGGGCGGGGGCTGCGACGGCGGCGTGGACGGGGCATTGAGGTAGCTCGGCGGACCGTAGGCGTACGAGGGCACGTGGCCGCCGGGCGCCTGGTCCTTGTTGCCCCACCACCAGAACAGGCTGAAGCCCAGCACGACGACGCCGCCGATCACCAGAGCGCGAAAGGTCTTGTACTTCATTCGTTGCCCTCCATCAGCGCCGCCCGCACCGCGGCGTCGTCGGCCGCCTCGCGCGGCATCATGCCGCGGGAGATCGGGACCGTGCAATTGCAGTAACGATAGCGGCACGGGGTCGGCCCGTCCGCGAGCGCGAAGCTGCCGTCGAGCAGGTTGCCGAGGCGCTCGACGCGGTAGCGGCGCGCGGGGTAGCAGCGCCAGGCCTCGCCGCGGTCGTCGACGATGAAGTAGCGCGCGCCCGCCCAGCACGGCTGGCCGCCGAAGTCGGGCGCCACCCCGCCCGTCCGGTTGTGCCCGCCGAGCCGCACGATCTGCCGCAGCTCGGCCGGGCTGTAGTCGATGACCTCGCGGCCCTGCTTCTCCGGCTGGACTTTTAATAACAGGCCGGCGGCGGCGAACCTGTCCGCGAGGACAGGCAGGTGGGGGAGGTTCTGGCGGGTGGCCACGCAGGTCACGCACAGGGAGGCGCCGGGCGGCAGGCGGGACTGCGCGTAGACGCAGCGGGCGAGGAAGGCCGACAGCGTGTCGGGGCGGCCGGGGGCGTCGTCGATGGCGACGTACTCGAGGTGGAGCGAGCAGCTGAGCACGCCGAGGCGGGGCCCGACGGCGTCGAGGAAGGCGGCGAGGCGCTGCTCGGAGGCGGAGAAGTTGGTGACGACGCTGAGCGTCCAGCCGAGCCCGGCGAGCGCGCGCACGGCGGCGAGGAACTCGGGGTGGATGAACGGCTCGCCGCCCGACAGTTTGATCTCCCACGCGCCGGGCAGGGCGGCGAAGGCCGCGAGGAAGCGCGGGAGGTCGCGGGCCCAGCGCCCGCGGTCGTCGAGGAAGCGCTGGGTGCAGTACGAGCAGCGGTAGTTGCAGCTCGTGTTCATGTTCCACGAGATCACGCCGCGCGCGGGCTCGGGCGCGGGCGGGAGGATCGTCCGGCCGGGCGGGAGCGGCGGCAGCGGCTCGGGCTTCACGCGTCGACCTCCGCGAGGCCGGCGCGCGCGGCCACGCCCTCGATCATGCCGCGGTTGGCCGGGACGGCGCACGGGCACATGGCGTAGGCGCAGCGGACGGGACCTGTCCGCAGGGACACGTCGCCGGTATAGGCGTTGCCGAGCGCGCCCTCGCCGTGGCGGCGGGCGGACCGGCACGACCAGGCCGAGCCGTCCTGCAGCAGCACGAAGTAGCGCGCGCCGGTGTAGCAGGCGCGGCCGGCGTAGTCGGGGGCGAGGTTGGCGGAGCGGCGCTCGGCCGCGAGGTCGAGGTCGCCGACGATCCGCCGGACCCACCGCATGTCGGCCTCGTCGTAGGCATGGCGCTCGCCCTTGATCTTCATCCACTGGGGGAAGAACCGGAAGCCGGCGGCCTCGACGCGCGCGCGGGCCTCGGCGACCGCGGGCAGGCGCCCGGGCACGAGCACGCTGTTGACGACGATGCGGGTGCTCGCGTGCACGGCGTCGCGGAGGACGGTGAGACGATTCAAGAAGTCGTCGACGCCGGTGTACTCGAGGTGCAGGCTGGCCGAGACGACGGCGAGCCGCCCGTGGGTCAGCCCGGCAAACTCCTCGAGAATTCGCGGCGGGGCCGAGAGGTTGGTGAGCGTCGACATGGTGTGCGGCGTGGCCATGAGGCCGGGGACCACGCGGCGGAGGAACAGCGGCGAGGCGAACGGCTCGCCGCCGGTGGTTTTAATCTCCCAGCGGCCGTCGAGGCCGGACAGCAGCGTGAGGGCCTGGTCGATCTGCGCGGCGGTCGGATAACCGACGCGGTGCTTCTGCGATTGAATGCAGTACGAGCAGTCGTAATTGCAGTGGCCGCAGATCTGCCACTCGACGGTCGGGGCGTGCGGCCACGGCGGCTCGGCGGGCCAGTCGGCGAGGACCTGCGGGGCTGTCCTCGGGGACAGCAGCGGCAGGCGCCTCACGGCAGCACCCGCAGGCGCACGGGCGGCCCGGGCTGCGGGGGCGCGGCGTCGGGGCCGCGGCCGGTGACCGCGAGCCAGCGGTCCTCGCCGTGCAGCTGTCTGAAGCGCCCGGACAGCTTGACGTTCTGATTGAACTTGCCGCACTGCGAGCAGCCGGGGAAGTAACGGCCGGCGCGCAGGCGGGCGCGCAGGGCCTCCCACGCGGGGCCGCGCCAGTGGGCGGAGAACGGAAGATCGGCGAGGCGGCCGACCTCGACCTCGGTGTTGCAGCAGTACAGCACGGTGCCCTCGACCGTGACGCGGCTGTAGTGGTAGCCGAGGAAGCAGCCGACGTCGGCGATCGGCGCGGTGGCCTCGCCGCCGGTGAGCAGCTGCTGTTCGAACACGTCGAGGTTGTGGGCGACGCCGAGGCGCGCGGCGAGGTCGCGGGCCGCGGGCACGTCGCGGGTCAACAGGGCGCGGCGCTGGGCCTCGCTGACGGCGACCGCCTCGGTGCCATTTCTTAAAGATGCCAGTTTAAAATTGATCTGGGCCGCGTCGTAGCGGTGGGCCTGATCGATCATCGCCGCGAGCTCGTGGGCGTTGCAATTGCAGATGACCTGGACGTGCTTGTCGCGGCGGCCGGCGGCGCGCAGGCGGGTGAGCGCGTGCTGCAGGCGCTGCCAGTGGCCGGCGTGGAAGGACGGGTGGAACGCCAGGTATGACGATTCGCTGGCGCCCTGCACGCCGATTAATAAGGAGTCGACGCCGATGGCGATGATGCGGTCGACGTCGGCGGCGACGAGGTTGGTGATGACGGTGAGGTGGAGGCCGCGGCGCTTGATGTCGCCGAGGATCGCGTAGATGTCGGGGTGCGTGAACGGCTCGCCCATGCCGGACACGATCACGGCCTCGAGGCCGCCGAGGCTCTGGATGTCGTCGAGCAGGGCCGCGAGGGCGGCGGGGTCGGCTCGCTGGCGCTTCCAGGCGGACGACGGCGCGTGGTGGAGGTGCGGGCTGTGGTCCCAGCAGGTCACGCAGTCGGTGTTGCAGGCGTTGGTGACGTCGAGGTGCACGGTCTGGGGGCCGAGGCGGATGAGGCCGTCGTCGTAGCTCTGCAGGCGTGCGCGTGCGGGGTTCATGGGATCAACGATTTGCGGTGAGTCGGGCGCGGGCGCGGGCGAGCAGGCCGGCGTTGGTGCCGCCCTCGCCGGACTCGACCTGGGCCTCGACGACGAGGCGGGCGGTGGCGAACACGTCGCGGCCGGCCGACAGCCCGGCGTCGAGGAGGTCGCAGATCTGCCGCACGAGCTCGCGCGGGCTCCACTCGCGCTCGCCGGTGAGGGCGCCGAGCAGCAGCGCCGCGGCCGACCACTGGTCGGCGAGGCCGGGGAAGCTGACGAGGTCGGTGAGGGCGGCGGCCACGGCCTCTGGCTCGGCGGGGCGCGGGGCGCGGAGCTTGCGGGCGACGAGGTTGGCGAGCTTCAGGACGACCGCGGGCGCGACGCCGCGGTCGCTGGCGGTGCGCAGCAGATCGAGGGCCGGGTCGAGCTCGAGGGTCGCGCGGTCGACGTCGCCGCGGGGGGCGTGCAGGGCGCAGGCGACGTCGACGAGCGTGGGCAGCGGGATCTCGCGGGTGTGGGTGTCGGCGAGCGAGGCGTCGTCGAGCTCGTCGCGGGCGTGGCGGAGCACGGCTGGCGGGAGCACGAGGCCGAGGACCTCGAGGGCGGCGTCGCGGGCGTGGTTGCCCGGCACGAGGGCGGCGCCGGCGCGGCGCAGTGGTTCGGGGTCGGCGAGCACGGCGGCGACGGCGACGCGCAGCGACTCGACGTCGTGGAGGTCGGCGACGCGGGCGGCCCCGGCCTGCACGAGGTTGGCGACGCGGGCGGCCTGGTCGTCGGCGATCTTGTCCTGCGGCACGAACACTGTGGGCACGCCGGCGAACAGCAGCTCGTGCACGGTGTTGAAGCCGGCGGCGGTGACGGCCGCGTCGACGCCGGCGAGCTGCTCGGCGAGGCCGGGGCCGGTCCACCAGGTGATCCGCGGGCCGCGGCGCGCGGGGCCGCGATACAGCGGCCCGGCGGCGAACACCAGGTGGACGCCCGGGTCGTCGCCGAGCAGCTCGGCGACGCGGTCGAACAGCGGCGCGGCCGTGGTGTCGCCGCCGCCGCCGGCCGAGACGAGCACGCAGCGGATATCTTGATGCTGCGTGTCGTCGACGCCGAGGGCGGCGCGGGCGGCCTGTCGCGGCAGGCGCTCCCAGCGCTCGCGGGCCATCACCGGGCCGGTGCAGGCCAGGCGGCGGGGGTCGAGGCCGAGGCGCTCGGCGAGGCCGCGGTGCTCGCTGGCGGGCTCGGGCACGACGACGCGGTCGTAGAGCGCGACCATGGCGCGGAAGGCGGGCTGGCTGGCGAGCTCGTGCTTGACCGGGCGCAGCACCAGGGCCTTGTGGCGGCACAGGTCGAGCGCGCCGATCAGCTCGTGGAACGAGCCATTCGGAAAGGTGTCGACGAGCAGCAGGTCGGGGCGCAGCAGCGCGAGCGAGTGCCAGATCCACTGCTTGGCCAGCGCGACGTAGCTGAGCTTGCCGACGCCCGCGGCCTCGACCACCGACTTGCTGGGCAGCTTGAAGGCGGCGAAGCCCTCGTGCCACAGCCAGGTGTCGGCCTCGGAGGTGGTCAGGAACCAGTGCTGGGTGTGCACGCCGGCGAACGCGGCGTAGCGGCGCAGCCAGCGGTGGATCGCGACCTGGCGGGCGACGTGGCCGAGGCCGCTGCCGTTGACGGCGTAGCTGACGATGCTGAGCTGGCGCGGGAGGTCGCTCATCACTTTTTTAAAATTTTCAGCTGCCGTCGTGGATCAGCAGGGCGTCGTCGTCGCGCGACGGCGGGGCGGCGACGGCGGCGACGGCGTGCGCGTGGGGGTCGTGGTAGGCGCCGTACTGCGTGTGGTGCTGGTGGACCGCGGGGATGAAGCTGCCGTCGAGGCGGCCGTCGGTCATGATGTCCCACCATAAAAAGTTGTCGATCATGCGGCCGCGGTCGTAGCTGTCGAAGGCGATCAGCTGGGTGCGGGTGTCGCCGTAGCGCATCTGCCGCTTGCGCACGGCGGGGCCGCGGTCGCGGAAGCGCTTCTCCATCTGCGCGGCGGGGAACGTGCGGCTGGCGTTCTTCGGGCGCGACAGCTTGGCGATGTCGCGCTCGTTGCGGGCGATGGCGTCGGCGACCTGCTGACGCGGCTCCTGCAGGTAGTTGCGGGCGGTCTGGACCAGGTACTGGCGCTTGGCGTCGAGGCCGGACAGGCGGGTCATGGCCTGGACGACGCCGGGGTCGCCGGGGAACAGGGCGGCGGCCTGCTCGTGGCCGAGGGGCTCGAGGTGGCCGCGCAGGCGCCCGCGGACCTCGGCGAGCTGGCGCGCGGGCAGGTTGGCGAGCGCCTGCTCGGCGTCCTGGCGGGCGCGCGCGAGGCCCTCGATGTGGCCCTTGCGGGCCTGCTGGGCGTCGCGCTCGGCCTGCAGGGTGGTGACGGCGGCGCGGGCCTCCTCGACCTTGGCGCGCAGGGCGGGCCAGTCCTTGACGCCGATGGCGGGGCCGTGGCGCTCGACGAGCTCGTCGGCCTCCTTCCAGTCGCGGTAGTAGGTGAGCTGGTACCACTTCGGGGCGTACTGCGGGGTGCCGTAGCCGCTGTGGTGGAGGCGGGCCCAGGTGCGATCATTGAAGACGCCCTGGTAGCCCTCGCTGAGCGGGGCGATCGACTCGTCGCACTCGGCGATGCGGACCTCGCAGGCGGCGAGCAGGCCCTCGCGCCCGGCGTACTCGGGGGTGGCCTCGACCTCGGCGATGCGCCGGCGGAGGCGCTCGGCCTCGCGTTGCATGCCGGTTCTCACGGCGACGCTGCCGATCGAGGCGAGGTGGCAGGCGCGCGCGGCCCGGTCGAGCGCGGCGGGCGCGAGGTCGGGGAGCACGACCTGGACGAGGTGCTCCCACGCGGCCTCGATCGCGCCGTCGACCTGGTGGAGGTCGCGCTGGTGCTGGCGGAGCTGCTCCTCGTACCAGCGGCGCTCGGCGGACAGGGCGTCGTTCTGGCCGAGGGCCTCGCGGACGACGCGTTGGGCCGACCAGGTGCTCACGGGCGGCCTCCGCGGCGGCGCTCGACCTCGTCGAGGAAGCGCTCGGCGGCCCAGCGCAGGGTCTCGGGGGAGTCGACCTCGCGCTCGTCGATGATGAAGAAGTAGAGCTCGCCGCGCTCCATCAGCACGGCGAGCGCGAGCATCTCGGCCTCGCCGAGGTCCTGCTGGTCGTCGGCCTCGGAGGTCAGGTACTCGAAGCCGACGCGGGTGACGGGGTCCCAGCCGTCGGCGTGGAACTCGACGCCGGCCTCGGCGAACGCCACGTCGCGCCGGGTGGCGTAGCCGCGCGCCGTGAACACCGCCTGCAAGATCTCGCAGCCCTCGGCCTCACGCACCATGGTCGACAGGGTGCCAGGCGGGCTCCGGGCTGTAAAGCCGCGTCGTTGTACGCGCACGCTCGCGGCTGCGCGGCGCGCTCGTCACGGCATGTCGTTGCCGAGGTCGATGACCGTGATGTCCTCGTCGCCGGGCTGGTGGGTCAGCAGCACCGTGCGCGAGGCGTCGACCGGGTAGGTGCCGACGACCACAGTCTCGGAGTGGGCGACGATCAGCTCGTCGCGGCCGTCGCCGTCGATGTCGAGGACGGCGACCTCGCGGACGACGGGGCCGCCGGAGCGCGGGGTGATGAGGGTGCGGACGATCGCGTCGGCGGAGTCGAGGCAGACCACGCCGGCGAAGGCGTGGGGGTTGACGACGTCGGCGTCGCCGAGCACGGCGGGGCGCTCGCAGCCGGGCAGGGTCGCGGTGAACACGGCGACCAGCCGCGGCCTGGCGCGGTCGATCTCGGCGTGGCGATCGCCGGGCAGCACCTCGCGCAGGTAGGCGCGCAGGCGCTGCTCCTCGGGCAGGGACTCGGGCAGGTTGGACTTGCCGTCCCACACGCGCAGGTGCACGGGGTGGTCGGGGATGCAGGCGCTGGTCACGAACATCACCGGGGTGGTGAGCTCGAGCGAGGAGGCCGGCACGGTCAGCGTGTAGCCGGTGCGTCCGGCGCCGATGTGGCTGCGCGGCGCGTAGTCGAAGCGGCGGGTGCGATAGAGGCGGTCGCGCTGCACGACGGTGATGCGCTCGGGCGGCGGGTCCGGCACGCCCTCCGGCAGCCCCGGCAGCGCGCCGGAGAGGCTGCCGCCGAGGCGCTCCATGTGCACGTGGGCGAGGCCGGTGATGTGGCCCCGCAGGCGCTCGGCGAGCGGGACGTCGGGGCAAAACACGGGCTCCTCGCCGGCGCGGAGGGCCTGCACGGCGTGACCGAGCCCGAACATGAGCGCGAGCGCGAGCACGAACCCCGCGATCATGATGCCGAGGCGGCGCACAGGAGCCTCAGGTTATCATCGCGGCGATGGTCTGGGGCGGCTCTTCGGTCAACAAGATCTCGCACATCGGCGCGCCGGGGGCGATCAGCTCGAAGCGCAGCGCGATCCGCCCGTACCAGCTCGGCCCCGGCGAGAGCCGCGAGCCGTTCGCGTGCCTGTTCCTGTGCGGCGAGTGCGGCTACATGCACACGCAGGAGGCGCGGGTCTGTCCGGCGTGCGGCCGTCCGGCGTGGATCGACCTCGGCTACACGGCCTACGCGGAGACGCTGCGGGCCGGCGAGGCCGAGGACCGCCGCCACCCGCCCGAGCACCTGAAGTGGCGGATCCGCCTGTCGTCGCTGGCCACCGGCGGGGCGATCGGGTTCGGCGGCGCGGCCGGGCTGGTGCTCAGCGGGCTGGCGTCGCTCGGCGCGCCGCTGGTGCTCGGGCTCGGCGCGGCGGCGGTCGGGCTGACCCACGCGCTCGGGCGCCACCGACTCGGGCGGGAGATCATGCTCGAGCGCATCGAGCGGCCGCGGCGCTGGCACGTGCCGCTGCCGCCGCCTGACCCGAAGGCCAGGCCGGCGTCGCGGCTGACCGGGCCGCTGCGCCCGAGCGGGCCGCTGCTGCGCGCGCCGTTCACCGGCCGCGCGTGCGCGGGCTACGACGTCGGCGTGCTGTTCGACGCGCCCGGCGACGCGTGGCCGCCGGTGTGGGTGCTCCGCGAGATGCACACGTGCGCCTACGAGGTCGAGGGCCGACCTGTCCCCGCGGACAGCACGACGATCGAACTGACGTTGCCGCCGATCACGGCGCCGAGCCTCGGCGAGGCGCAGCTCGAGCGGTTCCTGCGCGAGCGCGGGCTGTTCCTCGCGGACGGGCAGTTCGACCTGTTCGAGGCGATCGTCGAGCCCGAGCAGACGTACGAGCTGGTGTGGCCGTCGGCGCCGACCGACGCGCCGCCGCTGCTGCGCGCGACGACGGCGCGGCGGGCGAAGAACCCGTACCGCTGATCAGGTGGGGAGGGCGCAGGCGCCGACGTCGCCGTATTGCGCGGCGGTCGGAGCGTCGGCCGGAGCCGTCGTGTCGGCGAGGCCGGTGGTAGCGAGCGAGGGGGACGGGAAGTCGACGTACGCGGCGAGCAGGACGAGCGCGTGGAAGGCACACGAGACGCGGGCGACACGCGGACGCGACGATCCCATTCGAGATATCGTAGCGGAACCGCGGCGGTGGGAGTGGCCCTTATTCCCTATGGGAACAGACGGTCGACCGCGCTTGGACGGTACGGGAGCGCCGCGCGGCCCAGGGAGAGCGCGTGCAGGATGTGTCCGGGCAACAGCACCGACCATGGGCCGGCCCCGTCCAGACCGAACCCCGCGGCCAGGCGATCGAACAGGTTCTCACGACCGCCGGCCCAGATCACGACAGCGTCCTTACGCTCGAGGGCCGGCAAGTCGTCCTGATCGACGAGGTGGATGCCGGCCGCCTGATACGCAGAGTCCACGAGCCCCGCGCAGCTGAACTCCCAGCGCGAGATCTGCCCGGACACCGGATCTCGGTGCCGCCGCGCAGCGGGCAATGCGACGTACGTACAGATGCTCACCCGCGGCAGCAATTCCGCCAGCCACTCCTCGATTCCGTCCTGCTCGTCACGGGTCAGCTCGAGCGTGCCCGCGACCGCGACCTTGAACCGTCCCGGCGGATCCAGCCGAGGGCGCGAACTCATGTCGAGCACCTCGACCTCGCGGCCGGACCATAATTCCGTCGAGTCTCTGAGCAGACCGACGTGGGGGATCACCCCGCTCTGCTCATCGCGCTGGCCGACGACGTCGAATCGGCACGCGCGCATCGTCCCGAGCAGCACCGCCGACATGGGCCGAATCTACCGACGGCGAATCAGCTCGGCAACGCGTTTTTCAACCGCTCCACCGCGGTCAGCAGGCTCGCCGAAACGGGTAATCCGCGCTCGATACGGGCAGTCCGGGCCTCCTCGAGGATCGTCCGTGTCCTCCGAACCAAACGATCGCGGCCCAGGCCCACGGCCTGTTCGACCAGCGCCCGCGAATTCGTGGTCTCTGCGAGCACCGCCGCCGTCAACGCCGCCGTGGCCAGCGCCCCATTCTGGCCCGACGTCAGCCAGTCGAGATCCAGGTACTTGCCGGCCAGCCCCGCGAGCCGCTGGCGCAGCCCGTCCGCGGCCGGTCCTCCCGACATGTCCCGCAGCTCCAGGATGCTGTGGACGCCGAGCAGCGCCGCTTGTCGCGTCGTGGCTCCGTCCGTCGGCCGCATGAACGCCAGCAGCTCCGGCGCTCGCTCGGGACCGACGAGGCTGGCGAAGCGGCGCAGCGCGGACCACAGGGGCGGATCGGCGGCCGCGTCGTCCGTGTCGCGTAGCAGCCGTGCGTGGGCGAGCAGCGCGTCGGCCAGGGCGGCTCGCTGCCCGGCGTTCGTCACGTCCACGCGCTCCGCGAGCGCGAGCAGCTGTCGCCGCTCATCGAGCGGTCGATCCAGCCGCGTCAGCGCCGCGAGGAGGGCATCGATCCGTGGCGCGTCGCTCGTGTCGTCGCCCGCGTCCGCGGCCAGGAAGGCCCGCATGGCCGCGTCCGGGTCGAACCCGTTGGTCCAGGCCAGCTCGGCCTCGATCTCGGAGTCGCTCACCGCGAGCGGCGTCGTGATCGACAGCAGCGCCAGGAACGACGCGACCGACCCCCGTCGCAGCGCCTGATTCGGGCGCGTCGAGTCCGGCTCCCGCGGCACGAGCTCGTCGAGCGAGCGCGCCGGCTCGACCGGGAGCGCCGGCCCGGACGCGAGCAGCTCGAGCGGGCGGGTATCAGGGGTAGGCATCGAAACGTGCTTTCAGCGCATCGGTGATCGACGCCAGGAACGCCGTCGATGCCTGCTCGTGGAGCGCCGTCAGGCGCGCCGGGATGTCGTTCCACTCGAGCTCGTCCTCGGCCGCGACCACGTTGAGATCGAGGGCGATCGTCCGGTTTCGTGCGCCGTCGATGTCCGGCGTGGCGAGGTTCAAGATCAGCCATGAGCCGTCCGGGCAGCGAAACACCTCGCGATGCGAGAACAGCACCGGGTGCCCGAGGCTCGCCACCGGAGTGGGCGCCCGCCGGAACCACCGCGAGAGGTCGGCGTCGTGATCCGGTAGCTCGATCTGGTTGACCGCTCGGACCGCCAATTGACGGATCTTCCGCGGGTGACGGACACGGCGGTGGTCCAGCAGCGCGTGTTCGATGCGCTGCTGAAACACCTCCCAGCCGGGATACGACCCGACCGCGTGGACCCCGAGGACCCCCCGCGCGAACGTCACGACCCGGTCGCCTTGCTGGTTGCGCAACGCGAGCCGCGAGCCCGCGACCGCGTGCACCCGGGACGCGTGCGGTGCGGCCGGTCCCTCGACGGTCTGCGGCGCGGTCGACGGTGCCACCGGATAATCCGCCGCGAACGCGTGTACGAGGTCTTCCACGGTGGTGCTCGTCCACTCGTCCTCGTCGAACGAGACCTCGCAGATGGCCTCGCGAATCGGCGGATGACGCAAGGGCGCGGCCATGAACGAAAGCAGGGTACCGAGCCGCTTGCGAGCGTTCAAGGTGAGCCCGTGGCGAAACCGTGACACCGCTCACTGAAGGCACGACACACCGCCCGCGCTGGTTCGCGATCGTTGTCGGAGGAGCGAAGGTCGCGTCGACGAGCCGTCGGCGATCAGCGGCCGCGGTCGCCGGGCTTCGGCGGGTACTCGCCGGCTTGCAGAGCGGCGAGCACCTGCGTGATCGTCTCGTTGCTGTTGAGGCGCTCGAGGACCCACCTCGCTTGATCGATGGTGCCCTCGGGCCAGGCGCTGCCGACTCCGCGGCCGCCGCGGTGGACCTTCGTAGGAGCGGGCAGCAGGCCCTGACGGCCCCACCGGAGCACTGTTTGACCGGTGACGCCGATCGCCTGCGCAACCTGAGGGGTTGTGTAGGTCTTCGGCACGGCCGGAGTGTACCGGCAGCGGTCACCGTCGGCGCGAATCGTTTGTTTTGTTCAGTCTGCGTTCATTGTAAGTCATCTCTGAGAGAACTGTCAAGGACAGGGAGTTTCGACATGACGGAGCACGACGACAGGGATGGCGACGGGGACTTCGACCTCGTGGTGCACGACGCGGATCGGCCGGACGACGCGGTCGACACCGAGTGCCTCGGCTACTACGACTCGGTGGCGGACTACTTGCGGGTCGCGGTCGACACGCTGGTGATCCCCGAGGGCGAGTGGCTGCTCGCGTGCCTCGACTACGAGCGCGTGCAGGAGGCGCTCGAGGCGGGCGGGCTGTTTCGGTTGAGGGTCGCGGGCGGGCGAGTGTTCCGCGACCGGCTGGGTAGTCGCGGTCGGCGGTGACTCGTCGTCGTCGTCGGGACGTGCGACCCGCGGGGTGGGGCTTTTGGCTGCCGCGGTCCACGCAGTCGCGCCTGCGGACACTTTCGTGAGGGCTCGCAAGAGTTGCGTCCGCGGGTCAGGCCGCGAGAACGGCGATTCGGGGGCGTTTTGCGGGATCCGTGGGCGGCGGGGTGGGCGGACCCCGGCGGCACCGGCGCCATCCTTCGCCCGTGCGGACGGGTGCCCCCACGCTAACCCTGGCCTCCCTCGTGCTCGCGACGGCGTGCGCGAGCAGGAGGATCGAGGACGTGCGCGGGGTGGAGGCGTACATCACGCAGGTCGAGTTCGTGGGGGTGCACCGGTTCGAGGAGAAGGAGCTGCTGGCGTACCTCAACATCGGCGAGACGTCGCGGCTGCCGTGGCGCGACAAGTTCGCGTACCTGCCGGGCGTGCTGCCGGTCGACGAGCAGCGGATCCTCGAGGTCTACCGGGCGCACGGGTACTACGACACCGAGGTCATCGGCATGGACCCGAAGGTGTTGAAGGTGGGGCGGCCGTACCTCGCGGGCAAGCGCAAGGGCTCGCGGCGGCCCAACAAGATGAAGATCACGGTGACCGTCCGCGAGGGCGCGCCGACGCGGATCCGCGAGCTGAAGTTCGTGTGGCCGGAGGCGGCGCCGCTCGACCGCAAGGGCCGGCCGGCGTTCGCGTCGGTGCAGGAGGCGACGCGCCTGCACGAGGGCGACGTGTTCGAGGTGCCAAAGCTCAACCAGGGGGTCGAGGCGGGGGTCAACGCCATGAAGGAGCGCGGCTACCCGTTCGCCGAGGTCGAGGAGGAGGCGATCGTCGAGCCGAACATCGGCGTCGACGTGGTGATGCGCCTGACGCCGGGCGCGCAGGTCAGGCTGGCGGAGAAGATCCGCGTCGAGGGGCTGGTCGGGGTGCCGGAGAAGTCGGTGCAGAACGAGATCGAGTTCGCGCCGGGCAAGCTGTACTCGCCGGGGCTCATCACGCGCATCGAGCAGGCGGTCTACGGGCTCGACGTGTTCGACTCGGTGACGGTGACGGTCGAGCCCGACAAGACCGACCCGAAGGTGGTGCACGCGGTCGTCAAGGTGGTCGAGGGCAACACGCAGTCGGTGCGCGTCGGCCCGGGCCTGGGGTTCGACCCGATCCGCTGGGAGGAGCGGGTCACGCTGCAGTACTCGCACAAGAACCTGGCGCACAACCTGACGCGCTTCGACCTGCGGACCACGGTCGGCTACGCGGAGCTGCCGTCGCTGTTCCGGCCGGTGGCGCACGGGCCGCTGCTGAAGGTGGAGCCGACGCTGAAGCGCAAGGGCTTCCTGGAGAAGCACACGGTGTGGACGCTGGCGCCCAGCTTCGAGCTGGGGATCTGGCAGGGCTATCAGTTCTACACGCCGACTTTGCGCATGGGCGCGTCGAGGTTCTTCACGAAATACGTGCAGCTCGAGCTGACGTACAACCTGCGCTTCGTAGACTTCTTCAACGTGTCGCCGGCGCTGAAGACCCAGGACTCGATCCTCGGGCGGGACTTCCGCGACCCGTACACGCTGAGCTACATCGAGCCGGCGCTGCACTTCTACTTCGTCGACTCCATCCTCAAGCCGAAGAACGGAGCGATCCTCGGGGTGGTGTACGACCTCGCGGGGCTCGGCGGCGACTTCAGCTTCCACAAGATCGTGCCGACGATCCGCGGCTACCTGACGCCGCACGAGCGGGTGACGTTCGCGCTGCGGCTGTCGACGGGGTTCATCCTGCCGTTCGGGGCCAAGGCGGGGGCGCCGTTCGACATGCGGTTCTATCTGGGCGGCGCGGACAGCGTGCGCGGGTGGGGCCTGCGGCGGCTGTCGCCGCGGGTCTACGACGAGGACTGCACGCAGGAGGACGGCTGCTCGGGCGTGCCGGTCGGCGGTCAGACCATGGTGATGGCGAACTTCGAGACGCGGGTGCGGACGTGGCGCGAGCTGTACGTGGCCGCGTTCTTCGACGCGGGCGACGTGCGCGAGGGGGTGCGCAGCTTCAGCCCGAAGAACTGGAACTACGCGGCCGGGCCGGGGCTGCGCTACGTCAGCAAGATCGGGACGTTCCGCCTCGATCTCGGGTTTCGCCTCAACGAGACCGACCGGTCGCTGGGTGAGAGGATCTGGGCGATCCACTTCGGCCTGGGGGAGACGTTCTGATCATGCATACGCGGCGGGGGCGGGCGAAGCGATTCTTCAGGGGGCTGCTGCGCTGGACGCTGCGGGGCGTCGCGGCGCTGGTGCTGCTCGTGGTCACGCTGGTGCTGGTGCTGCTGTACTCGAACGCGGCGCTGCGCCTCGCGGTGCGGCACGGGCTCGGGTTCTACAACGGGAGGATCCCCGGCGAGATCGCGGTGGCCGACGTCGAGGGGCGGCTCGGCACCGAGTTCGTGCTGCGCGGCGTGAGCGTGGTCGACAGCGTGGGGCGGCCGCTGGTGACGGCGGACGCGCTGCGGGTCGCGTGGTCGCCGTGGTCGCTGCTGCGCGGCGAGCTGGCGCTGGCGGAGGTCGAGCTGGTCGGGGCCGACGTGTTCCTGTTCGCCCACGAGGAGGGCAGCGCGTTCAAGGACCTGGCGATCCCGGGGCCGGACAAGCCGGAGGAGCCGCGCAAGATCCCCGGGGTCGGTCCGGACCTGCCGCTCGACATCAGCGTCGGCGCGCTGCGGCTGACCGACGTCGACGTGTACCGCGGGTCGGGCCTGCCGCTGACGGAGGAGACGTCGCTGGTGGTGACGGCGCACGCGGTCGGGCAGGCGGGGGAGCTCGAGATCCTCGAGGGCGCGGCGGACCTGCCGGGCTCGCGGATCTTCGGGCTCGGGCTGGCGGCGCGCTGGACCGACCCGGTGGTCGCCGTGACGGCGCACGTCGACACCAACCTCGGCAAGCTGACGCTCGAGCGGGCCGAGTTCGACGCCGAGGCGCTGGCGGGCAACGGGCGCGTGGCCGTGATCGGCGACCGCGAAGGGCTGGCGGACCGCACGGAAGAGTGGCTCTCGAAGGTGTTCCGTGAAGCGCCGGGCGAGCCGCTGCTGACGCTGGCGGTGCGCGGCTCAGCGGATGACCTCAGCGCGGAGCTCGACGCGGTGCTGCCGGGCGCGCTGGCGGCGGGGCTGACGGTCGCGGGCAAGCTGACGGACGGGCCGCGGCTGTTCGCGACGGTGCGCGCGCGGGCGGACCTCGACCGGCTGGTCGGGGCGCGCGTCGGCGTGGTGCAGCCGGTGGTGTCGGCGGCGCTGACCGGGGACCCCGACTGGGAGGGGCTGCGGGCCGAGGTCGACGTGCGCTGCGAGCACTGCGGGCCGCTGTCGGACGCGGGGCTGTGGGCGACGGCGCTGCAGGAGCCGACCGAGGTGCGCGCGCGCGTGGCGGCGCAGCTGGCGGGCGTCAGCCTGACGGGCTCGGCGAGCTTCGAGGACGAGACCTACGACATCCGCGCCGGCGAGCTGGACCTGACGATCGCCGACGTGAGGGTGCCGCTGGCGGTCGGTCGCAACTTCGCCGAGATCCCGGAGATCGGCGGCGGCGTGGCGGTGCACGGGCTGTGCAACGGCGATCCGCTGCTGTGCATGGGCGACGTCTCGGTCACGGAGTTCTCGGGCTTCGGGGCCCGGCTGGCGGCGCTCGGCGTGGCCGCGCGGGGCCAGCCGTTCGGGCCGATGAAGGCGGCGGACGCGTTCTTGACGCTGGGGGACCTGGCGGTCAAGGGCCAGCGGGTCGCGGGGGCCGAGGCCTACGTGACGCTGGGGCCGGTCGGCACCGGCAAGCTCGGCCAGGGCATGGAGGCGCCTGACCCCGAGGACAGGTCGGACGGGCCCGGGAGCTCGCCGCGGCAGGCGGTCGCCGACGGCTCGGGCGCGGCGGTCGGGCACCAGGTGGCGCAGGAGCTGGCGAAGGGCGCGAGCCGGGTCGGCGAGGACAACTCGACGATCCGCGAGCAGGTCGCGACCTCGGTGGCGCAGCAGTCGAGCGAGGCGGCGCGGTCGGCGGGGCCGGGCATCCCGCCGCTCGAGGTCGGCGTCGAGGCCGAGGCGTGGATGCGGCGGCGCGACCGCGGCGACCGGGCGCGGGTGATGGCGCGGGTGCGGCCGGGGCCGCCGCTCGAGGTCGACGTCGACGGGCTGTCGGTGCACCTGCGCGGGCTCATGGCGCTGCTGCTGCGGCCCACGCGCGTCGAGGTGGACGGCGAGCGGATCGCGGTGCGCGGGCTCGACCTGAAGGCGGCGGACGGGCGCATCAAGGCGAACGGGGTGGTCGACCGCGGCGGGCGCAGCGACTTCGACGTCGACATCGAGGGGGTCAAGCTCGACACGGTGGCGCGGGCGGTGCCGGCGCTGCGCCGGCGGCTCGGCGGCACGGTCGGGTTCCACGCGCACCTCGAGGGCTCGGCGCGCGACCCGACGCTGTACGTGCGGGCGGACGGGCGCAAGCTGTGGTTCCAGGCCACCGAGATCGGCGACCTCGACGTCGGGGTCGACCTGAAGCAGCGCGACGCGACGGCGACGGTGACGGTGGTCGGGCCGCTGGCGGACCGCGCGGCGGTGAAGGTCGACACCCGGCTGATGGCGGACCTGAAGCGCGGCAAGTTCGGGCTGCTGGCGGCGCAGCTGTCGGGCGACGTCGACGTGGCGGGGCTGCGGCTGGGGGCGCTGCGGCCGTGGCTGTCGCGGGGGCGCGGCGTGGTCGACGTGCACGCGGCGATCCGCGGCACGGCGGAGCGTCCGGTGGCGGCGGTGCGGGTGTCGGGCCGCGACCTGGCGCTCGACGGGTGGAAGGGCGAGGGGGCGCGGGTGGTCGCCAACGCGGCGTACGCCAACGGCGCGCTGCACGGCGACGTCGACGTGCTGCACCTCGAGGCGGGGGCGCGGCTGGCGATCGGGTCGGTGCCGGTGACGGTCGACCTGGTCAAGAAGACGGCCGAGGTCCGCTGGGACGAGCCGATCGCGGCGACGCTGGCGGTGCGCAAGCTCGACCTGTGGCGGCAGCTGACGGCCCTGGACCCGCAGGCGGACCTCGCGGGGCTGGTCGAGCTCGACGTCGCGGTGCGCGGCACCGGCGCGCGGCCCGAGGTCGAGGTGGCCGTCGACGCCGAGCGCCTGCGGGTGCGCGAGGCGGACCTCGGGTCGCTGCAGGTGAAGGCGGGCTACGCCGACGAGCGGGTCACGCTCGACGTGGCGGGCAAGGGCGGGCTGCCGGGCGTGGTCAGCGTGCGCGCGGCGGCGCCGATCCGGGTGGCGCCGGCGAAGGGCGAGGTCGCCTGGCTGAAGGACCAGGCGCACGAGCTCGACGTAAAGGTCGCCAGGCTCGAGCTCGCGGGGCTGCGGCGCGCGGGGGTCGACGCGCCGGTGCGCGGCACGGTCGGGGTGCGGGTCACGGGCCGCGGCAGCGCGGTGGACCCGGACATCACGGTCGGGGCCGAGGTGAAGAACCTATTTTACCGCACGCTGCCGGTCGGCTCGGTGCAGACGACGGTGAACTACGGCGACGAGCTGCTGGCGGCGACCGTGAAGGGTCACCTCGGGGCGCGCACGAAGGTCGACGCCGCGGCCAGGGTGCCGCTGGCGATCGACCTGACGACCGGCAAGGTGGCCTGGGACCGCAAGGCGCACCACGAGGTGCACCTCGGGCTCGACGGGGTCGACCGCGCGACGCTGCTGCCGCTCGGCGCGCCGATCCCCGCGGACGCGCTGATCGGGCTCGGGCTGCAGGTGGACGTGAAGGGCGGGCTCGAGGACTTCGTGGGCGACGTCGAGTTGCACGGGCAGCTCGGGCACAAGGTGTTCGGCGGGGCGCCGGTGCACCTGTCGGTGCACGCGGAGCCGAAGTCGCAGCGGGCGCGCTTCGCCCTCGGGTCGCACATCATCACCGAGCCGCTCGAGGTGCGGGCGGCCACGCAGGCCGACATCCCGGGGCTGGTGGCCGGGACGGCCAAGGCGAAGGACATCCGCCTGACGGCGTCGGCGCGCTCGAACGGGGTCGACCTGCGCTACTTGAAGGCGTTCACGCCGCCGGGGCTGTTCGACCCGATCGGCAAGGTCACGGCCGACGCCACGGTGCACGGCACGCTGGGTGCGCCGCACGTGCAGGGCCGGGTCGGCATGCGCGACGGCGGGATCACGGTGCTGGCGCTGCAGCAGCGGTTCTACGGCATCAACCTCGACGTGACCGCCAAGGACCGCCACATCGAGGTCGAGTCGCTGGTGGTGCGCGGCGGGAACGGCACGCTGTCGTCGTCGGCGAAGCTGGACATCGGCGCGGACGGGGCGCTGAAGCTCGTCGCCGACGCGACGATCTCCAAGTTCCCGCTGGCGCGGCCGGGGCTGCCGCAGATGCAGATCGACGGCAAGGTCAAGGCCAGGGTAGCGAGCGACGCGGAGGGCACGGACGTCGACGTCACGGTGGCCGACACGGAGGTGCTGGTGACCGGCTACTCGGTGCGCGCGCCCAAGGCGATCCCGGACAACGTCAACGTGCGGGGCAAGCATGGCGAGCTGGTGCGGCCGATCGACGTCAAGCAGTTCAAGAAGGAGCAGAAGGCCGAGGCCGGCGAGGTCGACCCGCGCACGCTGGCGCTGAAGATCAAGCTGGCCGACCCGATCCGGTTCACCGGTCCGGTCATGCAGATGGAGTGGAGCGGGGCGATCGCGGTCGATCAGAGCCCCGCGGAGAAGTCGGTCACCGGCAAGCTGAAGGCCGACGAGGGCAAGTTCGACCTGCTCGGCAACCGCTTCGTCATCGAGTCGGGCGAGGTGACCCTGCCCGAGGGTGAGGTGACGATCGACCCGTTCCTCAACGTGGTGGCGGCGACGCAGACCGAGGTGGCGCGGGTGCGGGTGACGATCCGCGGGCGGGCGAGCCGGCCGCAGCTGATCTTCAGCTCGGAGCCGTCGCTGCCGCAGCAGCAGATCCTGACGCTGCTGGTGACCGGCACGACCGACGCCAGCCAGGCCAACCAGCAGAAGGTGCTGGCCGAGGCGGCGACGCTGCTGGTGCTGGCCGAGAACCCGGCGCTGGCCAACTTCATCACGCGCTCGACCGGGCTCGACTACGTGGGGGTGTCGTTCGGGGACAACGCGACCCAGCCGATCTTGACGGTCGGCAAGCACATCGACCGCCGGATCTACGCCGAGACCGCGTACAAGCACAACGCGCCGATGCGCTCGAACCGGGTCGAGGCGCGGGTCGAGTACGAGCTGACGCCGCGCTGGACGGTCGAGACCTTCTTCGGCGACGCGGCCGTCGGCGGGGTGGATCTGTGGTGGCGCAAGGTGTTCGGGGCGCCGCGTCCGCCGCCGCCGCCGAAGGACCGTTCGAAGGTCGAGGACAAGGCGCTCGCGCGCGAGCGCAAGACGGCCCGCTGATCGCGCGGGCGGCGTGATCCGCGTCAACGCCGGGCGATCCCCGGCGTTCGTCGCGATCGTCGCAGGAGGCCGCGGGAGCGGGCTTCGCAGGCTGTTCGCGGCCGCATCCGTTGCGCAGGCCAGGTCGGCAAACTCCGTTCAAAGTGGGTCCATGCAGCAGTTCACCTCGACCTGGGTTGTCGTGGCGGACGCCCAGCGCGCCCGCGTCCTGTACCTGGAGCGTCCGGGTGCACCCGTGCGGCGGGTCTTCGAGGAGGAGGACGCGCCGCGGCGGCGCTTCGCGGTGGCCGACGTGGTCAACGAGGTCGCCGCGAACGAGGGCTTCGACCACCTGATCCTGGTGGCCTCGCCGTCGATCCTGGACGACCTGAAGGACGCGCTCAGCGAGCCGGCGCGCGGGCGCATCGAGGCCGAGTGCCCCCAGGACCTGTCGCGCTTCTCCGACGAGATGGTGCTGCGGGTGCTCGGCGACATGGAGTGCGAGGACAGCCTGCTCGGCGACGCCGACGACGTGCGCGACGACGACGACGACGACGCCGCGGGCGAGTCGACGAGCGGCGGGCGGCAGGTTCAGGGCAGCTTGCAGTAGTCGGGGAAGCCGTCCGGGAGGCCGCTCAGGTACGGCTCGGGCAGGGTGCCCCACGGGTGGTCGGCGAAGAACTGCAGCACGCTGTCCTGCGCGGGCGGGATGTCGTGGCCCATGCCGTGGTCGCAGAGGAACGAGAAGCTGCCGTTGTCGGCGAGGTAGGCCTGGTAGTCCATGCTGGCCTGCTGGAAGCCGACGACGACGACGTCGCCGGGGCCGCCGTGGAAGATCATGGCGGCGAAGTCGTTGTCGGGGTCGGCGAAGCCCGGCATGCTGTTGAAGATGAGGCCGCCCGAGTAGGTGACGACGCTGGCGAGGTAGTTCGAGCGGCGCACGCTCATCTGGGCGGTGTGCAGGCCGCCGGCGGAGAAGCCGAGGCTGTGCACGCGGGCGTCGTCGACGCCGAACTGCTGCTCGGCGCAGGCGAGCACCTCGTCGGCGACGAGCAGGTCGTCCTGCTGCTGGCCGAGCACGAGGAACCACGGGAAGATGCCGGCGGCGGGGTCGTGGGTGGGGGCGACGACGAGGCCGCCCATGTCGAGGATCTCCTGGATGCCGAGGTCGCCGACGCCGGCCAGCGCCTCCTCGGGTTCGCCGCCGGTGCCGTGCCAGTAGAACACCACCGGGCCGTCCTTGACGGCGGCGACCTCGGGGTCGACCCAGATGCGCACGGCGCGGGGCGAGCCGACGCCGTCGGGGTAGATGTCGACGACGCCGTCCTCGAGCTCGGGGCAGGGCTTGCTCGGGGTCGGCAGCTCGCCGCCGGGGTCGGGCAGGATGTCGCCGGTGGTGCCGTCGTCGGCGGTGTCGCCGTCGGTGGTGGTGTCGTCGCCGGTCTCGCCGGACGTGGTGGTGGTCGCGGGGGCGTCGGTGGTCGCGGGCTCGTCGCCGGTCGAGCTGGCGGGCGCGGTGGTGTCGGGGTCCTCGGTGGTCGGCGGCGCGCTGGTGTCGGGCGCGGCGGTGGTGTCGTCGGGGACGCCGGTGGTCGGGTCGACCGGGCCCTCGGCGCCGCCGGTGGACGACGAGGCGGCGCCCGAGCTGTCGCCGGTGTCGCCCTCGTCGGCGCCGGGTTCAGGGTCGCCGCAGGCGGCGAGGACGAGGACGAGGGGGAGCGCGGACAGGGCTGGACGGAGCACGCGAGCACGTAAGCGCACTTTCGTGGGCGCCGTCAAGCCGGTCGTGCGGAGCCCCGGGTCTTGATCGTCAGGGGCTCGGGAGCGACGGTGCATGCGTGCCGGTCGTCGTCGGGGTCACGAGGCGCGCGGCGCCGGTGCGGGCCGCGTGTGGGCGCGGCGCTGCCGTGACCGCGGGGATCATGACGGCGCGCGGGCGGTGAGCAGGGCAGCGGGTCACGACGGCGCGGACGCTGCCGTGATCACGGACGGGGGTCATGACGGCGCGCGGGCGGTGAGCAGGGCGGCGACGTCGTCGTGGCCCTCGGCGCGGGCCCAGGTCAGGGCGGTGCGGCGGTGGCGGTCGCGGTGGCCGCGGACGGCGCCGGCGGCGAGCAGCACGGCGACGACGTCGCCGCGGCCCGCCATGGCGGCGCGCATGAGCGGGGTCTGGCCGTGGTCGTTGGCGTGCTCGAGGCGGGCGCCGGCGGCGATCAGGGCGCGGATGACCTCGGGGACAGGTTCGGTGGCGGCGAGCGCGAGCGGGGTGTCGCCGTTGGTGTCGCGCGCCTCGAGCGGGGCGCCGGCGCGGAGCAGGACGTCGACGGCGGCGCGGTGGTCCTGCCAGGCGGCGACGTGCAGCGCGGTGTGCTGCACGAAGTCGACGGCGCCGAGGGGGGCGCCGGAGCGCGCCAGCAGGTCGACGCAGTCGGCGTGGTCCTGGTCGGCGGCGAGGTGGAGGGCGGTGCGGCCCTGCACGTTGGTGATCGTCACGTCGGCGCCGGCGGCCAGCAGGGCGGAGACGACGGCGGTGTGGCCCTTGAAGGCGGCGACGACGAGCGGGGCGGGCAGGCCGGGGAAGCGGGGGTCGCGGGCGTTCGGGGATACGCCGGCGGCGAGCAGGCGGGCGAGCTCGGCGAGGTCGTCGTCGCCGGCGGCGGTGTGGAGGCTGCGTTCGTCGTGGCGGCGAGCGGTGGACGGGCTCTCGGCGAGGAACCACGGCGAGTCGACGACGGCGGCGAGGGCCTCGACGAGGGCGGCGGCGACGGGGCGCGGGGTGACGGCGGCGGCGCGGGCCTCGACCTCGGCGTACCAGGTGTCGAGCAGGGCGGGCTCGCTGCCCTGGCGCAGCAGGGCGAAGCCGGTCTGCACGGCCATGGCGGCGCTGGCGGGGTCGTCGTCGGCGACGCGCAGCTCGAGGGCGCGGCCGATGAGGTTGAGGGCCTGGCGCGGGTCGCCGGCGTGGAGGGCCATCTCGGCGCCGACGGAGTGCAGCCAGGCGGCGTTCTTCGCCGAGATCGTCATGGGTTTGGCGGGCGGGCTGGTGAGCACGCGCAGGCCCTCGCCGTGGCGGCCGAGGCGGTAGAGGCAGCGGATGCGGTAGTCGCGGGCCCAGCCGAGCTGCGCGGGGTCGACGCGGCGGGCGGCGAGCAGGTCGGCCTCGAGGGCCTCGGCGAGGCGGAGCGCGTCGATCGGCGACGTCTCGAGGGTGCGCGCTAACTCGGTCATGCGGGCGGGGAAGTCCATGCGGCGTGCCATCCTTCGCGGGACGCACGAGCAAGCGCCGTGCCACCGGAGCGGGTTCGCAGGCGGCGGGCGGCCGCGCGGCCCGGTGTGTCGAAACGGTGCAGTGTATTTAATTGGGTCGGTCGAAATTTTTTGATCGCGGGGGCTTGCACCTCACGCGGCGGGAGGTCGTAACGTCGCGGGGCCATGACGAGCGAGTGGACATTATTGAAGGTCGGGGAGCTGGCCGAGCGGACCGGGCTGACGGTGCGCACGCTGCACTACTACGAGGAGATCGGGCTGCTGGTGCCGTCGCACCGCAGCGGGGCGGGGCACCGGCTGTACACGGCGGACGACGTGGGCAAGCTGCACCGCATCGCCCTGCTGCGCGGGCTCGGGCTGACGCTCGAGCAGGTCGCGGGGGCGCTGCTGATGCAGGAGCCCACGCCGCTGCTCGCGCTGGTAGAGCGCCACTTGCAGGCGGTCGAGGCGAGGATCGCCGAGCAGGCGCAGATCCGGGGGCGGCTGGTGGCGCTGGTGTCGCGGCTGCGCGATGGAGACGAAGTCGGGATCGATCGGCTGATCGACAGCATCGAGGTGATGACCATGATCGAGAGGTATTACAGCGAGGAGCAATTGGCGACGCTGCGGGCGCGGGCCGAGGCGATGGGGCCGGAGGCCATGCGCGCGGCCCAGCAGGGCTGGCAGGATCTCTTTAAAGAGGTGCGGGCGGCCGTCGATCGCGGGGCGGCGCCCGGGGACGCCGACGTGCAGGAATTGGCGGGGCGCTGGCGCGGGCTCATCGAGGCGTTCACCGGCGGGGACGCGGGCGTCCGTCGGTCGCTGCAGGCCATGTACTCCGAGAACCCCGAGATGAAGACGCGGGGCGGCGGGGACCCGGAGGTCCACGCGTTCATGCAGCGGGCGCTGGCGGTGCGCGGCGCTTGACCGCCTCGGTGACGTCGAGGACCGTCTTCCACTGCTCGAGCTGGCGGGCCTTGGCGTCCTCGATCTCGTCGAGCGTGCGCATGCGCAGGCGCAGGTTGGTGGCCATGGCGTCGGCCATCTCGGCGAGCTGGGCCGAGCGGGCGGCGCGGCGGAACGGCTGCCACTTCAGCACGACGACGGCGAGCACGACGAGGCCGCCGAGCACCGCGCCGGCGGCCGCGCCGACGTCGCCGTGCATGGCGGTGTAGAGGCCGGCGCCGAGCACCACGAGGGCGACGGCGCCGACGGCGAAGGTGGCCTGGCGCAGGCGGGCGTTGCGGCGGCGCAGCTGCTGGGCGGAGCGCAGGGCCAGCAGCTCGAGCTCGTGGAGCGGCTTGACGGCGAACGCGTCGGGGGCCTCGACGCCGCTCAGCAGGCTGGTCGACCACGACTTGGGGGCGGGGCCGTCGACGCCGCTGAGGTTGGCGTTGACGTTGGCGGTCGACGGCGGGCGGCCCTGGGGGTGGACGGTGTCGTCGCCGTTCTTCGCGATGTCGCGGGCGTCGAGCACGGTGTCGGCGACGGCGGCGTCGCGGATGGCCGAGTCGGCGCGCTGGCGCAGCTTCTTCAGGCCGGCGGCGATGGCCGGGCTGTTGCGGGCGGCTTCGAGGAGGAACTCGCTCACGGTGGCCGGTGCGAGCTTGCCACGGCTTGGCCGCGCGATGCAGCGGGCGAGGTCGGGCGCGGGGACGTGAGCTTTATGGGGCGATGCGGCGGAGCAGACGTCGGGATCCGGCTCGGGGGCGATCGGTGCGGGTGGTCGGCCGCGACGATCGCGCCGTCAGATCCGGACGCGGCGACCGCCGCCGGGCAGGCCGCTATAGATCGTCGGCGAGGCCAGGCCGAGCCACGGATCGCCGCGCGGGGTCAGGAACAGTTCGCTGTACAGCCAGCGGTTGAGCGGCTCCAAGTCCTGGGCGGCGGCGGCGACGAACCGCTGGTGGATCTGCTTGTGGAGGTCGTACTCGTTGCGCAGGGTGTCGAGGGCCACGGCGCGGCGGAGGGCGGCGAGCGCCTCGGCGAGCTCGGCGGCGTCGCGGGCGGGGTCGCCGGTGCGCCACTGCTGCTCGCGGATCATCGCGAGGCTGGCGTCGGACAGGCCGACCGCGGGCGCGTGGCGGTCGGCGAGGCGCTCGAACAGCTCGGCCTCGGAGAGGGTCTCGACCGGCTCGCCGAGGCCGCGCAGCAGCGGGGCCTCGACGGCCATCTTGCCGACGGCGATCGGGGCGGCCCGGCCGGCGCGCGGGGCCGGCTCGGGCGCGGCGAGCCGCGGCTGCGGGGGCGTGCGCGAGGGCTGGCCGATCGCCCGCATCTCGTCGTCCCACGCGCGCACGAGCGCGCCGAGGCGGGCCTCGTGGTGGCGGCGCACGACGGCGGCGAAGGCCTCGCCCTCGAGGGCGGCGGCGGCCCGCGCGAGCGCGCCGGCGCGGCGCAGGCCGTCGGCGAACACGGCGGGCTCGACCAGGCCGGGCAGGGCGTCGACGGGGCGGCCGGCGGCGTCGAGCACGTAGTGCACGCTGTTGCCGGTGATCGTGGTCTCGACGCTGCGGCCGTCGCCGAGGTCGATGGTGATCTTCGGGGCGGGGCGCTCGCTCTGCCAGTGGAGCACGAACTGCTCGCGCAGGATGGCGCCGACGGTCGGGTCGGGGTAGAGGAGGGCGCGGAAGAACCGGCTGTTGGCGCAGCTCAGCTCGTCGGTGAGGTCGCCGAGCAGGCGCAGCGAGAGGATCGGCTTGCCGCTGGCGCGGGCGGCGTCGCGGGCGGCGGCGAGGTCGGTGTACCAGTAGAGGCGGGCGGCGGCGCAGTCCTTCTGGGCGCAGACGCTGTCGAGGGCGTCGGCCTCGCGGGTGTCGGCGGCTGTCCCCGGGGACAGGCCTAGCAGCCGCGCGAGGGCGCCCGACGGCGCGGCGGCGGGGGCGGGCGGCGCGGCGGGGTGGCGGGCGAGCAGGGCGGCGAGGCCGGCGGGTCCGGCCGCGCGCAGGCGGGTGCGGGCGTCGGCGGCGACGGCGGGGTCGTCGGCGACGGCGAGCTCGGCGAGCTCGGCGAGGGACAGGGGGCGGGCCTGCGCCGGCGCGGGGGCGGCGGCGGGCTCGGCCGCGCAGGCTGTCACGCCCGGGGTCGGGAGGGCGAGCAGGAGGAGTGCGCCGAGGATGGTTCGCCGGGTGCTTCGCGTGTGCATGGTGGCCTCTCGCCGCGAAGGTAGCCGGGGGCCCGCGGGGCGGATGTCAAGGCTGCGTAAAACGTCGGCGGGCGGATCCTGTAGAATCCCGGCCGCATGCAGCAGGACGATACGCAGCAGGACGATCCCGGACCCGATGACGTCACCGCGGCGCTCAAGCGTCGGCTCGCGGAGGCCGAGCGCAAGCTCGACCAGCAGCGCGAGCGGGCCGACGCGCAGGCGCGCGAGCTCCACAGCCTGCGCGGCGAGCTGACGGCGACGCGCAAGCAGATGGACGTCGAGGTGGCGGCCCACGCCAAGTCGCGGCAGTCGCACGACGTGCTGCAGGGGCGCGTGCAGCAGCTCGAGGCGGCGGCGGCCGAGGCCAAGCGCGAGGTGCAGCGCCAGACCGGGCGGGCCGACCAGGCCGGCCGCGACCTCGAGGCGGCGCGGCGCGAGCTGGGCCACGCCCAGGAGGCGCTGCGCGCGGCCACCCAGCAGCTGCAGGCCTCGAAGGCGGCGGCCGACGAGGTGGCGGCGCTGCAGGCCAGGCTGGCGGCGGCGGCCGAGCAGCGCCAGGCGCTCGAGAGCGAGGTGGCGGCGCTGCAGCAGCGGGCGGCGGCGGAGCAGGCCGCCGCGCTCGCGGCGAACGAGAGGCTCGAGGCGCTGCGCAAGGACGCCGCCGTGTTCGAGGAGCGGCTGGCCCAGGTCAAGCGGGCGCTGGCGGCCGAGGCGGCGGCCCACGAGGACACGCGCAAGCGGCTCGAGGTGCAGCGCGAGGCGGCCTCGGCGGCCCGGCGCAAGGGGCAGCGCAAGCTGGCGGGCATCATCGGCGGCACGGCGATCGCGCTGGCGGCGTTGCTGCGCCGCCGGGCGTGAGCGGCGACGCGGCTGAGCCGCGGACGGCGGGCGAGCTGTCGCTCGCCGTCGGCGATGGACGCGGGCGCGGGCGGCGGCTCAGGTGAGGTCGTAGACGCAGGCGGCGAACACGTCGCCGCGCTCGCCGTAATTTTTAAACCAGTCGTAGCTGGCGCACGCGGGCGAGAGCACCACGGCGTCGCCGGGGCGGGCGAGGCCGCGGGCGGCGGCCACGGCGGCGGGCATGCTGGTCGCGCGCACGGTGGGCACGACGCCGTCGCCGACGGCGAAGAACGTCTCGGTGGACTCGCCGATGGCGACCAGGCCGGCGCCGGCGCGGGCCAGCAGGGCGCGCAGCGGGGCGAGGTCGTCGCCCTTGGCGCGGCCGCCGGCGATCAGCACGACCTTGCGGTCGAAGCCGTCGAGGCTGGCGAGCACGCTGGCGACGTTGGTGGCCTTGGAGTCGTCGTAGTAGGTCACGCCGTCGAGCTCGCGCACGAGGACCATGCGGTGCGGCAGGCCCTCGAAGGCGGCGAGGCCGGCGGCGCAGGCCTCTGGGGCGGCGCCGAGGTGGCGGGCGGCGGCGAGGGCGAACAGGGCGTTCTTGCTGTTGTGGCGGCCGGCCAGGCGCAGGGCCGAGCGCGCGTAGCGCTCGCCGCCGGGCAGCGCGAGCGTGTGCCCGGGGCCGGGGCCGAGGATGCTCGCGACCTGGCCCTCGGGACCTGTCCCATCGACCAGCACGGTGCGGCCGCGCGGCACGCGGGCCTGGAAGTAGGGCGTCCAGGCGTCGCCGCCGTCGAGCAGGGCCAGGCCGTCGGGCGCGAGGTCGGTGAACACGCGGGCCTTGGTGGCGGCGTAGTCCTCGAGGGTCGCGTAGCGGTCGAGGTGGTCGGGCGTGAGGTTGAGGACCATGGCGACGTCGACGGTGGTGCCGGCGAGCGTCTCGAGCTGGAAGCTCGAGCACTCGAGCACGAGGCTGTCGGGGCGCTGGGACGTCATGAGGGCGGCGGCGAGGGGGATGCCGAGGTTGCCGCCGACGAACGGCGACCAGCCGGCGGCCGACAGCAGGGCGCCGGTGAGGGCGGTGACGGTCGACTTGCCGTTGGTGCCGGTCACGAGCACGGTCGGCAGGCGGCCCCAGCGGTCGTCGGCGATCGCCAGGGACAGCGACATCTCGCCGTGCACGGCGGCGCGGGGGGCGAGGCGGGCGTGGTCGGCGAGGAAGGCCGCGGGCGGGACCCCGGGCGAGAGCACCAGCATGTCGATGCCGGCGTAGGCGGGCTCGGGCGGGCTGGGGGCGCCGAACACCGGCACGACCCCGGGCGGGGCCACGGCCGCGGGGTTGCGGTCGTAGAGGCGCACGCGGGCGCCGAGGCCGGCGAGCAGGGCGGCCGCGGCCTGGCCGCTGGCGGCGGCGCCGATCACGAGGGCGGTCTGGTCGGTCCAGGGGGTGCGCATGGCGGTCAGCGGAGCTTCAGGGTCGCGAGGCCGACGAGGGCGAGCATGATGCTGATGATCCAGAAGCGGACGACCACCTTGGGCTCGCTCCAGCCCTTCAGCTCGAAGTGGTGGTGGATCGGCGCCATCTTGAACACGCGCTTGCCGAACAGCTTGAAGCTGACGACCTGCACGATCACGCTGATCGCCTCGAGCACGAAGATGCCGCCGACGATCACCAGGGTGAACTCGTTCTTGGAGGCGACGGCGAGGAAGCCGATGCCGGCGCCCAGCGGCAGCGAGCCGACGTCGCCCATGAACACGCTGGCGGGGAAGGTGTTGTACCAGAGGAAGCCGATGCCGGCCCCGCACATGGCGCCGCAGTAGATCGCGAGCTCGCCGACCCCGGGGATGTGCGGGATGTTCAAGTAGCGGGCGATGTCGAAGCCGGCGATCAGGGTGCCGGCGGCGTAGGTGAGGATCAGGAAGGTGCCGGCGGAGATGGTGACCGGGCCGATGGCGAGGCCGTCGAGGCCGTCGGTCAGGTTGACGGCGTTGGAGAAGCCGACGACCACCAGCGTCGAGAAGCCGAGGTAGGCCCACCACGGCAGGGTGAAGATGGTCTGGTAGAAGTCGGTCAGCGGCAGCGCGAGGCGGTAGCGGATCGCGTCGGGCATCAGGCCCGAGCCCTCGTAGAGGTACCAGACGGCGGCGCCGCACACGAGGAACTGCAGCAGCAGCTTGAAGCGGCCGGGCAGGCCGCCGCTGCTCTTCTTGCGGATCTTCAGGGCGTCGTCGAGGAAGCCGATCACGCCGCAGCCGGCGGTCACGGCGGTGGCGAGCAGCACGAACCCGTTGCTCATGTCCGACCACAGGATGGTCGGGATGATCAGGCAGAAGAGGATCAGGCTGCCGCCCATGGTCGGGGTGCCGCGCTTGCTGAAGTGCGACTTGGGGCCGTCGTCGCGCACGACCTGGCCGAGCTGGATCTTCTGCAGGGTGCGGATGAACCACGGGTAGAGCACCAGCGAGAGGATCAGGGCGGTCAGGGTCGCCAGCAGGATCCGCGTCGAGGTGTAGCGCAGGACGTTGAGCCAGCGCAGCCAGCTGATGTCGTCGTGGAGCGCGAAGAGGAGTTGGTACAGCAAGCCGCCTCAGCCCTTGCCACGGGTGCCGCCGCGGCCGCAAGAAAGCGGCCCGTTCACGGCCGAGAACGCCGGTCCATTCCCGGGCGCGGCGGGCGGCGAACGGGGCCGGCGGGCCCTGCGGAGCTCAGGCGCGGGCCTGGAAGATCCAGGCCCGCCAGACCTCGGGCACCTCGTGCTCCGGCAGGCGCTGCGCGACCGCCAGCGGCGACCACTGCGGGCGCCGCGGCTTGACCTTCAGGTGGAGGCCGGCCTGCTCGGGCGTGCGCCCGCCCTTGCGGCGGTTGCAGGCGCCGCAGGCGGCGACGACGTTGGTCCACGACGTCTTGCCGCCGGACACGCGGGGGACCACGTGGTCGAGGGTCAGCTCGGAGTCGGGGAAGTGCACGCCGCAGTACTGACAGCGGTGGTTGTCGCGCAGGTAGACGTTGCGCCGCGAGAAGCGGACCAGCTGGGGGCGGGCGCGGACGGTGCCGAGGAGGCGCACGACGGCCGGGGCCTGGAAGCTGTGGCTGACGGTCCGCACCTCACGGTCGTACGAGGCCAGGATCTCGACCTTTTCGATGAAGCTCATGCAGAGGGCGCGGCGCCACGAGATCACCTTGACCGGCATGAACCCTTGATCGAGGACCAACGTTTTCACGGCGCTCCCTTCCCCCTCAACGCAGGGGGCTACGTTAGCACGGTGGGCCCGGCGTTCGCGGGTGACAAATACGCGCCGGCGCCGGGTGGGGGCCGGAACGCCGTCGACTGGCGGAACCCGGCGGGAGTTGCTAAGGGGGCGGGATGCGCTGGACGGCGGAGCAATTGGCGACAGCGGCGGGCGGACGGCTCGTTCGCCGCGGGCAGCGGACGATCGCCGGTGCGTTCATCGACAGCCGCACGCCGGTCGTCGACGGGCTGTTCGTGCCGGTCGTTGCCGCTCGCGACGGCCACGACTTCATCCCCGCGGCCGTCGCCGGCGGGGCGGCGGCCGTGCTGCAGGCCCCGGGGCGCGCGCTGCCGGGCGGCGAGTGCACGGTGGTCGAGGTCGACGACACGCTGGCGGCGCTCGGCAGGCTGGCGGCCGCGGCCCGCGCGGGCATCCGCGGGCCGGTGGTGTCGGTGACGGGCAGCAACGGCAAGACGACCACGCGGGCCATGATCGCGGCGGTGCTGGCGACGCGGCACGCGGCGGTGCTGGCGACCCGCGGCAATTTCAACAATCACCTCGGCGTGCCGCTGACCCTGCTCGGCGAGCCGCACGCGGCCGACGCGGCGGTGATCGAGATGGGGATGAGCGCGCCGGGGGAGAACGACCGGCTCGGGGCGATCGTGCGGCCCGACGTCGCGGTGATCACGGGGGTGGCGATCGAGCACCTCGAGTTCATGGGCAGCCTCGAGGCGATCGCCGCGGCCGAGGCCGAGGTCGTGCCGCACCTGCGCGCCGGCGGGGTGGTGGTGGTGCCCGACGACGAGCCGCTGCTGACGCCGCACGTCGAGGGCGTGGCGCGGGCGACGTTCGGGGCGGGGACCGCGGCGGCGGTGCAGATCGTCGGGGTCGAGCAGGACGAGCGCACGCACGTGACGCTGCGGCTGTATGCGGGCGCGGCGTGGGAGGAGGTGCGGCTGTCGCTGGCGCTGTTCGGGGCGCACAACGCCCGCAACGCGGCGGCGGCCCTGGCGGTCGGGCTGCGGCTCGGCTGTCCGGTGCCGGCGATGCTGGCGGCGCTCGAGGCGGTGCAGCCGGTGGGGGACCGCGGGCGGGTGGCGAGGTTCGGGCCGCACCTGCTGATCGCGGACTGTTACAACGCCAACCCGGGCTCGATGACGGCGGCGCTGACGGCTCTGGCGGCGCTGAAGGGGCGCTGGTCGGGGCCGCTGGTGGCTGTCCTCGGGGACATGCTCGAGCTCGGGCCGGACGCGCCGGCGCTGCACGCGGAGGTCGGGGCGCTGGCGGCGAGGCTGGGGCTCGACGCGGTGTTCACCTACGGGCCGCTGGCCGAGCACACGGCGATCGCGGCCAAGCGCGGGGGGATCGCGGCGTGGCACGCGGGCGAGTCGATCGAGGACCTCATCGCCGCGGTGCGCGCCCGCTTCGGGGCGCGGCCGGGGGCGGTTCTCCTCAAAGGCAGCCGGGGGATGCGGCTCGAGCGGGTGGTGGCGGCGCTGGTCGAGGCGCCGGCGTAGGCGGGGATCGGCGCGGCGCCCGGGCGGCTGTCCGGGTGACGCGAGGTGTGGCCCGGACGGCCCGGATCGCGGCATTACGGGCGATCCCACGAGGTTAATCGGGCCGATGGCGGCGCTGCGGAGCGGGCGCGGGACGGGTACACTGCCTGCCGTGCTGCGCGCCGCGCTCTTCGCCGTCCTCGTCTCGCAGGCGCCCGAGGCGCCCGTGCAGGCGCCGTCCAACCTGTCCGCAGGGTCAGCCCCCGCGGCGCCGGCCGAGCCGGTGACCCAGCGGCCCGCGGGCGCCGAGCTGTCCCCGGGGACAGCCGCGCCGGCGCCTGCTCCGGTGGCGACCACGCCGACGCCGACGCCGACGCCGCGCGCGCGGGTGGTCCGGCCGAAGCCGGGCGAGGGCGACGTGGTCGCGCCGACGGGGCCGCAGCCGGCCAGCGACGGCATGGCCCGCTACTACCGGGCGCCGTTCGCCGAGACGGTGTGGCCGAAGGTGGTGGGGCGCGACGTGCTGCTGGTGCTCGGCACCGGGGCGCGGGTGTGCGTGACGCTGACCCGGAAGACCAGGGACGCGCTGTACTACACGCACCGCAAGAACGGGGCGCAGCAGGCCCCGATGACGGCGGTCACGTCGATCCACGAGAACTCGTGGGAGTGCAACAAGGACTACGACTCGACGCCGTCGGAGTGGGCGCGCAGCGGCACCGCGGGCGGCCTGACGCTGTCGGCCATCGGCGCGGTCATGGGCGTGCTGAGCACCGCCTTCCCGCGCACCTGCACGACCGACATGGAGGGCATGCAGTCGTGCACCAACAAGTTCATGCCGATCGCGTACTCGGTGATCGGGGTGACGACCACCACGCTCGGCACGCCGATCGTCGCCGCCGGCGGCTACAGCACGAGCCGCGACCTGCGCGTCAAGGGCAAGATCTGGGCGCGCGCGACCGGCTGGGTGCTGTACAGCGCGGGCACGCTGATGAACGCGCTGTGGCTGGTCGGCACCTACGCCAAGGTCGACGCGCTCGACGCCCCGGGGCTGACGACCGGCGCGGGCCTGCTGGGGCTCGGCGGCTCGGCGTTCATGGCCGTCGACTCCCTGTCGGCGCGCAGCGAATTGGCCGAGCTGCTGCGCAAGGACTCGACGCCGGCGACCGAGGGCAAGCCGACGGCGCGGCGCTCGTCGCTCGGCTTCGGGGCGCGGCCGGTCGGGTTCGCCGGGCAGATGCACGGGCTGACGTTCGGCGTCGGCGGGCGGTTCTAGAGGGGACTTCGTGGGATACGCAGAGGACGGATATCTGGTGGTGCCGGGCTTCCTCGACGCGGGGACGTGCGCCCGGCTGATCGCGCGGGCCGAGGCGATCGCGGCCGAGCAGGCGCCGCTCGGGCCGCGCTCGCGGTTCACGACGGTCGAGCAGGACCGCCACAGCGACGCGTGGTTCCTCGGGTCGGGCGACGAGATCCGCTGCTTCTTCGAGCCGGAGGCGTTCGCCGCCGACGGCGCGCTGGTGCGGCCGGCGGCGGAGTCGTTGAACAAGATCGGCCACGCGCTGCACGACCTCGACCCGGTGTTCGAGGAGGTGTCGTACGACCCGCGGCTGGCGGCGCTGGCGGAGGAGCTGGGCATGGCCGACGCGCTGGCGATCCAGAGCATGGTGATTTTCAAACAGCCGGGGATCGGCGGCGAGGTCGGGTGCCATCAGGACGCGGCGTTCCTGTACACCGACCCGGTCACGGTCATGGGCTTCTGGATCGCGCTCGAGGACGCGACCGTCGCCAACGGCTGCCTGTGGGCCGAGCGCGGCGGGCACACGGGGCCGCTGCGCCAGCAGTTTCGCCGCACGGCGGCGGGCTCGACGGAGATCGTGACGGTCGATCCGACGCCGCTGCCGCGGCCCGAGACGCTGACGCCGCTGCCGGTGAAGGCCGGCACGCTGGTGGTGCTGCACGGGCTCCTGCCGCACTGGAGCGGGGCCAACCGCTCGTCGCGGCGGCGGCTGGCGTACTCCGTGCATTGCGTGGCCGAGCGGGCGGCGTATCCGGCTTGGAACTGGCTGCAGCGGCGGCCCGAGCGGCCGGCGCGGCGCCTGCGTCGGTGAGGCTCGCCGGCTGCGCGGAGGTGGCGCGAGTTTCGGGTTCTGGTGTACGGTCGCGGCCATGAACCCCGCCCGCCTGCTCGTCGTGTTCGTCGCCTCGCTGTCCCTGCTCGCGTGCGGAGGGGAGGCGGGCAAGGCGGCGCCGAAGGACGAGAAGAAGGTCGCGGACAAGAAGGTCGAGCCGGCGCCGGAGGCGAAGGGGGACGCGGCGCCCGCCGAGTACGCGTGGGACCTGCCGCGCGGGCTGAAGGCGCCGGAGGTGCCGGCGGACAACCCGATGACGGCGGACAAGGTCGAGCTCGGGCACCAGCTGTTCTTCGACAAGCGGCTCAGCGTCGACGGCTCGCGCAGCTGCTACAGCTGCCACCAGAACGAGCTCGGCAACGCGGACGGCCGCAAGAAGGCGCTCGGACCGGGCGACAAGCCGCTGGCCCGCAACACCCCGACGATCTGGAACGTCGCCTACTTCGCCGAGCTGTACTGGGACGGGCGGGCGAAGGGGCTGGAGAAGCAGATGCTCGGCGCGTGGAAGGGCGGCAACATGGGGGTCGGCGAGGCGGGCCTGGCCGCCAAGGCGGCGGAGATCGGGGCGCTGCCCGAGTACAGGGACGCGTTCAAGCGCGCGTTCGCGGTGCCGGACGGCGAGGCGGTCAAGCCGGAGCAGGTGGCCATGGCGATCTCGGCCTACGAGCGCACGCTGCTGTGCGGCGGCACCGCGTGGGACACCAACAGCCTCGACGAGCCGCAGAGGCGCGGGTGGGAGCTGTTCCGCGGCAAGGCGGCGTGCACGGGCTGCCACGCGGGCGACAACCTCAGCGACGGGCTGGCCCACCGGGTCGGGGTCGGCGTGCCGGAGTCGGGGGACGAGGGGGACAAGGGGCGGTTCGACGCGACCAAGCTCGACGCCGACAAGTTCAAGTTCCGCACGCCGACGCTGCGCAACGTCGCCCGCACGGGCCCGTACTTCCACGACGGCAGCGAGCCGAGCCTCGAGGCCGCGGTCCGGTACATGGCCAGGGGCGGCGACCGCAAAATTAAAGAGCTCGACGCCAACTTGCTCGACCGCGAGCTGTCGGAGGCAGAGATTTCCGATCTGGTGGCCTTTTTGAAGGCGCTGGACTGCCCGGGCAAGCTCGAGGTGATCGGCGATCAGAAGGTCGCGGGGATCCCCGAGCACGCCGCCCCCGCGGATGCGCCGGTGCCGACGCGTTAGTGCGGCCTGCGGTGCACACGTCGATCTCACGGGGCGAATGCGGTCGCGGGCCCGCTCGCCGCGCTCGCCGGGCCGTGGTTTCGGTAGCGTGGCGAGGTGGGGGTTCGCTGGTTGGGCCTGTTGGTGCTGGGCGTCGGCTGCACGCAGAGTAACCCGTGGTTCTTCGCGGTGCCGCAGGACGGGTCGAGCGGCGGCGAGGCGAGCAGCGGCGGGTCGACCGCGGGCGTCGACGCGGAGGGCTCGAGCGGCGCGGCGGAGACGAGCGGGCCGGCGCCGCCGGGCAGCGCGGCGGACCCGGCGATGACGACGTCGGGGCCGGGCTCCTCGTCGAGCGACGAGCCGCCGCTGACCGGCGAGGCGGGCGAGACCAGCGAGGGCGCGGGCGGGTCGAGCGGGTCGACGAGCGGGGAGACGACGACCGCCGGCGAGAGCTCGGGCGGCGAGTCGACGACCGACGGCGGCCCGTGCATGGACGTGTGCGACACGCCGAACTGCGGGTCGTGCCCGCCGACGAACATGGTCGACGTCGACGGCTTCAAGATGGACGCGGTCGAGGTGAGCAACGGGCAGTACATGGCGTTCCTCGCCGCGAACGTGGCGCCCGCGACGCAGAAGCCGGAGTGCGCGGGCAACACGGACTTCACGCCGGAGGTGTGGCCGCCGGCCGACGACGATCCGCAGGTGCCGGTGGTCGAGGTCGACTGGTGCGACGCCTACGCGTTCTGCGCCTGGTCGAAGAAGCGGCTGTGCGGGAAGATCGGCGGCGGGCCGGTGGCGATCGGCGACATCATCAACCCGGCGAAGAGCCAGTGGTACCGCGCCTGCAGCGGCGGGGTCGGCAACCTGTTCCCGTACGGGCCGGTCTACGAGACCGGCGTGTGCAACGGCATGGACGCCGGCGAGGGGAAGGCGCTGCCGGTCGGGTCGATGCCGCAGTGCCAGGGCTCGGTGAACGGGCTCTACGACCTCAGCGGCAACGTGTTCGAGTGGGTCGACTCGTGCGAGGGGCCCGAGCCGCAGGCGAACTGTCTGCGCCGCGGGGGGTCGTTCTTCTCGGTGCCCGAGGCGATGCAGTGCAACCTGAAGAGCGTGCGCAAGCGCGACGACCGCGACTCGTACGTGGGCTTCCGCTGCTGCGGCGAGTAGACGCACGGGCGCGGGCGCGGGCGCGGGTTCGACAGGCGCGGGGATCGGCCGTATGGTGGCGGCATGCAAGCGACTCCGATGAAGATCGAGATCACGTACTGCGTGCGTTGAAACTACCTGCCCCAAGCCACCGGTCTGGTGGCCGAGTTGAAGCAGCGTTTCGGCGAGCGCGTGGCCTGCACCCTCACCAGGGGGGACCGCGGGGTGTTCGAGGTGACGGCCGACGGCCGCAACATCTTTAGCAAGGTGCAGACCGGGCGCTTCCCGGCGCTGGGGGAGGTGGCCGACGAGATCGAAGACCTGCTGCCGTGAGCGGCGGCAGGTCAAGTCGCCGCGAGGGTCGTGAGTCTTGCGACCCACGCGGCGAAGCGTCGGCGTCGGCGGGTTGATAGGATGCGCGGGTGAGCCTGCCGCGCTGCTTCGGGGTGCTCGGAGATCCGGTGGCGCACTCGCGGTCGCCGGCGATGCACGCGGCGGCGTTCGCGTCGCTGGGGCTGCCGCACCGGTACCTGGCGTTTCACGTGCGGGCGGACGGGCTGGCGGCGGCGCTGGCGGGGGCGCGGGCGCTGGGCTTCGGCGGGGTCAACTTGACGGTGCCGCACAAGCTCGCGGGCGCGGGGCTGTGCGACGAGCTCGGGGCGGCGGCGCGGCGGATCGGGGCGGTCAACACCGTCGTGTTCGCGGAGCGCGCGACGATCGGCGAGAACACCGACAGCGCGGGCTTCGCGGCCGCGGTCGGCGAGCTCGGCGAGGCGGCGGTCTCGCGGGCGCTGGTGCTGGGCGGCGGCGGGGCGGCGCTGGCGGTGCTCGACGCGGTGGTGCACGCGCTCGGGGCGCGCGAGGTGGGCTGGGTGAGCCGCGATCCGGCGGGCCTGGCGGCCGCGATCGCGGCGCGGCCCGGGCTCGCGGGCGTGCGGGCGCTCGGCTGGGACGCGCTGACCGCGGCGGCGGACGGGGCGGACCTGCTGGTCAACTGCACGACCGTGGGGATGCGCGGGGGGCCGGCGGAGTTTCCGGCGGTGATCGATCCGTCGCGGCTCGCGGGCGGGGCGCGGGTGGTCGACATCGTCTATCCGCGGCCGCCGGGCGGGCTGCTCGACCGGGCGGCGGAGGCCGGGTGCGTGGTCCAGGACGGGCTGCCGATGCTGCTGTGGCAGGGCGTGCGGGCGCTCGAGCGCTGGCTCGCGGCGCCGCTGCCGGCGGCCACGGTGGCGGCCATGCGGGCGGCGCTGCTGGCCTGAGGAGGAGCGGGGCGGTGACGGCGACCGGCGGAGCGGCGGCGCCGGTCCGCGGGCGCGGATCGGGGTCACGCGGTGGCCTCGCGCCGGTCCGCGGGCGCGCGGACCGGGGGCTGTGAATTCGCCGAAAATTTGCCCCGAGATCCGTGGCGGGTTAGGCGGGTGCGGGCGGCCCAGGGTGGGCCACCTGTCCCTCGGATCCCGCGCCGAAGGCCAGGTCCTTTCGGACAGGTCGACCTGCCCTGAAGATCTGATCACTGTTTCTGTCCGATCGGACAGGCGATGGATCACGCCGTGATCCGCGGCCGTTGTCCGATCTCCGTGAATTTTGATCGACGAGGATCCGGACGGATCGCGGATCGTCGAGGCGCCTCGTCGCGGGTCGCACGACGAACTCGTGGGAGTCGCCGCGATCGTCCGCCGATCGGAGAAACCTGACCTTTGAGGCAGGTAGGAGGAAATCCCCCGGATCGCGAGATCCGTCGTTCTGCCGGGTCCTGGCGGCGAATTTAATAGTCACGCGAGAAGCTGTATATGTCCTACATGTAGGACGTATAACTTCACAGGATTACCTACACGATCGACGATCACAAATTTTTTGCAATGCTCGATCGGCTCGGATAATGGCTGTGTTTGAAGAACACGGACCATACGAGGGTCGGGCGAACCATGGCGCACTTTGAACTCGACGACGCGGTGCAGGATCAGGCGAAGATCAAGGTCATTGGGGTGGGCGGGGCCGGTGGGAACGCCGTCAACACCATGATCGCGAACAAGGTGGAGGGCGTCGAGTTCTACGTCGCCAACACCGACGTGCAGGCGCTGGAGAAGAGCCTGGCGCAGACGGTGATCCAGCTGGGGCGCGACGTGACGCGCGGGCTCGGGGCCGGGGCGAACCCGGAGAAGGGCCGCGAGGCGGCGCTCGAGAGCGTGCAGGAGATCGCCGAGGCGCTGCGCGGGGCCGACATGGTGTTCGTGACCGCGGGCATGGGCGGCGGGACCGGCACCGGGGCCGCGCCGATCATCGCCCAGGTCGCGCGCGAGATGGGCGCGCTGACCGTCGGCGTGGTGACCAAGCCGTTCCGCTTCGAGGGCAAGCGGCGCCTGCGCTTCGCGGAGGAGGGCATCGAGCGGCTCGAGAAGGCCGTCGACACGCTGATCACGATCCCGAACGACCGCCTGCTGCAGGTGACCTCGGCGAACACCAGCCTGCTCGACTCGTTCCGTCTGGCCGACGAGGTGCTGCAGCACGCGACCCAGGGCGTGTCGGACCTCATCACCGTGCCGGGCATCATCAACGTCGACTTCGCCGACGTGCGCACGATCATGTCGGGTCAGGGCCGGGCCTTGATGGGCATGGGCATCGGCCACGACGAGGGCCGCGCGCTGGCGGCGGCGCAGCAGGCGATCAGCTCGCCGCTGCTCGAGGACGTGACGATCCACGGCGCGCAGGGCATCCTCATCAACATCACCGCCGGGCCCGACCTGAAGCTGCACGAGGTCGAGGAGGCGGCGTCGCTGATCCAGGAGGCGGCGCACGAGGACTGCAACATCATCTTCGGCGCGGTCATCGACCCCAACATGGGCGACGCGCTGCGGCTCACCGTCATCGCCACCGGGTTCGACCGCCACGCGCCGGCCGAGGACGAGCTCGAGCAGGTCATCCGGGCCCACTCGTCGGGCATCATCGTCGGGCGCGGGCGCCGGCAGTCGCAGGTCCAGGTGCCGGCGATGCCGGGCGTCGGCCAGAACCCGCTGCTCACCGCCGCCGCGGCCGTGACGGCGCCGCCGGCCCACGCCTCGCACCACGGGGTGCACGGTTCGGCCGCGACGCCGAGCCGCCAGCCGCTGGCGCAGGACCGCTTCGCCCCGGCGCCGCAGCCGGCCGCGCCGTCGGCGAGCTCGTCGAGCATGAACCGCGGGCTGCTGCGCGAGCCGCCGGCGCCGCCGGTCGACCCGCGCCTGACCGTGCGCCAGCCGCGGCCCGAGCCGCCGGCCGTCGGCGGTGCGAGCGACCCGAGCGACATCCCGGCGTTCCTGCGCCGGCGCGACGAGGGCGGCTTCATCCGCTGAGTCGCGTGAACGGTGAGACCCTCGCCGGCTGCGCCGACGAGGGTCTCGTCGTTTAATTATTTCGAACGGGCCCGAGGTCGACCGCGGGTTCGCGTCACCGGTGGGCCTCGAAGATTTACGTGCTCGCGCGCGGGAGCGTGAACCAGAACACGTTGCCGCCGCTGGTGCTGGGCTCGATGCCGATGCGGCCGCCGTGGGCCTGGACGATGCCGTGGGCGGTGGACAGGCCGAGCCAGGCGCCGTTGTGGTGGGTGAAGCGGCGAAACAGGCGGGTGATGTCGGCCTCTTCGAGGCGCTCGCCGGTGTGCTGGATCTCGCAGCGGACCTCGCCCGGGGCGGCGTCGACGGCGACGCGGAGCAGGGCGCCGGGCGTGGTCATCTGGATCACGTTGTGGAGGATCGCGGTGAGCACCTGCTCGATGCGCGCGGGGTCGAGGTCGACGTCGACCGGCTCCTCGGGGAAGCGGGTGACCACGCGCTGGCCCTGGGTGGCCAGCAGCGGCTCGAGCGTGCGCAGCACGTCGCGGACCAGGGCGCACACCTCGGTGGTCTCGCGGTCGAGCTCGAAGTTGCCGCCCGTCATGCGGTTGCGGTCGAGCAGGTCGTGGACCAGCGAGAGCATGAGCCGCGACGAGGCGGCGATGCGGCGCAGGTGGCCGCGCTGCTCCTCGCGCACGACGCTGCCGACGCCCTCGAGCAGGTTGTCGACGTCGCCGGCGATGCCCTCGAGCGGGCCGGCGAGCTGGAACGACAGCGCGCCGAGCAGGTCGTCCTGCACGGCGCCCTGCTCGCGCAGGCGGTTGTTGGCGGCCTCGAGGCGGTCGCGGGCGCGGGCGAGGTCGCCGGTGCGCTCGCCGACGCGGCGCTCGAGCTCGTCGCTGAGCTGGCGCGACTGCTGCTCGGCGGTCTGGGCGTGGCGCAGCAGGGTGGCGTTGTCGATGGCGATGGCGCAGCGGGCGGCGAGGTCCTCGGCGACGGCGAGGTCGGCGGGGCCGTAGCGGCGGCCGGCGTGGCTGTCGACCAGGGTGATGGCGCCGAGCGTGCGCTCGCGGGTCTGCAGCGGCACGCACATGTACGAGCGCAGGCCGAGGTCGCGGGCGATGCGGAGGTGCTCGGGGTCGCGGGCGGTGGCGACGAGCATCTCGTCGGTGATCTCCGGGATGAGCAGCGGCTGGTTGCTGCGGATCACCTCGGCCACGCCGGTGGGGTCGCCGAGCTCGCTGGGGTAGCGGCGGGCCAGCTCGTGGGCGTACGACACCTTGGAGGGGTCGACGTGGGCGACCGCGACCTGGCGCAGCTCGTCGCCCTCGATCAGGTGCACGACGCACCAGTCGGCGACGTGCGGCACGGCCAGGCGCGCGACGCTGGCGAGCGTCTCCTCGAGGTCGAGCGTGTGCGCGAGCACGGCGCTGGCGTCGAGCAGGAAGCGGTGGGACTGCTCGACGCGCTTCTGCTCGTCGATGTCGGTGTTGGTGCCGCACCAGCGGAGGATCGCGCCGTCGGCGCTGCGCACGGCCCGGGCGCGCCCGAGGTGCCAGCGGTAGCGGCCGCCGGCGTCGCGCAGGCGGAACTCGACCTCGTAGGGCTCGCCGGTGGCCAGCGCGTGGGCCCACAGGCGCCGGCACTCGCCGAGGTCGTCGGGGTGGACGAGGTCCTGCCAGCCGTCGACGAGCACGTGCTGCTCGCTGCGCCCGAAGTAGTCGAGCACGCGGCGGTTGACGAAGTCGATGTGGCCGTCCGGGGTCGAGGTCCACAGCTGCTGCGGCAGGACGTCGTCGAGGACGCGGAGAGCTGCGACGAGGTGGTGTTGGAAGCTCTCGGGCATGCGCGGGGCCCAAGGATGACAGACAAACGCCGGGGCCGGGTCAGTAGCCGAGGCGCTCGAGCAGCTTTTCGGTGACCGTGGGGATGCCTCCGCCGGGGCGCTCGCCGGGCGCGATCCAGGCGGCGTCGCCGATCGCGGGGTCGTCGGTGACCGCGTCGCCGCGGGCGGGCCACAGCAGCCACACGCGGTGGGTGAACACGTGCTTGACCGGCTCGCGCTGGGCCTCCATCCGCGTGACCGCGACGCCGGTCAACTTGCGCACGGCCGCGGGGGTGAGGCGCGTGCGGTCGAACAGGCTGCCGTAGGGCGCGTCCTCGGGGGCGGGCGGGCGCTCCAGCAGCGGCAGGCACCACAGCCCGGCGAGCAGGCCCTCGCGCGGGCGGCGGTGCAGCAGCAGCTTGCCGCCGCGGCGCACGGCGACCGCCCACAGGTCCTGCTGCGGCGAGGCGGCGCGCTGCCTGGGCGCGGGGATGCTGCCCGCGAGGCCGAGGCGGACGGCGGCGCACTCGCGGCGCACCGGGCAGACGTCGCAGCGCGGGTTCTGCGGCGTGCACACGGTGGCGCCGAGCTCCATCAGCGCCTGGGCGAGGATCCGCGGCGAGCCGGCCTCGACGATCTGCTGCGCGAGCGCCCAGTGACCGGCGGCGCCGGCGTCCTGCTGCTTCGGGTCGGTGAGGGCCTGCAGCCGCGAGAGCACGCGCGCGACGTTGCCGTCGACCAGCGCGGCCGGACGATCGTGGGCGATCGAGGCGATCGCGCCGGCGGTGTAGCGTCCGATGCCGGGGATCTCGCGCAGGGCCGCGGGCTCGTCGGGCAGGCTGCCGCCGAGCCGGCTGGCCACGTGGCGCGCGCCCTGATGCAGCAGGCGGGCGCGGCGGTAGTAGCCGAGGCCGCTCCACGCGGTCAGCACGTCCTGCTCGTCGGCGGCGGCGAGGTCGGCGACGGTCGGGAAGCGGGCCATGAACGGGCCCCAGTAGGCCTTCACGGTGTCGACGCGGGTCTGCTGCAGCATGATCTCCGAGACCCAGATCGCGTAGGGGTCGCGGGTGCGGCGCCACTCGAGGTCGCGGTGGTTGGCGACGAACCACGGGCCGAGGGCGCGGGCGATGCGGTCGGCCCACGCGAGGCCGGGTGACGCCGCCGCGGAGGTCGCGGGCGCGGCCGGCCGGGAGGCGCCCGCGGGCGCGGCGGTCGGCGGCGATTCGGGGGGCCGAGCGGCCTGGCGGGGCCTTCGCGGGCGAGGGGCGATTTCGGGCACGGGTCGGCCTTACCACGTTTTCGCGGCGCGGCGGCAGGAGTAAGCTCCACCGCTCGCATGTTCCGCAAGAGCGACACCCACATTCACTTCGTCGGCGTCGGCGGCATCGGCATGAGCGGCATCGCGGAGGTGCTGCTCACGGTCGGGTACCGCGTGACGGGCACCGACGTGGCCGAGTCGGAGACGACGCGGCGGCTGTCCGAGCTCGGCGCGGTGGTGCATCGCGGGCACGACGCGGCCCACCTCGGCGACGCGGACGTGGTGGTGGTGTCGTCGGCGGTGGCGGCCGACAACCCGGAGGTGCAGGCGGCCCGCGCGCGCAAGATCCCGGTGATCCCGCGGGCGGAGATGCTGGGCGAGCTGATGCGCCTGAAGCAGGGCATCGTCATCGCCGGCTCGCACGGCAAGACGACGACCACCAGCCTGATCGCGTCGGTGCTGCAGCGCGCCGGCCAGGACCCGACGGTGGTGATCGGCGGCAAGCTCAACTCGCTCGGCACCAGCGCGCGGCTCGGCGGCAGCGACGTGATGGTCGCCGAGGCCGACGAGAGCGACGGCAGCTTCCTGGTGCTGTCGCCGACGATCGCGGTGGTCACCAACATCGACGACGAACACATGGACCACTACGGGACCATGGCCCGCCTCGAGGACGCGTTCGTCGGCTTCGCCAACCGCGTGCCGTTCTACGGCATGGCGGTGATGTGCCGCGACGACCCCCACGTGGCGGCGATCCTGCCGCGCGTCAACAAGCGGGTGGTGACCTACGGCCGCGGCGAGGGCGCCGACTACCGCGCGGTCGACGTGGTGCACGACGGGCCGAACACGCGCTTCCAGGCGATCGCCCACGGGCGGCCGCTCGGCGAGTTCACGCTGCACATGCCGGGCGCCCACAACGTGCTCAACGCGCTGGCGACGATCGCCGTGTGCGACGAGCAGGAGGTGCCGAACGCGGTGACCCGCGCGGCGCTGGCCGAGTTCACCGGGGTGCAGCGGCGCTTCACCGTGCGCGGCACGGCCGGCGACGTGATGGTGGTCGACGACTACGGCCACCACCCGACCGAGATCGCGGCGACGCTGTCCGGGGCGCGCACCAGCTACCCGCAGCGGCGCATCGTCGCGGTGTTCCAGCCGCACCGCTACTCGCGCGTGCGGGCCCACCAGGCGGCCTTCGCGGCCTGCCTCGACGCGGCCGACGTGGTCGTGCTGACCGACATCTACCCGGCCGGCGAGGCGCCGATCGACGGGGTGTCGATCGAGGGGCTGCTGGCCGCCACGCAGGCGCGTCGCGGCGGGCGCGCGGTGATCCTCGACAAGCCGGTCGCGGGCCTGGCCGAGCGCCTGGCCGCCCAGACGTGCGCCGGCGACCTGGTGATCACGCTCGGCGCCGGGTCGATCACCCGCGTGTCGCACGACCTGGCGGCCCTGCTGGCCGCGCGCGCATGACGTCCCGCGGCCAGGCGATCCTCGAGGCGCTCGGCGAGCTGCCGGCGCCGCCGGGCGCGCTCGAGCTGCTGCTCGACGAGCCGATGAAGCGGCACACGACGCTGCGCCTCGGCGGCCCGGCCGACGTGTGGGCCCGGCCGCTGAACACCGAGGCGCTCGGCGTGCTGCTGGCGGCCTGTCACCGGGCCGGCGTGCCGGTGATGTGCGTCGGCGGCGGGAGCAACCTGCTGGTGAGGGACGGAGGGATCCGCGGGGTCGTCGTCAACCTCGGGCGCATGGCCGGCGTGACACGTCCGGACGCCGGGCGGCCCGAGCTGGTGCGCGTCGAGTCGGGCGCGAGCACCGGCAAGCTGCTGCTCGCGGCGACCGAGTGGGAGCTCGGCGGGCTCGAGTTCCTGGGCGGCGTGCCCGGCAGCGTCGGCGGCGGGTTGATCATGAACGCCGGCACATACCTCGGAGAGTTCACCAGCGTGGTCACCGAGGTCCACAGCCTGCGCAATGACGGCACTTTAATAGTCAGGGATCACGCTCAATGCGGGTTCCGCTACCGGGCGTCCGACCTGCCCGCGGACGAAGTCGCGTGCTCGGCACTGTTAAAATTGTGGCCGCGGGCGCGGGCGGAGATCGACGCCGACGTCGCGTCGCTGCGCAAGCGCCGCAAGGAGCGCGAGCCGAGCGGCGTGTTCAATAATGGCAGCACTTTCAAGAATCCCCCCGGAGACTTCGCGGGGCGGTTGATCGAGCAGGCCCAACTGAAGGGGACGCGGGTGGGGGCGGCGGTGTGTAGCCCGGTGCACGCGAACTGGCTGGTGGTCGAGCGCCCGGGGCCGGAGGTGCCGTCGGCGCGCTCGGCCGACCTGCTGGAGCTGATCGCGCTGGTGCGGGCGCGCGTGCTCGAGGTCCACGGGGTGGCGCTGGAGCTCGAGGTCAAGGTGGTCGGCGAGGCCTAGTCAGGCGCGCAGGCGGAAGCGCTGCAGCTTGCCGGTGGCGGTGCGCGGCAGCGCGTCCACGAACTCGATCCAGCGCGGATATTTATATGGTGCCAGTCGCGACTTGACGAATGTCTGCAGGCTCGCGGCGAGCTCGGGGCTGGCCGAATGGCCGTGCCTCGGCACGACGAATGCGCGGGGCTTGATTAAATCGTCGGCGTCGGGGTGACCGACGACGGCGGCCTCGAGCTCGGCGAAACTGACCTGCTCGCGGTCGTCGACGTAGGCGATCCGGTCCGCGCGCCCGGGCACGAGGTTGGGCGCGAGCAGGTCGACGGCGGCGTTGAACGAGGACATCACCCGGACGATAGATCGTCCGCGGGTTGCGAGTCTGCGAGCCGTGTGGTCCGATGCGGACGGAGGGGCCGATGAACCGGTGCGGACTCGTGGTGGCGGCGTGGCTGGCGGGCTGCAGCGGGAGCGACGGAGCTGAGGGCACGGCCGCGACGACGTCGGGGTCGCCGGAGGCGAGCTCGAGCGGCGGACCGATGATGGTGACCGGGACGTCGACGACGGGCGGGGGCGCCGACGTGACGCCGACGTCGGGGGATTCGACCGGGACGATCGACACGACGAGCGGCGAGACGAGCACGGGCGCCGCGCCGGAGGGGTCGACGGCCGACGGATCGACCGGGGAGGCGCCGCTGCCGGTCGTCGAGACGCTGCGCATCACCGATCAGAACCGCCATTACGTCGAGATGCACGGCGGCTGGGGGCCGCACCTGCGCGGGCTGATGCGGGCCGAGGACGACGCGCTGTGGTTCACCGCCGACAAGGGCGAGGACGTGCTGCACAACCGCGAGATCCTGTACTTTCGCCGCGGGGCCGGCGACGCGGCGTGGACCGACGTGGGCGCGCTGGCCCACGCCGACGGGATCCAGCAGAACGCCGCCAGCATTTTAATCGATGGGGTGATCTACACGTACGCGGTCAACATCGCGGCCAACCTGCTCGAGGAGTGTCACCTGGTCGTCGCCACCCCGGACGTGCGGGCCTGCGACACGGTGCTGATCAGCGGGACGCCGTACATGACGCCGCCGTCGTCGAACTACGTCGGCGCCGCGGTGCTCGGCGAGGGCGCGCGCGTGGTGTGGTGGACGGTGGTCGGCGAGAACGGGGCGCCGGGCGCCTTCTATTACACGTACAACTACGGCGGCGGGTGGAACGGGCCGGTCGCGACCGACCTGACGCCGTACAACGACATCGGCTACGTGCACGCGATGGCGACGAGCGACGGGCGGCTGATGCTGGTCGGGCAGACGTTCACCGGCAAGTACCCCGACGGGACCTACAACGCGGTGGTCGCCGAGGTCGTGCCCGGCGCGTCGCCGACGTTCGTGCCGCTCGCGGGCGGCGGCCCCGAGGTGCAGGCGCTGTCGTCGGGCGACCTGTGGCTCGACGCGGACGCGGGCGACGTGCACGTGCTGGCGACCACGAGCGCCGGCGGGGTGGCCTACTACCACCGGCCCGCGGGGGCGCCGTGGGCGGCGCACGTGCAGCCGCTGCACGTGTTCGCGGACACCTACCGCGCCCGCTTCATGCGCGCGGCGGACGGGCCGCTGCACGTGGTCCGCGGCGGGGGCGGGGGCGGGGGGGTCAGCGTGCTGCGCGGACCGGCGACGGCGCCGGGCGAGGCGGTCGACTGGGCGGCGGCGCAGACGATCGCGGTGACGAGCCCGGGCGCGGGCTTCGCGGCGCCGTCGGGCCTGTACGTCGAGTCGCCGACGTACCAGTCGCGGCCGGTCGGGGCGCTGCAGTTCGCGATGTGCGGGCAGTACGAGGTCAGCGACGGCGAGGTGTGGCAAGGCGAGCTGGTGGCGCCGTGAGCGGCGCGGGTGCGACACGGGGTCGGATCGCGCGCGGCGGATCACGCTCGCGCGAGGACGCGGTGGGGTCGCGACGCGCCGTGCGGATCAGCGCGAGCGTCGTGCGGTGGCGATGCATCGCCGCGCGAGCTCCTCTCGGATCCGAGCCGCTGCACGGAGCGGGCGGCCGGTCGATGCCTGGTACCGCGGCGGCGACCCGGGTACCTTCGATCGCCCTATGCGCGTCGATCCCAAGACACTCGTCCGTCGCCTCAATCCCGCCACCACACGCATGCTCGAAGGTGCCGTCGGCCACGCCGCGGGCGGACAGTTCTACGAGATCACGTGTGAGCACCTGCTGCTGAAGGTGCTCGAGTCGGCCGACGGCGACGCCGAGCTGATCCTCGGCAAGTTCGGCCAGCGCCGGCTGGCCGTCGCGCAGCGGGTCCAGCGCGCGCTCGAGCGGATGAAGACCGGCAACGCCGGCCGGCCGGTGTTCAGCGAGAGCCTGTTTCAGTGGATGGAGGACGCGTGGGTGGTGGCGTCGCTGAACTTCGGGGCGACGCAGCTGCGCAGCGGGCACCTGCTGCTGCAGTTCATCGACCGCCCGAGCCGCTACAGCGGGGACTCGTTCCCGGAGCTCGAGACCATCGCGCCGCCGGAGCTGCGCAAGCAGTTCGAGGAGATCGTGGCGAGCTCGGCGGAGCAGCCGGCGGCGGCGCCCGCGGGCGGCGGTCCGGCGGCGGCGGGCGGCGGCGGCGGCGGGGCCGACGGTCCGACCGGCGAGGAGGCGCTGAAGCGGTTCACGACGTCGTTCACGGCCTCGGCGAAGGCCGGCAAGGTCGACCCGATCTTCGGGCGCCACGCGGAGATCCGCCAGCTCATCGACATCCTGGCGCGGCGCCGCAAGAACAACCCGATCATCGTCGGCGAGCCGGGCGTCGGCAAGAGCGCGCTGGTCGAGGGCCTGGCGATCGCCATCGCCAACGGCGACGTGCCCGACATGATGAAGGACGTCGACCTCCTCGGGCTCGACCTCGGGGCCCTCAACGCCGGCGCGAGCGTCAAGGGCGAGTTCGAGAAGCGCCTGAAGGGCGTGATCAACGAGATCAAGGCCTCGCCGCGCAACATCGTGCTGTTCATCGACGAGGCGCACACGCTGGTCGGCGGCGGCGGCGGGGCGGGCGGCAACGACGCGGCCAACCTGCTGAAGCCGGCGCTCGCGCGCGGCGAGCTGAAGACGATCGCCGCGACGACCTGGTCCGAGTACAAGAAGTACTTCGAGAAGGACGCGGCGCTCGAGCGGCGGTTCCAGCCGGTCAAGGTCGACGAGCCGTCGGAGGCCAACGCGGTGGTCATGATGCGGGGCCTCATCCCGGTCTACGAGAAGGCCCACGGGGTGACGATCCGCGACGAGGCCGTGGTCGCCGCGGTCGCGCTGTCGCACCGCTACGTGTCGGGGCGGCAGCTGCCGGACAAGTCGATCGACCTGCTCGACACCGCGGCGGCGAACGTGAAGATCGAGCAGCGCACGCGCCCGCCCGAGCTGGTGGCGCTCGACGAGGAGCTGGCGTCGGGCGAGCGGGCGGCGGTCGCCCAGCGGCGCGACATCGCCGACGGCGCGGCGGTCGACCTCGAGGGGCACAACGAGCTGCTGGCCCGCATCGAGGACGTGCGGGTCAGGCGCGACGCCCTGCAGATCCGCTGGGAGAACGAGAAGGAGGCGGTCGAGAGGCTGATGGCGGCGCGGCAGGCGGCGCGCAGCCCGGCCGAGGGCGCCGACGTGGCCGCGTTGACGGCGGCGGTGACGGCGGCCGACGAGGCGCTGCGGGCGATCGTCGGCACCGACTCGCCGCTGATCCACACCGAGGTCGACCCCGACGCGGTGGCGCGGATCGTCGAGCGCTGGACCGGCGTGCCGGTCAGCAAGATGCGGTCGAGCACGATCGGCGCCGTGCTTAAACTCGAGGAGGAGCTGGCGGCCCGCGTGCGCGGCCAGGACGACGCCATGAAGGTCGTGGCCGAGACCGTGCGCATGTCGCACGCCGGCGTGCGCGACCCGAACACGCCGATCGGCGTGCTGCTGTTCGTCGGGCCCAGCGGCGTCGGCAAGACCGAGACGGCGCTGGCGCTGGCCGACATGCTGTACGGCGGCGAACGCTTCGTCACCTCGATCAACATGTCGGAGTTCCAGGAGAAGCACACCGTGTCGCGCCTGGTCGGCTCGCCGCCGGGCTACGTCGGCTACGGCGAGGGCGGCGTGCTGACCGAGGCGGTGCGTCAGCGGCCGTACTCGGTGGTGCTGCTCGACGAGTGCGAGAAGGCCGACCTCGACGTCATGAACCTCTTCTACCAGGTGTTCGACAAGGGCATCCTCAACGACGGCGAGGGCCGGGCGATCGACTTCCGCAACACGGTGGTGATCTTGACGAGCAACCTGGCGACCGCGGAGATCATGTCGCTCTACGACCGCGACGACCCGCCGTCGTCGGGCGTGGTGGTCGACGCGATCCGGCCGATCCTGGCCAAGCACTTCAAGCCGGCGCTGCTCGGGCGCATGACCATCGTGCCGTACCGGCCGATCTCGCAGCCGATCCTCCGCGACATCACCCGCCTGAAGCTCGGCAAGCTGGCGCGCCGGCTGCAGGCCAGCCACCGCGTCGCGGTCGAGTTCGCACCGGAGCTCGTCGAGGAGCTGGCGCGTCGCTGCACCGACCCGGGCAGCGGCGCGCGCAACGTGGATCACATCCTGCGCTCGTCGCTGATGCCCGAGGTCGCGCGCGCGCTGCTGCAGCGGCTCGCCGACGACAACATGACCAATCACCTGCGCATCGAGCTCGGGCTCGCGGGCGACTGGCAGTTCATCTTCACCGACGTGTGAGCGGCGCGCGACGTCGTCCGCAGCGATGACGCGCATCGACGCCGCGGCCCGCGGGCCGCGGTGTCGCATTTTTTAAAACTGCCCGGCGGCGGCGCTCGAGTAAGATGGGTCCGCTGTGAAAAAGCCGAATGAACCGCAGCGGGCCCGTCCTGTGTCGCCTGTGTCGCGCGCTCGTCCGAGTGCGCCGCCGCAGCAGGAGGAGCAACAGACTGTCGTCGCGCGGCGCCCCGAAGGAACGCCGTCCGGACGCCTCCCCATCCCCCCGGCGTCCCCGCCGAAGCCCGCCACGTCCGAGAACACGGTGATGGGGTCGATCATCGAGGACCGCTACCGCCTCGAGCGACTGTTGGGGAGTGGCGGGATGTCGCGGGTGTACCTCGGCACGCACGTACGCGCCGGGGGCAAGCTGGCGATCAAGCTCGTCGATCTGCGCCTCTCGCACAAGCAGGACATGGTCCAGCGCTGCCTGCAGGAGGCGCGGACGATGATGGAGATCCAGAGCAACCACGTCGTGCGGGCCTACGACACCGGGGTCACGTCGACGGGGCAGCTCTACATTGTGATGGAGTACCTCGCGGGCCTCGACCTCGAGCAGCTGCTCAATCGCGACGGCCCGCTCCCGTGGACCCGGCTGGCGCCGATGGCGGTGCACATCTGCAGCGGCCTGGCGACGGCCCACGCCGCTGGCACGATCCACCGCGACATCAAGCCGCAGAACTGCATCGCGGTGACGATCGACGGCAACCCCGACCACATCAAGCTGATCGACTTCGGCATCGCCCGCGACGCCAACGCGGAGACCGGGCTGACGCAGGACGGGGCGATCCTCGGCACGCCGGAGTACATGGCGCCCGAGCTGGTCGGCACCGGCAACCCGCCCGACGCGCGCTCGGACATCTACGCGGTCGGGGCGACGCTCTACAAGCTGATCACCGGGCAGGCGCCGTTCCGCGGGCGCGACGCGCTCGACACGCTGTACAAGCACCGCAACTCGCCGGTCATCCCGCCGAGCAAGGCGGCGCCGAACCTCGACATCCCGCCGGAGGCCGACGCGATCCTCGTCAAGGCGCTGGCCAAGGACCCGGCGCAGCGCTACGCGACCGCGGACGAGATGGCGGCGGCGATCCGCGAGTCGGTCGGGCTGCCGGCGATCGGCATGCGCATGCGCGACCTGCCGGGTCAGGGCTCGCAGATCCCCCGCTCGCCGACGGCGCGCATCGCCGCGGCGTCGATCCCCCGCAGCCTGACGTCCAACGAGGCCTCGAGCCCGGGGCACATGGCGCCGGGCCAGGAGATCGCGACGTCGGAGATGCGCCCGGTGTCGCTGAAGGAGCTCGGGCTGCGCATGGGCACGCTGCTGTCGGTGGCGCTGTGCTTCGCGGTCTCGTCGTGGCTGGCGGCGCCGTCGTCCCCGGCGACGCCGGCGGCGACGACCGCGGTGGCCGAGGCGAAGGCGCCGGAGCCGGCGAAGGAGGCGACGCCGCCCGAGGTGAAGCCGCCGGAGGCGCCGAAGGACCCGCCCGCGGTCGACACGCCGCCGACGACGCCGCCGCCGACGGACGCGCCGACGGACGCGCCGCCGACCACGCCGACGGTCGACACGCCGCCGCCGACGCCTACGGACACGCCGCCCGGCGACACCAAGCAGGCCGCGATCCCGACGCCGACGCCGGCCGAGGACCCGCCGATCGAGGTGCCCGACGAGCCGAAGGACCCGCCGCCGGCGACGCCGCCGACGACGCCGTCCCCCGCGGGAGATCCGGAGCCCGACTTCGACTACCGCTCGGCCAAGAAGTACGTCGACGAGCAGCGCGACTACATGGCCAAGACGTGCCTGCCGATGGCCGACAAGCCGACCAGCAAGGTCAGCATGCGCTTCGACGTGAAGCCGGGCGGGCGGGCGGTGGTGAAGGTGTTCTCGTCGTCGAAGAAGCTGCGCGACTGCGTGCGCCAGATCTTCGCCTTCCCGTTCGACCCGAGCCCGCGCGGCGGGGCGTTCGTCTACAACCTCTCGGCCTCGGGCGGGAGCATCGAGAAGAAGCCCGTCGAATAAGGGGGATCGACCATGACCACAAAAAGTCCCTTGGCGGCCATGAACATGCGCAAGGTCGGCACAGCGGCGGCGCTCGGCGTCAGCGTAATCGGCGTGTGCGTCGGGCTCTACCTGACGCAGCTGAAGTTCAAGATGATGTTCACGCCGTGCGTGCTCGGGCGCGGCGGCTGCAACGTCGGCGGGTTGACCTGCGACGACGCGCTGTCGTCGGGCTGGTCGACGCTGATGGGGCTGCCGATCAGCCTGTGGGGCTCGGCGTTCTACCTGGCGACCGCGGCGCTGGCCGGGGGCCTGCTGCGGCGGACCGAGTTCCTGCGCGGCGCGGCGGCGCCGCTGCTGTACGGCATGTCGCTGTTCGGGGCCGGGCTCAGCCTCCTCTACGCGATCTACGCGTTCGCCGTGCTGCGCTCGCCGTGCCCGTACTGCATGTCGCTGTACATCGTCTCGGCGCTGCTGGTCGGGGCGGCGGTGCTGGTCCGGCGCACGCACGCGCCGGACCCGACCTGGCCGCGGCGCCGGCAGGTCGCGCTGCTCGACGGCGGGTTCGCGGTCGCCATGACCTTCGTGATCGCGACCGGGGTGCAGTCGACGCTCTATCACCTGACGCGGCGCTTCGTGGACGCCCAGCAGGGCTGCCCCGAGCCGGTCAAGGCGCTGCCGGCGGCGACGATCAAGAGCGGCGCGGCCGAGCCCAAGGTCATCCTGGCGATGTTCATCGACCTCAGCTGCATCCACTGCAAGGCCGAGTTCCGGGCGGTGGCGACGGCGCTGGCGGGCGGGCAGTTCCCCGAGCCGACGGCGCTGTGGATCTTCCACACGCCGCGGCAGGCCTGCGACCCCGAGGCGTTCCCGGCCGGCTACGCCAAGTCGGACGACAACGTGCGCTTCGACAACCCGTGCCTGGCGGCGCGGGCGGCCGAGTGCATGGAGAAGCTGCAGCCCGGCGCGGGCTACTCGCTGATCGGCGGCATGTACGCGCTGCACGACGACCGCGTGCCGAACACGCCGCTGTTCACCGCGGAGCGCATCGGCAACCAGGCGGTCGACCTCGAGATGCAGATCGACCCGGACGACGAGCAGAACCCGCTGTTCAAGTGCATCAACGAGGACAAGGAGATCCTCGCCCGCATCAGCGAGCACCAGCGCTACGCCGAGGGGCCGAAGTTCCAGATCCCGACGCTGGCGGTCTACGCGGCCAGCGGCGGCCAGCCCGACATGACGCGCAAGCCGCTGTACGCGTGGGCGAACACGCCGGTGTCGACGATCGCCGAGTACATCACCGTGCAGGCCCACGCGCCCGCGAACCGCTGACAGACCATGGCCAGCCCGATGCAGTCCGAATTCGACACAACGACCAAGCTCCTGCTCGTGCTCACCGGCTTCATGGCGATCATGGTCGGGCTCATCGCCTACATCGCCGTGTTCCGCACGTCCGACCCGCTGACCGACCCGACCGAGGTCGCGGCCAAGGCCCCGGACGCGCCGGTCGGCGAGGCGTGCGACGCGTCGGACATCGACACCGCGGTGTGCCCGGCGGGCAAGTACTGCAAGTTCGACACCTGCGTGCCGGTGACCGAGAGCAACCTGTGCGGCGAGGGCAAGAGCTGCCGCGACTGCGAGTGCGAGGAGGGCCTCTTGTGCCACCACTTCCGCTGCACCAAGGAGGAGGAGGTCGACCGCACGCCGCTCGAGTGCGAGGAGAACCCCAAGCTGTCCGAGGCGGTGCGCACGCTGGCCCGCAAGTGCGCGACCCGCAAGACCAGCCTGCAGCAGATCGCGTCGACGGGCTCGTGCACGACGGCCGACTGGGAGGCGCTGGCGCTCGAGGACGAGAAGTTCGACCTGCTGCTGTCGGCCTTCCCCAACCGCTTCGCCATCCACTTCCCCAACAACCAGCCGCACCTGACCAAGCAGAACTGGCCGACCGCGCCGGTGCGGGCCCACCTGCTGGCGCAGATCAAGCAGTTCAAGGACGCGCTGCGCGCGTCGAAGCAGATCTTCGTGATCGGGCGGGCCAGCCCCGACGGCAACGCGCAGAACAACCACCTGCTGGCGGTGCGGCGCATGGACCTGGCGAGCCAGCTGATCGAGTCGGTGATCTACGAGGGCATCCCGGAGACCGAGCGCGACAAGCAGCGCATCCCGCTGCGCTCGTTCACCCTGCCGACGACCAACTCGATCAACCCGGCCCGCTACAAGAAGAGCTACCTGTCGAACCCGGACGGCAAGAAGCCGAAGATCAACCCGATCATCGCCTGGGACGCCGAGAACCAGAAGATGATGCAGGACGGGCTCGAGGGCGAGAACCTCGAGGAGGGCTCGTCGCGCGAGTGGCAGCGGCTGTACGGGGCGATCAACCGGGTGGTGCTGATCATCCCGATCCCGTGCCTCGGCGACGAGTACGAGCGCCGCAAGACGATCCTCGAGCAGAAGGGGGGCGCGCCGTGAAGCCGATGATGTCGGTGAAGAGCGCGCGGCTGATCGTGCTGATGACGGGGTTCATCGCGTTCACCAGCATCGCGGTCGCGGGCACGCTGGCGACGCGGCTCGGCCGGGCCCGCGGGGCGCTGGCCGCCAAGCTGCAGGCGTGCGCGTGCTGCGAGGACCTCCAGCCGGGGAAGACGCGCTGACATGGCGAGCGTGCCGCTGCTGCTGCGCTGGTCGCTGGTCAACCTGTTCCTGACGGCCGCGGCCGCCGGGCTCACGCTGTTCATCTGGATGGCGGAGAAGGACGTGCGCTCGCAGCTGGCCAAGGTCCGCGAGCGCGAGAAGCAGGGCTGCCCCGAGCGGCGGGTGATCCGCTCCGACGCGCCGGCGATCGTCGACCCCGAGGCCCTCGCGCCGCCGCAGGACGTGCCGAAGAGCGGGTACATCGGGCCGCGCGGCACCGACATCACGCCGACCATGCGCCTGGTGCTCGAGGGCCTGCGCGGCATGGGCTCCGACAAGGTCGAGCCCATGCGCCTCGGCGACCAGGCGGTGCTGCCGTCGTCGGCGATCCACGTGGTCAACCTGTGGGCCACCTGGTGCGCGCCGTGCAAGGCGGAGATGCCCGACTTCAAGGCGATGTTCGAGCGCCACCCCGAGTGGGGCGAGAGCGTCGACTTCGTGCCGATCCTGGTGAAGGACGCGGCCGAGCCGCGCTCGGCCTACAACAGCTTCAGCAAGACCATGCCGCCCGCGAGCGTGCTGCTGGCCGACCGCGGCATGGGCGACCCGCTGGTCTCGGCCCTGACGCCCGGCGGCGACGTCAAGCTGTTCCACGGCAACCTGCCCGTGACGCTGGTGCTCGACTGCAACCGCCGCGTGCGCTGGGCACGGTTCGAACAGCTCACCGAGGCGGACTTCGCCGACCTCGAGCGGTTCATCCAGCAGTTCCGCGGCGAGCTGGCCGACACCAGCGAGCACGCGTGGTGCCAGCAGGAGTGGCCGGGCAACGGGCGCTGCGAGGGCCGCGAGACCCTGCCCGGGCAGCACAGCCTCGAGGACTGCGGGCCGCTGAAGCGCCGGCCCGGCGCGCCGGAGCCGGCGCCCGAGCTGCCGCCGCAGGTGTCCGTGACGACATGTCCGGAGGGACAGGTGAAGACCGCCGACGGGCAGTGCGTGGCCAGGCCGCGCGGCGGCGGCAACGTCAAGACCGTGCGCACGCCGCTGACGACCATGCAGTGCGGCGACGGCAAGTGCGAGCCGTCGCGCGGCGAGAGCAAGGTGACGTGCTGCCAGGACTGCCCGTGCGCGGCGCCGCTGAGCTGCAAGCTGGCCGGCGGCGCGACCTACAGCTGTCAGGGCGGGCTCAAGTAGCGGCCTCGGGAGCGGCCGGACGGCGTGAGCCCGGAGAGCCGCGGCTGCCGGGGCGGGCCCGCGTGGCGGGCCTCAGAAGCGGCCGGACAGCGCGAGCCCGGAGAACCACGGCGAGGCGCCGGCGCCGAGGCGGAGCGCGTGGGCGCGGGCGGCCGGGAGGCGACGCTGGCTGGTGAGGCCGACGATCGATCCGGTGAACAGGCCGACGCCGAGCCCGAGGATCGCGGCCGAGGCGGTCAGCAGCGGCGCCCTGCCGGGGCCGCTGAAGTAGGGCTGCCAGTCGTCGGTGACGCCGGCGTGGGCCGCGTTGTAGGTGCGCACGCCGAGGGCCACGCCGATGAGGCCGCCGCCGACGGCGAGCCCGCCGACCACGCCCTCGACGACCCAGGCCTGCTTGCGGGCGGCGGGGTCGTGGATCTTCCAGGTCAGGCCGCCGACGAGCAGGCCGACGCCGGCGCCGAGCATGCCCGCGCCGGCGTCGCGCAGGCCGATCGCGCGCGCGAGGTCGGTCTTGCACGGGCGCACGTCGTCGCCGGGGCAGCTGGCCAGGCGATCGCGGCGCGCAAGGCCGACGGCGAGGAGGGCGGCGCCGGTCACCGCGGTCACGCCGGCGGCGACCGGCACGGCGATGCGGGCGGGGTGACGGTCGTGCGGCGGCGGCGGCGTGGGATCTTCCCGCGGGATCGTCGGCGGCGGCGCGGCGATCGGCTGGGTCCGCGCGGGGACGTTCGGCGCCGGCAGGTCGAGCGAGAAGCTCTGGGCCGCGAGGCCTCGCACCTCGAAGCCGCGATCGACGGGCTTGCCGTCGTCGCTGCGGGCCGACAGCGACCAGGTGCCGGGCTCGAGCTGGACCACGAGGGCCGCGCCGTCGGCGGTCGCGGTGGCGGTGAAGTCGAGGCTCGACCGCAGGTCGGGCACGCCGCGCACGGTGCGGCGCACGCTGACGCGGACCGGCCCGCGCACGGGCGTGCGGATGGTCCAGTGCACCGACGCGACGCGGTTGCGGGCCTCGCCCTGCTGGGCCCGCGCGTCATTGCGGTCGGCCTCGCTGATGTCGCCGCGGGCCGCGTAGGCGTTGAAGTGCACGAGGGCCTGCGCGTAGTGGCCGGCGGCGTAGCGGGTGGCGCCGGCGTTGTAGAGGAAGCGCGGCTCCTCGGGGTAGTCGCGGTGGAGGGCCTCGAACTCGAGCGAGGCGGCGACGAACAGCGCCCTCGCGTAGCTGTCCTTGGCCCGCTGGACGCGCTGCTCCTTCGAACCTGCGACGCCGGGATCCGCGGCGACGGGCGGCGCTTGTAGCGTCATCAATACGGCGATCTGCACCAACACGGGCGTCATTGCGCTGCTTCTCGGGAGGTCGTCATGATACGCCGAGAAGCCGGCGCCGCGGTACTGCGAGGGCGCGGGCAGCGACGCGCCGCGAAGCGCGTGCGCGGCTCGGATCTGCCCGGCGTGCCGCGGACGGGGCGAAGCATCGATCGTGATAGAGTTCGAACCGATCGATGCTGCGACTGACGATTGAACGGGACAATCAGCCCGCGCAGACGCGGGAGTTCGTCGGCACTGCGGTGCTGGGCCGCGACGACGGGCTCGACCTCCAGCTCCGGCGCGAGGACGGCGCGTCGCGCCGGCACTGTCAGTTCTCGCTCGAGGGGACGAAGGTGTTCGTCGAGGACCTCGGGTCGAGCAACGGGACCAAGGTCAACGGCAAGAAGATCGACCGCAAGACCGAGGTCAAGCCGAGCGACGTGGTGCTGGTCGGGACGGTGCGGGTCAAGGCGGCGGCGGCCACGGCGGCCGCGGCGAAGGCCAAGCCGGCGGCGGCGGTCGTGGCGGCGGCGCCGAAGGCCGAGCCGAAGCCGTCGGCGAAGGTGGCGGTGGCCAGGCCGGCGGCGAAGGAGCCGGAGCCGGAGCGGCCGGCGAAGGTCGCGGCCAGGCCGATCGCCAAGGCGGCCGCGCCGGCGGCGGCGCGGGTGATCGTGCAGCCGAAGGAGGAGCAGGAGACCGAGCCGGAGCCGGTGAAGTCGCCGCTGGCCCGCGAGGGCGGCCAGACCAACGACGAGAACGAGGCGTGCCGGGCGGAGATCGACCCGCTGGCCAGGCGCTGGCGCGAGCTCGGCAAGCCGGGCTGGGCCCTGCTGACCGGCGAGAAGCTGGCGCGCGGGCAGCGGTGGATGGCGAGCGACAAGAAGTTGAAGCCGCGGCCCGGCGAGCAGCACCGCGAGTTCATCCTCGCCAGCGCCCGCGGGCGCCGCGAGGGCGTGCAGCGGGCCGGGCTGATCGGCGGGGCCGTGATCACGACGGTGGTGACCGCGAACCTGACGGCGCACGCGGTCTACAAGGAGGTCACGCTCGGCGACGTGGTCGGCGCGGGCAACGGCGCGGTCGCCCAGCAGTGCTCGCGCAACCCGGCGACGCTCGAGAAGAGCAACGCGCTGGCGGCCAAGGTCGGCGAGCTGACGCAGAACCCGGAGGTCGCGACGCTGGTGGCGATCCGGGCGCTGACCCTGGCCGAGGGGGCGTGCGCCCGCTACGGCACCGCCGAGGCCGTGCTGCGCGGGCAGCTCGCGCGCCAGCGCAGCCGCGTGGTCGGGCACAAGGACGGCGCGGGCTTCCGCGGGGTGGACATCGCCCGCGACGACGAGCTGGTGGCGACCGTCGACTCGAGCGGCGGCGTCGAGCTGTGGACGCGGGGCAGCGACGCCGGCTCGAAGCCGCTGAGCGGCGGCACCGGCAAGGCGACGCTGGCGGTGCTGAGCCCGTCCGACGGGGTGGTCGCGGTCGGCTCCGACAAGGGCGCGGTCGACCTGTGGAACATCGCCAAGGGCAGCAAGCCGACGCTGGTCAAGTCGCTCGAGGGTCACCGCGACGAGATCACGGCGCTGGCGTTCAGCGACGAGGGCGGCATGCTGGCGACCGCGGACAAGCGCGGCGTCATCCGCCTGTGGGACATGCGCGGCAACGAGATGGGCGCGTCGCGCGGCGAGCTGCGCGACCACCGGTCGGCGGTCACGCGCCTGGTGTTCCGCAACGGCAACCAGCGGCTGTACTCGATCGGCAGCGAGGCGTACGCGTACGACCTCGCCGACGGCAAGCGCAAGGGCAAGCCGTTCAAGCTCGGCATGACCGGGACGGTCACGGCCATGGCCGTCGACCCCATCGGCAACGAGGTCTACACCGCCGACGAGTACGGCGAGGTGCTGCGCTGGCAGATGAAGAGCCTGGCCAAGGCGACGTTCGAGCCGGTGGCCAAGCACGAGGGCGGGGTGCTCGGGCTGGCCTACGTCAGCAAGGAGAAGTGGCTGGTCTCGCTCGGCGCGGACAAGCAGCTGCGCGTGACCGAGGTCGAGGCCAAGATGCGCGACGACGAGGAGTCGCTGCCGATGGGCGTTGGCCTGCAGGGCGTGCCGGACAAGCCGAAGCTGCTGGCGGTCGAGCCCAACGGGCGGCGCGCGGCGATCGCCGGCGGCGACGGCAAGATCTACGTGTGGGACCTGGTCCAGCGCATGACGTCGGCCCAGCCGATCGCCAAGTTCGACGAGCACACCGAGGCGATCGAGGACCTCGAGATCAGCCGCGACGGCAACTTCATGCTGTCGGCCAGCAAGGACGGCACGCTGCGCGAGTGGTCGCTGCAGAACACGCTGAGCGGGGCGGGCTCGTACCCGGCCAACGACCACGTGGGGCCGGTGTTCGAGCTGGCGCTCAGCGCCGACGGCACGCGCATGATCTCGGGCGGGCAGGACAAGGTGCTGCGGTCGTGGCGCATCGACCCCGCGGGCGCTCCGAAGCTGCAGGTGACGCAGGACGTCGGCGCGCCGATCAAGGCGCTGGCGCTCAGCCCCGACGGGCGCTGGGCGGCGGTCGGGGTCGACTCGGCGATCAAGCTGCTCGACCTCTCGGCGGCCACCGGCGACGCCAAGACCGAGACGATCGAGCGGCGCAGCCACAACGAGCGCATCGGCCAGCTGGCGTTCAGCGCGGACCGCGGGTGGCTGGTGTCGGCCGACGACGCCGGCGTCGTCAACACCTGGCGCATGGGCGCGGACGGGCCCGAGGAGGAGCCGGCGCGCAGCGAGGCGACGGCCTCGGCGGTCACGGCCCTGGCGCTGGCGCCGGCCGAGGACCCGCTGATCGCGGCCGGCGGCTACGACAAGGCGGTGCGCGTGTGGCCGCTCGGCGGCGGCACCAGCAGCAAGGCGCAGAAGGCCGCGTCGCACGACGCGGCGGTGATCGCCCTGGCCTGGAGCCCCGGCGGCGACTACCTGATCTCGGGCAGCGAGGACGGGCAGGCGCTGCTGGCCCGCAACACCGCGGGGCGGCTCGAGCCGGACCCGGAGCACGCGTCGTTCGCCCACCAGCGGCCGGTCCGGGCCCTGGCGTTCAGCCTCGACAAGCGCTGGTTGGCGACCGGCAGCGACGACGGGCAGATCAGCGTGTGGAGCATGGACGGCCGCAAGGCCAAGCAGAAGGACCTGAGCGGGCACGAGGGGCCGATCGTCGCGCTGGCGTTCGACCCCGGCAGCGAGCTGCTGATCTCGGCGAGCCGCGACAAGACCGTGCGGCTGTGGCGGGTCGGCGACCTCGACATCGGCGGCGAGGTCGCGTCGATGGTGCTCAACGGGCACGGCGCGCCGATCACCTCGCTGCGCGTCGACTACGGCGGGCGCTACGCGGTCAGCGGCGGCGAGGACGGCGGCATCCACGTGTGGCCGCTGCAGCACGGGCTCTTGCTGCGGCTGGCCTGCCGGGTGGTCGGGCGCGACTTCTCGGAGCAGGAGTGGACCGAGCTGTTCCCGGGCGAGGGGCTCGAGGCGGTCTGCGGCTCGCGCTGAGCGGGGCGCCATGGCGGCGCCGCGGGGCGGTCCGCGGCGTCACTTGGCGTTCGAGCAGGCGACGTCGTCGGGCGCGCACTTGAAGCGCACGTGGATGTGGTGGATGTGCCCGTCGGAGTGCATCACGAGCGCGGGCCACCCGGGCTTCTTGGGGTACTGGATCATGCGCTTCAGCTCCTCGGGCGTGGCGCCCTGGGCCTTGGCGGCCTTGTGCAGCTCGGGCTGCAGCCAGTCGGACAGGAAGATCTCCTGGACCTGACCGGTCGCGTCGAGGGCCTTGATAAAGCGCCACTGCGCGGCCCAGTCGACCTCGGGCGGGTCGGGGCGGCACTTCTTGGTGCTGCAGTTGTTGCAGCCGAGCTTGTACTCGCCGCCCTTCACCAGCAGCCAGATGTCGGCGTCGCGGCCCGACTGGTGCGACTTGTGCGGGCCGTACTGGCCGCCCTCCTTGCGGCTGAGGTCGCCGATCATGATGTCGCCCTTGTAGCCCTGGGCGCGGAAGTCGGAGATGCCGCCGAGCAGCACCTTGATGGTGTGGTTGGTGGCGAACGCGTGCATCGAGCAGCGCAGCTGGCACAGCGGGTTCGGCAGCAGCTGCACGGCGTTGCGCAGGGCCCCGCCGGTGACCTTGCCGACGCTCTCGGCGCCCTCGGGCACGATGAAGATCGGCAGGTCGTCGGGGTTGGGCGTGCGCGCGGCGAACGGCTCGCTCTCGACGAGGAAGCACAGCTGCTCGTTGCCGCGGAGCTGGTCGCCGACCTTCTTGTTCTGCCGGCGCAGGGCCTCGGTGGTGGTCGCGTAGTAGTCGGCGATCGTGCGCCAGTCGTCGCCGGGGGTGGTCGTGTAGCACTCCTCGACCAGCGGCGGGCGCGGCGGCTTGCTCGAGGGCACGCGCAGCTTGGTGCCGACGATCGGGGTCTCGCTCAGGCTGATGGCGTTGAAGGTCGAGAGCGTGGCCGGGGACACGCCGTAGTAGTGGGCGATGTCCTCCCAGGTCTCGCTGGTCTGCACGGTGTGCTCGACGAACTTGACGGACTTGCTCGGCGGCTCGGGGTCCCTGTCGGGCGCGGCCTCGCCGGCGGTCGTGGCGGCGTCGGCGACGGCGACGGGGCCGTCGCCCGCGGTCGCGGCCGACGAGCCGCCGCCGAGCACGCGCCAGGCGATCAGGGCCGCGGCCACCGACGCGCCGAGCGAGCCGAGGCCGAGGATCAGGCGCAGCTTGCGGGCCTTCAGGGTGGCCTCGAGGATCGCGGCGATGAGCGGGTCCTGGGCGCGCTCCTCGGGCGGCCAGGCCAGCACCGTCGCGAGCTCGCGCTGGTGGAGCAGCAGGCGGCGCGGGCGGGCGGCGGCCTCCCACTGCCTGGCGTAGCGGCCGATCTTCTCGCGCTCGACGGCGCGGCGCTCCTCCTCGCCGCGCCCGAGCTTGACCTCGGCGACGCGCATGCGGGCCTCGACGTGGCGGGCGTCGACCTGGTCGCGCGCGGGCAGGATCTCGAGGATGTAGGCGCCGACGGCGATGCGGTCGCCGACCTTGATCTCGGTGGGCTCGGTGATCTTGCGCGAGTTGATGTATGTGCCGTTGCGCGAGCCGCGGTCGACGAGCACGAGCGCCTCGCCGCGGGGCGACAGGCGGCAGTGCTTCGCCGACACGCCGTGGCCGGCGAGCACGAGGGTCGAGTCGAGCGAGCTGCCGATCTGCATCTCGCCGCCCTCGAGCTGGATGGTCCGCTCCTGGCCGTCGGGGGCGACGACCTTCAGCACCCTGCCCGTGGCGAAGCTGTCGGCCCAGCGTGCCATGGTGTCACCCGCTCATCACGAGCACGAACAGACCGATGAGGATCAAGATCCCGCAGGCGACGTTGATCAGGATCAGCGTCTTCTGCAGGGTCCAGCCGCCGCTCGGCCGCGGCGCCTGGATCATCATGGTGCCGCCGCCGTTGTCGGCGCCGGCCTGCGGCGGCGCGCCGCCGGGGTCGGGGATCAGCAGCGTGCCCTCGGCGGGCTTGGGGTGGGCGTCGTCGCCGAGGATCAGCGTGCCCTCGGCCGGCGCCGCCGACGGCGTGCCCTCGTCGCCGAGGATCAGCGTGCGCTCGGCCCCGGCGGAGCTCTTGCGCGGCTCGAGGTCGATGACCGTGCGCGGCACGCGTACGCCGGCCTGGGCGGCGATCTGCTCCATGTCGGCGAGCGCGACGGTGCGGTCGGCGTTGGGCGCCGGTCCGACCACGGTGGCGTCGGGCGGGTCGCTGGCTCGCCGCGTGTCGACCACGGTGGCGCCGGCGCGGGGCGGGGCGATCTGCGTCGGCGCGACCGACTGGATCGGCTGGCTCTGCGGCTGACGCGGGCGGGCGTCGCTGGTGCTCGTGCGCTTCCTGGCGCGGATCGCCATGGTCGTGACGTCGTCGTCGTCCTGGGCGGCGGCCCGCGTCGTGACCTTCGACGGCGTGGTGGTCTTCAGGCTGCTGGTCAGGCTCTTGCCGGCGCCGCGGCGGGCCTCGGCGAGCGCGCGCTGCATGGCCTTCATGTCGGGGTAGCGATCGGCGGGCCGCTTCTGCAACGCGCGCTGCAGCATGGCGTCGACGGCGGGCGGGACCTTGGCGTCCGGCACGGCCTCGGCGAGCGGCGTGGACGGCTGGAACAGGATCTTGCGGGCGACCTCGAAGTACGAGGGCCCGGTGAACGGGCGCTCGCCGGTGATCATCTCGTAGATGATCACCGCGAGCGAGAACTGGTCCGACTTGGCGTCGGCCTGGTTGCTGTCGAGCTGCTCCGGCGACTTGTAGTCGACCACGCCGAGGGCGGTGTCGACGCGGGTGCGGTCGCCGGACTGCTCGTCGAACTCGGCGATGCCCCAGTCGAGCACCTTGACGGCGCCCTCGGGGGTGACGAGCAGGTTGGTGGCCTTCAGGTCGCGGTGGGCCAGGCCCGTCGCGCTGTGGACGGCGTGCAGGATGTCGGCCGCGCGCTCGCCGATCTCGAGGGCGCGGGCCCAGGGGATCGTGACAGTGCGCGCGCGCAGCTTGGCGAGGTCGTCGCCGGCGAGCGCCGGGGTGGTCGCCAGCGGCGTGTCGGGCAGCGCCGCCGGCAGGCCCTCCGGCAGGACCAGGTCGGGGTGACGGGCGGCCGCCGCGGCGCCGACCACCTTGACGTAGGCGGCCCAGCTCGCGTTGTTGACGCGGGCCGGGTTGAACGCCTTGACGGTGACCTGACGCTGGGCGGTCACGTCCCAGGCCTTGAAGACCTGGCCGACGCCGCCGGCTCCGAGGAGCTCGCGCAGCTGGAACCTGTCTGCGAGGAGCGCGCCGAGCCGGGGTGGGAAACTGCTGCTCGCCATCGGGCTTTCGTCCCGGGGTTATGGATCAGGACTTGTCGAGCTTGCCGACGAGGGAGAGGGTGAACTCGGCGCCTTCGAACTTGATGTGCGGCTCGATGGCGAGGTTGCAGCGGAACCAGCCGACCGCTCCCTCGACCTCCTCGACGATGATCTTGGCCTTCTTCAGCGGCTTGCGCGAGCGGGTCTCGGCCGACGGGTCCGGCATGTCCGAGACGTACTGGCGGATCCAGTTGTTGAGCTCGCGGTCGAGGTCGGAGCGGGACTTCCAGGTGCCGATCTGCTCGCGCTGCAGGACCTTCATGTAGTGGGCGAGGCGGGTGATGACGAACATGTACGGGAGGCGGGTCCCGAGCATGTAGTTGGTCTGGGCCGCCTGGCCCTCGTTGGTCTTGGAGAACACCTTGGGCCGCTGGATCGAGTTGGCCGAGAAGTAGGCGGCGTTGTCGGAGTCCTTGCGGAACACCAGGCCGATGAAGCCCTGCTCGGCGAGCTCGTACTCGCGGCGGTCGTCGAGCGAGACCTCGCTCGGGACCTTGGTCTTGATCTCGCCGCCCTGCTCGTACTGGTGGAGCGGGAGGTTGTAGACCGAGCCGCCGCCCTGCGGGCCGATGATGTTCGGGCACCAGCGGTACTTGGCGAACGAGTCGGCGATGCGGGCGGCCATCGTGATCGAGGCCGGGCCCCACAGGTAGCGCTCGTGCTGGTCGATCACGTCCTCGCTGAAGTCGAAGGCCTTGACGCTGAGCTCGCTCTCCCGCTTGCCGTAGGGCGGGCGCAGCATGAAGCGCGGCATGCACAGGCCGATGTAGCGGGCGTCCTCGGTCTCGCGGAAGTTGTTCCACTTGGCGTACTGCGGGCCCTCGAACATGGCCTGGAGGTCGCGCAGCTTGGGCAGCTCGGTGAAGCTCTCGACGCCGAACATCTTGGGCGCGGCGTTGCCGAGGAACGGCGCGTGGGCCATGGCGCCGACCGAGGCGCACTTGGCCAGCAGGGCGATGTCCTCGGCGCCGGGGCCGAAGTCGAAGGTGCTGCACATGACGCCGTAGGGCTTGCCGCCGAGGGTGCCGTAGGCCTGGCGGTAGACGGTGTTGTAGAGGCCCGACTTGGTGATGTCGGGGGCGTCCTCGAAGTCGTTGCGCAGGTCGTCCTTCGAGACGTTCATCAGCTCGACGCGGACGTTCTCGCGGAAGTCGACCTGGTCGATCAGGTACTTCAGGCTGCGCCACGACGACTCGAGGGCGAGGACCGACTTCTCGTGCATGATCTCGTTGACCTGGGCGGTCAAGCGGCGATCGATGTCGGAGATCATCGACTCGATCAGGCCCTTGTCGATCTTCGGGGTGGTGGACTCGGTGCGGATGAGCTCGTCGAGCAGCTTGCGCGTGCCGCTCTTGACCAGCTCATAGGCCTCGCCGTCGGCCGGTCCGAGCTTGGTCTCGGACAGCAGCGAGTCGAGGAGAGAGGTCTCTGCCTGGGCGGCGGGGGCTGCGCTCGTGGCGGCTTGGTTGGTGGTGTCGGCCATGGTGAAGTGTCTCGCGGAGGTAGTCTGTGAACTCGTGGGTCAGGGTTGTGCTCAGCCCTTGGTGGGCTCGTCGATGCCGAGCTCGCGCATGAGTTTGGTGCGCTTGTCGGGGTCCTTCAGGGCGTCCATCAGCTTCTTGCGGAACTCGGGGACGTTGCCGCCGATCAGCGGGCCCTTCAGGGCCACGAGGGCGTTGCGCAGCTCCATGAGCTCGCGCAGCTGGGGGACCTGGTCGACGATGCCCTCCGGCCGGAAGTCGCGCAGGGTGTTGAACTTCAGCTTGACCGAGAGGTCGCCGGAGTCGCCGTCCGCCAGTTTGTTCTTGACGCTGACGGTGGTCGACAGCTCCTGCGCGGCCATCACCTTGTCGAAGTTGTCCTTGTCGATGTTGATCGGCTTGCGCTCCTCGACCGGTCGGTCGTCCTGACGCCCGGTGAAATCACCGAGCATGAGGATCTTGAGCGGAAGCTCGACGTCTTCGGTAGCGCCGCCGGTGGCGGGCTTGTACGTGATGTTGATGCGCTCCTTCGGAGCGACCGATCCTTCTTTACCTTTGCTCATGCGACACCATCCTCATCCCCGCTGGGGTCCATCCGGCCAGGTCCGGCGGCTGGTGACACCATAGGCCCATGAGCCGCCGACTGTCCAGACGCGTCTCCGCTCGCAAGGAGTGGCGCGCGCGACGTTCGACGCTCGCTGCGCTGCACGCGGCGCGACGACTCGAGTGGCACATTCGAGCCGCGCGGAAAAAAATAATTCACGTGCGCGGCGACGGGTATAGGCAGGCTCATGGGCCTCCGTTACGGTGGCCGGCATGGCTGAGACAGTCCACCTGAAACTGAAGGCGAATGGGGCAGACATCCAAGGCGAGAGCACGCAGAAGGACCTCGATCGCGAGAACTCCATCGAGTGCTTGAGCTTCAAGGACAACGTGCGGACGGCGCGGGAGCTGGGCAGCCGCGCCGCGGTCGGTCGTCGCGTGCACGAGCCGATCGAGTTCATCAAGCGGATCGACAAGTCGTCGCCGCTGCTGGCGAAGGCGCTGTGCCGCAACGAGAAGATCGACGGGACGTTCAACTTCTTCCGCCCGAACCCGGCGGGCGACGGCACCACGGAGCAGTTCTTCACCGTCGAGATCAGCAACGGCCGGATCGACTCGATCGAGCGCATCTCGCCGAACGCCCACGATCCGGCGGCGTCGAACGCCCCGCCGATGGAGATCATCCGCGTCGTGTACCACACGATCCGCTGGGTCTTCGTGCCGACGGGCGCCGAGTACGTCGATAGCTGGGACAAGAGCGACAGCTAACCGCAGGGCGACCTCGCGGGGGCGCCGAACATGAACGCGGGACCCGGGGGCGGGCCCCGCGTTTTTCATTCGTCAGCGTCGAGCGCCGCGTCGCGTGGCGGCGACGCGAGCCGCCTCAGGGTCGGCGCCACGAGAAGTTCGGCGGGGTGCCGCGCAGCTCCTGGCGCGGCGGGTTGGGGAACAGGCGCCGGCGGCCGGAGTTGTCGAGGTGGTTGGGGTTGAGGCGCTTGGCCTGGTTGACGATCCACCAGTCGCTCGGAGAGGTGTGCGACTGGTGGATGTAGCGCTCCCAGAAGGCGCGCTGGGCCGCGGTCCAGCGGCGCTCCTGGCCGGCCATCTGCGCCTCGGCGGGGGCCTCGGCGGCGGCGCGGCGCTTCAGGGCGGCGACCTGGGCCCGGCTGAGGCCGCACGACATGGCGGCGGTGACGGCGGCGAGGGCGGGCTCGTGGCGCCGCAGGGCGTCGTACATGTCGAGGAAGGTGATGGCCGCGAGGTGGTTGACGCGGTTCTCGCTGTCGACCGGCGGGTAGCTGCCGCCGACGTCGGAGTGGCAGCCGGTGTACGGCGTGTCGGAGCTGGAGGTGCGCGTGAGCGGGAAGTTCTGGCGGTACTCGTGGCGCGCGGTGTAGTGGGCGATCTCCCTGGCGTCGAGGGTGTCGATGCCGAGGTTCTCGCCGGGGTCGGAGTCGTCGCCGGGGATGCCGAACGAGCCGACGGTGTCGAAGATGCCGAGGAAGCGCACCCTTATCAGCGGCTGCTGGCGCTGCAGGCCCTGGTTGACGAGGTTGGTGAAGGTGCGGGCGATCGCCGCGCCGCGCGAGAAGCCGAAGATGTCGACGGTGCGCTCGCCCTGGGGCTGGACCTCGCCGCAGCGGGCGCTCAGCCAGGTGTAGGCGAGGTTGAGGCGCGCCGTGCCGCCGGCGCCGCCGACCTTGCCGGCGAGGTCCTGGCCGAGGTCGGCGACGTAGCCGCCGAGCCTGACGGGGGCGGCGACCACCGAGCCGGCGATGCGCAGCGGGTTCCAGCTGTTGGGGCGGATCTCCTGGCCGAGCTGGCGCGCGCGCTCGCCCTGGTCCTGCGAGCCGACGCCGCGGATGTAGTACTTGCGGTAGAGCGTCTCGCCGCCGGCCTGGGGGTACACGTCGTAGAGGCGCACGACGTTGGTGTGATTGCCGGTGGGCTGGTCGCGGCTCTTGTTGTTGTTGGTGCCGTCGAAGAACACCCCGGCGCGCAGCTTCCTCGGCATCTGGCAGGTCCTGCACGCGCCGGGCGGGCGCGACGAGAAGCCGCCGGCGGCGGCGTGCTGATCCTCGGCGACGTCGCGTTCACTCATGATGGGTCTCCGGGTGTGGGATCAGGGAGGGACGACTCGGGGTCGCTGTCGAGGACGTTCTGCCAGTAGACCGCGGCGTCGGTCATGGTCGCGGCCTCGTCCCACGAGGGGTCGGAGGCGCCGAGCAGGCGATCCATGCGCTCGTCGATCGGGGTGTCGGGGTTCTTTAATATCGCGCTCAGCTCGTACTGGCGGTGGAACTCGGGGTTGACGGCCAGCATGTCGAGGGTGAAGGCGGCGAGGTCGCGCTCGGACGTGAGGTCGTAGCTGCGGGCGACGCGGATGCCGTGGCGGACGACGCTGCGCAGCTGGGCGTACGTCAGCCTGGCGGCGCTGTCGGGGGCGCGCGTCTGGATGTGGGCGATGAGGCGACGCACGAAGTCCTCGTCGGCGAGCGCGTCCTCCTGGGCGGTGCGGATCTTCAGCATGGGCTTATGCGGTGAGGGTGTGGATCACGCCGTCGTCGTCGAGTGCGAGGAAGGTCAGGGGGCCGAGGAAGGCCCTGCGCTCGTCGGGCGCGCAGCTGGCGAGGTAGGAGCGCAGCACGTAGGGGTCGTAGTAGCGGAAGTAGGCCGTCTCGCCGGTGCGCTCGAGCTGGACCATGAGGAACTTGCGGAGGTGGCGGCGCACGTCGTCCTCGGCGAGGCTCGCGGGCGCGGTGAGGAAGGTGCACCAGCGCCGCTTCCAGCCCTCGTGCACGAGGTCGGCGAGCAGGTGGCCGCCGGTGAGGGTGACGAGGTACGGCGCCGACTCGGCGAGCGTGTCGGCCTGCACGCCGTCGTAGAGCGAGCGCATGGGGTCGGGGGACTCGCGCAGCAGCACGGGGATGCGCAGGCTGCGGGAGGCGTCGACGACGGCGTAGAGCGGGGTCTGGACGGCGCGCAGGCGGGCCAGCGGGCGGGCGGCGGCGGCGAGCACGGCGGGTTCGACTGGGTCGTCGGGCGGGCTGTGGCGCTCGCGGGCGAGGGTGAGGTCGGCGGCGCCGCAGCGGATCCACGCGCCGTGGCCGACGTCGCAGCGATCGACCGCCTGTCCTTCGAACCAGGTCGGCTCGGCGCCGCCGAGGTGGCGCAGCTGCCCGGTCTCGCCGTCCCAGCGCAGCTCGAGCTGGTGGGCCGCGAGGCCGAGGTCGGCGAGCGGCCAGTCGACGTCGGGGGCGCTGCCGACGACGAGGCGCTGGCCCGGCTGCACGACCGCCTTATTAAAACGACGCGGGCCGTGGGCGACCTGGGCGATCAGCGCGGCGGTCATCGCAGGCCCTCGGGGATCGCGTTGTCGTCGTCGAGGAGCTCGGGCTCGGGCACGACGAGGCCGTCGCGGTAGCGCTCGTCGATCCACGCGAGGCTCCAGGTGGTCGGCTCGTCGCTGCGGTAGATGTAGTCGGTCCACGGCGGCTCTTCGGGCCACTCGCCGTCGGCGGGCAGGCCGAAGTAGTCGACGCGCTCGCTGGCGCGGGTCAGCGACGGAGCCTGCTGACCGGCCTGGAGCAGGTTGGGGCAGGCGTTGCGGATCGTCGTGGGCAGGTAGATGCCGGTCTGCGGGACGTCGGCGTGGGACTCGATCGTGACCTTCGCGGTCGGCGGCGGCGGGACCGGCGGCAGCGGATCGGGCAGGTGGTTGGGGCGGGTGCGCAGCGAGGGGCGGTCGGCGAGGATCGTCTCGCAGGTCCAGGTCGCGGTCAGGGTGTGGCGCACGCGCAGGGCCATGTCGCAGGCGCGCTGGGCGGCCAGGCCGACGGCGGGGCCGAGGCGCTCGCGCAGCATCGCGAGCGAGAGGCCCTTCTCGTTGCGTTCGTCGAGCAGGGCCTCGCGGAACACCAGGGCGTCGACGATCGAGGTGTAGCCGGCGGTGCGGTCGCCGGCGGCGATGCGCTGGAGGCCGCTCTCGAGGTCGGCGACGGCGCCGTCGAACACGCGGGTGGTGGCTCGCAACGACGACGCGGAGTCGGTCGCGCCGCCGCGGGCCCAGCTGTAGAACACGCGGTTGACGCGGCGCAGCAGCTCGTACATGCGGTCGATGTACGCGTACGACGAGTAGCGGCGCACCAGCCAGAACATCACGGCGAGGCTCGTGGGGTCGGGCGCCGACTCGTTGCCGGTCAGCGGGGTGACGCGCGGCGGGGGCTCCTGAACGATCGGTACGTCTTCGTAGGTCATGGCGTGGTGCGGGATCCGGGAGGCGCAGTATGCAGCGTGTGCGAGGCGCCGTCCTTGCCGGCGACCTCGGCTGCGCCGAGCGGGAGGGTGGTGCCCACGCGATCGGGGAGGCCGATGTCGTTGAGGCCGGTCCAGTGGGTGCGCTGCTGCGGCGCGGCCGTGACGGCGGTGCGCATCGCCTCGAGACCCGGCTGGTTGAAGTCGATGAGGAGCTGGGTGGCGCCGCCGGCGAGCTGCTGGCCGTGCAGGGGTCCGGCCTGGTTGTCGATCTGGCTGGCGATGCGGCCCTCCCACACGCGCAGGCCCGGCGGCGGCACCACGTACTCGACGTAGACGCCGTTGCCGGACCAGCGCTGCAGCACGGCGAAGTCCTTGCGCCACGCCTCGCCGGTGGCCGGGAAGTCGGCGTCGTGCATCCAATAGAGGCCGGCGTTCTTGTTGGGAGGGGCGGGCTCGATGACGCGGCGGATGCGGGTGCCGGGCCGCAGGTAGCGGGGGGTGATCGGTCCGCTGAACGAGCCGATCGCGTCGAAGTTGTAGGTGCGCAGGTCGGGCCAGCCGCGGGCGTGGCGGTACTGGGCGATGGTGGTCGGCGGGAACGGCATGGTGGCGGCGGTGAAGGTCCGGTCGCCGCCGCGGATGGTCTCGACGAGCCGGGCCTCGCGCTCGCGGGTGGTGCTGCGCAGGCTCGAGGGGATGGCCTCCCACTCGCCGTTGATGATGTGGCGCTGGAGGGCGGCGAGGCGCCCGGCGAGCTCGCGGATCGCCGAGGGGATCATGCTCGCGCCGCGGGCGCGGAGGTCGGCGATCGCCTCGCGCACGGTGTCGAGGCGGTGGACCATCGAGGTCGGCAGGACCCAGCGGAAGCGGCGCTTGACCCCGACGATCACGCCGTCGATGCGGGTGACCATCTCGTTGAACTTGGCGGTGATCTGGCCGGTGTAGGCGTTGAGGTCGAGGCTGCGGAACCACGCGACCGCGTTGCCGTGGCCGAAGCGGTTGATGAGGTCGATGATGGCGCGGAAGATCTGCGGGTGCTCGGCGGTGTCGCGACCGACGCGCATGAGCAGGCGGCCGACGCCTTTGATGACGCCGCCGGCCACGGGGATGAGGGCGAACACGCCGATGACGAGGGCGACCCACTCCATCGTCTCTTCGCGCTTCTCGGGGTGCTCGACGAGCTTGATGATCGTGGCGATCAGGTCGCGCACGGCGGTGACGTCGCCGACCACCGGGATCATGCCGATGACGGCGTCGACGAGCAGCTGGCTGATCGACTGCTGCTCGTTGAAGTTGCCCTGGATGAGGCCCCAGAGCCAATCGCCGACGTTGCTGACGGCCTCTGCGATGTCGCTGCCGACGCTCATGGCTGCCTCGTCCGCCTTTCGATCATCTCGTCGATGTCGGCCTCGGACAGGCTCTCCTTGAACTCGGGGTTGCTGGCCGGGTCCTTGCGCTCGAACGGGCGGGGGTCGGGGCTGAAGCGGATCTTGTGGACCTCGGTGGGGACGCCCTCGATCTTGGCCTTGCCCTCCTTGTCGAGCTTGCCCTTAATAATTGTGCCGTCGAACAGCTGGACCTCGAACTCGGCGTCGGGCAGCGGCTCGTTGTCGTGGTAGAGGCGCTCGATCAGGAGGGTGGTGTTCTTCTGGCGCTCGCACTCCTCGCAGATCGGCTTGTCGGTCTTCAGCGCCTCGATCTGGGCGGTCGAGCCGATCAGCACCGTGGGGCAGCCGACCACGATGACGCCGTTGTGGGTGGTCGGGTCGCCGATGCGGGCGGCGTCCTTGTGGCCGATCTTCACCGTCGACTCGCCGCGCGAGATGGTGTCGGGGCCGGTCGCGCAGACCAGCGGGTCGCCGACGCGGGCGGCCGGCATGTAGCCGATCAGCACGGTCACGTCGCCGACGACCACGGGGCCGCCGACGTGGGTCGGGATCGGGCAGGTGTGCATGTCCGAGATGCGGGCTGCGGGCGGCATGCTGGGCCTCGTCAGTAGCCGCCGTTGTCGGCGGGCTTGGGGTTGACGGGCTCGACGACCAGCGGCGGGTCGGGGTCGACCGCCTGCGTGCCGGCGCCGGACAGGGCGGAGCCGCCGCTGTTGATGCGCACGAGGGTGCCCTGGACGATGACGCCGCTGGGGTCGATGGTGACGAACCCGCCGGGTCCCTTGATCGTCAGGCCGCGGCTGGCCTCGACGACGATGGTGGAGGCGCGCAGGTGGAGCTCGCCGGTGACCTCGAGGGCCTGGCGGCCGTCGACCTTGCGGTGGGCGTTGCCGACGACGTGGTGGTGTTCGTCCTTGCCGATCTTCAGGTGGAGGTTCTGGTCGACCGTCAGGTGGCTGCTCTGCAGGATGTGCTCGCGCTGGTTGCCCTCGTTGGTGCGGTCGGTGTGGCCGACGCCGTCGACGCCGCCGACGCGGATGCGCAGGTCGCCGCCGATGTGCTCGTGGTGGTTGCGGTGGATCTGGATGGTGCGGTCGCGCATCACCATCTCGTGGAAGTCGCCGACCTTGGCGCCGGCGTCGAACTGGCCGACGGTGAGGTGGCGGTCGTGGAGGATCGTCTCCATGCGGTCGTTGAGCACGCGGATGTCGAGGTTGCGCTGGGCGTGCATGAAGATCTGCTCGGCGCCCTTCTGGTCCTCGTAGCGGAACTCGTTGTAGCCGCCGCCCTGGTAGGTGTCGGACTTGATGGTGCTCTTGGTCTTGTGGTTGGGGAGCGGGTAGGGGACGGGGTTGTTGCCGTGGTAGATGCGGCCGGTGATGATCGGGCGGTCGGGGTCGCCCTCGATGAAGTCGACGATCACCTCGTGGCCGACGCGGGGGATGAACATGGCGCCCCAGTTGTTGCCGGCCCACAGCTGGCTGACGCGGACCCAGCACGACGAGTCGTCGTCGAAGCCGTCGATGCGGTCCCAGTGGAACTGGATCTTCACGCGGCCCCACTCGTCGACGTGGATCTCCTCGCCGGGCGGGCCGGTGACGGTCGCGGTCTGCACGCCGCGCACGGCGGGCCGCGGGGTGACGCGCGGCGGCCGGTAGGGCTGCTTCTGCGGCATCGCCACGAAGTCGTTGTAGTACTCGAACGACTTGTCGCCGGCGTCCTGGTCGAGGGCCTGGGGCTGCTCGCCGCGGTGGGTGATCTTCAATAGGCGCAGCTCGCCGTCGACGTTGGCGCGCGGGTGGCCCTCGAGGGTGAAGCGGTGGCCGGCGGTCAGGCGCGGGCTGTCGCTGTGGCCGAGGGTCAGGCGGCGCGCGGTCTGGATGGCGTCGAGGCGGGTCTTGGCGAGGGTGGGGCCGCGGTCGGGCGCGTTGCCGCCGCCGGAGTTGTCCTGGTACTCGCCCGGGAAGTCGTAGGCCTCGAGGTTGCGGTCGGGCGGGACGGTGGCGCTGGCCTCCATGGGGAGGTCGGGGCGGTGCAAATTGAAGTCGCGGAGCGAGACCTTGTCGGTGCGGATGACCTCGCCGACGCGGACGTGCATGACGTGCTCGCGGTCGAAGACCTCGCCCTGCGGCGGGTTGAACCAGATCTCGGCGTCGCCGGGGATCGGCGGCGAGTTGCCGCTGTCGGAGAACACCAGCGCGTGGTTGTCGGTCGAGTGCTCGAAGTGGTAGGCGATGCCGTCCTCCTCGAGCAGGCGGCTCACGAAGTCGTGGTCGGTCTCGCGGTACTGCACGCAGTAGTCGCGCGGGGAGTACGAGCCGGTCAGGGCGAAGCGGAACTGGTTGCCGCTGATGCCGGCCTTGGTCAGGACCTCGGTGACGATCGACTGGGTGGTCTTGCGCTGGAAGATGCGGCTGTCGCTGCGGTGGTGCAGCTTCCAGGTGCGGGGGACCAGCAGGGCGGTGTAGAGGCAGTGCTGGCGCGACTCGCCGATGTACTCGAGCTCGGCGAGGATGCCGTGCACGTGCCGCGGCGTGTCGACGCTCTCGATGGTGAGCAGGGCCTCCTTGCCGAGCAGGGTCGCGAGCTCGACCTCGGGCCCGCACAGCTCGAGGCGGAACTCGAAGCCGCCGGACAGGGCCTCGCTGCCGGTGAAGCGGACCACCCGCAGCTCGACCGGGCTGCCGCTGACGGACAGCGTGAACAGGGCTCGGTTGCCGAGCAGGGAAACCAACGACGCGAAATCGACCACGAACGCACCCCCGACCGAACCCGTCCCGACGCCGCAAGCCGCGTGAACGAAGTGACAGCGACGGTATCAAATGCGGCGACGGGACGACAAGGGTGTGGGCGCCCCCCTGCGCCGCGAGCCGGCGAGCCGCGTGTGGCCTCGTGGCCGCGCGTCCGGGATCGCAGACGAGCGGGCGCGGCGATCTGCGAGGTGTCCCTTGGGACAGGCGGTCAGCCCTTGCGGAGCTGGCCGGCGCGCACGGGATCGAGGGCCGCGAGGCGGGCGACGGCGACGTCCTGCGCGGGCTTGTCGGCGGGGGCGGTGAGGGCGCGGGCCTGCGCGTCGAACACCCGTCCGGCGAGCGCGGGCTCCCACACGTCGAGCTGCAGTTTGTCGCACTCTGCCGCGAGGCCGGCGAGCAGGGAGCGGGCAAGGGCGGTGTCCCTGGCGTCGAGGCAGGCCTCGGCGAGCTCGAGGCGGCGCAGGAAGCGATCGCGGCCGGCGCCGGAGGTTTGCAGCTGCTGGCCGACGAGGCGAAGGCCGCCGTCGCGATCGCTGGCGACGAGCTTCTTCAGGGCGCCGGCCTCGACGCTGGGGGCGGCGGCGGCGACCGGCGGGGGCGCGAGCGCGGGGCCGGCGGAGGAGCCCTTGCTGCCGAGCACCTCGCCGTCGATCCACGCGCGCGTGGTCGGGTCGGCCAGCGGGGCGCCCTCCTTGAACTTGAGGGCGAGCAGGCGCGGCAGGCGGGTGAGCAGCGAGGCGAGTTCGGCGACCACGGCGGCGGCGGCCGGGTGGTGATCGGGGCCGAGCTGGCGCAGCGCGTCGTGGGTGTGGCGGTGGAGGTCGAAGGCGTAGCGGTTGGTCGGCAGCAGCGACTCGCTGGCCTCGATGAGCTCGGCCCAGCGGCTGTTTTGGCGCATGGCGTCGAGGCGGCCGCGGTCCTTGTCGGTGAGCGCGGGGATCGCGGTGGTGTCGTTGTTCGGCGCGGGCGGCGGGGCCGAGATGTAGATCCACAGGCCTGTGCGCAGCAGGCGGTAGGCCATCGGCTCGGCGAGCTTGGCCCGGCGGATGTTGCCCGCGGCCTTGACGAACTCCTCGCCGGTGCTGCGCAGGTACTTGTCGATCGCGCCGAGGTCGGCGGGCGCGGCGGCGGCGGTCGGCGCGGCGACGGCGATCGGAGGGCCCGCGGGTTGCGGCGGGGGAGCGGCGGGTTGCGGAGGCGGTGCGGCGGGTTGCGGGGGCGGGGCCGCGGGCTGTGGCGGAGGTGCGGCGGGCCTGGCCTCGGGGACAGGTTGCGGCGGGGGCGGCGGCGGGGCGGCGGCCCTGGTCGCCTCCTTCACGGTCATCGCCAGCTGGTCGATGGTCTGCAGGAGTAAGCGGAGGTTGGGCGCGCCGTCGGGCAGGCGGGCGCGGGTGACGGCCTGGAGGCGGGTGACGCTCTGCTTCAGGGTGGCGATGGCGGGGCCCTCGTCGGGGGTCGGGTTGTGAGCGGCGAGGTCGGGCTCGACGAGGTTGAGCAGGCCCTGGAGCGCGCCGCTGCGGGTCCGCGGGCGCGGCGGCTGCATGCTGTCCCAGAAGGTGTCGGACAGCTCGGCGACGATGGCGATGCCCTGGGCGAGGCCGGCGATGCGGCCGGTGCGGTAGCGGGCGAGCGCGAGGTGGCAGGCGATGCGGAGGTCCTTGGCCTGGCGCTGGAGGACGGCGTCGCCGTTGCTGATGACGCGGCCCCAGTCGATCGCGCCGCCGCTCGGCGACTGCAGCTTGTCGACCTCGGTGACGACGGCCTGGTACTCGTCGCTGCTCATGGCGTCGGCGCCCTTGTCGGCGGCGATCGGGTCGAGCCAGCGGGCGGCGAGCGTGCGGGTGTCGTCGGCGGGCTTCTGCTCGGGCGGCGGGGCGGCGGGCGCGGCCGGCCTGGCGGGCTCGGCGAAGATGTCCTCAGGGACAGGTGTCGGAGCGGCCGCGGGCGCGGTCGGCGGGGGCGCGACGGGCGGGGGCGCGGCGACCGGGGGCGGGGGCGCGGCCTCCTCGGGCGGCAGGGTCATGCGGATCGACTCGAGCAGGTCGGTCCAGTCCTTGAACGAGGGGCAGTGGTCGCCGAGCTTGTCGCGGGCGCGGCCGCGGAGCGACTTGCTGGCGTCGATCAGCGAGGTGATGGCGACGCGGTCGGCGGGGTTGGCGGCGTAGGTGGAGAGGGCGGCGGAGGCGTGCTCGAGCAGCCAGCGGATGGCGGTGCCGCGGCCCTTGATGCGGGCGAGCGGGGGGAACATGGCGTCCCAGTGGCGCTCGAACAGCAGGTCGACGGCGGCGAAGCCGACGGCGAGGCCGCGCATGCCGCGGGTCTTGTAGAGGCCGTGGGCGGTGTAGGCGGCGACCAGCAGGTCCTTGGCGACCTTCTGCAGGATCTGGGCGCCGAGCTCGGCGACGCGGGGCCACTGCACGGACTCGCCGGTCGGCGAGTTCTCCTTGTCGACCTCGACGCGGAGCTCCTGGTAGCGCTCGTCGGCGGCGGGGTTCTGGCCGGAGGGGGCGGCGGCGGACACGGGGGCGGCGAGGGCCTCGGCGTCCTTCAGGATCGACTCGTCGATCGGCATGGCTCACCTCTCTATTCTTCGCGGGCGTCGGCGATGCGCTCGAGGCGGCCGAGCAGGGCGAGGGAGAACGACGCGGAGTTGTGGGTCAGGTGGGGCTGAAGCTTCAGGTGGCAGCGGTACCAGCCGCTCTGGCCGGGCACGACCTCGATCTGGATGGCGGCCTTGCGCAGCGGGCGGCGGGCGCGGGTCTCCCAGTGGGGGTCGTCGACGTCGGACACGTACTGGCGCAGCCACAGGTCGAGCTCGCGCTGGAGGGCGCCTTTGTCGTTCCACTGGCCGATCTTCTCGCGCTGGACCCACTTCAGGAAGTGGGCGAGGCGCGAGACCAGGAACACGTAGGGCAGCTGGGCGCCGAGGCGCTCGCCGGTCCAGGCGGCGCGGCCCTCCTCGGTGTCGGCGAAGCGGCGGGGCTTGTGGGCCGAGGCGGCCGAGTGGAACATCGCGTTGCCGGAGGCCCGGTCGTAGACGAGGCCGACGAACCCCTCGTCGGACAGCACGTGCTCGGTGCGGGTGGTGAGGATGCACTCGGTGGGGGCGCGGGCGGTCAGGCCGCGCATGGTCGGGAACTCGTGGCGCACGAGGTCCTCGACCATGCCCGACGCGCGTGAGCCGATGAGGTAGACGCACCAGCGGTAGCGGGCGAACGAGTCGGCGCAGCGGGCGGCGAAGGCGAAGCAGGCGTGGCCCCACAGGTGGTGCTCGTGGTCGTCCTCGACGTGCTCGCGGAAGCGGAGCGGCTGGAACGGGTCGGTGTCGGGGCGGTAGGGGGCGCGCAGCAGGAAGCGGGGCAGGCACAGGCCGACGTAGCGGGCGTCCTCGGTGTCGCGGAACGAGTGCCACAGGCGGTAGCGGGGGCCGGAGAGGATGGCGCCGAGGTCGCGCACGCGGGGGAAGTCGGCGAACGAGCGCAGGCCGAAGAAGTCGGCGCCGACGTTGGCGATGAACGGCGAGTGGGCCATGGCCGAGACCGAGGCGCACTTGCGCAGCAGGCCCATGTCCTCGGCGCCGGGGCCGAACTCGAAGTCGGCGCACAGGAGGGCGTAGGGCTTGCCGCCGAAGGTCGCGAAGGCGGTCGAGTAGACCAGGCGGTAGAGGCCGGAGGTGGTGATCTCGGCGGCGTCGGCGAAGTCGTCGGCGAGGTTCTGCTTGGTGACGTTGCACAGCTCGATGGCGATGTTCTCGCTGAACTGCGCGCGGTCGACGACGAACCGCACGCCGCGCCAGGCGGCCTCGAGGCGCTGGACGGCGGGGTGGTGCAGGATCTCGTCGACCTGGGCCCACAGGCGGCGGGTCAGCGGCTCGACCAGGCTGTCGACGAGCACGGCGTCGATCTCGAAGGCCCGGCGCCCGCCGCCGGGGGCGGCGCGCAGGACTGCGGCGAGGCCCTTGATCGCCTCGTCGCGCTCGCGGCCGGTGATGCCGGAGAACAGGTCCTCGAGCAGGGTGGTCACGGCGCTCAGCAGCCCCCGCGGTTGGTGAACAGGCGCTTCGGCGGGAGCACGTCGCCGGCGCGGATCAGCGAGAGGAACTTCTTGTCGCCGTTCGGCAGGCCGAAGAACGCGGTGCCGCCGCGCACGCGCACCGGCTTGATGCGGACCTCGAGGTTGCCGAGGTCGTACTGCGTGAGGTCGAAGGTGAAGTCGAGCACGTCGCCGGTGTTGTCGGGCATCTTGGTCCAGCGCTCGAGCAGCTCGAACAGGCCCCACTCGCCGGGCTCGTCGAGGGTCTTCTTGCCCTGGCGGCCGCGGGCGGTCAGCGAGGCGCCCTGCTCCTTGTTGGGCCAGCGCAGGCGCGGCAGCTGCTTGTTGTCGCAGGTGAACTCGCGGAGCTCGCCGGCGACCTTCAGCTCGACGCGCGAGACCTGGGGGTTGCACACGAGCACGATGTCGAAGTCGACGCGCAGCTCCTCGCTGACGAACATGACGGCGCCGATGTCGACGGCGCGGTTGAGGAACTTGACCACGCCGGGGTCGATGCGGGACACGTCGCCCTTGCCGAGGTCGCGGGTCTCGTAGTAGTTGCCGTTCTTGGTGACCCAGCCGCCGAGCAGGTCCTCGCGGGCCTTGCGGATCACGCCGTTCTCGGGGTGAAAGAACTCCTCGAAGTCGGCGAGCACGACGTCGTCGCGGGAGTCGGCGGAGAACGGGTAGCGGCCGGAGAAGCGCTCGTACATGGGGTCGACGATGCGGGCGCACCAGTCGTTCTTGGCGCCCTCGCCGGACTCGCGCTCGAGCAGCTTCAGCAGGTCCTTCAGCGGGGTGACGAGCAGCTCGCCGGTGTCCTTGGTCCAGTCGTCGAGGCTGCCGTTGGCGACCATCGACTCGGTGTCGGAGATGGCGACCTTGAGGGCGTCGACGAGCGCCTTCTCCTCCTCCTTGCTCTCGAGCGCCTTGCCGACGGCGTCGTGCAGGGTGCGCATGTGCGTGTGGTACTGGTCGAGCGGGACCTCGGCCTCCTTGCCGACGGGCGGCACGGTGAACTCGACGAGGCGGGCGAACTGCTTGCCCACGTCCTCGGCGCGGACGTTGGCGCCGGTGTTCTTCTTGTCGGTGCCGCCGATGCCGAGGAAGCCGCCGGCGGTGCCGTAGTTGAAGTCGTCCTTCAGGACGACGTTCTCCTGGACCTTGCGGAACACCTTCTCGAGCGGGCGCTTGGGGCCGCGCATGACCTCGCCGAAGATCTCCCTGGCGCGGTCGAGGTTGGTCGGGGAGACGATGCGCATGCGGGTGATGAAGCGGCGCCACTCCTGGGTGTACTTGGCGAAGTAGATGTTGCGCAGGTTGCGGCCGCGCTTGGTCTTCAGCTCCCGGGCCCGCTCGTCGGCGAGGCCGAGCACCCAGGCGGCGCCCTTCTCGAGCGACTGGAACTCGGCCTTGACGTAGCGCCAGCCGATCTCGGTGAAGGCGCCGCGGACGTCGGTGTTGTCGTTCTCGATCGAGGGCACGCCGGCGAGCTGGCGCAGCGAGATCTTGGGCACGTCGGGCTTGTTGCTGACGCGGTCGATGACCTCCTCGACCTCGGCGTCCTCGGGCACGTCGCGCAGCAGGATCTCGCGGACGTTGTCGATGAGCGGCTGCTCGCGCTTGAACTTGAAGTCGCCGTCCTCGGCGAGGTCGGCGAACTGGTTGGCGATGCGCTCCATGGCCGCGTACTCGCGCGGGGTGACGGCGGCGCGGGCCGAGTCGTTCCAGCGGTCGCGGATCTCGTTGATGAGGATCGTGCGGTCGTCGGCGATCGGGCGGTGCTCGCTGGGGAGCTTGGGCTCGGACAGCAGCAGGTAGAAGCGCAGGGCGTCGTGGCCGGCGTTCCACTCGGCGAGCTCGGGCAGGCGGTCGCGCGCCTCGAAGCGCGAGTAGAAGTCCTGCAGCTCGGCGGCGGTGCGCGCGTGCAGCGGCTCGAGCACGCCGCGGACGACGGCGCCGCGGAAGAACTTGCGCAGCGGGCCGACCACGGCCTCGCCGGGGAACAGGGTCCAGCCGCGGACCTCGGCGGCGTCGACCCCTTTGGGGTCCTCCCACAAGATCACGAGGTCGCCGAGGGTCTCGAGGTCGGTGGTGGCGATCGGCACGCGGCGCTCGCCGCCCAGCTGAGTGACGAGGCGGCCGCTGACGTCGACGGTGTCCTGGGCGAGCTTGCGGTTGTTGTCGGCGACGGTGGTGCCGGAGAAGCCGACCCAGGCGGCGAGCAGCGCGGCGGCGCCGCTGAGGCCGTAGCGGACGACGGCGGCGCGGCGGCGGGCCCGGGGGTTGCGGGTCGCGAGCGCCGCGTCGCGCGGCCACACGGTGGTCATCAGCTCGTCGGCGAAGTAGCGGCGGTTCTCGGGCTGGCGGCCGGGGTCGGCGTTGTAGGCGCCGCCGCCGGCGCTGCGCAGCAGGCGGTCGAACACCGGGGTGATGGGGGGCTCGCCGCCCTGGGACACGCTGGTGAAGTAGACGCCGCGCAGGCGCGGGGCCTCGCCGTTGCGGGCGGCGAGCAGCGACTTGGCGAGCGCGGACAGCTCGTCGACGAGGTCGAAGAGCTGGCGGGGGAAGGTCATGAGGCGGGGCTGCAGGCCGGGGTCGGGCTCGGCGAACTTGCTGACCTGACGCAGGGCGCGGCGGTCGAGCGCGGTGCACATGCCGTCGAAGCGGGCGCGCAGCTCCTTCAGGATCAGCTCGTCGCTGCGGCCGTCGGGCAGCTCGAACCCGAGGGCCTGGGTGCGCGGGCTGGCGTCGTGCAGCAGGTCGGAGAAGCCGGCGAGGCGGTCGATCTTGCTGATGACGAGGAACACCGGGACCTGCACGCCGAGGTGCTGCTGGAGGTCGCCGAGCTCGCGCGAGAGGTCCTCGCCGACCTGGGCGGCGTGGGCCGCGTCGCCGCCGGCGAGGTCGTCGGCGCCGACGACCACGACGACGCCGTGCAGCGGCTGGCCGTCGCGGCGACGCAGCTGCTTCAGGCCGCCGAGCCAGGTGTTGCGCAGGGCGTCGCTGCGGCCGAGGTTGTGCGGGACCTCGACGTAGACGGCCTGGCCGGGCGCGCTGAAGTAGCGCAGGCGGTCGTCGGCGGGGCTGTCGGGCGGGTGCTGGCGGGCGCCGTCGCGGTCGACCTCGACGAGGCGGGCGGCGCTGGTCGGGCCGAGCAGGGCGGTCTTGCCGTGGCCGGGCATGCCGATCAGCGCGAGCCACGGCGGGGTGAAGCTGGCGGCGAGCAGCGGCCGCGGCTGGGCGGTGCGCCGCTGGTGGCGCACGACCTGCTTCAGGGTCTGGCGGGCCTCCTGCAGGCGCGCGCGCTCGGCGAGCACGGCGGGGTCGACCGGCGGGGCGTTCTTCTTCTGGGCGGCGCGCCAGGCGATGATCTTGCGGATCAGGGTGATCACCAGCGTGACCACCCAGATCATGAAGATGATGTAGACGATGAGGAGCGCGGTCTCCTTGGGGATCCCGAAGCGCGAGGCCATCTGCATGACGGTGACCGCGCCGGCGAGCAGCACGGTCATGGCGACGAGGAGCTTCACGGCTTGACTCCTTCGAGGCGGTCCGCGAGGCGCTGGCCGTCGTCGGCGACCTCGCTGCGGTAGCCGCACATCAGCACGAGCGCGAACAGGACCGCGAGGCCGGCGAGCCAGACGGGCAGGCGCAGCGGCGGGTGGGGGTGGTTCCAGTCGGCGGGTTTGACCGGCGGGAGCGCGTCGTCCTCGAGGATGCGCTCGCGCATGCGGTCGTTGACGCGGCGCATGAGGGTGTCGAAGCCCTTGGCGTCGGCGCGGGCGGCGTACTTGCCGCGGAAGCCGAGGTAGATGGCGGTGGCGTAGATCTGCAGGACGTCGCCGGCGTTCACGTCGTCGCGGCGGGTGTCGAGCAGGGCCTCGAGGTAGCCGAAGAAGCCCTCGCCGGCGCGGACCTCCTGGAAGTAGTCGCGCTGGAGGAGGTGGTGCTCCCAGTAGTCGGCGATCTGGCCGGGCTGGGCCTGGGCGACCTCGTCGAGCAGGGCGACCATGGCGTACTTGATCATGCGGGCCTGCTCGGCGTTGAAGCCGGCCTTCCTCGCCTGGCCCTCGAGCGCCTCGACGCAGTCGGCGGCGCTGCGGTGGAACTTGCTGATGTTGTCGATCGCGCCCGGCTGCAGCAGCAGGAACACGTGATCGAAGCAGGCCTTCGTCAGGTCGTGGACGCGGTGCATGGCCGATCAGCCCTCGCGCGCGGGGATCCCCATGAGGGTGACGCGGGCGTGGCGGGGGTCGTAGGGTGGCTTCAGGTAGATGGCGATGGTGCGTTCGTTGAGGATCTCGCGCCAGTGCGGGTCCTCGGTGGCGACCATGAAGTAGACCTGCTTGGGCTTGATCGGGATCTCGGTCGGCGGGCGGTGGGTCGCGCGCAGCGGCACGCCGAGGGTGTTGTTCTTGACGACCGCGGGGATGCGCTTCCAGGTCGCGATCTTGGCCAGCTCGGGCACCTCGTTGGCGATCTGCTGCTGCTCGCCCTCGGCCTCGACGGCGAGCACGTACTGGGTGCAGCGCAGCAGCTTGTCGTCGCGGAGCTCGCCGATCCACGAGTTGTCCTGGCGGGCGCGCAGCGGGATGGTGACGAAGGCCTCCTGGATGACGACGCCGAGCAGGCGGCGGATCTCGGCCAGCAGCTTGCCGAGCGAGGCCTGGGGGTCGGCGTGCTTGTAGACCGGCAGGTCGGCGGGGTCGCCGTCGGTGGCGAAGGTCATGAGCTCGCCGGCGAGGCGCGAGAGCTCGACGTAGACCGGCCACAGCGGCAGCGTCGGCGTGTCGGCGAAGTGTTTCAATACTGGCGTCGCGCCGTTGAGGGTCTGGAGGAACAGGTAGCGGGTGATGTCCTGGGCGTTGAACTCGATGCGCACGCCGTCGCGGGTGCGGCGCTCCTCGGCCAGCTTGCGCCGCTTGGTGACGATCTGCCCGAGCAGGTCCTGCAGGTTGGCGTGCAGCGCCGGGGCGGCGGTGAGGGCCAGGCACGGCGGGGTGAACTCGTCGGAGATGCGAAAGCCGGTGTCGTCGCGCACGACCTCGGCGATCTTGATGGCCGTGTAGTCGTCGCGCGGCTCGTTGCCGAACAGCAGGGTCAGGTTGGGGTCGCTGAACTGCAGCTCGCGCTCGTTGCGGGCCTGGGTCAGGTCGAACACGCTGCGGGTGGCCAGGCGGTAGCGCTGCATGGCCGCGGCGTTGTCGCTGACGTAGTTGGCCACGCCCTCGCGGATGGTCGGCAGGGCGAGGAACACCTCGAGCGCGCGCATGTTGGCGGGGAAGGCCGGGGCGATCGGCTTGCTCGGCGGGCGGTAGCGGCTGGTCGCTTCGAACGACACCGGGGTGCCGTCGGGCATCACGCCGCGGAAGCTCATGAGCGCCATCTGCCCGGCCTTGACCGCGCCGGCGTCGAAGCTCTGGGTGACCACGCCCCAGTGCATCGGCGTGACGGCCGACATCCATGAGGCGAGGTTCTGCTCGTGGTAGAGGTCCTGCTGCTGCATGTGCTGCGGGCACAGCAGCATCCCCTCACTCCATACGGGGCGTCCTGACAAGTCTCACCTCCCGGGCAGCTTGGGCGCTGTCGGTTTGTTGGGGGCCGAGGGCGTGCTCGGCGTCTTGGGCGTGGGGTCCTTGGGCTGGTCCGGCATGTCGGGCAGCTTGGGCGGCGCCTTCTTCTTGGTCTTCTTCTTGGGCGCGCCGACGTTGCCGCAGACGACGCCGAACTCGTCGGCCTTGAAGTTCGAGGGCGGCTGGGCGCCGCCGACGAGCTCGCTGCCCTCGATGTCGAGGTAGACGCAGGGCACGGGCACGTCGGCGTCCTTGGCGACGGCGTCGCACTGGGCGTCCTTCAGGCCCGCGGGCACCGCGTAGGTGGTGTACCAGGCGGTGCCGAGCGGCACGCGGAACTGGGCGACGACCAGCAGGGTGGTGACCTTGGGCTTGACCTGCATCTCGAAGGCCTCCTTGGTGGAGGGGAAGGCGGTCAGCTCCTTCTTGTCGACGAACTCCTCGCCGAGCGCCTGCTCGCCCTGCTCCTTCAGCGCGTCGGCGTCGAGGTCCTCGAGCACCGAGGTGCCGGACAGCTGGTAGACGACGACCTGGGTCGGCCACGACTGGCTGTTCTCGCCGACGTTGGCGCGGTCCGACGTGCGGATGAGGAGCTGGACGCGCTGCGGCTCCTCGCATGGAGGGGTCGCGCTGCCCTTGGGCTTGCAGGCGACGCCGATGGCCGCGCCGGCGACGACGGCGGCGATGACGACGGCGGTGATGTGTGGCGCGCCGGGGACAAGCGCTTGCGCCAGTCGGGATGTCACGGGGCCACGCTACCACGAGGCGCGCGGGCGGTGATCGACGTCAGGCGGGGCGAAGTCGCGGCGTGTCGTTGCACGCGCACGCCCGCAGGTCATTCGCCGGCGTCGAGCCGCTCGACCAGCTCGCCGCCGTGCGCGTGGCGGATCTCGACGAGAGAGCTCGCTTGTGCACCTACGCTCGGAGCAGCGCGCAGGCCGAGGATGAGGTCGAAGCTGCCGGAGGCGAAGGCGTGCACGGCGGCGGCGTCGGCGGGCACGGACAGCGAGACGAGCGTCTGCAGGCGCGCGAGCGCGGCTTCGGGCGAGACCGCGGAAAGGCTGGCGATCAGCGCGCCCGGGGTCTGCCTCGCGGCGTCGCACAGGTCGGCCGCCTCGCGGCCGGACAGGTCGTGGACGACCAGGCAGTCGGGGCGGACGCGCAGAGCGCTGCGCACGGCGGCGTGCATGTCGCGGGATCCGTCGACGACGATCGCGTTGCCGAGGAGGGCGCGGGCGACGGCGCCGCGGTGGACGACGACGATGCGCTGGTCGGGCGGTGCGGCGGCGGCGACGGCGGCGACCCAGCCGACGGTGTCGAGGCCGTGGGGGCCGCAGATCAGCACGTTCTCGCCGCGGGCCACGGCGGACGCGAGGATGTCGGCGGCGTCGGCGGAGATGCGGCCCTGGCCGACGAGGTCGGCGAGCGAGGCGGGGCCGGGCTGGGGCGGGGTGACGAGCACGATCGGCCCGCCGTGGACGAGCGGCTTGCCGACGGCGTGCACGACCACGCCGGCGGGCGTGACGCCGTCGATGCCGGGGTGGCGCTCGTCGGGGGCGCGGCCGATCATGCGGTGGAGCGCGAGCTCGATGGCGCGGTCGCAGGAGAAGCGGGTCGGGTGGCGGGTGCGGGCGCCGTCGCGGCGCACGTCGATGTGGTCGGCGCCGTGGACGAACACCTCCGACACGGCCTCGTCGGCGAGGAGGTCGGTGAGCGGGCCGAGGCCGGTGACCTCGCGGGCGATCCACTCGGCCCACTGGCGGCGCTGGCGGGCGTCGAGGTCGGGGCAGCACAGGTCGACGGCGCTGCGGGCGTACTGCAGGGCGTTGGCCTCGGCGTTGGGGTTGTTGGGGCCGTCGGCGGACAGGCGCGCGGCGGTGCGGTCGAAGGCGCCGCGCAGGCCGGTGGTCGGGGCGGCGGCGACGAGCCGCGGGAGGTCGCCGAACTCGGCGCCGACGCGGGGCGCGGGCTCGTGCCCGCGGGGGCCGAAGTCTGCGGGCGGGGCGGCGAAGTCGGGGTTGGTCTGGCGCGGCGCGTAGGCGGGGGCGGAGGCGCCGCGGGCCAGGGGTTCGGGGCCGAGGTCGGGGCCGGCGGCGGCGTGCATGCCGGAGGAGCGGGCCGAGAAATCGCGCGCGCCGGGCAGGACGTCGGGCTCGGGGGCGCGGCGCATGCCGGAGCCGCCGGGGTCGAGCGCGGGCTCGGGGGCGCCGAGGAGGCTGGGGGGCTCGTCGAATTCGGGGGCCTCGTGGGCGAGCTCGTCGAAGTCGCCGGGGGAGATTTCGGCGACTTCGCCCTCGGGGTCGACGTACTCGGGGAGCTCGGCGACCTCGGCGAGCTCACCGCCGTCGCCGTCGTCGGCGACCGACTCGAAGTGCAGCGTGAACGCGCCGATCTCGACGACGTCGTTGGGTTCGACGATGACCGGTCCGCGTGCGAGCGTGCCGTTGACGAACGTGCCGTTGGTCGAGTTGTTGTCGACGAGGGTGATCCCGGACTCGCTCTCGACGACGCGCGCGTGCGTGCCCGAGACGCGGCTGTTGGCGAGCACGATGTCGTTCTGCCCGGCGCGGCCGATGCTGATGGGTCCGCGGGTGAACTCCTGGACCTCGCTCTCGTCCTCGGCGCCCTGGCGAATGATGGTCACACGGATCATGGCGGTCGTTCCTCCGAGGTTGACTCGGGGCCCATGGAGGCGTAAGCACCGATGGTAGCGATGAGTCCGGTGAAAGGGCACTGCAAACTCTGGGTTCCGATGCTCGCTCTGACCGCCGTGGTCGCGGGCGGATGCGCCCGTCGACTCGACCTCACGACCGAGGAGCTGAAGAAGATCGAGGACCGCGACGAGGAGCTGAAGACGCTCCGCGTGGTCCCGAAGCGCAAGCTGCTCTCGCTGTACCGCGAGGACTCGACCAAGAACTCGTACGACGTGTCGAAGCGCAAGATCACCGAGCGCGGCGCGTACCGCCCGCTGAAGAAGATCATCGGTCGCAAGACCTTCGGCAAGGTGGTGTCGCGCACCGAGCTCAACGGCATGCCGGTGTTCTGGATCGCCTTCGACAACGCGTGCGCCGACACGGCCTGCGCCTACGGCTTCGTGCTGACCGAGCTCAACCGCTGGTCGCTGTTCCAGGTGCCCGACCGCGAGAAGTACCAGCCGCCGGAGAACTACCGGCGCAATCTTTTTAAGCGCAATCGCCTGAAGCTGGTGAAGCAGAAGTCGCTGGCCGAGGCCAACGAGGTGTTCGCGGTGACGCGTAAACGCGGGCGCGTGCTGACGGTCGACCTGCAGATCCGCAAGGACGTGTACCGGCCGACCCGGACCGACGTCGAGCGGGCGGGCGGCGCGGACTGACCGCGACCTGCTGAGCTGACCTCGTCCGCCGCCCCATCGGGGCCTGCCGAGAGGGCCCGGGCGGCGCTGCCGACCGGGTCCTTTTGCGTCGGCGGTGCCGTCGGCGCCGCGTCCGTGCGGGCGCGTGCATGTGCACGCTCAGCCGGCGCGCCAGGCGGAGAGGAGCTCGTGCTCGCGGGCGCGGGTGAGGCCGGCGATCCGGTGCGGCGGGCGCGGCTCGGCGTCCCACCAGGCCACGACGTCGGCCATCGAGGCGGCGAGGCTGCGAAAGCGCAGGCCGAGGGCCGCGGCGCGGGCCGAGCTCATGGCGTGGTAGCCGGACGCGTGGAGCGACGGCAGCGAGTCGAAGTCGACCTCGCGGGCGGCGAGCCAGGGGCGGTCGATCCACACCGGGGTGAAGGCGCCGTGTCGCTGCGCGGCGGCGATCAGGTCGGCCATGGTGTGGGGCGGACCGGCGACGTTGTATGTGCCGGTGGTCGCGCGCTCGATCTGTGCGATCAGCCAGGTCGCGAGATCTCGGGCGTCGGACAGGGGCAGGCGATCGTCGGGCGCGCCGGGGGCGAGCGCCTCGCCGCCTTCGCGCGCGCGCAGCGGCCAGCGGACGAAGCGATGCCGCGGGTCATGCGGGCCGACGAGCACCGCGGGGCGGAGGATGATGCGCCGCGAGGCGAAGCGCGAGCCGACGATCGCCTCGGCGTGGGCCTTGTTCTCGTTGTAGTTGCGCGGGCCGTCGGCGGGCGCGCGGCGCAGCGGGTGGTCCTCGTCGTACGGGTCGGCGTCGCGGGCGTAGGCCGCGGCGGAGGACACATAGACGTAGCGATCGACGGCGTCGACGAGGACGTCGCAGGCGCGTTCGACGGGGCCGGGTTCGGTGCCGGAGGTGTCGACCGCGACGTCCCAGCGGCGACCGCGGAGCTCGTGGTGGTCGCCGTTGCGGTCGCCGAGGACGCGTTCGACGCCGGGGAACAGGCCGGGGTTGGTGCGGCCTCGATTGAACAGGGTGACGCGGTGGCCGCGGGCGAGGGCGGCGTCGACGATGTGGCGGCCGACGAAGCGGGTGCCGCCCAGCACGAGGATCGTTCGCGGCGGCGGATCGCGGGCGACCAGCAGCGGGGCGAGGGCTGCGGCTTGCAGGATGCTTCGGCGGGCGATCGGCACACCGCGATGATAGCGGCCGGGCGCGCGACGTCGCGGGTCGGCGCGCGGCTAACCGGGGACGAACACAGACCAGATGGAGCGCACGCGCGCCGTTCGGCTCGCGCAGGAGGTCGCGGACGAGGCGGGTCCAGCTCGGCACGAACGGCATGAGGTCCGCAGCGCTGCGGGCGTGCCTACTCGCCGGCGGGGATCTCGACCGAGGTCTTGCCGACGCGGTCCCAGGCGCTGGGCGTGGTGTGGAGGGCGCCGTCGCGGAACTCGAGGACGCGCTTCTCCTGGGCGGCGACGTGCTCCTCGCAGGTGGCGGACGGGTTCTTGGGGTCGCAGTCCTTGGTCGTGATGTTCTCGTGGACGACGGCGCTGACGCCGTCGAACTCGAGGCGGCGCTGGAGCGCGTACTTGCGGGTCCAGCCGTCCTTCAGGGTCTCCTCGCGCGAGTCGATGAGGAGGAAGCGGGCGGGGCCCTTGTCGACGCCGTTCTCGACCATGTGGGCGCTGACGAAGCGCTGGTTCTCGAGCGGGAGCACCTGGACCTCGCGCGGGCACGCGGCGGCCTCGGGCTGGTCCTTGGGGCAGGCCTCGGACTCGACCACGAGCATGCGGATGTCGCCGTAGGCCTCGAGGCGCATGCGCACGCGCTGGGCGGGGGCCTGGAGGCTGCCGATGCCGCGGATCTCGAGGCCGCGGGCGATCCAGCGGGCCAGGCCGACGGGGCCGAGGCCGTCGCCGTTCTCGAGCGAGTCGATGCGGGCCCACACCAGCACCTCGCCGTCGGACACGTCGCTGAAGCTGATGTCGGCGTCGGTCCGGGGCTCGCGCGGGAGCTTGCGGGCCGAGGCGCGCGGGTCGGTCGCCATCTCCTGCGGCCACTCGACGTTGACCGGCTGGTTCGAGCACTCGCGCGGCTCCTCGCCGGCGTCCATGGCGGTGCGGTTGAAGCCTTTAACCAGCACCGCGTACCACACGTCGATCGGGAGGGTGCGGGCCTCGGCCTCGTCGGCCTTGCCGGCGGCGACCATCTCGGGGCAGATCGGCAGGTCGACGACCTTGGGCTTGCAGGCGACGAGGAGCAGCGCGGCGAGGCCGAGTGGGGTGCGGGTCATGATTCTTCCTCTTCTTCTTCGCGGGCGAGCAGGGGGACGCCGAGGCGGGCGAGCGCGTCGTGGACGGCGGCGGCGGCCTGGATGCGCAGGGAGCGGGCGAAGCCGTCCTCGCCGTCGCCGAACACCGACTCGTAGCGCTCCTCGTAGCGGCGCCACAGGGCGCCGGCGCGGGTGGGCCAGCCGACGTTGACGCTGCGCTCGATCTCCCGCGGGGCCAGCTGCTCGCCGACCTTGCGGCCGACCTCGAGGGCGCCGCGCAGCAGGGCGGCGGGGCGGGCGAGCGCGGCGGCGAGGGCCTCGACGAGCTGGTGGGTGCGGTCGGTGCGACCGGCGCGCCAGTCGAGCAGGATGCGCAGCAGCTCGTCGGGCGAGTCGACGGTGAGCAGCGGGTTCTGGTCGCGGTCGACGCGGACGCCGAGCTCGGCGTCCTGGCGGTCGGCCGAGGTCAGGGTCTCGACGGTCGACACGGCGAAGGTGCGCAGCACGTCGACCACGCGGGCGAGGAAGCGGCGGGTCTCCTCGACGTCGCCGGGGGTGCGCAGGCCCTTGACCAACTCTTCGGCGGCCTGGGCGACGGCGCCGAGCTCGGCCTGGCGGAAGAACTCGGGGTCGACGTCCTCGAGCATGGCGGGGCCGCCGTCGGCCTTGCCGCTGTTGGCGACGGCGGCCTGGGGGAACTCGCGGCGGAGCAGCGACAGGCCGGCCTCGTCGCGGGCGGCCTTCAGCTCGCGCACGGCCTCGGCGTGGGCGCTCGACCACTCGGCCTGGGCGGCGTTCATGGCCTCGAACAGCGGGCGCAGGCGGAGCACGGCGGCGTGGGCGCGGCCGAAGTTCATCTGCTGGGTGTGGCCGCCGGACAGCGTGGGAGGTTCGTCGGAGTCGATGGCGCCTTGCACGGAGGCGCGCTCGCGGGCGGTCTGCTCCTCCTCGGACAGCGGGCGGGGGCCGGACGACCTGGGCGCCTTGCGCACGACCTTGGTGACCTTGCGGGCGGTGCCCTGGCGGGCGGCGGCGACGGCGGCGACGGCGGCTTCGTCGGCGGTGTGCTCGACGATCAGCTCGATCTGGCCGATGCGGAGGTTGAGGCGGCCGCGGACCTCGACGCGCTTGCCGGACGGCACGCGCTGGCCGTCGATCTGGAAGCCGTTGACGGTGCCGAGGTCCTCGACCTGGCACGAGCGGGCGTCGAAGCGGATGACCGCGTGCCACGAGGACACGAAGCGCTGCGGCAGGTGCACCTCGTTCTGCGGGTCGCGGCCGACGCGGACGGGGCCGCGGGGGAAGTCGAGGGTGTGCTGGGCGTGGTTGTCGTGGTCGACGACTGTGACGGAGATCTTGGCGCTCACGACTGGCCTCCGACCGGGACGCGGATGGTGGTGGCGAGGCCGGCCTTGCTGGTGCGGGCCAGCCAGAGGTCGTCGCCGAGGTGCCGCTGGCCGAGGCGACCGGGCGGGTAGGTCATGTCCTCGATCGAGAGGACCATCTCGAGCTGCACGGGGGCGGTGACGAAGGCGGCGAGCATGGCCTGGACGCGGTTGTGGGCGGCGCCGCCGGGCATGAACTCGCGGTAGGTGCTGCCGGACAGCGGGCCGATGTTGACGCTCGCGGCGCCGGCGCGGTGGATGACGCTGGTGCCGAGCACGGAGGTGTTGCCGAGCACGGCCTGGCCGGCGCCGAGGCGCGACCACTCGGGCCTGTCGATCTCCATCCACTCGCCGGTGAAGGGGTTGCAGACCACGGTGGCCTTGTCGAGCATGCCGTCGAGCACGATGCGCAGGCCGGCCTCGAGCATCTCGGGCGAGCGCACGCCGGTGGCGAGGATCGGCGCGAGGCGCAGCAGCTGGGCGGGCGTCAGGATCGTCTTGCGGTCGGCGAGGCCGAGGAACGCCAGGATCGCCTCGGTCCAGCGGTCCTTGCCGTCCTCGCGGAAGCTGTGCGGGTGGTCGATGCCGGCGATCGCGGTGTGGAGCAGGGCGAGCAGGCGCTGGTGGAACAGGTCGAAGGTGCCGCGGACGATCGCGGCCTGGTCGTCGTCGCGGTCGGCCTCCTCTGCCATCGTGAGCGGGAGCGGGGAGGTCTCGCCGCCGAGGCCGAAGAACGAGGCGGTGATCGAGGCGGTGGTGCCGGCGGCGGACTCTTCGATGCTGACGGCCTCGATCTCGCCGCGGTTGAACCCGAGCGAGGTGCCGTGGCGGATGTCGAGCTTGTCGGTGGCGCGGGACAGGAGGTCGACGACGTCGACGAATTCGTGGCGCTGCGGCTCGGCGGCGAGCCGGGCGAGCCACGGGCGCCAGCGCTCTAGACCCCGATCTGGACCGGCCATCGGAACTCCATCTTGGAGGCGGAGAGGGTGGCGACGACCTCGCTGGCCGAGTTGAGCTCGGTGAGCGAGCCGCTCAGCTCGCTGAGGAGGGCGGAGAACAGGAAGGCGTTGCCGACGCTGGGGAAGCCGGCCTCGTCGAGCTCGACGCGGGTGCGGACGGCGCGGACGGGCACGCCGAGGACCATGCGCGTGACCATCTCGCGCTCGACCGAGCGGATGGCCTCGATCTGGCGCTCGCCGATGCGGCCGTCCTCCATCTGGTTGAGGCCCTGGACGTCGTAGAGGCGCAGCAGGCCCTTCAGCGACTCGAGGTCCTTCAGGCCGCGCTGGCCGAGGGCGAGGTGCGAGAGCAGGCGCCACAGCGCGTCGGAGCCGAGCGGCACGCGCACGGGGGTGTTGACGGGGGTGATGTTCTCGTAGGCGCGGAACATCGCGCCGGGCGTGACCTCGGTGACGGCGCCGGGCTGCAGGCCGCGCACGAGGCTGCGGTTGGTGCACAGCATGTCGACCGAGATGGTCTCCTCGTGCGCCGGCGGGAGGGCGCCGCGGGCCTCGTCGAGCACCAGGAACACGTCGGTGCCGCCGTCGATCGCGGGGGCCTGGCGGATCGAGTAGAACGGCGACTGGTTGACGTTGGCGTGGGAGAAGCGGAAGAACGGGAGGAAGTTGCGGCGGGCCGAGGTGCCGCGGCTGACGCCGACGACCGAGCGGACCTCGTAGACCTCCATGTGCCGCGGGTTGACGCCGTCGGCGCGCAGCAGGTGCTCGCGCTCGAGCGGGCTGTAGGTCACGGGCTCGGCGGTGCACTCGAACAGGTTGAGCGCGGGCGTGCAGTACAGGCGGACGTTCTCGCGGCGCACGGCGGCGGGCAGCGGCGGCGGGCGTTCGAACTCGAAGTTGACGGTGATCTCGGTGCCGTTGGCGCGGACCTTGTCGAGGCCGACGAGGTCGAAGAAGTGGAAGCGCATCGGCACCAGGAAGTACTCGAACAGCAGGCGGAAGCCCGAGGGCGCGGTGTCCGGCCAGGGGTAGACCGAGAGGTTGCGCGACAGGCCGACCGGCTCGACCGCGGACTTGTCGAGCTGCAGCGGCGGCGAGCCGGGGGCGCCGACGATCGACACGCCGGTGAGGTGGCGGGTCAGCCACAGCATGAGCATGGCCGGCAGCGTGGGCTCGCTGTGGTGGAGGTAGAAGCGCACGCGGCCGCACTCGGGCAGGGCGCTCTTGCCGGCCTCGGTGAGCTTCAGGGTCAGGCGCACGACCGGCCTGGCGGCGACGGCGTCGTCGAGCTTGGCGTCGGCGACCTCGAACGGGAGCAGGTCGACGTCGAAGCTGGTGCGGAAGCGGCAGGGCGTGCCCTCGACCGGCTTGGTGGTCAGCATGCGGCCGGCGGGGATGGTGTGGCGGGCCCGCAGGGCGCGGAGGTTGGGGGCGAACTCGACGATGGTGGCGGCGGGCAGCGGGCGCAGGTAGTGGGGCAGCAGCAGCTCGGCGAGGCCCTGGACGATGCCGGGCAGCACGTTGTCCATGCGGGCGCGGATGCCGGCGGCCTGGAAGGCGAAGGCCTCGATGAGGCGCTCGACGTCGGGGTCGTTGCCGCGTTCCTTGAGCAGGCCGGCGGTGGCGGGGTTGGCCTCGGCGAAGCCGCGGGCGAGCTCGTGGATGGTGGCCAGCTCGCTCTTGTAATACTGGTTGAAGCTCATGCTTATGTCACTGTCCGGAGACCTTCATGCGGCCGGTGGCCATGAGTTCGGTGCGGAGGCGGAAGTTGCCGCGGGCGTTGCCGGAGGCCATGCGCGCGGAGATCTCGAACGACAGGCTGAGCGGGTCGCTCGACTGGATGGGGTGGACCGACACGCCGCGCAGGCGCGGCTCGTACTTGATGATGGTCGCGCGGATGCTCTGGAGCAGCACCTGGGTGGCCTCGGGGAAGCTGTGCACGACGTCGGCGAAGTCGATGATGCCGAGGTCGCTGGCGGCGAGCGCCTCGCCGACCCGCGTGTTCAACAGCTGGTGGAGGTTGGCGACGATCGACTCGGCCTCGCTGATCCGCTGGCCGCCGCTGGCCAGGCGCGCGAGCAGGCCGCGGCGCAGGGCCCTGTTCTCGCCAGCTTCGTAGTCGTCATCACGGGCCATACGCGGAGCCGTCGATGGTAGCAGCGAGGCCCGTGCAAAGGCGCTCCAGGGCCGTGGGCGGGGTATGCTCGCAATCAAGCGCACGCGTGTGTGCGCATGCAACGGCCGGCGGGGTCGCGGCCTCGCGGGGGCCGGCGGCGGGCGCGGCGGGGCGGACGCGGGGGCGCGGGGGCGCGGCGGGGGGCGGACGATCGTCTGGCGAGCGCGGCCTGCGGCGAGATCGCCGGGGCCGCCGCGCAGCGGCCGACGCACGGGGCTGCGTGCGCGTGCGGGCGCCTCAGGGGGTGAGGTCGACGCGCAGGCCGAAGTGATCCGAGACGAACAGGTAGGGGTCGTCGGGGTCGTCGGGGAGGGGGCGGGTGCCGAGGCGTTCGATGCTCGTCGGGCGCCAGGCGGGGCCGCGGTGGAACACGCGGTCGATGCGCGCCTGCTTGTGGCCGGGGGTGATCAGCGAGCGCATGAGGTTGACCTCGGTGTCGACGGTGAAGCCGGGCTCGTCGGGGCGCAGGGCCTGCCACACGTCGGCGTAGTCGGGCAGGCAGCGGGCCTCGGGGCGCTCGCCGGCGGGGAAGTTCATGTCGCCGACGAGCAGCGCCTCGGACACCCCGGCGAGGGCGGCGTGGATGTCCGCGAGCTGGCGGCAGCGGAACTCGGTCATGCGGTCGGTGCTCTCGAGGTGGACGGTGGCGATCGTGATCGCGGGGCGGGTGTCGAGGCGCACGAGCAGCAGCTCGCGGCCCATGGTCGAGACCAGGGGGACGCGCTCGCTGGCGAGGACCGGGCGGCGCGTCAGCAGCAGCACGTCGTAGCCGCGGAGCCGCTCGTCGCTGACCCACCAGCCGCGCTCGCGCAGGGCCCGGAGCTCGCGGCTCGCCATGTGTTCGGGCACGACCTCCTGCAGGCACACGACGTCGGGGGCCTGGGCCGTGAGCTCGCGCCAGAGCGCGTGCCAGCGCAGCTCGCGTTGCCAGTGGTTGAACCAGACGTTCCAGGTGACGACCCGCAGCGCGTCGCTCGGCACCACGGCAGGGTATCGGTCGCGGGAGGGCTTGTCAGCGGGGCGGCCGGGCCGGATGCTGGGGCGCGCATGAGCTCGAGCGACGCCACCGCGTTCTCTCCGGCCGCGGGCGTGCGCAACCGGGTGCTGCTGCGCGGCTTCGAGGCGGACTGCCGGCAGGCGCACGCGGTCGACCGCGCGGCGCTGTGCGAGATCCTCGGCGACAACGCGGGCACCGAGTTCGGGCGGGCGCACGGCTTCGCGGCGCTGGCGCGCGAGCCGGCGGCGTGGCGGCGGGCGCTGCCGCTGCAGCGCTACGAGGACCTGGCGCCGTGGATCGAGCGCATGGCCGGGGGCGAGGAGAACCTGCTTGTCGCCGAGCCGGTGCGGTTCTTCGCCAAGACGTCGGGCTCGACCGGGGCCGGCTGTCTGATCCCGACGCCGCGCCGGCACGCGGCCACGTTCATTCGCTTCTACGCCGGCATCATCCCGGTGGTGCCGGCCTTCGGGGTGCCCGGCGGCGACGAGCCGCACCCGGGCATGGCGCTGCTCAGCGCCGCGGACTCTGGCCTGCGCACCGCCGGGGGGATCCCCTACGGCTCGGCGTCGAGCGGCAGGATGCGGCGCGTGCGGCCGATCGCCGAGCAGCTGTGGACCTCGCCGTGGCCGGTGTTCGAGGTCGAGGACGTGGCCTCGCAGTGGTACCTGCACGCGCTGTTCGCCGTGCGCGACGCCGACACGCGCTACCTGTGGGGGCTGTTCGCGCCGCACCTGGTCGAGTGGCTGCGGCTGCTCGGCGAGTGGCGCGAGGCGCTGGTGCGCGACGTCGCCGACGGCCGCGTCGCCGGGTGGCTGCGGCTGTCGGCGGCGCAGCGGGCGGCGCTGGCGGAGCGCCTGCGGCCCGACCCGCCGCGCGCGCGCGCGGTCGCGGCGGCGTTCGTCGGCGACGACCCGCGGTTCGTGCGGCGCCTGTGGCCGCGGCTGCGGTTCGCTATGACGGTGATCACCGGGGCGTTCGCGGCCCACCTGCCGCGGCTGCGGCGGGCGCTCGGCGACCTGCCGATCTACACGTCGGTGTACTCGTCGTCGGAGGCGATGGTCGGGCTCAACCTCGAGATCGACCGGCCCGAGCGCTACGTGCTGACGCCGGGCACGGCGCACTTCGAGTTCATCCCGATCGCCGAGGCGGGGCGCGAGCAGCCGGACACGCTGGGGGTCGCCGAGGTGGTCGAGGGGGAGCGCTACGAGGTGGTGGTGACGACCCGCGGGGGGCTCTACCGCTACCGGCTCCGCGACGTCGTGCAAGTCGTCGGGCGCCGCGGGCAGGCGCCGGTGCTGGCGTTCGGGTGGCGGCAGGGGACCATCGTCGACCTCGTGGGCGAGCACTGCACCGAGGCGCACCTGCTGGCGGCCGTCGAGCGGGCGTGCGCGCGGGTCAGCGGGCGGGGCGACGCGCTCGTCGACTTCACGGTGCACGCCGACGTCGAGGCCGGGCCGCCGCGCTACGTGGTGTACGTCGAGCTCGAGGCGCGGGTCGACGCGGACGCGCTGGCGGCGGCGATCGACGCGGCGCTGCCGGGCGAGAACCACGTGTACGGGAATTATCGCCGCGGCGAGCGCATCGGCGCGCCGGCGGTGCGGCTGCTGCCGGCGGGCGGCTTTCGCCGGCTGGACGCGTGGCGGCTGGCGCGGACGCCGGGGGTGGCGGCGGCCCAGCTGAAGCCGGCGCGGCGGGTGATCGACGGCGAGATGCTGGCCTGGCTCGAGGGACAGGTCGAGGGCTCGGCGTGGTCCGGCGGCGGCGGGCCCCGGGGCTCGTCGAGCGCGCCGCGGTGAGCTTTCTTGTCCGGCGGGGGGATCGTACGTAGCGACGAGATGTCCGGACCCGCCGGGTCGTGCGATGCTCCGCGGCCATGGCGGGGGTCCACGTGCGAGTCGGGCAGATCGTCTGCGGGTTGCTGCTGGCGTTCGTCGGCGTGCGGTTCGGCGAGACCTACATCGGCCGGCTGTCGCACCACCCGGGCTATTTCTTGGTGGCCAACGACGACGCGGTGGCGGAGCCGCGGCCGTCGCGGCCGCGGCGCGCGGTGGTGGTGGTCGCCGACGGGCTGGGGTCGCGCTTTGCCAGGCGGATGCGGTCGGCGCGGCGGCTCGAGGCGGCGGGCCAGTGTCGGATCACCGACGTCGGGCCGATCAGCGTGTCGCGGCCGGTGTACGCGGTGATCTCGACCGGGCTCGAGCAGGACCGCACGGGCGCGCGCAACAACGACGAGACGGCCCCGCTGGCGGTGGAGTCGATCTGGGAGGTCGCGCGCGAGGCGGGGCTCGTGGTGGCCGGGGTCAGCGACGTGCCGTGGTGGCAGCAGCTGTTTCCGCGGGGGTTCGACCGCTACGCGGCGCGGCCCGAGGAGGACAACTACTTTGCGACCACGGAGCTCGGCGACCTGACGCTGATCCACGCGTCGTACATCGACCACGCGGGGCACGCCCACGGGGCGGCGTCGGCGGTCTACGCGGCGGCGGTCGAGCGGCTCGACGCGGAGCTCTCGGCGTTCCTCGACGAGCTCGACCTGACGCAGGACCTGGTGGTGCTGACGGCGGACCACGGGCACTCGCGGAGCGGCGGGCACGGCGGGCGGGCGCCGGAGATCGCCGAGGTGTGGACGTGCTTCGCGGGGCGCGGGGTGGCGCGGCTCGGCGAGGGCTCGGCGATCCACGCGCACGCGATCGCGGGGGCGCTGGCGGTGCTGCTCGGGCTGCGGTTCCCGCGGCACATGCGGGCGGGGGACGACGACCTGGACGCGCTGTTCGAGGTGGCCGCGGCCGGGGCGTTCGCGGCCGAGTATCTGGCCGGGCGGCGCGAGGCCGTCGCGCGGGCGCGGGCGATCAACGCGGAGGCGCGGGCGGGGTGGCTCGGCGGGGCTGGCTCGTGGATCGACCTGTACGCGCAGGAGCGGCGGCGGCAGCGGCTGCGCGGGGCGATCGTCGGGGCGGCGGTGGCGACCTTGTTCGCGGTCGCGGCGCGGCGGCGGCGGCTCGGAGCGGCGGGCGGGCTGCGGCTGGCGGTGTGGTGCGCGGCGGTGATGGCGGCGGCGGCGGTGATGCACGTGGTCTGGCTGGGGAGCTTCGACTGGACGGCGATCAACCTGCGCGAGCGCTACCTGCGGGCGGCGCCGCTGGTGTGCGCGATCGCGGTGGCGCCGGCGATCGCGTGGAGCCTGTGGCGCGAGGGTCGGGCGCGGCTGGCGGGCGATCTGCTGACGCTGTCGCTGCTGGGGCTCGCGGTCAACGTCGGGCACGTGGTGGTGTTCGGCTGGCCGCTCGGGTTCCCGCTGCCGGGGCCGGCGGCGCTGCTGCTGCCGTTCTTCGCGGCGTTCTTCACGGTGGTGCACGGGCTCCTGGCGGCGCTGGCGGCCGGGTGGGCGCTGTGGCGCGGGCGCGGTGTTGTCGGCGCGGCGGGGCGCGGGTAAGGTGCCGGTCCCATGAGCCATCACCCGACCGACTTCCAGGGCTCCGTGACCGACGCGATCCGCGAGGCGATCGTGGCGGCGATCGCCGACGCCGACGTGCTCGTCTCCGGCGGCGGCGGGCACTTCACGATCGAGGTGACCTCGAAGGTGTTCGCCGGCAAGAACCGGGTCGAGAGCCAGCGGCTGGTCTACGGGGCGATCGCCCACCTGATGCGCGGCGACATGGCGCCGGTGCACGCGGTCGACAGCCTGCGCACGCACGTGGCGTGAGCGGTCAGGCGGCGAGGGGCTGCAGGCGGGGCTCGATCCAGCCGAGCAGCAGCTCCTTGATCGGCTGGCGCAGCAGCTCGGGCTCGTTGTGCAGCTCGTGGTAGTAGCCGTCGAACGTGCGCAGCGTCTGGCTGCGGATGGCGGGCTGGCTGAGGGTGTCGAACACGCGGCGGGTCGCGTTGGGGTCGCAGATGAGGTCGCCGGTGCCGACGTACCAGAGCATGGGGAGCTCGAGCTTGTGGGCGTCGGCGGTCACGCGGGTGACGGCGGCGTTCATGGCGGCGAACCAGCGGGCGCTGACCTTGTCGACGCGGCGGCGGTCGCGGGTGTAGGTGTCGACCTCGGCGGGGTCGCGGGAGATGGCGCTGGCCGGGATGCCGCTCGGGAGGGTCAGGCGCGGGGCGATGCGCGCGGCGATCTGGCCGATCTTCAGCTTGAGCGGGGGGACCTTCATGGTCAGGCCGAGCAGCGGGGCCGAGATGATGGCGCCGGCGAACGGGTGGCGCCCGGCCTGGTCGAGCAGGTACGTCAGGGAGATGAGGCCGCCCATGCTGTGGCCGAACAGGAACCACGGGATGGCGTCGGGCCGGGCCGACGGCGGGAGCACGTCTTGCTGCTGGGTGACGACCTCGGCGAGGTCGTTGGCGTACACGCTGAAGTGCTCGACGTGGCCTGGGGGGCCGCCGGACAGGCCCTGGCCGCGGTGGTCGGGGCCGAACACGAAGCCGCCGCGCTCGCCGAACCAGCGGGCCAGGCGGTCGTAGCGGCCGATGTGCTCGGCGCCGCCGTGGGCGATGCAGACGACGAACCGCGGGGGGCCGGCGGGGGCCCAGGACTCGACGTGGATGCGGGTCTGGTCGCGGGTGGTCAGGAGCCTCGTCGTATGGTCCACCCGGCGATTAGACCACAGGCTAGCCCTGGCCGAGCAAGAGGGCGGTGAGGTCTTTCGTCAGATTTTTTTGGTGGGCCTCGAGGGTGCCGCCGCCGATCTCGAGGAGCTTGGCGTCGCGCCACAGGCGTTCGACGGGGTATTCCTTGCAGTAGCCGGAGCCGCCCATGACCTGCATGGCGTAGTCGGCGACGGTCTTGCCGACGGGGGCGGCGAACAGCTTGGCGGCGTCGGAGCCCACGCGGTTGCGGATCTCGGGGCCGACGTCGCGGGCGACCTGGTAGACCAGCGCCTTGGCGGCGGCGGTCATGGCGTAGCCGTCGCCGATGTAGCGCTGGATCTGGCCGAAGCGGTTGAGCGAGGTGCGGAAGGCCTGCCGCTCGTGGGCGTGGCGGACCATGATCTCGACGCAGCGGTCGGCGATGCCGACGCTCATGGCGGCGAGGGTGACGCGCTCGATCTCGAGGTTGCGCATCATGTGGGTGAGGCCCGAGCCGACCTCGCCGAGCAGGTTGGCGGCCGGCACGCGGCAGTCCTCGAACACCAGCTCGGACATGGTCGAGCCGCGCATGCCGAGCTTGTCGATGTGGTTGCTGGTCGAGAAGCCGGGGCAGCTGCGGTCGACCACGAAGGCGGTGATGCGGCCGTCGACCTTGGCGTAGACGAGGAAGCAGTGGCCCTCGCAGCCGTTGGTGATGTAGGTCTTGCTGCCGTTGAGGATGTACTCGTCGCCGCGCAGCACGGCGGTGGTCGACATGGCGAGCACGTCGGTGCCGGCGCCCGGCTCGGTCATGCCCATGCCGGCGATCCACTCGCCGCTCAGCACGTTCGGCATGTAGCGGGCGCGCTGCTCGGCGTTGGCGCAGTGGTAGAAGTTGTTGACGAACAGCATCGAGTGGGCGAGGTACGCCAGGGTGAAGCCGGGGTCGCACCTGGCCAGCTCGTGGTGGACGATGACGGCGGCGACGGTGTCGAGGCCGGCGCCGCCGTCGGCGTCGGGGATGGTGATGCCGAGCAGGCCGAGCTCGCCGAGGCGGCGGAACAGGGGCACGTTGAGCACGCCTTTTTGGTCGAACTCGGCGGCCTGGGGCTCGACCTCGCGGTGGGCGAAGTCGGCGACCATCTTGCGGAGCATGCGGTGTTCGTCGGTGGGGTTGAACAGGTCGGGTGCGGCGTGCTCCATCGTGGGCAGAACGGTCGCACGGGGCCGCGGGCGGGCGCGATGCCCGGGGGCGTGCGGACGCTCAAGCGGCGGCGGACGCGGGCCGCGCGAGGCGGCGTGCGCGGCGGAGGAACGCCGGTTCACGCGAGGGCGGAGATCGCGGCGGCGTTCGCTGCGGGGCGGCCGCGCGGGCGAACCGTCGACCCGGGCGGGGCGCGCGACGAGCGGGCGGCGCCGCGATCTCCGGCGTCGCCCGCCGCGCCCGCCTCGTCGACCTGCCCGGCCGAGGTCGGCTCGACCGACTGCGGCATCGTCCCGGCCACGCTCGAGTGGCTGGCGCGGGCGGGCCGTCGGAGGGCCGAATTATTAAAACATCTCGCGGACCCACGAGGCGAAGCGGCGGCCGATGCCGGGGCGGCGCTCGCCGCCGTGCTGGTGGGCGCGGGCGGGCTCGGCGGTGTAGGCGAGCGGCTCGTGGGCGGCGCCGTAGAGCACGAGGCCGACGCCGGTGGCGAACTTGGGGTCCTGGATCACGCCGGCGAAGCCGCCCTCGCTGAGGCGCGGGTTGTGGCGGCCGTAGCTGGCGCCGTGCACGGGGATGCCGCGGCGCACGGGCAGCTGAAAGATGTCCTCGACGATCTCGGCCATGCCCTCCATCTGCGACTGGCCGCCGGTGATGACGATGCCGCTGCCGGCGAGCTCCATGTAGCCGGACTGCTGCAGCTCCTCCTGGGCGAGCAGGAGGATCTCCTCGACGCGCGGCTCGATGACCTCGGCGAGGAAGCGGCGGGGGAAGCTGCGCGGCGGGCGGGGGCCGACGCCGGCGACCTCGATGCCGCTCTCGCCGTCGACGAGGCTGACGAGCGCGCAGCCGTGCTTGCGTTTAATGGCTTCGGCCTCGGCGACGCTGGTGTGCAGGCCGTGGGCCACGTCCTGGGTGATGCGGTGGCCGCCCATGACGATCACCGAGGTGAACACGTTGGTGCCCTCGGCGTAGATCGCGAGGTCGGTGGTGCCGCCGCCGATGTCGATGAGGATCACGCCGAGCTCGCGCTCGTCGTCGTGCAGCACGGCGGTGGCGCTGGCCAGCGGCTCGAGCACGACGTCGATGACGTCGAGGCCGGCGCGGTTGCAGCACTTGATGATGTTCTGCACGCTGGTGGTCGCGGCGGTGATGACGTGGGCGCGGACCTCCATGCGCACGCCGCTCATGCCGATCGGGTCCTTGATCTGGCCCTGGCCGTCGATCATGTACTCGAGCGGGAGCGTGTGGATGATCTGGCGGTCGAGCGGGATGTTGACCGCCTTGGCCTGCTCGATCACGCGGGCCACGTCGACGTCGCTGACCTCGCGGTTGCGCATGCTGACCTGGCCGAGGCTGTTGAAGCCGCGGATGTGGCCGCCGGCGATGCCGCAGAACACCGACTGGACCTCGACGGCGGCCATCTGCTCGGCCTCCTGCACGGCCTGGGCGATGCTGTTGGTGGTCGCCTCGATGTTGACGACCACGCCCTGACGCAGCCCCTCGGACGGGCAGGTGCCGACGCCGATGATGTCGACGCCGTTTTCGGTGACCTCACCGATGATGGCCGCCACCTTGGTGGTGCCGATGTCGAGGCCGACGATGACTTCTCCGACTTCTGCCATGGGGGCGCTCCGCCTCGTTTGGCCTTAACAGGCCCGGATCTGCGAGGCAAGAAAGCGGGGCGCGCGAGGGGTGAACGCGCGCGCAGTGTCAGTCGTACCGGGGGATGCCGGAGGCGAACTTGTGCGGGCCGGGCTTGCCCGACTTGGCCTGCTTCTTCCTGGGAGCGGGCTTCTCGGGCTTGTGCGGGGGCTCGGCGAGGGCCGCGGCGGGCCTTTCGGCGGCGGGCTTCTTGACGGCCTGGGCGAGCAGGGCGTCGGCCTCGGCGGCGTCGGTGAAGCTGGCGATCACGCGCTCGCCGCCGTCGGGGCCGGCGGCGTCGAGGTGCACGACCGAGAGCTTGTCGGCGCGGGCGCCGAGGGCGGCGCGCAGGGCGTCGTAGCGGTCGAGCTTGTCGCCGAGCGGGCCGCGGCCGAGGCGCAGCATGGTGCCGGTCTTCTCGCTGTAGAGCACGGCCTCGCCGCCGTCGCCGACGTGGACCTCGCCGAGGCGCGGGCGGGCCTTCTGCTGGTAGGCGCCGAGGACCTCGAGCGCGCGGCGGATCCCGGCGGCGGCCTCGGGGTGGCCGGCGATCAGCTGCTCGCGGGCCACCCCGGTGACGACCGGCAGGGTGCCGCGCTCGCCGGGCTCGACGCGCTTGAACGGCACGCCCGCCTCGCTCAGCAGATAAAAGTGGCCGGCGTGGAGCACGGCGGCGGCCTCGTGCTCGACCACCGCGACGCGCAGGGTGTCGGGCAGCTCGCGCTGCACGCTGGCGGAGGCGACCCAGGGGTCGGCCTCGATCTTGGCGCGCATGGCGTCGACGTCGACGGCGAGGATGTTGGTGCCGGACTCGAGGCCCATGAGCGCGAGCAGGCGCTCGGACGAGACGTGCGCGGTCGGCGAGAAGACCACGGACTTGGCCTCGAAGTGGGTCGAGGTGGTGACGAACTGGTAGCCCTGCTGCACGCCGAGCAGGAGGCCCCAGGCGAGCACGAGGGCCACGCCGAGGCGCACGCCGGCGCCGATCAGGCGGCGCGCGCGCGGGCCGAGGCTCGGGCGGGGCAGGGCGCGCAGGCGGGCGACGAGGGCGCCGAGGGCGGCGCGGCGCGAGCGCCGGGGCCGCTTGACGACCTCGCTGCGGGCGGCGCGGGGGCCGTCGACGCGGCGGTTGGGGCGGGCGCCGCTGGCGACGGCCCTGACCGCGGGCTTGCGCTGCGGGGCCGCGACCGTGCGCGGCTTGACCGCGGCGACGCGGCGGTTCTTCGGCGGCTCGGGCCGGCGGTCACGGGCTGGCGCAGACGGACGCATGAAGCGGCTGTGGCCTCGTCCCGTAACAGGAAGGGTCGGGCAGATCAAAGATCCGCCCGGGTCGCGGGTGAACGCGCGCGCAGTGATCGAGCGTGCGGACCACGAGCGCAGCGCGGGGCGTCGCGTCGGTTCGGCTGGGCTCAGGTCACGCCGCGGGCGCGTGGGGTCGCCACGCCGGGGCCCGCGAAAACGTGCCGCCGGGCGGCGCAGAAGCGTCGCCCGGCGGCCTCGGGTGCTGGGTGGGTCAGGGGATCAGCGCTTCAGCTTGGGCACGCACTCGTTCTGCACGCGCACGAGGTTGCCGTTGCACTTGGCCTGCGGGAGCGTCGGCTTGGTGCCGCCGCGCGTGGGGACCGTGGCGCCGCCCTTCATGGGGACCATGGCGCCGCCGTTCACGGGCTTCAGCAGCTTGACGAGCGTGGCGCGGCTGAGGGCGTCCTTGTTGATGTAGACGGGGTCGTTGGCCTTCGGCAGCGGCGGGGCGACGTAGCCGTCGGCGGCGAGGTCCTGGGTGTTGACGAGGTCGAGCTGGATCGAGCGCAGGCCGATCGCCTTGCAGCCGATCAGGTCGGTGTCGTTGCCGTGGTCGGAGTCGACGCTGCACTGCATCGAGGCCAGGACGCCGCGGCCGTTCTTGTTGAAGGTCTCGGTGCGCGGGTCCTCGCCGGTCTTGCCGCGCAGGATGCCGTGGTACTTGTTGGCGGCGATCGCGTCCTTGCACTGCTGGTACTGGGCCTGGCCGAACTGCTTCAGGATTTCGCAGACGGCCGGGTCCTCGGTGATCTGCTCGGCCTTGACGCCGGCGCCCTTGTAGGCGCACTGGCCCATCGTCATCGGCGCGCCCTGCGAGAGGTCGGGCGTGGCGAGGTTGAACACGGGCACCTTCAGGGTGGTCTCGAAGGTGGTGTGGTCGGCCTTGTCCTCCTCGACCTTGATCTTCAGGGTCGCGAGCAGCTTGCGGACCTCGAGGGCGTTGCCGCCGGTGTTGTCGGGCTTGAAGGTCAGGTGCGAGCTGAAGGCGACCGGGCCGCCGCCGACCTCGCGGTCGCCCTTGGTGTTGCTGAACTGGCCGAACGAGGTCGTCAGGGCGTTCTTCAGCTGGGCCTGGATGCCGTCGCTGGCGTCGCGCGCGGCGTAGCAGTCGGACACGTAGCGGGCGGGGAACAGGTCGTACTCGGACACGGCGAAGTCGGCGTAGTCCTTCCACTTGTTGTAGAGGGCCTCGCAGGCCGGGCTGCTGTTCCAGTCGACGTCGCAGTTCTTGGCCTGGTTGCGCATGCTGTCGAGCTGGGACTGGTACCAGCCGCGGCGCGCCTTGATGGCGGCGACCCGGGCGTCGCGCTTCTGCGGGGTGGTGCCGAGGGCGAACAGCTTGGCGTGCTGGGTGACGAAGTCGGAGTCGGCGACGAGGGCGGTGAGGCCCCAGGCGGCCTCGCCGAGGCGGGCGAACTTCTGCTCGGCGGTCAGCGGGGCGAGCGGGTCGGTGACCGGCCAGTTGGCGACGATGTTCTCGAACGGCACGGCCTTCAGCTTGTAGGTCTGCTTGGGGCCGGCCTGGCCGGGGAACGCCTGGACCTGGGCGAGGAACTGGTCGATCGTCAGCGAGGCCGAGTTGGTGCCGCTCGAGGTCACGCGGATCTGCAGGTCCTGGCTCTGGCTGGCCTGCTTCAGCTTGTTGACGGTGTTGACGCCGACCTCGGCGGCGAAGGTGCCGTACTGCGCGTCGACGGTGCCGCCGGCGGCGAGCTTGCTCTCGGTGGTGGTGTCCTTGACCTGGAGCTGCACGGTGCCGAAGAACCACCGGCCCTGCTGCTCGCCGATGATGACGTAGTCGCCGCACTGCTGGCGGAACGCCGGGGTGCCGACCATGGCCAGGTACTCGGGCTTCAGGGTCAGGTCGCCGGCGATGTACTTCATCGGCTCGACGTTGTTGTAGGAGGCGAGGATGGTGTGGGTCAGCAGGTTGGTCTTGGTCGACTGGAAGAAGTCGACCTTGGTGCTGCTGCTCGCGCTGGCGACGCCCATGGAGGCGGAGAACTTGGTGGTGACCGAGAGGTCCATCTCGTCGGCGAGCTGGGCGTTGGAGACGATCGAGCTGAACTTGAAGTCGTCGCCGCTGGCGCCGGCGTTGCCCTCGACCTGGCCGGGGGTGAACTGCACGCACTGGCGGAGGATGAAGGTGCGCGAGATGCTGTCGTAGCCGTAGCCGTAGCCGGACTTGGTCTGCGGGGGCTCGAGGTCGATGTACTTGTCGATGGCGCGGGCGTCGCTGGCGGCGGAGAAGGCCACGAGGCCGCTGGCGAGGCAGAACAGGCGGTGCTTGGTAGAGATGGACATGTCCGTCGGGCTCCTGGCGCGCACCGCCGCGGCACCGTCGGGGGGCGCGGCCATGGTGCCGTCGACCCCCCGCGGTGCGCGTCCGCGGCGCATGCGTCGATGGCACAAGTGATCGACGCGGCGGGATCAATTGCGGCGCGACGACAAAGAATCTCGCGGGCTGTCGCTGACGCGGCGACAGCGTGCGCGGGGCTGAGCGTCGACGGTCGGATCGCGGCGCGGGTAGACTCGGCGACCATGGCGGATGACGGAGCGGCGGAGCTCGAGCGGCGGCTCGCGGAGGCGCTGCGGCGCGAGGCGGCGGGGGCGGCGGAGGCGGCGGCGCTGCGGGCCGAGCTGGCGCGGCTGCGTCGACACGAGGACGCGGGGCCGCGGGCGGGGCCGCGGGCGGGGCGGCTGCTGCTGCAGTACCAGCTGCCGACGCTGATCCTGGTGGTGCTCGCGCTGCCGGTGCCGATCGTGATGATCGTGCTGGTGCCGGTGCCGGCGATCCTGCTGATCGCCGGAGTGACCGGGCTCTTGCTCGAGCGCCGGGTCGCGCGGCGGGCGGACGCGCCGGACCTCGCGCGCACGCTGCTGCGGCATCAGGCGTGCGCGGCGCTGCTGCTGCAGCCGTACATCGCGCTGGTGGCGTACTGGCTGGCGACCATGCGGCTGTATCGCGGGCCGACGCCGCTGCGGACCGACGACTTCCTGATCTCGCTGGCGATCGGCGAGGCGGCCTACGTGCTGGCGGTGTTCTTGCCGCTGCTGTGGGTCGCGCGCGGGGCCCACGCGCAGCACGTGGGCCGGCGGGTCGTCGGCTTGCCGGCTACTTGACGGTGTAGCAGGTGCCGCGGCCCATGCCGTGGCGCTTCAGGCGGCCGTGCTTGACGAGCTGGCCGATGTGGAAGCGCAGCTTGCGGCGGCCCATGCCGGTCTGCTCCTCGAGGTCCTGCATGGTCGCCTCCTTCAGCTTGCGGACCAGCGGGATCAGCAGCTTGGCGGCCTGGTCGAGGCTCATCGCCTCGGAGTCGTCGTCCGCGGCCTTGGAGGCCTTCTTGGCCGGCTTCTTGGCGGCCTTCTTGGCGGCGGGCTTGGCCGCCTTGGCCTCGGGCTTGGACGACTTGCGGCCGCGGGCGAGGGCGCGGTCGATGCGGTCGAGCGCGCGGTCCATGCTGCTCTGCTTGCCGGCGTTCTTGCCGCGGCGCGCGGGCGCGACCTCTTCTTCCTCCTCGTCTTCTTCCTCTTCCTCCTCGTCTTCGTCCTCGTCCTCGTCTTCTTCCTCCTCGTCGTCCTCGTCTTCTTCCTCGTCCTCCTCGGCGTCGGCCTCGACTTCGTCCTCCTCTTCTTCGTCGTCCTCGTCGGCGCCGTCGCCGGAGGTGGCGGTCACGGCGGCGGGGGGCTCGGCGGCGTCTTCACCGGCGAGCGCGACGGCGAGGTCGGCGAGGCAGAGCTCGCCGAAGTTCTCGCTCCAGCCGAGCTCGTTGGCGGCGTCGACGATGTCGCCGAGGGTCGTGTCGGGGCCGAGCTCGCGGGCGATGGTGTCGAGCACGGCGCGGCGCTGCTCGATCGCAAGGTGGCGGCGGAAGCTGTCATCGAACCCGGACACGAGGTTACGTTGCACGGCGCGGGATATTGCAGCATGGGCCCCGCGGGCTCAAGGGGGCCGGTCACATTGCCTGGTCCGCGGACGGGCGAGGGCTGGGGGCCGTGAGCGACGGTGTTTTCCGGGATGAGGCCCGTCGTTGTTCACGGGATCGGGGCGGCGGGGGCGGCGGGGGAGTCGCCCGCGGGCGTGTCGGCGGGGGCCTCGGCGGACACGGTGTCGCCGGGGGCGGGCGCCGGGGTCGGCTTGGGCACGTAGCCCTCGATCGGGCTCTTGCGGTCGCCGCGGATGCGGCCCTCGAGCACGTGCACGGGGATCGACTCGGCGAGCTGGTAGCGGTAGCCGCGGGTCTTCAGCTGGATCTTGTAGGTCTCGTCCTCGTGGGTGAACTCGCGGCCGAAGCCGAGTTTGATCTGGCCCTCGCGGATGAAGTGGCGGTGGGCCAGGATGTACGAGAACATGCGGACCGCCGACATGTTGTAGAGGCGGTGGCAGCCGTGGGAGAAGCGGCGCAGGATCGACATGTAGTCGACGCTGCCGTGCACGCGCACGCCGTTGTCGAAGTCGGCCTTCCAGGTGCCGTCGGCGTTGCGGATCTCCTTGATGTTGTAGGCGGCGACCAGGCCGTAGGCCGAGGTGTAGCTGGGGCCGAACTCGGCGTAGTTGACGAGCGTGCGGACCTTGCCGTCCTTCCACTTGCGCTTCAGCAGCTCGCGCGGGGGCGTGGTGGCCGGGGGGATCCACACCGGGGCGGCGACGATCTCCTTCCACACGCGGTCGCCGACGTCGGACTCCTTGTACTTGTAGTGCTCGACGCCGTTGTGCATCTCGGTGCGCCACGAGCCGATCGTCGTGCGCCAGTGGACCAGCGGGATCTTCTGCTCGCCGTGCACGACGTAGAGCGTGAGGTGGGGGTAGCGCTCGCGCGGCTGGCCCAGCTTGTTGCCGGCGGCGTCGAACGGGAAGTCGTACCACACGTCGCCGCGGTCGATGACGACGTCGAACTTCATGTCCTCGGCGTAGTACTCGGGCGGGGGCGGGAGCTTGACGGCGACCAGGAGGTTCTCGAAGTTGCCGCCGCCGAGGTCGGACAGGCGGTCGAGCTGGCGGCGCGCGGACTCGGGGGTGGCGAGGTCGAGGGCGGCGACCACGGCCGCGCGGGCCTCGCCGACCATGTCGCGCAGCGGCTGCTCGTTGCCCTTGCTGTCCTTCCAGCGCAGCTTCGGCTTCCACTTGGCGGCCGAGCCGTCCTCGAGGATGCCGGCGCCGGCGACCGTGCGTTCGTCGACGACGCGGAGCAGGCGGCGGTGCAGGCTCTCGGGCTGGGACAGCGCGAGCACGGCGAGGTTGCTCGGCTGGAAGTGGCCCCAGCCCATGATCGCGTGCTTCTTCTCGAAGGCGGCGAGGGCGTGGGTGGTCGAGCTGTCGAACACGCCGGGCGTGTACTTGCCGACGCCCTCCTCGGACACGAACATCTTCTCGCAGCGCAGGCGCCGCTGGGCGTGGTCGATGACGTCGACCTTGGTCTGCAGCTCCTTCCAGGTCGCGTAGGCGTTGGCGAGCTTGGGGTGGTCCTTGGCGAGCTCCAAGTTGCTCGGGTCGAGCTTTTGCTTCTTCATGGCGGCCTCGAGCGAGGCCTTCAGGCGCCTGGCCTTCTTGGCGTCGCCCGCGGACTTCTTGGAGTAGGCGATCACGCCGGAGTAGCTCTTCAGGACCTCGGGGTCGAAGCCGGCGGCGTCGAGGCAGGGCTGGATGTCCTGCTCGGCGGCCAGCCACTCGGAGTGCACGACGTGGAGGGTGGGGGGGATGCCGTAGAGCTCGAGGAAGTTGCGCTCGTGCTTGGCGAGCTTCTCGCCGTCGGCGTCGACGCGGTCGTTGGCGAGGTCGATGTAGCGCTGGCGGTAGTCGTTGGGCGTGCTGTCGTCCTGGCCGGTGGTCTTCTCGCTGAAGATGTAGGGCGTCCAGCTGTTGCCGAGGTCGATGATCGTGTAGCCGGCGGCCTCGGCCTGGGCGATCTCCTGCTTGCGCGGCTCGGCGCCGGGATCGAACACCCACGCCTGTCCGGACGGGTGTTCGCGGTGGCTCACCTTGGGGAAGGCGATCGCCGGCGGCGTGCCCGGCTCGATCGGCGGCGGGGTCGAGACGTCGGCAGCGTCTGCGGCGGGCGTGGTCACCGGCGGCTCGGGCTGGGGGGAGGATTGCTGGGCGCCCGTACACGCGGCGAGCGAGGCGAGGGCGATCCGGGGCAATACGCGTAGAAGCCGCACTGGGGTGGACATCTTGGGTCTTTCAGGCCGTGGAAGGAGTCGGTCGCGCTGCCACGACGCCCGGGGGGGTGTGAAGCAGTCCGCGCTGCCGCGAGGGCGGCGGTGGGGGCTGCCCGCGCGTGTTTCGGCGGTTTCGCAGCTTAGCCGGTCGCCCCGGCGGGCGGCAAAGAAGCGGGCCCACGAAGTGTGGGCGGCGAGCTTCGAGCGCGGACGTGCGCTGGCGCGTGGCGAGCGGCGCGCGCGGCGAAGTTCGGGCGTCCGCGCGGGGGAAGGGCCCCGGATCTGCCCGTGCCCGCTCCGGGTGTCGGCGCTCGCGCAGAGCTTTACAAGCCGCCGCGGGATATGCCACGTTGACGCTCGCCGTAAGGAGACCGTCGTTGAACCTCGTCAAGACTGCCCTCACCTATGTCGCGATTTTCAGCGTCGGGGCCGTGACCTCGGTCTCGTGCTTCGAACCCGACTTCGGCAACCCGTCGTTCCGCTGCAACCCGGCCGCGGACGCGGAGTGCCCCTCCGGTGAGACGTGCTGCTCCGACGACCCGGCGACGGTCGGCGGCAAGAAGCCGAACTACTTCGCCAAGGACGGGGCCGGCAACCCGCTGCTCAACGACGAGTACGGCCAGCCCATCTTCTCGGGCAACAACAACCCGCTGAGCTTCTCGGGCATGTGCGTGAAGGTTGGCGGGTTCACCAGCCCGTTCACCAACGGCTGCCCGACGCCGTGCAACCCGACGTGGGACGCGGCGACGCAGCTCGAGATCTGCGGCAACCCGCAGATGTCGGTGTGCTGTCAGGCGCAGGAGCTCGACCCGGTCAGGGACTGCGTGCTCGACGGCAGCACCTGGCGCGCGGTCACCGGCAAGGACATCGGGCCCGCCGAGGCCGGCGGCCTGACCAGCTGGGGCGGCGCGCACGCCTCGAACCAGGACCCCGACGGCAAGAGCTGCGAGGTGTTCGCCTCGGGCACCGGGACGTTCAGCATGGACGCGTACAACGACTGCGTGTCGCAGCTGACGGTCGCGAACCAGCGCGGCTTCTGTTACAACCCGTCCGAGTGCCCGTGCATCGAGGACGTGTGCGACATGAAGAACGCGACGTACACGCCGAAGTGCACGGCCGCCCCGCCGGCGGCCACGACGGTGCCGACGACCATGTGAGCTGACGCGGGGCGGTCCGCGACGCGGGCGCCGTCGCGGAGGACCGCTCGCGAGCGGACGTGACGCTCGCGGATCTCTCTCCGATCACCTGGTCCTGCGACGCGACAGGGGCCGCTGTTTGCGGCTCCGGGGCGGATCGCCGCGGCCTGCGAGCGTGTCCGGGGGCGTGAGCCTTCTTCTGTCGAGCCCGGGGTCGCCCGACTGGCGCGCCCGGGGCGGGGCTTTTATAAAGCCGACCCTTTCGGTATCCCGTGAACCCCATGGCGAAGAGCCCAGCCGACGACACCCCGACCTCGAAGTCTCCCGCGACGCGGCGCACCAAGCCGGCGGCGGCGGCGAAGAAGCCGGCGAAGAAGGCGGCGAAGGCGAAGACCGCGACCAAGGCGGCGGCGAAGAAGGTGGCGAAGGCGGCGGCGACGAAGAAGGTGGCGAAGGCCACGCCGGCGAAGGCGGCGTCGAAGAAGGTGGCGAAGGCGGCGGCGGGGGCGAAGGCGGCGAGCAAGGCGGCCGCGAAGGCGAAGTCTGCGCCCGAGGGCGAGGAGGAGGCCGCGGCGCCGGCGGCGCGGGGCAGCGGCAAGCAGCTGGTGATCGTCGAGTCGCCGGCCAAGGCCAAGACGATCAACAAGTACCTCGGCACCGGCTTCGTGGTGCAGGCCTCGGTCGGGCACATCCGCGACCTGCCGACCAAGTCGGCCAAGGGCCAGAAGCAGCCGGTCCCGGGCGTCGACCTCGAGCACGGGTTTCGCCCGACCTACGAGGTGCTGGCCAGCAAGTCGAAGACCGTGGCGGACCTGAAGAAGGCGGCGAAGGGCGCCTCCGACATCTGGTTCGCGACCGACCTCGACCGCGAGGGGGAGGCGATCGCCTGGCACCTCGCGGAGGTCCTCGGGGTCAAGCCGGCCCAGGCCAAGCGCGTGGTGTTCAACGCGATCACCCAGCAGGCCGTGCAGAAGGCGTTCGCCAACCCGCGGCCGATCGACGAGGACAAGGTCAACGCGCAGCAGGCCCGGCGCATCCTCGACCGCATCGTCGGCTACCAGGCCTCGCCGCTGCTGTGGAAGAAGGTGGCGCGCGGGCTCTCGGCCGGGCGCGTGCAGTCGGTGGCGGTGCGCCTGATCGTCGAGCGCGAGCGGGAGATCGCCGCCTTCGTGCCCGACGAGCGGTGGGAGATCAACGCCCGCGTGTGCCAGGACCCCGCCGCCGGCCCGGCCCTCGGCGAGGCGTGGCGAGAGTTCCTGGCCAGGCTCGACGACAAGCAGAAGGGCCCGACGGTCAAGGCCCAGAGCGCCTGGCTGGCCGAGCACCAGTCGTTCAACGCCGAATTGGTCGAGCTCGCGGGCCAGCGCTGGTCGCTCGAGGCGGCCGCGGCCGAGCCGCGCGACCTGTCGGCCGAGATCACGGCGGCGGCGGCGGCGGCGGGCCTCGTCGACATCCAGGTGACGGCGCGCGACAACCCGGACGGCAAGGGCCCGGCCCGCACGCTGCGCACGCTCAGCGGGCGCGTCGACCCGGCGGTCCGCTACAAGGTGCGCAACGTCGAGACCAAGCGGACGACCACGCGCTCGCCGGGGCCGTTCATCACCTCGTCGCTGCAGATCGACGCGGCGCGCCAGCTCGGGTTCTCGACCCTGCGGACCATGCGCACCGCGCAGTCGCTGTACGAGGGCGTGGCGGTCCCGGGCGAGGGCCAGGTCGGCCTCATCACCTACATGCGCACCGACTCGACCAACCTCTCGCCGGAGGCGCTGACGCAGCTGCGCACCTTCATCGGCGGGGCGTTCGGGGCGAGCTACTTGCCGGACAAGGCCAACATCTACAGCAGCTCGAACAAGGACGCGCAGGAGGCCCACGAGGCCATCCGCCCGACCGACGTGAACCGCCGCCCGGAGGCGCTGCGCGAGGCCCTGAGCGAGGACCAGTTCAAGCTCTACAACCTGATCTGGTCGCGCACGCTGGCCTGCCAGATGACGCCGGCGCAGTGGGACGCGACCGCGGTGAACTTCGAGCGGGCCGACAAGCCGACCGGCGCGGTGCTGCGGGCGACCGGCCGCGTGCTGGTGTTCGACGGGTTCCTGCGCGTGCTCGGGGCGCCGCAGGGCGACGAGCAGACGCTGCCCGGGCTGCAGGAGGGCCAGGTCATCGGCGTGATCGCCGTCGACCCGACCCAGCGCTTCTCCAACCCGCCCCCGCGCTACACCGAGGCGTCGCTGGTCAAGACGCTCGAGTCGGAGGGCATCGGCCGGCCGTCGACCTACGCCTCGATCATCCAGGTGATCCAGGAGCGCAAGTACGTCGAGCAGCTCGACCGCCGCTTCTACGCCACCGACCTCGGCGAGGTCGTGACCGACAAGCTGATCGAGGCCTTCAAGGAGCTGATGGACGTCGGCTACACCCGCTCGATGGAGTCGGAGCTCGACGCCATCGAGGAGAACGGCGCCGACTGGCAGGCCATGCTCCGCAAGTTCTACAAGGGGTTCTCGCGCTCGCTCGAGAAGGCGAGCGACACCATGACCCACGCCAAGGCCGAGGTGCAGCCGGCGGTGTACGCCTGCCCGAAGTGCGGGGCCGAGACGGCCTACCGCTTCGGCAAGAACGGGCGCTTCCTGTCGTGCACGCGCTACCCGGACTGCGACTACGCGGCGCCGATCACCCGCGACGGCCGGCCGATGCTGCCCGAGCGCGTCGACGTGATCTGCCCCGAGGACGGCTCCGACATGGAGCTGCGGTCGAGCCGCTTCGGGCCGTTCCTGGTGTCGGTCGCGTACCCGACCACCAAGTTCACGATCAACCTCGACAAGAAGGAGGCGATCAAATACCCGACGCCGCCGGCGCTCGAGGTCGATGTGCCGTGCCCGAAGTGCGGCGCGGCGCTCAACCTGCGCTCGGGCCGGCGCGGGCCGTGGCTAGGCTGCTCGAAGTTCCCCAAGTGCCGCGGGCGCCTGGCCTGGTCGGCGCTCGACGAGCCGACCCAGACCGAGCTGGCCAAGGAGCTCGCCGCCCACGACGCGGCCCACCCGCCGATCGTGCTGCGCAAGCACGACGGCAGCGTGATCCCCGAGGGCACGCCGATCGCCCAGCTGCTGATCCCCGGCGGGATCGCCGAGCTGAAGATCCACCCCGCCGCGCTCGAGCCGCGCACCAACCAGGCGCCGATGGAAGGCGCGCCGCGCCCGAAGCCGGTCAAGCAGGCCGCGCCCGAGTCGCGCAGCTGAGGCCCCGGGGGCCGCGCACGAGCAGGGCGCCGCGCGTCCGCGGCGGCGCCGCTTTATCGCGCGAGCTCGTCGAGCAGGACCGTGCAGGCGCGGTGGACCAGCGCGTAGAGGTCGGCGTAGCCCGCCGGTCCGCCGCCGATCGGGTCGGGCACGTCGGTGGCCTGCGGGTCGGCGAGGCGGGCGAGCATGCGGACGCGGGCCGGCACGCCGAGCTCGCCGAAGGCCGAGGCGCCCATGAGCCGGCGGATCCGCTCGGCGACCTGGCGATCGGCGACCAGCACGTGGTGGTTGTCGAACAGGTCCTGGCGGCTCATCTGCCGCGACCTCCCCGCGAGCGCGATCCCGTTCCTGGCCGCGATCGCCACGCTGCCGGGGTCCGGCGGGGACCCCTCGAACGCCGAGATGCCCGCGCTGGCGACCACGAAGCGGTCCGCGAGGCCGCGCTCTTGCACGAGGTGGCGCAGCACCCCCTCGGCCAGCGGCGAGCGGGTGACGTTGGCGTAGCAGACGAACAGGACGCGGGTCGGAGCCGACGGGTCGCGGGGCTGGTTCGGCGAGCTCATCGCCTCACTTGGTGATCTTCACGACCTCGGGGTCGTCCTTCACGGCCTCGAACACCGGGTCGTAGCCGACCTGCTTCAGCAGCTTCTTGCCGCCGCGCTTGTTGACCTCTTGCAGGTGCTTGACGGTCTCCGGGACCTCGCCGGCGAGGGCTGTCTGTTTGGCCAGGTTGAAGCTCGCGTCGGGGTAGGTGGCGTCCTTGTCGCGGGCCCACTCGAAGGCGGCGGTGGCCCGCTCGGCCTCGCCGGCGCCGACCAGAGCGACCCCGCGCGCGTTGCTCGCCTCGGCCAGCTCGCGCGCCGTGGCGCCGGCGGCCTCGGCCTCCTCGAGGGCCTTCTTGGCGCGCGTGTCCGACGTCTTCTTGGCCTTCGCCTCGTCGAGCAGCTTGGCCTTGTCGGCGGCCGGCGGGGCGCCGGCGGTGTCGCCGGCCGGGGCCGCGTCGCCGGCGGTCGCGGCCGCGGTGTCGGCGGCGGGGGCGGTGTCGCCGGCGGTCGCCGCAGCGCCTGCGGTCGCGGCGGCGGTGTCGCCGGTCGGGGCGCCTGCGGTCGCCGGGGCGCCGGCTGTGGCCGCGCCGGCGGTCGCGTCGGGGGCCTTCACGTCGGGGGTCTTCGCGTCGCTGGTCTTCGCGTCGGGGGTCTTCGCGTCGGTCGGAACCGGGGCGACGGGCGCGTCTTTCTTGGCGCCCTCGGGGGCGGGCGTTTGACAGGCGACCGTGGCGGTGGCGACACAGACGAGGGCGAGCCGGGACAGGCGCGAACGCATGGGCCGATATTATCCAAACCAGTCGCGGCGCGCATTGTGGTAACACTCACGACTACCGCACGGTAGGCCTCAACATGCCGCTCCCGTTCCCGATCCTTCTCGTTCTCGCAGCACCAGCCTCGGATCTCGAGGCGAAGGTCAAGGCGATCTTCGAAGAGAACACCTGCACCGGCTGTCACAGCGCCGGCGGCGAGGAGCCGAACCTCGAGGGCTCACCGGCGCGACTGGTCGGCATGAAGTCGAAGGCGACGGGCAAGCCCTACGTCGTCGCCGGCAACCCCGACGGCAGCTACTTGATGGCCAAGCTGATCGGCAAGGGCATCGAGGGCGACACGATGCCCCTCGGGGGCGACCCGCTGCCCGCCGGCCAGAAGAAGACCGTCAGCGAGTGGATCGCCAGCCTCGGCGGCGGCTCCGGCGCCAAGGCGCCGACGACCCCGACGCCGCCGCCCGCGAGCGGCGGCGCCGCCGCGTCCGGCGGCGACCTCGACAAGAAGATCGCCGACGCCGAGGCCAGGGTGCAGAAGATCTTCAACGACCAGTGCGCCGCCTGTCACGACAAGGGCGCCGACGAGGTCGTGCTCACCGGGCCGCTCGAGCGCCTCACCCGCGAGCGTTCGAAGGTCAACCAAAAGCCCTTCATCGTCGCCGGCGACCCCGACGGCAGCTACCTGCTGCAGAAGATGACCGGCGCCAAGGGCATCCAGGGCGACGTGATGCCCCTCGGCGGCGACCCGCTGCCGAAGGCCGACCTCGAGGCGGTGCGCACGTACATCACGCTGCTCGGCGAGCGCGGCAAGGCCGGCCCCGCGGCGCCGACCGACGCGCCGCCGGGCGACACGACCCCGCCGCCGGGCGACGCGACCCCGCCGCCGGACGACGGCGCCGCCGAGCCGCCCGGCGACGAGAAGAAGCCGAGCAAGCCGCCGTTCCACGGGGTCTGGCAGATCAACCTGCCGTCGACCACCAGCCTCGGCCGCCGCAACTTCGAGTTCCGCATCGACCACCGCTTCGGCCGGGTCGGCGAGGAGCGCGGCGCGTTCGGCCTCGACGCCGGCGCGATCATCTCGTACGGCTTCGCCTACGGCATCCTCGACGGCTGGGACGTGGTCCTGCGGCGCACCAGCTCGCGCAAGGGCTACGAGTTCGGCACCAAGTACATCCCGATCCGCCAGGAGGCGGGCAAGCCGGTCAGCTTCGGCGGCTACGCCTCGGTCGAGTACTTCCGCGACTTCCCGTCGAGCACCGCCAACCCGTGGTCGGGCAACTTCCAGCTGCTCCTGAGCCGCCTGTGGTTCGACCGCTGGAGCACCATGCTGGTGCTCGGCTACAGCCTGCGCACCGACCACCAGGCCGCGCCGCAGGTCGACCTGCCCGACGACGGCGTCGACGGCCCGGTCGCCGTCCGCGACCGCCGCGGCACGCTCGGCGTCGGCATCGGCTCGACCGTGTGGCTCGGCCAGAAGAAGAAGTGGGGCATCGACATGGAGTACAACCTGCCGATCCCCGCCGACGCGTTCTTCTACAACGGCGGCAACGCCGACCCGAGCGGCAGCAACATCGGCTCGTGGTCGATCGGCGGGTCGATCCGCACCGGCCTGCACTTCTTCCAGATCTTCATCACCAACACCCGGGAGATCCACACCAACCTGTACGCCCCGGGCGGCCAGTCCAAGAACCCGTTCGCCGATCGCGGCAGCTTCTTCTTCGGCTTCAACCTCAGCCGCAAGTGGGGCCTGTAAAATTATGCACTCGCGTCTCCTGTCCCACGCATCGCTCCTGGCGAACCTCACGGCCCTGCGGGCCCTGTCCGTCGGCCTGCTGCTGACGGCGTGCAACCAGCTCGAGGCGGTCGACGACGCCGGCAGCGGCGGCGGCGTGCCCCCCGACGTCGAGGCGGCCTTCAAGGCCTCGTGCGCGCGCGCCGGCTGCCACGCGTCGGGCGGCATCCAGCCGACGCTCGAGGGCGGCGCGCTCGACACGCTGGTCGGCAGCAAGTACGTGACCATCGGCGACCTCGCGGCCTCGGAGATCGCGGTCCGCATCCTCCCCGACGCGACGCTCGCGGCCATCGGGGCGACCCGCGTCGGCAACCGCATGCCGCAGGGCGGCCCCTACGACACGCCCGACGTGCAGACGATCGTGGCCTGGATCGCCGGCGCCGAGTTCCCGGGCGACAGCGGCGCGGGCAGCAGCACCGGCGAGGACCCGACCACCGGCGGCGAGGGCTCGTCGACCGGCGGCGAGCCGCTCATGCCGACGTTCACCAACGTGGTCGAGATCTTCAAGGTCGACTGCAGCTGCCACCAGTCCGACCCGCTCGACGCGCTCAACGGCGGGCTCGACCTGCGCCCCGACAGCGCCTACGCCAACATCGTCGACGTGCCGTCGATCGACATCCCGGCGACCAAGCAGGTCGCCCCGAGCGACGCCGAGAGCAGCTACCTCTACCAGAAGATCGTCGGCACGCCCGGCATCGTCGGCATGCAGATGCCGCTGGGCACCGCCCCGATGGCGATGGAGAAGATCCAGCTGATCGAGGACTGGATCAACGCCGGAGCGCTGGACGACTGACGTGCGCCCCGTCGACGGCCTCGAGTCGCTCGCGGTCCCCAGCGGCGACGTGACCCTCCACCTGGTCCGCAGCCCCGCGTTCCGCGGCGAGCGCCGCGCGCCGGTGCTGTTCCTCCACGGCTTCCCCGACTCGCACGCGACCTGGTCCAACCAGCTGGGCGGCCTCGCGCCGATGCACCCGGTCGCGGCCTTCGACCAGCGCGGGGTCGGCGGCTCGACCGCCCCGCAGTCGCGCGAGGGCACCCGCATCGCCCGCTACCTCGACGACATCGCCGCGGCGATCGACGCCGTCGCCGGTCCCGAGGGCCAGGTCCACCTCGTCGGCCACGACTGGGGCGGCATGCTCGGCTGGCTGTTCGTCGGCGACCCGGCGCGCGCCGCCCGGGTGCGCAGCTTCACGGCGATCGCCGCGCCGCACCCGGAGATGGCGTTCGCCCACCTGGCCATGCGGGTGCGCCGCCACAGCCTCGCCGACCTCGCCTTCCTCGCCGACCAGCTGCGCCGGTTCTGGTACATCCTCCTGTTCCAGCTGCCGTACGTGCCCGAGGCCTACCTGACCCGCGACGTCGTCGGCCTGTGGGTCAAGACCCACCGCCGGGGCGGCGTGCAGCGCGGCGACCCCGAGCTCGCCCGCGTCGACCCGGCGCTCGCGCGCAGCACCTTGCTCGCCCCGCTCGCGCTCTACCGCCAGCTGCTGCTGCGCCGCCACGCCCCGCCGCCGAGCGTCACGCTGCCGGTCAGCGTCATCGTGCCGCTGCGCGACCTGGCGATCGCGCCCGAGCTCTTCGACAACGCCCCCGAGTTCGTGCCCGACCTCGAGATGCACCACATCGACGACAACCACTGGTTGCATCGCTCGCGCGCCGCGGAGGTCAACCGGATCCTCCACGACTTCATCCGCCGCCACGAGCCGTCCTGACTCCGCGGCGCGGCGCGGTCGGCGGCCGCGCCGGCGGCCTTGCGCGCCCGCGTGCCCGCGGTGTAGGGTCCGCCCGCCGCGGCCCCGCGGGCATCGTCATGGAGATCTTCAAAGAGTTCACCTTCGAGGCGGCGCACCGCCTGCCGAACGTCCCGCCGGACCACAAGTGCCACCGCCTGCACGGTCACTCCTTCCGCGTGGCGCTGCACGTGCGCGGCCCGGTCGACCCGCACACCGGGTGGATCCTCGACTTCGCCGACATCGCCGCCGCCTGGCAGCCGATGCACGCCATCCTCGACCACCACTACCTCAACGAGGTCGAGGGCCTGGCCAACCCGACCAGCGAGAACCTCGCGCGCTTCATCTTCGACCGCGTGCGCCCGACGCTGCCGCTCCTCTGCCGCGTGGTCGTGCACGAGACGTGCACCTGCGGCGCGAGCTACGACGGCCCGCGCTGAGGTCGACGCCCGCGGACCGCGGCGCGAAGTTGCGCTATCGCGCGCACACCGGCGTTTGCTATCGTTGCCGCGGTGACGTCGCCTGTCCGCAGCGCCGACGAGGAGCCGGTGCTCGTCGGCCCCTACCGCCTGCTCGGTCAGCTCGGCGGCGGCGGGATGGGCATCGTCTGGCGCGCCGAGCACTGCGCCACCGGCGAGGTCGTGGCCCTGAAGACGGTGCGCCTGCCCGAGCCGCGCATGCTGGCCAGCATCCGCCGGGAGATCCACGCGCTCACGCGCATGCGCCACCCGGGCGTCGTGCGGGTGGTCGCCCGCGGGGTCACCAACGGGCTGCCGTGGTACGCGATGGAGCTGCTGACCGGGCGCACGCTGGCCCACCTGATCCGCAGCACCTGGTCGGAGAGCCAGCCCGGGTACATCGGCCGCACCGACAGCCGCAGCCGCAAGCTGCCGACGCCGGTCGGGCTCGCCGGCGCCGACACCGAGTTCGGCATGGGCGGCTCGGCCACGCTGTCGGGCGTGCAGTACACCCTCGAGTTCGACGCGGAGCCGACGCCCGCGCTCGCGCCCGCCGAGGACGTGGGCCGCGAGGCGACGCTGCTGCGCCCGCTGGCCGCGGCCGGCGAGGCGCCGACGCTGCTGCGCGTGGCCCTGCGCCTGTGCGAGACGCTGGCGGTGCTGCACGGCGCCGGGGTGGTCCACCGCGACCTGAAGCCCGAGAACGTGTTCGTGCGGGCCACCGGCGAGCCGGTGCTCGTCGACTTCGGCCTGGCCGCCCAGGGCGCCGCCGGGCGCGAGGTGCTCGACGCCGGCGGGGTGGTGGTCGGCACGCTGCACTACATGGCGCCCGAGCAGCTGCAGGGCGAGTACGTCGACGCCCGCGCCGACCTCTACTCGCTCGGCTGCATCCTCTACGAGTGCCTGACCGGCGACCCGCCGTTCGTCGGCGCGCCGATGCAGGTGATCCAGCAGCACCTGCACCGGGCGCCCGACCCGCTGCCGTCGCGCGTCGACGGCATCTCGCCGGCGCTCGACGCCCTGGTCCAGCGGCTGCTGTGCAAGGACCCGCGCGAGCGCGCCGGCTACGCCGCCGACGTCGCGGCCGAGCTCGCCGCGCTGGTCGGCGAGCCCGCGGACATCGCCCCCGGCGGCGCCCCGCGCCAGCTCTACCGCGCCGGCTTCTCCGGCCGCGAGGGCGAGCTCGACGCGCTCGCCCGGCTGCTCGACCACCTGGCCTACGGGACAGGCAAGCTGGCGCTCGTGCGCGGCGAGGCCGGCACCGGCAAGACCCGCCTGCTGATGGAGTTCGCCCGCCGGGCCGCCTCCGGGCGCCCGCTGATCGTGACCGGCGAGTGCCTCGCGGTCGGCCTCCAGGACGCCGACCTGCGCGTCGAGGCCGCCCCGCTGCACCCGTTCCGCGAGCTGTTCCTCCACGTCGTCGACCGCGCGCACAAGCTCGGGCCCGACGAGACGCAGCGGCTCCTCGGCGCCGACCTGCGCGTGCTCGCCGAGTTCGAGCCGGCCCTGCTCGGCCTGCCCGGCGCCGCCGCGGCGCCCGAGGTCCCGGTGCTGCCCGGCGAGGCCCGGCGCCAGCGCGTCGTCGACGCCATGACCCGCCTGCTGACCGCGCTGGCCCGTCCGGGCCCGCTGGTGCTGCTGCTCGACGACGTGCAGTGGGCCGACGAGCTCACGCTCGCGGTCCTGGCCGCGCTGCCGTCGACCCTGCCGAAGGCCCCGGCGCTGGTGGTCTGCGCCTACCGCCCTGACGAGGCCCCGCGCGAGCTGCACGCCCTGGCCTCGCGCCCCGGCGTGCACGGCATCGCCCTGCGGCCGCTGCGCGACGCGGCCGCGCGCTCGATCGTCGCCGACGTGCTCGCGCTGCCCGAGCCGCCCGACGGCCTGCTCGCCGACCTCGAGCCCGAGGACGCCGGCAACCCGTTCTTCATCACCGAGCTGCTGCACGTCGCCCACGACGAGGGCCTGCTGGTCCGCGACGGCCACGACCACTGGCGCCTCGCCGACCGCGCCGCCGAGCGCCTGCCGCACAGCATGCGGGACATCAGCGCGCGCCGCCTGGCCGCGCTGGCCCCGGCGACCCGCCGCGTGGTCGACGTCGCCGCCGTGCTCGGCCGCATCCTCGACCTCGACCTGCTGATCGGCGTCGAGGGCCTGCAAGAGGACGAGGTGCTCGACGCGGTCGACGACCTCATCCTCCACCGCGTGGTCCAGCGCTCGTGGACCGGCGACCTGACGTTCGTGCACGACGGCGTGCTGGCCACGGCCTACGCCGCGCTCGCGCCCGACCGCCGCGAGGCCCTGCACGGCCGCATCGCCGAGCGCATCGAGGCCGCCCGCCCGCAAGGCCGCGCCCTCCCCGAATTGGCCCACCACTGGTCCCGCGCCGGCGCGCCCGCGCGGGCCTTCCACGTGCTCGTCCGCAACGCCCGCCGGACCCTCGCCGCCGGCGCCCACCACCAGGCGAAGGCCCTGCTGCAGCGCGTGTGGGCCCTCGTCGACGCCGGCCTCGTGCTCGCCCGCGGCGAGCGCTCGGCCGCCGCGCTGCTGACCGCCGAGGCCGCGCTCGGGCTCGGCGACATCGACGCCGCCCAGGCCCGCGTGGCCGAGGCCTTGCAGCTGCAAGGCCACAGCCTGCCGCGCAGCGAGCCCGGGTGGTTCGGCGAGCTCGTGCTGGCCATGGGCCGCCAGTTCACCGGCCTGGCCCGCCGCGCCGGCCGCCGCGCGCGCGCCGACCCCAGGCCCTCACCGGCGGTGTTGCGCCACTCGAGCAACGTCGTGCGCGCGCAGGCCCTCAACCTGCTGCAGCAGAGCTACGTGGCCCGCGGCGACACCCTGCGCCTGCTGGCGACCTGCTTCATGGCCGCCAACACCGCCGAGGGCAGCCCCGACGCGGCCAACCCGGCGATCGCCTACTCGGTGATCGGCGCGGTGTGCGGCGCGGTCGGCCTCGAGTCGCGGGCCGCGTGGTACTTCGCCGAGGCCAGCGCGCACAGCCGCCGCCTCGGCGACGCCCACAGCGAGGTCGCGGCCGGCGTGGCCGAGTGCGCCCACTGGCTCGGCGTGGCCCGCTGGGACCTGCTCGAGTCGCGAGGCGGAGCCCTCGCCGCCACCGCCCGGGCGATCGGCGCCCGCCACGAGTGGGAGGGTTTAACGTTGATGACCGCCGGCGGACGGCTGCGCCACCGCGGCTGCGCCGGCGTGCGCGAGCCGCTGTCCGAGGCCCTCGCCTCCGCGGTCGCCCGCAACAACGAGCTGTCGGCCGCCTGGTGCCGCGTGCTCCGCAGCGAGTGCGACCTCTGGCTCGGCTCGCTCGACCAGGCCGAGATCGACGCCGGCCTGGCGATCCCCGCGGTCCTGCGCGGCTCCGGCAAGGGCAGCGCCGCCGTGCCGCGCGCCGTGCAGGCCGCCGTCTTCCTCGAGAAGGGCCAGCTCGCCGAGGCCGCCGCCGCCGCCAGGCAGGTGCTCGTCGACCTCAAGGGCGAGACCCTGCTGTTCATGCACGAGACCGCCTGCCGCCTCGCCGCCGACGTGCTGCTCGACCTCTGGGACGACGCCCGGACCAACGGTCGCAGCGACGCCGACGAGCACCGCCACGCCGCCCACACGCTAATTAAACTCGAGCGCGGGCTGGCCCGGCGCACCCCGTTCGCCAGGCCCACGGCGATGCGCCTGACCGGCAAGGCCATGCGCATCGCCGGCCAGCAGGGCGAGGCCCGCGAGCACCTCGCGGCCGCGCTCGCGCACGCCGCCGAGTTCGCGCTCGAGCGCGGCCTCATCGAGCTCGAGCTCGGCCTCTGCCTCCCCGTCGGCGCCGCCGGGCGCGACGAGCACGCCCGCCGCGCCTGCGCCCACTTCGACGCCTGCGACGCCGCCACCGGCGTGCACCGGGTCGAACGCGCGCTGAAAGGACCTCAAGGATGACCACCCCGACCGATCCGCCGACGCCGTCGCCCTCGCAGACCCCCGCAGCGCCCGACGTCGACGCCGCCATCGCCCGCGCCCACGCCCACGTGCGCGCCCGGCAGCACCGCGACGGCTCGTGGCCGGGCGCGACGATCGCCGGCCCCGACGCCACCGCCGAGGCCGTCATCGCCCTCGCCTTCACCGACGCGCTCACCCCCGAGGACGGCCGCAAGGCCGCGCGCGCCATGCTCGCCTACCAGCTGGGCGACGGCTCGTTCAGCCCCTACCAGGACGGCCCCGGCACGCTCGACCAGACCGCGATCGTCTACGCCGCCCTGCTGCGCGCCGGCGAGGACCCGACCTCCGACGCCTGCAAGAAGGCCTGGCAGTACATCCAGTCCCGCGGCGGATTTAATGAGTGCGAGGCCTACACCCGGGTGCTGCTCGCGGCGGGCGGCGTGGTCGAGCCCTCGACGCTGACGACCATGCCGGTCGCGTGGGTGCTGATCCCCGGGGTGGAGCGCCTCCTCGGCACCCGCTTCACGCCGGCGTTCACCCTGATCTTCATGATGCTGCCGGCGCTGATCCGCGGCCTCCAGAACCGCAAGCGGCCGGCCGCGCCGGGCACGCTCGCGGCCCTCGAGCACGCCCGCGTGTGCCGCTACATCGCCACCCACCAGAACCCCACCGGCAACCTGTTCGGCGCGATCAACACCAGCGTGATGGCGATCCTCACCTACGCCGCGCTCGGCCTGACCCGCGAGGACGACCGCCTGCACCGCGCCGTCGACGACCTGAAGCAGTGGCGACGCGAACGCGGCGACGAGCTCGAGTTCGTCACCTTCGACAGCCGCGTGTGGAACACCGCCCTGCTCGTCACGGCCCTGCGCCAGGGCGGCGTGCCGGCCGACGACCCCGCGATCCTCCGCGCGACCGAGTACATGATCACCCGCCAGTCGTTCTGGCCGCTGCCCCGCGACTGGCAGAACCCGACCCCCTTCACCCCGCGCACCGGCGGCTGGCCGTTCCAGGACCGCAACCCGCTCGGTGCCGACTGCGACTCGACGAGCGAGGTCCTGCAGGCCCTCGCGCAGCTCCAGCCGCTCGCCACCCGCATGCAGACCTCGGTCGACGCCGGCCTGCGCTGGCTGTACGGCATGCAGAACGCCGACGGCGGCTGGCCCGCGTTCGCCCGCGGCCAGCGCGGCAAGGACCCCGGACCGTTCCCGATCTCCGCCCTCGAGACCCCGACAGCCCTCGTCGAAACTTTAAAAATGATGATCGAGCCGCCGATCCAGCTCGGCGACCCGGCCACCGAGGACCTCACCGGCCGCGTCCTCCAGGGCCTCGGCGCCCTCGGCGTGCGCGCCGACGATCGCCACGTCGCCCCCGCGGTCCGCTTCCTGCGCAATCAGCTCGACCGCAACGGCGCGTGGTGGGGCCGCTGGGAGTGCAACTACCTCGCGTGCACCTCGGAGGTGATCAGCGGCCTCGTCGCCGTCGGCGTCGACGTCTCGCGGCCGCCGTTCGCCGCCGCCGTGCAGTGGCTGCTCGACCACCAGAACGCCGACGGCGGCTGGGGCGAGACCGTCGACTCGTACGAGAACGTCGCCCTCGCCGGCACCGGCGCGTCGAGCCAGTACGTCACCGGCATCGTCGTGTGCGCCCTGATCGCCGCCGGCCACGCGCGCTCTCCGGCGGTCGCCCGCGCCGTCCAGCGCCTGCTCGAGATCCAGAACGAGGACGGCTCGTGGGACGGCGGCCCCTACCAGTTCGTCGTGCAGTGGCCGTGGCCGTTCTACCGCCTCGAGATGACCGCGACGATCTACCCGCTGCGGGCGCTCACCGCCTACCGCAACGCGCTCGCCTGATCAGCCCTCGATCCCGACCACCCGGCGCCGCCCCGGCGTCGCCGGCTTGCTCGGCGCGGTCTTCCTGCGCTTCGTCTCCGCGACGTCGGGCGGCTCGTCCTGCGGGGGAGGGCAGGGGTTGATGTCGTCGTCCGGCGGCTCCGGCCGCGGCTCCGCCTGCTTCATGGTCCGCGCCGGCACGACCACGGGCGCGGGCGCGGGCGCCTCGACCTCGAGCTGCGCACCCTCGATCCGCGGCGGCGGCTCGTGCGGCGCGCAGGCCGTCAGCGCCGCCGCGACCAGCCCCGGCGCCAGCCGCGACGGCCGCGGCCGGCGATACACCACGCGCCCGTCGTCCCGCACCTCGTACGAGATGCAGGCCCGGCGCTCGCGCGGCCGGGCCATGAACCGCGCGGCCTCGCGCTCGGACATCGCCGACAGGTCGACGACCACGCGGTCGCACGCGCCGCAGCGCCGGCCGCCCGCGGCCGCGGACATCGCGTCGTAGTCCTCACCGCAGCTGTAGTGCAGCGGCAGGTGCACGGCGAGGCGGACGTCGCGGAGCTCGCGGGCCATGAGACGCATCGTACGCGCGACCGGGCCGATCGTGCCACCGCGATCGCCGCGCGCGGCTGCGGCCCGGCGGACCCGCTGTGATGCTGTTAGAGTCGCCGAGGTGACCTCCGCGGCCCCCGACGAGCGCACGCTCGCCAGCTTCGGCGCCGCCGAGATCGGCGAGGCCGGTCTGCCGACGCTCGTCGCCGGCCGCTACCAGATCCTCGAGTGCCTCGGCGAGGGCGGCATGGGCGTGGTCTGCCGCGGCTACGACCTCGACCTCGAGGAGACCGTCGCCGTCAAATTCCTGCGCTCCGACCTCGCCGACGACGACGCCGTGCGCGCCCGCTTCCGCCGCGAGGTCAAGCTCGCCCGCCGCGTCACCCACCCCCACGTCGCCCGCGTGTACGAGTTCGGCCGCGACGGCGCGCTCTGCTTCCTCACCATGGAGTACGTGCCCGGCGAGTCGCTGCAGGCCCTCCTCCGCCGCGACGCCCCGCTGCCGCCCTCGCAGGTGCTGCACCTCGGCCTGCGCATCTGCGAGGGCCTCGCCGCCGCCCACGCCGCCGACGTCGTGCACGGCGACATCAAGCCCGGCAACATCCTCGTCGCCCCCGTCCGCGGCGCCGTCGTCACCGACTTCGGCATCTCCCAGGCCCTCAGCGACCCGACCGCCAGCGACGGCGGCACCACCGGCACCCCGTTCTACATGGCCCCCGAGCAGGCGCGCGGCGAGCCCATGCGCACCCAGACCGACGTCTACTCGGTCGGCGTGGTCCTGTTCGAGGCCCTCACCGGCGTCAGCCCCTGGCTCGAGAGCGACGCCCTCGGCCTGCTCGCGTGCAAGCGCGGCGGCCGCGAGCCCGACCTGGGGCGCTTCACCGACCTGTCCGCCGCGTGGCGCCGCCTGCTCGCCGACTGCCTGCGCGCCGACCCCGACCGGCGCCCCGCCGACGCCGCCGCCCTGCTCGCCCGCCTCGAGGCCATGCGCGAGGCCGCGGCCGCGCCGCCGCCGGTGCCCGCGCCGGCCCGCGCCCCGCTGGCCGCCAACGACGCCGCCGGTCCGCGCTGGATCTCCGTCACCCCGCTGGTCGCCGCCGACGCGCTCGCCTGGATCTCCGCCGACTTCCACCACGCCCTCGCCCAGATCCGCGGCCTGCGCGTGCTCACCGGCGGCAGCGACGAGATCCGCCCGGCCGCCGCGATCACCGGCAGCGCCGCCGAGACCGCGGACGGCGTGCGCGTCGAGCTCGAGCTCGCGGCCGGCGAGCGCCGCACCCGCGTGTCGCTCTCGCAGCCCCGCGCCGCCCTGCACCAGCTCGGAGCCGAGCTCGCCGCCCGCGTCGCCGCCGCCCTCGACCGCACCGCCTCGCCGCTGCGCCGCGACGACCTGCCCGCCGACGTGTCCGAGCTCTACGTCAAGGCCCGCCACGCCTACCTGACCATGTACTCCGACCGCGCGCTCCAGCTGTTCGAGGCGGCCCTCGCCCGCGCCCCCGACCACCCCATGCTGCAGCTCGGCCACACCCTCGCGCGCGTGCAGGCCGGCCTGATGTTCCGCGAGCCCACGCCCGCCGAGCTCGCCGAGCTGCGCGCCCTCGTCGACCACGCGATCACCCACCACGACGAGCTCGGCGAGTCGCACCTCGCCCGCGCCCGCATCGCCCTCGCCGGCGGCGACGCCACCACCGCCGCGCGCAGCCTCGTCGTCGCCCTCCAGCGCGCGCCGAGCCTCAGCGAGGCCTACAACCTGCTGTCCGACCTGCTGCTGGACATCGGCCGCCTGCCCGACGCCGCCCGCCGCCTCGAGATCTCGCTGGCCCTCGACCGCACCTCGTACATGGCCTGGTCGTGCCGCCTGCGCCTGCTGGCCTACCGCGAGCAGTGGGACGAGTTCTACGCCGACGTCGACGGCCCGATCGCCGCCACCGGCATGCGCACGATTTTAATTCCGCGGCTCATGCTGTGGCACCCGCGGCCCGGCGCGTTCGAACGCCTCGAGCAGGTGCTCGAGCACAACGCCGACAACCTGCCGCCGCCGGTCTACCGCGCCACCCGCCTGATCGTCGCCTTCGCCCTGCGGCGCATGCCCACCGACGAGATCCTCGACACCCTCATCGCCTACGGCACCGGCAGCAACTACCGCCGCAACACCTTCGTGTACCAGGTCGGCTGCGAGCTCGCCTGCGCCGCCGGCGACCTGCGCCGCGCCCGCGGCTTCCTCACCCTCGCCGACCGCTGGCTGCTCACCGACCGCCAGTGGAGCGAGCGCTGCCCGCTGCTCGAGCCGCTGCGCGCGGACCCCATGTTCGCCGAGGTCCGCGAGCGCGTGCGGGCCCGCGCCGACGCCCTCGCCGAGGCCATCTGGGGCTGAATTTTTTCAGGATTTGATGTGCAAGCGCCGGCGCTTGCGGCCCCAATCGCCGACCCTGGCCCCGAAGCGCCCCGCGAGCGCCGTCCCGCAGTCCGGGCAGGTCCCCTGCGGCGTCACCCGGTAGTCAAGAATCTCGTACCAGTCGCGTTTGATGAGGGCCGCCTGGCACTCGGGGCAGCTCGTGGTGGCGCCGGCGACGTCGTGTACGTTGCCCGTATAAACGTGGTGCAGCCCGTGCCTGCGCGCGATCTCCCGCGCCCGCGTCAGCGTCGCCGGCGGCGTCGGGGGCACGTCGAGCATCTTAAAATCGGGGTGGAACGCCGAGAAGTGCAGGGGCACGTCGGGCCCGAGCTTGCCCGCGACCCACGCCGACAGCCGCTCGAGCTCCGCGCTCGAGTCGTTGTGCCCGGGGATCAGCAGCGTCGTGATCTCGAGCCACACGTCGGTCTCGTGGCGCAGGTACTCGAGCGTCTCCAGCACCGGCGCCAGCTCGGCGAACGTGATCTTGTTGTAGAACTGCTCGCTGAAGGCCTTCAGGTCGATGTTGGCCGCGTCCATCTTCGCGTAGAACTCGCGGCGCGGCGCGGCGCACATGTAGCCGGCGCTCACGGCCACCGTCGCGACCCCGCGCGCGCGGCAGGCGTCGGCGATGTCCATCGCGTACTCGGCCCAGATCACCGGATCGTTGTAGGTGAAGGCCACGCTGCGGCAGCCCGCCTCGACCGCGGCCGCGGCGATCGCCTCGGGGCTGGCGGCGTCGGCCAGGCGGTCGTCGTCCCGCGCCTTCGAGATGTCGTGGTTCTGGCAGAACTTGCACCCGAGGTTGCAGCCCGCCGTGCCGAACGACAGCACGCTGGTGCCCGGATAGAACTGATTGAGCGGCTTTTTTTCGATCGGGTCGACGCAGAACCCCGACGAGCGCCCCCAGGTCGTCAGCACCATCGCGTCGCCGCTGCGCTGGCGCACGAAGCAGAAGCCCCGCTGGCCGTCCTGCAGGGTGCACGCCCGCGGGCACAGGTCGCAGTGCACGCGACCGTCCGCCTGCATGTGCCACCAGCGGCCCGGCACGACCTCGGCGCTCACGACTCGCCCTCCACGAAGTGCTCGGCGGTGAAGCGCTCGGCCTGCATGCCCTCCGGCCAGCGCCCCCGCGGGAAGCGCCCCTTGGCCAGCAGGTGGTCGACGAACGCCTGCGCGTCCGGCAGCTGCTCCCACACCGCCGGGATGAACACCGCGCTGTGCGTGCCCGCCGACAGCACCAGCCCGTCGACGCCGGGCCGCAGGTGGCGCAGCAGCTCCTCGCGCGTGCCCGCGGGGATCCGCTCCATCGGCGACATCAGCGAGATCTCGAGCCGCGTGCGCGCCAGCTCGTCGCGCCGCAGCGGCGAGAACCGCGGGTCGCGCAGCGCCGCCGCCACCGCGTTGTGCCGCACCGCCTCGTCGAGCCGCGGGCTCGCCTGCAGGTTGCCGATGCACCCGCGCAGCTCCTCGCCCTGCTTCAGGCTCACGAAGCACGCGCCGGGCCGGGCCAGCCGCGCCGCCTCCGCGCCGGTCGGCGAGGGCTGCGCCCGCGAGCCGCCGAGCGCCGCCTCGATGGCCCCCCGCGCCAACTTTAACAGTGTCGTCCCGAGCGCGGTCACGGGGCCTCCTGCGTGTACGCGAACGCGGCGTAGCCGACCACGCGGCGGCGGTCGCCGGCGGTGTCGCCCGAGCTGCGCAGGTCGAGCAGGCGCGGCGTCAGCTTGTGCTGTTTGGCCGCCTGCATGAAGCCGCGGACGCCGTGCGCGCCGCAGGCCTGGTCGCCGGCGAAGCCGCCGTCGCCGGCCAGGATCTTGCGCGCCGTCGCCTCGTCGAGCGCGCGCGCCTCGGCGTACGGCAGGTAGTGCGAGAGGTCGGTGCTGACGACGATCAGCGTGTCGTCGTCGCCCCACAGCGCCGCGAGCGCGCCCGCCACCGCCGCCGGTCCGGCCTGGCCGATCACCAGCGGCACCAGCGTGAACCCCTCGCCGAGCGCCCGCTGCAGGAACGGCAGCTGCACCTCGAGCGAGTGCTCCTGCGCGTGCGCCTCGGCCGACACGCACACCTGCGGCAGCGCGGCCGCCCGCCGCACGAGCTCGGCGTCGAGCGCGATCCTGCCGAGCGGCGTCTCGACCGCGTCGGCGTCGGGCAGGGCCAGCCCGCGCAGGCCGACGAAGTGACACGGCCCGATCAGCACCACCCGCGGCGGCGGCGGGTGCCCCGCGAGCTGGCGGTACGCGCTCGCCGCGATCGGCCCCGAGTACACGTAGCCCGCGTGCGGCACGATCAGCGCCTTCGGCCGCGGCCCGCCCGGCGCCGGCGTGGCCGCCAGCATGGCGTCGACCTCGGCCGCCAGCGAGGCCGCGTCGCCCGGGTAGAAGCGGCCCGCGACGGCCGCCGGGCGCACATTCCCATGGTCTCGTGAATCCCTCATCGGTCCTCACAGATATCACGCGAACGCCGCGACGACAGGTGCACCCGCGTGCGCTCGTCCTCACGCGACCAGGGGGCCTCGCGCGAGCTTCACGGCGGCCCTGTCGCTCGCGGGCCCCGGACCGGCGCCGCCCGCGTCGGTACTGGAGGCCGCCGTCGTGGGTCCGCGACCTGTCCCTTCGGCCATGCGCCGCGTCGCTCGCGGACCCGGACCGGCGCCGCCCGCGTCGGCGCTCGCGGCCGACGGCGAGCGACATGTCCCTTCGGCCATGTGCCGGGCGGCCGACGCGACGGCCGGCGCGGCTCAGCTGCGCGAGGGGTAGATGCCCTCGAGGCAGATGATGTAGCTGAGCCCGAGGAACGGCGGCATGGTGCCGACCGGCTGGTTGCCGCCGGCCACGCCGACGGTGTCGGCCGGGGCCGTCGCGGTCGCCGGGGCGCCGTAGCCGCCGCCGTTCGCGTTGTAGCCGGCGCTCGGCACCTTGGTCGTCGGGTCGGCGTCACGCACGGCCAGCGTGTGGCTGTGCGCCGGCATCTGCGCCTGGGTCAGGGTGACGGTCTCGCTGCCGCCGGCCTCGCCGAGCTGGCGCGGGCTGGTCGCGGGCCCGTCGCCGAAGCCGACGGCCACGCGACCTCGCAGGTCGGGCAGGGCGAAGGTGGTCTGCCCGTTGCCGCCGTAGGTCGTCCCGAGGATCGAGAACAGCGCGGTGTTCTGGGCGATGGACATGATCTGGCCGTTGCAGAAGGCCCAGCCCCTGGGCGCGAAGTTGCCGGCGAACAGTCGGATCTCAGCGATGAATGCTTCCATCACGCCATGACATCACGAAACTCGGGCGCGAGGGGGTTGCCGCCGCGCCTGACGCCTCGTCACAGCTTGACGGAAAACTCGGTTCCATCGCCGAGGTGGAGCGTGCTCGAGCGAAACCCGTTGGCGGGGTCCTGCATGTGCTCGACGTACGGCCGGAGGTCGCGCTTGAACGTGAAGATGTTGTCGCCGATGACGACCCCTCCGCTGCGCACGAGCGGTCCGATCATGCGGATGACGGGCATGTACCCGTCCTTCCAGCCGTCGAGCAGCGCCATGTCGATCGGGTCCTTCTCGTCCTTCAACGTCAGCAGCGCGTCGCCCTCGCGGATCTCGGCGAACTCGGCGAGGCCGGCGTCGGCCAGGTTCTTGCGGGCCGCGGCGACCTTCTCCGCCACCAGCTCGGTGCCGATGACCGTGCCGCCGCCGTTGTCGCGGACCGCGGCCGCGAAGTAGAGCGTCGAGATGCCGAACGAGGTGCCGAACTCGACGATCCGCCGGGCCCCGATCGCGCGCGCCATCAGGTAACAGAACGTGCCCTGCTCCGGCGACAGCGGCAGGTAGAGCCCGCGCGCCCGCGCCGACAGCTCGTCCCAGCTCGGCTTTTTGCCGAGCGCCCCGCGCAGGAACGCCGGCGCCAGGTCGCGCACGATCTGGAAGCGCTGGCCCGCCGCCGCCCCGTGCAGGCGCTGCAGCACCGCCGTGATCTTCGGGTCGCCGATCGCCGCGCCGATGCTCCCGGGGTGCCGGGACTTCACGACGTCTTCACCCCGATCGGGCAGGCCACGCCGGTCCCGCCGAGCCCGCAGTAGCCGTTGGGGTTCTTGGCCAGGTACTGCTGGTGGTACGCCTCCGCGTAATAGAACTCGGGCGCCGCCGCGATCTCGGTGGTGATCTGGCCGTAGCGGGCCTTCGTCAGCGCCGCCTGGAACGCCGCGCGCGAGGCCTCGGCCTGCTGCTGCTGCGCCGCCCCGTGGGTGTAGATCCCCGAGCGGTACTGCGTGCCGACGTCGTTGCCCTGGCGCATCCCCTGGGTCGGGTCGTGGTTGTCCCAGAACACCTTCAATAGTGCCTCGTAGCTGATGCGCTGCGGGTCGAAGACCACGCGCACGACCTCGTTGTGGCCGGTGCGCCCGGTGCACACCTCCTCGTAGCTGGGGTTCGGCGTGAACCCGGCCGCGTACCCGACCGACGTCGAGAACACCCCCGGCTGGGTCTGCCAGAACTTGCGCTCGGCCCCCCAGAAGCAGCCCATGCCGAACATCGCCAGCTCGAGGCCGTCGGGGAACGGCGGCGCCAGCGGCGTCTCCAGCACGAAGTGCTTGCTCGGCACCGGCATCTTCTCGTTGCGTCCGGGCAGCGCCTCCCCGGGCGTCGGCATCCTCGTCTTGCGCGATTCGGCGAACATGGCCCGGGAGTAAACCACGCCGCCAGGACGGCGCAAGCGCCTTCCCCCTGCTATCGTCGCGGCGCGCTCCTGCCCATGCCGACCCTCACCGCCGACAACCTCGTCTCTCACATCCAGCGCCTCGGCAGCTCCGGCGGCGCGGACAACCGCCTGGTGGTCGCCTCCCGCGACTACTACATGATCTTCTCCGGCCACCCCGGCGTGCCCGGGCTCCACGCCGAGGCCGTCAGCAACTTCTACCTGCCCCGCGCCGCCGAGCTGACCCCCGCCCGCCAGGCCGTGCTCGGTCAGCGGATGTTCGTCGCGCGCGCCGGCCGCAACAATTTTTACCGCAGCCTCGCCAGCACGACCGACGCCGAGCTGCGCTCGTTCGTCGACGACGCGCTGGACGTGTTCGCCCGCGCCTACGGCGTCGAGCCCGGCAGCCCCGCCGAGTTCGACCTCAGCTTCGGCGAGCCCGAGCCCACCCGCAACCCCGACCTCCTGCGCCACATGAAGCTGCTCAGCGTCATGCGCGACTGGGAGACCCGCAAGCAGGTGTACACGACCTTCCTCGGCGCCACCGTGCTGCTCGCCACCGACAGCGAGGGCGGCCCCGAGCCGCAGGAGGTCGACCGCCTCGGCGCCTTCCCGGTCTGGGCCTGCTTCACCGACATCGACGCCCTGCGCCTGTGGCAGCCGAAGGGCGCCCCCTACAAGCCGACCCGCGTCGAGGACCTCGTGCCCCGCGCCGTCGAAAGACGCATCGGCTCGCTGCTCATCAACCCCAGGGGCAACATCGGCGGCGAGCTCTACATCAACGAGCTCGAGAGCCTGCAAGGCGCCCTCCAGCGCCGCGCCTCGAAGATTTAATAATTATTAATTTTCAGCGGCCGGTGCGGCGCGCCAGCTGATCCTCGTACAGCGACGGCGGGTCGAGCGGTCCGTTGGCGTCGGGCGGCGCCCGCTCGAGCCAGTCCTCCGGCGCGGTGCCCTCGCCGTCGGGGGCGTCGACCGCGACCTCGATCGACAGCTCCGGGCCGGGCCCGATCACGTAGCCGTGGCCGAACTGCCGCGAGCGGATCACCCCGGTCCCGCCGACGTTCCACAGCGCAGACTGGCTGGCCGAGTGGCCCGCGCCGCTGCTGTAGGCGCCGCGGTTGACCGCGCCCCAGCCGTCGTCGACCGCGCTGAGGTCGATGAGGTTCGCCGTCGCCAGCGAGTGATGGAACTCCGACAGCCCCGTCAGCCCGAGCTCGCCGAGCATCACCGCCACCGCCTTGCCCTCGAGCGAGTGCACGCGCAGCCACACGATCCCCGTGGCCCCGAAGCCCCAGTTCTGGATGAAGTTGTGGCGCCCGGCCCGGCCCACGCAGTCGCGCACCAGCACCTCGCTGCTCTGCGAGACCTCGAACAGGTAGCCGTTGCCGCCGTCGCCGCGGTGCTGCGAGAAGCCCAGCGTGCTGTCGGCGATCGTCACGCGCTTGCTCTGCAGCACCTCGAACCCGCTCGACTGCAGGTGGCGGTCCTTGCCCGGGTCGGCGTCCGGCGCGCCCGGCGAGGCGAACGACCGCACCCCGCGGATCCACGCGTCCTTGACCCCGCGTAGCGACAGCACGTGCACCTGGTCCTGCGCCCACGCGTCGGCCCAGCCGACCGCGTTGGCGACCCCGAGGTCCTCGACCCCGACCTCGCTGACGTACCCGCCGACTCTCTTGACGCTCGCCTGATCGCGGAGCAGGGCAGGGTAGCGCAGCGGCACGTCGAGGGTGATCGTGCCGCCCTCGACCTCCTCGACGGTGCGCCAGAAGAACACCTGCCACTCGCCATTGAAGACCATCCACGTGCCGTCCATGCCGTGCTCGGCCACGAACTCCGGCGTGATCACCCAGCCGATCGCCACGTCGTCGCCGGCCTTGAACGCCGACGCGTCGGCGACCTCGACCGTGAACGAACGGTTGTCCCCGTCGCTGATCAGCGCCTGCTCGTCGCCGAGCATCAAGGGCCCGCCGACCTGCAGGTGGCTGGCGAACGACATGTTCATGAAGCGCGTGAACCACAGCCGGCTCGCCTCGGCCCCCTCGCCGCGCAGCAGCGTGCGCGAGCCGGTGAGCGTGAGGACGCCGTCGATGCGGTAGAGCCCGGCCGGGACCGTCACCACCGCGCCGCCCTGCAGCTTCGCCGCGTCGAGCGCGGCCTGGAACGCCGCCGTCGCGTCGGCCTCGCCGAGCGGGTCGGCCCCGTGATCCGCGACCACGTCGATGACCGCGTCGGGCACGTCCTGCGCCAGCGGCGTCTCGCCGTTGCGGTAGCCCGCGTACGAGAAGTCGTGCAGGAACCGGCCCTCGCCGTCGGTGAACGCCGGGGTCCAGTCGAGCGGGTAGAGCGCGCTGCGCCAACCTGTCTCTTGCGGCATGTCGGGCCCGGCCGGCCCGGTCTCGCCGCCGCTGCTGCTGCCCGTCGACGGATCTCCGCCGCTCTCGGCCGCGGCGCCGCTGCTCGCCGTCTCGTCGCCGCCGCTCGAGCCCGACGTCGTGGGCGCGGGCGTGCCGGTCGACGTCGAGCCGACGTCGGTGGACCCGCCGGAGCTGCCGCCGGTTTCACCGGAGCCCGGCGAAGTGCACGAAGCGAGGAGCACGAGGACGACCGGGGCCGCGAGGCGACGCATGGCCGCGGAGTATCTCACCGGCGCACCGCGGCCGTGGAACTTTCCCGCGGCCCCTGCGTATCCTGGACCGTCGTGCCAGCGACCGACCTCCAGCCGCTCGCCGTGCCGGGCCCGCCGACGACCGCGGCGGGCGCCCCCGCGCCGGTGGTCGTCGAGGTCGTCGCCAGCTTCGGCGACCGCGTCGTCGACGTGCGCCACGTCCAGCGCCGCGACCGCGAGGGCGGCGACCGCTACGTCATCGGCGAGGGCCCGCAGGTCGACCTGCCGGTCGTGCTGCCGCCGCAGGTCGACCGCGCCGGCGTGCCGCTGATCCTCGCGCTGCCGCATCAGGCCGTGCTGGGCCTCGTGCCCGGCATGACCGGCGAGCTCGTGATCGGCGCCGAGACCCTGCAGCTCGCCGACCTGCTGGCCCAGGGCCGCCGCTCCTACGCCCTCCCGCCCGGCGCCCGCGGCGAGCTCGCGCTCGGCGAGGTCCGCTTCAGCGTCCGCCTCGTCGACCCCGCGGTGCTCGCCCTCCCGCGCCGCCCCGTCGACCGCCTGTACTGGCTCACCAACCTCGGCTCGCTCGCCGTGATCGCCGCGCTCGTCGGCCTCGGCGAGCCGCGCCAGCCCGGCGAGCTCACCGTCGAGGAGGTCCAGCTCGCCCGCGCCCGCGCCGCGCACTACATCAGCGACATCGAGCCGCGAGCGCCCGAGCCCCCGCCGCCGCGGCCGCAGGTCTCCCAGCCGTCTGTCCCGAAGGCCAGGTCGACGCCGAAGCCCGCGCCCGCGCCCGCCGCCGCGCCGCCGCCCGCGAGCCCGCCGCTCGCCGTCGGGGCCGGCGCCGACAGGGCCCCGCCGAAGGTCGCCCAGGGCTCGCGCCGCGGCATCCGCGGCGACTACGACCACGCGCGGACCGCCGGCGTGCTCGGCGACAGCGACTTCGCCGAGGGCGTCGCCCGCGTCACCGCGATCACCCAGGAGAGCATGCTCCACTACCGCGACACGCCCGAGGACCTCGCGTTCTGGGGCGGGGTGAAGGACGCCCCGGCCCGCGTGCGCCCGATGGGCGGCCTCGAGATGGCGGAGACCGAGCGCGGCGGCGGCGTGCACGGCGAGAAGAACATCAAAGATCCGAACCAGTCGGGGCCCATGGTCACAGTCAGCGGCGCCGGCAAGCCGAGCACGATCACCGAGGAGGAGCGACGCATCGCGCGCCTCGTCGTGGCCATCCGCTTCGAGACGCCCTACGTGCAGGGCGACATGAACGCCGACTCCGTGCAGACCGCGCTGCGCCAACAGGAGGGCGGCCTGCGCGCCTGCTACAAGGCCGCGGTCGGCGCCGAGGGCCACCGCGGCACGGTGATCTTCAAGCTCCACGTCAATGTCGACGGCAAGGTCACCCACGCCGCGCTCGACTGGGGCAGCAGCAAGTTCCCCGACATCGGGCCGTGCCTCGAGAAGACCGCGCGGGGGATGAAGCTCCCCCCGCCGCTCGACCACAAGCCGGCCAAGATCGTCGTCGAGGCGCTGTTCACCGCCAAGCAGTACTGACGGCCCGCGACGATGGATCCGTAGAGAAAAGGTCCGGATAGAGGCTGTACATCGCCGGCGCTGCGCGTAGGAGCTCAGCTTCGCTGCAGAACAACCATTCGCACGCCGTGTCCCACGAGATGTGACCGGCCTCCACAGATCGCAATACGACCGCGCTGAACCGGCCCGCGCGCGCCGGATGATCCGCAAGACTCCGAATCGGGTGAAACGCGGTCGTGTAGACCTCACGGGCCTCCCAGTCATCCTCGGGCTTGAATCGACCGGTCTGCAACGAATCGAGCGGTACGCTGCGTTGCAGCGCGTTCCAGATCTGGAAGCGGGCCGCGGTGAAGCTGATTCCGAAGCGATCCATCACGATACCGAGCGGGTCATCTCTGGTGGCCTGGAACAGGGCTTTCGCGGCCCTCTGGGGAGCGAGCAGCTGGACGGCGAACGCGTTGGCTCGCTGCTCGACCGGATCCGTGACCTGATCTGCCCGCTTGTCCAGGTCCGCGTACTCGTCGACACGGAGATCTCGCAACTGTTGCTGAGGATCGAACAGTATGTGGCAGAGCTCGTGCGCCAGCGTCGAACGCCGCATGAACGCGTTCTGGTTGCGCCCGGTGAGGTTGACGACGATGGCGCGCCGCCCTGATGTCTCCACCGTCGCGCCCGCGATCCATTTTCCGAGGTCGACCTGGATCACCGGGATCCGAAGCTCGCGTTCGAGGAGGTCGCGTATGGATGTGAGCGGCGCTTCGGCCAACCCGAGCGCCTCGCGGACCTGGTCCGCGAGCTCGTGGCCGACTCGATAGGCAGGTTGTCGGCTGTTCCCGTAGAACGGCTCGACATCGAAGCGAAACCGCGGCACCAGCGCGAGCCTCGCCTCGAGGCGAATCTGTGTCATGGCGACCCATGCGGCCTCCGCGAACGCGAGCACCTCGGGCCCCGAGAGCGCGGTCCGCGAATCATGCATCTCCCTCAGCCGGATCGCCACACCACTGTTCCCCTGCGGCTCCCGACGGAACGACACCATCCTTTCGTCGAGCCCGAGCACCCTGGCGACCCGTTCATATTCCCGCACCGGCCGACGCCGCGACGCCTCGAGCGCCTCGATCACCTCAATCGGCAACTGCGTCGCGGCAGCGACATTGCGGACGGTGAGGTTTAGCTGGGTCCGGCGCTCGCGCAATGCATGTCCTGCCGCCTCGACAGTCGCGCAGAGCACCGCCGAGCCCTCCGACGCGACCTCGGCGAGCTTGTCGAAGCCGTAGACCTCGAGTGTCTCATGAGCCTTCAGTCGCCGCCCTTTTGCCCGCGGCGACTCATCGAACGTCAGCAGATCGAGTCCGCGAACGAACTGTCGGGTGGATCCAGCGGCGCGTGCCTCGGGGGTCGTGCCTTCGCCGGGACCGAAGACAGCGTCCAGGAGCGCAGTATCGTGGGACAACCGGCTCATGGTTCGCGGAACGTCCTCTCCGGGGCATCGTTGTCCTCGCTCCATCCGGCGCAGATGACCCGAAAGCCGAGCCCTTCGAACACGCCGACCGCGTCCTCGAGCTCCTCTGGGCTTCGCGGCTGATACCGTCCAGAGCCACCGTTAACGTACAAGCACTCCGAAAATACTGGATCGACCCACAGCTCGCCACCACAGCAGGCTGGCGCACCACCGGTCAGGTTGGTGTGCTTGGCGACCCCCGACTGCAATGGGGGCGGTCGGGCATGTGGGGCCGTCTCCAGAATGACCGGCACCTCGCTCGGCGTGATCACCCAAAGATACTTGCCGTCGAGAGTACCCCGACGCCCCGGTAACAGATCAGGAAACGGTGCATGAGCAAGACACACCACACCGTCCTCGAGCGTCAGCTTACGGAGTTGATCCTCGGTCTCCGGCCGCTTTTTGGGCATCTGAGGCGTGTGTCGCCCGGCGAATGCCGTGAGGGTCATGCGCATGAGGCACGAGGATAACAGGGTTCGGTCCTCGTGCCAGTCAGGTCGTCACGGCTGCGGCCGGAAGCCCGGCACCCCGGCGTCGATGAAGTACTCGGCGTCGACCTTGCCGCCCGACTCCGGCACGGTCGCGCTGTCGACCATGAAGCAGCGCACCGTGTAGACGTCGCGCGTGATCTCGTGGCTGACGTACCCGCGCTGGTGCGCGTTGAAATATTTGATCAACGGCAGGTCGGCGACGAGGGCCTCGGCGGTCTCCGGGGGCACGTTGCCGTCGGACGACATCGACGTCGTCACGATCTCCGCCGCGACCACCGGCGAGCTGTCGTCGGCCGCGTCGGCCGCGAGGTCGCCGAGCCCGCCGACGTGCAGGTCGCCCGCGATCACGACCACGTTCTCCAGCTGCTCCTGCACGAAGAAGTCGAGCAGCCGCTGGCGCGCCAGCGGGTAGCCGTCCCACTGGTCGAAGTTGATCAGCGAGCCGTTGTTGCTGACCGACGAGAACACGATCTGCTGGGCCATCAGCTTCCACACCCGCGTGCTCGCCTTCATGCCGTCCATCAGCCACTTCTCCTGCTCGGCGCCGAGGACCGTTCCGTCGTAGGCCTCCCAGCCGTCGCAGCCGGGGCCCGGCTCGTCGCCGCAGTTCTGGTCGGCGCGGTACTGGCGGGTGTCGAGCAGCCACAGCTCGGCGAGGTCGCCCCACTGCAGCGCGCGGTAGATCTTGTAGTCGGGCCCCTCGGGCGGCGGCAGGCGCAGCGGCGTGTGCTCGTAGTAGGCCTGGTAGGCGGCCGCGCGGCGGGCCAGGAACTCGTCCGCCGGCAGCGCGTCCTGCGAGACGTCGCCGACGTAGTTGTTCTCGACCTCGTGGTCGTCCCAGATCATCAGCCACGGGCAGCGCGCGTGCGCGGCCCGCAGGTTGGCGTCGCTCTTGTAGAGCGCGTGGCGCACGCGGTACTCGTCGAGCGTGGTCGGCTCCGGGTTCTCGTGCGAGCGCACCGGGCCGGTCGCCCCGCTCTCGTAGATGTAGTCGCCGAGGAACAGCACCAGGTCGATGTCCTCCGCGATCATGTGCGGGTAGGCCGTGTAGTAGCCGTCGGTGAAGCTCTGGCAGCAGGTCGAGGCGAAGCGCAGGCGCTCGGGCGCCGCGCCGGCCGCCGGCAGCGTGCGCGCGCGGCCGACCGGGCTGGTCCACTCGCCGACGCGGAAGCGGTAGAAGTACCAGGAGTCGGGCTCCAGGCCCCTGGCGTCGATGTGCAGCGAGTGCCCGAGCTTGGGGTCGGCGTCCGCGCTGCCCGCGAGCACGACGTCGGCGAACGCCTCGTCGGTGGCGACCTCCCATTCCACCGCGACGACCTCGTCGGGCATGCCGCCGCCGGCGACCTTGGGGTCGGGCGCCAGCCGGGTCCACAGGATCACGCTGTCCGGCAGCGGGTCGCCCGAGGCGATCCCGAGGGTGAACGGGTCGCTGTCCAGCGCGGGGCCGCCGGTCGTCGTCTCTCCCGTGGTGCCGCCGGTGGTCGGCGCGTCGCCGGTCGGCACGTCGCCCGAGCTGCCGCCGCTGGTGCCGCCGCCGCTGCCGCCCGACGAGGCGTCGCCCTCGCCCGAGGGGCCAGTGGTGCCGCACCCGCCGGCGGCCGCGGCCGCCAGGACCTGCAGGATGAAGTGACGACGGGTGGGCCAGGGGGATCGCCGGGAGGTGCTCATCGCGCGCGCAGTATAAACCACAGCCGCGCGCCCGCTGGCCCCGCCTGTCAGGTCACGGCGTCGGTCGCAGGCCCGGGGTGCCGGCGTCGATGTACCCCTCGAACTCGACCGAGGTCGGCGACGTCGGCGCCTCCACGGTGTCGGCGATCACCATGCGCACGGTGTAGACCTCGCGGGTGAGCTCGTGGCTCGAGTAGCCGCGCGAGTGGGCGTTGACGTATTTGATGTTCTTCAGCGGGCCGACCACCGCCTCGAGCGTCTCCGCCGGGATGTCGCCGAGCGACCCCATCGACGTGGTGACGACCTCGGCCGCGACCACCGGCGAGTCCTGGTCGTGGGCGTCGGCCGTCAGGTCGCCGACCCCGCCGAGGTGGAAGTCGCCGGACAGCACGACCACGTCGGCGATCTGCTCGGCGACCAGGAAGTCGAGGATCCGCTGGCGCGCGACCGGGTAGCCGTCCCACTGGTCGAAGTTGACGAGGTTGCCGCCCGAGTCGACCGTCGAGAAGATGAGCTGCTGGGTGATGACCTTCCAGATCGCCGCGCTCGCCTTCATGCCGGCGAACAGCCACTGCTCCTGCTCCGCCCCGAGCAGCGTGCCCTCCCAGGTGTCCCAGCCCGGGCAGCCCATGCCGTCGATGTCGCCGCAGTTCTGGTCGTCGCGGTACTGGCGGGTGTCGAGCAGCCAGAACTCGGCGAGGTCGCCCCACTTCAGCGCGTGGTAGATCTTGAAGTCGGGCCCCTCGGGCGGCGGCAGGCGCAGCGGCATGTGCTCGTAGTAGGCCTGGTAGGCGGCCGCGCGGCGCAGCAGGAACTCGTCGGTCGGCGCGTCGTCCTGCGAGACCGCGCCGGCGTAGTTGTTCTCGACCTCGTGGTCGTCCCAGATCATCGCCCACGGCGCCGCGGCGTGGGCCGCCTGCAGGTTGGCGTCGACCTTGTAGAGCCCGTAGCGCACGCGGTACTCCGCGAGCGTGGTCGGCTCGCTGCCCCCGTGCGAGCGCACCGGCCCGGTATTGGCGTCCTCGTAGATGTAGTCGCCGAGGTGGATCACCAGGTCGTGCCCGCCCGCGGTCAGGTGCGGGTAGGCGGTCCAGTAGCCGTCGGCGTAGCTCTGGCAGCACACGGTCGCGAACTTCAGGCGCTCGGGCGCGGCGTCGGCCGCCGGCAGGGTGCGCGTGCGGCCGACCGGGCTGGTCCAGTCGCCGACCTTGAAGCGGTAGTAGTACCAGCTGTCGGGCGCGAGCCCCTGGACGTCGACGTGCACCGAGTGCCCGAACTTGGGCTCGGCGTCGGCTTCGCCGGCGACGAGGTCCTGAGCGAACGCCTCGTCGCTGGCCAGCTCCCACAGCACCGTCACGACCTCGTCGGGCATGCCGCCGTCGCCGACCGTCGGGTCCGGCGCGAGCCGGGTCCACAGGATCACGCTGTCCGGCAACGGGTCGCCCGAGGCGATCCCGAGGCGGAACGGGTCGCCCGGCAGCTCCACGCCGCCGGTCGACGTCCCGCCCGTCTCGCCGGTCGTCGGCTCGCCTCCGGTCGTCGGCGGCCCGCCCGAGCTCCCGCCGCTGCTGCCCCCCTCGCTCGACTCGTCGCTGCTCCCCGACGACCCGCCCGCGCCGCACCCGCCCGCGGCCGCGGTGGCCAGCACCTGCAAGAGAAAGTGACGTCGGGTGGGCCGGGGGAATCGCTCGGATGTGCTCATGGCTCGTGCGCAGTATATCGGCGGCCCCGCGGTGGCGAGCCACGGCGCTGTTACACTCGCGTGCCCATGTCCCGTCCGGCGACACGGCGCCCCGCGCCGGCCCCGACCCCGCCGAGCCGCGCCGCGGGCCCGTCTGCACGCCGTTCCGCGGTCGCCGCGTCGCGCCTTGCGACCGTGTTCGCCGGGCTGCTCGTCGCCTGCGTCACGGCCGGCGCGTCGTCGACGTCCGCGGCGACGTCCGCGGCCACGTCGCCGGCGCCGTCGTCCCGCCGCGCCGTGCAGTACGCGCTCGAGATCCCCGCGCCGGCCAGCCAGTGGATCCACGTGACGATGACGGTCACGCGACCCCGCGGCCTGCGGACCCGCGTCGCCATGCCCGCGTGGACGCCCGGCTCGTACCTCGTCCGCGACCACGCGCGCCACGTCGACGACCTGCGCGCCGAGGACCTGCGCGGCCGCCCGCTCGCCGTCGAACGCCTCGACAAGCAGACCTGGCGCGTCGACCACGGCCTCGGCGGCTTCCGCGTGCGCTACCGGGTGTTCGCCGCGGAGCCCGGCGTGCGCACCAACTTCGTCGACGACCGCCACGGCACGCTCAACGGCGCCGGCCTGTTCCTCTACCTGATCGGCGAGACCGGCCGCCCCGCCGACCTCGCGCTCACGCTGCCGCGCGGCTGGCAGGCCCACACCGCGCTCGCGGCCGCCGCGTCCGGCCCGCTCCGCTTCACCGCGCCCGACTACGACGGCCTGATCGACGCGCCGATCGCCCTCGGCACCCCCGAGGTCCGCGGCTTCACCGTCGGTCGCACGCGCGTCGAGCTCGTGTTCTCCGCGCCCGCCGGCAGCAACGCCGACACCGCCCGCATCGCCGCCGACCTCGAGAAGGTCGTCGCCGCCTTCGCCCGCCTCATGGGCGGCCTGCCGCTCGACCGCTACGTGTTCCTCGTGCTCGCCGACGAGACCGGCGACGGCGGCCTCGAGCACGCCGGCAGCACCCTCATGCGCGTGCCTCGCGACATGTTCGGCGAGCCCGGCGGCTACCGCAAGCTCACCAACCTCGCCGCCCACGAGTTCTTCCACGTGTGGAACGTGAAGCGCATCCGCGACGCCGCGCTCACCCCCTACGACTACAGCCAGGAGAACTACAGCTCGCTCCTCTGGTTCCACGAGGGCTTCACCGAGACGATGGAGCAGACCGCGCTGCTGCGCGCCGGCATCGTCGGCGGCGACGAGTGGCTGCGCGAGCTCGCCGCCGCGTGGACCGCCTACGTGCGCCGCCCCGGCCGCAACCACGCCGCCCTCGCCGACCTCAGCTTCGACGCCTGGACCAAGGCCTACAAGCCCTCGCCGAGCCACGGCAACACGCTCGTCAGCTACTACGAGAAGGGCTACCTGCTCGGCGTCTGCCTCGACCTCGAGCTGCGCCTGCGCTCGGCGCGGCACGGCCAGTCCGGCTCGCTCGCCGGGCTGTTCCGCCGCCTGATGGCCAGCCACGGCGCGCGCGGCCGCGGCATCACCCGCGAGGACATCCTCGCGGCCGCCGAGGCCGAGGCCGGCGAGTCGCTGACCGAGTTCTTCGTGCGCCACGTCGACGGCACCGCCGAGCTGCCGCTGCCCGAGCTGCTGCCGCAGATCGGCGTGACCGTGACGAGCAGCGCCCGCACCCCGCCGCGCGCCTACAGCGGCCTCGCCCTCGAGCCCGATCGAACCATCAAGAACATCGAGCCGGGCTCGCCCGCCGAGGCCGCCGGGCTCATGCTCGGCGACGAGGTCGTCGCCGTCGCCGACCTGCGCGTGACCACCGGCGCGCAGGCGCTGGCCCGCCTCGGCGAGCGCCGCGTCGGCGACAAGCTCGAGGTCGCGGTGTTCCGCGCCGGCCGCCTCGTGCGCGCCAGCCTCACCCTCGCCGCCGACCCGCACCGCACCTACAGCTTCGAACCCACCGCCGACGCCGCGCTGCCGCCCCAGACCCTCGGCCTGCGCCGCGCCTGGCTGGCCCGCGACCCCAGGTGACCGCGCGGCCCCGTGCCGCCCGCCCGCCGACAGCGCCGCGAGCTCCGGCGAATTCGTGTCGCCGCCGACGCTGGCCGTCAGCGCGGCGTGGCGTGCCCGTTCGCCCGGTGTTTGACCACCCGCGGCAAGATCCCCATCTTCTCCGCGACCTCGCGGTTGGCCGCCTTCAGCGCCTCGGCGTCGTCGGCGGTGATGCCCCGCTCCTGCATCACGTTCGCCAGCATGTTGAGGGCCACGCGGATCGTGCACACGTGGCCGACGCGGCCGCCGAACAGCGCCGGGTCGAGCAGGCGCTTGTACGCGCCGATGCGCCGCTCCGCGTGCAGCCGGTACACCAGCGCGTCCTGCATCGCGTTCATCACCGCGATCGGCTCGCGCTCGTGCACGTTGCCGTAGCCGTCGCCGCCCTCGACCAGCGGGCACAGCGAGACCTCGCCGCTGGCCTTGATCCTGAACGTCGGGTGCGGCCGGAAAAAGTTCTTGCAGCGCAGGACGTCGTCGGCGATCTCCGCGATCGCCTCGCTCGGGCGCCGCCGGATCTGCACCGCCCCGCCGACGTCGACCAGGTTGCTGACGTAGTTGCCGTCGTCGGCGAAGATCCGCCGCCCGCGCGGCAGCTCGGGGTCGATCGGCCCGTAGATCCGGTCCGACAGGTCGGCCACCCACTCGTGGAACAGCCCGCGCGGCAGCCCCGGGTCGGCCACCAGCGAGACCCGCGGCTGCAGCCCCGCCGCGCGCACCGCGTCGATGCCCGCGAGCACGCGCCCGTACAGCCCCGGCACCCCGCGGCAGTCGTCGTGGCGCTGGCCCGGCCCGTCGAGGCTGAACACCACGTGGGTCAGCCCGCGCGCGCGCAGCTCGCGGAAGTAGGCCGCGTCGTCGGCGTAGCGCTTGCCGGCCGCCCAGAAGTCCTGCTGCCCCAAGAACCACCCGCTGGTGATCACCGACGCGTGCGCGCCGCCCCGCTCGCGGATGTACTCGACGAGCTCGAGCCAGCCGCGCCCGAACAGGGTGACCTCGCCGCCGATGAAGTCGAAGCGTTTGATGTCGATCGGGATCATGGCGTCGACGACCCGCCGCAGCCGCTCGGGCCTGGCCTCGTGGGTCGCCTCGAGGTTGCTGTTGCGGCAGTGCGCGCAGTCGAGGTTGCACAGCGTCGTGAACTCGAACACCACCCGCTCGAGGTGCTCGAGCGGGTTGCGGGCGTAGCGCAGGCGCAGCTCGTCGTCGTCGACGTCATCGACCCGCATCAGGAGCCCGCGCCCCACCAGCGGCTCCAGCCGCTCGTTGCCGGCGACCGCCACCGAGGTGCGCGCCAGCACCGTCGCGCAGGCGGCCACCTCGAGCTCGCCGAGCCGCTCCTTCACCGCGTTGGCCCGCAGCAGCCGGGCCGCGAAGCGGTGGCCGTAGTTCGTCAGCGCGTAGCGCATGGGGCGGCAGCCTATCACCCCGCCGCCGCGCCCCGCACGCCCGTCCCGCGAGCCGACAGCGCCGCCGCTCGAACTCGCCCGACGCACGGCGCGCCGCCCGCGATATCCTGCCGGGATGACCGCGCGTGTCCGCCTCGCACCGCTCCTCGCGACCCTCCTGACCGCCTGCGGCTCGCCCGGCGACGGCGGCACCACCAGCTCCGCGGCCACGAGCGAGCCCGGCACCACCAGCAGCGGCCCGCCCGCGACGTCCTCGACCACCACGAACACGCCGACCACCACGGACGCGAGCGCGACCGGCTCCGCCACCGACGCCATGACATCGGCGCCGACCACCGGCACCACCACCGCCGCCGGTCCGACCACCGACCTCACGAGCACGACCGTCGACCTCACCACCACCGGCGACCCCTCGACGACCACCACCGGCAACGTCCCCGGCACGACCACAACCGGCGACCCCGACACCGGCGGCAGCGGGTCCTCGACCACCGGCACCACCAACACGACCAACATGACCGGCGGCGACCCGCCGCCGCCGCCGGCCATGCCGAAGGGCTGCACCGACGCGTGCGAGTGCTGCGAGCCCTGGCCGATCTCCTGGGCCGACGTGCCCGGCGCCACCCACTACGTCGTGCGCTGGAAGTGCTCGATCAACCCCGAGCAGGTCGTCGACGTCGGCGACGTCAACATGATCGGCGACGTGTGCAACGACATCGACATGTGCAACGGCATGTGCGCCTTCACCGTCGGCTACATCAAGGTCGAGGCCTGCAACGCCGACGGCTGCTCGATGGCCGTCGATTTCCCCGTCGACGAGATCCCGATCTCGTGCGGCGGCGGCTGCTGCTGTTAGCGCTTGCGCGGCCCGACGTCGGCGGGCACCATCGCCGCCGATGCTCGGGCCACGGAGTCGGGCGACCGAGGGGACGGCGCCGCCGCTGGTCCGGATGCACGGGATCTGGCCGGTCGCGCTGGCCTTCGGCCGCGACCCGCTCGCCGTGCTCCGCGGCGCCCGCCGCCGCCACGGCGACGTGTTCACCCTCGACTTCGGCCTGTTGAAAATGTCGTTTTGCCTGGGCCCGGCCAACCAGGCCGCGTTCTTCCGCGCCGAGGACGACGTGCTCGACTTTCAGGCCGCCGTCGCCCAGGTCATGGCCGCGATCCTCGGGCCCGACATGGTCGCCAGCGATCGCCTGGCCGCGCCGACCACCTCGCTGATCCGCCGCGGCCTGCTGCAGCCCGGCGCGCTCGCCCGTTACGAGGCCGCGATCGACGCCGAGGCCGCGGCCAGCGTCGACGCCTGGCTGCGCGCCGGCGAGATCGACGTGTTCCCCGCGGTCTCGCGGCTCGTCAACGACATCGCCGTGCGCTGCTTCATGGGCGAGGAGGTCCGCCGCCGCCACGGCGAGGCCGTCGCCGACGCCTACTACGCCGTCGAGAAGCACGGCAGCGCGCTGCTCTCGGTCGCCTTCCCGCGGCTGCCGCTGCCGTCGGTGCGCCGGGCCGCGGCCGCCCGCGCCGAGATCCTCGGCGTGCTCACCGACGTCATCCGCACCCGCCGCGCCGCCGCCGGACCCCCGCCCGACGACTACCTGCAGGGCTGGATCGACCACCGCCTCGCCGACGGCACGCAGCTCGGCGCCGCCGAGATCGAGGCCCACCTGCTCGGCATCCTGTTCGCCGCCCACACCAACACCACCGGCGCGATGGCCTGGACGCTGTGCGAGCTGCTGCAGCGCCCGGGCCTGCACGCCGAGGTCGTCGACGAGGCCCTGCGCGTGGCCCAGCCCGACACGCGCCGCCTGCAGCTGCTCGGCCGCTGCTCGCGGGAGACCGCGCGCCTGCACTTCACCCCGCTGCTCGCGCGCAAGGCCCGGCGCCCGTTCCCCGCCGGCGACTACACCGTCCCGCCCGGCCACCTCGTGTGCATCTCGCCGATCCTCGTGCACCAGGATCCGGTGATCTACCGCGAGCCCTGGCGCTACGACCCCGAGCGCTGGACCGACCCCGCCGTGCACAAGGCGCGCGTGGTCGCCGGCTCGTTCGTGCAGTTCGGCCTCGGCGCCCACCGCTGCCCCGGCGAGAACTTCGCCGCGCTGGCCTTCACCCGCTGCTGGCACCGCCTCCTGCGCACCACCTCGCTCGAGCTGCGCACCCGGCCGATCCCCCCGCCCGACTGGTCGAGCGGCGGCACCCCGTTCCCCACCGGCCCCGTGCGCGTGCGCGTGCGCCCGCGGGCCTAGCCGCGTCGCCGGCGTCGCTTGTCGCCGCCGCGACCCGCGGTTATACCCGCCCGCGGAGGCTTGTATGGGCAACCGTGTGATCGTGTTCGGCGGCGGCGTGGCGGGTCTGGTCGCCGCGGGCGAGCTCGCGGAGCGCGGCTTTCAGGTCACCGTGTACGAGGCCCGCCACTGGGGCGGCAAGGTCCGCAGCATGGGCAAGCCCGGCAGCGGCAAGGGCGGCCGCAAGGACCTGCCCGGCGAGCACGGCTTCCACTTCTTCCCCAGCTTCTACCGCCACGTGCCCGACACCATGCGCCGCATCCCCCGGCCCGAGGGCGGCAGCGTGTACGACAGCCTCGTCGACGGCTCGCGCGCCCTCATCGCCCGCACCGACGACCCGCCGATCGACATGCCCTCGCGCCTGCCTCGCAGCCTGCGCGAGTGGTGGAAGTTCTTCGCGGCCCTGCGCGCCGCCATGCGCGGCATCCCGCCGGCCGAGCTGTGCTTCTTCATCGGCAAGACCCTGCAGTTCATGAGCGCCTGCGACGAGCGGCGCATCGCCGAGTGGGACAGCATCTCGTGGTGGGACTACGTCGAGGCCGACCGCATGAGCTACGCCTACCGCGAGCTCATCGCCCGCCTGCCGCCGCTGCTGCTGATCGCCGTGCACCCCCAGCGGGCCTCGGCGCGCACGCTCGGCAACGCCTTCATCGGCATGCTGCGCGCCGGCTTCTACCCCGGCAACAACATCGACCGCCAGCTCGACGGCCCGCCGAACGACCGCTGGGTCGACCCCTGGCTGGCCGACCTCGGCAAGCGGGCCGAGCTGGTCCTCGGGACAGCGCTGATCAGACTCGACTTCGACGAGGAGGCCGGCAAGCTCCGCGGCGCCGTCGTGCGCGACGCCGACGGCGAGCGCACCGTCACCGCCGACCACTACGTCTGCGCCCTCCCGGTCGAGATCATGGCCCCGCTCGTGACCGCCGAGATGGAGCGCGCCGCGCCCTCGCTGGCCAGCATCCACACCCTGCGCGTCGGCTGGATGAACGGCCTGCAGCTGTTCCTCGACCGCCCGTTCCCGGTGATCCACGGCCACGTCGCCTACGAGGACACCGCCTGGGCGCTCACCTCGGTCTCGCAGGCCCAGTTCTGGTCGGCGGTCGACCTCTCGCAGTACGGCGACGGCCGCGTGCGCGAGGTCTTCGAGGTCATCATCTCCGACTGGGACGCGCCCGGCACCGAGGTCGTCGACCGCCCCGCCCGCGAGTGCAGCGAGCGCGAGATCGTCGAGGAGGTCATCGCCCAGATCCAGGCCTCGCTGAGCCGCAGCGGCCTGCCCGTGCTCGACCACGCGTGGGTGCTCGACGCCATGATCGACCCCGACCTCAGCTTCCCCAGCCAGGACACCGGCCTCGACCCCACCGCCCAGAGGCCCGCGCCGAAGGTCGACGGCCTGCAGCGCTCGCAGCTGTTCACCGCCGAGCGCTTCGCCGACCTCCAGGCCACCGGCCGCGTCGACGGCAACGCCGAGCCGCTCTACATCACCACCGTCGGCGCCTGGGCGGCCCGCCCCGACGCGACCACCGCGATCCCCAACCTGTTCCTCGCCTCGGACTACGTGCGCACCACCGTCGACTTCGCCTCGGCCGAGGGCGCCGACGAGGCCGGCCGCCGCGCCGCCAACGGCGTGCTCGCGGCCGCCAACTCCGACCAGCCGCGCGTGCGCCTGTGGCCGCGCGCCGAGCCGCGGATCCTCGCCCCGCTGCGCTGGCTCGACCACCACCGCTTCGTGCGCGGCCAGATCCAGCTGACCCTGCCCGACTGGCTCGAGCACTGGGTCCGCCGCCTCGCCCAGCCGCCCGGGCGCCGCGTGTGATCAGTACAGCGACCACTCGGTCAGCGTGATGTCCTCAAGCTCGTACTTGCCCGAGCCGTCGAGGATCAGCGGCGCCCGCTCGAACGTCACCTTCGAACCGCCGCGCTGATCGGGCCCGCGCCGGGTCCCGAGCTCGACCACGAGCGCCCCGAGGGACTCGCCGCGGGCCTCGAAGCGCCCGCGCGCGTCGGTCCGCACGACCTTGTCGCCGACCCTCACCGGCACGTTCGCCGCGCTCCCGCGCGGCAGCCACTCCTCGGCGACCAGGCGCCCGCGCACCACCCAGCGCTCGGCCGGCACCGGCGCGGCCGCGCGGCCGAGCACCCACGGCCCGGTCTGGTGGCCGTCGACGATCACCAGCGGCCCCGCCTCGCCGCCGGTCTGTTCGATCGACAGGTTGAAGTACGACCCGAAGCCGAGCTCGACCGCCGTCTTGCCGGTGCCCGCGTCGAGCGCGAGCAGGGTGTGCTCGCCCTGGTTGACGAACACGGCGTCCTGGTCCGCGACCATCGTGTAGGTGCCGAGCTTCGCTCGACTCCAGCGCGCGGCCCCGCTGGCCAGGTCATAGGCGTGCAGCGTCGCCGTGTCCGACTCGTCGACCCGCGGCGCGTACGTGATCATGAGCCCGCCCGCGAACTCGGCCCCCGGGATGCGCCGGTCCCACGAGGTGTTGCCCCACCCGCACGCGCCCGGCGCGGCGAACGTGCGCTGCAATTGCCCCGTCGTCGGGTCGAGCACGCGATAACCCGCGGGGTCCTCGGCGACCAGCACCCCCGCCGTCGTCGCCGCCCCGCAGCCGTGGCCGAGCGTCACCCCGGCCCACAGCACCGCCCCGGTGTTGGTGTCGAAGGCCGTCAGCCCGCGCTCGCCGATCAGGTAGCCGCGCTCGCCGTCGTGCCACACCCGCTGCAAATTCTTGAAGTGCGGATCGTCGGCCGCGCGCACGCGCCAGACCTCGCGCCCGCTGTCGAGCGCGTAGCCGACGAGCTGCTCGCTGTCCCCGGTGTACAGCGCGACCAGCGTGCGCGGCGCGACCACCTGCTGGTACGATCGCAGCGACGGCCCCGCCGCCAGCTGCCAGCGCAGCTTGTAGGTCGCCGGCTCGACCGCCGCGTACTTCAGGTCGTACGACGACTCGTTGCTCATCAGCAGGACGTCGCCGACGAACCGCACCGCCTTGAAGTCTTTCAGCGCCGCCGGCTTGACCGCCATCGACGCGTGCTCGACGAGGCCCAGCGAGGCCGCGCGCCGGGCCTCGATCGCCGCCGCTCGTCGACCGACCGCCCACCACACCTCGCCGTCGTCCGCGGGCGTGTGGAGGATCGCCAGGTTGGCCAGCGGCCGCAGCGGCCGCAGCGGCGCCGGATCGCCCGCGAGCACCGGCGGCAGCCCGCCCGCGCCCGGCTGGTACGGCGCCCACGTCGCGTCCTCGATCTGCTGCACCGGCGTGTCGGCCGCGACCACGCAGCGGAACCCGCTGGCCACGCTGGCGGCCTCGGCCGGGTCGTCGCGCGCCGAGTCGGCGAAGCGCTCGTCGATCGGCTGCCTGTACGCGCCGTCCTGGAAGCTCCCGCCGCGCAGGCGCCCGCGCTCGCCGACGATCGACCTGCCGTGGCCGCGCGTCCACTCGGACACGTTGCCGATCAGGTCGAGCAGCCCCGCCGGGCTCGCCCCCGCCGTGCGATCGCCGGCCACGCACGTGCCCTGCTCGCCGCGGTCCCAGCACGCCCGCGCCGCGTCCGGCGGCGCGTGACCCCACGGGTGAGGCGTCTGCGCCGGCCCGCCGCGCGAGGCCCAGATCCACTCCTCGTCGTCGGGCAGGCGCTTGCCGAGCCAGCCGCAGAACGTCTGGCCCTGCTCCCACGACGCGCAGTTGATCGGGTGGTCGCCGCGGTCCTGGCGCGTCAGGTTGCACAGCGCGCCCGGGCCGACGAACGCCGGCGTGCACACGCCCGCCCGCACGCACGCGCCGTAGGCCGCGGTCGTGACCTCGGTGACGTCCATGCACACCTTGCCGACCGCCGGCGGGCCCTCTTCCTCGCCGCCGATCTCCGCCATCCCGGGCGGGCAGGGGGCCGCCGGCGCCTGCGGCCGCTCGTGCGGCGCGCAGGCGGCGAGGAACGCGAGCACCCCGGAGATCCCGCACGATCGCAGCATGCCCGCCAGGCTATCACAGCCCCGCGACGGCCCGCCCCGGCTCCACGTCACGCCCCGCGGTGGAATATGCTGCGCCCGCCGTGCGTGGCGCGGCCGCCATGCCGACGCTCATCACCCGCGACGAGGCGCTGCGACGGATCGTCGAGGAGGGCGGACGCCCCGCGTGCCTGATGTGCGCGATCCTCGGGCGCCGCGTCGGCGCCGTCTACCCGATCTTCGAGGACGACGAGCTGCTGGTCATGCTGCCCCGCTACGTGCGCCGCTGGGGCCACGTGCTCGTCGTGCCGCGCGCCCACGTGACGACCTTCGCCGCCGTCGAGCCCGCCCTGTGGTCCCGCCTCGGCCGCGTCGCCCTCCAGGCCGCCCGCATGGTCGAGCGCGTGTGCCAGCCGCGCCGCTGCTACATGGCCTCGACCGGCAGCACCGCCGGCGAGCGCACCCAGACGTCGATGCACATGCACGTGCACGTCATCCCCCTCGGCGACCCCGACGACAGGCCCAGCGACGTGTTCAGCTGGGTCGACGGCGTGCTGGTCGGCGAGCCCGCCGAGTGGCTCGAGCTGCAGCAGCGCTACCGCGCGGTGTGGGACGCCTGCGCGCCCTGATCGCCCGGCCGATGTTCGAACGCCTGGCCCGCGGGGTCGTAGCCCTGCAGCGCCGCGACGATCGCCAGCAGGTTGCTGCGGCTCGGCTGGTAGCGCGGGTTGTCGAACGCCAGGCTCGCGTGCCAGCGGTCGAGCGGGGCGGCCCCCGGCAGCGCGCGCGGCCAGGCCGCCTTCGCCGGCGCCGCGATCGCCTCGGCCGGCAACCACGCCAGCTCGTCGACCAGGCCCGCGACGAGCTCGAGGTCCTCCTCGACCCGCGCGCGCACCTCCGGCGTCGCCACCGACCAGCGGGCGATCTGCGCCTCGTTGACGACCACGTACTCGCGGAACGCCACGGCGTCCTCGGCTCCGTCGCGCACGTGGTACACCGCCGCGATGCGCGACGCGTCCAGCCCCGCGATCGCGACCGCCGCGCCGTCGAGCGTCGCCGCCGCGAACGGCTCGGCGTCGCCCGGCCGAAAGCGCACGACCACGGCCGTGTCCGCCAGCTCGACCCGCACCAGCGCGTCGCCGTAGCGCACCGGCCCGAGCCCCATGGTCGTGGCGAACGGGCTCGTCCACGCGTACCGCCGCCGGCGCAGGCGCGGGTCGTCGAGCAGCGTGCGCGCCAGCGTCGACCCGCCCTGCGCCGCCCGCATCAGCCCGCCGACGAACAGCGACGGCCCGAGGCCCGCCCCCGACTCCGCGACCAGCAGCTCTCGGCTGGCCCGCAGCGCCGCGATCTGCCGCGGCGTCGTCCACGTGTAGAGCACCGCGCGCGCGTAGTCGTCGTGGTGCACCGCGCGCGCGCCCAGCCGCGCGCTCGCCGTCGGCGGCGCCGGGGCAGGGGAGGGCGCCTGCGCCGGCGCCTGCACATGCACGGGCTCCGCGTCCGGCGGCGCCGCCTGGCGCACCGGCGCCGTCGCGCACGCGACCAGCACCACCGGCCACCAGCGCCGCGACCCTTTCATGGCCCGTCCTCCTCGCCGAGGCCGATGCGCACCAGCGCCACGGGCCACCAGCGCCGCTGCATCACGGCACCTTCGCCTCGCCGCGGCCCGCTCGCACCAGCGCGCCCGTCAGCCCCCAGGCCGCGCCGGCGATCACCAGCCCGCACCACGCCGCCGCCGCCGGCGCGACCAGCCGCTCCGCGACCGCCGCGCCCAGCAACCCGCCGACGCACTGGCCCCCGGCCGCGAGCATCAGGTCGATGCCCGCCATGCGCCCGAGCGCGTGGTTCGGCGTCAGCATCTGCATGCGGGTCACCCCGTTCACCCAGTTGGCCCCGACCCCGACGCCCCACAGCACCATCGCCACCAGCACCACCGGCGTCGCGTGCACCGCCGCGAACAACGCGATCGCCGCCAGCCCGGTCAGCGTCGCCGCGTGCACCCCCCTGAGCGACGCGTGCATCCCGGGGATGCGCGCCCACAGCAGCGGCCCCGCGCCGGTGCCGACGCCCCGCAGCGCGTGCAGCACTCCGAGGGTCAGCGCCGCCGCCCCCGCGTCGGTCCGCGGCGACGAGCCCGCCGCGTACCCGTGCAGCCAGATCCACGCCCCGCCGCTGGCCAGCGCCAGCGGCACCTTGGCCAGCACCGCCGCGAGGATCGGCCGCTCGCGCCAGGCCAGCGCCCACGCGTCGGCCAGGCGCCCGCGGTCGTGCGCCGCCTTGCCGGGCGGCAGCGGCGGCAGCGCGGCGAAGATCCCCGCCGCCAGCACGAACGTCGCCGCGTCGATCGCCAGCGCCCCGACGGTGCCCACGTACGCCGTCACCAGCCCGCCGAGCCCGACCCCGACCGCGAACAGCACGCTCCACGTCGCGCCCATCAGCGCGTTCGCCGGGCCGATCGCCGCCGTCGGCACCAGCTGCGGCAGCGACGCGTTGGCCGCCGGATCGACGAACGCTCCCAGGGCCATGCGCACGAACAGCAGCACCTGCACCGCGCCCAGCGCCCCCGCGTACACCGCCGCGATCATCCCCGCCACCACCACGGCCCGCAGCAGGCTAAACAGCACCACCAGCGCGCGGCGGTCGACGCGATCCGCGAGCCGCCCGGCGAACGGGGCGAGCAGCGCGCGCGGCAGCGTGTGCGCCAGCAGCACCACGGCGACCGCCCACAGCGACCCGTCCGCGACCGCGAGCGTGCCCACCGCCACGAACGTGAACCAGTCGCCGAGCAGCGACACCGAGTTGCCGAGCCACAGCCGACGAAACGTCGCGAGCCCCAGGACCTCACGCCACGTCGGCACCGGCTCGCTCACCGCGGCGACTATAGATGGCCTCGCGGGCGCGTGTGCGCCCAAATGCCGCTGGCATGCCCCCGCGAGTTCCTGCACGATGCGGGGGTGCTGCGGCGGCGCAAGTTGCTGGGGGTCCTCGGCGGAGCGGGCCTCGCGACCGTGCTCGGCGCCCTCGGCGGCGCACGCAAGGCCCGCGCGGCGCCCTACGGCGCCCTCGTCGCCGACCCCGACGGCGTGCTCGACCTCCCGCCCGGCTTTCACTACCGCGTGCTCGAGCGCTGGAAGGACGCGATGGACGACGGCCACGTGGTGCCCAACTTGCCCGACGGCATGGCCTGCTTCCCCGGACAGGACGGCACCGTCGTGCTCATGCGCAACCACGAGCTGCTCGTCGGCGACGGCCCCTACGAGCCCGGCCAGGCCCCGCCCGAGGTCTACGACCCCATGACGATGGGCTGCGTGACCCGCGTGGTGCTCGACGCCGAGACCTTCGAGCGCCGGTCGAGCAACCTCGTGCTGTGCGGCACCGTGAAGAACTGCGCCGGCGGCCCCTCGCCGTGGGGCTGGCTGTCCTGCGAGGAGACCACCACCGCCGGCCACGGCTACGTGTTCGCCTGCGACCCGACCACGTCGGTCGTCGAGCCGCCGCTCAAGATCGCCGCCTACGGCCGCTGCAAGCACGAGGCCGCCTGCGTCGACCCGGCCAGCAACACCGCCTACCTGACCGAGGACCAGCACGACAGCGCCCTCTATCGCTTCGTGCCCGACGACCCGGCCGCGCCGTTCGTCGGCCGCCTGCAGGCCCTGTGCGTGGTCGGCCACCCGATGTTCGCCATGTCCAACCTGGCCCAGGGCGACACCCTCTCGATCACCTGGGTCGACCTCGAGGACACCGACCCTGTCGGCGACACCCTGCGCGCCGAGGCCCAGGAGAAGGGCGCCGCGATCTTCGATCGCGGCGAGGGCATCGCCTTCGCCGACGGCGAGGTCTACGTGATCGCGACCTCGGGCGGGCCGATCGGCCGGGGCCAGATCTTCCGCCTCGTCGACCGCCCCGCCGGCCCCACGATCGAGGCGCTCGTCGTCGTCACCGACCCCGAGGTCGCCGACCAGCCCGACAACATCTGCGTCGCGCCCTGGGGCGAGCTGTTCTTCGGCGAGGACGGCGGCGGCGGCAACTTCATCCGCGGCGTCACCCGCACCGGCGAGGTCTTCACGTTCGCCCACAACGCGCTGACCGCGGGCGAGATCGCCGGCGTGTGCTTCTCCCCCGACGGCCGGGCGCTGTTCGCCAACTACTGGGGCAGCGGCATCACCCTCGTCATCACCGGCCCGTTCCCCTCGGCCGCGGACGCCGACACGTCGTCGTCGTCGTCCGACGGCGACGCCGAGCCCTCGTCCGACGCGAGCAGCAGCGGCGCGCCCGCGGACCCCGAGCCCGCGCCCACCGGCAGCGAGGCCGGCGAGCTCGGCTCCACCGACCCGCCCGAGGCCGCCGGCGCGTTCGAGGAGCTGACCTGCGAGTGTCGCTCCGCCGACGGTTCACCGGGCGCGCTCGCTGTCGCGGCGCTCGCCGCCGCCGTCGTCGCCAGCGCTCCGCGCGAGCGCTAGACGTACGTCGCGTGGTTCCGCCGAGCCGCGAGCGACCGCTCGCGACCGGGGGCCCGCGCCCACGCCGACGAACTCGCGGACGTCGCCGCGGACAGGTGTGCTATCACCGCCCGACCTAACCCAGGATTGATCGACCTATGCGCACCCACGCTTCCCTTCTCAGCGCCCTCGGCCTCGGCCTCGCGCTCACCGCGTGCCCCGGCGGCGGCGACGACACCACCGACGCCACCGACCCGACCCAGCCCCTGACGAGCGGGCAGGACACCTCGGGCTCGCCGACCAGCGAGCCGACGAGCACCACGGCGCCGGGCACCGACACCACGGACACCACGCCGGGCACCGAGACCAACGCGAGCACGCCGGGCACCGAGACGACCGACACCACCCCGCCGGCCACCGACACGACCGACACCACCCCGCCGGAGACGGAGACCACCAACACCACGCCGCCGGACGACACCGGCCCCGGCGAGACGAGCACCGGCCCGGACGACACCAGCACCGGCCCCGGCGAGACGAGCACCGGCCCGGACGACACCAGCACCGGCGACGAGGGCCTCAGCTTCGAGGCCGACGTCTACCCGGTCGTCGTCGGCCCGAACTGCGGCTGCCACGTGCAGGGCTCGGGCGGGCTGAAGATGGGCAACAACGCCGGCAACGCCTACCAGGCGCTGGTCGACCAGCCGTCCGGCAACGGCGGCCTCGACTACGTCGAGCCCGGCGATCCCGACGCCAGCTATTTTTGGCACAAGATCAACGGCACCCAGGGCATGGTGATGGGCGGCGCGGGCTCGCAGATGCCGCTCGGCGGCATGCTCAGCCCCGACGAGATCGACCTGGTCACGCAGTGGATCTCCCAGGGCGCCCTGCCGTAGCGCGAGGCGGTCCGTCAGGAAAAATTGAAGACCGCGAGACGGGCCGGGCGCGCAGCGACCGGCCCGTCGCGTCGTTGTTCGGGTCAGCGGAACGGACGGAACTCGCCGGCGGCGAGCTTGGCCCGGATCTCGTCGAAGGTGAGGCCGAGCTGCAGCAGGCGGGCGACCCAGCGGGCCTGGGTCGGGGCGACGTGGTCCCAGCGGCTCTGTTTGCCGCGGCGGCCGCGGTAGAACACCTCGGGCGCGGGCAGGAGGCCGGCCCGCACCCAGCGGTTGATGGTGGTGGGGTGGACGCCGGCGGCCTCGGCCACTTCCTCGGTCGTGGTGATGGAATCGGTCACGAAGCCCACCATCTTATCCCAACTCTTTTGTAGTTGCACGCGCTCGAAGAATGCGTGTAGTATGCATGTAAACCATTTTACGATGGGAGAAGTATGACCAGCCAACTGCCCCCTGACGATGATGAGCCCAAGGACAACGTTTCGGCCAGCGAGGAGCTCACGGAGGACACCGTGCGCGAGCCGGTCGAGTGCATGGGTGAGTACCCTGACATCCCGAGCTTCCTGCGCTCGAGCCTCGAGCCGCACGTCGACCCGGCGGTCGAGTGGATCCTCGACCTGCTGGATTACGACGCCGTGCTCGAGCAATTCGAGGGCGGCACCTACCGCTTCTACTGGCAGGACGGCCAGGTCTACCGCATGGGCTGACGTCGGCGCCGGGCCCCCTGGTGGGCTCGTCGCCGTCCTACGAGGCCTCGCCCGGCGCGACCCAGGCGACCTCGAGGCGGATCCCGTCGCGGTCCTTCATGAACAGCGAGACATCGGCCCCGAAGTGCTGGACCTCCGGCACCGGGAAGCCTCGCGCCGCCATCGCCTCGCGGATGCGGTCGATGCTCGCGCGCTCGGGCGCCGCGAACCCGAGGTGGTTGAGCCCGACGCCCTGCCGCGCGTACGCGTGCGACGGGTCCCCGGCCTGCTGGAGGTCGATGTGCAGCCCGTCCGCGTTGACGTAGTCGTGCCCGCGCGCGCGCGTGAACCCCAGCAGCGGCAGCAGGGCCTCGTAGTAGGGCAGGCTGGCCGCGAGGTCGCCGAGCATCAGCACCAGGTGATCGAGCTTCATGGCGCCGGCGATGCTAGCCCGCGGCCCCGCGGGTCTGACGTCAGCCCTCGATCGTCAGCTCGACCGTCGCGCCGTCCGGCGCCGACACGCGGACCTCGCCGCGCTCGCGGTCGTAGGTCAGGCACGCGCCCGCCGGCCCCTCGACGGTCGTCAGCGTCATCGCCGTCGGCCCCGCGGGGAACCGCCGCGGCGGCAGCGCGACCTCGCTGACCCCGCCGTCGCCGGTCCAGCGCGCGGTGGCCGTGCCGGTCTGCGGGTCCCAGGCGAACGACGGCTCGTCGCCCGCGACCGCGCGCAGGTACGGGCGCACGAACACGTCGACGACCGCCCGCTCCGAGCCGTCGGCCGCCAGCATCGACAGGTCCTCGAAGTTCCACAGCTCCGCGCTCTGCGAGCACTCCCACTGCGTCGACGACAGTCGGTGCTGGTCGAGCGCCGCGTACGTGCGCGTCAGCCACTCGGCGCCGCCGTCCGCCCCGTCGCCGTAGCCGAACTCGCCGAGCAGCACGGCGACCCCGGCCTCCGCCGCGAACCCGGCGACCTCCGCCACGTGCGGCCCGGGCTCGTCGCCCGACCACGGCAGGCCGTTGATCAGGTTGCCGTCGTACAGGTGCGGCGCGTACATGATGTTGTCGCCCGCGGGCCGCACGTGGACCACCGGCGCGTAGAACAGCGCGTCGAACCCGGTGTTGTTGTAGAGGATGAGCGGCTCGTCGCCGGCGCGCTCGCGCAGGCGCAGCACCGCCGCGTCCCAGAACGGCAGCAGCACGTCGTGCTTCCACGTCTCGGTGTCGTCCATCGAGCCCCAGCCGGGCTCGTTGAGGATCTCGAGCCCGACCACGCCCGGGTGCTCGCCGACGCGGTCGATCATGGCGTCCCACATGGCGAAGAACTTGGCCTGGATGGCGCCCTCGTCGGCCCAGAAGCGGTCGAACGCGCCGCGCACGTCGGGGTCCGCCAGGTACTTCAGGCCCCAGTCCTCGCAGTCGTGGCGGCCCGGGCCCGGGTCGCCGGGCAGCGTCCACGGCGGGAAGCCGTCGCCGCAGAACGGCGAGGCGTAGATGTCCTGGTGGAAGTCGACGACCACCGCGATGCCCCGCGCCCACGCGGCGTCGACCATCGCCGCGTAGCGGTCGAGGTAGCGCGGGTCGTAGGTGCCCTCGCTCGGCTCGAGCGCCTCCCACGAGAACGGCATGCGCACCACGTTGACGCCCCACGGCACCAGGCGCGCGAAGAACTGCTCGGCCGCGGCCTGCCAGGTCGCGAGGTCGGCCTCGGGGTCGACCGGGAACGGGGCGAACGGCGCCCACTTCGAGCGCCCGCCGGTGTTGACCCCGCGCAGCTGGACGTCGCGCCCGTGCTCGTCGCGCAGCCGGCCGCCGGCGTCGACGCCGAGGCGCGCGTCGGTGCGCGCGACCGGGGCGATCGGCTCGTCGCACGCGTCCGGGAACACCGCCTCGCCGGTGGTCCCGCCGCTCGTCGCCTCGCTCGTCGTCGCCGCCGTGCTCGCGGCGCCCGCGGTCGTCGGCGCCTCGCCGGTCGACGGCGCCGGCCCGGTCGAGCCGCCGGATCCGGTCGTCGAGTCACCGCCTGGATCTGTCCCGCAGGCCAGGAGCGGAGCGAGGAACGCAGCGAGCGTGAAGCGGGTCGCGGAGCGCACGCTCGCCCCATACCACGAAGCGACCGCTAGCGTCGATCCGCGGCCACGCGCGCCCCGTCGTGCAGCCCGTGACCGTCACGCTGCAGGTCCCGGTCCGCGCGACCAGCCGCGGCCCGACGCGCTGCAGTGCGACGTCTCGGGCTCGCAGACCCGGGCCAGCGTCCGCGGGGCGTCCCCCGCCGGCTCGTGCAGGACGATCTCCGCGGCTGACCCCCGCGTCCTGACAGCGCGCCGGCCTCGGCCCGCCGCTGAAGGGCCCGACGAACGCGGCCCGAGCGGGGACGGAGCCATGGCGGTGGCTCCGTCCCCGCTCCCGCACCTCAATCCTTCCTCTTCACTTCAATTCGCGGCGACCGACGCGCGGCCGTCCTCGCGCTGGCGCTCGAGCAGGAACTTCCACAGCGGCTTGTCGGCCTTGCGGCGGTTGCAGCGCGAGCAGCACGGCACCAGGTTGTCCGGCGTGGTCGGGCCGCCCTTCGACTGCGGGACCACGTGGTCCCGGGTCAACGTGCGCCGGGTCAGCCGGTCGTGGCAGTAGGCGCAGATGGTCAGCACGTTCCACTCGTAGTAGCGGAACTCGCTGGTGACGCAGCGGTCGAGGCGGTCCGAGATGACGTCGGCGATGGACGCCTGCTTGTACTTCGCGGTCTCCCGGAGGCGGCCCAGGCGTCCCTCGCCCTTCTTCTGGTGCGTCCCCTTGCGACGCAAGTGACGCGCCAGATAGAACTCGGGCCCGCGCTCCGGGTTGGTAGTCAAGGTGTCGTAGGTGGTCTTGAAGGTCAACATGGCGGCCTCCTCCCTCTCGGCGTCGTCTCAACGCATGGTGTCCGGGTGTCCCCTGGTGCTCTCAGTCGACGTACTCGACGGTGTCCCACTGCGGGACCGCGACCGTCGCGCCCGCGCGGACCTCGATGCACGCCTCGACCTCGACGTCCGCGCCGTGCAGGCGCACGCGGTCGCCCGCGCGGACGCACAGCCCGCGGATCGAGCCGGCGGGGAGCAGAATGCAGTGGTCGGCGGTGCGCGCCGACAGGTCGGTGTGGATCGTGCGCATGGTCGTCTCCTCCTCGATGGACCCGGTGGGGGTCGAACCCACGTCCTCCGCACTGCCAGCGCGGTGCTCCCCCGATTGAGCTACGGGCCCTGAAAACCGATGAATGGCCGCCGAGACCCCGCGCGCCGAATGTCGGCACGCGCGAGCGACCCGCGAGAACAGGTGATCCCGCGATTGTTCGATCGCCCGGCGAATCGCATCCGCCGCGATCGGAGATATGTGCGATCGACCGGTGCCGGGTCCCGGGTCGGATCGTCAGTCCGTCCGCGGGGCGGGAGGATCACGCGCGCCCGCGAGGAGCGCTGCGATCCGCGCCGGTGCGCCGATCAGGGTCCAGGACCCTGCCGGGCGAGGCAGGGCCGAAACCTGCGCCGGGGGCCGCTCAGGCCGTAAATGCGGCCCTGGCCACGGCGGTGGCGGGCTGCACTGGCCGCTCGGGCTTTCGCGCTGTGGTCGCCCACGACTCGCGTCCCGACGCATTCCCGGCGCAAAGATCCGCACCCATGCCCGATAGACTGGCGATGGAGACCTGGACCTGAGCGTGCGTGGAAATGTCGTGGACGGAGTACATGGCTTACCTCATTACGGCCGCCAGTGTACAGGGTCCATATCGACAGTGTCAAGCGCCGCGATACGAATGTCCGCGGTATTTTTCGAGGCCCGGGTCTGGCGGACGCGCGGGCCGGCCCCGGGGCTGCGCGTCCGGCGAGCCGCGGCCGCGTTCGTGTACAGTCGAGGCATGAAGCTGGTTCGGCCGTGCAGGTGGTGGCTCGCACTCGCGCTCGTGACCTCGGGGGCGCCGGCGCTGACGGCCTGCACGCCGTACGCGGTGGTGCAGCAGTCGGTCGACCCGTCGGCGCTGAAGGGCGTGCGCGACGTGACGGTCAGCTACGACTGGACGCAGGCGCGGTGGAACGGCGAGTCCGAGGGCGAGTACGTGGCCAAGAAGTCGGCCGAGGAGCGCGCCGACCACGAGGTCCTGAAGGCCGAGACCGACGCGGCGATCGTCCAGGCCCTGCGCGACACCGTCGGCGCGCCCTACACCTTCAACGTGAACTCGGCCCCGCCCGGGGTCGGCGAGCTGCGCGTCGTCATCCAGCACGCCGATGTCCAGCCCGGCATTTTTACGTACGTCTACAACAGGCCCGCCCGCCTGCTGACCCGCTTCATCTGGATCCGCGACGGCAAGGTCACCGATATCATCGACACCGACACGACGATCGGCGCCAGCCTGACGACCGCGTCCGACCACCAGCGCATGCAGCTCGCCGGCCGCAACCTCGGCCGCGCCGCCGCCCGCTACTTCGTCGACGCCCAGCACGCCAAGTGATCATTAGTCTTTAAAAATTATTAAATCGGCGAACGGCCCGGGCTCGTGGAGGTCGCCCGGGCCGGATCCGTGGTGGCGTATCACGGGGCCGCGGCGACGACGTTGGCCGGCGGCGGGGCGAACAGCGCGGGGTCGACGGCGCCGTCGACGACGATCTCCTTGACGACGCTGCGCGTGCGCTTGCCGTCGACCTCACCGTCGCTGACGAAGCTGAACTTGACCCCGTGGACCTCGCGCCAGTCCGACGGGTGCACGACCCTGGTCTTCTCGCGGCCGTCCTTGTCCTTGAAGGTCACGCGCCGCTGGACCTCGAGGAAGCTGCCGGGGTCGTAGAAGCGGTGCTCGACGTCGCCGCTGGCGAGCGTGACCTGGATGTGGTGGGCTCGCACGCCCTTGACGTCCTCGGCGGCGCCGAGCTCGAGCTTGTGCCCGCGGGCGGCGGCGTCGATCAGCGGATCGTCGAACTGGGCCCACTGGGCCATCTTCGCGGTATTTTCGGCCGGCATCGGCGCGAGCGGGGCGCCGGCCTCGGACACGTAGCCCCGGCTGCCGTCGAACATCTTAATAAAAGGCTTGCCGTCGTGGCTGCCTTCCTTGCGGATCTTGTCGGGCCGCGCGCGGACCATCGACCAGGCTTCGGTCTTGCCGTCCTCGGTGTACTCGCCCTTGACCGCGAGCGTGGTCATGGCCTTCAGCCGGGCCAGCCCGCCGATCGCCTCGTAGTGGCCGGCGACGATCTGGTCGGCCGTCAGGGCCGCGGGCGCGGCGTCGGCCCGGGCGTCGCCGGGCTTGGTCTCCCCGCTGTCGCACGCGGCCGCCATCCCGAGCACCAGCGCCAGCGCGAACTTCGATCGATGCGTCATCATGTCTCTACCTCCGTTGCGGCCTCAACGTCGCACGCGGAGCCGCCGCCGCGAAAGCGGGATGCAGGCGAACGCGGGTCACCTGCAGCCACGCAGCGGGTGGCCGCTCGCTGCGGCCCGCGACGCCGCTGCGGCGAACGGACGTGTGCGGCCGTTCGCTGCGGGCCGCGACGCCGGCTGCAGCGAACGGACGCCCGCTGCGGGCTGCGACGCCGGCTGCAGCGAACGGACGCCCGCTGCGGGCCGGCGACGCCGCTGCGGCGAACGGACGTGTGCGGCCGTTCGCTGCGGTCGATGCATAAGAAAAGACCGCGGCGCACGCGTTCGCGTGGGCCGCGTCCCGCGTTCGGCGATCAGGCGCGCAGGGCGGCGAGCTTGGCCTGCTGGCTGCGCGACACTTTGATTGCCTGGCCGCCCTCGAGCACGACCACGGCCTCGCGCTGGCGGCCGTTGCGGAGCTCGCGGATGCGCCGGCGGTTGACGATCGCGGAGCGGTGGATCCGCACGAACATGCCGGCGTCGAGGCGCTTCTCGAGGCTCATCATGGTCTCGCGGTGGAGGTAGCTCTTGCCGCCGGCGTGGATCTGCACGTAGTAGTCGGCGGCCTCGATCCAGTCGATCTCGTCGAAGCGCAGGAACACCACGCGGGGGCCGTCCTTGATCGCCAGGCGCTCGGGCTCGGCCGGCCGCGGCGGGCTCGGCGAGGCGAGCGGGCCCTCGGGCGGCTTGACCGCGTTGGGGCCGACGTCGGCGAGCAGGCTCAGCAGCTGCTGGCGCAGGTCCCAGGCGCGCGCGAGCTGCAGGTGCGACTTGGCCCGGCCGACCGCGTCGGCGAACCGCTCGTCGTCGAACGGCTTTAATAAATAGTCGAGGGCGTGGACCTCGAAGGCCTGCAGGGCGTAGCGGTCGTACGCGGTCACGAAGATGACGGCGGGCAGGACCGCCGGCGGCAGCGCGGCGAGCACCTGGAAGCCGGTCATCTCCGGCATCTGCACGTCGAGGAACACGAGGTCGGGGCGGAGCTGCTGGATCTGCAGCACGGCGTCGCGGCCCGCGCCGGCCTCGCCGACGACCTCGATCTCGGGGTCCGTGCGCAGGAGCAGGTGGATGCCCTCGCGGGCGAGCGGCTCGTCGTCGACGATGAAGGTGCGGATCGGGCTACGCTGCGTCATAGGCGGACTCGAGGGCGAGGGGGATCTCAATGGTGACCCGCACGCCGCCGTCGTCTCCGGGGCTGACGCCGAGGCGGTGGGTGCCGGGGTAGAGCTGCTGCAGCCGCATCCGTACGTTGCGCAGGCCGACGCCGGTGCAGGCGTCGAGGTCGAACTCGGCGGGCAGGCCGAGGCCGTCGTCGCGGACCTCGATCGCCAGCATGCTGCCCTGCCGGGTCGCGCGCACGGCGATGCGCCCGGCGGCCGCGCGCGGGGCGATGCCGTGGCGGATCGCGTTCTCGACGATCGGCTGGAGCAGGAGGTTGGGGACCAGCGCGCTGTACACGTCGGGCGCGATGTCCATGCGCACGTCGAGCCGGTCCTGGAAGCGGACCTGCTCGATCGCCAGGTAGCGCCCGAGGAAGTCGAGCTCCTGCTTGAGCGAGACCAGCTGGCTGCCGGTGTTCTCGAGCGCGAGCCGCAGCAGGTCGCCGACGCCGCTCAGCATGCGCAGGGCGCCCTGGGTGTCGTGCTTGCGCACGAGCATGCTGATCGCGTGCAGCGTGTTGAACAGGAAGTGCGGGTGCAGTTGCATCTTCAGGGCGTCGAGCTGGGCGTGCGCCAGCGCCGTCTCGAGGCGGGCCGCGGTGAGCACGCCCTCGCGGGCCTTGCGCTGGTAGTCGTAGGCGTGGATGACGACGACGATCAGCCAGTAGGTGAAGAGCTCGATGTGGATGCTCTTGGCGAGCACCTTGCCGAAGCCCTGGACCAGCGGGTTCTGCAGGAAGTAGGGCTCGCCGATCGAGTAGGCGGCGAGCGTGACGATCCACGCGTACCCGCAGGCGATCAGCACGTTGGCGAGGATGTGCGGGCGGATCGCCCGCCTCCACGTGTCGGCCGAGATCGGGTAGCGCCGGGCCACGCGCACGACCAGCGGGGCGACGGCCGCGAGGTACAGCCACGGCGGCAGCTGGCCCTCGAGGGCGCGCACGAGCGAGGGGCCGCTCGCCGGAGGCCACAGGAAGTACGCCTGGCTGGTCGAGATGAGCCCGCACGCGACCCACGGCGCGGCGATCGCCCACGCGGGCGGCCCCAGGGGGCGTGGTTCGGGCTGCACGTGCATGGACTCGACCTTGCCACTTGGAACCCGACCCGAGCCTTTCGGTTGCAGCCAACCGACGATCCTGCGCAGGGAACGGTCGCCGCTGCGACGCCGGCTGCGGGCGCTGCACCGGGTTTCGCGGGCGTATGATGGCAATTGTAAGTGTTCTGAAAATGCCCGCTTACCGGGCAGATCCGCCCGCCCGTATCGACGGCAAAATTTTTATCGGCCCGCGAGGTCAGTGTGCGCGTATTTTACCGTGGGTGACGTGGCATCCTCGGTGGGCTGATGCTGGTCCAGTTTCGCGTCGAGAATCATCGCTCGCTGCGTGACGAGCAGGTGCTGTCGCTGCTCGCGAGCAGCCGGGTCGACCAGACGCCGGAGCGCCTCATCCCGCTCGGCAAGCCCGGGGAGTCCCTGCTGCCGGCCGCGGCCATCTACGGGGCCAACGGCTCCGGCAAGACCAGCGTGCTGCACGCGCTGGCGTTCATGTGCGACGCGGTCCGCCGCTCGCACCGCACCTGGGAGCCGGGCGGCGGGACGCCGCGCGAGCCGTTCCTGCTGTCGAGCAAGGCGACGACGCCGTCGCGCTACGAGGTCGACATCGTGCTCGGCGGGACGCGCTTTCGCTACGGCTTCTCGCTGAGCGACCGGCGCGTCGAGGAGGAGTGGCTGTTCGCCCGCCCGCACGGCCGCAAGCAGTCGTGGTTCACCCGCGACGGCGACCGCTTCGAGTTCGGCAAGCAGCTCGGCGGGGAGAACCAGGCGATCGTCGCCGCGACCCGCGACAACAGCCTGTTCCTGTCGGCGGCGGCGCAGAACAACCACGGCAAGCTGCTGCCGCTGTATCGCTGGTTCCACGCGGTCCGCTTCGAGCTGCGCCGCAGCTCGGCGGCGGGGCTCGACGCCTGGCACGCGGCGCTGCTCGAGGAGCTGCTGTCCGACGCGCCCGAGCAGCCGCTGACCGCGGCCGAGGACGCGGACCGTCGCCGGCTCCGCGGCGGCCTGATCACCCTGCTGCGCGAGGCGGACCTCGGGATCGTCGACGTGCGCCTGCAGCCCCGCGGGTCGGCGAGGCGCCGCGCCGGCGAGCTCGACCTGGTGTTCCGCCACCGCACGGCCGACGGCCGCGCGGCGTGGCTGCCGCTGGCGGCCGAGTCGGCGGGGACCGTCGCGCTCGTCGGCATCGCGGCGCGGCTGGTCGGCGTGCTCGCCCGCGGCGGGGTGCTGTGCATCGACGAGTTCGACGCGAGCCTGCACCCCACGCTGGTGCTCGGCCTGCTGCGCACGCTGCACGACCGCGAGAAGAACCCCCACGGCGCGCAGCTGCTGTTCACCACCCACGACGCCAACCTGCTCGGCATGGTCAACGGCGAGGCGCCGCTGCGCCGCGACCAGATCTGGTTCACCGAAAAAGACATCGCCGGGGCGACCCACCTCTACCCGCTGATGGACCACCACCCCCGCAAGGCCGAGAACCTCGAGCGCGGCTACCTGCAGGGCCGCTACGGGGCCATCCCGTTCATCGGCGACCTGTTGCCGGCGCCGACGCCCGAGCCGTGACCGGGCCGCGCGCGGCGCCGGTGGCCCGCGAGGCGCGCGCCTGATAGAGTGGCCGCATGTCCGCGGTGCCCCAGCCGTCCCGCCTCACGCTCGAGGACTTCCTGGCCTGGGAGGCGGGCCAGGAGGGCAAGCACGAGTTCGTCGACGGCGAGGTGTTCGCGATGTCGGGGGGCTCGAAGGTCCACCACCGGATCGCCTTGAACATCTACCGGGCGCTGTACGATCAACTCGCAGCTCGCGGTTGCTTCCCGTTTCACGAGGCCCAGATCCTCGCGGGAGACAACGTCTTTTATCCGGATGTCACGGTCGCATGTGGTGCCGATGCAATCGACGGTCACCTGATCGAGCATCCGAGGCACCTCTTCGAGGTGCTGTCGTCGTCGACGGCGGATTACGATCGCGGCAAGAAGCGGATGCGCTATCAGGAACGCCTGGCGAGCCTGCAGACGTACGTGCTCGTCGCGCAGCACGAGATGATGGTCGAGGTGCTGCGTCGGACTCGACACGGCTGGACGTCGGAGCTGTATTCACAGCCGGAGGACGTGATCGAGCTGTTCGATCCACCGTGCCGCCTGACGCTGGCGAACATCTACGAGCAGCTGCTCGACCGTCCGGGCGGCGAGCTGCCGCGCTGATCATTCGCGGCGGGTGACGCGGGCGCCGAGGTCGGTGCATTCGATGCGCCACGGCGGCGGCAGCAGGTCGCGGTGAGACTCGCAGAGGGCGCGGGTCGTCGCGTCGGGGGTGACGATGCGCGGAGAGCCGTGCTGGTGGGCGGGGGCGAGGCCGTGGAGCAGGAATTGGGGCGTCGTCAAGAACGCCCCGGCGAGGCGGCGGGCGAGCTGTTCGCGGGCGGCGGGGGCGAGCTCGGCGAGCGGGGTGGCGAGCGGGGTGGCGAGCAGGGCGGCGAGGGCGTCGGCTGTGCTTCGGGGCAGGTCGGGTTCGCCGACGAGGCGGTCGGCGATGGCGATCGCGAGGTCGGCGAGCGTGGCGTCGGGGGTGGCGGCGGCGGCCGCGAGCAGGCGGGAGATCCAGTCGGGGTCGGCGGCGGCGTCGCCGAGCCCCGGGTCGACGCCCTCGGCGTAGCTCGCCTCCCACGCCAGCTGGCCGACCAGCTCGCTGCTGCGCAGGCCGAGCTCGACCTCGTCGATGGCGACGCCGAGGCGGACCAGCAGCGGCTCGTCGGGGTAGCCGTACGGCGCGGGGAACGGGCGGGCGAGCGGCCACTCGAGCGCCGTGTGGGCGCTGTCGAGGAGGGTCCACGGGCCCGGGCGGTGCACGAGGTCGGCGGCGTCGTTGTCGGGCGACCACGGGTCGAGCACCGGCGGGAGCGCGGCGTCGCAGGCGTCGGGGGCCGCGACGTCGGCGGCCGGGTGGGTGACGGCGGCGACCACGAGGGCGCGCAGCGACCACTCGTCGTCGACGAGCGCGGCGGTCAGGTCGGCGAGCGCCTCGCGGGCGGCGGGGTTGCGCGGGTGGCCGTGGGCGAGGGTCAGCGGGGCGCCGGTGAGGTCGGTCCACAGGCCGTCGGCGAGGCGGGCGGCGACCATGGTGGCGAGCGCGCGTGTCGGGTCGTCGGCGGCGCCGGGCAGGCCCTCGGCGGCGAGCGCGGCGAAGCCGCGGCGCAGGCGGTCGTCGACGTCGAGCAGGTTGGGTCGCCGCGGCAGCGGGCCGGCGAGGTGGCCGGGATCGTCGAGGATGTCGGCGCCGCGGCCGTCGGCCACGCGGATGCACGCGGGGTCGACGCCCCAGGGTGCGAGCGTGGTCTCGACACCGTCGACGAACCCGAACACGCGGAAGGCGGCGTCGAGGCTGGCGTCGGCGGGCGGGAGCTCGCCGAACACGGCGGCGTCGAGGCCGGGCGCGAGCGGCCAGAAGCGGTCGCTCGCGGGGTCGGCGGCGTCGGTGACCGAGGCGTCGTCGGCGTGGCAGGTCAGGCACTCGCGGCGGCGGCCGAGCCAGCGGGCCTCGAAGCTGGTGGCGAAGTTGGTGCGGCGGGCGGCCTCGAGGTCGGTGGGCTTGACGTTGGCGCCCTCGATCGGCGCCTTCATGCGCGCGACGAGGGCGGCGCGCAGCAGCGGGCGCGGGTCGTCGAGGGCGACCGAGCTGGCGAGCACGTCGGACATGGTCCAGCCGGGGATCGGCGGGCTGTCCTTCGGGTCATGGTCGCGGAGCCAGGCGGCCAGCTCGCGGTCGGCGCCGGCGGCGGTGCGCGGGCCCCAGCAGCGCGGCAGGTGGCGGTGGCCGCTGCGGATGACGCCGAGGTGGTCGACGAGGAAGTGGGCGAGGCGGCGCTCGTACAGCGGGCCCCGGGCGAGGCCCTCGGCGAGCAGGCGGCGGCCGTCGGCGCCGGCGGCGTCGAGCTGGTCGACGATGTCCGCGAGCAGGCGCAGCTCGCGGACGCCGTACGGGCGGCGGGCCTGGATCGCCGGGAGGGCGCGGTGCACGAACGCGCGGCTGTCGCCCGGGCACGCGGGGGCGTCGGCCGACGCGTCGACCGGGGCGAGCGGCTCGCGCTCGCAGGCGACGAGGGCGACGCACAGCGCGGCGAGGCCGACGACGCGGCTGGCGGAGAGGACAGGTCGCGCGGGGCGGGTCGCGCCGGGGGTGCTCGATGGGCTGTCCGCAGGGACAGGTCGTGCGGGACAGGCCGAGCCGATTAATAATTTCACGGGTCGACCCCCAGGAGGCGGGAGGACAGGTCGCGCAGGGCGGCGCCGGGGTCGGAGGCGCCGCGGATGTCGGCGGGGTCGAGGCCGCCGCGGTCGAACGGGTAGACGCCGAGGGCGACGGACACGGCGGCGCGGAGCTCGGCGGGGGTGGCGAACTCGACGGCCGTGCCGGCGGCGGGGTCGATGCGGCCGACGACCGCGGGCGCGACGACCGGGCCGCCGATCAGCACGGCGACGTAGGCGTGCGGCCAGTGGTTGAGGCCGTCGAGGCCGGGCTGGATCGCCGGGGAGCGCCCGAACTCGCTGGAGATCACGACGAGCGTGTCGTCGAGGTCGAGCTTGCCCGCGTCGCCCTCGCCGGGGCGATTGATGATCGACGCGAGGTGGGCGAGCGTGTGCGGGTAATTGGTGGAGGCGGCCAGCAGGTGCTCGCGGTGGCTGTCGTGGCCGCCGTCGCGGGTCTGTCGCAGCCCCGCGTCGATCCACTGGACGTAGCGCAGCGGCGTCTCGGGGTGGGTCAGCAGGTGGGCGGCGACGCGGGCCGCGAGCGCGGGCTTCGAGAGGTTCTCGAGGTCGCAGGACGTCGCGGGGCCGAGGCCGAACAGGGTCGAGGGGAGCAGGGCGGACAGCACGTCGCTGCGCTCGCGGGCGGCCTCGGCGGCGCTGAAGTCGGTCCACGCGGGGGGCGTGCGCGGGCCCAGGCGTGCGGCCAGGCGGGCGCGGGCGTCGGCGAGGAAGGCGTCGTGGGCGGCGCGGCGGTCCGACGTGGCTGGCCTCTGGAGCAGGTGGTCGAGGTCGTGGAAGGCGGCGAGGTCGACCTCGAGCGGGCGCGCGGACGCGGGGTGGAGGCCGACGGCGAGGGCGGCGCGGTAGTTGTCGACGCGCGCGAGGTCGCCGGGCTGGACGACGGCGGCGTGGGGCACCACGCGGGCGGTCTCGGGGCGCTCGCCGAAGTGGCGCTGGATCGCCGCGCCGGCGCCGGCGAGCTCGGGGCGGCCGACGCGGCGGCCGGTCAGCGTCAGCGGGATCGCGGTCTCGTGCGGCAACTGGTCGTGGCGCAGGACGACCACGCGGGTGCGCGCGAGCAGGTCGGGGCGCGACCACAGCGGCCACGTCCACGGGCCGAGGTGCACGAGGTCGGCGGGGCCCGCGGCGAACGGGCGCGTGAGCGCGGGCGGGCCCCCGCAGGTGGCCACGCGGGCGGCGACGTCGAAGGCGTGCAGGTAGGTGCCGTCGGCCTGGCCCCACGCGGGCACGCAGTGGAAGGTGTCGAACGCGTTCATGCCGCCGTACATCGTCAGCTCGAGCGCGCGGCGGACCTGCAGCTCGGCGGGCGGCATGCTCGACGCGTGGGCCTGCGGGACGTCGCCCCAGGCGGCGCCGGCCCGCCGCGCGCACAGGCCGGCGGCCGCGGTGGTGGCGGCGCCGGCGAGCAGCGTGCGGCGGGTGAGGGGCAGGGACATGGTCTTCGGGACAGGTCGGTGGGCGTCGCGCGGCGCGGACTCCCGGTCGGGCTCGTGGGTGGCGCGCTCAGCCGAGGCACACGCCGAGCGTGGCCAGCTCGGGCGAGGGGGCGGTGCCCTCCTCGTACCAGGCCTCGCACGTGAAGCCCTGGGGGCACTCGGGGGCCTCGAGGTCGCAGGAGACCACGCAGCAGCTGGTGGCGCTGCACGTCGGGACGTTCTCGTGGGCCACGCAGACGTGGCCGGGGTCGCAGGCGTTGGCGAACTCGCACGGCGAGCCGTGGCCGCCGGCCTCGCCGCTGGCGTCGGGGAGGCAGGTCCAGGCGTCGCCGTTCGGCGCGCAGACCTGGCCCTCGTCGCAGGTCATGGGGTCGAGGAGGTCGCAGTTCGCGTCGCAGAACGACCACGTGCAGGTCTGGCAGGTCGCGCCGACGCACACGTCGTTGGCGACGGCGCACACCGGGCCGCCGCTGGTGAAGTCGCAGAACGAGAAGCACTCGCCGGTGCCGTCGTCGCCGAGGTCGAGGCAGATCGCTCCGAGCTCGCAGTCGTCGGTGCCGTCGTTGGGGTCGCCGAACACGTCGCACGCGGCGTGCGGCGGCTGCGGGTCGGGGGCGAGCGGGACGCACTTGAACATGCCCTGGAAGATGCTGTCGGCGCCGTCGGTGAACACGCTGCACTTCATGCCCGCGGGGCAGTCCTGCAGGCCGACGTCGCAGGGGATGAGCTCGCCGGTGGTGGTGTCGGCGGTGTCGCCGGTGCCGGGCTCGCTGGCGCTGGTCGGGTTCGGGGGCTCGCTGGTGCCGCTGGGATCGGGCGGCTCGCTGGTCGCGGCGTTGGTCTCGCTGGTCGCGGGGTTCGGCGGCTCGTCACTGCCGCCGCCGGTGGTCGGGTCGGCGGCGCTGTCGGTCGCCGGCGGCGCCGTCGCGGCGGAGGTGGACGGGTCCTCGGTGGTCTGGTCGGGCTTGCCGGGCCCGCAGGCGGTCGCCAGGGCGAGCAGTAGGAGCAGGCGAGGGGTAGGCATGCGAGCACGATAGTAGAATTGGTAGGACGTGCCCAGCGCCGCGATCGGAACGCGGGCGGACCGCCCGTGGTGCGGCGACGAGAGAGGTGCTAGCGGCGGCGCGGGAGCAATTTGCTGTCAGGTCCGAATCCGGCCGGTCGTGGATCTCGGGCTGGGCTATGAACCTCGCATGCGACTCGACGCCGACGCCTGCTACGCGGCGCTGTGCGCCCGGGACCGCCGGTTCGACGGGCTGTTCTTCGTCGGCGTGGCGACCACGGGCATCTACTGCCGGCCGGTGTGCGCCGCGCGGACGCCGGGCAAGACCCGGTGCAGCTACTACGCGTCGCCGGCGGAGGCCGAGCGCGCGGGGTTCCGGGCCTGCTTCCGCTGCCGGCCCGAGCTCGCGCCGGGCGCGTGTGCGGTCGACGCCCTGCCGCGGCTGGTGGCGCAGGCGGTGGCCCGCATCGACGAGGGCTTCCTCGACGCGCACGGGGTCGACGAGCTGGCGCGCGCGCTCGGCGTGACGGGGCGGCACCTGCGGCGCGCGCTCGAGGAGCAGGTCGGGGCCTCGCCGCTCGAGCTGGCGCAGTCGCGTCGGCTGGCGCTGGCCAAGCGGCTGCTGCAGGACTCGCGGCTGGGGGTGACCGATGTGGCGTTCGCCAGCGGCTTTGGTAGTGTGCGGCGGTTCAACGCGGCGTTCCGCGAGCGGTTCGGGCGGGCGCCGACGGAGCTGCGCCGCGAGCACGCGCCGGCGGCGGAGACGCTGGCGCTGCGCCTCGACTATCGGCCGCCGCTCGAGTGGGCGACGCTGCTCGAGTTCCTGCGCGTGCGGGCGATCGCGGGGGTCGAGGCGGTGGCGGGCGACGAGTACCGGCGGGTCGTGCACCTGGCCGGAAAGACAGGTGTCGTGCGCGTGCGGCCGGACGGCGAGCGGCCGGCGCTGCGGGCCGAGCTGGCGCTCGAGCTGGCCGGCGCGGTGACGCCGCTGATCGCGGGCTTGAAGAAGTTGTTCGACCTCGACGCCGAGCCGACGGCGGTGGCGGAGCGGCTCGGGCGCGACCCGCTGCTGCGCGCGGGGCTGCGGCGGCGGCCGGGGCTGCGCGTGCCGGGCTGCGTCGATGCGTTCGAGATGGCGGCGCGCGCGGTGGTCGGGCAGCAGGTGTCGGTGAAGGCGGCGGTGACGTTGATGGGCCGGCTGGCGCAGCGGCTCGGGGCCGCGGTGAGCGGGGGCGAGGCGCTGGGGCTGACGCGGCGGTTCCCGACGGCGGCCGAGGTCGCGGCGGCGAGCGTGGACGAGCTGGCGAGCGTGGGCATGCCGCGCGCGCGGGCGACCACGCTGCGGGACGCGGCGCAGGTGTTCGCGTCGGGGCGGTTCGACAGGCTGCGGGCCGGCGACGAGGCCGACTTTATTAACGAGGTCGGGGCGATCCGCGGCATCGGCCCGTGGACGCTGGATTATTTAAAAATGCGGGCGCTGCACCTGCCGGACGCGTTTCCGGCGGGGGACCTCGGCGTGCGCAACGCGCTCGGCGGAGTGACCGCGGCCGCGGCGCTGGCCCGCGCGGAGGCGTGGCGGCCGTGGCGGGCCTATGCCGTCGTCCACCTGTGGACGGCGCTCGGAGAAGGAGAGAAGCGATGAGACACGGAGCGTTCACCCTCATGCGGATGGCGTCGCCGATCGGGGCGCTCGAGCTGACCTCGGACGGCGCGGCGCTGTGCGGGATCCACATGCTCGGCCACGACCCGCCGCCGATTTTTAACGAGGTGACCGCGGGAGAGGACGCGGTGCTGCGGGCGACCGCGGCCCAGCTCGCCGAGTACTTCGCGGGCACGCGGCAGGTCTTCGACGTGCCGCTGCGCAGCGACGGCACCGAGTTCCAGCGGCGCGTGTGGGCGGGACTATTAAAGATTCCGTTCGGGGATCGCTGCAGCTACCAGGCGCTGGCGCGGGCGATCGGCGCCGACAACTCGAGCCGGGCCGTCGGCAACGCGAACCGCTGCAACCCGATCTCGATCATCGTGCCGTGCCACCGCGTGGTCGGCAGCGACGGGACGCTGACCGGCTACGCGGGCGGGCTGCCGACCAAGCAGTGGCTGCTCGAGCACGAGGCCCGGGTGGCGGCGCGGTCGGGGACGTTCGCGCTGCAGGCGTGACGTAACGTCAGCGCTGGGCGGGGTTGCGGGTGCACGGGACCCCGCGCGGCTGTTCGACGCCCTCGACGCTCTCCGACGCGGACCAGCCGCCGACGCAGGCGGTCACGGGGGCGCGGGCCCACTCGAGCACGACGTGGGCCGCGAACGCGAAGCAGAGCCCGAGGAACAGCTCGAACGGGGTCGGGACGCGCAGTCTTCGGATCCAGGCGGGCGCAGGCATGGGACGTTCGACGGCTTGGACCGCGGCGACCCGGGGGGTTCCAAGCGGGTCGCGGGGGTCCGAGAAGTTATTTGCCGGCGGCCCTGGTCTTGTCGAGCCGACCGGTCGCGTAGAGCAGGCGGGCGTTGGCGGCGCGCAGGTCGATGTGGGCGTTGACGGCCATCAGACTGGCCTGCACCTGCTGGCCCTCGGCGTCGATGATCTCGTTGGTGGTGGCGGCGCCGGCCGCGTACGACTCGCTGGCCACGCGGTAGGCCTCGGCGGACGAGGCCAGGGCCTTGGTGTTGAGCTCGATGGCGGCGAGGGCCCGGACGCGGTCGCCGTAGGCCTGGGCGACCTCCATGGCGATGCCGCGGCGCATGAGCTCGAGCTGGTGGAACAGCTCGCGCTTGTCGCTCTTCTGCTCGCGCACGCGGGCCTTGGTCATGAGGGTCTGGTTGATGGTGTAGCTGAGGCTGAAGCCGGCCGACCACGAGGCGCGCCAGACCGACTGCAGGGGGAAGAACCGCTGGTTGGGGTTGGCGTAGGTGGCCTCGGCGAAGGCGTCGAGGCGGGGGTAGTAGCCGGCGCGGGTGGCCCGGATGCCCATCTCGGTGCCGACGATCGCGCTCTCGAGCGAGCGGACCTCGAGGCGGTTCTGCTGGGCCTCGCTGATCAGCTTGTCGACGTCGGGGAGGGTGCCGATGTCGCGGGGCCTGGCGAGCACGTCCTCGCCGATGGTGTACTCGCGGAACTCCTCGTTCATCATCACCGACAGCGACTGCGCGAGCACGTTGCGGAAGGCGGTGGCCTCGACGATCGCGGCCTGCTGCGAGGACACCAGCGCGTCGACGCGGAGCACGTCGGAGCGGGTGGCGGCGCCGGCCTCGAACAGGTTCTGGACGTCGATGAGGCGGGCCTGCGTGCGGGCGAGGGCGTCCTCGAGCACGGTGAGCGCGGCGATCGCCCGCACCCAGTTGTAGTAGGTGAGGCGGGCGTCGGTCTGGACCTTCAGGCGCTCGGCGTCGCGGGCGGCCTCGGCCGACTCGCGGGCGGCCTTGGTGCCCCGCTTGGCCGGGGTCAGCGAGAGGATGTAGTCGGACAGCGGGATCGAGAGCTGGGCCTGCAGCGACCAGGAGTTGAGGGGGACGGCGATCTGCAGCGGTGGGGTGACGCCGATCGGGACGCCGCCGGGGTCGAGCACGCACTGCGGACCGGTGGGCATGGTCGCGTCGCAGGGGCCGACGACGACCGGCTGGAACTGGGAGCCGCCGCCGGGCCCGTTCTGGGCGGCGACGAACGAGCCGCCGGAGCCGAAGTTGATCGCGGCCTTCGACAGGCGGGTGTAGCCGGCCTTGCCGCCGATCTGCGGCAGGAACTGGATGATGGTCTGGTCGACGCGGGAGGCGGCGCGTTCGATGGCGGCGTCCTTGATCGCCACCGACGGCGCGACCGCGAGGGCGCGCTCGGCGACGGCGTCGGCGGTCAAGCCCCCGGACGTGGGGGCGAGGCCGCGTTTGAGCGTGTCGGCGAGCGCGACCGGCTGCGGGGCGCCGGCGGCGGGCGGGTTGGCGGACGTGACGACCGGCGGGGGCGGAGCGGGGGCGGACGGTGCCGGTGCCGCGGCCACGGCCGCAGCGATGAGCAGAGACAGGGACATGGCTTTACACCTCGGCGAAGATCGGCGAGAGCGGCTTATTCGGCGTCGGTCGACGGCTTGACGGGCGTGGTCGGGATCGCGGCGGAGGGGTCCGACTCGATGGCGAACTCGTCGTCCTCGACGACCACCTGGACATTGGCGGTGCGGCGGACCGGGCGGACCGGGACCCCGGGGACCGTGTGGTGGGCGGCCTGGGCCGACGCGAGCACGTGCGACGGCGGGGCGGCGTGGGTCGGGACGGCGGGGCCGGCGGGCAGCGGGTCGTCGAGCGACTCCCTGGGCTGGGTCGGGTCGATGCCGAAGAACTTGCGAGAGATCCAGTTCATCGAGCGGCTGGTGGTCAGGCGGTCGAACAGCAGGTACGAGACCGGGACGACCACGAGCGTGAGCACCGTCGAGGTGATCATGCCGCCGATGACGATGACGGCCATCGGCGCGCGGGCCTCGCCGCCCTCGCCGAGCGCGAGGGCGACGGGGACCATGCCGAAGATCGTCGCGGCCGCGGTCATGACGATCGGGCGCAGGCGGATGCGGCCGGCCTTGACGAGGGCCTCGGTGATGACGGCGCCCTGCTCGCGCTCGCCGTTGGTGAAGTCGACCAGGAGGATCGCGGTCTTGGTCACCAGGCCCATCAGCATGATGAGGCCGATGAACGAGAAGATGTTGAGGGTCATGCCGGCGAGGTAGATGCCGCCGAAGGCGCCGACGACCGAGAGGGGCAGCGAGATCATGATGGTGATCGGCTGGATCAGGCTGTCGAACTGGGCCGCGAGGATCATGTAGACGAGCACGACGGCGAGGCCGAGGGCCAGCAGCATGGCCTTGAACGAGTCGATCATGATCTCCGCGTCGCCCATGAAGCTGGTCGTCAGGTGCGGCGGGACGATGCGCGCGGCCATCTCCGTGACCATCTCCTGGGCCTCGCCGAGGGTGCCCTCGCGCAGCTCGGCGAGCACGATGACCTGGCGCAGGCGGTTCTGGCGCTCGATCTCGCTGGGGCCCTCGCCGCGGCCGACGCGGACCACGCTGGCGAGGTCGACGAGCTGGCCGTTGCCGGCGCGGACCTTGAGGTTGCTGAGGCCCTCGAAGGTGGCGCGCTGGTCCTGCGGGAGCTGCAGGATCACGTCGTAGATGTCCGAGCCCTCCTTCAGGTCGGAGATGGTGTCGCCGGCCATGAGCGAGCGGATCGTGCGGGCGACCGCGGCGACCGGGATGCCGAGGTCGGCGGCCTTGTTGCGGTCGACCTCGATGGCGACCTCGGGCTTGCCGCCGCGGTAGGTGAGGTCGAGGTCGACGAACTTGCCGGTCGCGGCCATCTCGTCGCGCAGGGCGGTGGCGGCCCTGGTGACCTCGGCGAGGTCGGTGCCGCGGATCGAGTACTGGATGGCCTGCGAGCGGAAGCCGCCCTCGCCGCCCATGGGGTTGACCTCCTCGACGGTGATGTTGATGCCGGGCATGTTGGCCAGGCGGTCGCGGACCCAGTTCATGGCCTCGTTCTGCGAGAACGTGCGCTCCTTGCGGCCGGAGATGTTGATCTGGATCTTGGCCTTGTTGACCTGGTTCTGCGACGCGGCGCCGCCGATGGTCGAGAAGGTGCCCTTGGCCTCGGGGAGGTTCTGGCGCAGGTCGGCGGCGATCGCCTCGGTGGTGGCGACGGTGGCCTCGAGGCCGGTGCCGGTCGGGAGCTCGACGTTGACGTAGAACATCGAGCGGTCCTCGGGGGTGATGAACTCGGCGGGCACGCGGGTCACCAGGGCGACGGCGCCGACGAGGCTCATGACCGCGAGCAGCACGGTGGTCCACGGCCAGCGCAGGGCCCAGCGCAGGATGGCGGCGTAGACGTCCTCGATCCAGCCGAACAGGCGGTTGAAGCCGCGGGCGAACCACCCGGCCTGGTGGCCGTGCTGCTGCATCCTCATCAGGCGCGACGACAGCATCGGCGTGAGGGTGAAGGACACCAGCATCGACAGCAGCACCGCGGCCGAGACCGTGAGGCCGAACTGGAAGAAGAACCGGCCGATGATGCCCTCCATGAAGGCGACGGGCACGAACACGGCGACGATCGAGAAGGTCGTGGCGATGACGGCGAGGCCGATCTCGGAGGTGGCGTCGAGGGCGGCGCGCATGCGCGGCTTGCCCATCTCGATGTGGCGGTAGATGTTCTCGATGACGACGATGGCGTCGTCGACGAGGATGCCGATCGACAGCGAGAGCGCCAGCATCGAGATGTTGTTGAAGGTGAAGCCCATCCACGCCATGAAGGCGAAGGTCGCGACGATCGACGTGGGGATGGCCAGGGCGGCGATGAAGGTCGCGCGCAGGTCGTGGAGGAACACCAGGATGATGATGATCGTCAGGATCGCGCCGAGGACGAGGTCGAACTGCACGTCGTGGATGGCGTGCTCGGCGAACACCGAGTTGTCGGTGGGGATCGAGTAGGTGATGCCGCGCTTCTCGAGCTGGGGGGACAGCCTCTCCAGCTCGGCGCGGATGTCCTTGGCCAGCGAGACCACGTTGGCGCCGGACTGCTTGCGGACGATCAGCGCGAGGGCCGACTTGCCGTCGAGGAACGAGGCGGAGCGGGCCTCCTCGGTGTCGTCGACGACGGTGGCGACGTCCTTGATGCGGATGGCGGCGCCGCCCATGCCGCGGATCACGATCTCGCCGATCTCCTCGGCGGACTTGACCTCGCCCTTGGTCTTGATGGTGAGCTCGGTGCCGCCGGTGGGGATGTAGCCGGCGGGCAGCTCGATGTTGTTGGCCTGGATGGCCCCGGTGACGTCGTCGACGGTGAGGCCGAAGCCGGTCATGCGGGCGGGGTCGACGAGCACCTGGATCTCGCGCTCGCGGCCGCCGACGAGGTCGACGCTGCCGACGCCGGCGACCTGCTGGATGGCCTGCTTGACCTCGTCCTTGGCGATCTTGGTGAGGTCGCGGATCGGCATGTCGCCGCCGAGGGCGATCGACAGCACGGGCGAGGCGCCGGGGTCGAACTTGGCGACGACCGGCGGGTCGATGCCGCGGGGCAGGTCGCGCTCGATGTTGGAGACCTTGTCGCGGACGTCCTGGAGCGCCTGGTTGCCGTCGACCTCGAGCTCGAACTCGAGGATGACGTTGCTGACGCTCTCGAGGTTGCGCGAGGTCATGCGCTTGACGCCGCTGATCGACTGCAGCGCCTCCTCGATGGGGTCGGCGACCTTGGTCTCCATGGTCTCCGGGTCGGCGCCCGGGTAGATCACGGTGGTCGTGACGATGGGGAAGTCGACGCTGGGGAACAGCTCCACGCCGATGCGCGGGAGGCTGTAGAACCCGAACACCATGAGCGCGGCGATCATCATCGCCGCGAACACGGACCTGCGGATCGATACCTCTGCGAGTTTCACGGCTGATCCTTCTTCGCGGCGGTCTTGGCGGGCTTCTTGGCGTCAGGGGCGGTGGCGGTGGCGTCGGCCGGGGGCGGGGCGTCCTTGTAGACGTCCGAGGCCTTGGGCGGTCCGAGCTCGACCTCGACGTACATGCCGGGGCGGAGGTTGAAGTCCTTGTTCTCGAGGTCGGCGACGATCTCGATGGTGCGGGTCGCGGCGTCGACGGTCGGCTGGATGCGGACGATCTTGGCCGGGCGGACCACGTCGACGGCGGTGAAGTGCACGGTGATCCAGTCGCCCTCGTGGATCTTGGTCAGGGCCGTCTCGGGGATGCGGGTGCGGACCTCGAGGGTTGACTGGTCCTGGACGACGACGACCGGGGTCGGCGGCATCATGGTCACGGTCTCGCCGACGCTCTTCAGCTTCCTGGTGACGATGCCGTCGATCGGCGAGACGACCGACGAGTCGGTGTTGCCGCGCTTGGCCATCGACACGCCGACCTCGGCCTGGCTGACCGCGTTGCTGGCCGAGTTGAACTGGGCCTCGGCGCGCTCGAGCACGGCGGCGGAGATGGTGCCCTTGGCGGCCAGCTGCTTCTGGCGCTCGAGCTCTCGCTCGGCGTTGTCGCGGGCGATGCGGGCGCCGGCGAGGGCGGTGTCGGCCTGGGCCACGTTGAGCTGGATCGACTGGGTGCTCAGGCGGAACATCAGCTGGCCCTTCTTGACCTTGTCGCCCTCGTTGACGAGCACGGCGGACAGGGTGCCGCTCATCTTGGGGCCGAGCTCGGCGCTGTGCTTGGGCAGGGCGGTGGCGACGTAGCGGCCGGCGAGGGCGGCGAGCGCGGACGGCACGCCCTTCTCGTCGGTGGTCTTGGTCGGGGGTCCGGGGATGGCCGGGGCCGAGGCGCCGCTCTTCGCGGGCGGGAGGCCCGGCTTGGACGCTTCGCTGCTCGAGCAGGCGGCGGCGAGGAGGAGGGCGGTGAGGAGGGTGAGTCGTGCCGTGGTCATGGTCGTGCGCCCCGGAGGAACAAGTCGAGGATCTGGTCGGCGTGGTCGACGAGGCCGGGGGGGCAGCCGCGGCGGATCCACGCGAAGACGGTGCTGTCACACATGCCGCTGAGGATGTCGGCGAGGAAGTTGGGCTCGAGCTCGCGGCGGACCTGGCCGCGCTCGATGGCCTCGCGCAGGGTCGCGGCGCTGAGCTCGAGGTATTTGCTGTGGTTGGCCGCGTGGTCGTCGTCGATGACGCGCTTCTGGGCGTAGTCGGTGAAGCCGCCGACGCGGATGAAGCCGGCGAACAAGAGGCCGTGGTCCTCGACCCACTGGAACACGCCGCGCAGGCGCAGGCGGATGCGCTCGCACGGGTCCTCGACGTGCGCGTGGGTCTGGACCATGGCGTCGAGCTGCTCGCGGCCGCGGACGATGATCGAGGCGAAGATCTCGTCCTTGTTGGTGAAGTAGTTGTAGAGCGTGCCCGCGGCGACGCCGGCCTCGGCGGCCACGTCGGCCATCTTGGCGTCGCGGAAGCCGAGTCGGCCGAACACTCGCTCGGCCGCCGCGAGGATCGCCTCGCGATAGGCGGCGCGGGTCTCGCTGCGCACGGCCTCACGCACGCTCGGTTTCTCCGGGCGCGTGCGCTTGCGGGACGACGATGCGGTGGACACGACCGGGGTTCACTGCGCTGAACCGAGATTCATGTCAAGACGCGGATCCTCACAGGTCATATTTAATAAATAAAAACATGTATTTATAAACATGTTTTGACACCGACGAAACTGGCCGGTGAATCGCCTCCCCGAGGCGTTGATTCATGAGCTTGAACCATGGTTCACGATTCTACGAGCGAAAATGCGTGGTCTGGCTCCAGCGTCGGTGTCGCATTCGTGCGATCGACGAGGGCGAGGCGGACGCGCGAAGGGCCGCCGCAGCGCTGCTGCGACGGCCCCGTGACGACGCGGCGGAGGGCCGCTCACTTCGGCGGGGGCGGCTTGATCGGCGGGCGCGGGTGCGGGGGCGCGTGGGTCGGCTCGTCGCCGAGGCGCTCGCGCAGGGTGCGGGTGAGGTCGACGCCGGTGGCCGCTTTGATCTGCTCGTTGGCGTCGACGATGCGGGCGCCGAGGCCGGCGCCGGCGCCGTCGCTGCCGCCGGGCAGCACGGTGAGGCGGTCGACGCGGAGCTCGCCGATGGTGCCGGCGAGGCGCTGGAACAGGGGCACCAGCTTCTGCATGAGCAGCACGTCGCGGCTGGCGGCGCCGCCCTGCTGGTAGGTGCCGGCGATGCGGGTGAGCACGGCGGCGGTGGCCCGGCCCTGCTCGATGACGAGGGCCGCGGCGCCCTTGGCCTGCTCCTCGGCCTTGCGGCGCTGGGCCTCGGCGGGCTGGAGGATGTCGGCCTGGAGCTGGCGGCGGACCTGCTCGATGCGGGCCTCCTGCATGCCGACCTCGCCGCGAGCCTGGGCGATGAGGGCCTGGACCTCGGCCTGCTGCTGGGCGATGAGGGCGCCGCGGCGGGACTGGGCGTCGGCGACGCGGCGCTCGTTGTCCTTCTCGGCGATCTTCATCTGCGACTCGAGGGTCGCGACCTCGGCGTTCTTCTGGTTGTTCCAGCGCTGCTCGGCGGACTCGGCCTGGTTGGTGGCCTCGGCGCGCAGGGCGTCGCGGCGGATGGCGGCGGAGCGCTGGCGGCCCATGGCGTCGAGGTAGCCGACCTCGTCGGAGACGTTCTGGATCTTCAGGGTGTCGAGCACGAGGCCGAGCTTGCTGAGGTCGGCGCCGGCCTCGTGGGTGAGGCGCGAGGCGAAGGTCTCCTTGTCGGTGTTGACCTGCTCGGGGGTCATGGTCGACAGCACGCCGCGGAGGTTGCCCTCGAGCGTCTCGCGCGCGGTCTTCATGATCGCCTCGCGGCCGCGGCCGAGGAAGCGCTCGAGGGTGTTGTTGAGCAGGGGCTCCTCGCCGGGGACTTTAATATTTGCGAAGCCCTGGATGTTGAGCGGGATGCCGCCCTTCGAGTAGGCGTTCTTGACCTGGACCTCGATCAGCATGTTGGTGAGGTCCATGCGGTCGACGGTCTCGAACAGGGGGATGCGCACGGCCCGGCCGCCGCGGATGACGCGGTAGCCGAACAGCTTGCCGTCGGGCGTGCGGCGCTGGCGGCCGGAGAACACCAGCACCTCGTTGGGCTGGCACACGTAGAGCACGTTCTTGATGACGAGCACGAGGGCGACGAACGCGGCGACGCCGACGCCGACGAGGGCGATGATGGCTTCGGTCATTTACTGGGCCCTCCCGCCGGCCAGGATGGCCGGGACGTCGACGCCGGTGGTCTCGCGCAGGGCGGTGAGCACGGCGGCGACGGTGTGGGGGAACGAGGCGGCGTAGGAGGCGATGCCGGAGCCGTCGCCGCGGTCGAGCACGTTGACCTCGCGGACCTTGATCTTGTCGACGCTGTCGACGACGGCGCCGAGGATCTCCTCGAGGTGCTGGATGACGTAGATCTCCTTGGCCCTGTCGCCCATGCTGCGCCAGGCCTCGCTGGTGACCTGCAGGACCTCGGCGACGGCGGCGCCGTGCTCGACGGTCGAGGCGACCGCGCCCTTGGCGAGCACGGTCTCGGCGGCGCGGCGGACCTCGGCGGGGATGATCACCTCGGCCATCAGGCGCTTCTGCTCGAGCTCGTTGCGCACGGTCTGGAGCTCCTGCTCGGCGTTGGCGCGGGCGGTCTTGGCGGCGGCCTCGGCCTCGCGCTCGATCGCCTGGGCGCGGCCCTCGAGCTCGGACTTCATCTGCTGCAGGGCGTTGCGCTTCATGAGGATCGCCGTCTCGGCGATCGCCTTGGCGGTCTCGGCCCGGCGGTTGGCCTCGGCCTGGGCCTCGGAGACCTCCTGCGAGGCCTGGCTCTCGGCCTTCTCGGCGTCGCGCAGCACGGCCGCGATCTGCGGGCGTCCGAGCGAGTCGAGGTAGCCGGTCTCGTCGGAGACGTGCTGGATCTTGAGGGTGTCGAGGTGCAGGCCGAGCTTGTCGAGGTCGTCCTGGGCGCTCTCGACGAGGTGGTTGGCGAACGCGAGGCGGTCCTCGTTGACGGCCTCGGGGGTCATCTGCGCCAGCACCTCGCGCAGCGCGCCCTCGAGGGTCTGGCGGGCGACGATCTGGATCTCGTGCGCCGACTGGCCCAGGAAGCGCTCGATCGCGTTGCGGATCAGCCGGGGGTCGGAGCTGATCTTGACGTTGGCGATGGCGTGGATGCGCAGCGGGATGTTGCCGACCGAGTAGGCGTTGTTGACCGAGATGTCGATCGACATGGTCGACATGTCGAGGTGGTCGACGCGCTCGAGCAGGGGCACGCGCCAGGCCCGGCCGCGGCCGCAGCCGTGGTGCTCGGGCGCCTGGTTGTCGACGCCGCGGCCGAGGATGACCAGCGGGCCGAGGTCGACGCCGTCCTTGATCCGCCGGCGTCCGGTGAAGATCAGCGCCTCGTTGGGGCGGCAGAGGTAGAGGAAGTTCTTGACCAGGACCATCAGGAAGATCAGGAACAGGGCGACCCCGACCGCGCCGGCGACCGCGAGCGTGGCCATGTCCTTGGTCAGGGCGTCGAAGCCCGACGAGAGCGTCGGGGGACTCAGCGAAGCGAACAGCATCAGGGACCTCGAGCGGGTGCGGGGTGCGGGGGTCGGGGTGCGGGGGACGTGACGAGGAGAAGGTTAGCCGGCGTCGGCGCGCGGGCTGACGCGGGCGACCACGGCGGTGGTGTCGTTCATCTGGATCACCAGGGCTTCTTCGCCGGGGGCGAACGGGCGCTCCTCGTCGGTGGTGGCGAGCACGTCGACGGTGGTGCCCTTCAGCGTGAGGCGGAGCTTGCCGAGGCTGCCGCCGGCGATGGCGACGAGCACGCGCCCGGACTTGCCGATGTAGTCGTGGGCGCCGGCGGCGGTGCTGGTCTCGCTGTGGGCCAGGCGGCGGAACACGGCGACGGTGACCTGGCCGATCGTCAGGCCCATGACGAGCGCGAGGACCAGGCCGACGGTGGAGTCTTCGATGATGTCGAGGCCGTCGAGCACGAGGCCGGTGAGGCCGAAGAACGCGAGGAAGAACATCCAGAAGCGCAGCGAGAGGAAGGCGGTGAACAGGCCCGAGACGGCGCCGTGGTCGCCGGCGCCGTCGTGGGCGAGGCTGGCGGGGTTGCTGGGGCCGTCGGCCTCGGCGTCGTGGGCCGCGTCGTGGCCGCCGTCCTTGTCACCCAGGAAGATGGAGGCCAAAAGCAGGAGGCCGCCGAGGGCGAACGTGAACAGGTACACGTGGACGAACATTGCGAGGCCATGATGATGGCATGGCGAGGGGCGGCGCGCAGCGGGCCTTGTGCGGGAAAAGTGCGGCGGGCAGACTGGCGCGCGGACATGGCGCCTGGAGAACACGGTTCCACGGCGGTGACGTCGCGGCGAGGGGCGATCCTCCCGCAGGCGTTCTACGCCCGCGACACGCTGGTGGTCGCGCGCGAGCTGCTCGGCAAGTGGATCCGGCGCGAGGGCGTGACGCTGCGGATCACCGAGGTCGAGGCCTATCCGCCGGACGACTCGGCGAGCCACTGTCGCATGGGCCGCACCGACCGCAACGCGCCGATGTGGGGGCCGCCGGGGCACGCGTACGTGTACCTGTGTTACGGCGTCCACCAGATGCTGAACGTGGTGAGCGAGCCGGAGGGCGTGGGCGCGGCGGTGCTGATCCGGGCGTGCGAGCCGGTGGAGGGGCTGGCGGAGATCGTGCGGCGTCGCGGGGGCGTGACGCCGCGGGGGAGGTCGCCTTCGCCGACGCTGCTGGCGGGGCCGGGCAAGGTCGGGCAGGCGCTGGGGCTGGACACCGGCTGGTCGCGGCACGCGCTGTTCAGGGCGGGCGGGCTGACGATCCACGAGGCGCCGGCGCCGGCGGCGATCCTCGCGGGACCGCGGGTCGGCATCGACTACGCGGCGCCCGCGGACCAGGCCGCGCCGCGGCGGCTGGCGATCGCGGATTGTCCGTGGGTGACGGTGCGCAGGGCGCTGCGGCCCGTGTAAGCTCCCGGGCCATGCCGACCCTCTTCACGCGAATCATCAAAGGTGAGCTGCCGGCGCGGTTCGTCTGGCAAGACGAGCTGTGCGTGGTGTTCCTGTCGATCGCGCCGCTGCGGCCGGGGCACGCGCTGGTGGTGCCGCGCCAGGAGGTCGACCACTGGATCGACCTGCCGCCGGCGACCGCGGCTCACCTGATGACGGTGGCGCAGATCGTCGGCAAGGCCCAGCAGGCGGCGTTCGAGCCGCGGCGCGTGGGGCTGATGATCGCGGGCTTCGAGGTGCCGCACGTGCACGTGCACGTGGTGCCGACCGAGAGCATGGGCGACCTCGACTTCGCCAACGCCGACAGCCGGGCGCCGGCCCACGCGCTCGACGAGGCGGCGGCCAAGCTGCGCGAGGCCCTGCGCGATCAAGGGGCCGAGCACGCGGTGTAACCACGGACGACCGACCCGCCTCGAGAGACACAGGAGAGAAGCACCATGATGATCCTGCCGCACCGACCCCGACGCAACCGCAAGCACCCGACGATCCGCGCGATGGTCCGCGAGCACCACGTCGGGCCCGAGCACTTTATCCTCCCGCTGTTCATCCACGCGGGTGACGACGACGTGCCGATCGGGGCGATGCCGGGGTGCATGCGGCTGTCGCCGGCGGGGCTCATGCGCGAGGTCGAGGCGGCGCGGGCGGTCGGGGTCAACGCGTTCGCGCTGTTCCCCGCGGTCGCGGACGCGCTGAAGACGCCCGACGGGCGCGAGGCGCACAACCCGAACGGGCTCATCCCGACCACGCTGAAGGCGCTGAAGGACCGGTGGCCCGACGTGGTCCTCGTCACCGACGTGGCGCTCGACCCGTACAACTCGGACGGGCACGACGGGATCGTGGCGAAGGACGGGAGGATCCTGAACGACGAGACGATCGCGGTGCTGTGCAAGCAGGCGCTCAGCCAGGCGCGCGCGGGGGCCGACATCGTCGCGCCGAGCGACATGATGGACGGGCGCGTGGGGGCGCTGCGGCTGGCGCTCGACGGCGAGGGCTTTAATGAGGTGTCGATCCTGGCGTACACGGCGAAGTACGCGTCGGCGTTCTACGGGCCGTTCCGCGAGGCGCTCGACTCGGCGCCGAAGAGCGGCGACAAGAAGACCTACCAGATGGACCCGGGCAACCGCCGCGAGGCGCTGCGCGAGGCCTCGCTCGACGCGGCCGAGGGCGCCGACATGCTGATGGTGAAGCCGGCCGGGCCGTACCTCGACGTGATCGCGGACCTGCGGGCGGCCACGCCGCTGCCGATCGCGGCGTACCAGGTCAGCGGGGAGTACGCGATGCTGAAGGCGGCGTGTGAGCGCGGCTGGCTCGACGAGAAGCGGGCGGTGCTCGAGAGCCTGCTGGGCATCCGGCGCGCGGGGGCGGACGTGATCCTGACGTACTACGCGCGCCAGGCGGCGACCTGGCTGGTGGGGGGGTAGAGGGTGAAGACGCTCGAGTTCTGGTTCGATTTTTCGTGCCCGTACGCGTACGTGGCGTCGACGCGGGTCGAGGCGCTGGCGGAGCGGGTGGGGGCGCGGCTCGACGCGCGGCCGATGCTGCTCGGCGGGGTGTTCATGGCGCGCGGGGTGCCGCAGAACCTGTCGCAGACGCTGGCTCCGGCGAAGGCGCGGCACAACCTCGCGGACATGCAGCGCCAGGCGCGGCGGGCCGGGGTGCCGCTGACGATGCCGGCGGGGCACCCGCTGCGCACGGTCGACGCGCTGCGCTGCGTGCTGGCGGCGGGCGAGCCGTACATGCCGCTGGCGCACCGGTTCTATCGCGCGTACTGGGCCGAGGGTCGGGACATCGGCGAGCGCGAGGTGGTCGCGGAGATCGTGCGCGAGGTGGGGCTCGACGCCGACGCCGTGATGGCGCGCGCGAGCGGGGAGGAGATCAAGCAGGAGCTGCGGCGGCGGACCGACGAGGCGATCGCGCGGGGGGTGTTCGGGGTGCCGACGTTCTTCGTCGAGGAGCAGCTGTACTGGGGCGCGGACCGCATGGACATGGTCGAGGCGGCGCTCGGCGGGGCGCCGACGTCGCTGCGGCCGGCGGCGGGCAGCGAGCTGGCGGCGACCGACGTGTGGTTCGACTACTCGAGCCCGTTCGCGTACCTGGCGATGGGCCAGGTGGAGGCGGTGTTCGGGGCGGCGGCGCGCTGGCGGCCGCTGCTGCTCGGGGGGTTGTTCCGCGACATCGGCACGCCGGACGTGCCGCTGTTCACGCAGAGCCCGGAGAAGCGGCGGCACACCATGGTCGACATGCAGCGCCAGGCCGCGCGGGCGGGGCTGGCGTTTCGCTGGCCGACGCGGTTCCCGGTCAACACGGTGCTGCCGCTGCGGATGACGCTGGCCGGCGGGTTGACGGCGACGCGCGAGGGGCGGGCGCTGATCGTGGCGATCGCGCGGGCGCTGTGGGCGGAGGACCGGGACATCGGAGATCCCGCGGTGCTGGCCGGGCTGGCCGACGCCCACGGGTTCGACGGCGCCGGGCTGGTGGCGGCCGCGGGCGCGCCGGAGGCCAAGCAGAGCCTGCGAGCGTCGACCGCGGCGGCGCAGGCCGACGGCGTGTTCGGGGTGCCGACGTTCGTGGTCCACACGCGGGGCGGGGATGCGCTGTACTGGGGCGCGGACCGCATCGACGCGGCGGCGCGGGCGGCCGCCGAGCACGACGCGGCGTGACGCGCCGGCGGACACGGTGACAGGTGTCCGCCGTACGATGTCGCGGTCTGCCCGGGATGAGCGGGCGTGTGCGGACGTCGGCCAAGTGGAGCTGACGGGGAAGGAGAGGCCGTGTGCAGCCCGCGGGCGTGACGGCAGGAGTTGCAGGGAGCGGACCGCCGCGGGGGTGCGCCGTTGTTGTAACGTGACGGGTGGTGGACGGGGAGGAGACGGAGCGGGAGATCGCGGCGCTGCGGGCCGAGAACCAGCGCTTGCGCGGTCAGCTCGCGGAGCAGGCGCTGGACGCGGAGAAGTTTCGCGTGCTGTTCGAGCACGCGGCGGACGCCCTGCTGATCCTCGGCGCGGGGGGGATCCTCGACTGCAACGCGGCGGCCATCGAGATGCTGCGCGCGGACAGCAAGGAGCAGGTGCTGCGCGTGCACCCGGCGGTGCTGTCGCCGGAGGTGCAGCCCGACGGGCGACGCTCGCTCGAGAAGAGCGTGGAGATGGATCGCACGGCGCACGAGCGCGGCTTCCACCGCTTCGAGTGGATGCACCGCCGCATGAACGGCGAGGACTTCCCGGTCGACGTGACGCTGACGCCGGTGTCGCTGCCGGGCGAGCGCGTGCTGATGGTGGTGTGGCACGAGCTGACGCAGCTGCGCGCGCGCGAGGCGGAGCTGCTCGCCAGGGCGGAGCTGATCGCCAGCCAGCGGGCGGAGATCCAGCGCATGACGCTGCCGGTGCTGGCGGTGTGGGACCGCGTGGTGATGATCCCCGTGCTCGGCGACCTCGACGGCGAGGGCGCCGATCAATTGACGGAGACCGCGCTCGCGGCGGTGGCCCGGGCGCAGGCGCGGGCGGTGATCGTGGACCTCACGGGGCTGTCGCGGGTCGACGCGCGCACGGCCCAGGGGCTGCTCGGAGTGCTGGCGGCGGTGCGGCTGGTCGGGGCCGAGGGGATCGTCGTGGGCATCCGCCCGGCCATCGCCAGGGCGCTGGTCGACGCCGACGTCGAGCTGCCGCGCGTGCGGGTGCTGACGAGCCTGCGCGAGGCGATCGAGGTGTGCGTGCGCGGACAGCTCGCCGGCGCGGCGAAGAATTTTTGATTTTTTTAAAACTATTTAAAAACGGCCGGTGAGCGCGAGGCCGCCGCCGCCGGGCAGCCAGGTCGGGCCGAGGGCGAGGGCCTTGCGGGCGCGCTTCTCCTTGCTGATGCCGGTGGCCAGCAGGGCGACGCCGGTGACGAGCAGGACGCCGCCGATCGCCCCGGTCGCGGCGGCCAGGCGGTTGGCGGACAGGCCCTTGTCGAGGAAGTCCTGCAGCGCGGCCTGGTCGGGCATGCCGGTGGCGACCTCGGCGTCGCCGTCGTCGTCGAGGTTGGCGCCGCGGCCGAGGCCGTAGCCCATGACCGCGAGCAGCGAGACGCCGACGCCGACGCCGACGCCGCCGGCGATCGAGAGGCGGCGACCGAGCTTCTTCTCGGCCTCGGCGGCCTTGCGGCGGCGCTCGGCCTCGGCCTGCCTGGCGGCCTCGACGGCGGGGTCGGGGCGCCTGGCGGCCTCGGCGGCCTCGCGGGCGCGCTCGGCCTCCTCGCGCTCGCGCCCCAGGCGCTCGGCCTCGAGGCGCTCGTGCTCGCCGATCTTGCCGCGGATCTCCTTCAGGCGTCCGTCGATCTCGGCGGCGGTCTCGGTGTCCTGGGGATCGATCGCCTGCAGGTAGCCGGACAGCAGGCGGTCGGCCTTGCGGAGGTAGGCGACCTGCGGGTCGATCGCGTAGGCCTCGAGGCAGGCCTGGCCGATCTGGTAGGCGAGCAGGTTGCGCTGCGAGGTGTACTCGGGGTCGCCGGGCAAGAGGTCGTAGGCCTTCGTCCACAGTTCGATCGCGCCGGCGTAGTCGGCGGTCTCGTAGCGGGTCTGGGCCGACTGGGCGAGCTCGGCGACCTTCTGCATGGGGCCGGGTTGGGCCGCGGGCGCGGTGGAGCGGGCCGTCCGCGCCGGAGCGGCGTCGGCGAACCACAGCGAGGCGACGAGCGAGAGGGCAGATCCAGCGAGCACCGTGGCGAGCTTATTCGCGGCGACGCGACCTGGGCAAGACGACGCATCCGCGCCGCGCGGGCGGGGTCGATGTCGAGCGACGCGGCGCGTCGCTGTCACGCGGGCGCGCCGCCGGGCGGGCGAAGCCGGGCAACGCCGGGGATCCGCGGAGCGCGATCGGGCCAGGCGGGCGGTGGGGCACGGCCGCGCGCCGAGATGTCCGAACGGACAGGTAACAAAGGGGCGTTGCTCGCTCGGAGCGAGTCGCCAATACTGGGCCTCCTCATGGGTCGTCTCGCCTTCCTAACGGTGTCGCTGATCGGGCTGGGAGCCTGTTTTACGGGCGGGTTCCTCGACGGCCAGCCGTGTCAGTCGGACGCCGACTGCGGGCCGAAGCTGGCGTGCGAGGCGGGCTACTGCGGGGGGCGGCCGCCGGGGCTGTCGTCGTCGACGACGTTCGTGCCGACCACCGACCCGACGACGACGGCGCCGTCGACCACGGACGCGTCGACGAGCACGGGGTTCGACCCGACGACGACGACGGGCACGACGATGATGGTCGACCCGACGACCGGGTCGTCGTCGACCGGCGACAACACGACCGGGCCGGGCTGCGGCTACGGGCGCTGCGCGGACATCGACCTGGTGGTGATCGTCGACAACTCGCCGAGCATGAACGACAAGGAGAGCGCGATGCTGCAGGCGCTGGTGTCGTTCCAGGTCAACATCCAGCCGGAGCTCGAGCAAGCGTGCAGCCTGCACATGGCGGTGATGACCACGGACACCGCCTATCCGTTCAACCCGGTCGAGTGTCAGAAGCCGGGGGCGTTGGTCCAGCGCAACTTCAACGGCGAGGAGTGCATGACCGCGGAGGGCCACCCGTACGCGACGCTGGCCGACATCGACAACCCGGTGCCGCTGCTGTGCCTGATCCAGGTCGGGGCGATGGGCGCGGACGACGAGCGGCCGGTCGAGATGATGTTCGAGATGTTCAACCCCACGGTCAACGGCGCCGACAAGTGCAACGAGGGCTTCATCCGCAAGGACTCGCAGCTGATGGTCGTGCTGGCGACCGACGAGGACGACGACAAGAACGACGCGCAGGGCCACAGCGGGTCGCTGCAGCCGGCGTCGATCTGGTACGACGGGCTGGTCGCGCTGAAGCCGGAGAAGGACATGCTGATGATCGGGCTGCTCGGCGACGACGACCAGTCGATGACGGACTGCGCGTGGGACCCGACGATGACGGTGATGTACCCCGACGGCAAGGGCGCGGAGCCGGCGACCAACCTGAAGGCGCAGCTGTTCAACAAGTTCTCCGAGGAGCACAGGGCCATCGGTCCGCTGTGCGTGCCGCAACAGGACGGGATCTACGACCCGCTGATCATGGAGATCCGCGACAAGCTGCGCGCGATGTGTGAAGTGGAGTGACGCTGCCCTGGCGCCGGGCGCGGCGGGCCTCGTGACGCGGGGCAGCGGGGCGGCGCGAGGTCGCGCGGGGACGTGTGATTAATGGACGTGGCCGCGTGGCCGCGGGCCCGGGGCGCTGGCCCGGGGCCGGGGGGATTTCCGCTATAGTCCGGGCGTGGGTTCGGGAGGTACGACGCTCGAGGAGCACCGCGACAACCTCGCGTCCAAGCCGGACGATCAACCGACGCGGCAGTCGATGGCGAGCGCCCCGGGGGCCCACGAGCACATGGCCGAGGCGGCGGCGATCGTGCGCGAGGGCGACGTGCTGCAGGACCGCTACCGCGTGCAGCAGCGCATCGGCAAGGGCGGCATGGGCGAGGTGTACCTCGCCGAGCACGTGGCGATCGGTCGCAAGGTCGCGATCAAGATCCTGCTCGGCAACCCGACCGACCGCCCCGAGATGGCGCGGCGCTTCCTGAAGGAGGCCAAGACGGCGTCGAAGCTGCGCCACGCGAACGTGGTCGACATCATCGACTTCGGGCACATCGACGCCGAGGGCCACACGCCGTTCTTCGTGATGGAGTACCTCGAGGGCCGCGACCTCAAGGCGGTCCTGAAGGAGGAGAAGGTGCTGCCGTGGCCGCGGGTGCGGGACATCGCCCTGCAGATCTGCGCGGGCCTCGGGGTGGCGCACCAGCAGGGCTTTATCCACCGCGACCTGAAGCCGGACAACGTCTACCTGATCCGCGAGAACGGGCGCGAGCACGTCAAGCTGCTCGACTTCGGCATCTCGAAGGCGATCAACGACGAGGCGCACGACACCACCCAGACCGGCGTGCTGCTCGGCACGCCGGAGTACATGTCGCCGGAGCAGGCGCAGGACCAGCAGCTCGACGCGCGCTCGGACATCTACGCGCTCGGGGTGATCCTGTACCGCATGGTGGTCGGGCGGGTGCCGTTCCAGTCGAAGGCGTTCATGACCGTGCTGGCCAAGCACATCCAGGAGCCGCCGGTGCCGCCGCACGAGGCCAACCCGGAGGTGTCGATCCCGCCGGGCGTCGAGGCGGTGATCCTGCGCTGCCTGGCGAAGAAGCCGGAGGACCGCTTCCAGTCGGCGGAGGCGCTGGCGGAGGCGCTGCAGGGCGCGGAGCGGGCCCCGGGCATCGGCAGCAAGCCGCCGATCGCGGTGCTGGCGACGATCGGCGTGGTGCTGGTGGCGGCGGTGGTGATCGCGCTGGCGCTGTTCAACAAGCCGCCGCCGGAGCCGACGCCCGAGCCGACGCCCGAGGTCGTGCCGGTCAAGCAGCCCGAGCCGGAGCCGATCAAGCAGCCCGAGCCGGAGCCGATCAAGCCCGAGCCGGTGCCGGTCAAGCCCGACCCGCCGCCCGACCCGCCGCCGGATCCGCCGGACACCAAGGAGACCAAGAAGCCCGACCCGAAGAAGACCCCGAAGGGCGAGCCCAAGAAGGCTGCCCCGAAGGACACGTTGACGGCGGCCGACCTGAAGGCGGGTTTCAAGAGTGCGGCGGCGGCGGCGTCCGGCTGCGCGGGGGCGCTGCCGGGGACCACGGCGAAGGTCGACATCGTCATCAACACCGCGGGTCAGGTCGAGTCGGCGACGGCGCAGAAGCCGATCGGCGGCTCGGCGCTCGGGCGCTGCATCGAGAAGGCGGCCCGGACCGGCAAGTTCCCGGCGCTGACCAGGCCGTACAGGACGACGTACCCGTTCTCGCTGTGAAGCTGCGAGCCGTTCGGCTCGCGGCTTGTCGGTGTGACGAGCGACTCGCGTGGAGGTCACGCGTACGGATGTGACGCGCTCCGCGTGGAGGTCGCGCGTACGGTGTGACGCGCTTCGAGCGCGAAGGTCGACGCGCCCGGTGTCACCGAGGTCGGGCCTTCAGGCCCGATCGGCCGCAGGCCGACCCAGGCCCACAGGGCCGTGGAGCTAGACCAGGCGGTAGCGGTCGGTGGCGGCGCGCAGGGCGGCGGCGATGCCGGGTTCGAACGCCGAGTGGCCGCTGTCGGGCACGATCACCAGCTCGCTGGCGGGCAGGTGGCGGTGCAGCGTCCAGGCGTTCTCGACCGGGCAGATGATGTCGTAGCGGCCGTGCACGATGGTGGTCGGGATGTGCTGGATGCGGGCGGTGTCGTCGAGCAGCTGGCGCTCGTGCTGCAGGAAGCCGCGGTGGAAGAAGTAGTGGCACTCGATGCGCGAGAAGGCGCTGGTGAAGTTGCGGTCGTCGCAGTGGGCGATGGCGGCGGCGTCGGGCAAGAGGGTGGCGACGCGCGACTCCCACAGGCTCCACGCCTTGGCGGCGGCGGCCCGCACGTCGGCGTTCTCGCTGGTCAGGCGCTTGTAGTAGGCGGCGACGAGGTCGAAGCGCTCCTGCTCGGGGATGACGGCGACGAACTGCTCCCAGGCGTCGGGGAACAGCATGCGGGTGCCGCGGCCGTAGAACCACTCGGCCTCGCGCTCGGTGAACATGAAGATGCCGCGGAGCACGAGCTCGGTGACGCGGTCGGGGTGGGACTCGGCGTAGGCGACGCCGAGGGTGCTGCCCCACGAGCCGCCGAACACCTGCCAGCGGTCGATGCAGAGGTACTCGCGGAGGGCCTCGATGTCGTCGACGAGGTGCCAGGTGGTGTTGTCCTCGAGCGAGGCGAACGGCTCGCTCTGGCCGCAGCCGCGCTGGTCGAACAGGATGATGCGGTAGGCGGAGGGGTCGAAGAACCGGCGGTGCTTGGGGTCGGTGCCGCCGCCGGGGCCGCCGTGGAGGAACACCACCGGCTTGCCGCTCGGGTTGCCGGACTCCTCGAAGTAGAGGTCGTGCTTGTGGCTGACCTGCAGGCGCCCGAGGTGGTAGGGCTCGATCGGCGGGTAGAGGCAGCGCAGCGGGTCGGGGGACGAGGTGGCCGCGTCGAAGGCTGAGGAGGAGGAGTTGCGGGTGGCCATGAGGGAGCCTCGGACTAGCGGAAGCGGTCGGTGGCGGACACGAGCTCGTGGATCGTGCCGGGTTCGAAGGCGGAGTGGCCGGCGTCGTCGACGATGCGCAGGTCGGCCTCGGGCCAGGCGCGGTGCAGCTGCCAGGCGCTGTGCAGCGGGCAGACCACGTCGTAGCGGCCCTGCACGATCACGCCCGGGATCTGGCGCAGGCGGCCGACGTTCTCGAGCAGCTGCTGCTCGCGCTCGAGGAAGCCGCGGTGCACGAAGTAGTGGCACTCGATGCGGGCGAACGCGAGGCTGAAGGCGTCCTGCGCGGCGTGCTGGACGTGCTCGGGGCGCTGCACGAGGAAGCTCGTCGCGGCCTCCCACACGCTCCAGCGGCGGGCCGCCTCGGCGCGCAGCTCGGGGTCCTCGCTGGTCAGGCGCCGGTAGTAGGCCTTCATCATGTCGCCCTGCTCGGGCTCGGGGATGAAGTCCCAGTAGGGCTCCCAGGCGTCGGGGAAGATGGCGGAGGCGCCGTCCTGGTAGAACCACAGCAGCTCGCTGCGGCGGAGCAGGAAGATCCCGCGGAGCACGAGCTCGCTGACGCGCTTGGGGTGGGTCTCGGCGTAGGCGAGCGCGAGCGTGCTGCCCCACGAGCCGCCGAACACCTGCCAGCGCTCGACGCCGAGGTGGACGCGGAGCTTCTCCATGTCGGCGACGAGGTCCCAGGTGGTGTTGTCCTTCAGCTCGGCGTGCGGGGTGCTCTTGCCGCAGCCGCGCTGGTCGAACAGGACGATGCGGTAGGCCGAGGGGTCGAAGAACCGCCGCTGCTTGGGGTCGGTGCCGCCGCCAGGTCCGCCGTGGAGGAACACCACCGGCTTGCCGCGCGGGTTGCCCGATTCTTCGAAGTACACGCGGTGGAGCGGGGAGACCTGCAACATGCCGGTGTTGTACGGCTCGATCTCGGGGTAGAGCGCGCGGCGCGGGGGCATCGGGCGCAACGATGACAAAGGCCGCGCATGGCGTAAAGCGGCGGTCTGTGGGCGGGTATGGCTCCATGCGTGAGATCGGCGCGGCCGCGGCCGCCGGCGTGGTGTCCCGCACGCGCCCGCGCGCGGCCGGGGAGGCGCGGGCGTGGACAACTGACGCGACGTGTGACGCGGGTGGCCCCTGACGGCTGTTGATACGATGCGGCCCGGTAGGAGATCCCGTCCTTGCGCCCACGTCTCACCCTGTCCCTCGCCCTGCTCCTCGTCGCCTGCGCCCACGGTCGCGACCCCTACGCGGCCACCGACAACACCCTCGGGCTCGACCGCGTGGTGCTCTACCGCAACGGCATCGGCTACTTCGAGCGCTCGGGCGAGGTCGACGGCGAGGTGCTGACGATCAAGGTGCGCAAGGACCAGATCAACGACCTGCTGAAGAGCCTGACGGTGGTCGACCGCAAGAGCGGGCAGGCGGTCAGCGTGTCGATGCCGCTCGACCCCCAGACGTGGGCCAACGCCGCGCTGGCGACCCTGTCGCCGGGCCAGGGCAGCCTGGCCGAGGTGCTCGACGCGCTGCGCGGCACCGACGTGGTGCTGGGCACCACGCAGGGCAAGATCCGCGGGCGCATCGTCATGGTCGAGCGCATCCTCGACGAGCCCGACCCGTCGCCGCCGGCGCACAGCGAGCGTCAGCCGGACCCGAAGGGCGGGTCGCGCGACTGGAAGGTGACGCTGCTCGACGGCAAGCAGCTGCGCACGGTCCGCCTGTCGAAGGTCAAGACGGTCGCGCTGCGCGACGGCGACCTGGCGCTGCAGTTCCACCGCAGCCTCGACGCGACGGCCGGCGAGGGCATGTTCCAGCAGGTCGCGGTCGACATCCGCCTGGCGGGGGCGAAGGCGCATGACCTCTCGGTCAGCTACGTGGTGGCCGCGCCGATGTGGAAGCCGACCTACCGCGTGGTCCTGCCGGAGGACGGCAAGGGCAAGAGCCTGCTGCAGGGCTGGGCGGTGGTCGACAACACCAGCGGCGAGGACTGGTCGAAGGTGACGATGAGCCTGACGTCGGGCGCGCCGATCGCGTTCCGCTACGACCTGCACACCCCGCGGGTCGTGCCGCGCACCGACCTCACGGGCAGCGGGGTCGAGAAGCGGGCGGCGGTGGCGCTCGGCGAGACCAGCTACGGCGCGGCCGGGCCCGACCGCGACGCCGACGGCATCGCCGACGCCAGCGACAAGTGCCCCGACCAGGTCGAGTCGTACAACGGCATGATGGACGAGGACGGCTGCCCGGACGCGATGCCGAGCGGGGCGGCGGCGCCGGCGGGGTACGACGAGCTGGCGAAGGCGGAGGAGGCCGACGACGCGTGGGGCGAGGCGGAGCGGGTGGCCACGAAGTCGAAGAAGAAGGACGCCAAGCCGAGCCCGGCGCGGCGGGCTGCGACCGGCGCGGGCCGGGCCAGCGCGGGGCCGATGGACTACTACGACGCGCCGGCGGCCGCGCCGGCGCCGGCGGCCGCGCCGCCGCCGCCGCCGGCGGTCGACCTCGAGTCGCTGCGGCGCAGCACGCAGGCCAACGCGCGGGCCAAGAGCGTCAGCGGGCTCAATCGCTTCGACCTGCAGAACCGGGTGACGGTGCCCGACGGCACGTCGACGATGGTGGCGGTGATCAACCAGGACGTCGACGCCGAGCAGACGTTCCTGTTCCGCCCGGGCGGCGCGGGCGCGGGCTACGAGCAGAACCCGTACCGCGTGATCCGTTTTAAAAACAACACGCCGTTCGTGCTCGAGCCGGGGCCGATCAGCATCTACACCGGCGGCAGCTTCGTCGGCGAGGGCATCTCGGAGGCGGTCGGGACCAACACGAGCACGACCATCCCGTTCGCGGTCGAGCCGGGGGTGCTGGTCACGTCGACGGCGCAGTACACCGGCGAGGACATGCGCCTGGTGCGGATCGTGCGCGGGGTGATCGAGGTCGAGAACTTCCAGCGCATGACGACCACGTGGTCGGCCAAGGGCGAGCCGAGCGGGCAGGGCTTCACGGTGCTGGTGCGCCACGCCAAGCAGGGCGGCAGCTACACGCTGCGCAGCCAGATCGAGGGGGCCGAGGAGCTGCCCGACGCCTACCTCATCCCGGTCAAGGTGGCGCCGAACCAGACCACCGGCGCGGTGGAGGTGGTCGAGCAGACGCCGTCGCGGACGACGCTGACGATCTGGGACGGGCGCGTGCCGCCGCTGTTCGACACCGTGCTGAAGCTGCCGAACCTCGACGCGGCCACGCGGGCCAAGCTCCAGCCGCTGATCGCGCTGCGCCAGGAGATCGGGCGCATCGACACCGAGCTCGACGGGCTCCAGCGCCAGCAGGCCGAGCTCGACGAGCGGGCGGCGGAGACGCGCGAGAACCTCGAGGCGATCAAGAAGGACCCGCGAGCCGGGGACCTGCGCGGCCGCCTCAGCAAGCGCCTCGAGGAGTTCACCAGGGACGCCGACAAGCTCGGGCGCACGATGGTCGAGCTGCAGTCGAAGCGGCTCGAGAAGAAGATCGAGCTCGAGGACATGCTGCAGGGGCTCGACCTGACCATGCCCGAGCCGCCCGCGAACTCGCCCGCCGGCAAATCCAGCAAGGAGCCGGGCAAGTAGGCGGTGAGGCGAAACGGCGCGCGGGTGCCGAAGGCCTCATGTAGGTGCGGTTCGCCGCGTGTGCCGATCGGTGCGGCGTAAAGCGCGGCGTACAGGGGGATTGGCGGTTGCCGGCCGCGGCGAATCGGAGGATCCTCGGAGGATGTCCGTGGGCGGGGGGCCGTGGCCGTGACATCGATTCGTCAGCCGTCGGGGCCGACCAGCCTGACCAACCGGTCTGGTTCGAAGGCCATGTCGGCGAGCCAGTCGAACACGCGGATGTCGCGCTCGGCGGTGCGGGGCGAGCACCCGGTCGAGCCCGGCGAGTGGGAGCCGCCGGAGACGTTCGACGAGTACCGGCTCATCCGGGTGCTCGGGCGCGGCAGCATGGGCAGCGTGTACCTGGCCCACGACACCGTGCTCGACCGGTCGGTGGCGGTGAAGTTCGTGGGGAACATCGCGCCCGACGCCGAGGACCGCGAGCGCTTCCTGGTCGAGGCGCGGGCGGTGGCCCGCATCCAGCACCCCAACGTGATGGTGATCTACCGCGTCGGCGAGCTCGAGGGCCACCCGTACCTGATCACCGAGTACATCCGCGGCAAGAACCTCGGCGAGCTGACGGTGCCGCTGCCGTGGCGCAAGGTGCTCGAGCTGGCGATCGGGCTGGCGCGCGGGCTGGCCACCGCGCACCGCATGGGCGTGCTGCACCGCGACATCAAGCTGGCCAACGCGGTGCTCAGCGAGGACGGCGAGATCAAGCTGCTCGACTTCTCGCTGGCCAAGCTGCTCGAGCCGGCGGTCGCCGAGGCGGAGCCCGAGCGCATGGACTCGGCGTCGGCCTCGCGGGCGGCGATCGCGGCGGTCGAGCGCCACATCGCCGAGTCCAAGCCGTCGCGCATCGACCGCATGGCCGAGACGATCAAGGTCGGCCAGCTGCTCGAGGCCGAGAAGTCGCGCTCGGAGGAGATCCTCGGCTCGTGGTCGCGGCGCACGCCGCTGACGCAGGTCGGCACGCTGCTCGGCACGCCGCACTACATGGCGCCCGAGCTGTGGCGGGCCGAGTCGGCGACCCGGCGCTCCGACGTGTACGCGCTCGGGGTGGTGCTCTACATCTTGCTCGCGGGGCGGCCGCCGACCGAGGCGCAGTCGCCGGTCGAGCTGGCCACGCGGGTGCAGGAGCAGGAGCCGCGCCCGCTGCTCGAGCGGGCGCCGCGGGTGGATCCGCGGCTGGCGGCGATCGTCGACCGCTGCCTGCGGCGCGACCCGTTCGAGCGCTTCGCCTCGGCCGACGAGCTGCGCTCGGCGCTCGAGCTGCTGACGCCGATGGGGCGCGAGCTGGCGATCCCCGAGGGCAACCCGTACCGCGGCCTGCAGGCGTTCGAGGCCCAGCACCGGGCGCTGTTCTTCGGGCGCGCCGCGGAGATCCGCACGGTGGTCGAGCGCCTGCGCAGCGACCCGCTGGTGGTGGTGGCCGGCGACTCGGGCGCGGGCAAGTCGTCGCTGTGCCGCGCGGGCGTGCTGCCGCTCGTCGAGGAGGGAGTGATCGAGCCGGGGCGCAGCTGGGCGAGCGCGGTGATGACGCCCGGCCGCTACCCGCTGCAGACGCTGCAGACCACGCTGGCGACGCTGTTCGACCTGACCGAAGAGACAGTGCAGGCGCTGATCCAGGGCGAGCCCGACGCGCTGGTCCGCGGGCTGCGCAAGCAGATCGGCGAGGTGCGCGGGCGCCTGCTGTTCATCGACCAGCTCGAGGAGCTCACCACGCTCGGCGAGCCGCACGAGACCGAGAAGGTCGGGCAGATCCTGGCGCGGCTGGCCTCGGGCATCCCGGGGCTGCGGGTGCTGACGACCGTGCGCGGCGACTTCCTGACGCGCGTGGCCCAGATCTCGGGGCTCGGCGACGAGATCGGGCGCTCGATCTACCTGCTGCGCCCGCTGTCGCCGGAGGGCGCGCGCGAGGCGATCGTCGGGCCTGCGGCGACCAAGGGCGTGAGCTTCGAGACCGAGGCGCTGGTCGAGGAGCTGATCCTGGCCGGCTCGCGCGGCAGCCTGCCGCTGCTGCAGTTCGCGCTGGCCGAGCTGTGGGAGATCCGCGACAAGCAGGCGGCGATCATCGGCGCGGCCGACCTCAAGAAGATCGGCGGGGTCACCGGGGCGCTGGCGCGGCACGGCGACGGCGCGCTGGCCCAGCTGCTGCCGGCCCAGCGGCGCGCCGGTCGACGCGTGCTGATGCGGCTGGTGACGCTCGAGGAGACGCGCGCGAGCCTCACCGAGGAGGAGATCGTGGCCGGCGAGCAGGCGGCCAAGACGGCCCTGCAGGCGCTGGTGCACGCGCGCCTGGTGGTGGTCCGCGAGGTCGGCGAGCGGGTCGTCTATGAAATTGCCCACGAGGCGCTGCTGGCCGGCTGGGCCACGCTGCGCGGCTGGCTCGACGAGGAGCGCGAGGGCCGGGCGGTGCGCCAGCGGCTCGAGCTGGCGGTGGTCGACTGGGAGCGACTCGGTCGCCACCGCGACGGGCTGTGGACCACGGCGCAGCTCAAGGAGGCGCGCATCCTCGACGTCGAGACGCTGCGGCCGCGCGAGCGCGAGTTCCTGGCGGCGAGCCAGGCGGCGATGGCCCGCGGGCGCCGGCTGCGGCGGGCGGCGCTGGTGACGGTGCCGGCGATCGCGGTGCTGACCTACGGCGGGGTGTGGCTGAAGGGCCAGCGGGACCTCGGGCGCAAGATCGAGGGGCACGTGGCCGCGGCCCGCACCTACGCGGAGGCGACCGACCAGCTGCAGCGCTCGGCGACGGTGGTCCGCGATCAGGCGCTCGGGCTGTTCGACGCCGGCAACCGCGAGGCTGCCGAGGCGCTGTGGGGTCAGTACCGCGAGAAGATGCTACAGATCGACGCTGGCGTGGTGCGCACGGCGCAGGAGCTGGAGACGGCGCTGGTGCTCGACGCCTCGCGCAGCGACGTGCGGGCCCAGCTGGCCGACGAGCTGCTGCGGCGGGCCCTGGTCGCCGAGCAGATGCACGAGCGCGAGCGCCTGGCGGAGGTGCTGCCGCGGCTCGAGCTCTACGACGTCGGCGGCGAGCTGCTGCGCCGGTGGAGCGCGCCGGCCGAGGTGCGGGTGGTCAGCGAGCCGGCGGGCGCCGTGGTGAAGCTCGAGCGCTACGAGGGTGACGCGCACGGCCGGCGGGCCCCGCAGTTCCAGCGCAACATCGACACCACGGCCGAGGCGGGGCTCGTGCTCGACCCCGGGTCGTACCGCCTGATCTTCCAGCTGCCGGGCTACGAGACGGTCTACTACCCGCTGCTGGTCGGCCGCGGCGAATCGCTCGACGTGACGGTGGCGCTGCCGCGGGAGGACACCATCCCGGTCGGCTTCGTGTACGTGCCCGCCGGGCGCTTCATGTACGGCAGCGGCGACCACGAGGTGCTGCGCACGTTCTTCCAGGCCGACCCGGTGCACGAGACGACCACGGGGCCGTTCCTCATAGCCCGCAACGAGGTGACCTACGCCGAGTACCTCGAGTACCTGTCGGCGCTGTCGCCGACCATGCGGGCGGCCCGCCTGTCGCCCGAGGAGGTCGCGCACTGGGAGTCGGGGCTCGGGCTGTCGCAGCTGGCCGACGGGACCTGGCAGTTCGAGCTGCAACTCGCCAACGAGCGCCAGGTGGTGACGCGCGGCGGCAGCGTGCGCCTGCCCGGCGGCCTCGAGGTCGACTGGACGCTGCTGCCGGTCGTGGGCCTCACGTGGGCGGATGCGGAGGCGTACGTGACCTGGCTCGATCGCGGCGGCAAGCTGCCCGGGGCCCGCTTCTGCGGCGAGCGTGAGTGGGAGCGTGCGGCCCGGGGGGCGGACGACCGCAAGTACCCGCACGGAGACGTGCTGGCGATCGGAGACGCGAACTTCGGCGCCCACGTGGCCGGGGCCGTACTCGCGCCGAGCGTGGGCGGCTCGTACCCGGCGACGCAGAGCCCGTTCGGCCTGCAGGACATGACCGGCAACGCCGTGGAGTGGGTTTCGGGGGTCGACGAGAGCGCCGGCAAGATCATCCGCGGCGGCTCGTTCGCGTTCGACAAGGCGTCGAACAGCCTGGTCAATCGCTCGCCGATCGACCCGAACCTGCGCGCGGTCAAGGTGGGGCTTCGCCTCTGTGTCACTTATCCACAAGGGTCCTAGAGGCCTCAGCGGGCGCTTGCCACCGGGACCTACATGAGACACCAGCCTGGGCAAAGGCCCGCCAAAAAAGCTCGAGGAGGGCTTTAAACCGGTGATCTGGACCTCCGGGAGGCGACACGATCTGCTAGGTTCGTAGCTCTGTGGGGAGGGTGGTCATGACGGGTATCAAGCGGATGCTTTCGCTGGTGGTCGGGTCGCTGTTGGGCGTGGGCTGCTACTCGGGCGCAGGCACGATCGACGCCGTCGACGAGATCGAGTCGATGCGGGACCTCCACAACAACTCGATCCGCTGGAACGACATCCGCTGGAACGACATCAAGTGGAACGGCATCAAGTGGAACGACATCAAGTGGAACGGCATCAAGTGGAATGACATCAAGTGGAACGGGATCAAGTGGAACGGCATCCGCTGGAACGGGATCAAGTGGAACAGCAGCTCGCTCGACGGCTCGTCGATCGAGGTGTCGCGCAAGGTCGGCTGGAAGTGGGAGCGCCGTAGCGGCGAGCAGCTGATCGGCATGGAGGTCGACCTGACGGTCGACGTCCGCGACGAGAACGACAAGCCGTCCACCGCCCAGTTCGTGCTCCGCGTCGACGACATCTACACCGACGGGGCGTGGGACGACGTGTACTACTACGACATCTCGATCGGCCTGAAGGGCTCGAACACGTGGGAGCCGCTGTGCGCCGACGGCCACCCGGCCATCCCGCTGAAGGGCTACTGGAACGAGACGACCGGCGACCGCATCAACGACCACGACGTGATCACGTTCGCGTGCACCACCGGGGTGCTCGCGCACTGCGTGCAGTGGGGCTACCGCCCGTGGGCCGAGGCCAAGCGCTGCGACCAGTGGGACGTCGACAAGAAGTGGAAGAAAGACTGCGAGAAGGTCTCGCTGCGCGACTACCACCAGGCCTGCACGCGCATGGCCCGGGCCGACTACTGCGGCACCGGCGAGGCGTGGACTGTGCCGGGCACGCCGATCGACATCTACGACCACCTGTACGACCAGATCGAGTCGCCGGAGACGGACTGGCCGGTCGAGGCCGAGTGGCGCACCGACGGCGCCTACTGCCTCGACGACATCCGCCAGCAGGGCTGGAAGGCCGAGGGCAAGTACCCCAGCTGCAAGAACGGCAAGGCCAAGGTGAAGAGCGACTGCGGCTCGCTGAAGGACCACCGCGCGCTGCTGGTCAGCAAGTACGAGGACGACGCGGTGGACTGACGCCGAGCGCCCGGCGGCGCGGAGGACGAGGGTCGGGCGGCGCGCGTCCGGCCCTCGCCGCGTTTAACCGGCGTGGGGGCGGCGCGCCGGCGCGGCGCGAGGCCTGCGTACGGCGCGGCCGCGGCTTGGTGTACGCTTGCGACGATGCCGACCGTCGAGTTCGATCGCGAGAAGACCGTCGAGGTCGACGACCCCGACCTCACGCTGCTGGAGGTCGCCCGCGCGGCCGGCATCCCCCACGCGTCGGCGTGCGGCGGCAACGGGCGCTGCTCGACCTGCCGGGTCATCGTGCTCGAGCACCCGGAGAACCTCACGCCGCGCGACGGCGGCGAGCTGAAGCTGGCGCGGGCCAAGGGCTTCGAGCCCAACATCCGCCTGGCCTGTCAGGCCCGCCCGACCGGGCCGGTCAAGCTGCGCCGGCTGGTGATCGATGAGGAGGACCTGCAGATCGCCCAGGACGGCACGCCGCAGATGACGGGCAAGGACCGCCAGCTCGCCATCCTGTTCTCGGACATCCGCAACTTCACGCCGTTCGCCGAGAGCCACCTGCCGTACGACGTCATCCACATCCTCGGGCGCTACTTCCGCAAGGTCGGCGAGCCGGTGGTGCGCCACGGCGGCTACATCGACAAGTACATCGGCGACGGCATCATGGCGCTGTTTGGGCTCGAGCGGGCCAGCGCGGCCGAGGCCTGCCGCGACGCGGTGGCGGCCGGGCTCGGCATGCTGGACAGCCTGCGCGAGTTCAACTCGTACATCAGCAAGCAGTTCGGCACCGAGTTCCGCATCGGCATCGGCATCCACGTCGGCAGCGTGATCATCGGCGAGATGGGCCACCCCCAGAAGATGCAGTTTACGGCGATCGGCGACGTGGTGAACATCGCCAGCCGCATCGAGTCGGCGACCAAGGAGCTCGGGGTGCCGCTGCTGGTCTCGTCGGAGGTGCGGGCGCTGCTCGGCGAGCGCGCGCGCTACGGGCTGTGCGAGCGGGTCAACCTGAAGGGCAAGTCGGGCGAGCACCTGCTGTCGGAGGTGGTCGGGCTGGCGAGCGAGCCGGCGGCGTAGCTCACGGGGCCGGCTCGGCCTGCCAGCGGCGGATCTCGGCGATGGTGTCGCGGTACGGCGCGCCGGCGCTGGTGTAGGCGGCGATGGCGTCGACGACCGCCTTCTTGACGACGATCGGGTCGCGCCCGAGGGCCCGCAGCACGCGCGCCCGGGTGAACGCGAGCAGGCCGCGCTCGTCGTTGTCGAGCGCGGCGCCGGGGCCGAGCAGGCCCTCGACGCGCTGCAGGTGCGCTTGCGCGGCGACGTCGTCGCCCCCGAGGTGGGCGAGCAGGCCGCGGCGGATCTCGGCGCTCGTCTGCCAGCGCCTGGCCGCGACGTCGCCGGCGTCGGGCGGGGTCAGCAGCTCGACGAGCGAGCGGCGGGCGTCGTCGAGGGCGCCGCGGCGCAGCTCGTCGTCGATGCGCACGAGGGCGATGTCGAGGCCCTCGGCGCGCGCGTCGGGGTGGCCGGCGATCAGCGCCTCGCTGCGCGCGACCTCCTGCTGGGTGCGCAGGTCGTCGCCCAGCAGGTGGTAGAGGCGGGCCAGCTCGCCGCGCATGTTGACCTCGTAGGCCGGCAGGTCGGGGCCGATGCAGGCCAGCGCCGCCTCGTAGCCGGCCAGGCCGTCGGCGACGCGCCCGGCCCCGGCGTCGCTCTTGGCGAGGGTCGAGCGCAGCACGCTGGCGAGCAAGTAGCAGGGGTCGTAGGTGCGCTCGAGCACCGGCAGGGCGGTGCGCAGCGAGGCGCTGGCGCGCTCGAACTCGCCGACCGTGGTCAGGCTGAGCGCGAGGTTGTTGACGATGGCCCAGCGCAGCGGGTCCTCGGGCGCGTGGGCGACGAGCAGCGCCAGGCCCTGCTCGTAGGCGGCGATGGCCTTGCGCGGCTCGCCGAGCTCGTCGTGGGCGCTGCCGGCGTTGCTGTGCAGCAGGGCCGTGAGCCGCGGCGGGTCGTCGATGCGGTGCATGAGGCCCCAGGCGGCCGGCAGCAGGGCGAGGGCGTCGTGCGGGCGGTGCTCGATCGCGGCGACGTCGAACACGGTGACGGCGAGGGTCTCGGCGGCGATCTCGTCGGCGCGCGCGGCCAGGCTCCACTCGAGGGTCTGCTCGAGGTGGGCGCGGGCCTCGGGGCGCGCGTGGTACATGAGCAGCTTGCCGGCGAGCAGGTGGACCTCGGCGCGCGCCGGCAAGAAGCCGAGGCGCTCGGCCTCGCCGATCATCGGCGTCACGCCGGCGAGGGCCTCGGCGTGCTGGCCGATGCGCTCGAGCGCCTGCAGGCGGGCGAGGCGGCCGCGCAGGTCCTCGACGGCGGCGGCGACCAGCGGGTCCTCGGGCGGGGCGACGGCGGCGAGCTGGCGCTCGTCGTCCTCGCACAGGCGGATCGGCGGCAGGCCGCGGGCGGTGTCGACGACCTGGGCCACGGTGTCGCGGGTGGTCTGGGCGAGCACGGCTGCGGTGGCCGCCAGCTCGCTGCGACGCTGGCGCAGGCAGGCCATGCGGCGGTCGAACAGCAGCGGCGAGGTGTGCCCGCGCTGATGCGAGGTGCACGAGGCGGTGTGCACGGCGACCCAGCGGGCGGCCTGGTGGTCGAGGTGCTCGACGCTGGCGGCGGCGGCCCGCTCGGCGTAGGCCACGCCGGTGGCCTGGATGGCGGACACCACGGCGGCGCGCCGCTCGGCGCCCCACACGTCGGCGAGCTCCTCGGCGGCGCCGCTGCAGACCTGGGCCTCGGCGACGCGGTGGGCGGCGACGCCGTAGCTGACGCCGGCGATGGCGACGACGCCGGCGGCGACGGCGAGCAGGCGCCGGCGGGTGCGCGCGGGGTCGCGGTCCAGGGCCGCGAGCAGGGCGTCCATGCCCGGCCAGCGCAGCGAGGGCTCGACCAGCAGGCCGCGCTCGAGCACGCGGCGGACCCACGCCGGCACGCCCGAGCCCGAGGTGTTGACCAGCTCGCCGCGGCGCATGCTCGCGGTCAGCTCGGTCACGGTCTCGCCGGCGTAGGGGCGCCTGCCGAACAGGGCCTCCCACAGCGACACGCAGAAGCTGAATTGATCGCTGCGGGCGTCGACCTCGTCGCGGTCGTGCTGCTCGGGCGACATGTACGCGGGCGTGCCGAGCAGGGCGCCGACGCCGGTGACTGTGAGGGCGAGCGCGCGGCCGGAGGCGCTGAGCGAGGGCTCGTCGTCGCCGCCGGCGTGCAGGCGCGAGAGGCCGAAGTCCAGCACGCGCACGCGGCCGTCGCGGGCGAGCATGGCGTTGTCGGGCTTGAAGTCGCGAAGGGCGCCAATTCTGGCGTGTACGGCACTTCTAACGGGCGTTTGCCCGTTTTGCCACCCGCTTGCCACGGGGCTTGGCGGCGGCGTTGTCGAGGAGGTCGGCGGCCTCGCGCGAGACCGCGACCTGCTGCAGGTGCAGGTAGTCCTGGGTCGTCTGGAGCCGCGCGTGGCGGGCCATCGACTGGACGGTGTAGGGCGTGGCGCCGAGCCGGGCGAGCCGGGTCAGGCCGGTGTGGCGGAGCAGGTGCGGGCCGCTGCGCCGGAGCTCGCCGCGCGCCTGCGACTCGTTGAGCGCGTGCCGGATGCTGTGGGGCGTGTGCTGCTCCCACTCCCAGCCGGTGTGCTGCGAGTTCCTGTAGAGCACGAGCGGTCCCTGCGGCTCGCCCTCCTGCAGCTTGCGCTGCTGGTGCTTCGCCAGGGCGCGCTTGACCGCCTTGCTGAGCGCGATCGTCCTGATCTCGCCCTTCGGCTCCTGGGTCTCGCCCTTGTAGACGTTGTGCTGGACGGTGACGGTCCCCTCGGCGAAGCTGATGTCGCTCCACTCGAGCGCGCAGATCTCCGACACGCGGAGGTTGGCGTCGAGCGCGAGCAGGCAGATGAGCAGCGACTCGGAGCTGCGCCCCGCGGCCGCGTCGTTGAGCTGCGCGATCTGCTGGTCGGAGAAGACCGGCTTGGGCTTGCGCTTCGGGCTCGGCAACTTCTCGACCTCGGGGAGCACGGCGATCAACTTCCGCTTCTTGGCGAAGCGGAGCATCTTCGCGAGCTTCGACAGGACGAGGTTGGTCGTGGTGACGCCGATCCGCTTGCGGAGGTCGGCGCGGAAGGTCGAGATCCGATCCTCGTCGATGTCTGCGAGCGCGACGTCCCCGAGCAGGGGGCCGATGTGGTTGGCGTAGAGGCTGTGGTATCCGTCCTGGGTCGCGCGCTTGTGCAGCGCCACGTGCTCGGGCATGAAGCGCGAGTCGTAGAACTCGGCCAGGGTCATCCTGGGGCCGCGCGCGGGGGTCTCCTTGGGCGCCACGTTGGCGGCATCGCCGGTCGCCCCGACGAGCTCGCGCAGGATCAGCGGGAGCTGGCGTTCCCCCCACGCGCGGGCTTGCTTGTCGTCAAGCCCGGGGGGCGCGACCAGGCGCCGGCGGATCGTGTCGTGCTCGTTGCAGGGGTTCATGAAGCGGATGTCGACGTGGAAGCGGGTGGTGTCGTTGGCGTAGGGGCGGGTCGTGATCTTCATCTTGGCCGGTCCAGCCGCCCGGCCGCATTCCCAGAGCCACGTGATAACGGCTGCGCGGGTCCACGCAAGCACTTTTCCGCTCCGAAACGGCCGCGGGACCTGCTCGCGGGCGACCCGGTGGCGGAGCGCCTTCTCGCTAATGCGCAGGAATTGGGCCAGATCGCGCACGTATAGGACAGCGGGCAGTTCGTGTTCGGTCGCTACCAGCTCCGAAAATTCCGGCGGGCCGCCAGAGGTGATCTCGATCGCTCTCCTGAGGCCAGGAGCAGCGTCGATCGGCATGTCTATTACGACATGTCCTTTAGGACACGCAGAACCAGGGCGACCACCCGATCCATCGACCATCCCACACCCCCCAGGTGACAGTGTATCCGGGGGCCGGGCGCGAAGGTGCGAACGTCGGCACGATGCGGAGACGTGCTGCATCGTCCAGCGCGAGGCGGGCGCGCGGGTCGACGATCACCGCCGGTGTCCTGGCCGGTGCTGCGCAGCCATCACCGCGCTGCGCGGTGAGCATCGGTTCGTCGCCGGCCCGTCCGAGCTGGGGTCAGCGCTCCATACCGATCGCCCAGCGGCGACGGTGCAGTCGTCGAACGAGAGGCGTCAGCTTCTCCAAGATCAGGAAGGCGGCCCGCGAAGCTCGATCGCCCGGGAGGTGGGAGAGGAACCCATGGTGGTGAAGCGCCGAGACGATGTCGATCCAAGCTCCGACGAGTGGAAGGGCTCCAGCCTGTAGCCCCTCGTGGATCGCTTTCCAGATCTCACCCGCCGTGGCGGTACCAGTCAGATTCGACGGTATCGCCTCCATGACATCCGAGAAATGGTTCTCGATCTCCGTTGGCGATGCGCTCGGTGCGAGCGGAAAACGAGGTCCCAGTTTTTCAGGCTCTGACGGATCTCCGGCGGCAGTTGGCGGTGGCGTCGAGCTGGCAACCACGGGAACGACAGCAGGCGATGAGGACGATGCCTTCACCGGTGGAGATATGGTCGGGCCGGCAGCCGCCTCTGCAGCGCGAGGGGGCGAGGTTGAGGCGGTCGGCAGAAGCGCCGGGGCGGCCGCGGCGTTTGGCGGCGGCGATCCTGCCCGCTGGTGGTTGCCGCCGGTCGGCGGCGGCGATTGTGGCGCGGCCGCCGGCGAGTCGTTCGGCTGCACGGGCGAACGAACTGGGTTCGGGTCAGCGTCGCCATTATTGGTGTCTGTGACCGCCACGGCAGCGCGGGGCGGCGATGTCGAGGCCGCCGGCTCTGGCGACGCTGGGCTGGCTTCGGTGGTCGGAGGCTGAGATCCAGCCGAGTGGAGGTTGTCTTCGGTCGGCGGCGGAGCTTGCGGAACGGCCGGTGGGGAGTCGCTCGACCGCGTGGGTGAACAAGCTGCCCCTGCGTCGCCATCAGCGGTGCCGGTGGGGGTCGCCACGGTAGCGCGAGGTGGCGATGCCGTGACGGTCGGCCGTGGCGACGCTGGACCAGCTTCTGCGGTCGGACGCGGCGATTTCGCCGGATGAGGGTCGCCCACCGTCGGCGGCGGCGGTTGCGGCCCGACCGGTTGAGTATCGCTCGGCCGCGTCGATGAGCTGGAGTTGTCGTCGGGGGCAGCTACAGCGACCCGAGGTGACGAGGTCGAGGCGACCGGCTCTGGCGACTGGCGAGGTAGCGAGGTCGGTCGTGTCGTCGAACCGGCCACGCCAGCGTCACGACTGAGAGCGTTGGAGGGAGGTGCAGTGGACGCGCGAGGAGGGGCGGCGGGCGGTGACGAAGAATTTGGCCGGGGCGGCGGTCCAGACGTGACGGTGCCGCGAGTAGCGGCGGTCGGAGGCGTCGGAGTGGCCTCGATGGGAGAGGATGACGAGGTGTTTTGTGGCGACGAACGAGTGGGGCTGGGGTGGTCCAGGGTCCTGGTCGAGGGTGTATTGCCAGGGCGTGACGGCGAACCAGTCGGGCTGACCTCACGACCCGACGGCGTGACGGCAGTGCGCGGCGGCGTCGGAGCGGCTGCCGCAGCTACAGCAGCGTCGCGACTGGAAGCGTTGGAGGGAGGTGCAGTGGACGCGCGAGGAGGGGCCTCGGCAGGTGGTGACGAAGAATTCGGCCGGGGCGGCGGTCCAGCCGTGACGGTGCCGCGAGTGGCGGCGGTCGGCGGTGCAGGCGTCGGAGTGGCCCCGATGGGAGTCGACGACGAGGTGTTCCGTGGCGACGAACGAGTGGGGTTGGTGTGGTGCCCCGGGGTGCTGGCCGCGGGTGTACTGGCGGCGCGTGGCGGCGAACCAGTCGGGGTGACCTCACGAACGGACGGCGTGACGGCGGTGCGTGGCGGCGTCGTAGCTGCGGCCGCAGCTGGTGGTGGTCGCCTTGGAGGCAAACCCGCCGAGCTCTGGTCGCGGCCAGCGGGACCGGCGGGAGGTGGATCGGCCCCGGTAGCGCGGGGCGAGGCCGGTGCGGCGCCGGGTCGTGGGGATGGACCAGCCGACCCATCAGTCGGGCGTCTGTCCGGCCAGGTCCGATTTTCGACGAACCATTTCGTGTCGAGGTTGCGGAGCAAGTCGATGCCGAACTCCACCGCGAGCTGCAGGTGGCCATCGGTGTGGACCAGGATGACCGCGGTCGATTCGTCCGGACACAGGAGCAGGAGTTCACGCTCCCCGATTTGCATGTGGCCCAGCACCGGACGCCACGGGGTGAAGGACCACGCCTGCGTCTTGGTGCGTACCCACGCCCATAACGGTGATTCACGAGCCAACTTCGTCTCGAGCGAATCGAGCGCCGAAGGGAGCGTGGATGGATTGACCGGGACGATCCGGAGAGAGGTCAGCGCGCCGGTACGCGTGATGTGGAAATATGCAGCGAGATTCGCTCGCAATAGTTCAAAACGCAGCTCTACGTCGCCTGCGAGCCGCCACCCTCGCTTGTTTGGAAGCGCGCACCTTGGTTGTTTCGGGTTGTTTGGGCCACCAAATGGCCCGCCCATTTGACCAATCTCTGACGCGTCGGCTTGCAAATCGTCCAGGCAACCCATACGCACATGCTCGTAGCCCCAACCGTCCGGCCATGTGATCGAGAATTCATACTGGTCGCCCGCCACCCACTGGATCAGCAAACGTTCCCCCGCGGGCTGGTCGCTGATAAATTTTTGGCGGTCATCGGGCCTCCACGTCTGCTCCCACGCGAGTCCGAATCGGCGATGCTCGATCCAGCCTGCGACGAGCGCCTCGGCGCCATCACGCCAGCCCGCCCTGGCGAGGGCGGCTTCGATCGCGGCGACGTCGGTCCGCACCCTCGGAGCGTATCAGCCGCCCAGCAACCGCAGCAAGTCGCCGATCGCTGCGCCTACCGGAGGGGCGGTCGCGTCGTGGGGGCAACGCCAGTCGGCCCGGTGGGAACGAGCGCCGTCTCGGCGGGAGCGAGCGCCAGCGTGAACGGCCGGGTGGAGCCCGCCTCCAGGCGCAGGATGGACTCGCCGACCGTGCTGTCGTCGCTCGTCAGCATGAACGCGGCCAGGATCTCGCCCACACCGCATAGACCCTCCTCGGCCACGGCGATGACGTTCTTAAGCAGGCCCGCGACGCCTCGATGCAGGCGCCTGAATTTCTTGTCCGGATTTTTGACCGTGTCGGGAGCGTGGATGTCGAGCCTGTAGAGGCGCCGGTCGATGCGGAAAAACAGCCGGGTCTTTCGTCCGCCGAGCGCAACCCAGGTGACGTCCGTAATGCCGAGATCGGGCCTGCTCAGGATCTTTTTGATCTCCTCCCGGGACGTCGTGGGTGAGACCGGGGTCGAGCTGTAAGAGGGCCGTTTTCGCGTTGTGGTGGTTGTGGATGTCATCGGCTTTCGACGATCGCCGGGCCATCGCCAGAGGTCAATCGCGCGGCTCGCGCGGCCCGAATGCGACGTCGAGGCGTGCGCACTGGCGAGCTCCCTTTCGTAGTGGAGACACGTAGCCTCATTTTTACCGCGCCGGGCTTATTCGTACATGTCCAAAGGGACAGATTTTCCGCGTACCGGGAAAGCGGAAGTGTGGCGCGTCAATTCACTTCTCGCTGTCGGGACGAGACGTGGTCTGTGGCGCCGAGGATCGCGCTACGTGGGGTAGAGCGAAACGCGACCCGCGGCGCCCCGTATCGCGTCTCGAGGGCGACGGGCCGAACCATGATCCTCGGCGCTCCGATGGCGCCTCGATCGGCGGCGTCCGAAACGGTAGATTCGGCGCGCAGGATCACGGATGGTGAGGCGCGAAACGGGGCGCCGCGTTTCCCTTTTCCTAGCGGCAAGTTCGCGGTATGGTTGCGGCATGGGCGAGCCTACAGGCGGCATGGGACAGGTGGATGAGCACCTCGCGGAAACAGGGTATGCATCGGGTGTTCGGGGAGTCGTGCGGCGGTTCCTCGAGCGCAGCGCGGCGTTGCAGGAACTGGCGCTCCGCTGGCACCCCGAGCCGCCAACGCAGGGTGTCCCGCTGGTGGAGTCGGCGTTGCATCCCGGCGGCCAGTTCTACCTCGAGGCCGGTGTCACGGGCATCGGCAAACTTGTGCATGTGTGGCCTGGCTGGGGTCGCCGCACAATCGGGACCGGCAATCCGGACCACCTGCGATCGGAGGCGACCCGCCTTTTGCGACGGGGCGGACCTTTCGGCGGGCCCACAATCGCGCGGTCGGCTGAGCGCATCGTGCAGGTGCACGACCCACATCGCGGGATGCGCCAACCGATGACGGATGGCGGTGAATCGCGCGTCCGGCCGCTGGGGCAGAAAGCGCTCGCCGTGCGGATCTGGCCCGATGGAAAATTCGCACAAGCGCAGATAACCAATGGCCAGGGCGATCCCGACAAGATGATAGAGGATGATGCCGAGTATCTATCCTTCGGCGGGGCGCGTACGCCGTGGACATTCACGGATCTTCACCCGCTCATGGGCGTCATCCGAGCGGACCCATACGATCTATTGCTCTGCCCTTTGCAGGTGGACCTGGTCGCGGTCCTGGCCCTCAAGGGAGATGAACTGCTCGGGTTTAATATGGGGGGGTGGGACGAAACCCGGGCGATGGATGCCGGACCGTGGCTCGCGGACCTCGCCGTCCGTTCATCCAAGGCGAAGGCGGAGGCGACCGCTGCACCGAAGACCCCGGAGACCGGCAAGGCCAAGAAGCCGTCCAAGGCGACCAGGCCAGCGACCGCCGCGACCACGAAAAAGCCAGGGCGCCCGGCGTCCGCCGCTCCGGACGATGGGGAGGGCCAAGGCCAGGGCGGACAGGCCGGGGACAAGCCAGCCTCAAAACGGCGCAGGCGCGTGGCCACGTCGCCAGGCGGTATGCCGGGCCCGCGCGCGCGGCGGGTCCGCGTCAAGCCGGTGCTCGCCGCCGCGATCACGCAGCATCTCGCCAGCGTGGCGGCGGGGCTGCCCGTGGGGGTGCTCGGGGCAGCCTTCGCGGTCGAACTGCTCCGGGCGCTTGAAGCCGCCGCTCTCAGCGACCATCCGAGCGCGACCGGCACGATGGCCGAGCTGTTTTCCCGGCTGCACAAGCGAGGGTTTCTCTCGTCGATCCCCGCCGATCAGGCTGGGCGCGCCGCCCTCAAGTTGCTCGCCGAGCGTACGCCCCTCGTTCGCCGGTTCCACTATCGGCGATGGTGCTTTCCATTCGGCGATATGCACGATCCAGGTTCCGCGCTGCGGGCCAGGCTCGGGCCCATCGTCACCGAATAAATTTATAAGCGACAGGCTTATCGGGCGCGCAAATTAGCGCGTGCTCCAAGGTCCGACTCGCCGCGAAGTCGGGCGACAGCCCGTGTACAGCTCGGTCCCGGTCACGCGGGAGTTTGGAGGACCAGCGGCGATCTCTGACCGAACTTGGCTCGAAGTGGACTCGGAGTGGCTACCGGGCGGGGATGTATGGGGACGGACGGTTTCGCGCGAAAGCTTCCAGCGATGCGCAGCTTGGGGAATTGAAGACGTTGCGGCGATGCCGGGATCCGTGCAATCGCTGCTGATACACTCGGGCTGCAGAGAGGGTGGTAATGATGGCCGAAGAGGGGAGAACGGAGGGGCCGCGCGTCCGCGCCCGTTATTCGCGTTTGTTCGATCTGCCCGAGGGTCCGATGAGTCGCGCGCGCCGGGAGGCTTCTGCGGCGACCCTTGAAGGGCTTCGCTTCCGGTTCGCGGAGCCCGATGCACTCTTTGTGATCGATATCCTGCTCCGGCTCGGCGAGGTCGGCACCTTCGATCTCGAGGGGTCGCTGCGAAAGATCGGCGGTCAAATCGGCGAGTTGTTGGGCAAGCAACCTGAACACGAACGCTTCTACCGGGGGATGCGGGCGCTGGCCGGGCGGACGTGTCTCGTCGAACGAGTCAGCCGACAGATCTGGCGGCTGTCCATGGCCGGGATCACCGACCCGAGTTCACCACGCCACCGCCGTTTGCTCGAGGAGACGCCGAGCCCTTGTCGGCTGGACGTCGCACAACGGCGCGAGGATGCGGAGCAGCCCGAGCCGATCGACACTGAGCGACAGGGTGAGCACGTGGAACACGACGCGATGTCGGCCGAGTTCGTGGCGCTGCGCGACGAGGTGAAGCGGCTCGCCGACGTGGCCGACGCGCTCCGACACGAGCGCGACACCCAGCTGGTGCGGGCTGACGGGCTGGCGGCGGAACAGCGGCAACTCGAGGAGCGCCTGCTCGAGCGGGAGATCGAGGTCGAAGCGCTCGAGCGCCAGCTCGCCGCTCTCCGCGACCAACAAGCCGCGCCCGTCGAGCCCGACAAGCTGAAGGCGCTCAAGGCCACGCTCAAGTCGGAGCGGGAGAAGCGAAAGGCGGCGGAGATCCGACTTCGCCGGTTGCTGTCGGCGCTGAAGGTCAAACTCGAGGGCGTGGGCGACGTGCCCGGGGACATCGAGCTCGATCGGATCCTGTGGGCCTCGCTGGAGGCCACGTTCGCGGAGCACCTCGACGCGCTCGTAGCCGAGGAAGACGACCCCGAGCTCGAGCCAGGTCGGGAGGTGGAACTCCGGGCAGATGCCGAGCTGACGAGGGCGTTGATCCTTCGGGTACGGAGGTAAGGCGATGCAGGCCGGCGCCGTCGTCCGCGGTCCCATCCGCCCGCCCCTTCCCGAAAAAAATGGCCAACGGCAAGATGAGGCACGTGCGTCCGACCCACCGCTCAAAACTTCTGATCCCTGGAGGAAATCTGGAGGACTTGGCGCTCCTGCACTGCGAGTGGACGCTGGGCCTCGGCCGCTTCGCGGCGCTCCGCCAGTCGCGGCTCGCCGTCGGGATCCCCACCGACGTGCGTCCGGCCGATCTGGTCGGTGAGCATGGCGAGCGCTGGCTGTTCCGATTTTCGCTGCCGACGGATCACGGCGTCCGAACGAGCGCCGTCCGGATCTCCGCCACGAGCGACGGAGTGGTGGTCGAGCACCTCGTCGTGAACGAGCAGCAACAGCCCGGGGAGCCGTCGGCGGATTCGCCCGAGACGACCCGGATGCTCGTCGACTTGCCCGACGTCCGGCCGGCGATGCTCCGCGGGTTCGCACCAAGTGTGGTCGGCGAGCGCGACGTCCCCGAACTGGTCGATCGCGCCTTGGTGCCCGATCGCGAGGTGCCGATCGTGCTGGTCTCGGTCGACAACTCGACGCGGGAGCCCCTCCTGGACCCTCACGAGCTTGCGCGTCGCCTCGCTGGTATGGCCCGGGTCGTCTGGCTGTCGACGGTCGCGGCTTCGCGGCGCCTCAAGGACGAACTGATGGCGCGCGGGTTCTCCGAGAAGTTCGGATGCTTCCACGGCGGGGTGCGGATCCTCTGGCCCGGCATCCAGCGACGCGACGACCCATACGATCACCTCCTCCTGCTCCCGGTGCGACTCCATCCGATCCCCGAGCGGGCGCGGGCCGAATGGGTGGCCGGTGTCTTCTGCGAGATGATCGCCGAGGACGAAGATCTCCGCGCTCGACTCCGGGAAGTCGAGGCGCCACCGCGACCTGAACCCCCGCGGCGCTCCTCCTCGCCGCCGGGTGAGGCCGGCGCACCGCGCTCGCCCACCACGTCGGCGGCCGGAGCTCGCGTCATCCTCGGCGAGCCGCAGCCACCGCCGGCGCCCGCGCCGACGCCGTGGCGACCTGCAGCCGGTAGCGCTCAGCCCCTGGTGGCCCCGCCGCCGGCATCGACCGAGACGCCACAGCCAGCTGCGGCGACACCCTCTACGCGCATCCGCCGGGAGTCGGCGGACACGGCTATGGCCGCCGACCTCCCAGCGGAGCCCTCTCGTCCCTCATCGCCGGCGAGCCCCCCACCCGTGGTAGCGCCGGTCGAGCCGGGGCCTGACGAGACCGCGGCGTCCCCTGGTGATGTCGCTCGTGACGAGCCCGGGCACCCCGCCCCGTCCAGCGGACGGCGACCGGCAGAGACCACCTGGTCGCGCCTCGCCAGCGACGTGGTCGCAGCCGCCGAACTCGCCGAGGAGCTCGAGAAGGACCTCGAGGCGATACGCCGGGAGCTGATGGACTCGCGCAAGGCGCAACGGCGGGCCGAGCAGGAGCGCGACGAGGCCGTCGAGGCGCGGTTCACCGTGAAGTCGGTGCGCGAGGCCCTCGATCTCGCCGAGGCGTGCTTTCCCGATCGACTGACGGTCCTCGCCAGCGCTCGCGCCTCGGCCGACGCCTCGCCCTTCCGAGACCCCGCACGAATTTTCGAAGTGCTCAGCCTCCTCGCCTTCTTCGGCAGGCACGACGGCGACTGCGAGGCTGCGCTGCAAAAAGTGACGGGTGCCGGCGCCCGCTGGCGACCGCGGGACAGCCCCGACACCACCGCCCGGTTCGGCGGCCAGCGAACGTGGGTCGGCGGAGACGGCACGCGCAAGCTGTTTCGCCGCCACCTCACCCTCGGCCACGGCGTCGACGCCCAGCGTTGTGCCCAGATCTACTACGACGTCGCCGGGGACGGACGGATCGAGATCGCGTGGGTCGGCGAACACCGGCCGACTGTCAGCGAGGACACCTGACTCCGCGGCGCCAGGCAATGCGAATTTCCTCGCCGGGAGACCTCGAAACGGCAGCCGGTTGGCTCGGTCCCGCCCCTCGTTATCCGTCGACTCTCACCGACGATCGTCCGGCACAAGCCGTTGGGGCCTCGAGCCCTCGATTTGTCAACGACACCAGGGCGAGCCGCTGCGATGCTAGACGGGCGAAGATGAGCTGTGGTATGGCTCCGGCAGCATCGGAGCCTCGTGCCCCCCAAGACAGTAAAAAACCACAAAGCTGCCAAGGCTGCACCTCAGTCTCCGCGTGCGAGAAAAGCAAGTAAGAGCGCTGCAGATCTGCCGAAGGTGACAGATACAGAGGCAGAAGCTTATGCGTTCATCCGTGAGCAACTGCGTGATATCGGCTGGGTGGTGAAGAATCCTTCTCGTCATGTAGAAGGTGAAGTATGGACACAGAATCAATGCTTGTCCCATCCCGAGATTAAACGCTGTTTAGTCCTGAAGCGACCCGAGAACATTGTACGTCTGACCGAAACCAGCGTCTGGGTGATTGAAGCCAAGCGAGATCGTAGTTCGTTGCAAAAAGCACTTACGGAGGCAGAAGACGACTACGCATGGCCCATTCAAAACGGTGGCCAAATAAGAGTCCCTCTTATCAGCGGTGTGGCCGGCAATGATTCTACTGGGTACGAGATTCGCACCAAACTACTCGTCGGATCTAGATACAAGCTCGTTACTATTAACGGGGTCGAAGCCACAGGATTTCTTGATAGAAAGACTATTGAAGCTCTACTTGAGTCAGGAAAGCCCGCCATTGCAGATCTTGTTATCGATGAGGTAACCTTTCTAAAAGCGGCGGAGCGGATCAATAGAATATTGCATGACGGCGGAATTAACAAGAATGATCGCGCCAAAGTAATGGCTGCACTGCTGTTAGCCCTTCTGCACGACACGGTACCAAGTGTTGACTCCGATCTTCCGGTCTTGATTGAGGACATAAATTCCCGCACAAAATCCGTGCTCAACAAGCACGGAAAAAGAGATTTTCAGCCGTTCGTCCACATCCAACCTCCTACAAATGCCGAAAATCATGTTAAATATAAAGCCGCCATTGTACGAACGATTCAAGAACTGACCAACCTTAGCATCAAGTCTGCGATGAATTCAGGCGCAGATGTGCTTGGTAAATTTTATGAAGTATTCCTTAAGTATGGCAATGGTGCAAAGGAGATCGGCATTGTCCTAACTCCACGACACCTCACTCGCTTCGCTGTCGACGTTGTTGGAGTCGGACAAAATGACCTTGTATTCGATCCTGCCTGTGGCACTGGCGGATTTCTCGTTGCTGCATTTGATCATGTGCGAAAGCGATTGAGTTCCACGCAACTTGATCGCTTTAAGCGAAATAGCATTTTTGGCATCGAGCGCGAATCTGGTGTGGCCGCACTGGCAATCGTGAATATGATCTTCCGAGGGGATGGAAAAAATAACATCGTAGAGGCAAGTTGTTTCTCGAAATTCCTAAAAAGATCGACGACAACTGATGGCCAGCCTACGGCAAAGTATACTCGAGAACCCCCTAGCCATGGAGATGAGCCTGTTACCCGGGTTTTCATGAATCCTCCGTTCGCTCTTCGAGAGAGTGATGAGCGAGAGTACAGATTTATTGACACGACATTGAAAAGCATGGCAGATGATGGCATTATGTTTGCCATTGTTCCTTTGTCGGTCATGTCTGAAGCTGGTACCGTAGCGAAATGGCGACGTGACGTGCTACTCGCGCACCACACCCTGCTTTCAGTTGTTACGTTTCCAATGGAGGTCTTCTATCCGGTGAAAAACGTTACTGTTGCACTTGTGCTGCGTAAGGGAACACCACATCCTTCTGATCAAAAAGTCCTATGGGCGAAGATGGCCGATGACGGATTTAGAAAATCCAAGGCGAAGAGGCTTCCTATTCCCGGATCAGACAGGAGAGATATGGAGAAAATTTCCCCTGTGCTTCGTTCATTCATTAATGACCCATCCATCAAGGTTGAATCGGTTCCATCCCTTCTGCATGCCTGCCCGATTGATCTTTCAGATCCGATCACAGAACTCGTTCCCGAAGCATATCTGGGCAGCAAGATTCCTGATGCAAAAACCTTGGCGACAATGCTGGATGAGCAGATTCGCAGCAACATCTCCGGCCTCGTAATCGCGGACCTTCGATTTCGTGTAGGAGGGGGTGGCGAGAGTGAACGGAACATTATCGACGGTAGCCCCGAGCGTAATGGTGCAAGTGCTTCCTCGGTTGCCATGCCAGAGTTGCCAGAGTTTCGAGAAATAGCCGTCGGAGCGCTGTTCGATCTCCAACCTGGCCACTATCACGGGTTGGATGAGTTAGATGAAGGAAGTGTGCCGCTTGTTTCGTGCTCCATCATGGATAACGGAATCTCGGGGCTCTACGATATTCCACCCGAGATGCACTACCGAAACGCGCTGACGATTGCGTTCAACGGAACGCCATTGGCAACCTATCTTCACCCTTACACTTTTGGTGCGAAGGACGATGTCGCAGTTGCGGTGCCGAAAAGCAACTTAGAGCCGGAGGTCGCGGTTTTCATTCAGGCTGCGTTGAACGCGGAGCGTTGGAGATTTTCCTACTACCGAAAATGCTACCGTGCCAGACTTGAAAGATTGACGATTCGGCTGCCTGTTATCTCGGGCAGTGCGACTTTGAATCGAGAGTTTATGATTGCGGCGATCCGCACGCAACCGTACTGGTGGTTCTTGGCGCCACGGCTGAGTGGTTGGAATCATGTGGCAGGTGAAGTGGCGCCGAACTCACAGTAACGCTGGCGGCAGCCACGACAAGCCGAGCCTGGAGGCCAGCACGTGGCGAAAGGATGAGTCGCCTACGGCAGGCGGGCGGGTACACGAGGAACTCACCGCCCGCGACTTGGCCCGTGGCGCCGAACTGGTCGCATCGTTGCGAAAGGGAGCCGAATGACCCTACAAGCCGGACATGTCGACGTCCGCGAGGTCTCGCCCCTCACTGTCCTCGGCGAGCCGCGCGAGCGTCTGGACCGCGGGGTCGAACGTGAACGAGTGCCGCGCGCCGGGCGGCATGGTGCGCGGGCGACACAGGTACAGCCGCCCCTGAGCCAGCAAGTACGGGTTGCCCTTGCTGGTGACGTAGAAGACCTCATCGTCGACGACGAATACCGGGAGCACCTCGCCGTTCTCGGAGAAGCTGGACAGAACATCCATGACCCGCTTCTCGTCGTCCGTCCGGCGCCTCGGCACGATGTAGTCGGCTCCCGTCGGACGTTCGGCGGGTGCCACATGAAGACCCCCCGTCGCGTCCAGGAGCCGCCACCACCGATCGCCCACAAATCCGAAGCTCCCCTCGGTGGACCGATAAACCCCGAACTGCACATTGCTTGCAGTGCCTGACATGTTCGTCCCTCCGCGCGCGTTTTTGAACAGTCTCCAACCGTACATCCACCCTAGTTGCATGTTCGGCGGATGTCAAGCGGATGGTCTTCGCATGTCATCCAACAACGCCAGGATCGGCCTGCCCCCAGGCTAAAGTGCTTCTTTCATGGTTGCGGACCCCAACGAGGTGACGACCGCGGAGATCGCGCAAGCGGTCGGTGTGTCCCGCCAGACCATCCTGAGCTGGGGCGACAAGGACTGCCTACCCAAGCGCTACACGCAGTTCCGAGGGAGCTACGGCCGGTCGTCACGCTGGCCGGCATTCACGATCCCGCTAGCCCTCTACGTCCGTACGGCCTTGCGCCGGTCCTCATTCGCAGATATTGCGCGCGCAGTCAAGCCGATCCTCGACGCCGAGGTCGCCTGGGTCAATCAACAGATCGGCTCGGGCAGAACAATCGAGCAACTATTGAACGACCCCGAGACGGTCAAACACCGTCAGGACGATAATCGCTAATCGGCAGGCGATGGGCTGGGAAGTTATCCTTGAGGCTCCCATTGTTCGATACAGTAGAGGTGGGCCGCAGCGGTACAGGGACCATTATTATAGAATGACCAGGTCATATCAGTCATGTCGATGAGGCCCGTCCCACCCTGATAGGATTCGTCGCCCGTCCAGTCCGCACAGAAGTCGGCACCAGTGGCGGTGCCGTCGTAGAGGGTGCTCGTCCACGCCCGGGATGTTTGGGTCTGGGAGTTCTCGTCGACGTTGATAGGGTGCTCCAGCGCGCCAGCGGCGAGAGCATCCCAACTCTGTGCGACGACGAGGCCGTTGACAAGCACGTAGCGACCGCGTGAGTGAGTCAGGCGCTCGGCAGCGGATATCGTGGATGAACTGAGCCATGCGCGGTAGGTGTCGAACCTCGGCAAGTCGGCCAGAGCAGCGAGCATCCGGCAGCGCTGGTCCGCGCCGGCGAGGCCGTCGATGTTGCCCTGGTAGAGCTGGCTGGTGACAAAAACGGTGGAGTCGCGGGCGCAGTCTTTACAGCCGTCGTCAGGGATGTCGTTCATGTCGTCGCAGATTTCGTCATCGTCGACGACACCGTCGCCGCAGAACGATACGGGTCCAGTAGACGAACTCGTGCTACCTTCCGACTCTGAGCTCTCGTCCGTGTCGGTGCCCGTCTCGCCTGTCGCGGAGGAAACCATGATGGTCGTGTCGGCGAGCGTCGAATCACCGGTCTCGCTTGATCCGGTCGAGCTACCGGTCGACGTGTCGAGCACAACTGTGGTTTCGCTGCAGAAGGTGACGCCACGCTCGTCGATGATGTCGTCGATCAGCTCGATCGCACACGCTGGGAGGACGCAAGAGGCGGCAAGCATTACCAAGGCGACGTAGTTGTGTCGGACGGTCTGAGTCATCACTGCTCCACGCAGTACAGCCGGAACTGCCAATCGCAGTCGTAGGTCGAATTGCTGACCCACTGCTTGTTGTCGCTCCACTGCATGAGTAGCTCCTCTTCCGGGTAGGTATAACCTGTGCGCCCCTTGTCGGCGGGCATGACGCTGGTCCAGTTCTGGCAATGCTGATCCGCGAACAGATTACCATTGATGGTGGTGCCGGTCCAGACGTCCCACTTGCTCAACGGCTCGCTCCCCTCGGTGAGGTAGATGCCGGGGTTAGGGCCGTTGAGGATGAAGTCGTCCCAGTTATCAGCGACGCGGACGCCGTTCGGGAGGACGTAGGGGATGGTGCTGTGAACGAAGTTTGTGGCGGGGTTGGAGGTCGTGTCGCTGATGAACGCTTTGAACCCGAGGTGGTTGTCGAAGCCGGCGTTTTTGGCCAGAGTTTGGCACTTGCCGTCGGCACCCTCGGCGCCTCCGAGCGCGCCGCCTGCATAGAGTTTGCTGGAGACGAACACCACGTTGGCGTTAAAGCGGCACACATCGGTGCATGGCACACCGCCATCCGGGAAATTGGTGGTGCCGTTATCAGTGCCGTTGTCGCATTCCTCCGGGCCCTGGATCTGCCCGTCATTGCACGAGGGCCCCGCCTGGCACTGGGTCGTGCAGCCGCCGTAGAGGTCATCGTTGTTGTTTGGCCCTAGATCGCAGTCTTCGTGGCCCTGCCATACGAGTCCATCGCCGCATACTGCCCACTGGCACGCGAGGGTGCATTTGCCGTCGTCATTGCTGTTTCCGGCGTACCCCTCGTCGCACTCCTCGCCGGGGTCCTTAATGCCGTTCCCGCAATTCTCGGTCGACCCGTCCGTGACACCGCTGGAGGAGCTCTCCGCGCTCGTGCTGCCGACGCCGGTCTCGCTCGAGCCGTCGCCCTCCGGGGCGGTCGAGGTCGAGGTCGTCGTCAGCCAACCGGTCGTGATTAGGCCGGTCGACTCCGTGGTCGTCGGGGTAGTCATCGGCGGGTCGACCACCGGGCCCGAGGACGAACTGCTCGACGACCCAGGGTCGACCGGACCGCCTGCCGCACCGCTGTCCGAGAAGCAGCCGGACAGCACGGAAGACGGGCCGAGCGCGAGTGAGAGGAGCAGGAGACCTGGGCACTTCATGGGAGACCTCATGGCGGATCGTCGGGCGTCTCCGGTGATGGGTCAACGCGCGGCACCGAGCCGCACGTGCAAGGAGAGGCCGGCTCCCGTGGGGGACCACCAGGGCGCGGCAGACCAGCGTTTGGACCGCGTCGAACGGCGTGCTAGCCCGAGCAGCGCACCGCCGAGGACGGCCGTCACGCCCGCGGCGATCCCAGTGCCGAGCGCGATGCGGCGGCCGGTCTGCGCGTCGCTGCGGAGGTCCTGCAGCTCGGCGAGCTGCTCCGGGGTGAGGGGGCAGTCCGGCGACGCCTCGCGGATCTTGGCGGCGTTACCGCGGGTGCGAGCCTCGGCGATGATCCCGTAGGTCATCACGCCGAGCAATGCGACGCCCAGGCCGAGGGTGACGCCGCCGGCGATCTTGAGCTGGCGGGGTGGGATGGCGTCCGGCGTCGGGGACGTAGCGATCGTGGGAGCCGGGGCCGGCGCGGCCGGCTCGGCCACGGGGGGGGCGATGACTACGGGCGCTGGTGCCGGTGGAGGCGGTGGCTCGCACGCGGTGGGGCTGATGCCGGCGAGCTGCTGCGTCACCTCTTCGTGCCGCGCGCGGACGCTGCGGGTCTCGAGCATCTCTGGGTCGTCGGGATACGCGGCGGTGAGGGCGTCGAGGTGCTCCTTTAAGATTTTCTGCAGGCGGCACAGTGGCGCAGGTTCGCCGGTCTTTTTGTAGTCGGCGAGGAGGGTCGCGCGCATCGAGCCGAGCAGGAGTTCGCGACCCTCGCGGTCGCGGCGAGCGTCGGGCATCGCCTGATAGGCGGCGTAGAACTTGTCGACCGCGGGCCCGAACTCACCCGCGTCGTAGTGCTGCATGGCCTGCGTGTTGTGCTCTGCGGCCTCCGGCGACAGGCTTCGCGGCGGTTCGACGGCGAGGATCAGAGCCAGGGTCAGGGCGGAGTACATCGAGATCACGGCTGGCGAGGTGTCGCCTTCAGCTTGAAGACGTGGACAAAGGACATCGGCCGGGGAGGGGGTGACGCCATGTCGTGTCGGAGGGCCTGGGCGAGACAGCGGCCGAGAGGGGTATCCGCGGCTCCGGAGACGTGGGCGGAGACGCGCCCGCCGGCGTCGATGTTCACGTTGACAGCGATGCGCTCGATGCTGCCGGTCGCCAGGTCGGCGCACCCCTGGACGGCGGGGGCTCGCCGGGTGAGCGCTCGACGAGTGGCGACGATGGGGTCCTGGGGTCGGGCAGGCTTCGGCTCCGGCGTTTCTGCTGCGGGCGGAGCCGTGGATGGTGTCGGCGACGTTTGCTCCGTGGGGTCGTCAGGCGGCAGTTCTGGTGGAGGCGGAACCTGGGCCGCCGGTGGGGGGGTCGACCGCGGACGCTCGACGACTTCCTGCCTCGCTACCTGGCGCAGGGACGGCTGCGTCTCGTCGCCACGCTGTTGAGTTAATCGCCAGGCGAACAGGAGGATGAGGCACTGGGCGATCAGGATCGCGTATGGCCAGCTTGCGAACGGGTTGTGGGTCGGACTGGGCGAGCCGGCGGCCGCGGCCTGCAGCGCATCGGCGAACGCCAGCATGGTCTGCGGCCGGTCGGCGGGGTCCTTCGCCAGCCCCGACTCGATGACCCTGATGATCGCCGGAGGGATGTCCGCGTCCCCGGCGGCGTCGACGAGCAGCGTCGGGTCGACGTTGACGTGGTGATGGAACCACACGTAGATCGGCTTGCCCCGCGCGTTGTGAAAGGGAGGGCGACCGGCGAGCACGCGGTAGAGCGTGATGGCCATCGAGTACACGTCCGACCGGCGATCGACCGGGAGCTGGGACGCCTGCTCGGGCGAGGCGTAGCCGGGCGTGCAGAGCACGCGCCCGGCCTCGGTCGTCGGGGGGCCCGCGGCGTCGCGCAGGGCGCGGTCCGGCTTGGCCAGACCGAGGTCGATCACGACGGCCCGCGGCGGGCAACCCAGCTCGTGGGCGACGAGGATGTTGCCGGGCTTGATGTCGCGGTGGACGTAGCCCCGCTCGTGGACCGCGTGCAGGGCCTCGAGCGCCGGCAGCAGCAGCCCCAGCGCCTCGTTCCACGGGAGGCGCTCGCCGGGACGCTCTCGCAGGTACGCCTCGAGGTTCGGGCCGTCGAGCAACTCCATGGCGATGTAGGCGGAGTGGGCCGTCTTGCCGGTGCCGAAGACCCGGACGAGGTTCGGGTGGCGGACCTGTGCGGCGGCCCGGGCCTCCTGGATCACGCGGGCACGCATCTCGCCCGTCGCCATCTCCGGCCGCAGCATCTTGACGGCGACGTCGATGCCGAGCTCCTCGTCGCGGGCGCGGTAGACGTCGGCCATCCCGCCGCCGCCGAGGTGCGCCTCGATGGTGTAGCGGCCGGCGATGGTGGTGCCGATGAGGTCGTCCGCTGCCGTCTCGCCCTGCTCAGAGTCGAGGTCATCCACGTCGACGAGCCGGAATTTGGGGCGGGTAATCGACACCGGGACGTGCTCCTGGACGACGCGCGCCTTCGCGCGGGTGGACTATAGGGGCCTCATGGAGACACTGTCTAGCGGCCGGTCCTTCCTCGATGGATCAGGGAGATTTGGACCTTGCGGGGAATTTTCGAATCGCGCGCGCTTTCGCCCGCGGGCACCCTCCAGCGGAGGCCCAGTAGGTCGCGGTCCAAAGCAGGTCCTGGCCACCGACTTCGCCTTACGAGACACGCGACATGGCCGTGGTCTGTGCGCCGGTGGTCCTGGCTGGCCGCGGGCGATCGGGCGTCTGTTTGTTTCGTGCGGAGATCGCTTCTGCTTCCTGGCCGGGCCATGTTCGTCGGCGGAGGTCACCCGATCATGGCCCACTCGGCCAGGGTCTGGTTCGCCGCCGCCAGGCGATCCTCGATGTGGCAGGCCAGCATCGCCGGGTGGCTCAGCGCCGGCCAGGGCGACGCCGCGATCGGCCTACGATACCATGCCCCGCATGGCCTCCAAGGTCGATATTTCCATCAGCAACCTCGTCGAGATGATCCACAGCGGTCAGCTCCGGCTGCCCGAGATGCAACGCCGTTACGTCTGGCGCGCGACGCGGGTTCGAGACCTACTCGACTCGCTATACCGCGGATATCCGTCCGGGTCGATCCTCGTCTGGGAGACCGACCAGGCCATGCCGACCATGGACATGGCCGTGGACCAGAAGCAGAGCCCCTTCGCGGGCCACAAACTGCTGCTCGACGGCCAGCAGCGGGCCACCTCCCTCGCGGCGATCCTGCGCGGCGAGCCGGTGACGGTGGGCGGGCTCAAGCGCCCGATCGAGATCCTGTTCAACCTCGATCACCCAGATGGCCTCAGCCAGGTTACCGAGGTCGACAACGACGCTCCCGGGCGCGACGACGACGACGACGACGATGACGACGACGATGACGACGGGCCGTTGATCCAGCAGCGGCTGCGCCAGCGCACCTTCGTCGTCGCTAGCAAGACACTCGGCAGCGATCCGCGATGGATCAAGGTCTCGGACGTCTTCCGCAACGACACTCACGACCTGAAGCTGCTCAAGGGGGTCGTGAAGGACCTGGACGACCCCAGCGCCGAGAAGTACCTGCGGCGGATCCAGCAGCTCCGCAAGATCCGCGACTACACCTACGTGATGCACGTCCTCGACAAGTCGCTCAGCTACGAGGAGGTCGCGGAGATCTTCGTGCGGGTCAACTCGCTGGGCGTCAAGCTGCGCAGCTCGGACCTGGCGCTGGCGCAGATCACGTCCCGCTGGCGCGACTCCCTGCGCCTGTTCGAGTCCTTCCAGAAGGCATGCGAGCAACGCGGCTTCACCCTCGACCTCGGCCTGATCATCCGCGCCCTCGTCGTCTTCGCCACCCACCAGTCTCGCTTCAAGACCGTCGGATCGATCCCCGTCGAGCGCCTGAAGGAAGCCTGGACGACCACCGAGCGCGCCGTGACCTGGGCGACGACCTTCCTGCGCAACAACGCCGACATCGAGGACGAGGTCCTCCTCTCGTCCCCGTTCCTCATCCTGGCGATCGCGTACTTCGGCGAGCACCACGGCTACCGCCTGCAGCCGACCGACGAGGCGTCCCTCCGGCGCTGGCTGTACGTCGCCAGCGCCCGCGGGCACTACTCCGGCTCGAGCGAGACGTTCCTCGACGCCGACATCGCGGCCATCCGCCAGGGCGAGGGCGTGCGCGGCCTCTTCGTGCTGCTCGAGCGCCAGGTCCGTCGCTTCGAGTTCACACCAGCCGACCTCGCCAGTCGCAGCTATCGCAGCCCGCTCTTCGCGCTGATGTTCCTCACGCTTCGCGCGCGCGGTGCGAAGGATCCGAGCACCCTCGGACGACTCGCGCTCACGGAGCGCGGGGTGAACCGGTTCGTCGACGCGCGACTCGTGTTCCCCAAGGCCACCGTCGAGGCGCGCGCCCGCAAGGCCGAGATCGACGAGATCGCCAACTACCTGCTGGTCAACAACAGCAAGCGCGGGGTGACCGACCCCACCAAACTCTTGAAGGAGCTCATGGACACCCGCGGTCCGCAATTCCTGACCGCGCACTGTCTCCCGGTCGACCCGGAGCTGTGGAAGCCCGAGAACTACATGAAGTTCCTCGAGCTGCGTCGCGCGGCCCTCGCCGACGCGTTCAACCAGTTCCTGGCCGAAGACACCCAGGCGGAGCCGGCCGTCGATCTCGCGGCACTGCTGGCCGGAGGCGAGTCCGCGACCGTTGAGTTCAAGGAGAAGGTGCTCTACGTCACCGAGTCGTCGAGAAATCGGCCCCACACGCTCGTCCGCGAGGTCGCCGCGTTCGCCAACAGCAAGGGTGGCACTGTCCTGATCGGAGTCAGCGACGATGGCAGGGTGACCGGCATCGCGGCTGAGGTCGCAGCTGACGCGAAAGGCCGCGACGGCTTTCAACAGAACATCTTCAACCGCATCATCGCGGACATCGGCCCGGCGGCGGCGGCGGCGGTGCAGCTCTCCTTCCAGGCATACGGCGACGTCGAGGTCTGCGTCGTCCGCGTGTCGCCGAGTTCGTCCCCCGTGTATGTCAAACACCAGGGCAACGACCTGCTCTTCACCCGTCTCGGCAACCAGGCCGTTCAGCTCGACGCGCGGGAAGTGCAGGAGTACTGCTCAAAGCGCTGGCCCTCCTGACGGAGGGCGTCACCGACCGACATTCTCGTTCGGGTTATGGACACGCGCGCGAAAACGCGCCATACTTCTCTCATGCCCGCCGTCGGCACCACGACCCTGCTGGAACTCGAAGCCGCCCTCGTTGAGGCCGGCGCGCAACTCAAGGCCCGGGAGGTCCACGCGCTTTTCCTCGGCGGCATGAGCTCGACGAACCCGCGGTTCGGACCCCAGCACCTCATCGACCAGATCCTCGGCGATGGTCCAACCGGCGACGACACGCCGTTGACGCTGATCGTCACGATCCTCGGCTACTGGAACCACCTGGCGGACGAACGCGCGGCCGGGCGGGTCCGCTTCGTGCCGATGGATCTGCCCGCGGGTACAAACCAGGCCGAGCTCGGCGAGTACGCAAGCTGCCGGCAGAACGAGATCGAGTGGTTCCTCCGCGGACTCGCGGCCGGCGGTGACGCTCGTCGAGCGGACGGGTCAGCACGGGAGAACATCCTGAAGCGGATCGCCGAGGCACGCGCGTACATCCACGGCGTCGTAAAGCTCCTGGGCCGCGGGCCCTTCAGCAGCGCGGAGGCACTGGCTGCCGCGCATGACAACCTCGTTGTTATCTCCCGCACCATCGAGGGGATCATCGCGGACCTCATCGACGACGCGGACCGTACACGACGGTCAGCGATCGGGGCGTTTACGGACGCGAGCCCCGCTGATGCCCCGGTACGCCGAGGCCCTAAGATCGGCCGCAACGAGCCCTGTCCGTGTGGCAGCGGCAGCGCCGTGGACCGCTGACTGAGTCCCCAAGATTCCCCGGCGAGCCCGGACCGTTGCCACCGCTTTGCCAAAACTTGGAGCATCCAGGCGTCGACCGGGGTAGCGTGGTACGCGCCGACCCTCTCAAAACGCCCCAGATCGTGGGAATGCGGCCGGTCGGTGGGCTGCGGGGCGGTCGGAGAGGGTCGCCGAGATTTGGGCTTGAAGTCGCGGTGCATGAGGCCGGCGGCGTGGGCCGCGGCGAGCCCGCGGCCGGCCTCGACGTAGACCGCGAGGATCTCCCGCCAGGTCCGCGGCTGGTCGGCGAGCCAGGCGCGCAGGGTGAGGCCCTCGATGTACTCCATGGCGAGGAACAGGCGCCCGCGCTCGTCCTCGGCGACCTCGTAGACCTGGGCGACGTTGGGGTGCGACAGGCGGGCCATGGCCTGGGCCTCGCGGCGCATCCGCATGGCCGCGCCGCTGCCGTCGCGGATCTCCTCGCGGAGGATCTTGAGCGCGACCTTGCGGTCGAGGTCGGCGTCGTAGGCCGCCAGCACCACGCCCATGCCGCCCTCGCCGAGCGCCTTCAGGACGACGTAGCGGCCGATCTGCTCGCGGCGGCCGTCGACGATCGACTGGGCGCCGGTGGGATCGCGGACCCTCACGCCGGAGACCATCGGGTGGATCGTGCTGGCGTCGCGCAGCGACGAGACGTACGCGCGGGACGTCGCGTCGGCGGTCTGCTCGTTCTCCGTCACGAAGGCCAACGCCGGCCATCGTCCGCCAACCGCCTGGCCCCGGCAACGCGCGGGCCTGCCCGCGGGCCACGCGAGACGGCCCTCGCACACTCGCGGCGCGTCAACGCGCGAGAATTTTCAAAATGCGCCGCGGAGGCCGAAGGAGGCCCCGCCGGGCAGCGGGGCGGCGGCCGGTCCGACGCGCTGCAGGCGTCGGAGGTTGCGGGCGTGGGCGGTGGCCATCGCCAGGTCGAACACGAATAAGACGCCGCCCTGGAGCAGGATCGACGCGCCGTAGCCGAGCAGGCGCTCGCTGTCCCGGTCCTGGCCGAGGTTGAAGAGCAGCGCGCCGGTCGCCATGTAGAGCACGTCGAGGCCGGCGTTCCAGGTGAACACGCTCTGGTGGGCGCGGGCCCTGGCGGCCGCGGCGGGGGCGAGCAGGCGGCGGTCCTCGCGACGCGCGCCGATCAGGCCGGCGATCCCGAGGGCGAGGTTCACCGTGTTCCAGTAGGCGTTCATCTGGTGGAAGTGGCGCTCCGGTCCGGCGGTGGTGAAGCCGAGCCCGAACCCGGCGCCGAGGTTGATCACGGACCAGCCGGTCAGGGTGGCCATGCCGGCGGTGTGGATGGTGATGCGGCGGCGGTTGAAGGCGTGGCGCGGGTCGTCGAGCGGCGGCCGCGGCGGCGGGGTCGCGTGCACGGGCGGCGCGGCGAGCACGGCGAGCAGCGCGAGCATCGCGGCGACGATACCACGCCGGCGATCGTGCTAAGCACGGGCATGCCCGAGCTCCGCCCTGCGCCCGAGTTGCCCGCGTGGCTGCGACCGCTGCTGCCGTATCCGCGGGGGCTGTACCCGCTGGCGGACGGCCGCGCGCTGCACTTCATCGACGCCGGCGGCGGGCCGACGATCTTGCTGCTGCACGGCAACCCGACGTGGAGCTTCTTGTGGCGCGGGGTGATCGCGCGGCTGCCCGACATGCGCTGCGTGGCGCCGGACCTGCTGGGGCTCGGGCTGTCGTCGAAGATCCCGCTGCGCGAGCACTCGGTCGATCGTCACGCCGACGCGCTGGCCGAGTTCGTGGTCGGCATGGGGCTCGCGCGGTTCGTGCTGGTCGGGCAGGACTGGGGCGGGGCGCTGGCCGCGGCCCTCGGGGCGCGGGTGCCGGAGCGGGTCGCGGGGGTGGTGCTCGGCAACACGTCGGTGCTGGTGCCGACGCGGCCGAAGGGCACCTGGTTCCACCGGTTCGCGCGGCTGCCGGTGATCAGCGACGCGGCGTTCCGCGGGCTCGGGTTCCCGCAGATCCATCTGGGCAGCGTGCAGGGCGATCGCAGGTCGATCGCCGGGGACGTCGCGCGGGCCTATCGCTGGCCGCTGCGGCGGTGGGGCGAGCGCGACGCCCCGCTGGCGCTGGCGCGCATGGTCCCGAGCGGGCCGGACCACCCGAGCGTGCCGGCGCTGGCCCGCGGCGAGGCCTGGATCCGCGGGTTCGCCGGGCCGATCGCGCTGGTCTGGGGCGAGCGCGACCCGATCCTCGGGCGCGCGCTCGGGCGCCACGTCGAGGCGTTCCCGCGGGCCAGCGTGCGGCGCACGCAGGCCGGCCATTTTTTACAGGAGGAGGTGCCCGACGAGCTCGCGGCGGCGGTGCGCGAGGTCGTCGAGCGCGGCGCGCCGGCGGCCTGATCGATCTGTCCCGAAGGACAGCGATTCGAGCATGTCCTTCGGGACAGCCGGGCGGTCAGCCCGCGGGCGCGGCGGCGGCGGCCTGCGGGCGGGCGACCTTCGGCTTGCCGGCGGGCCTGGCGGGCTTGGCGGGCTTGCCGGCGGCGGGGTGGTCCCTGTGCCAGGCCGCGAGCACGGCGGCCTCGCGCTCGCGGGAGATGCCGGCGCGCATCTTGGCCCGGCGCTCGGGCGGCAGCGTCTGCCACCAGTCGAGGGTCGCGCGCAGGGTCTCGTCGAGGGGGCGGTAGGTGAGGCCGTGGGCGATCGCGCGGGCGCTGCTGACGGTGCCGAGGCCGATGCCGTCGCCCTCGGGGGGGACCCACGCGGGCATGTCGCTCCACGGCGAGACCTGCTGGGACTCGAGCCACTTCGCGTCGGCCCAGGTGAACGTCGCGTCGCTGGCGGACACCGCCTTGCTGCGGGTCAGCACGTCCTCGATCGACATTTTCTCTCGCGGGCCGGAGGCGTTGAACACGCCGATGTGGCCGTTCTCGAGGGTGGTGATGATGAAGTCGGCGAGGTCGCGGACATCGATGACCTGCACCGGGTCGCCGGGGTTGCCGGGCGCGAGCACCTCGCCGCCGGCGGCCACGCGGGTGGGCCAGTAGGTGAAGCGGTCGGTGGGGTCGCCGGGGCCGACGATGAGGCCGGGGCGGACGTTGGTGGTGCGGCCGGGCAGGACCTTCTCGACCGCCCCCTCGCACAGCGCCTTCAGGGCCCCGTAGAACTCCATCACCTCCTCGGACTTGGGGTCGGGCATGGTGGCCACGGGGTGGCTCTCGTCGGGGCCGACGGTGGTGGTGTCGGTGTAGACGGAGATCGACGAGACGAACACGTACTGGCGCACGTTGTCGCGGAGCAGCTCGGCCGAGGCGGTGACGACGCGGGGCACGTAGCCGGAGGTGTCGATGACCGCGTCCCACTTGCGGCCCTTCAGCGCCGAGAGGTCGCCGTCGCGGTTGCCGCGCAGCTTCTCGACGTCGGGGAACAGCTCGGGGCGGGTCTTGCCGCGGTTGAACAGCGTGGGGGTGTGGCCGCGCTTCTGCATCGACTCGACGAGGTGCGGGCCGAGGAAGCCGGTGCCGCCGAGCACGAGGATCTTCAGGTTCTGCCCGCCGAGCAGGATCGGCTCCGGCGCGAGCGGGGTGGACGCTCGCGGCTGCGGGGCGGGGCCGGTCGGATCGGGCGCGGTCGGGCCCGGGGCGGCCGCCGGGCGGCAGGCGGCCAGCCCGGCGAGGGCGCCGGCGTAGTGGAAGAATCGACGTCGCGAGGTCGTCATGACGGGCACTGTACTCCTGCGCTGGCGCGGGGACACGAGGTCGCCGGCAGGTCTGAGACCGCGGCGAGCCGGCGGCGGTTTCGCGGGTCCGACGAGAGCGAAGCGGCGGCCGGACCGCGGCCTCGACGGCCCGAATTCGCGGCCTCGGCGGCGGGGGCTGCGGCTATATTGCCCGGCGATGGCCGAGCCGCAGCGCGACGTGGACCTGGCACACGGGACAGGTGACCGCCCGGCGGGTTGGTACGCGCTGCTGCGGCGGGCGGTGCGGGTCGAGCGGCGCGAGGCCGCGGCGGCGCTGTGGTCGGCGGCGCTGTTCTTCCTGGTGCTCGCCAGCTACTACGTGGTCCGGCCGCTGCGCGAGACGATGGGCCTGCAGGGCGGCGTCGACGAGCTGCAGTGGCTGTTCACCGCGACCTTCGTGGCGATGCTGGTGATGGTGCCGGTGTACTCGTGGGTGGTCGCCCGCTGGCCGCGGCGGCTGCTGATCCCGCGGGTGCTGCGGTTCTTCGTGGCCTGCCTGCTCGGGTTCTTCGCCGCCTTCGAGCTGCTGCCCGCGGGGCCGGCGGTGGTCGCCGCGCGCGTCTTCTACGTGTGGGCGGCGGTGTTCAGCCTGTTCGTGGTGTCGGTGTTCTGGGAGTTCATGGCCGACGTGTGGCGGCGCGAGCAGGGCGAGCGGCTGTTCGGGTTCATCGCCGCCGGCGGCAGCGTGGGCGCGGTGTTCGGGCCGCTGCTCACCGGCTTCGCGGCCCCGCGGATCGGCAACGCGGCGCTGCTGCTGGTCTCGGCGGCGGGGCTCGAGCTGGGGGCGCTGTGCGTGCGGCGGGTCATCCGCGCGGTCGCTGCCGCGGATGTCCGCGAGGACAGGTCGGAGGACGAGGCGCCGGTCGGCGGCGGGATCTGGGCCGGCTTCACGCTCGCGCTGCGCTCGCCGCGGCTGCTGGGGATCTGCGGGTTCGTGGCCCTGCTGTCGCTGACCGGGACGTTCCTGTACTTCGAGCAGCAGCACATCGTCGCCGCGGCGATCGCCGACCCGGTCGAGCGCACGGTGCTGTTCTCCCGCATCGACTTCCTGGTCAACGCGGTGACGATCGGGCTGCAGGCGCTGGCGTTCGGGCGGCTGTTGCCGCGCATCGGGCTCGGCTGGACGCTGGCCGCGCTGCCGCTGGTGACGCTCGCGGGGCTGGTCGCGCTGGCCTCGGCGCCGGTGCTCGCGGTGGTGGTCGCCGTGCAGGTCACGCGGCGGGCGTCGGACTACGCGCTGGCCAAGCCGGCGCGCGAGGTGCTGTTCACCCAGGTGTCGCGCGAGGCCAAGTACAAGGCCAAGGTCTTCATCGACACGGTGGTGTATCGCGGCGGCGACGTGGTCTCGAGCTGGCTATTCAAGGGGCTCGAGGTGCTCGGGCTCGGGCTCGCGGGGCTGGCGCTGGTGGCGGCGCCGGTGGCCGGGCTGTGGGCGGTGTTCGCGGTGTGGCTGGGGCGCTCGCCGACGGGACCTGGCGCGAAGGACAGCTGAGAGGCGGGGGGCGTTCAGGCGCGGGGCTTGTCCTTGCGCTGGACCGAGAGGATCTGGCACACGCGGTCGACGATCGTGTCGAGGCTGGCGGGCTTTTGGATGCAGCCGACGGCGCCGAGGTGGCCCTGGATCTCCATGAGCTGCTCGATCGGGAGGCCGCTGAGGATGACGACCGGCAGCGGGCGCACGTCGCCGACGTTGGCGGCGCGGCGCACCATCTTCATCGCCGTGTCGCCGCGCATGTCGGGCAGGTTGATGTCGAGGAGGAGGAGGTCCGGCTGGAAGCGGAGCACGACGGCCACGAGCAAAAAACCCTTGTCGAGGGTCTCGACGGTGAAGCCGGCCTCGGTCAGCGCGCCTTTGACCACCCTGGCCGTCGCGGCGTCGTCTTCAACCACCAGTACCCGCGGTGCTCGTGTCGTCACGGGATGAGAGGTTGCCCAGTCTCCGCGGAATGGTCCAGAGCAAACTGTCCGGGGTGAGGGCCGGGGGCCCCTGCAGGGATGGCACGGTGTCGCCGGTCTGCGGCGCTCGGGGGCCTGGGCGGCGGAACTGTGGTTGCAAAGCCCCGGGGCGCGCGGGTCCGTCAGGCGCGGGCGTCGAGGGCCTGGCGGACGCGTGCGGCCAGGGCCTCGAAGCTGCACGGCACGACGAGCGGATCGACGCCGGTGGGCGGCGGCGGCGCGGCGGAGATCGGGCCCCCGGAGCCGTACCCCGCCGGCCCGTGCGGGACGATCCACAGGACGCGCAGGTCGGGCGCGGCGGCCCGCAAGCGGCGCAGGACGTCGGGCGGCGCCTGCCCGGGCAGCGTCGCCGACACCAGCGCGAGGGCGACCCTGGCCGAAGGGACCTGTACGGAAGGACCTGTCGCGAACAGCTGCGCGGCGCGCTCGACGTCGTCGACCGCGTGCACGCGGTAGCCGAGGTGGCGCAGCACCGCGGCGACGAGCGGGCGCACGAGCGGGTCGTCGTCGACGAGCAGGACGGCCTCGCCGCCGCGGACGTCGGTCACGGGCCTGCCGACGTCGGGCTCGCCGCGCGGGCCGGAGAACACGCGCGGGAGGTAGACGTCGAGGTGCACGCGGGCGTCGGCGTCGACGCGCTGGACCACGGCGCCGCCGGTCTGGGCGGCGATCGCCCGCGCGAGCGCGAGGCGCAGGCCGTGCTCCGGGTCGGCGGGCGCGGGCCGCTCGGCGGGCGCGGGGTCGGCTTGCAGGCGCACGCGCACGTACTCGCCGGGGGCGAGCGCGAGGTGGTCGGAGGCGTGGGTGTCGGGGCCGACGTCGACGTCGACGCGGCCGCCGGCGCCGAGCACGTCGCGGAGGTGGCGGGCGAGCAGGGCGAGCAGCTGTTCGAACAGGCGCGGGTCGACGCGGGCCTGGCACTTCAGGCCGACGGGGGCGAGGCGCAGCTCGACGCGCTCGCCGAGCAGGCGGGCGAGCGTCGGCTCCATGCGCGCGAGCAGCTGGGCGGGCACGACGTCGACGGGCGCGGCGAGCTGGCGGCGCGAGAAGGCGGCGAGCTGGCGGGCGAGGTCGTCGGCGGTGCGGGCGGCGAGCTCGATGCGGGCGAGCGCGGGCCCGGGGTCGGGCGCGTCGCGGGCGGCGGCGACGTCGGCGAGGATGCGGGCGGCGAGCGGGCGCAGGTCGTCGGCGACGCCGGTGGCGAGCCCGCCGATCGCCGCGGTGCGGTGGGCCTGGGCCAGCTGACCGGCGAGGCCGACCGCGGCGGTGATGTCGTCGCGGGCGACCACCAGGCCGCCGCCATCGAGCGGCACGCGGTGGACCGCGGACCACGACTCGCGCCCGCCGGGCAGCGCCGTCGACTCGACGCGCTGCACGTGGGCGGGCCCGCCGGCGAGCACGGCGAGCTCGCGGCGGCGGGCGGCCTCGTCGTCGCCGGGGTCGGGGCGGCCGAGGCCGACGGGGCCGTGACGCAGGTGCGCGCGGTTGGCCCCGCGCACGCGCAGGCCGGCGTCCTTCCAGGCGATGCGCTGGGGCAGGGCGTCGAGCACGGCCTGCTGCTGGCGCGCGGCGTGCCAGCCCGCGAGTCCGCCGGCGAGCCCGCGCAGCGCCTGCTCCTGACCGATCGACCATGTCCATCCGGACAGGTTGACGATCAGCCCGAGGGCGGCCCACGGCGGGCCGGCGAGCGCGGGCAGCGGGGCGAGCAGCGCGGCGCCGGGCGGCTCGGGGGCGCGGACGAGGGCGGCGGCGAGCTCACGACCGCCGCGGAACAGGCGCCCCTCGGCGAGCGCGGCGAGGCAGGCCGCGGGCAGCGCGGGGTCCTGCTCGGGCGGGTGGCGGCGCTCGCGGCCGCCGACCGCACGCACGCCGGCGCTCGGCTCGAGCGGGTCGAGGAGCACCACGCAGTCGACGCCGAGGGCCTCGGCGAAGCCGGCGAGCAGCCGGTCGAGCGGGGTCGTCGGCAGGCACGCGAGCGCGGCGGCGAGGCCGGCGAGGCAGCGGTCGTCGGGGGCTTGCTCGGGCATCGCCGCGGGCAGTCTAACAGGACCGCGCTCGCCGTCCGGCGGCGGCGGTCTCCCCGGGCGTCGGGGTGAAATCCGGGGAGTCGCGGGGCCGGGCGGCGGGCTGTTAGTGTCGGGGCGATGGCTGCACCGACTGCGCTGATCTTCGACCTCGACGGAACCATCGTGAACAGCGAGCCGCTCAACGCGGCGGCGCTCGAGGACTTCTGTCGCGAGCGCGGGGCGCCGCTGGCCGACGGCGAGTCGGCCTTCGTGTTCGGCCGCGGCTGGCGGGAGATCTACGGGGTGCTGCGCCTCGGAGAGCGGCTCGGGCTGCCGATCGAGGCGGTCGTCGAGGGCACGGCGGCGGCCCGCGAGCGGCGGTTCGGCGACGAGCTGCCGCTGCTGCCGGGGGTCCGCGAGCTCATGCTGCTGGCGCGCTCGGCGGGGATCGTCACCGGGATCGTCACCGGCTCGGCGCGCGTCGAGGCGTCGCCGGTGCTGCGGGTGCTCGGGCCCGAGGCGCCCGCCGTGGTGATCTGCGCCGAGGACGTGCCGCGCGGCAAGCCCGACCCGATCGGGTTCCTCACCGCGGCGGCGCGGCTCGGCGTGGCGCCCGGGCGCTGCCTGGTGATCGAGGACAGCTCGGCGGGCATCGCCGCGGGCATCGCCGCGGGCATGCGCGTGCTGGCCAGCGCCGCCGGCAACCCGCCGCCGGGCGGGTTCGGCCACCAGGATCAGAGCCGGGCCCACCGCCAGGTCGCGTCGCTGGCCGGGCTCGGGCTCGCCGACCTCGCCGAGGTCATGGCCACGTGACCTGGCCGATCCGACAGGGCGCGCAGGTCATGTCCTCGGGTGCAGGTGCGCCGGTGCTGGTGCTCGTGCCGGACCCCGAGGCGCGGGTCTCGCCGGTGCTGCTCGGCGGGCCGCTCGGCGCCCGCCTCGCCGCGGAGGCGCTCGCGGCCGGCTTCTCGGCGGTGTTCCTCGCGCCGGGCGCCCGCGAGGTCGCGGAGGCGCTGGCCGTCGGCGCGGGAGATCGCGTCGAGGCGCCGGCGCTGGTGGCGTACGAGTCGGCGGTGATCGAGCCCACGGCGCTGCGGGCCCTCGTCGACGCGGGAGAGATCGGCGAGGGCAGCGTGTACGACGAGCTGGGACGGCCGGTGGCGTGGTGGACGTCACGGCTGGTCGCGGTGCCGGCGACGCTGCCGACGTGCGAGGCGCTCGCGGGGTCGTACGCGCCCGAGGCGGCCCAGGTCGCGCGCCTGGTCGACGCGGTCGACCGTCCGCGGGTCGAGGCGCTGCTCCTGCGGAGCGTGGCGGCCGCGTTGCCGCGCGCGCCGGCGTCCCTGCGCTCGCCGTGGCGACGCTGGCTCGAGGCGCCGCTGCTGCGCCGGCTCGCGGGGCGAGCGCTCGGGCGGATCGAGGTGGCGGCGCTGCTGCTCGCGGCGCTGTCGGGGGTGCCGGCGCTGCTGGAGACCAGAGTCGGGCTGGTGGTCGCGGCGGGGCTGCTGCTGGCCGGGGTGCAGCTGGCGGCGCTGGTCCCGGAGCTGCGGCTGCTCGGGCCCGGGCGCGCGGGCGGGCCGCCGTGGTTGGCGCCGGCGATCCAACCGTTCGGCCACGCGTCGCTGGCCGCGGCCCTGACGTACGGGCTCGTGGCCTCGCCGGTGCGCACGGGGGTCGCGGATCTCGTGCTCCTGGTGCTCGGCGGGGCGGCGGTGTTGTTGTCGCTGGCGCACGCGCGCGCGGTGCTCCGCGGGCGAGCCGCGGCGCTGTTCGAATTGCCGAGCCTCGAGGGCTTCGCCGCCCAGCTCGCGGTCGTCGTGCCGACGTGGCTACAGACGCCCGTGCGCAGCGAGGTCCTCGTGCTGCTGCTGGCCTCGTTCGGCGCGCCGGGCTTGCCGTGGGGTGTGCTCGTCGCCGTGGGATTGGCGCGGCTATGGCGGTGGTTCGTCGGCCACCCTGACGTACGCGCGACCTGACGTCCGGCTCGTGACGCAGGCGGTGCGTGAGCCTCTCACGGCGCTGCACGCCGTTTGACCCCCTTTTTTACGGGTGCTAGCTTTCCCAGGTTGCGCGCTTTTCCCGCGTCGCAAACCCTGGCACATGGCCCGCAAGATCCCACTGCTCCCGCTTCGTGAACTCATCGTCTTCCCGCACGAGGTCGTGCCGCTGTTCGTCGGCCGGGAGAAGTCGATCAACGCCCTCGAAGAGGCGATGGCGACCGATCGCGCCATCTTGCTGTGCGCCCAGAAGAAGGCCAAGGTCAACGACCCGCGGCCCGACGGCATCCACAACTTCGGGACCATCGGGACCATCATCCAGCTGCTCCGCCTGCCCGATGGCACAGTCAAGGTGCTGGTCGAGGGCAAGAGCCGCGCGCGTATCGGCCGCTACATCGACCACGACAAGTACTTCCTGGTCGAGGCCGACGTCATCGAGACGCCGACGGTGCCCGCCGAGGACCAGGCCGAGATCGACGCCCTCATGCGCTCGGTCCAGCAGACCTTCGAGAACTACGTCAAGCTCAACAAGCGCGTGCCGCCCGAGCTGGCCGTCAGCGTGCAGAGCATCGACTCCGCCTCGCGCATGGCCGACACCATCGCGGCCCACGTGAACTTCAAGCTGTCGGCGAAGCAGGAGCTGCTCGAGACCGAGTCGATCCGCGCCCGCCTGGAGAAGCTCTACGAGCTGATGCAGAACGAGATCGAGATCCTCCAGGTCGAGAAGAAGATCCGTACGCGCGTCAAGAAGCAGATGGAGAAGAACCAGAAGGAGTACTACCTCAACGAGCAGATGCAGGCGATCCAGAAGGAGCTCGGCTCGCAGGACGAGTTCAAGAACGAGATCGCCGAGCTCGAGGAGAAGGTCCGCCGGCGCAAGATGTCCGCCGAGGCCGCCGACCGCCTGAAGAAAGAGCTGCGCAAGCTCAAGATGATGTCGCCGATGAGCGCCGAGGCGACCGTCGTGCGCAACTACATCGACACCGTGCTCGCGCTGCCGTGGGACGAGAAGACCGTCGAGAAGCTCGACATCGCCGAGGCCGAGCAGATCCTCGACGCCGACCACTACGGCCTCGAGAAGCCGAAGGAGCGCATCATCGAGTACCTCGCGGTCCGCTCGCTGGTGTCGAAGCTGAAGGGGCCGATCCTGTGCCTCGTCGGCCCGCCCGGCGTCGGCAAGACGTCGCTGGCCAAGAGCGTGGCCCGGGCCACCAACCGCAAGTTCGTGCGCGTGTCGCTCGGCGGCGTGCGCGACGAGGCCGAGATCCGCGGCCACCGGCGCACGTACATCGGCGCGATGCCCGGGAAGATCATCCAGGGCCTGCGCAAGGCCGGCAGCAACAACCCCGTGTTCCTGCTCGACGAGATCGACAAGATCTCGATGGACTTCCGCGGCGACCCGTCGGCGGCCATGCTCGAGGTCCTCGACCCCGAGCAGAACAACACGTTCGTCGACCACTTCCTCGACCTCGACTACGACCTCAGCGACGTGCTGTTCCTGTGCACCGCCAACTCGCTGCACTCGATCCCGCTGCCGCTGCAGGACCGCATGGAGATCATCGAGCTCAGCGGCTACACCGACGAGGACAAGGCGAAGATCGCCCGCCAGTACCTGGTCCCCAAGCAGCTCGAGGCCAACGGCATGGCCGGGGCCGACGTGGTGTTCACCGACCAGGCCATCAAGGAGCTCATCCACCACTACACGAAGGAGGCCGGCGTCCGTAACCTCGAGCGCCAGGTCTCCGCGGTGGTCCGCAAGCTCGCCCGCGAGTACGTCAAGGACGGCAAGAAGAAGAAGGGCTTCAAGATCGACGTGCGCCTGGCCCAGAAGCTGCTCGGGCCGCAGAAGCACCGCTACAACAGCGCCGACGCCAGCGACCAGATCGGCATGACCAACGGCCTGGCGGTGACGATCTTCGGCGGCGACCTGCTGCCCGCCGAGGTCACCCTGACCGCCGGCAAGGGCAAGGTGACGCTGACCGGCAAGCTCGGCGAGGTCATGCAGGAGTCGGCCCAGGCGGCCGTCACCTACGTGCGCTCGCGCAGCCTCGCCTTCGGCCTCGAGCCCGACTTCCACGAGAACGTCGACTTCCACGTGCACTTCCCCGAGGGCGCGGTGCCCAAGGACGGCCCCTCCGCCGGCGTGACCATCGTGACGTCGCTGGTCTCGGCGCTGCTGCAGGTGCCCGTGCGCAAGGACGTGGCCATGACCGGCGAGATCAACCTGCGCGGCAAGGTGCTGCCGATCGGCGGCCTGAAGGACAAGGTCCTCGCGGCCTTCCGCGGCGAGATGAAGACCGTCATCTGCCCCCGCGACAACGAGAAAGACCTCGCCGAGGTGCCGAAGAACGTGCTGAAGGCGCTGGATATTAAACTCGCCGACACCATCGACGACGTGCTGCGCTGGGCCCTCGTGCCCCTGCCCGAGGACCACCCCAACGCGGCCCTGCGCAAGTTCCTCGCCGGCGCCGAGATCACGGTGCCGGTCGACTGGCGCGTGGTGAACTCCTACCTCGACGAGCGCAAGCGCAAGGAACAAGCCGAACGCGACGCCCACAAGAGCGGCCACGGCCCGCACTGACCTCGGCGGCCCCTCCGGGTCCGCGGCCCTCGCTCGCCAGAGCGGGCTCGCTCGAACGCTGATCGCGGGACCGTGGGGTCCCGCGAATCGCATTGGACGGGCTCGCTCTGGGCCCTCGGCGGCGCCTCCGGGTCCGCGGCCCTCGCTCGCCTCGGCGGACTCGATCGAACGCTTGTCGCGGGACCGTGGGTCCAGCGATTCGCACTGGACGGGCTCGCTCTGGGGCCCTTCGGCGGCCCCTCCGGGTCCGCGGCCCTCGCTCGCCTGAGCGGGCTCGATCGAACGCTGATCGCGGGACCGTGGGGTCCCGCGAATCGCATTGGACGGGCTCGCTCTGGGCCCTCGGCGGCGCCTCCGGGTCCGCGGCCCTCGCTCGCCTCAGCGGGCAGGCCGCGAACCGAGCCGGTATAGTGGCGACGATGGACGCCGCCCCGGGGAACGACTGGAAGAACCACCACGCGCTCGGCCTGCCCGGAGGCAGCGTGCGCGCCCTGATCGCCCTCGGCATGGTCGGGACCGTCTGCGGTTTAATAATTAAAGATCCGGGGCAGGCGCTGCCGGAGCCGCTCGAGAACCTGCTGTTCGTGATCCTCGGGCACTACTTCGCGGCGCGCGGGCAGGCGCCGGCCGACCCCGCGGGCGGGCCGCCGCCGCTGTACCTGCCGCGCGGGACGGTCCGCGTGCTGCTGGTCGCGGGGCTGGTCGCGGCCGGGGTGATGGTGGTGCGGGCCGGCGGGGCCGCGGCGCCGCGCGGGCTGCTCACGCTGGTGCTGGTCGCGGCGTTCTTGTTGGGGATGGTGATGACGCGCCTGACCGCGTGGATCGGCCGCGGACGCAAGCCGTGGCGGCCGTTCGAGGACCTGCGGGCGCTCGTCGGCGTCGCGGCGGCGGGGACCCTCGCGGCGCACGCGTTCCTCGGCGTGCTGCCCGGGCCGGAGACGATCGGGGTGGGTCGCGTGGGCCTCGAGCAGGGCCTGGCGGCGCTGGTCGGGTTCTACTTCGGCTCGCGCTCGTGAGCCCGTCAGCTCGCGGGGTTGTAATAGAAGCGTTCGTGGATCACGAGGCCGTCACGCCAGCGGCGGGCCGAGACCTCGGTCAGGTGGACCTTGCGGCCGTCGTGGAAGGTCAGCTCGAAGATCCACTCGGAGTAGGTGACGTCGGTGCCGACCGCGCCGCCCAGCAGGGTCACCCCGACGGCGGCCAGCGCCCCGAAGAACGCCTGCTCGCGCTCGCGGTTGCGCGCCTTGCCGACGATCGGCGGGTCGGTGTTCTCCTGCATGACGATGCCCTCGCCGTAGAAGCGCTCGAACGCCTCGAGCGAGCGCCCGTCGAGGATGAGCTGGTTGAGCTGGGACTCGAGGTCGGCCAGGTCGATCGTCGTCACCGAGGGGTTCATAGCCCGAAACCCGGGGGCGTGGGCCCGGGTCGATGACACTGTCCCTCGTGCACGCCCGCCTTCCGGGAGATCTCCCGGGGGGCGGGCGTCGGTGTTCACCGCCGGTTGCCCAGGGTTGCGCGATAAAGCGCGCAGCCCGGATCGCGAGGTGCGTAGCCGCGCCCGGACCGTGGTAGGCTCCCGGTTCCGCGCATGCCCACCCGAGGTCCACGTCCGATCGCGTTCGCCGGGGCTTTGCTCCTGTTCGTGGGGTGCGTGTTCGACGGCTTCGGCCTCGGCACGGAGAGCGAGCCCGCGCCGGGGTCGAGCTCCGACGAGTCGACGTCGACCGGCGACGCGATCGACCCGTCGACGCTCACGCCGACCAGCACCGGCCCCGGCGAGGAGACCGGCGACCCGGGCACCACGACCGGGGCGGCCTGCGTCGAGGGCTGCCCGCCGAGCCCCGGCTGGACGGTGATCGGCGAGCCCGGCGAGGGCGTGGGCCACGCGCTGGCGGTCGACGCGCTCGGCGACGTGGTCGTCGCCGGCGACCGCATCCACGCGATGGACGCGACCCGCCACAACGTGTGGCTCGGCAAGTTCGACGGCGACGACGGCGCGCTGATCTGGGAGGACGGGCACAACGGCGAGCCGAAGGGCGACGACTACGGCCGCGGGGTGGTGATCGACGCGGACGGGCAGATCGTGGTCGCCGGGGCCAGCCAGGCCACCGACGCGGGCAAGCTCGACGTGTGGGTGGGCTGGTGGTCGGGCGACGGGGTGCTGCTCGAGACGAGCGACCTCGGGACATCGAGCTGGGACGACGGACCCGAGGGCGCCGACGAACGGGCGCTGGCGCTGACGCTGGGCGGCGACGGGTCGCTGATGCTCGCGGGCTCGCGCTGCCAGCGGCCGTGCGAGGCGCCGGGCGCGTGGGTCGGGCGCTTCACGCCGGACGGGCAGATGTTGTGGCCGCAGGCGATGGTGGCGGTCGGGTCGGGCTCGGTGCGGGGCCTCGCGGCGCTCGGCGAGGAGCTGATGGCCGTCGGCACCGATGGCTTCGCGGAGGCGCCGTCGCCGTGGCGCTCGCGCGTCCGCCGGCTCGACGTCAACGGCGGCGGGATGTGGAGCGCGCTGCCGGAGTCGGGCCAGGACGACAACAGCTACGAAGCGCGGGCCGCCGCGGTCGACGGCTCGGGCCTGGTGTGGGTGGTCGGGCGGGTGTTCACTGAACAACAGACGGCCGGGTGGATCCGCGTGTATGACCCGGCGGGCGACGTGATGCCGCTGGCCGAGGCCGAGGCGCCGGCCGGGGCGGCGATGACGATCGCGGTGCCGCCCGGCGGCGGGGCGCCGCTGATCGGCGGCAGCACCGGGGCCAGGCTGTGGTTCGCGCAGTTCGACCCGATGCTCGGCGAGGTCTGGCGCGTCGAGGAGGAGGGGCCGCTGACGGCGCGGGGCATCGCCTTCGACGGGTCGGGCGACACCGTCGTGCTCGGCGCGTACCCCGAGAGCCGCGTCGACGGCGAGCGCCTGTGGCTGCGCAAGTACACGGCGTACGCGCCGTGACGAACGCGGAAGGGCCCGCGCCGCGTGACGGCCGGGCCCTCGTGGAGCGGGGCGTGACGCCTACTTCTTGGCGCGTTCGAACGTGATCTTGTTGATCTTGACGTCCTCGACGGGCTTGTCGGCGCGGGTGTTGACCTTGCTGATCGCGGTCGGGACCTTGGGGTCGCACTTGCCGAAGATCGCGTGCTTGTTGTCGAGGTGCGGGGTCGGGGCCACGGTCACGAAGAACTGCGAGCTGCCGGTGTTGGGCCCGCGGTTGGCCATCGACAGGTAGCCGGGGCCGTCGTGCTTCAGGCCGGCGCCGAACTCGTCGACGACGACGTAGCCGGGGCCGCCGGTGCCGAAGCCGCCCGGGCCGCCGAACGGGTCGCCGGTCTGGATCATGAACTTGTCGATCACGCGGTGGAACAGCGAGCCGTCGAAGTACTGGCCCTTCTTCCACGCGTCCTCCTTCTTGACGTAGTAGTCGCGGGTGCCGCGGGCCAGGCCGACGAAGTTGGCCACGGTGTTGGGGGCCTTGTCCTCGTAGAGCTCGCAGCGGAACGACCCCATGGTGGTGTCGAAGGTGGCGAACAGCTTGCCCTTGCTCGCGTCCTCGAGGTTGGGGTCGCCGGCGAGGGCGGTCTTCAGGTCGATCGACTGCATCGGGTCGCCCTGGGCTTTGTTGAACTCGAGGACCTCGTCGGGGGTCATGCCGGGGCGGGCGAGCTGGCCCTTGCGGTACTTGACGGCCGGCTCGGCCTTGGTCGGCTCGGCCTTCTTGGTCTCGGGCTTCTTGGCCTCGGGCTTCTTGGCGTCGACCTTGGCGTCGGTCTTCTTGGCGTCGACCTTGGCGTCGGTCTTGGCCGGCTCGGCGGGGGTGCAGGCGCCGGCCAGCAGCAGGGCCAACGGGAGGATGAGCGTGCGCGTGTTCGCTGACATGGCGGCGCGGTTTTCCCACGGGCGCGGCGCGCCGACAAGGGGGCGGCGGCGCGCCACGCGGTCACGCGCCGCGGCGGATCTCGACGTGGAGCAGGCGCGGCGGGTCCGCGGGGCTGGCGAGGGCGCGGCGCTCGAGCTCGCGGACCACGTCCTCGTCGTCGCAGGTGCCGAAGATCGTGTGCTTGCCGTTCAAGCTGCCGAGCGGGCTGGTGGTCACGAAGAACTGAGCGGCGCCGGAGTGCGGCGTGCCGGCGTTGGCGAGCGCGAGCAGGCCGGCGCGGTCGAACACGTGGCCGCTCGACATCTCGTCCTGCAACCAGAAGCCGGGGGTCTCCTGCGCGCCGCGGCGGCCGGTCTGCACGAACTGGCCGGCGACCGCGCGGTGGAACGGCACGCCGTCGAAGAACGGGGCCGTCTGCCAGGGTCCGCCGGGCTCGGCCTGGAACGGGCGCAGGCCGCGGGCGAGGCCGACGAAGTTGGCGACGGCCATGGGGGCGCTGCTGGCGTCGAGGCGGCAGTGGACCTCGCCGGCGTCGGTCTCGAGGGTGGCGTGCAGGGCGGGGCCCTCGGGCAGTCCGGCGAGCGCTTCGTCCATGGGGAAGCGGCCGCTGTAGGGGTCGCCGGCGGCCTGGTTGCGGGCGACGACCTCGGGGACCGGCGGCGCGAACGGGCGCGGCCCGCCGAGGGCGCAGGCGGCGAGGGCGAGCGGGGCGGACCACGCGGCGATGCTTCGGGGCGTGCGCACGGGCGGGAGCATACGCTACTCTCGCCCGGCTCATGATCGGCCGGTTCGCCTCCGCAAGTCGACGGCTCGCAGCGCTGGGACTGACGGCCTCGCTGCTCGCGGGCGGGTGCGCCGGCAAGTCGGCGCGCGGCGAGCTGGGCGCGCCGGCCGACGCGACGGAGTGGGACAGCCGGCTCGGACTGGTGTTCGACGACCGCTACACCGCGGTGCCGGTCGAGCTGACCGGGCGGGCGCCGATCGACGTGATGGACCAGCGGCGCTTCAGCCAGCGCATGGGCTACGCGGACCTGGTGGTGCTGGTCACCGTCGACCAGGTGTGGAGCCGCGGCCTGCACGGCGGCGACCCGCAGCAGCGGCTCGACGTGACGCTCGGCGAGGTGCTGCTGGGCGAGCTGCCGAAGGGCACCGAGCTGGCCCAGGTGCTGCGCATCCGCGGCAACGCGCAGGCCGACCCGCTGCCGGCCGCGCTGATCGGGCAGGTGATGCTGCTGTTCGTGCGCTGGGCGCCGGGGGAGCGGCCGGCCTATCACCACCACGTGATGCCGGCCGACGCCGAGGCGGTCGACTGGATCCAGTCGATGGTCCGGCACGCGCGGGCGGAGGGGAAGCTGCCGAGCGAGGGCGCCAAGTCGCGGGCGTCGAGGCGGGCCCAGCGAAAGGCGGCGCGCGCGGCCAGGGCGGGGTAGCGCTCTGGACCTTTAAAGGAAGAGCACGGGGTCGAGGCGACCGGAATTATGTTAACCGCGCCACGTCAAGCGCGAAATCGCCTCCCGATAAGTGAGAACAGAGCACAAACAAGATGCTTGACGCGCTTCGAGGCGGCGAGTACAACCCGCCTCCCTTGCCACGGACGAGCCGCACGGAGCGGCGCAGTCCTGGAACCCGGGAAACCCGGGCGACGGTGGTGAGACGGACTGGCTCCCTGAAAACTGGATAGCGGAAGAGGGAAACCAAGACGACGCTTGTGGGATCGTGGGTGCATTGACATCCACACCCCGTCGGGACTGCAGCCGAGAGGTAGCGGTCACCGACAACCGCCGGGACTGACTTCACGACCCTAACGGGTCGGAGCTTTGCCC
>JAEUJW010000095.1 GCA_016793465.1 Myxococcales bacterium
GACCTCGCGGTACGCCATCGGCCCTCCGTGTCGGCTCGTCCGCCGACTCGGAGGTGGGTACCCGCCCGGTCACGCAGGGGGGAATGGTGGTGAGAAACTCAGCCGCCCAGAGGGGGAATGACGCTGAGAAACTCGACCCCGTCCAGGGGGGAATGGTCCTGAGAAACTGGCCGGCCCAGGGGGGAATGGTCCTGAGAAATTCTGCTCAGGAGGGGGGAATGTTGCTGAGAACTGACAGACGAGCGAGCTCAAACGGGCAGCGCAAAGTTAAGGAACTACGAGAAGATAACGGTGTGGCACTTCGCGGGTAGCACAGTCGGGCCCGTTGGGGTGACGGTCTTCGAGTTGTCGGGCAGTCGCGACGTGGTCAATGGCGAGCGGGCTCACCCCTGCAGCTCAGTTGATGGCGCGAGGTCAGTTCATGAGGAGGCGATGGAGCTCCACGAGTGGCCGGGATGGTGAGCGGAGCGGTAGACAGCTTGGTCTCCTACCCGGGAGCGTACAGTTTCAGCGCTCGCTCAAGCGGGGAGAGAACGGGGACAAGGTTCTCAGGCGAGACAGCTTATGAGTGTTTCACGTGAAACAAGGGGTCACTGCGGAGGTGCCAATGTTTCACGTGGAACATCTGGGAGAGTGGCGGAGGCGGTGGGGCAGTCGCGTTCGTGATCGGAGATCTCCTGGGGCGGACTTTCTCCGAAGGAACCCAGGGATTGGCGGATGAGTGGAAGACCGGTTTCGGGACTGCCCTGCAGGCAGAGGATCCAGCCGAGCGTGTCGAGGACATTTTCGTTCTCGGGCTCCATGGCGTGGGCTCGGTGAGCGAGCTGTTCTGCCCATTCGAGCTCAAGTCGCTCGAGAGAGAGTTTGTAAGCGATGTCGTTGAGCATCACCGAGTTGTCGGGATCTCGCTGCTCGGCGGTGCGGAGGTGTTCGAGGGCAGTGATGGAGTCTTTGTCCTCGAGCGCGCGAAGGCCGCGGAAGACGTGGTAGTTCGTGAACCAGACTGGTGCGCGGCCGAGCATGACGAGGGTGGCCAGAGCTCCTACACCAAGGAGTGAGGCTGCAATGGTCTGCCAGAGTCGACGTGGGCGTGACCATAGCCAGCCGAGCGCGGTGCCCATGATCAGCCCGCCGACGTGACCGGCCTGGGCGATGCCGGGCACGAGGGCACCAAGACCGAGGCAGAGCAGGATGAGCACGCCGAGGCGGAAGTCCGAGATGTCCTCGAGGTGCCGCTGAGTGGGCTCGTCGCCGAAGCGACGAGCGCACCAGAGAGCGCCCGCCTGCCCGAGAATGCCGGCGGATGCGCCGACGACCATGGACGACTCGCACCACACGAGGGAGGCGAGGCAGCCAGCGAGGCTCGAGGCGATGAAGAGCAGGAGGGTGCGGAGGCTGCCCCAGAGGTTCTCGATGTGTTCGCCGATGGCGGCGAGCGAGCCGACGTTGAGGACCAGGTGGAGGAGAGAGCCGTGCAGGAGGGCGGTCGAGAAGACGCGCCACCACTCATGATCGACCCAGACGCGGACGAGCTCGAGGGCGCCGAACCTGCGGAAGACCTCCTCGTGACCGGCGAGGCTCCAGAGGCTCCTGAAGGCGGTGTCGAGGGGCTCGGGGGAGGTCGAGATCGCGGCGGAGAGGGTCGCTGCATACACAAGGATGCAGATCGCCATGAGGGCCGCGGTGACCGGGGTCCGTCGTAGTCGCTGCCACCAGGGTTCCCGCGCCTCGGTCACGCGGGGAAGCTAGCCCAGAGAGCGGGTATCCGGAAGGAGCGGTCGGGTGCTCTCTCAGGCGGGCGATCGGTGGTGGATCGACGGGGCGGAGAAGTGAGCCAGAGAGTCGTCGGAGGGATTTTGACTGGAGAGTCTCGCCGTCGCCGAGTCGGGAAGCCGGATGGAGAAGCGGTACTTGTGTGGTGGGTGGGGCGGGTTGAGGGTGGACCGGAGCGGCGATACTCGCGTGGCCGGAGGTGAGGCGGGTGGTCGGGCTGAAGAAGCGGTGGTTACCTGGATGGTCGAGGGGCGGAGACACGAGGGGGCTCCCCGGTGGTGCGGGGCGGGCGGAGACGCGCCGGGAGAGGCTGTCCGAAAGGCCAGGTGAGATCGACGAGCGGGCCGTGGCGGGCGTTGCGAGCGGTTTTGCGGGCGGGTGTTCGCTTGCGAGGGAGTGCGGCCGGTTGCTATGTTGGGTCGGGCGCCGGGGCTCTGGCCGAGGCTGCGAAAGATGGGCGTATCCGTGTTCCCTGGGCGCTAGGAGGGCAGGTCGATGGCTCGCCAACACCTGCTGCTCGTCGACGGAGATGCCCGACACTTGCGGGTGCTGGAGGTCAGCCTGCGCAAGGCGGGCTTCAGCATCACCAGCGCCGAGAGCGCGGCTCAGGCGCTGCAGTATCTCGCGCATTCGGAGCCGGACCTGATCATCTCGGACACGAAGCTGGTCGACGGCGACGGCTTCGAGCTGTGCCGGGCGGTGAAGGGGGACCCGCGCTGGGGGACGATCCCCTTCATCTTTCTCACCAGCGCGACCGAGCTCGACGACAAGGTGCGCGGGCTGGAGCTGGGGGTCGAGGATTACCTGACCAAGCCCATCTACGTGAAGGAGGTGACGACGCGGGTGAAGATGCTGCTGCAACGCAAGCAGCAGGAGCGCCTCGGCAGGAAGGACGCGCGCACCAAATTCAGCGGGTTGCTGGCGGACATGGCGATCGTCGATCTGCTGCAGACGATCGAGATCTCGCGCAAGAGCGGGACGATCGAGTTCGACACCGACCTCGGCGTGGCCACGGTGTGGTTCCGCGACGGGCGGGTGATCGACGCGAAGATGGGGCTGCTCGAGGCGGCGGCGGCGGTCTATCGGCTGCTGGGGATCAACGAGGGGACGTTCGAGGTCGAGTTCAAGGCGATCGACAAGCTGCCGGTGATCGAGGACAGCACGCAGAGCCTGTTGATGGAGGGGATGCGGCGGGTCGACGAGTGGGTGCGGCTGCTCGAGGGGCTGCCGCCGCTGGACCACGTGCTGACGGTGGACTCGCGGGTGCTGGGCGAGCGCGAGGAGCCGCTCGAGCCGCAAGAAGCCGGGCTGCTGCAGCGGTTCGACGGGCGCCGGACGATCATCGAGATCGTCGACGACAGCGGGCATGACGATCTCGAGGCGCTCGGGGCGATCAGCGGGCTGTATTTCGAAGGGCTGTTGACCGACGAAGCGCCGCTGCAGGAGGCCGAAGAGGAGGAGGACAGCGAGCCGCAGGCGAGTCGGTCGGGGGTGATCTGGGATCCGACGCTGACGCGGGCCGGGGTGCCGCGGTTGCCGTCTCAGCCCGAGACCGTGGCGCCGGCGACCAGCGCGGCCGACTTGCCGCCGCTGCCGAGCTTTCCCCTGCCGTTCCCCAACCTGAGCCCGGGCGGAGAGAACGACGACGTGCTGGTCGGGGGCATCCCCGACGATGTCCGCGAGGCCGTGCACGAGGACGGCCAGGTCGTGGCGGCGACGACGAAGGCGCAGCGAACCACCGACAAGGCGGCTCCGCCCCAGTTGGATCCAGCGCTGGCGGTGAAGCAGCTGGCGACCGTCGACGGACAGGTGAAGTCGCCGATGGGCGTGGCCCGGGCCGCGGCGCACGGCGAGCTGGCGGACGATGAGGAATGTGCGCCCCGTCTCCCCCCGTCGCCGTCGTCCTCGATTATCGTGCGGTCGGTTGCAATGACGCCCTCGACCTCGACCTCCGCCGCGAAGGTGCTGCTCGATGCAGATGCACCGCGCGTCGTCGAGGGGCCGTCGCAGCAGCTGCTGGCGGAGAGCTCGGACGACCTCGGGAGGCTGAGCGCGCTGGTGGCGGTGCTGAGTCAGCAGTCGACGACGACGGCGAGCGTGGTGCGCGACGTGGAGGCGCCGGCGGAGCCGGACGGGCCGCGCTCGCGGGCGGGGAAGACGGCGGTCGGCTGGTGGTTGTGGGCGGGCTTCGGGGTGACGGCGCTGGTGGTGGTGCTGGTGACGAAGTTCGGGCACTTCGGCGGGACCGCCGAGACGACGCGGGTGGCGGTGACGCCGGAGGCGAAGAGGCGGCCGGAGGTCAAGAAGAACGACCCGAAGCTGGTCCCGCCGGCGGAGACGAACCGACCGGAGGTCGCGCCGCCAGAGGTCACGCCGCCGGAGACGAAGCGGCAGGAGGTCACGCCGGCGGATGTCACACCGCCGGCGGGGGTCGACGCGAAGCCACCGGAGGCGAAGCAGCTGGAGACGGCGCCGGAGGTCACACCACCGGAGGGGGTCGACGTGAAGCCGGCGGCGGAGACGAACCGGCCGGAGGTGAAGCCGCCGGGGACGACCACGGAGCCGGAGGTGGTGCGGCCGCCGGATCCGATGCGTCACGTGAAGGAGCCGGTCGCGGTGGATCCGGCGGCGATCAAGAAGGCCAACAAGCTGTACATGGCGGGCAAGGCGAAGGAGGCGATGGCGGCGGTCGAGGAGGTGCTGGCGGTGGCGCCGGCGGATCCGCAGGCGCTGCTGCTGAAGGCGAACATCCTGGTCGAGCGCAAGGACCTCGAGGGGGCGCGTGCGGCGGCGCAGGGGGCGATCGCGGGGGATCCGGGGCTGGCGGCGGCCTATCTGGCGCTGGGGGTGATCGAGCAGGAGGCCGGGCAGGTCGAGGCGGCGCTCTCGGCGTACGAAAAATATCTCGAGCTGGCGCCGAAGGATCAGTACGCGGGCACGATCCGGCAGCAGGTCAAGGCGCTGCAACGCAAGCGCTGAGCGCGGCAAGTCCCGGGGTTGTGACGAACCGCCGTGACGCGGGGCGGTGTGGGCGGTTGAACTCGCGGGACGATCCGGCAGCGGGTCAAGGCGCTGCAGCGCAAGCGCTGAGCGCGGCGCGTCCCCGGGTCTGTGATGAACCGCCGTGACGCGGGGCGGTGTGGGCGGTGGTTGAACTCGCGGGGAAGTCGGGCTACGTCAAGACGCTCGTGAACGCCGCGCCGATCGTGCTCGCTGTGGAGTCGTCTTGCGACGAGACGGCCGCGGCCGTGGTCGCGGGGCTGCAGGTGCGCGCGAGCGTGGTGGCCTCGCAGGTGGCGGTGCACGCGAAGTTCGGCGGGGTGGTGCCGGAGCTGGCGAGTCGACATCACCTGACGGCGGTGGTGGCGGTGGTCGAGGAGGCGCTGGCGGGCGCCGGCGTGTCGTGGGAGCAGCTCGAGGGGCTGGTGGTGACCGAGGGGCCGGGGCTGGTGGGGGCGCTGCTCGTCGGGGTGCAGTTCATGCGAGGGGCCGCGCTGGCGCGCGGGCTGCCGCTGGTCGGGGTGCATCACATGGAGGGGCACTTGCTGTCGCCGTTCCTCGGGGACGACAAGCAGGAGGCGAGGGCTTTCGAGCCGCACCTGGCGCTGTCGGTGTCGGGCGGGCACACGGAGCTGGTGCTGGTCGAGCAGATGGGGCGCTATCGGGTGCTGGGCAACACGCGCGACGACGCCGCGGGGGAGGCGTTCGACAAGGTGGCGAAGATGCTGGGGCTCGGGTACCCGGGCGGGCCGGTGATCGACCGGCTGGCCGGCGAGGGGAACGCGAGCGCGGTGAGCTTTCCGCGGGCGATGATGGAGCGGTCGAGCCTCGAATTTTCGTTCTCGGGGCTGAAGACGGCGGTGGCGGTGTATCTGCAGCAGCACGGGCAGCCGACGTCGCGGGCGGTGCTGGCGGACGTGTGCGCGTCGGTGCAGGCGGCGATCGTCGAGGTGCTGGTGGCGAAGACGCGGCGCGCCCGGCGAGAGCACGGGTGCAAGCTGGTGACGGTGGTCGGCGGGGTGTCGGCGAACAGCGGGCTGCGCACGGCGATGGCCAGGGCGGCGGCCGAGGACGGGTTCGTGCTGTACACGCCGGCGCTGCGCTACTGCGGCGACAACGCGGCGATGATCGGGGCGGCGGGGTCGCTGCGCTTGCGAGCGGGGGCGCGGGCCGAGGTGGCGGTGTTCGCGAGCGGGGCGATCGACGAGGCGCGGGAGTCGCGAGCATGAGCGCAACGAGTTCGAACGAGATGAATGGCGGTAGGTGCGGTGCGAGGAGGGACGTATGATCGCTTCGCCGGGTGAGCTGCTGCGACGACACGGGCTGCATGCGCGGCACTCGTGGGGGCAGAATTTTTTACACGCGATCGGAGTGCACGAGGCGATCGCGCGGGCGTCGGGGGCGAGGCCGGGGATGCGGGTGGTGGAGATAGGTGCGGGGCTGGGGACGCTGACGGATCGGCTGCTGGCGACGGGGGCCGAGGTGTGGGCGATCGAGCGGGACAGAGACCTCTGCGAGGTGCTGCGGGTCGAGCTCGCGGACCGGCCGGGCTTCGTGCTGCACGAGGCCGACGCGGTGAAATTCAATTATGCGGCGGCGACGGTCGGCCAGGCGGTGCCGCCGGCGATCGTGGGCAACCTGCCGTACCAGCTCACGGGGCCGCTGCTGTTCGCGCTGCTGAAGCATCACGCGGTGACGGGGACGTGGGTGGTGATGGTGCAGAAGGAGGTGGCCGACAGGTTGTGCGCGCCGCCCGGGAGCCGGGATTACGGCGGCGTGACGGCGGTGCTGTCGCGGGTGCGGGCGATCTCCACGGTGTGCCCGGTGTCGCGGGGGTGCTTCTTGCCGCCGCCGCGGGTCGACTCGGCGGTGGTGCGGCTCGATCCGCGGCCGCAGCCGCGGGGTGAGGTGGCGGACGAACAAGAGCTGCAGCTGCTGGTGCGCGCGGCGTTTCAGCAGCGCCGCAAGATGCTGGTCAACGGGCTGTCGTCGCTCGGCGGACGCGAGGCGGCGCTGCGCTGGTGCGCGGCGGCGGGCGTGGACTCGTCGGTGCGTCCGGAGCGGCTCGGGCCCGAGGAGTTCGCGGCGCTGCAGCGGGCGCGCGAGGCGGAGGGGAGCACCGGGGAGCCGAGCGGCGCCGGCGACGAGCCGGTCGACCGCGCGGAGGACGAAGATGCCGGAGCTGCCTGAGGTCGAGTCGGTGCGGCGCGGGTTGGCGGCGGAGGAGCTGCGCGCGCCGGTCGTCGGGGTGTGGCGCAGCGAGCATCGCCTGCGGGTGGGCAAGAACTGGGCGCAGGAGAACCTCCAATTATTAAATGGGGCGACGCCGGGGGCGGTGGGGCGGCGCGGGAAGTACGTGGTGTGGTCGTTCGCGGGGCAGGACGGGGCGGAGCTCGGGCTGGTGATCCACCTCGGGATGACGGGGCGCTGCGGGGTGGCGCACAAGGGGCAGCCGCGGGTGGTGCACACGCATGTGGTGCTGGAGTTCGCGGACGGACGGGAGCTGCGGCTGGTGGATCCGCGGCGGTTCGGCGGGGTGCGTGCGGCTCCGATGGCGCTGCTGCTGCGCGAGGACCCGCTGGGCTCGATGGGCCCGGAGCCGCTCGAGCCGGGGTTCTCGGGGGCGGTGCTGGCGGAGCGGCTTGGAGCGTCGGCGCGGCCGATCCGCGACGCGCTGCTCGACCAGGAGGCCGTGGCGGGGGTCGGCAACATTTATGCTGTCGAGGCGTTGTTCGCGGCGGGGATCCATCCGCTCGCCCCGGCCAGGCGCCTGCACGCTTCGGCGTGGGACCGGCTGGCCGCCGCGGTGGTGACCGTGCTGCGGCAGGGGGTCGAGAACGGGGGGACGACGCTCAAGGATTTTAGGAATGTGGTCGGCGAGGTCGGGCGCAATCAGGACGACTTGAAGGCGTACGGGCGAGCGGGCGAGGCGTGCGTGCGCTGCGGGACGGAGCTGCGAGGGTTCGTGTCGGGCGGGCGGAGCGGGGTGTACTGTCCGCGTGACCAGGCGAAGCCGCGGACGCGGCTGGTGCGCTGAGACGCGCGCCGCGGGCCGCGGAGCTGCGGCGCGGCGTACTTGCGGCTGCAGCGAGCGGCGGTGCGGTCGGATCCGGCGAGGAGAGGCGGCGCGGAGGCTACGGGCTTGCCAGGGATTCGGGCATGGGCGCACACTTGCCCGGCCCGACCTCGACCGGCATGGACGAACCGCACACCACCGGACGCCCGTCAGCGCCCTCGGCGGGCCAGGAGACGCGGAGCGACGAGGCCCTGATGGTGGGGTTTCGCGAGGGTGAGGCGCGGGCGTTCGACGTGCTGGTGGTTCGGCACCGGCGCGGGCTCTTCAATTTTCTGCTGCGCAGCGTGCAGAACCGGAGCCGGGCGGAGGAGATGTTGCAGGAGGTGTTCCTGCGGGTGGTGCGTTCGAAGGACCGCTACGAGCAGACGGCGAAGTTCACGACGTGGGTGTACACGATCGCCCGGAACCTGTGCGTGGACGAGAGCCGGCGGGCGAAGTTCCGGCGCACGGTGTCGCTGGACGCGCCGCGGCGCGGGCCGGGGAACGAAGAAGGGTCGGCGATGCTCGAGTCGGTGGCGGCGGATCAGGTCGCGACCGACGACGCCGCGGCGGCGCCGCAGATCCGTCAGCGGGTGGCGAAGGCGATCGACGCGCTGCCGGATGACCAGCGCGAGGTGTTCTTGATGCGCCAGGTCAGCGGGCTGTCGTTCAAGGAGATCGGGGAGATCGTCGGGGCGCCGGAGAACACGGTGAAGAGCCGTATGCGCTACGCGCTCGACAAGCTGCGCACCGACCTCGCGGACTTCTCGGGGCCGTAGATCAGGCGGGCGCCCGGGCCTCGACCGCGGCCGGGAGCGGAGCTGTCTCTGGGGACAGGTCGACGAGGGGGAGCTGCTCGTCAGGGAGCTTCTCGGCGCCCCAGCTCTTGCGGGCCTCGGGCGGGAGGCCGCCGTGGGCGGCGGCGTAGGCGTCGAGGAAGCGGCGGGTGGCGGCGTTGCAGTAGCCGCCGCCGGACAGCTTGCCGAACTGGGGGAAGTAGCGCTCGCCGATGCGGGCGAAGGCGCTGTCGCGGGCGTGCTTGGCGAGGATCGAGGCGGCGGCGACGGCGACGTGCACGGACTCGCCGTTATCGTGGGCCTCGAGGCGGGGGTACTGCAGGCGCAGGGGGCCGAACAGGCGGGCGCCGTCGCAGTAGATGAGGGCGTCGCGCGGGCAGGAGAGGCGCCCCAGCAGGCGGCAGGCGACCTCGCGCTCGAGGTGGTTGAGGCGGCCGCGGAAGGTGTGCTCGTCGATGGTGTCGACCTCGACGAGCTCGACGTCGACGGCGACGGCGATCTGGCGGATCTGCGCGGCCAGCGTCGCGCGGGCCTCCTGGGCCTTCTCGCCGGCGCCGAAGCGCTTGCTGTCGGTGACGCCGAGCTCGGTGAGTCGGGCGGCGCGATCGGGGTCGAGGAGGACGACGGCGAGGGCCATCGGGCCGAGGATCGGGCCGCGGCCGGCTTCGTCGATGCCGTAGACGTGGGTCATGCGCGGAGGCTCCGGGGGCGAGCGTACAGGCAAGTCGGGGCGGAGCGCGAGGGGGCCTGGGAGGCGTTCGGCGGGTTGCGCCGGCGGGCAACGAGCGGGGCGCCGAGTCCGGAGGCGCGAGCCGAGGAGGTGGCCCGGAGGCGTTCTCAGGCCCCGGAGGGGCCGTGAAGTTGGCAGGCGGCGATCAGGGCGTCGAGGCCGGCGAGCGAGGTGGTGCGCAGGCGCATGGCCTCGGCGCGCGGGGCGGAGGCGGCGGTGTGGCGGGCCCGGCGGTGGGCCTGACGGATGTGGCGGAACAGGCCGCGGATGAACTTTCGCCAGCTCGCGGCGACCGGCTGGAGGGCGACCCGGAAGCGCTCGCGCAGGGCCGCCTCGCCCTTGGCGACGGCGGGGCCGTGCTCCTGCACGAGGGCGGCGACGAACCCGGAGGCGTCGAGGCTGTCGAGGAAGCCCTGGGCCCAGGGCACGAAGCGGGTGGTCAGGACGTCGGCGAGGGCCTCGGTGCCTGGCGTTTGGGACAGGTCGGCGAGGGCGGCCTGGAAGGAGCGGAGGATGCTGTCCCGAAGGACAGCCGCGAGGTAGGTGGCGTCCTGGGGGGCGAGGGCGCCGCGGGCGGGGGCGGAGCCGGCCTTCAGGATGCCGAGGGCGAGGGTCTCGCGGGTGAGCACGTCGTCGAGGCCGAGGAGGTGGCCGTAGAGGGCGTCGGCGAATTGGACGAGGCGGAGCTCGAGCTGGGCGGGGTCGCTGGCCTCGAGGTTGGCGGCGGTGTCGGCCTTGGCCTCGAGGGCGGCGATGGCGGAGACGACGGCCTCGCGGGCGTGGGCGAGGCCGTCGGCGAGGCGGCGGGCGGTGAGGTCGCGCTTCAGCTCGCGGGCGCGGCGGAAGAAGAACTTCTCGAGGGCGTGCTCGACGGTGGTGAAGGGGTCGGGGGAGGAGGTGTCGGAGCGGTTGGTGCGGCGCTCGAGGGCCGCGCTGGCGCACACGGGGAGGACGTCGAGGAGGAGCTCGCCGAACTGGTCGCGGAGGTAGTCGATGAGCTCCTTGCGCTCGTCGTCGTCGAGGGTGTCGACCTTGTTGAGCACGCCGAGGACCTGGCGGCCGTCGGCGCGCAGGCCCTTCAGCACGCTGCCTTCGGAGGCGGCGCCGCCGCGGGTGGCGCTGAAGATCCAGATGATCGCGTCGGCCTCGTCGACGAACTCGCGGGCCACGCGCTCGTGGAACGAGTCGAGGGCGTTGAGGCCGGGCGTGTCGACGACGGCCGCGTCGCCGAGGTGCGGGCCGGTGCGCTCGATCTCCATGTGGCGGATCCGGCTGGCCTCGAGGTCGTCGAGGTGGAGCAGGAAGGTGTGCACCTCGTCGCGGGCGACGGTGGCGATCGTGCCGTCGCGGTAGTGGACGCGGGCGCTGCCGGAGGGGCCGCGGCGGAACAGGTTGATGGTGGTGGTCGTCGGCAGCACGCCCATGGGGGCGACGGCCTCGCCGAGCAGGGCGTTGACGAAGGTGCTCTTGCCCGACGAGAACTCGCCCATGATCGCGATCGTCAGCGGACGCGCGAGGCGCTCGCGGGCGGCGATCACCCCGGACAGGGCCTCTTGCACGCCGCCGAGCGGGACGCCGAGGATCCTCGCGGGGGTGGCGGCGAGGGTGGTGGTCGCGGCGGTGAGGAGATCTTCGAGGCGGTTGCTGTGGACCGGGGCGACGAGTCCGCGCAGGAGGTCGCCCGCGCGGGCGTGATCGGGGGCCTCGGTCAGGACGTCGACGAGGTACTCCTGCGCGGCCTCGGGCAGGCCGCGTTGCAGGCACAGCTCGGCGGCCGCGAGGGCGCGCTGGCTGTGGAGCACGGCGATGCGGAGGCTGGCGTCGCGCAGCGGGGAGGCCTCGTCGGGGCCGGGCGGGCCGCCGAGGTCGGGCTGGCTGCGGAAGCGCGGCGGGTGGCCGAGCACGAAGTCGTCGACGGCGTGTTCGTCGCGGTCGCGGAGGCGCCGGCGCGCGTGCACGAGGCGGAGCTCCTCGGGGGCGGTGGGGTTGTCGCGCAGGCGCTTGCGGATGGCCTCGACGACGGGGTCGGGGAACAGCTCGGCGCGCAGGGCGACGTGGGCGAGCTCTTGAAGGTGGCGCTCGAGCAGGTCGGGCGGGGCGGCGCGGGTGGCGTCGAGCAGGGCGGTGAGGACGGCGAGGAGCGCGGACTCGGGTGTGTCGTGGGGGCTCGAGGTGCCGGGCCAGGTGGCGGCCTCGGCGAGGGCCCACAGGCGTCGTCGGCGGGGGTCTTCGGGGGCGCGCTGGAGGTGGCGGAGGGCGAGCTCGCGGGTGACGACCGGTCCTTCGGGACCTGTCCCGAGGGCCAGGCCGATGCGAATCTGCAGGTCGGCCCACTGCAGGTCGGACAGGTCGACGCGGGCGAGGGCCGCCTCGGCGCCGAGGCGATCGCCCTTGGCCGCGAGGGCGAGGGCGAGGTAGGCGCGCGCGGTGTGGTGGGCGGCGTCGGGCTCGCTGCCGGCGGGCGGGTCGGACTCGCTGCCGAGCCAGGCGATCGCCTCGTCGAGGCTCTCGGCGGCGAGGGCGATCTGCGCGCCCTCGGAGATCAGCAGCAGGCGCAGCGGGCCACGTGTCCCTTCGGGCAGGCGCGCGCGCGCCTTGTGGAGCTCGAGCAGGGCCCGCTCGCTGCGGCCGCGGCGGGCCTGGACGAGGGTGGTGAGCAGGTGGAGGACGAACCGCGCCTCGGGCTGGAGGTTGGTGCCGAGGTCGTCGACCTGCTTGCGGGCGCGGCGGAGGGCGTCGAGGCTGGCGTCGTACTCGCCGCGCAGGAGGTGGCGGGCGCCCTCGGCGAGCAGGCCGCCGGGGCTGCGGTCGCTGCGCTTGCCGAGGCCCTCGACGTAGGCGTGCAGGACGTCGGCGCGGGACGGGTCGACGAGGGCCTGCTCGACGAGGGTGAGCGAGAGGCTGAGGAGGAGGGCGGCGTCGTTGGGCCTGGCCTTTAGTTGGTCGCGCAGGCGCTCGTGGGCGGACGAGAAGTGGCCGGCGAAGCGGAGCTCGCGGGTGTCGCTCAGCGCGCGCGTGACCTCCTCGGACTGTTGCGGACCGGCGACGTCGGTGATGACCTTGCCGATGCGCTTGGCCCAGCCGCCGAGGGCGGAGCCGACGGAGCCGAGGGCCCCTGCGGGTTTGTCGTCCTTGTGTTCGTCGCTCATGCGGGGATCTGGGCCAGGCGGGTGCGGATTTGCTCGAGGTGCTGCTCGAGCTTGCGGAGGTCGGCGAGGGCCGCGGTGCGGCGGGGATCGGAGGCTGGCTGAGGGGACAGGTTCTCGGGGACAGGTGCGGCGGGCGGCGCCGCGGTAGGCGTCGGTGCGCGCACGGGCGGCGGGGCGGCGGGCTTCGCGGGCCGGGTCGCGCCCGCGGGCGGGGCGTACTGGGGCGACGGAGCGGGGGCTGGAGGCTCGGGGCTCGGCGCGGAGCCGAGGGCGGCGGGGGTCGGTTCGGCGAGCGCGAGGGCGCGTTCGAGGAGGGTCTGGAGCTGCGCGCCGAGGTTGCTGTGGGCGAGCACGAGGTACTCCTTCAGGCCGGCGACGTGGGCGTCGACCGACCTGGCGAGGGCGGCCTCGAGCTGCGAGAAGCTGCGGGCGAGGGCGAGGGGGACGGACTGGCGGGCGTCCTCGCGGAGCTCGCGGATCGAGCGCTCGCGCAGGAACATGGTGGCGAGCGGGGCGGCGACGGTGACGACGAGGCCGGCGACGACGTTGCCGAAGTACATGATCGCCGTGCCGATCACGCCGACCGCGAGCGAGCCGGCCTCCATGGCGACGGAGGTCGGCTTCAGGTGCACAGCGGGGCCGCGGAAGCCGAGGTTGAGCAGGGTCTCGGCGAGGCGGCGCTGGGCCTGCTCGCCGCAGGTCTTGATGGCGTCGCGGGTGAGCTGCTCGAGCTGGAGGCGGAGGCGCTCGACCTCCTGGTAGGTGAAGTGGAGGGCGGCGTCCTGGATCGCGCCGGGCAGCAGGTCGGCGGTGTTGCGCAGGTCGTTGCGGTCGAGCTGGGCGAAGATCGAGGCCTGCAGCTCGTCGCGGAAGGCGAGCAGGCGGGTGCGGCTGTCGGCGACGATGCGCTCGCGGCCGGCGGCGAGGGTGGCGTCGATGGCGTCGAGATCGAGGCGCTGCTCGACCAGGGCCTGGCGCACGGCGGTGAGCTCGGTCTGCAGGGCGGCGGCCTCGAGGCGGAGCGCGCGGGCCTCGACGGCGGCGTGGTGAGACAGAAGCTCGGCGTAGCGCTCGAGGCTGCTGCGGGTGCGGGTCGGCAGCACGGTCGTGCTCTGGCTGGCGAGGGCGGCGAGGCGCTCGCGCAGGCGCAGGACCTCGCGCACGCCGAGGCTGGGGCTGTCGGGCTGCTTGCCGGCGCCGCGGGCGTCGGTCTGGAACAGCTCGACGGGGCCGGGCAGCACGGCGGTGAGCTCGCGGTGGATGTGGTCGAGCAGGGCGGGGCGCTCGGCCTCGGGGATGAGGTCGATGCGGTTGACGACGAGCAGGAGCGTCGCGCCGGTGTTCTCGGTGCCGCCGACCGCGAGCAGGGCGTCGCGGAGGAACGCGACCTCGGTGAGCTTCAAGACCTGGGTGGCGTCGAGCACGAGCACGAGCGCGTCGCCGCGGGGCAGCTCGCCGCGGGAGATCATGCTGCGGACCTTTTGCAGGTCGTTGATCCCCGGGGTGTCGATCAGCTCGACCCCAAACGGCAGGTGCTCGCTCGGAGTGACCGCGATGAGGGTGCCGGCGAACTCCTCCTTGCCGCGCGCGAGCTTCAAGAAGCGGTCGGTGTCGAGGGGGCTGCGCTCGCCGCCGGGGCCGACGAGGAAGCGGCCGAGCTCGTCGCCGCGGACGATCTGCACGACCGCGCCGGTCGTCGGGGTGACGCCGCTCGGGAGCAGGGGCTGGCCGAGCAGGGCGTTGATCAGGGTGCTCTTGCCTTGCTTGATCTCGCCGAGCACGAGCACGCGCAGCTGGGCGCGGTCGAGGCGGCGGGTGGTCTCGGCCAGGATCGTCTCGGCGAGGCGCGTGAGGCCGAGCTTGCCGGCGATGTCGGCGAGATCGTCGGCGCAGGTCTGCAGGTCGGTGGCGGGCTCGGTTGTCGACATCACAGGATCCCCAGGCGCTGGGTGAGGCGCTGATCGCAGCGGGCGAGCGGCCAGGCGTCGGCCGGGACTTCGAGGCCGGGGGGCGGATGGCCGGGCTCGGGCGGAGGCGCGGGCTTGTCGGCGGGGCGCGAGGTTTTGTGGGGTGCGTCGGCGGCGGGCAAGGCCTCGGGCGGTTCTTGCTGCAGCAACTGCGTGACCAGCTCCGGCACGCTGGGGTGGGCCTGGGCGTAGCGCAGGCTCGAGCGGACGCGGGCGACGACGCGGGTGCGGTCGAACTCCTCGAGGGCGCGTCGGCGTTCCGCGAGGTCGGCGAGGCCGGGGAACCACGGCGGGAGGTCTCGGGCGCTGCGTTCCAGCATGCGTACGGACGGGTCAAATTCGCCCGCGGAGAGCAGGCCGGCGCGGTCGGCCGAGAAGGCACAAAGGCGGGCGAACGGGCGGAGGAACAGGCGGACGGCGAGGTGGCCGGAGGCTTCGCGGTGCGACACGAAGTGGGCCATGAAGAGGGGGGTGTGGCCGCAGTGGATGTGGCCGAGGGCCTGTCCGAGGAGGAAGGCGCGCTCCACGGGCGAGAGGGCGGCGAGGGGCTCGGCGTTGAGGACGAGCCATTCGTCGCCGGTCCGGGCGTTGCCGAGCGGGGTGACGAGGGGCCAGCGGTCTCTGGCGGAGGGGGAGACCAGGCGGACGGCGGGGAGGGTGAGGCGCAGGAGTTCGGCGATTCGGACGATCTCTTGCAGAAACGGGAGGGTACCGGCACCTTCGGGGACCTGCAGTTCGCCGCGCATCAGTTCTTCCGCGACCCCGTCCCAGCGCAGCTCGAGCGCGCGCATGACGGTCTGCGCCGTCATCGATTGGTTGAGCCAGCGGAAGCGCCGGACGTCGACGCCATAGGCGTAGACACTGCGGGCCATGTCTTGCTCGAACGAGCGAAACTGCCGGCGCTGCACGTATCTGCCGAGATCGAGAGGAGAGCTCACTGGAGTGATTTTACCAGGCGTTCGGCAGACCTGTCGTCGCCAACAACTAAAAAGGTGGGCAGCGCCGCCCGAACCAGCTTGCAGCCTACCGGCGATCTAGGTATGCCCGGCAACGAACGGTCCCATGGCAGCCGCCAAGCACATTGAGCTCCCGGCCGTCGTCGTGCCGCCGCACCTGTGGCTGCGCAGCAAGCGACCGACGCCGGGGAAGATCCTGCAGGCGGTCCTGCCGGGCATGCTCGTGGTCGCTGGGCTGCTGGCCAGCAAGACGGCGCTGCGCGTCAGCCTGGTGATCGCGGGCATCGGCCTGTATCTGCTGCTGCCCGCGCTGATCCTCGGGCAGCTCGAGAAGATCGGTCGCGAGGTCCAGGCGGCCGACCGCAAGCAGGCCGCCGAGCTGCTGCGCAGCTTGCGGGGGCGGACCATCGTCCAATTTTTCGCGCCGCACGCCTGGCTGACCGTGCAGGAGGGCATCCTCTCGCTGAAGGCCGGCGAGGGACGGACCGCGGCCGCGAACTTCGCCGAGACTGCGCGCCTCGTGCAGCAGCCCGACGCGGTCATGCTGATCAGCGCGCAAGCCCACGCCCTGGTGCTGGCCGGCGACCGCGTCGAGGCCCGCGACCTGCTGCAGCGGCTGGCCAAGGAGAACCTGGCGAGCCCGCGCGACCTGCTCGACCTCGGGATCGTGCTGCTGATCGAGACGAAGAAGCACAAGCAGGCGCAGACGTACATCGAGACCGCGCGCAAGACGATCGGCGACCACCCGCGGGTGATGGCGTCGCTGGCGCTGGCGCTGCTGAAGGCGGAGCGCATCGACGAGGCGTCGGAGATCCTCGAGCAGGTGCAGGTGGTGCTGTCGGCCAAGGGCGCGGACGTCGACCCGGTCGCCGACGACGTGGCCAAGCGCGTGAGCAAGGGCCTGCAGGCGGTCATCGAGGCCCAGCTCCGGCGCGAGCGGCGGAACCGTTCGCGCCGCACGACGATCGTGGTGTCGAGCGACCTCGCCGCCAGCGAGATCGTCTCGGGGGAGATCGGCGCCGGCGACCAGGCCCAGCTCGACAACCCGACCCAGGGCTTCAAACCCGCCGAACCGGCGCCGTCGGTCGTGTCGGCCATGAGCGTCGAGTCCGAGCTCACCGACGCCGAGCGCAAGATGCTCAACATCCCCGAGTCGCGCGGCCGGCGAGAGCCGACCAGCAAGGTCGACTCGAAGTCGGACGGAGCGTCGATGCCGGACATCTCGTTCGAGGACTCGGCGGCGCACCCGTCGGCTTCGACGAGCGGCTCCGCCAACAAGAGCGAGGCCGCGCCGGCGCCCGCGAGCAAGCCGCCGGCGCCCGCGAGCAAGCGCGCGAGTTCCGGCGAGCCGTCGGCGCCGACGGAGCCGACGTCGAAGGTGCCGTCGGGTCCGCTCGTCGACTCGCTGCTGACGGCGCTGTTCGACGAGCCGGAGAAGCCCGCCGCGCCGGGCGTGAGCCCGGGGCTGATCAACCCGTCGTCGTCGGTGACGACGCCCTCGGTGTCGGTGCCGGCGATGAACACGCAGAGCGCGGCGCCGGCCGCTCCGCTGCCGCCGCCGGACCGCCCGATCGAGACCGATGTGCCGGTGTTCCGCCGCAGGCAGACCCTGACGGCGATCCCGGTGGCGAGCGACAAGTCGTCGTCGGTGCCCGCGCCGTCTCAGTCGGATCCGCCGACGTCGTTCGTGGTGGGCAGCTCGCTGTCGAGTCTGCCGACGCGCTCGACGCGGATCATCGAGACCTCGTCGATCGGCGGCGCGCCGCGCACGACGACGCCGGTGTTCAAGGCGCCGAACCTCGGCAAGACCGACGACGACGAGCCGAAGCGCTGAGCGCCGCGCTCGCGCTGGAGACGGCGACGACTCGCGTGGCGCGTTCGAAACGGCGAAGGCGCCGCGGTCGGAGACCTCGGCGCCTTCGAGCGGCATCTCGCTACTTGTCGATGCCGGCCAGCGGATCGTCGGTCTGATCGATCTTGGTCTTCGGGTCTTTCTTCTTCGGCTTGTCGGCCGTGGACGGCGTGTTGCTGCCACCGCTGTTGCCGCCGCGGGGCTCCGGGCGACCTTCCTTGATGTTGGAGCCCTTGGTGCCCTCGGCGTTGCCGCCCTTGATGCTCTTCGGACCCTGGGTGTCGGGCGGGACCTCGCCGGCGCGGATGACCTGCGTCGGGCCGGTGGGCTCGGGCGGCGGCGGAGTCTCCTTGCCGCCGCTCAGCGCGAAGTAGCCGCCGATGCCGCCGAGGATCACGACGACCGCGATGATGATCCCCCACTTCGCGCCGCCGCCGGAGCTCGTGTCGTCGTCGGCGAAGCTGCTGCCGCCGCCGCCGCTGCCGAAGCTGCTGCCGCCGCCGGTGTTGAAGCTGCTCGGCGCGGAGAAGCCGCTGTTGTCGCCGTCGTCGAACGAGCCCGACGATGCGCCGCCGAACGGGGCCTGCGCGACCGGCTGGGCCGCGCCGCCGAAGGGGTTGGCCGCGGGCGCGGCGACTCCGCCGAACGGGGTCTGCGCGACCGGCTGGGCCGCACCGCCGCCGAAGGGGTTGGCCGCGGGGGCCGCTGCGACGACAGGCTGCGCGGGGGCCGGAGCGGCGGCGGCAGCTTTGAACGGGCTGGCAGCGCCGGCGGCCGCGGCCTGAGCGGCCACCTCCTCGCGGCGGAACAGGCGGGTCTCTACCTCGGGGGCTTCGGCCGGCGGGGCGTCGTCGCCGACATCGTCGCTCGTGTCGTCGTCGTCCTCGTCGTCGCCTCCGCCCCCGGACTGGTCGGCGACGGCCTCGAGCTCCGCGTAGAGGGCGCGGATCTTGGTGTCGAGGCGCTCGATCGCCTGGGTGTGCATCCGAAGCGTCGCCGGGTCGGTCGCGGACTCCAGCGCGGCTTCATGCTTGTTGCGCTCTTCTTCGAGGCTCTCGAGGCGCGCGAGGGACTCCTGAATCCAATCTTCCGTGGCCATGGCGGTTCTGCTTTGGGGAGCGCGGAGGCGTCTCTCGACAGGCATAATACACAGCGTTCCGGTCGCTCCAACCATTAATTCCCGAACGCGCCCTCGCCTCGGCCGATCTCCCCGTCATGGCCGCCCCGTCGTCCGACCAACCAGCTGCCACCCCGCCTGCGCGCCCGTGGATCCGCAACGCTTGCTGGGACCTCGGCTGTTTGGCGTTCTGCTGGCTCCCGTTCTACGTATGGGCGGTTTTTGGGCTCGGGCTGGACGGCTCATGGGCCGCGAAATCGCAGCAGACGGGGCTCGCCTGGGCCACGGCGGTCGCGCTGGCGACCACGTACGTGCATCGGCACTACACCTTCGTGCTGGTCTACGGCGATCGTGACACGTTCCGCTTGCGGGCGCGGGACTTCCTGCTGGCGCCGCTGGTCGTGTTCATGGTCGTCGGCGTCTGCCGCGGCGTTTACGGTGCTCTGCGCGGCGACCCCGAGTGGGCGTGGTTCGGCGCGGGCACCTGGCAGGCCGTGATGATCACCGTGGGCGTGTGGAATGTGTGGCACACCCTCATGCAGCGTTACGGCATCCTGCGCATCTACGCGGGCAAGGCGGGCCACGGCCTGCAGGAGCGAGCCCACGGGCGGCGAGATCTGGCCATGCTGTGGTCGAGCGTGATTTTGGTCTCTTGGATCACGCTGCTGCTGCGGGCCTCGACCTTCGCGGGACAGGGCAACGCTCGCCTCGCGTTGAAGGTCGCGGGCCCGTGGCTCGCCGGACCGTGGCCGTGGGTGCTGCTGGCGGCGCTCGGGATGGCGTGGGTCGGCGTGTCGTTGGTGTGGCTGCGCGGCGAGCTGCGGGCCGAGCTCGCGTGGCGGTCACGCGTGCCGCGGTGGATGTTCTTCGCCTCGACGCTCGCGCTGCTCGCGGTGTTCGTGGTGCACGGGCCGATCGTCGGCTACCTGTGCTTCGGGGTGGCGCACGCGCTCGAGTACGTGGCGTTCGTGCATCACTTCGGGCAGCAGAAGTTCGCCCCGGCGTCGCGCCCCGAGAAGCGCAGCCTCGCGGCGCGGCTGCTGCGTCGACCGCTGCGCACGGCGCCGCTGCTGATCGGCGGGCTGCTGCTGGCGTTCGTGCTGCTCTACGATCAGCGCCGGGCCGACGTGTACCTGGTCTATTACATGGGCACGTCGATGCTGCACTTCTTGTTCGACGGGTGGATCTGGAAGGTCCGTCGACCCGAAGTGCGAGCGCCGCTCGGCGTGGCCTGAGCTCTCAACCGGCCTGGATCAGGTGCCCTTGCGCAGCTCGGCGAGGACTTGCTTGGCGAGCATCTTCAAGGTGTCGAACACGCCGACGCCGGTGGTGGCGACGCCTTCGAACTCGGGGACGCCGGTGGTGTTGAGCGACTTGGACAGGTCCGCGACGCTCATGGCGTTGGGCAGGTCGCGCTTGTTGTACTGGATGACGTACGGCAGCTTGTCGAGCTCGTAGCCCTGCTCGTTGAGGTTGATGCGCAGGTTCTCGAGCGACTCGATGTTGGCGTCGTAGCGTTCCTCCTGGGAGTCGGCGACGAAGCAGACGCCGTCGACGCCCTTCAGGATCAGCTTGCGGCTGGCGTCGTAGAACACCTGGCCCGGGACGGTGTAGAGGTGGAAGCGGGTCTTGAACCCGCGGATCTCGCCGAGGCTGAGCGGGAGGAAGTCGAAGAACAGGGTCCGCTCCGTCTCGGTGGCGAGGGAGATCATCTTGCCCTTCGCCTCGGGGCGGGTCTTGTTGTAGATGTACTGCAGGTTGGTGGTCTTGCCGCACAGGCCGGGCCCGTAATAGACCAGCTTGCAGTTGATCTCACGCGAGCTGTAGTTGATGAAGGACATCGGTGGGCGGTTCTCGCTAGTCGTTGAACAGGTTGTCGATATCCTGGTCGGTGATCTCCGGCAGCGGCGTGTTGGTGTTGGTCGACGCCAACCTCGCCAGCTCTTCGAAGATCGGGACCAGTTCGTCCTGAGCCTTCTTGACGCGCAGACGGACGAGCCCCGGCGTCGTGTTCTTGTCGAAGAGCACGACGAGGATGATGCGCCGGCCGACGAGGGAGAGGTTGATCGACATCCCCTTCCCCTCGTGGAACTGACCGGTGAACTCATCCTCTTGCAGGAGCTTCGCGATGCCGCCGGTCGCGGCGACGTTGCCGGCGACGAGCGAGCTCAGCGAGGTCGTGTCCAGCTCGTGTGCCGCGCCGGACGCGGCCACCATCTGGCCGTTCTTGTCGATGAGAAGGATCGTTCTTGCGCGTGAATCCTGCTGGAGCCGATCGACGATCTTTTGGATCTGCTTGAGCTGCTCATCAAACATCACGAGCTGGGGATTCATCGGGTTCAAGGGACGGACTCCTGATGCGACCTGGGGGATCGATGCCCGAGGGCGTCAAAACCGTAACAAACTCACCGGAGCAAGTCCATCGACCTGGAGCGGGCTGCCCTGCACAAGAGGGACCATGGTCTCACGTTCAGTGGCCGCGATGCTCAGGCGAGCGCGCGGCCTGGACGCGCGACAAAAACCCCGGCAAACAGCAGGCCCATCGCCGATCGGGCCCGCAGAGCCGCACAGACCGACCTGCTGCGAAGGGCCGTGAAGGCTCACAACGAGCGCCGCTCCGCCAGCGCTCGGTGGAGGGTGTTCAGATCCGCATACTCGAGCTCTCCGCCGACCGCGACCCCCGAAGCGATCCGCGTGACCGCCACGCCGAGCGGCTGCAATAGCTTCGCCAGGTAGAGCGCAGTGGCGTCGCCCTCGACGTTGGGGCTGGTCGCGACGATGACCTCGCGGACCACGTCCCCCCGCAAGCGGCGCAGCAGCGCCTCGATCTTGAGCTCCGCCGGGCCCACGCCCGCGAGCGGGTCGAGCACGCCGTGCAGCACGTGGTATTGCCCGTGGTACGCCCCTGTGCGCTCGATGGCCATGCGGTCCTGCGGCTGCGACACCACGCAGACCACGCTCGCGTCCCGCCGCGGGTCCCGGCAGCGCTCGCAGACCTCCCCGGTGCACAGGTCGCAGCACGAGGCGCACAGCCCGAGCTGCTCGTGGACCGCGCCGATCGCCTCGGCCAGGGCCCGCACGTACTCCGCGTCCATGCGGACCAGCGACAGCGCCAGCCGCAGCGCAGTCTTCTCGCCGATCCCCGGCAGTCGCGTCAGCAACGCCGCCAGCCGGGCGAGCGGGTTTTGAGCCTCGCTCGCGCTCACAGCCCCGGGAAGCCGCCCGAGCCCATCAACCCCGGCGGCAGCAGCGAACCGACCCGCTGCTGCGTCAGCGCCTTCGACTTCTCGAGGGCATTGTTGACCGCCGCGACGATGAGGTCCTGCAGCATCTCGCGGTCCTCCTTCATCGCCGCCTCGCTCAGCTCGAGGCCGAGGAGCTGCTGCGAACCACTGACTTTGGCCTTGACCATGTTGCCGCCGGCAGTGGCCTCCACGACCTCGCGTTCGAGGCCTTTCTGGACGGTCTCCATCTGCTCGCGCAAAATTTGCGCCTGGCGCATCATCGCTCCGAGGTCGAACTCGCTCATGGTGACACCCATCCTACGCCCACCCACGGCGGGAAAAAACCCCTTTGTTTATGGGGCAGGCCGCGGAGGGATCTTCGGGCGCACGTCCCGCAGCTTGGCGTCGAAGTGGGCCATGAGGCTCTGGATCTCCGGGGCGGAGCGGGCCTCCTGCAGCACGTCGGCGGCCAGCTTCTCGTTGCGGCTGGCCTCGACCAGGGCGTAGCTCGGCAGGTCCGGCAAGCTCGGCTGGGATTCGACGAATTCGAGGCGAAACGGCGCTCCGAGGTGGTGGTGAAGGAGCGACTCGAGCTCGACCCGGAATTGCGGGTGTTCGCGCAGCTGGTCGCGGGCGAAGGTCGTGCCGGCCAGCTTGACGACGCCGCCCGCGAGCTGGGCCAGGCCCAGCTCGGCCACGAGGGCGAACAGCGGCGGATCGCTCAGCCGGATGCGCTCGAGGAAGCCCTCCCATGCCGCGAACGGCTGCATGGTCGCCCACGGCAGCACGCCGGCGGCCTCCGGTCGCGGTGAACCCGGGCAGACCTGACACTCTTCGGCGGATGCTGCCTGAGGAGCCCGGGATTCGGCCGCGGGCGGCGGTTTGAGAGGGCTCGCGGGGGCCGAAGTCGGCCGCGTTGCGGCAGGGGGGGGCCCGGCCGTTGCCGCGTGCGGCCGGGCGGTGCTCGAACTCGACTCTCCGGGCCACGGCGGATCGGGCGGCGGCCCCGATGCGGCGTCCGTGGGGCGTGCCGGAGTCGGCCGAGGCGACTCCGGCCGCGGCGGAGGGGCCTCCGAGCGCTGGCTCCCCTCGTCCACGAGCAACCCGCCGCGGGCGAGGATCGCCGAGAACTCGGACACGGGCGCTTCCGCCCGACCACGCTCGAGCGCCGCAGGTCGTGCGGGCTCGGCAGGTCGAGACGCGCCCGTCGGAGCCCGCGCAGGCTCGGCGAAGCGGCTCGGTTCGTGGCGCTGCGGCGTCGCGGGCGCAGCGCGAGAGACCCCGCCGCGCGACCCGGGCGAGCCTCCCGGAGAGCTTCCGGCAGAGATCTGCTCCAGCCGATCGATCAGATCTCCGAGCGGCATCAGCGGCTCGCTGTGCACGAGGTCGAGGAGACCCATCTCGAGCACGAGCCGCGGCACGCGGGTGCGGGGCAAGGCGTCGACCACGCGAGTGAAGCGGTCGAACAGCTGCGCGAGCACGGTGCTCTCGACCGCGGCGACCTGGCCGCGCAGGCGATCGAACTCCGCCGGCGAGGCGTCGACCAGCACGTCCCGCGTGTCGCACAGCTTGACGATCATGAGGTCGCGGAGGTGCTTCAAAAATTCGAGGGACAGCGCGAGCAGGTCCTGGCCCGAGGCGAACACCTCGTCGAAGCGGCGCAGGGTGAGCGTGGGGTCGCGCTGCAGCACGGCCTCGACGAGGCCGGCGACCGCGAGCGTGCTCGGCACGCCGAGCACGACCCGCACCTCGTCGGCGGAGATCTTGCGGGTGTCGGAGGCGAAGGCGATGACCTTGTCGAGCAGGGTCAACGAGTCGCGCACCGAGCCGTCGCCCGCGCGCGCGACGGTGTAGAGCCCGGCCTCCTCGACCTCCACGCCCTCGTTGGCGAGGATGCGCTGCAGGTGGGCGACGAGCTGCCCGCTGTTCAAGCGGCGCAGGTCGAAGCGAGACACCCGCGAGAGGATGGTCGCCGGGAGCTCGTGCACCTCGGTGGTGGCGAAGATGAAGGTGACGTGCTCCGGCGGCTCCTCGAGCGTCTTCAGCAGGGCGTTGAACGCCGAGCCGGTGAGCATGTGGACCTCGTCGATGATGTAGATCTTCCGGCGCGCCGTCTGCGGCAGGTAGCGCACCTGGTCGCGCAGGTTCCGGACGTCCTCGACGCGGTTGTTGCTCGCGCCGTCGATCTCCACCACGTCGACCGAGCGGCCCTCGGTCACCGCGACGCACTCGCTGCAGGTGTTGCACGGGTCGATCGTCGGCCCGTGCACGCACACCAGGCACTTGGCCAGCAGGCGCGCGGTCGTCGTCTTGCCGAGCCCGCGCGCGCCGCAGAAGAGGTACGCGTGGTGCACCCGGTTGTGGGCGATCGCGTTGGCCAGCGTGCGCGTCACGTGCTCCTGGCCGACCAGGTCCGCGAAGCGCTGCGGGCGGTACTTGCGTGCGAGGACGACGTAGGCCACGGGAGGCGGACGCTAGCACACCGCCCGCCGGCCGAGCCACCCCGCGCAGACCCGCGTCAGGCCCGCAGCCTGGCCACGCCCAGCCGCTCCGCGTGCTTCAGCAGCGAGAGCGTGGCGGCGCGGACGCGCTGGCGATGCGCCTCGTCGAGGGGCACGCCGAGCGCGAGGTGCAGCCCGCCCTGGCTGGTCGTGTGCCCGACGCCGGCGAGGGCGTCGCTGATCGAGATGTCGACCAGCGGCACCGGCGGGCCCGGCTGCGGGTCGTCGATCAGCGCCGGGTTGATGCACGCCGACAGGTCCTGCGCGGTCGCCATGCGCTCGTTGATCGGCACCAGGCCGAAGCGTTTGACGAGGGTCGCGCCGACCGAGCAGTGCTCGAACTGCAGGTTGTTGACGCAGCCGCGCCGCACCGTCGGGCCGATCACCAGCGAGGGCACGCGGAAGCCGAGCTGGCGGAACTCCGGCTCGTCGTCGACGGTCTGCGGCGGCGGCACGTGGTCGTAGAACCCGCCGTGCTCGTCGTAGGTGATGACCAGCAGGGTCTTCTTCCAGGCCGGGCTCTCGGCCAGGGCCTTGTAGATCGAGCCGATGAGGATCTGCCCGAGCGAGATGTTGTGCTCGGGGTGGTCGTCGTTGGAGGAGAACCCGGGGTCGATGATCGCGAAGTTCGGCAGCGTGCCCGCCGCGCAGTCGGCGAAGAACCGGTCGAGCGTGTTCGGGTTGGTGATGTCGGCGATGTTGAAGCCGTCGACGTCGTCGCCGAGCTTGCCCCACACCGTCGGCACCAGCGGGAAGGCGCCCGCGACCCACGGCACGTCGGTGAAGTACACCCGGCTCGAGATGCCGGCGTCGTCGCAGCGGTGCCACAAGGTCTCGAGGAACGGCTCCGGGAAGTTCTCCTTCTGCCCGCCCGCCGAGCACGCGTGCAGGTAGAAGCGGTTCGGCCAGGTCGGCCCCATCACCGACGCGAACCACCGGTCGCACAGCGTGAAGTTGTCGGCGAGCCCGTACAGCACCGGCAGCTGCTCGCGCACGAAGTAGCCCATGACCTCGGCGCCGAAGCCCGGGTTCTTCTTCTCGGCCTCGAACACGAAGCCGTTGTTCTCCCCGAGGTTGAACTGCAGGTGGCACTCGTCCCACTCGTGCGGCGGGTCGGCGTTCTCGAGGATGTCCATCGGGAACACCTGCACCGGCACGAGGTCGGGCGTCATGTTGCTCTCGTCGCCCATCAGCCCCTCGACCGTCAGCCCCTCGACCAGCTTGCGCGCGCCGAAGTAGTGGTCGAACGAGCGGTTCTCCATCATCAGCACGATGATGTGGTCGATGCCCGCGAGCAGCTCCTCGGGCGTGCGCGCCGGTCCGTCCGCGCACTCGTCGATCGGCTCGCCGGTCGACGAGTCCTCGCCCTCGCTCGACCCCTCGCTGCTGCTCTCGCCGTCGCTGCTCGTCCCCTCGGCCGAGCCGGTCGCGCCGCTGGTCGTCGGGACCTCGCCGCCGCTGGTCGGCGCGTCGCCCGAGCTGCCGCCGCCGCCGCTCGAGGTGCCGCCCCCGGTCTCGCTCGACCCGGAGCCGTCGCCGCCGGGATCGTTGCCGCCGCAACCGACGACCACGGCGCCCAGCAGCGAGCCCATCGCCTGAACCGCCCGCCGGCGCGAGGTCAGCCGGGTACGCGCGGTCTTCAGATATTTCCTTGTCATCGCCGCCAATCTAACAGACCAGGCGTCACGGTCGCCTCGACCGCTCGCGACACCCGAGCCTCATCACCAACCAGGCCTACAGACCCCAACCCGTCGTCGGGGCCACTACCACACGCGCTCAGAACGTGAAGTGCTGCGACACGATCTCGTCGGATTCTCCCACCTTCTGCACCGGCCGCGGCTTGACCACCGTCGGCACGGGCACGCCCGCCGCATCGAGCTTTTCCGCAATGATATCCTCCAGATAACCACTCACGCTGAGGCCCGAGGACTCGCAGAAATCCTTCAGACGCTGATAGGTGATGCCCTTGACCGAGATGCTCCTGCGAGTCTGTCGCTTCGCCATGCTGTCCTCCCTTCGCCTGGTAGCTCCTGCTCTCCAGCCTCTACGTCAACCCAACTCGACACGCAAGGCCCATTCCACACTACCCTATGTTGCGCGAAGTGCGCGCGGTGGGCAACTTGTGAGTCCGGCGCCGTAAGTCGTTGATCGCTTTCAGTAAAACGTCAAAAATACGGAAGCGATTTGAAGATTTATTCACCAGGTCTCAAGATGGCACATTCACGTTATTTTTCACGAACGAGCAGATCTCTGAGATCTCTTCCGACTATTGTACCTATTTTCCGCCTCGATCGCAACTCGCTGGACCGGGCCGTATCCGCGCACTCCACGCCGCAAGCGAGTCTGCTGAGATACAAAAAAATCAGCATCTTGAACAGAGAAAAGCATCCGTCTCCGAACGAAGGCGCGGGTTCGCCGCACGCCGTTCACAATTCCAACGAACCCAACCCGTGCCCCGCGAGGTTAGAGCTTCCGACACGACAGGGAGGCGGCGACTCCGGCGAGTGATCGACTGCGGGCTTTGACGTATGGTGGAGAGACTGGCCCGCACATCGCTGCGCGCCAGGAGAGCCGCCATGGGACCCGACCAGGATACGAAGGTGCTGCCGGCAGGCCCCGCGGAAGCGGCGGGCTCCGGCGCCCTCGCGTCCGTCGATCCGATGGCGACGCGCCGCGCGATCGGCCGCTACGAGCTGGTCCAGCGCCTCGGTCACGGCGGCATGGCCACGGTCTACCTCGCGCGCGCGACCGGCAACGCCGGCTTCGAGAAGCTGGTCGCGATCAAGGTCATCCATCCTCACCTCGCGGCCGAGCCCGAGTTCGTCGAGATGTTCCTCGACGAGGCGCGCATCGCCGCCAAGATCCAGCACCCGCACGTCGCCGGCATCCTCGACCTCGGCCACGACGACGGTCTCCACTTCATGGTGATGGAGTACATCGACGGCGAGACGCTGTCGGGCCTGCTCCGCCAGCTGCGCCCGCGGGGCGAGCGGCTGCCCCTGCCGGTCGTCGTGCAGATCCTGATCGACGCCTGCGAGGGCCTCACCGCCGTCCACGGCCTGCGCGACGTCGACGGCCACCCCTACGGCCTCGTCCACCGCGACATGTCCCCGCAGAACCTGATGATCGGGTTCGACGGGTGGATCAAGATCGTCGACTTCGGCCTCGCCAAGGCCACCGGCAAGCGCCACACGCACACCGGCCACCTCCGCGGCAAGCTCGCGTACATGTCGCCCGAGCAGGCCCGCGGCCGCCCGCTCACCGCGGCCACCGACCTGTTCGCCCTCGGCGTGGTGCTGTGGGAACTGCTCACCGGCAAGCGCCTGTTCGCCGGCGAGACCGACGCCGAGACCCTCGACAACGTCATGCGCTGCGAGGTCCCCTCGCTGGCCGAGCTGCGCCCCGACGCGCCGCCGGCCCTCGTCGCCCTCCTCCGCCGCGCCCTCGCCCGCGAGCCCGAGGCCCGCTACCCCACGGCCGAGGCGATGCTCGCCGAGCTGCGGCAGATCGCCCGCACCCTCGGCGGCGACGAGGACCCGCGCAAGCTGCTGGCGACCACCATGCGCGGCCTCTTCGACGAGCAGGCCAAGTACCGCCAGGCGGCCGTCCGCGGCAGCTCGCGGGCCCACAGCCGGCCGCGCATGCACCTGGTCCCGAGGACAGGTTCGGCGCCGATGCCCGCCGCCGACGACCGCACGCGCAGCGACACCCCGCTCGCGCTCGTGCCTCCGCCCGCGTCGGAGTCGCAGGAGGAGATCGCGACGGTCGCTCGCAAGCACCCGGCGAGCGACCCGCAGCCCGCGAGCGCCGCCAGCCACCCGCAGCCCGCGAGCGCCGCCAGCCACCCGCAGCCCGCCGACGAGGCGCCGCTGTCGATGAGCCGCACGCTGACCAACGCGCCGGTCCGCGGCGTCGGCCTGTGGCTCGGCCTGCCGATGCTCGGCGCGGTGCTCGGCGTGGCGATCCTCCTGACCGTGTTCGCCTGGCGCGAGGACGGCGGCGGCAACCCGGTGGCCGACGTCCTGCGCCCGCAGCCGCCCGCGCCCGCCGTCACCCCGCCGGGGCCCGCCCGCGACCCGCCGCCGCCGCGCCGCATCGTCTGGAACTTCGAGTCCGAGCCGGCCGGCGCGCAGGTCAGCATCGCCGGGGCCCCGCCCGCGGTCGCCGCGGAGATCGAGCGCCAGCTCGCCGGTCGCCTGACCCCGTTCAGCGTCGAGGTCCCGTACGACGAGAAGACCCGCGTCGAGGTGCTCTTCACCCGCCCCGGCTACAAGATCGGCCGCCGCAGCCTGCTGCCGATCAGCAACCAGAACATCGACGTCGCCCTCCAGCCCGAGGCCCCTGCCGTCCCCGATCCCGTCAAGCGCAAGCCGCCGAGCAAGCACAACGGCCCGACCAAGCTGTCCACCAAACCCGGCCCCGCCGAGCCTCAGCCGGCGACCTCGGTCGGCGAGGAGCTGAAGGACGAGCCGAATTTCGGAACCGAGACCCCGAAGCCGCCGTGATGCGAACCTGGCCCTCAGGACAGCCGATTCGCCGCGCCCTCGCGGGTCTGCTGTGCACGGCCACCATCCTCCCGGCCCGCTCGCTCGCGCAGGCGCCGGACCCCGCGGCCGCGTCCGCGGTCATGGTTCAGCCGTCCGGCGAACCATCGTCCGCCGCCCCGCAGGACCCGCCGTCCGCGCAGGCCGAGGCCCTGCGCCTGTTCCGTCAGGCGCGCGTGCTCTACACGGCCGGCAAGCCGGGGGACGCGGCCCTCGCGTTCGAGCGCTCGTTCGCCGCCGCCGCCTCGCCCGAGGCCGCCTACAACGCCGCGCTCGCCCACGAGCGCGCCGACGACCCGGTCGCCACGCTGACGTGGTTTCGCCGCTACCTCGAGATCGCCCGCAAGGACAGCGACCCGAGCTACCCCGTCGCGCTCGCCCACGTCGACGCGCTGCGCGCCCGCCTCGGCGAGGTGCGCGTCGAGCTGAAGAACCCGGACGAGGTCCGCGAGATCTCGGTCAACGGTCAACCTGTCCCATTGGACAGCTTCCCGCGCGTCGTCCGACCCGGCCCGCTGAGCCTGCGCTTCACCGGCAGCGCCGCGGGACAGGTCGTCGAGCTCGCCTCCGAGGCCCGCGCCGGCGAGACCGCGACGATCTACTTCCCGGGCTTCGCGCGTCAGGCCGCCGCGCCGCCGCCCTCGCCGGTCGTCCGCCCCGACCCGCCGCCCGATCCCACGCCGACTCCGAGCCCGCGCCAGCGCCAGCTGAAGATCGCCTTCTGGACCGGCGTCGGCCTCACCGGCGTGGGCGCGGTGCTCGTCGGCGTGTTCGGCGGCCTGGCCGCGCGCGAGGCCCGGCTCTACGAGGACTACCCGCGCTGCATGAACAACATGTGCCCGGACGGCTACGACTACGACGAGTGGCAGGCGCATCAGGCCGCGGCCCGGGACTACGAGGTCGCCACCAACGCGGCGATCGGCGTCGCCGGAGGCCTCGCCGTCGCCACCGTCGCGCTCGGGATCGCCGCGCTACGCGAGACCCGAAGGACCCGGGCGTCCACCCGCGCCGGCCAGTTCTTGCCGGTCCCGGGCGGCTTCCGCGTCGCCTTCTGATCGGCCTTACACCCGCGTCTGCGGCCTTATCGCACGCACGCGGGCGTTGCATCCGCGCGCCGCGCCTGCCACAACTCTCCCCCATGCAAGACCTCCGGTGGCCGACCTACGCCCTGCGCGACGTCGTCCTCGAGCGCGCCGAGCCCGACGATCGCGGCTCGCTCCGCGTCCGCGACGTCCACGGCCGTGTCTACCTCGACGCCGTCAACGGCGTCGGCTGCGTGCCCCAGGGCCACGGCCACGCCCGCTGGGTCGCCGCCGTGCACGCCCAGCTGCAGACCCTGGTCGCGGCCGCCAACTCGTTCACCTCCACGCCGCAGCAGCAGCTCGGCGCCCGCCTCGCGGCGATGCTCCCGGTCGACGACGCCCGCACCTTCTTCGGCAGCACCGGCACCGAGGCCACCGAGGCCGCGATCAAGCTGTCGCTGCGCGCCACCCGGAGGAACACCATCGTCGCCTTCGACCGCGCCTTCCACGGCCGCAGCCTCGGTGCCCTATCGCTGACCGCCAACACCGCCTATCGCCACCCCTACGTGCGCTGCCTCGGCGAGAGCGAGCCCGCCGAGCCGTTCGCCACCGCCCGCGTGCTGCGCCTGCCGTACGGCGATCTCGAGGCCGTGCGCGCCGCCTTCGCCGCCCACGGCAAGGACATCGCTGCCGTCTTCATCGAGCCGATCCAGGGCGAGGCCGGCGTGTTCCCGGCGTCCCGCGAATTCCTGGTCGGCATCCACCGCCTGTGCCGCGAGCACGGCGCGCTCGTCGGCGCCGACGAGATCCAGTGCGGCAGCGGTCGCACCGGCGCCTGGACCGCCTGGACCTGCATCGTCGGCGACGACCCCGCGCTGCGCCCCGACATCCTGTGGTTGGCCAAGGCCCTCGGCGGCGGCGTGCCGATCGGCGTGTGCGTGGCGCGGGCCGAGCTCGCCGCCGCGATGGGCAAGGGCACCCACGGCACCACCTTCGGCGGCAACCCGCTGGCCTGCGCCGCCGCCCTCGCGACCTTCGACGTGATCGAGCGCGACGGCCTGCTCGCCAGCGCCGGCGCCCAGCTGCCCACCTTGAAGCGCCTGGCCGCCGAGCAGCCGTGCGCGCGCGTGCACGACATCCGCGGCCTCGGCGCGATGATCGGCGTCCAGGTCGGTCGCCCCGGCGAGTCGATCGGCAACGACGTCGGCGACCGCCTCATGCGCGACCACGGCATCCTCGCCACCGTGTGCGCCGGCCACACGATCCGCCTCCTGCTGCCCTACCGCGCCGGCGAGCCCGAGCTGCGCGAGGTCTGGCAGGCCCTCCGCACCACGCTGGAGACCGTCGCATGACGCCTGTCCCGAACGCCCTGTCCGTAAGTACCTGTCCGTTGGTTCACGCGCTGGTCCTCGCCAGCCTCGCGCTCGCGTGCAAGCCTGAGCCGACGACCCAGCCCCCGCCGGATCCGCAGACGACCCAGCCTGCCGCGGATCCTCCTCCGGTCGCCGACGCCACAGCGCCGCCCGCGGACCCGCCCGCCGACGCGGCCGACCCGCCCGACGCCGTCACCCCGGCCCCGGCAGATCCCACCGCGAGCGAGCCGGCCGCCGATCCCCTGGCCACGCCGACCCCCGCGCCCGCGCCCGCCGGCAAGGAGCCGCTGCCCGCGCCGCTCCACACCAAGATCAACAACACCTGCGGCAAGGACCCCGGCGTCGGCAGCCCCGCCAAGCCCTTCAACTTAAAGACCCCCGAGGGCAAGGACATCAGCCTCGCCAGCTACCGGGGCAAGGTCGTCCTGCTCAACTTCTGGGGCACGTGGTGCAAGCCCTGTCTCAAAGAGCTGCCCGAGTTCGACCGCCTGTACCGTCGCTACCGCAAGCACGGCCTCGTGGTCATCGCCGTCGCCACCGACACCGAGCCCGAGAAGGTCCAGGAGTTCGCCGCCCAGGCCAAGCTCGCGAGCAAGCTGGCCCTCGGCGGCGAGCCCCTGTCGCAGCAGTACGACAGCCCGAACTTCCCGTTCTCCTTCGTCATCGACGGCAAGGGCACCATCCAGGCCTCGTACCGCGGCTACCGCCCCGAGTGCACCGGCAAGCTCGAGCAGGACGTGCGGACCCAGCTCGAGCAGCTCCGCTGACGGGCGATCTTCGTCGGGCGACCCGGACTGACGTGTCGGGAGCACGCGCCCCGCGCCCGCCCGGATCGCCGGTTCACGGCAGGTGAGCACGGGACGTCGCACCGCCACGGGCGCGCGGACGGCCGCCCGCGCGACTCCCTGCAGGCTTTTGCCGTCCGCGCGGCAGTTTCGTTATAGTAGCCCGCATGCGTCGTAGCCTCGTCCTGGTCGCCTCGTCTCTCGCCCTGTCGCCGTCGGTCGCCCTCGCGAGCCCGTACGGGTCGGCGTTCGCCTGGCAGGCACCCGGCACGACGACCACGACGACGACCACCACCACCTCGCAGACGACCTCGACCACGCCCGCGACCGACCCCTCGTTGCAGCCGACGAGTTCGAAGGCGCCGAAGTCGAAGGACCTGCCGGAGCAGCCCGCGCCCGAGCCGGCGCCGAAGGTCGAGGCGACGCCCGAGCCCGAGCCTCTGCCTCCGCCGGCCGCGCCCGAGCCCGAGAAGTTCAATCGTCACGGCTTCGGCGTCCGCGGCGGCATCTCGGTGATCCCGACCTGGGCCGTGCGTGGCTACGTGCAGAGCCTGACCAACGCGCTGTGCCGCGGCAACTCGATCCCCAAGGGCAACTTCGGCGAGGGTTTAACTCGGGTCGACGGCTGCAACTTCTACATCGGCGGCGAGTACATCTACCGCTACTCCAAGAACTTCGACATCGTGCCCTCGGTCGGCTGGCAGCGGATCAAAGCCCCGGACGGCCTGTGGCTCGACGACAGCGAGAAGAAGCTCAACCCCGCGACCGGCAAGCTCGAGCCCAACCTCGGCGCCGCCGACTACACGCAGGTCAACTTCAGCCACGTCTTCCTGCAGGTCGACTTCATCGGCCGCGGCAATTTAATCAAGACTCCGGACTTCGCGTGGCAGCTCGGCGGCGGCGGCGGCCTCGGCATCGGCATCATCACCGGCCAGGGCTTCTACCAGACCCCGCTCGGCACCCCGCCCGGCAGCCCCGGCAACGGCGGCAGCACGCTCAACGGCACCTGCAACTCGATCGACGACTTCGGCGACTTCACGAAGTGCACCCCGCACTACCAGGACGAGGAGGCCAACGGCCGGCCCGCGCCCGCGCAGGGCAGCATGCAGCTCGACGCTGACGGCACCAACGCGCTGCGCTTCGCCAAGTGCACCGAGACGAGCTGCAACGGCGCCGACCTCGACGCCCTCGGCCGCAAGAAGGGCGTCAACCTGCCCGTCATCCCCATCGTCAACCTGCTGGTGACGACCCGCTTCCTCATCAAGGACACGTTCGGCATCAACATCACCGGCGGCTGGCAGACCGGCTTCTACTTCGGCGGCAGCCTGCAGTACTTCTTCGGCCCCAAGTGACGCGTCGAGAGCTTCAGGCCCGCGCGCCCGACACGCTCGTCAGGCCGCGGGCCTCCGCACACCCAACACGAACCAAGAAGCCCGACCAGCAACTCGGCAAGGTGCACCCCAGTAGACGAAGCGCCCGCGCGCCGCACCGCGGCGCACCCCGATAGATGAAGCGCCCGAACCGCGCGACCGGTTAAATAAAAAGCGCCCCGGGCACCCGTTCCCTCGTTACCGTTGCTACCTTCCGGTCCTGGCGGGGTTGGCGAGAGAGCCGTCGCTCGGGGCAAAGACCGGTTCGACTTTTTCTTCGTGATGAGTCGGACCGGAGCGGAGAGGGAGGGATTCGAACCCTCGGTGGCTTGCGCCACACAAGATTTCCAATCTTGCACCTTCGACCACTCGGACACCTCCCCTGGTCGCAGGTCATTGCGCGTCTTCAGTTGACAGGGAGCGGAGAGGGAGGGATTCGAACCCCCGGTGACTTTCGTCACACCTGATTTCGAGTCAGGCACCTTCGACCACTCGGACACCTCTCCAGAGGCCAGGCAATAACCCGACCGAGCGGGGCGCGGACCATACCAGACATTGGCCTGCTGTAACCCCCCTCAGTTCGAGCGCTTAATCACTCGCGAGCGATAACGCTCCAAAATAGTGCCCCGCTCGATATCGCGCTAAAGTGTCCTGGATGTCGACAACGCCGCACGACGCCCTGTTCAAAGCCATCTTCTCGCAGCCGGAGCAGGCGCGGGAGCTGTTCGCGCAGGTCCTGCCGGAGGAGGTGCTGTCGCGGCTCGACCTGCGGGAGCTGACGCTCGAGCCCGGCAGCTACATCGACGACGCGCTGCGCTCGCACCACACCGACCTGCTGTTCACGACCACCTGCTCGGGTCGTCCGGCCCGGATCTACATCCTGACCGAGCACCTCTCGAAGGGCGCGCGCTGGGTCCCGCTGCGCCTGCACGTGTACATGGGCAAGATCTGGATCGACAGCGTCGCCGCCAAGCCGCCGCCGCGGTGGTTGCCGGTCATCATCCCGATCGTCGTGCATCACGGCGACGGCGCCCGCGAGTGGCGACCCGAGGACCGCTTCGAGTCGCTGTTCGACCCCGAGTCGCCGGCGCAGCTGCAAGGCTTCGTGCCGAAGTTCCGCGTCGTGATCGACGACCTCGGCGATCACGACGACGACTCATTAAAGCGACGCGCCATGTCTGCGATCTCCCGCCTCACCTTCGCGGCGCTCCGCCACGCGCGCACCGCCGAGGAGCTGCGGCCGTTCGTGCCCGGCTGGACCGAGCTCGTCCGCGAGGTCCTGCGCGAGCCGGACGGTGGGCGTGCGCTGCTCCTGGTGTTCCGGTATCTTTGCCAGGTCCGCGGCGAGCGGGAGATCCCCACGCTCCGCAAGATCGCCGTCGACGCCGCAAAGGAGGCCGACATGAGAACCATCGCCGACATGTTCAGGGACGAAGGCTTCGAGGCAGGCGAGCGCTCGCTGCTCCACCGCCAGCTCCGCAGCCGCTTCGGCGAGCTGCCCGAGACCCTGCAGGCGCGCCTCGACAGCGCCGACAAGCCCACCCTCGAGCGCCTCGCCGACCGCGTCCTGTTCGCATCCAGCCTCGACGAAGTGTTCGCAGGCTGACCGCATGAACCGCCTCGCCAGCTCGACCAGCCCGTATCTCCGCCAGCACGCCGACAACCCCGTCGACTGGTACGTCTGGGGCGACGAGGCCTTCGCCCGCGCCCGCGCCGAGGACAAGCCGATCCTCCTGTCGGTCGGCTACGCCGCCTGCCACTGGTGCCACGTCATGGCCCACGAGTCGTTCGAGGACCCCGCCGTCGCCGCGTTGATGAACGAGCGCTTCATCAACATCAAGGTCGACCGCGAGGAGCGCCCCGACATCGACGCCATCTACCAGAAGGTCGTGCAGCTCATGGGCCAGGGCGGCGGCTGGCCGCTCACCGTGTTCCTCGCCCCCGACCAGCGCCCGTTCTTCGGCGGCACCTACTTCCCGCCGCTCCCGAGCAACGGCCGCCCCTCGTTCCGCCAGGTGCTCCTGGCCCTCAGCGACCTGTGGGTCAACCAGCGCGACAAGCTCGCCGCCCAGGCCGAGAGCTTCGTCGAGGGCATGGCAGACCTCGCGCGCCACGCCGACGAGGAGGGCGAGCGGGTCCCGCACGACCTCGAGCTCACCGACCCCGACACCCTGCTCGGCGCCGCCGAGGCCCTGACCGAGCGCGTCGACCCGGAGTGGGGCGGCTTCGGCCGCCAGCCCAAGTTCCCGAGCCCGAGCGCGCTCGAGCTGCTGTTCCAGGCCGCCCGCCACACCACCGCCGACGTCGCCTCCGAGGCCAGCGCCGCGCTCACGCGCACCCTGCTGCGCATGCACCGCGGCGGCGTCCACGACCACCTGCGCGGCGGCTTCGCCCGCTACAGCGTCGACCGCGAGTGGCTGGTGCCCCACTTCGAGAAGATGCTCTACGACAACGCCCAGCTGATCGGCCTCTACGCCGACGCCAGCCGCGTGTGGCCCGAGCACGCCGTGTTCCGCGACGTCGTGCGCGACGCGATCACCTACCTCGAGGTCGACATGCGCGCCCCCTCGGGCGCCTTCTACGCCGCGACCGACGCCGACAGCGAGGGCGTCGAGGGCAAGTACTTCTGCTGGACCCCCGAGCAGCTCGAAGGCGTGCTCGGCGATCGCAGCGCCGCCGCCCTGTTCGCCCGCGTCTACGGCGTCACCGCCGGCGGCAACTTCGAACACGGCCTGTCGATCCTCCACCTGCCGAAGCCGCTCGGAGAGGCTGCCGCCGAGGGTTATCTCGGCGAGGCCGACCTCCGCGCCCGCCTCGCCCCGCTGCGCGACAAGCTGCTCGTGCACCGCTACACCCGCGTCCCGCCGCTGCGCGACGACAAGATCCTCACGTCCTGGAACGCCCTGCTGATCAGCGGCCTCGTGCGCGCCGCCGAGGCCGCCGATGTGTGGCACGAGCCCGCCCTCGCCGAACACTGGCTGGACCTCGCGTGCGGCGTGGCGACCTACCTCCGCGACAACCACCTGAGGCCCGACGGGCGGATCCTCCGCGCGGCCTTCGCCGGCGAGGCGCACACCCGCGGTTACCTCGAGGACCTCGCCGCCTTCGCCCGCGCCTGCCTCGACCTCCACGAGGCCACCCTCGACGAGGCCTGGCTCGCGCTCGCCAGAGACCTCGCCCACCACGCCCTCACCCACCACGCCGTGGCCGGTGGCGTCGGCTTCTACATCACCGCCGACGACGCCGAGCGCCTGCTCGAGCGCAGCGAGGACCAGCACGACTCGGCCCTGCCGAGCGGCCTCGGCATGATCGTCGACGTCCTGCTGCGCCTCGACCACAGCGACGCCGCCCCGCCCGGGGCCCGCGCCGCCGCCGAGGCCGTGCTCCACCGCTACCGCGGCGCCGCGGCCCAGCCGTTCGCCTACGCCAGCCTGCTGACCGCCGCGCGCCGGGCCGGCCCCGACAACGTGCACGTCACCCTGCGTGCACCTGCACCGCAGGCCGCGGCCGATCTCGCGCGAGCGGTGCGGGCCGAGCGGCTGCGCATGGACAGCCCCCTCAGCCTGCACTTCACCCGCCACGACGGCCCCGCGGACGCCATCGTCTGCCGCGCAAACACCTGCACCGCCCCGCTGACCGGCGACGCCGTGCTCGCGGCCATCCACGGCGAGTGACCGCCGCACGGCCCCGCTGATACACTCGCCGCGATCATGCCGAACGTCGAGTACGCCTGCGAGGGCCGCCTGCTGTTCACCACCCAGACGACCGACGAGGCCCAGTTCGTGCCGCGGATCCACGAGATCGTCGTCATCGACGACGCCCCGTATCAGGTGGTCGACGTCGAGTACTGGGCCAAGCGCGCCGGCTCGGTCGATCGCCGGCTCGTCTACCCGATCGTCTACCTGACCCCCGTCGCCGCCGCCGACTGGGCCCAGCGCCTCGAGCGTCGGGTCCCGCGCGAGAGCGAGGGCAAGCCGCCCGTCCGCTACTGACAACCACGTCGATCGTCATGCCGCTGCTCGTCGGAGTCATCCACCTGCCCCCGCTGCCCGGCAGCCCGCGCAGCCGCGAGGCCGCCCCCGCGATCGCCCGCGCCGCCGCCCGCGACGCCCGCGCCCTGCATGCCGCCGGCTTCGACCACGTGATCGTCGAGAACTTCGGAGACGCTCCGTTCTTCAAGGACGACGTCCCCGCGGTCACGGTCGCCGCCATGACCGCCTGCGCCCTCGCCGTGCGCGACGCCTGCCCCGAGCTCCCGCTCGGCATCAACGTCCTGCGCAACGACGGCCTCGCCGCCCTCGCGATCGCCGCCGCCGTCGGCGCCGCGACGATCCGCGTCAACGTCCTCACCGGCGCCCGCGTCACCGACCAGGGCCTCGTCGAGGGCCGCGCCGCCGAGCTGCTGCGCCTGCGCCGCGACCTCGCCGCCGACATCGAGATCTGGGCCGATGTCTTCGTCAAGCACTCCGCCCCGCTCGCCCCGCGCGAGCTCGTCGACGAGACCAAGGACCTCGTGCAGCGCGCCCTCGCCGACGCCGTGCTCGTCACCGGCAGCGGCACCGGCGAGGCCGTCGACCCCGAGCGCCTGCGCACCGTCCGCGCCGCCGCCGGTCGCGCCCCCGTGCTGGTCGCCAGCGGCGCCACGATCGCCGCGCTGCCCGAGCTGCTGCGCCTGTGCGACGGAGCGATCGTCGGCAGCGCCCTGCGCAGCGACGGCCGCGCCGGCGGTCCGATCGACGAGGACATCGCCCGTCGCTTCGCCGCCGCCTTCCGCGCCGCGACCCCGACCTGACCGTCCTTCGTGCTCGTCGCCATCGCCTCGCGGACAGCGTTCGCCGCGGCGCCGCTCAATCGGCGCTTGCCCCCGCGCCACGATCCGCGCCGCATGTCCCCCGAAGACTTCGTCGCCCGCGTCCACGACGACGACATCGCCGCGGTGACCGCGGCCCTCGCCGCCGACCCCTCGCTCGTCGCGGTCCGCGACTGTTACCACGGCAGCACCCCGCTGCACTTCGCCGCCCACCGCGGCCACACCCGCTGCGTCGAGGCCCTGCTGGCCGCCGGCGCCGACATCCACGCCCGCGAGCGCGTCAGCGGCACCACCGCGCTGCACTGGTCGGCCGAGGCCGGCGTCGTCGACGTCACCCGCATCCTGCTGTCGGCCGGCGCCGACCTCGAGGCCCGCGACGAGTGGTTCGACCTCACCCCGCTCGGCTGGTCGAGCGTGGTGCGCTGGGCCCCGGAGCGCCACCGCGATCGCCCCGCGACCGCCGCGCTCCTGCTCGCCGGCGGCGCCCGCCACGACATCTTCACCGCGACCGCCTGCGACCTCCCCGAGCTCGTGCGAAGCCTCGTCGCCGCCGACGCCACGCAGCTCACGCGTCGCCTCGGGTTCGTCGGCGACGAGCAGACCCCGCTGCACCTCGCCGTCAGCCTGCGTCGCCCCGCGATCGTCAGGCTCCTGATCGAGCTGGGCGCCGACCTCGCGGCGCTCACCGCCGACGGCGCCTCCGCGCTCGCGCTCGCCGCCGACGAGCCCGACCTCGCGGGCCTGCTGCGCTCGCTCGGCGCCAGCGACGACGCCTCGTCGTACCTCGTCAGCCGCGACCTCTCGGCCCTCGGCGCCCTCCTCGATCGCGCGCCGGTCTCGCAGCAGCTGTTCTTCGCCGCCCGCCACAACCACGCCGACGCGCTCGCCCTGCTGCTGCGCCGCGCCGACCCCCACGCGCGCGCGCGCCGGCTCGTCGGCGAGACCCCCGAGTCGATCGCCCCGCTGCACCTCGCCGCTCAGTACGGCCACACCGCCGCGCTCGCCGCCCTGCTCGACGCCGGCGCCGACATCCGCGGCGGCGCCGAGCCCGGCGTCCCGACCCCGCTGCACGTCGCGGCCCGCAACGGTCACCGCGAGGCCACCCGCCTGCTCGTCGATCGCGGCGCCGACCTCCACGATCGCGATCGTCACCACCACGCCACTCCGCGCGGCTGGGCCGAGTGGGGCGGCCACCGCGAGATCGCCGACATCCTCCGCACCTACGCCTGACTCGCGCCGCTCGGCCCCGCGGCCGAAGTGACCTGCGGTATCCGCGGCCGGCGTCCTGTGGTATGGCGCGGTTCGCCATGCAGCTTGCGATCCCACGCTTCCAGTTCCGGTTCGTCCCGGCGATGGGCAACGTCATCCACCCGGGCAACTTCCACCCGGTCGGCGCGCAGGTCGGCGCCGAGCGGATGATCGACCGCGTGCTCACGGCCATGCCCGAGCGCCCCGCGACCGGCTCCGGCGGCAACTGGCTGATCGTCGGCGGCTCCGGCGGCTTCGGCAGCGCCGCCCGGGCCGTGCTCGGCGCCGGCTTCGGCGCCAACACCCTCAACCTCTCCTTCGACGCCGAGCCCCAGCCCGACAGCAGCAACAAGGGCCGCAAGATCGGCTCGCCCGGGTTCCACCGCAGCCTCGCGCTCGAGCGGCGCCTCGCCGGCCTCGGCCTCACGGCCCGCTCGCTCATCGGCGACGCCTTCGACCCCGCCGTCCGCGACGCCACCATCGCCGCCGTCCGCGAGCGCTTCGGCGGCAAGCTCCACGGCCTCGTGTGGGCCCTCGCCGCCCCGCGTGCCCTCGACCCGCGCACCGGCAAGACCGTGCAGAGCGTGCTGAAGCCGCTCGGTCGACCCGCCACCATCCGCACCTTCAGCGGCCGCGGCGACGGCCCCGAGGACGTCCCCCGCATCGCCGAGTTCACCATCCCGCCCGGCACGCCCGAGGAGGCGGTCGCCACCCAGTACGTCATGGGCGGCCGCATCGTCGAGCAGTGGGTGCTCGCGCTGCAGGCCGCGGGCGTGCTCGCCGACGGCTTCACGCTCGTCACGATCTCCTACCGCGGCAACCCGCTCAACGCGGCGATCTACCGCGACGGACTGATCGGCCTGGCCAAGGCCGACCTCGAGTTCCACACCCGCGCCCTCCACGAGGTCCTGAAGAGTACGATCGGCGGTCGAGCCGTCGCCGTCGAGGGCCCGGCCGTCGTCACCGAGGCCTCCGGGGGGATCCCCGGCGTCCCTCTGCACATGGCTGTCCTGCTCGACGTCATGGGCCTCGACTTCGAGGACCCCCTCGTGTCGATGCTCCGCCTGTTCCGCACCCGTCTGCCTCCGCGTGGCAGCGACATGGTCGTCGACGAGCACGGCCTCGTGCGGATGGATGACCTCGAGCTCGCGTCCGCCGTCCAGGACGAACTGCAGGCCCGCTACGCCCGCCTCGCCCCCGGCGAGCCGTTCGACCCGCGCCTCTACCAGCGCTTCATGGACGAGTACGCGCAGACCCGCGGCTTCGGCCAGATCGGGGTCGATTACGCCGCCGAGTTCGACACCGACGCCGTCTGCCGGCCCTGACGCGCCCGCGATACACTCCCACGGGGGTGGCGGGGCATGGTACGGCGACAGACTGGCTTGATCGGGCTCCTCGCGTTCTCGCTCGCGTGCGGCGACAGCGGCGCCGGCGACGGCTCCTCCACCGGAGATCCGAGCGGCGATCCCGGCGGCACCAGTCAACCGACGAGCGGCGACCCGAGCGGCGAACCGACGACCTCGACGAGCGGCGAACCGACGACCTCGACGAGCGGCGACCCCACCGGAGCTCCGACCGGTAGCCCGACCTCGAGCCCGACGAGCAGCCCGACCAGCGACCCCACCGGCGACCCCACCGGCGAGACCACCGAGCCGCCGCCCGCGACCTGCGAGCCCGCCGGCGGCAGCGACAGCGTGGCCGCGCCCGAGCTGCTGGTCGCGCTCGCCGATCGCTACGAGGAGGCCTGGCTCGGCTCGCCCGCGGTCGCCGACCTCGACGGCGACGGCACCGCGGAGATCGTCGTCGCCCGCGAGTCCAAGCTCGTGGTCTGGCACGCCGACGGCGCGGTCGTGTGGGCCAACAGCGACGCCTCCGGCCGCATCTGGTCGAGCCCCGTCGTCGCCGACATCGCCGGCGACGCCAGGCTCGAGGTCGCCTTCGCCGCGCGCGACCAGGTGTTCCTCCTCGACGCCGCGGGCGCCGTGCTGCCCGGCTTCCCGGTCACGTGGGAGGACGAGCTGCGCAGCCTCGCCGCCGCCGACATCGACGCCGACGGCCAGCTCGAGCTCGTCGTCACCCCCGGCCACGGCGGCCCCACCGACGTGATCTTCGCCTGGAACGCCGACGGCAGCGCGGTCGGGGGCTTCCCGCCCAACGCCGCCGGCACCAGCGGCTGCGCCGCCGACATGAAGTGCTACCTCGCCGGCTGTTACGACCAGAACCTCGCGCTCGGCGACCTCGACGGCGACGGCGCCGCCGACATCGTCGCGCCCCACGACAACGCCTACGTCAGCATCCACAAGGGCAGCGGCGAGGCCTTCGACGCCGCCGACGTCTACCCCGTCAACAAGACCCCCGGCGTGCGCTACCTGCACGCTCTGGCCGAGGCGATGATGGGCTACTCCGACGACGAAGAGAATTCCCTCCAAGCCCACTTCACCAACACGCCGCCGGCGATCGCCGACCTCGACGGCGACGGCGCGCGCGAGGTCATCCTGCTCGCCTCGGTGCAGAACGCCGCGCAGACCGACCGCGAGAGGGGCGTGGCGCTGTGGGTGGTCGGCCGCGACGGCGCGCGCCGCCCGGGCTTCGAGACCCCGGTGCACCTCCCCGAGTACCTCTCGGGCCTGTGGGACTACGGCGACACCAACATCGTGGCGATCACCAACCAGGCCAGCGTCGCCGACATCGACGCCGACTACTTCGGCCAGGAGATCGTCTTCCCGGGCTTCGACGGGGCGATCCACGCCGTCAGCGCCGGCGGCGAGCTGCTGTGGAGCACCGTCTACACCACCGATCCGATGGTCGCCACCGGCGGCGTCGTGATCGGCGACCTGAGCGCCGACGGCGTGCCGGAGATCGTCTTCAACACCTACAGCACCGACGACGGCAAGGGCGAGCTCGTCGTCCTGAGCGCGCAAGGGCAACAGCTGCACGCGCTAGCGTTGCCGCGGCGCGGCGCCATGCCGGTGCCGACGCTCGCCGACGTCGACGGCGACGGCGCGGTCGACATCGTCGTCTCGCTGAAGGACGCCGAGGACAAGGTGGAGAGCGTGCAGGTCTGGCGCGTCCCGGGCTCCGCCGCGAACTGTCTCCTGTGGCCCACAGGGCGCGCGAACCTCCTGCGGAGCGGACTCGTGCTGTGATGACGCCCGCATCGACCGCGAGGCTGACGCGTTAAGCTGGTGGCTTGCAGATGGCGAACGAGCACGACTCGGACGAGGTGCGCACGACCCACGGCGCCCTGTACGTACAGAGCGACGAGCGGCCCTCGCGGCGCCCGGTGCTGATCGCCCTGCACGGACCCAACCCTGGCGCCGTCCACCCGCTCGCCGGCGAGGTGGTGCTCGGCCGCTCGAGCGACGCCTCGATCAGCGTCGAGGACGAACGCGTCTCGCGTCGCCACACCCGCATCATCGTCGTCGGCCCCGACGAGGTCCGGCTCGAGGACCTCGGCAGCAAGAACGGCACGTGGGTCAACGGCCGCCGCGTCGCCGCCGCCGAGCTGCGCAACGGCGACACCATCCAGATCGGCAACGAGACCGTGTTCCAGTTCTCGTACCGCGACCCCGTCGAGCAGCGCATGCTCGAGCGCCAGAAGATGGAGGCCATCGGCCGCCTCGCCGGCGGCGTCGCCCACGAGTTCAACAACCTGCTCGCCGTCGTGCTCGGCAACCTCTCGCAGCTGCAGCGCCTCACGCAGGGCGACGGCGGCGACGACGGCCGCCACGACATGCTCCGCGACGCCGTCAACGCCGCCACCCGCGCGACCGAGATGACCCACCAGCTCCTCGGCATCGCCCGCCGCGCCCGCGTCAGCGACATCCCGGTCAACGTCAGCGCCCTCGTCGAGGACCTCGGCCGCCTGGTCTCGCGCACCCTCATCCAGGACATCGAGCTCGAGCTCGACGTCGAGCCCGACCTGTACATCTGCGGCCAGGCCCCCGAGCTGCAGCAGGCCCTGCTCAACCTCTGCATCAACGCCCGCGACGCCATGCCCACCGGCGGCTGCCTGACCCTGCGCGTGCGCCGAGGCGAGGGCGGCTACGCCGGCGGCTGCGTCGAGATCTCCGTCGAGGACACCGGCGTCGGCATGGACGCGGCGACCCTGAAGCACGTGTTCGAGCCGTTCTTCACCACCAAGGAGGTCGGCCGCGGCACCGGCCTCGGCATGGCGATCGTGCACGGCATCGTCACCGGCCACCAGGGCCACATCGACGTCCAGAGCGAAGCAGGGGAGGGCACCGCGGTGGTGCTCACGCTCCCGTGCGCGTCCCCGCCGGCGGCCCCCGAGTCGTCCGCCGTCGCACCTCACGTCGCGCCGTCGCCCGACAAGACCATCCTCCTGGTCGAGGACGACGAGGCCCTGCGCCGCAGCGTCACGCGCATGCTCGAGCACCTCGGCCACCGCGTGTGGGTCGCCGCCGACGGCGTCGAGGCCGTCGAGGTGTTCCGCCGCCGCCACTCCGAGGTCGACGTCGTCCTCCTCGACGTCGGCATGCCCCGCCAGGGCGGCGCCCGCACCTTCGACGAGATGCAGGCCATCGACCCCGACGTGAAGGTCCTGCTGTCGTCCGGCTACCACGGCGACCACCTGGAGCCGCTGCTGCGCGCCGGCGTCCACGGCTTCCTGCCCAAGCCCTACACCCTGCAGCAGCTCGTCGACGCCCTCCACGCCGTCACCTGAGGCGCCCCGCGACCGGTTATCATCGCCTCGCTTGGCCCCGCGTCCGCTCCTCGGCGCCGTCCTGCTGGCGGGCTGCGTCTCCTCCGACGTCGCCCCGTTCTACAACATCGGCGGCGACCACGACGGCAGCGGCGAAGAGGACTCGTCCGGGAGCTCGTCCGCGGGCGACGCGTCCGACTCGACCGGCGAGCCCGCCGACGAGGCCCCGCTGCCCGAGTACGACGGCGACCCGCTGCCCGACGCCCCGGTCGGCGTGTGGCAGTGGGTCGACTTCCCCGAGGCCAGCTGCCGCGACGGCACGCCGACCGGCATCGGCGTGCGCCGCGGCGAGTCCGACAACCTGGTCGTGTTCTTCGAGGGCGGCGGCGCCTGCTTCAACGGCTTCACCTGCCTCGCCAACCCCGACCACTTCGACCTCGACGACTTCATCGCCTGGGTCGACCCCGCCGGCTCGCGCGGCCTGTTCGACCGCGACCACCCCGCCAACCCGGTCGCCGACTGGAGCGTCGTCTACGTGCCCTACTGCTCGGGCGACGTGCACGCCGGCGACAACCACGGCGTGACCATCGTCGACGCCCCCGGCGTGCAGTCGTTCGCCGGCTACACCAACGTCGACGCCTACCTCCGCCGCGTCGTCCCGACCTTCGGCGGCGCGCCCGAGGTGCTCGTCACCGGCGTCAGCGCCGGCGGCTTCGGCTCCGGCTTCAACTACCACCGCCTCGCCCGCGTGTTCTCCGGCAAGGTCACGCTGCTCGACGACTCCGGCCCGGTCATGCGCGACGACTACCTCGCGCCGTGCCTGCAGGCGCAGTGGCGCGAGGTCTGGAACTTCGACGGCACGCTGCCCGAGGCCTGCGCCGACTGCTTCGCCGCCGACGGCGGGGGGATCTGGCACATCATCGAGTTCCTGGCCGCGCGCCACCCCGAGCAGCGCATGGGCTTCATCTCGAGCGAGCGTGACGCGACGATCTCGATCTTCTACGGCTTCGGCCTCGACGAGTGCGCCGGCCTCGGAGCGATCTACCCCGGCGCCCGCTTCACCGCCGGCCTCCACGACCTCCGCGATCACATCCTGCGCCCGGCCGGCAACGCCGGCAGCTACTTCATCCCCGGCGTCGAGCACACCTTCATCGCCGGCTCGCGCTTCTACGACACCGAGGTCGACGGCGTGCGCCTCACCGACTGGGTCGCCGACCTGCTCGCCGGCGAGGTCTCCCACGTCAGCCCGCCGCAGTGAGCCCCGCGCTCACGGCAGCTCGACCGCCACCCGCGCGCACCCGCCGAGGTCCGGCGCCGGCCCGCGTCGCACCAGCTCCTCGCCCTCGATCGCGTACACCCCCGCCGCCGCCAGCAGCCCGGCCGACGGCTCCTCCGCGGTCGCACCCGCCAGCCGCGGCGTCGGCACCAGCACCAGCTCCTCCCCGCACAGCCACGGCGCCAGCGCCAGGCTCGGCCCCAGCGGCGTGCCGTCGCCCAGCGCCGGCCGGTCGACCCACAGCGGCACGAACCGCACCGTCGTCCCGCCCAGCGCCGCGCCCACGTACGCCTGCTCCGCGCCCTCGCGCAGCTTGCTGGCCCGCGACGCCACCACCACCGGGCCCGCCGCGCTCATCACCCCCCGCCACTCGCACCCGCCCGCCAGGACCGGCTCGCCCGCGGCGTTCGGCCTCGCCTCGCCCGCGCACTCCGCCGGCGCCGCCACCGCGAACGCCCGCGGCGCCGCGCCGGCCAGCTCGTGCAGCGCCAGCCCCGACCTGTCCGAAGGGACAAGCGCCCAGGGACATGTCTCATCGGCCAGCACGGCCAGCGCGCTGCCCGGCGGCTCGACGCAGCGGGCGCCGGCCTCGACCGGCGGCGTCGCGCCCGCGGGCGCGTCGCGGGCCGCCGGCGGGTTGCACGCCAGCGACCCGCCGAGCACCCACCAGCAGCACCGCGCGCGAGCCGGCATCGGCCCGGCCTAGTTCTTGAGCACGCCGGCCTGCAGGCAGCCCGCGCCGGCGCTCTGGATGATCGCCTTCTGCGTCGAGCCGAACGTCTCGAGCTTCCAGATCTGATTGCCCTGGCTGTCGAGGCCGACGATGTCGGACAGCGCGATCAGCTTGACGAACGGCGACTGCCCGGCGTCGCACATCGCCTCCTCGGGCAGCGGCCCCGGGCCCCACAGGATGCGCCGCCCGGAGATCGCCGCCGGGTCCGACACGATGTACGTGATCGTCATGTTGTAGAGCCCGGAGTCCTCGACGAACACCTGCTCGAAGCCCTCGACCTCGCACTCGATGCGCCGCTCGACGTCCTCGTTGCACAGGCGCTCCTTCCACTCCGCGAACACCCCGCCGCCCTGGTCCTCCGGGCCGTCCAGGCGCTGCCCCGGCTGCTTGACCAGGTAGTAGTCCTGCAGGCACTTCTCGTAGCTCATCTTGACCTGGATCTTGTAGGTGCCCGCGAACGGGTTCTCGTCCTCCGTCTCGCCGCGCTGCAGCTCGAGGCAGGCGAAGCCGAACTTCTCCTGCTCCTCCTCTTTGCAAGAGGACGACGACATGCCCCCGACCAGACAGCCGGCGAGCAACACCAGGGCGCGCAGTTTCGCGTTCATCCCCGCGAGTCTCGCAAACAGGGGCCCGGACCTGCAAGATCCGCGTGCACCCGGCCTGACCGGCCGCCTCGGCGCCGCCCGGGCCGTCGCATCGCTGCACCGGCAACCTTCCCACGCGTGGCCGCCACGCCCCATCTGCGTCGCCGCGTTCGCCGTCTGCATCGCTGCTTGCACACCCTCTCGTGCGACCTGTCACGTCGCGCGCGCGTCGCCCGCGTGTTAGCCTGGCGGCCTTCTGGCGGGGTTTCTTCCCGCTTTCTCGCCGTCGCCCATGTCCGCCACGTCTCCTGTCCGGGTGGCCCCCGCCGATCGTCCGATCGGCCCGCCACCAGCGCTGAGCGCCGCGATCGCCCGGGCCGCCTCCGCGGCCGCCTGGTGGCGCGGTCAGGCGCGCCAGCCGATCTCCACCCCCAACGCCGCCGTCCAGCCCGCCCGCTCGACCGGGTGGCTGCTCAGCGTGCCCGACATCGGCCTCGCCTGCGAGGTCCTGCTCGCCGACCGCCTGTTCCACGACCTCGGCGACGCCGAACGCGACGGCCTCGCCCGCTGGATCCGCGCCAGTCAGCAGCCCTCCGGCGCGTGGCTCGACCACACCGGTCGTCCCGACCTCTCGCGCACCGCCCTCGGCTGGTGGGCCCTCGTCGAGTCCGGCGACGACCCCGACGCCGAGCACCTCGTACGCGCGCGCCGCATCGTGCACGAGCTCGGCGGGGCCCAGCGCGCCAGCGCCGAGGTCCGCCTGTGGCTGGCGATGGCCGGGCACATCCCGTGGTCGTGGCTGCCGACCTTGCCCGCCGAGCTGTGGCTGCTGCCGACCGCGACCTGGCTGTCGCCGAGCCGCGTCTCGCCGTGGGCGCGCGGGGCCATGACGCCGTACCTGCTGCTGACGCGCGCGCCGGCGCGGGTCCACGTCAGCAACGCCGCGGCGCTGCTGCTGACGCGCCCCGACGGCGAGCCGATCCTCCCGCGCCTGGTCCAGCCGGGCCTGCTCGGCGACCTGCTGCAGGCCTTCGACCAGGGCGTGAAGCTGGTCCGCAAGCTCCCGCGCGGGCCGGTCCTCACCGCCGCGCTGGCCCGCGTGCAGCGCTGGCTGGTCGCGGCCCAGCAGGCCCACGGCGGGTGGTTCTCTGCCCACCCGACGCTGCTCAGCTTGATCGCGCTGCGCGTGGTCGGGGCCAACTTCGACGATCCGCGGATCGTCCGCGGCCTCACCTACCTCCGTCGCGCCCGCGGCCTCGCGCGCCTGCCCGGCTCGTCGACGCCGCACCTCGTGCAAGGCCTGACCGGCGCGCCGCTGGCGACGGTCGCCCGCCTCGTGCGCGTGGCCCTCGCGACCAGCGACGCCGCGGCCGACGCCGACGCCATGATCTCCTTTCTCCTGTCCGAGGAGATTCGTCAGCCCGGCGAGTGGCAGCTCCGCACCAACGCCCCCGCCGGCGGCTGGCCGTGCGAGCAGGGCGCCGACAAGTACGTCGACACCCTCTCGACCTGCGCCGTGCTCGACACCCTGCACGCGCTGCCGAAGTCGTCGCCGCACCAGAGCCAGGTGCGCGCCGCCATGCGCCGCGCCGTCGAGGTGTTGCTCGCCATGCAGGAGCCCGACGGCGGGTTCGCCCGCTTCGAGCGCGGCGAGTCCGAGGTCTTCATGACCCACTTCCCGCTGCGCGACGCCCAGGTGCTGTCGGCGGGATCTCTCACCGACCCCGCCCGCGTGCGCGTCTCGGCCATGGCCTTGCGCCAACTCGCCCGCCTCGGCTTCCAGGCCGACGACGACCGCATCGCCCGCGGTGTGCAGTGGCTGTGGCAGCGCGTCACCGTCGACTTCTCGAGCTTCGATCTGGCGACCCTCGGCGAGCTCGCCGTCTGCGCCGCCGCCCTGTGCCCGCCGACCCACCCGCTGCGCCAGACCGTCGAGCGCCAGCTCCGCGGGCGCCAGCGCGAGGACGGCAGCTTCGGCGCGCCCGTCGACACCGCGCTCGCCATGCAGGGGCTGATGGCCCTCGAGGGCGGCGCGTGTCCGCAGACCCAGCGTGCTGCGCGTCACCTCGTGCAGCTGCTCGAGTCCGCCGACAACGGCGAGCTGGCCAACCTCGGCGGCGCGTGGACACAGGGCCTCGGCCTCAGCCCGGTGTGCCACGATCCGAGCGCCGGAGTGCGTGAGGCGGCCCTCGCATTGACGCAGTTCGCCGCGCACGGCGGACAGCTAGGATGATCGCATCGTGAGCACGACCCGACCGGACGACCGCTACGACGTACTCATCATCGGGGCCGGCATCGCCGGCTGCGCCGCGGCCCAGGCGCTGTCGCTGGCCGACCGCGGGCAGCGGCGCAAGGTCCTGCTGATCGACCGCCACCCCGGGGCCTCGCCCCGCTTCGCCGGCGAGTTCATCCACCCGCGCGGCGCCCAGATCCTCGACGACCTCGGGTTCTACGGCGCGCTCAAGGCCGCGGGCGCCGTCGACGTCGACGGCTTCACCGTGCTCGAGCGGGCCGACGGTCGCTACGTCGAGCTGCCCTACGGCGAGATCCCCGATCAGCGCCCGCAGGGCATCGCCGCCCACCACAAGACGCTCGTCCGCACCATGCGCTCGGTCGTCCGTCAGCGCCCGCAGGCCCTGCTGCTCGAGGGCTGGGTGATCCGCGAGCTCATCCGCGGCGACGACGGCGAGCGGGTGACCGGCGCCGTGCTCACCGGCCCCGACGGCGGTGACGTGCGCGTGCACGCCGACCTCGTCGTCGGCGCCGACGGCAAGGCCAGCCAGGTCCGCAAGCTCGCCGAGATCCCCGACAACCGCCAGACCGTCGGCTTCACCGTCGGCCTCGAGATCTTGAACGCCCGCATCTCCGCGGCCACGTGGGGCAACATCGTGCTCGGCGCGTGGGGTCCGGTGCTGGTCTACCCGATCGCCCGCGAGCCCGGCGGCGACATCCGTTACCGCGTCACGCTCGACCTCCCGCACAACCTGCCCGCCAAGGGCGCGCGCCTGGCCGAGTTCCTGCTCGACACGTTCGTGCCGTTCTTGCCCGCGCCGCTCGCCGACCAGGTCGCCGAGGCGATCGTCGCCCGCAAGGGTCAGTTCGAGATGGCCCCGACCATCAACCTGCCCGCGCCGACCGCGGTCCTCCCGGGCCTCGCGCTGATCGGCGACGCCGGCGGCTGCTCGCACCCCATCACCGCCTCCGGCATGACCATGGGCCTGCGCGACGCCGAGTGCCTCGGCGAAGAGGCCCGCCGCCGCCGCGACGCCCCCGCCCACGAGGCCTGGCTCGACGACACCAGCCTGCGGCGCTACCGCGCCGAACACGACCGCTACGTGCCGACCCGCCAGGCCCTCGCCGACGCCATCTACGAGGTCTTCCGCGGCGGCAACGAGGGCGCGCGCGCGATCCAGCGGGCCCTGTTCGACTACTGGACCGCCAGCCGCAGCGCCCGCGTGCGCTCGATGGCCCTGCTCTCGTGCGCCGAGGGCCGGCCCGCGGTGTTCCTCAGCGAGTACTTGAAGACGGCCCGCTACGCGCTCGAGTCCTCGCTCATCCCGCGCCACGCGGCCCACATGGCCAACCGCGACCGCCTGCGCCAGGTCGCCGGCGCCGTCCAGCTCGCCGGCAACAAGCTCGGCCTGGTCGCCCAGGTGATGTGGGCCCAGGTTCGCCCGTCCTGGCTCGGCTGAGCTCGGCAATTTTCTCGCCGGAGCCGCCGGCGCCGGGCCGATCGCCTATTTAATGATCACCATGCCCGCCGACGACCTCGACCCCTCGCTGGCTCCCGGCTCCTCCGACCCCGACGCGACGCCCGAGCTCGGCCCCGTCGCTCGCTCGCCCTTCCGCCTCGGCGCCGACGCGCCGGCCGTCACCGACCTCGACACCGCCTGGCAGGCGCCCGCGCCGGTGCCCACGCGCGAGCGTGACGACGAACTGCTCGCCGACCCGCCGAAGCTCGAGCACGGCGGTCGCCTCGCCGGCTACGCCGCGGGCACCGTCATGCGCCGCGTGCTGTTCGCGCTGGTCGTCGTGCTCGTCGCCGGCGGCGTCGCTCTGGTGGTGTGGTTCACGCGCACGCGCGAGCCGACCCACGCCCAGCAGTTCCAGCTGCCCGCGGGCAGCGAGATGTCGAGCCGACCGCGCACCATGGTGTGGAGCGGCGGCGCGGCCCGCCTCGGCCTCGACCGCGCCCCGCCGGGCCTGCTCGCGGTCGAGCTGCCCGACCGCACGCTGCGCCTCGCCGACGGCAGCGACCAGGCCCAGTTCAAGGTCGAGGTCGAGGGCGGCAAGACCACGCGCCTCAAGGTGCTGTTCGGCGAGGTCGTCGAGGAGCTGCAGCCCGGCGCCGAGCCGAAGCTGAAGCCGAAGGGCGAGTGACGCTCACGCGGGCGGCGCGAGGATCTCCGCGAGGTCGGCCGGCCACGGCGCCGCGAAGGCCACGCGTCGCCCGTGCTCCGGGTGGTCGAGCGCCAGCGACACCGCGTGCAGCGCGTGGCGCCCGAGCCCGAGCTCCGCGCCGAGCTCGTCGAGCGGCCGCCCGCCCTCGACCACCGCGAGGAATTTCTCCTCCGGCAGCCCGTACAGCTTGTCGCCGAGCAGGGGGTGCCCGATCTCCGCCAGGTGCACGCGGATCTGGTGCTGGCGCCCGGTCTCCGGCCGCGCCTCGACCAGCGTGATCGGCCCGCCGCGGTGCTCACCGCGGGCCAGCGGGGCCACCACCGTGCGCGCCGCCAGCCCGCCGTCGTCGAGCGCTCGCGGGCCCATCTTGACGCGGATCGCCGAACCTTTGGCTGGCCCGAGGGACATGTCGATTACGACCTGCTCCTCGAGACAGCCGTGACACAGCGCCCAGTAGCGCTTCTCGACCGAGCGGGCGATGAACGCCCGCTTCAGCGCGCGGGCCGAGCCGCCGCGCCGGCCGAGCACCATCACCCCGGACGTCTCGCGGTCGAGGCGGTGGGCCATCTCCCACCCGTGCCCGGCGCCGAGGCGCGTGCGCATCAGCTGGGTCAACGTGTTGCGGTGGTAGCTGGCCGACGGGTGGACCGGCAGACCGGCGGGCTTGTCGAGCACCAGCAGGGCCGCGTCGGCGTGCAGCACCGTGTAGTCCATGACGACCGGCGGCTCGCGCGGCGCGGGCCGCTCGATGATCAGCGCCTCGCCCGCCCGCAGGCGCTGGGCCGGGCGGAGCAGGCGCTCGCCGGTGTCGGCCCGACGCACCCGCCCCGCCGCGACGATCTGCTGGACCCGCGTCCGCGACAGTCGGGCGATCCGACTGGCCAGGAAGCGGTCGAGGCGATAGCCGTCGCGCGCCGTGTCCACCGTCAGGGGGATCAGCAGCATGTCGGGGTCCTCCGCGTCCACGGCGCTGCATGCTATAACGTCCCGGCGATGACCGCCCCCGAGCCGACCCCGACCACACCTCCTCCAGCGGAAGACCAGGGCTCCCTCGGGGCCGTGCTCATCGGCGGGGCCATCCTCATCGTCGCCGGCCTCCTCATCTTCTGGCCCGACGGCGAGTCCGCCAGCCAGACCGCGGGCGGCGGCGCCGGCGGCAAGGGCGGCGCCCAGGCCAGCAACGTCGCCGGCGGCGCCGCGGCGGGCGGCGGGCAGGCCGTCGGTCTGTCCCCGCGCGACAACGATCCGGCCGCGGGCCGCATCAACCCCCGCCTCAACCCGGCCCTCAGCGGCGGTCCGGTCCGCGGCATGGCCCCGCCGCCCACGCCGAAGCCGGAGCCCACCGGCTTCCCCAGCGCCGCGGCCGAGATCGCCTACTACGAGAAGAAGCTCGAGCAAGCCCGCTCCGACCTCGAGCAGCGCGCCACGTTCCTCGAACGCATGAAGCGCGCCAAGGAGAACGCCAAGACCCCCGCCGACCAGACCCGCGTCGAGTCGCGCAGCGCCATCGTCCAGCAGAACTACGACCGGGCCCAGCAGGCCGTCACCGAGCTCGAGCAGAAGATCGCCAGCCTGCGCGAGAAGCAGACCGCCGGCTGACCGCTCAGTCGGTCGTCAGCCCCATGCGCGCGGCCTGCTCGACGCGCAGCGCCGCGTAGGGCCGGTCCCAGATCGGCGCCGCGTCCGCGTCCCAGGCCGCCAGCGGCAGCTCGCCGCGGTCGGCCAGCGCCTGCAGCAGCGCCGCCTCGGCGGCCGGCTCACGCGAGAACGGGAACGGGTTGCGCGCCTGTCCCGAGGGCAAGCTCGGGTACTCCGCGTCGTCGACGTCGATCAGCGCGAGCAGCTCGTGCGCCCGCTCCTCCATGTGCGAGAGGAACTCGCGGTCGAACGGCAGCACCCCCGCCCGCGCCTCCGGCCCGCGCGCGACCCACTTGGCCCAGTCGTAGCCGTAGGCGAAGTCGTGGGTGTAGCGGAAGCAGATCTTCGTGCGCCTGCCGAACAGCCGCTGCAGGCGAGCGACCTGCGCGCAGGTCCGCTCGAGGTGGCCCGGCGCGTCGTCGACGCTCCGCGCGCGGCGGATCAGGTTGGCCGCCAGGTAGTCGCAGTCGGCGAACAGGTTGTCGGGGAAGCTGTCGGCCTGCTCCGTGACGATCGCCGCCAGCCCGCGCGCCAGCGCCGTCGCCGTCGCCTCGTCGTCCCCGGGCCGCAGCACCGCGGCCCACACCTCGACGAGCGGACGCGCCGACCGCCGCGCGGGGTCCAGCGAGCCCGCGAGCCAGCCGCGTTCGGCCAGCGCCGCGTCGGTGGCCGCCAGCAGCGCGCGCGCGGCCGGGGGCAGCGTCATGCCGACGCCCCGAGCGCCCGCAGCACGATCGACGCCGCCACCAGCGCGAGGTTGCCGTCCCAGATCGCCCGGTGCAGCGACCGCTTGTACTCGGCGATCTCCGCGAACGCGTTGGTCGTCGCGCGCGCGCTGATCGCCAGGGCCGCGCGCGTGTGCCAGGCGATCGCCAGGATGCCCGCCGTCGCCGCCAGCGGGTGGACCACGTGCGGGGCGATGCGCGAGACGATCGCCCAGCACAGCGCGCCGCACAGCAGCGCGTACTCGGCGGTGCGGCGCGCCTGCAGGTTGCCGAACTGCGTGGTGAACGTCGACTTCCCGCCGGCCTGGTCGCTGTCCTCGTCGGCCAGCCCGCTCGCCAGCGCCGACGCGAACGCCAGCGCGGCCATGCCCGGCAGCAGCACGATCACCGGACCCGGCAGCGCCTCGCCGCTCTGCGCGTAGGCGTTGAACCACGGCAGCAGCGCGCCGACGCCGACGGCCTCGAGCAGCTCGCCCGCGCCGCGGTCGTTCACCCGCACCGGCGGCGCGCTGTAGGCCAGCAGCAGGGCCACGCACGCCAGCCCCGCGAGCGTCAGCCCCGGGCGGTCGACGAGGAGCTCGCCGCACAGCGCCAGCGAGGCCGCGCACAGCCCCGCGCCGAGGCCCGCGAGCAGCACCGTCTGCGCGTGCAAGATGCCGTCGGGGATCGTCTTCGGGCTCCCGCCGTCGGGGAACATCTGCCGCTTGATCGCGTCGACCCGCGCGTCGAACCAGTCGTTGAGCAGCACCACGTGCACGAGCAGCGCCAGCGTGAACAAGAGGCCGACCGCCCCGCCGCTCCACGACCAGCGCCCGGCCGCCAGCGCCGCCATGGCCTGGCCCGTCAGCGCCGGAACCAGCAGCTTCGGCCAGCTCGCCGGCTTGACCGCGTACAGCAGCCGCCGCGGCAGCGAACGGAACGCCGGGTGCATGCCCCGCCTAGCCCCTCTGCGCCTTCGCCAGCTCCGCGTCGATCGCCTTGCTGAGGCCCTCGACGTTCGGGTTGCCGGCGAACGGCTGGCCGTTGATGAAGAAGCTCGGCGTGCCCTCGACGCCGACCTCGCGGCCCTTCGCCATGTCGGCCGCGACCTCGGTCGCCGCGCCGCCGCCGGCCAGGCACGCCTCGAGCGCCGCGCCGTCGAGCCCCGCCTGCGCCGCCAGCTCCTTCAGCTTGTCGCCCGAGAGCTCGCGCTGGGCCGCGAAGATCGCGTCGTGCATCGGCCAGAACTTGCCCTGGGCCTGCGCGCACTGGCCGTACTCGGCCGCCGGCTGGGCGTTCGGGTGCATCGGCAGCGGGTAGTGGCGGAACACGAACTGCACGCTCGCGCCGGCGTACTTGTCCTTCAGCTTGCCGAGCGTCTCGGCCGCGCGCGAGCAGTACGGGCACTCGAAGTCCGAGAACTCGGTGACCTGCACGACCGCGTCCTTCGGGCCGATCGTCGGCGACGACGGCCCGGTCGACAGGTCGACCGGCGGCAAGGCGATGTCGGGCATGAGGCGCTCGACCCCGTTCTTGCCCTCGATCTCGGCGATGATCGAGTCGATCGCCGCGTTGCGCTGCTCGCCGGTCATGGCCTTGATCACCTGGTCGCGCACCAGCTCGAGCGGCGGCGTGTCCGGCGACTTGTTGGTCTCGTAGAACGTCGTGATCGCGAGGTCGTCCGGCGTCGGCACCAGCGCGTCGACGCGGCCCTCGATGTACTCCTGGATGGTCTTGTTCTCGGCCTTGGCGACCTCCTCGAGCAGCGTGCGCTGCACGTGGTTGTCGAGCAGCGTCGTGCGCGCCTCGATGATCGCGTTGCAGTAGGTCCGCAGGGCCTGGTGCTCGATCGCCGCCAGCTCCTCGCCGAGCTGCTCGACGGTGATGTCCGCGCCGCGCATCTTGCCGACCACCGTGCCCGGCTTGATCGTCAACGCCGCCGCCGCGCACGTCTCCTTGGGGTCGACCGCGACCAGCGTCGCCGGCTTGCGCTGAGCCGTGGCCGTGCCCGTGGTCGCGGCCGAGCCAGCCGCGCCGGGCTTGACCGGTGTGCCGCCGCGTTCGGACAGACACGCGGACGAGAGGACGAGGACAGCGCACAGCGCGAGCGAGGGACGACGGAACAGCCGGAGCATGTGGGCGCGAAGGATATCCGCCCGCGCGCCGTCCCGCCAGCGACCCGCGCGCCCCGGCGTCGGTTTCACCGCGCCCGCCGGCGGGCTCACAGGCGGCCGTGCGCGCCAGTTTCGGGCCGGTCCGCGGCGGCCCGCCCGATCTCCTCACGACCCGCGGCGCCGCGTGACCCTGCAATTGTCTTGGCGGTCGCAGGTGGACCTGGCATAGCGTCGCTCTTGTGACGTTGCCCCGCTCGTTCGTGCTGCTCTCGCTCGGCGTGCTGCTCGCGTGCGGCAAGCGCAGCTCCCCCGGCGACACCGCGCCGCCGACCGCCACGGCCGCGACCCCGGCGGACGCCGCGACCCCGTCCGCGCCCGCGCCGGGCCCCGCCGCCGGCCGCAAGCTGCTGCTGCGCAACGCCCGGGTGATGACCGCCGCCGGGCAGATCCTCGAGCGCGGCGACGTGCTGATCGACGGCGAGGGCATCGCCGCCGTCGGCGTCGGCCTGACCGCGCCCGCGGGCGCCGCCGTCGTCGACCTCACCGGCAAGACGATCACGCCCGGCATCATCGACACCCACTCGCACATCGGCGTGTACGCGGCCCCGGGCCTCGCCGGTCACGGCGACGGCAACGAGGCGATCGCCCCCAACACCGCGGGCGTCCGCGCCGCCGACGCTTACTTCCCGCAGGACCCGCAGATCGATCACGCGCGCGCCGGCGGCGTGACGACCATGCAGATCCTGCCCGGCTCGGCCAACCTGTTCGGCGGCCGCTCGGTCACCGTGCGCCTCCTGCCCGACGTCCGCTACGTCGCCGACGCCCGCTTCCCCGGCGCCCCCGACGGTTTAAAGATGGCGTGCGGCGAGAACCCCAAGCGGGTCTACGGCCAGAAGTCCGGCCCGTCCACGCGCATGGGCAACGGCGCCGGTTATCGCGATGCATTTCAAAAGGCCCGCGAGTACCAGCGCAACTGGGACAAGTACCGCCGCGACCACAAGAAGTGGCAGACCGACAAGGACAAGCCGCCGCCCGCGTCGCCGCCCGGCGCGCCGCCCGGCGCCGAGGCCAGGAGGCCCGACGAGCCCACCCCGCCGAACCTCGACCTGGCGATGGAGACGCTCGCGGGCGTGCTGCGCGGCGAGATCTTGGTGCACAACCACTGCTACCGCGCCGACGAGATGTCGCTGATGCTCGAGATCTCCGCGAGCTTCGGCTTTAAAATACGCAGCTTTCACCACGCGACCGAGGCCTACAAGATCGCCGACCGCCTCGCCGCCGCCGACGTCGCCGCGTCGGTGTGGGCCGACTGGTGGGGCTTCAAGGCCGAGGCCTTCGACGGCATCCGCGAGAACGCGGCCATGCTGGCCAGGGCCGGCGCCCGCGCGATCATCCACTCCGACAGCCCGATCGGCATCCAGCGCCTCAACCAGGAGGCGGCCAAGGCGATGTACGCCGGTCGTCGCGTCGGCATCGACATCAGCGAGGACACCGCCCTCAAGTGGATCACCCTCAACCCCGCGTGGGCGCTCGGCATCGACGCCCGCACCGGCACGCTCGAGCCCGGCAAGTTCGCCGACGTGGTCGTGTGGAGCGGCAGCCCGTTCAGCGTCTACAGCGTGGCCGAGCAGGTGTTCATCGCCGGCGAGCCGGTCTACGTGCGCGGCAAGACCACCAACCAGGCCGACTTCGACCTCGGCTACCGCCCCGCAGGTGTCCCATGAGACAGGTCCTCATCAACCTCGTGTGCGCGCTCTGCCTGGCCGCCCCGGCCGCCCACGCGGCGCCGGCCCCCGCGCCCGCGAAGACGACGCAAGCCGCGAGGACGACCTACCTCGTCGGCGGCGAGCTCCACGTCGGCGACGGCACGATAATTAAAGACAGCGTGGTGGCGATGGAGGGCGGCGTGTTCACCGTCGTCGGCGGGGCCGACGCGAAGGTGCCGAGCGGCGCCGAGGTGGTCGACGTCAAGGGCAAGGTGCTGACGCCCGGCTTCAACGCGGTCGACAGCCAGCTCGGCCTCGTCGAGATCGACCTCGAGGGCAGCACCCGCGACGACGGCCGCGCCGGCGACCAGCCGATCCGCGCGGCCCACGACGCCAGCTCGGCGATCAACGCCGACTCCGCGGTGCTGCCGATCCAGCTCGTCGAGGGCATCACCGGCGCCGCCGTGGCCCCGACCGGCGGCCTCGTCTCCGGCCAGGTCGCGTGGATCGACCTCGTGCCCGGCGACCACGCCGGCATCGTCCGCAAGCCCGCGGTCGCCGTCGCCGCGCACCTCGGCCAGGCCCACGCCGGCTCGCGCGCGGCCTCCCTCGCCGAGCTCCGCGAGGTCCTCGCCGACGCCCGCATCTACCCCGCACGCAAGGCCGCCGTCGAGCGCGCCCAGTCGCGCGAACTCGCCGCCCACCCGCTCGACCTCGAGGCCCTCCAGCCCGTCCTCAAGCAACAGGCCGTCCTCACCCTGTCCGCCAGCCGCGCCTCCGACATCCTCGCCGCCCTCTCCCTCGCCCGCGAGTTCAAGCTGAAGATCGCCGTGCTCGGCGGCGCCGAGGCCTGGAAGGTCGCGCCCGAGCTCGCCCGCGACGGCGTCCACGTCGCCGTCCAGCCGACCCAGAACCTCCCCGGCAGCTTCGACACCATGGGCTCGCGCCTCGACAACGCCGCCCTCCTCCACCGCGCCGGCGTGCCCGTGGTCCTCGCCGTGCTCGGCGACATTCACAACGTCCGCAACCTCAAGCAGGAGGCCGGCGTCGCCGTCGCCAACGGCCTCCCGTGGGAGGCCGCGCTCACCGCCGTCACCCTCGCCCCCGCGCGCGCCTACGGCATGGACCGCACCCACGGCAGCGTCGCCCGCGGCAAGGTCGCCAACCTCGTGGTCTGGAGCGCCGACCCGTTCGAACTCTCGAGCCACGCCGTGCAGGTGTATGTGCGCGGCGTGCCCGCCTCGCCGACCACGCGGCAGACCTTGCTGCGCGACCGCTATCGCGAGCTCGAGAAGTTCAAGCGAGCAAATTAATCGAGTGTACAAACAATTCGCCGTCGCCTCGCGCCGCGACGGCGGGTTATAGATCTCCCTGAGCATGACGACCCCCCGCCCCTCCAAACTCGAGCACGGGCCGATCTTCTCGTGGTACCGCGACCACAACGGCTTCATCTTCACCTCGGGTCACGCGTCGGTCGACGTCGACAACGGCACCGTCAGCCTCGGTGACCTCGCCAGCGAGGCCCACGCGACCCTCTCCAACCTGAAGCGCACGCTCGAGAAGGCCGGCACCAGCCTCGAGCGGGTGCTGAAGGTGACCTGCTACATCACCGATATGGCCCAGTTCACCGTGTTCAACGCGGTGTACGCCAAGTTCTTCGACTTCCCCAACCCGCCGGCCCGCACCTGCGTCGAGGTCTCGCGCCTGCCCTTCAATTTTAAAGTCGAGATCGAGGTCGTCGCCGCGTCCGCGTCCGCGACCTGAGCCGCGGGTCGAGCTCACCTCACGCGGTCGTGGCCGCCAACGGATCCGCGGACGAACTCGCGGACGCCGCCACGACTCGGGTCGAGCTCACCCCATGAGCTCGCGGTCTTCGCCGCGGCTCAGGTCATCGGCACGACGAGCCCGGCGCTGACGAACACCAGCACCCCGGCGACGGCGCCGCGCGCCAGGCCCCACTGCTCGGCCGTCGCGCTGCGCCACGCGAGCATCGGCTCGCGGTAGGCCGCGGCCCGCTCCGAGGCGCGCTCGAGGTTGTCGACGACGTCGAGGCAGTAGCCGATCACGGTGGCCCGCTGGACCTCGTCCTTGCCTGTCCCTTCGGCCAGCTCGAGGACGACGCGGGGGATCTCCCCGGTCTGCAGGGCCCCGCCGTCGAGCCGCGCGAACGGGATCTGCCGCTCGACCCGCAGCATGTCGGCCGCCACGCCGCCGCGGCTGAGCGCGCGCCGCACCCCCGGCGCCTCGAGCATGCGCATGAACTCGCCGACCCGCGCCTCGGCCCACGCCTCGTCGCGGCTCGGCGTCGCCGCCAGCGTCGCGGCCACCAGCGCGCCGCGGTCGGGCGTCCAGTCGTCGAGCCACTCGACCTCGGCGAACAGCGCCCGGATCGCCGCACCCCACGCGCTCACCGGGCCGTCGCTCAGCGCCAGCAGGTCGCCGACGGTGCGCCCGGTCAGGTCGCTGCTCAGCGAGCCCGCCGAGCGTAGCAGCGGGCCCTCGGTCGGCGCGAACGTCAGCGCCTGCGGCGTCTCGAGGTGCGGCGCCGACGGGTCCGGGTGCTCCGGGGCCACCGGCGCGTGCGGGTCGAGCCACGACGGGTCGCCCCACTCGAACACGACCTGGTCCGGCTCGACGGCGCCCTCCGCGTGCAGCGCGTGCAGCACCAGCGACGACATGCGCGCCGGCGGCGTGCGGCTGCCCTCGGGCGGCGGGTCGATGAGCATGAACAGGCCCTCGCGCGCGCGGGTCACCGCGACGTACAGCAGGCACAGGCTCTCGTGCGCGAGCCGGCCGATGTGCTGCTCGAACATCGGCCGCAGGTCGTCGAACATCGACCACATGTCCTTCGAGACGTGCCTGGCGATCCGCGCGATCGGCCCGGCCTCGCCCTCGCGCTCGTAGACCACCTTTAAGGTTCGCGTCGAGGCCAGCTCGGCCTCGAGCTCGGGCAGGATGACGATGTCGAACTCGAGGCCCTTCGACTGGTGGATCGTCATGACCTGCACGGCCGAGGCGGCCGGGTCGGCGACGGCCCGCGTCTCGACCAGCGCGACGAAGTCGTCGAGCCGCAGGCTGGCCCGCTCGTCCCACTGCTGTGCCAGCTGGATCAACTGCATGCAGCGCCGGTACTGTCGCTCGTCGACCTGCCCCGCGATGTTTTTAATTAACGGCTGCAGCGTGCGCGCGAGGCCGTCGCTGGCGATCTGCCGCCGGATCTTGGCGGCCACCTTGTAGCGCGACGTCCGCGTCTCGTCGGTGAGCGCGACGATCGGCCCGAGCGGCGAGGTCAGCACGTTGAACGCGGCCACGCTGTGGTCCGGGTGCTCCGCCACGCGCAGCAGGTCGAGCAGGGCGTTGACCGCCGGCGCGTCGGTCAGCGGCCCGCCGCCGCGCCCCGTCGCCGGGATCTTCAGCCGCGTGGGCCCGAGCTCGTAGAGCAGGCGACCGACCGCGCCGTTGGTCCGCAGCAGCACGCCGATCGTCTTGCCCGGGTGGCGGTGGTACAGCTCGGCGACCAGCGCCGCGGCCTCTTGCAGGCGCAGGTTGGTGCGCCGCGCCTGGTCCTCGCAGCGGGCCACCGTGCGCAGGCGGACGTAGCCGGGCAGGCTCTGCCGCGAGGTCTCGTGCGGCACGAACTCGGCGTCCCAGCGGTGGGCCGCGTCGGGGTAGCGCTGGACCGCGGGGTTCGCGGCGAGGTGACCGAAGATCTTGTTGACGACCTCGATCACCGCCGGCGACGAGCGGTAGCTGGTCGCCAGGTTCTGTTTGATGATGCCGGTGCCGGCGCCGAGCAGCTCGTCGATATGACTGAGGATCTCCGGGCAGGCGTTGCGCCAGCCGTAGATCGACTGCTTGACGTCGCCGACGCAGAAGAAGCTGCGCTCCTCCGGGGTGTAGCTGACCGTCTCGTCGACGATCGGCCGCAGCGCGTTCCACTGCTGGATGCTCGTGTCCTGCATCTCGTCGAGCAGGATGTGGCGCAGGCGGGCGTCGAGGCGGTAGCAGATGTCGTCGAGCCGACCGTCGAGCTCGGCCTGCGCGAGCGCGGCGGTCAGGTCGGAGAACGTCAACACCTTGTGCTGGCGCTTGACGCGCTGGTAGCAGTCGTCGAACAGCTCGAGCAGGCGGTGGGTCGCGCGCGTCTGGTCGATCACCCGCCGGCGGTACACGCCCTTGGCGTGGCGCAGCAGGTGGGCGTACGCCGCGACGGTGTGGCCGTCGATCGGCTTCTGGTAGTACACGCAGGTGCCGTCGGCGACCTTGGCCGCCAGGCCGCCGGAGAAGAACTCCATCCAGTCGTCGGAGCTGCCGGTGCGGCAGGCGATGGCGCGCTCGCAGTCGCGGGCGTGGGCGTCGATCGTGCGCTTGGGGCCCATCGGCGCGGCCGCCCGCAGGGCCTCGATGGCCTGGTCGACCTGGGCCTCGGTCAGCGTCTCGGCCGGGGCGATGGCGTTCCACGCGTCGGTCGGGCCGCCGGTGCGCGGGGTCCAGCGGGCCTCGCGGAACAGGTCGTAGAGCGCGCTGACGGTGTTGTCGATCGTGTCGGTGACGGCCCGCTCCGAGCTGCCCTCGGTCAGCGAGGCCAGCATCTCGATGATGTTGGCCTCGTCGCCCTCCTCGAGCATGCGCTGGATCGCCGAGCGGCGCAGGCGGAACGCCTCGTCCTCGTCGACGATGCGCGCGTCGTTCGGCAGCCCGAGCTCGAGGCAGAAGCAGCGCACCACGGTGCCGAAGAAGCTGTCGAGCGTGCGGATCTGCAGGCGGTGGAGGTTGTGGGCCAGCGCCGTCAGCAGGTCGAGCACGAACTGGCGCGAGAGGTCGCCGCGCTGCAGCCGGCGCGTGAGCTCGTGGCGCTTGTCGTCGGCGTCGGCCGACTCGGCGAGCGTACGCAGGATGCGGTCGCGGATCTCCCCGGCCGCCGCGCGCGTGAAGGTGCTGGCGAGGATCGCGTGCGGCGCGGCCCCGCGGCTGAGGATCTGCAGGTAGCGGTTGGTGAGCTGGTAGGTCTTGCCCGAGCCCGCCGAGGCCAAAATGCTGACGTGCTGCAGCGGGACGGTCGAGGGGTCGAGGCGCCGGTCCGCCGAGAGGGCGAACGCGGCCTCGGCGACGTCGTCGGCCTCGCGCAGCAGCGCGAGCACGTCGTTGCGCGGGCCGGACCCGGCGACGAGGCCGATCTCGAGCTCGGCCCGCATCTTCGCCGGGATCACCGCGAGGTCGGCGGGCAGGTGCTCGTCGGTGGGGTCCGGCCAGTGCGGGTCGAACGGGCTGCGGTCCGCGTCGGGCCGCGCCGAGACGGCGGGTTCGTCGGTGGGCTCAGGCCATTGCGGGTCGAACGGGCTGCTGTCGGCGGGGGCAGGCCTTGCGGGCTCGCGGCCGCGGCTGTCCGTCGGGGCCGGTCGTGCGGGCTCGCGGCCGCGGCTGTCCGTCGGGACCGGTCGCGCGGGCTCGCGGCCGCGGCTGTCCGCGGGGACAGGTCGCGTGGGCTCGCGGCTGCGGCTGTCCGCGGGGACAGGTCGCGCGGGCTCGACGACGATCGGGCGGGCGTGGCGGTCGACGGCGCGGGCGGCCTCGGCGGCGAGCGCGTGGATGTCGGGGGCGGCCGGGTGGAGCGCGTGGGCGTCGCTCGTGATCGCCTGGCTGTCCGATGGGACAGGTCGAACCTCGGGCCGCGGCGCGCGGGTGTCGCCGACGATCGGGCGGATCGGCTCGGCGGCGCCGCGCGACCCGCTGTCCGCGGGGACGGGTTTGCCCGCCTCGGCGTTCGGGTCGTGCTCTTGCTTGGCGGCCTCGCTGCTGCGCGCGAACGAGGTGGCGACCGCGGTGAACAGGTCGCGGTGCGGGCGGGCGGTCCGCGGCTTGCGCGGGGCCTTGCGCTCGCGCGGGGGCGGGCGCACCGGCGCGGCCGGCGGCTCGGGCGCGCCTAGGTCGGCGTCGCGGAACAGCCACAGGGCGTTCGGCGCGTCGGTGCGGCGTCCGCTCACGCTTCGTTCTCCAGGTCGTCGCCGCCGCCGAACACGCGGGTCTGACAGATGTTGGCGAACGGGTCCTCGAAGCGGGCCGGGAAGTCCTCGGCCATTTCGAACCGGCCGGCGCGGATGTTGCGGACGATGTCGCGGGCGGTGCCGATGGCGTCGTCGAGGTCGGCGGGCGACCAGCGGGCCACGTGCAGGGCCTCCTGCTCGGGCTTCTTCGGCAGGTTCATGTAGGCCAGCTGGATCGGCCCGGTGTAGCCGTGCTGGGCGGCGAGGTGGCGGTAGAGCGGGAGCTGCAGGTCGTCCCACACGCGGCCCGAGTTGCGCGACGCCTTGTGGGTCTTGTCGGGGGTCTTGCCGGCCTCGCTGGTCTTGTAGTCGATGATCATCCACGAGCCGTCGCGCTCGCTCTGATCGATGCGGTCGATCTTGCCTTTGATCCGCATCGGCGCCTGCTCGGGGATCTCGAGCCAGGTCGACTCCGGCAGCTCGAACTCGCAGCGGTGGATCTTCCAGCCCTCGAGGCGCCGCCGGGCCTGGTGGCGGGCGAAGGTCCGCAGGCGCTCGCGCAGGCGGGCCAGCTGGATGCGGATCGCGGGCAAGGGCTGGGTCCCGAAGTCGGCGCGGGCGCTGTCGGCCAGCAGCTCCTCGAGGCACTTCGTGATGCGCTCCGGATCGGTGCTGTCGGCGAAGATCGGGTCCTCGCCGAAGCGCTGCAGCACCGTGTGGGTGAGGTTGCCGAACTGCAGGGCGTCGAGCTCGACGGCGCTGTCCTCGACCTCGCGCAGGCGACGGATGTACTTCAGCCAGTAGCGGAACGGGCACCGCAGGTACCAGCCGAACTCGGTGACGGTCATCGCCTCGAGGTCGATCTGCAGGCCGGGCGTCTCGGGCACGCGGAAGCCGGACGTCGAGCCCGAGGGCGGAGCGCCGTACGGGAGGTTGCGGCGGATCGCGTTGGCCGGGTCGCACAGGCGGAGGATGCGCCCGGGCAGCAGGTGCTGCTCGCCGGCGAGCAGCAGGCGGCTCGGGGTGAGCGGCTCGCCGTCGGCGGCCTGACGTCCGGCGATGAAGGTGACGCGCTCGCGGCTGCGGCGGATCGCCTCGAGCAGGTAGAGGTCGCGGGCGTAGCGGCGGCCGTTGCTGAGGATGCCGAGGTGCTCGCGCAGCGAGTCGGGCAAGAAGGCGTCGGCGCTGACGGCCTGGGGGATCGCTCCGTCGTTGAAGCCGGCCAGGATCAGCACCGGCGCGGGGTCGTGGTGGAGGTCGAGCCAGCCGAGCATCTCGACCTGGCCCGAGCGCGGGTCCTCGGGGATGCGCAGGCCGGCGACCTGCGAGAGCACGAGGCGCAGCGCGGTCGGGCCGTCGACCTGCGGCTGCAGCTCGGCGGCCGCGCCGGTGAGGCCGCCGAGCGTGCGGGCGATCTCGAGGCAGGTCGCGGCGACCCGCGCGTCGCGCGGGTGCGGGGTGTTGATGTCGAGGTGGCCGTAGGCGCCGCGCAGGACCTCGAGCACGGGCTCGAACCACTCCGTCAGCGGGCGCCGCGGGCCGTCGAGCGGGGCGAACAGCCGCGAGACGATCTCGAACAGCATGTCCATCTTCTTGACGGTGCGCTCGTCGCCCAGCCACGGACCGCCGCCGGTGTCGTGCAGGTGGTCGGTGTAGTAGCGGTCGAGCACGGTCAGCCACTCGACGTACGGGATGTCCTCCTGGACAGGCGCGGGCGCGGCGGCGACCTCGGCCTCGGTCGGCTCGGGGCTGTCCGAAAGGACAGGCTGCACGGCCTCGGCGTCGACCGTGGTCGGCTTGCGACTGCCGAGCTGACGCCGCACCCAGGCCTCGACGTCGGGGTGGCGCAGCAGCGCGGAGAAGGCGGCGAAGCGCGGGTCGCGGACCCACTCGAGGCCGGCGTCGAGCAGGCGGAACGGGCGCCCGCGCAGCACGAGGTGGCCGCGCGGGTCGTGGACCACGAGGTTAGCCCACTCGCCGGCCTGGACCATGGTCGGGCCGAGCTTGTCGTCGCCGAGGCCGATGGTGACCTGCTCGGGCCGATAGCGGCCGCCGAGCTCGACCAGGCCCTCGACGACGGCCTGGGCCTGGTCGCCCGGGCGGTCGGCGATGACGAGCTGGCTGTCGGGGACGTGGACGATGCGCCCGGTCCAGAACGAGCGCTCGAGGCAGCCGTCGCCGTCGAAGCCGCCGGCGAGGTCCTCGGGGGCGTGCACGAGGGCGGAGGCGCGGTCGCCGTAGGCGCGGACGACGGCCCGCTGGATGCGCGCGAGGTCGACGACGCCGATGAGCACGAGGGAGCCCTCGGGGTCGACGGGCACGTCGGCGTCGACGAGGGTGGCGATGGCCTGGCGCCGCCGCTCGTGCGGGTCGACGCGGCCGCAGCGCTTCAGGCGCTCGCGGTAGCGCTGTTCGAGCAGCTCGAGCACGGCCCAGCGCTCGGCCTCGCGTTCCATGTCCATGCGGGCGGCGACGCGGGCGACGTCGCGGAGGCTGAGCAGGTCGCCCGCGAGCTCCTCGACGATGCCGGCGATCTGCCCGGCGAGCTCGTGCCACGCGGGCCAGTCCTGGGCGTCGGGCCGGGCCGGCAACAGCGCGGCGATCTGCTCGGGCCTCGCCTCGCGCAGCACGTGCATCCACGCGAGCGAACACTCGAGCGCCGAGGCGGTCTCGCTGCTCCGCGGCACCAGCTCGTCGACCAGCGAACCCGGGGTCAACACCTGCGGCGGCACCAGCCGCAAGCCGGCCTGGGCGCACTGCGCGAGCAAGGTGTGCAGGAGCAGACGCCCGGCCCGCGACCCGGGGAGGACGCAACGCACCCGCCGCAGGTCGCAGCGCTGGCCGTCACGATGACGCGCGACGAGCCAGGCCGCGGCTGCAGGCAGCAGCGGTCGTTGCCAGTCCAACCATTCCCGGTGCATGGCCAAGGATCGGTGCTCCCCCGCGAAACAGAGCCGAGACAGGCAACCTAGGAGATGCCGCCCCACTGCGCAAGGGCTCAGTGCCACGGCCCTCGTGCCTCGTCCTGGATCAACGCGAGGAAGGCCCATGATCGCGGGGAGAATTGCCGTTCGAGGAAATATCCAAAAATTTGACAGGGCCTCAATACGCCCTAAAACCATCGTTTACGAGACTTTCGGCGCCACTCGATCCGCCGTGTGATCGGACGGGTCCAGCGCCCACAGTTCACGGAGATCGGCCCGCGAGGAGGCCGCATTCAGGGAGATCGGCCCCTCAACCTCCGCAGCGTCCCTCGCAACGTCGTCTCGGGTCCAGGCGCCCGGCCCGGCTCGACGGGCGTGATAGCTTGGCGGGCGGTGCTCACGACCCTGTTCGCCGCGGTGGCCATGCTGTTGACGCTGGCCCTGCCGACCTTCCCGGAGGGGCTGACGATCGCGATCGTCGGCTACCTCGGGCTGGTCGGGCTGGCGGGGTTCGGCGGGTTCTTGCGCAGCGCTGCGGCGCGCAAGGAGCTGGCGCTGTTGTCGCCGTGGGTGATCGGGCTGGGGCTCGGGCTGATGGTGGGGATCGTCCGCGGCAACCCGATGGGTCAGGCCCTCGAGGACGCGCTCTGTTACATCCTGTTCGTGCTCGGGCTGTGCGCCGGGCGCGGGGCGTCGCGGCCGACGTGGCTGCTGTGGTCGGTGCTCGCGGTGTGCGTGGCCGACGTGGCCATCTCGCTGGTGCGCATGCCGAGCTACGACCTGTCGCGCTACAGGTCGACGTACCTGCATTTTAAAGTGATCCTCGGGCACCCGCTGGTCGGCCTGTTCTGCGCGACGTTCCTGCATCACCTTAGCCGCGGTAGAGGCGTGAAGGCCGTTCTCAAAGCGATCACGGTGTTCCTGGTGGTCGGGGTGATCTTCACGGTCAGCCGCGGCATGGTGCTGGGGATGGCCATGGGGGCGCTGGCGTGGATGTACGTGCGCAAGCCTGCGCGCGGGCTGATCTTCGGGGCCATCGCGGCGGTGCTGGTGGCGGTGTTCGCGGCCAGCCTGTTCGAGCTGGGCCAGCAGTACCTCCGGCTCGGCAACCAGGCCACGGTCGACGGGCGCGTGCGGGAGATCGCCGAGTGCCTGTCGTACTTCGCGCGCATGCCGGTGTTCGGCGCGGGGCTCGGGGCGGAGTTCGTGATCGACGGGTTCGTGGTCTCGTACGTGCACAACATGCTCGCGTACCACCTGTGGAAGTTCGGCCTGGTCGGCTCGGCGCTGTTCGCCCTGCCGTTCCTCGGGCTGACGCGTCAGGCCATGCGCATCGACCGGGACGCGCGCGCGCTCGTCTTCGCCGGGGCGGCGGCCTCGCTGGTGTACATGATCACGGCGGCGTCTTATAAAAATTACATCGTCGTGCCGATGATCGGCATGGTCGTGGGCGCGGCCCTCCGCCTGCGCTTGCCGCAGGCCGCGAAACCTCCTAGCGTGCCGGCATGACCGACGCGCGCGCGCCGTTCGCGGTGGTGATGTTGACGCTGAACGAGCAGCTGAACCTGCCGAAGGCGCTGGAGTCGATCGGCGGGCGCGCGCCGGTGGTGATCGTCGACTCGGGCTCGACCGACGCGACGCCGCGGATCGCCGCGGAGCACGCGGCGGAGTTCGTGGTCCACGCGTTCGTCGACTACGCGGCCCAGCGGAACTTCGCGCTCGACCTGGTGGCCGACCGGTTCCGCTGGGTGTTCTTCCTCGACGCCGACGAGGAGTTCGACGAGGCGCTGTGGCGCGAGGTCCAGCAGGTGGTCGCGGCCGACGACGTCGACGGGGCGTACGTCAAGCTCGACGGGCGCTTCCTCGGGCATCGCCTGGTCCACGGCGAGTTCTCGCGGGCCATGGTGCTGCGGCTGATGCGACCCGAGCGCGCCCGCTTCGGCCGCGGGATCAACGAGCGCGTCGACGATCGCGCGCTGCGGGTGGCGGTGTTGAAGACCCGGCTCATCCACCGCGACGTCCGGCCGATCTCGCAGTGGTTCATCAAACACGTCGAGTACGCGCGCAAGGAGGCGAAGGCCTACATCGACGGAGTCGACCGCGAGCGCGGGCTGCAGGGCTTCAACTTGCGGACCAAGGCGGCGCGGATGATCGGGATCCGCTGGGCGTACAACAAGCTGCCGCTGTTCGTGCGGCCGTTCGCCAACTCGCTGCGCGCGGTGGTCGTGCAGTCGGCCTGGCGAGACGGGCTGCCGGGGCTGGTGTTCGCGGGCATGCACACGCTGTGGTACCCGATGCTCATCGACCTGCTGATCTACGAGGAGAAGCTGCGTCGCGCCGGGGTGCTCGACCGCGAGGCGGCGCCGAAGCCGTGGTGAGTCGGGCGCGGCGGACGTTCCTGTGGATGGCGGGGCTCTCGCTGGTGACCCTCGTGCTCGGGGTCCTGCGGGAGTTTGCGATCGCCCGCGAGCTGCGGGCCAGCGGGGCGGCGGACCTGTTCTTTCGCGGGCTGGTGGTCATCGGCACGGCGCGCAGCTTCGGCATGGCGCTGTTCCGGGCGCGGTGGATCCCCGTCGACCCGGCGATCCCCGCGCGGCGGCTCATGCAGGCCGAGCGCGGCGCGTTGATCATGATGTCGCTGGTCGGGCTGGTGGTGCTGGCGGTGTTCGTCGGGCCGGCGGCGCTGCAAGAGCCGACCGGGTGGGTGCTCGCGGGCGCGGTGGTGCTGGCGGTGTACGGCAGCGCGGTGCGGGCGCTGGCCGAGCGCGCGGGGCACGAGCGCCGCGGGTTCGTGCTCGAGTGGGCGCTGCCGCTGGGGGCGATCGCCGGGGCGCTGCTGCTGCCGGGCACGACGCTCGGGCCGACCGCGGGGATCTTCGCCGGGCTCCTGCTCGGGCTGCTGTGGCTGTTGCCGCTGCTGGCGCGGCGGACAGGTCCCGAGGGACAGGTGATACAGTCCGAGGACGGCCGGCGCACGCGGGTGCTGCTGCTCGACGCGCTGATCTACGGCAACCTCGCGCTGCTCGACACCGCGTTCTCGCCGCTCTACGCGGAGGGTCAGTTCGCGCTGCTCAACTACGGCTACCTGTTCGTCAACGCGGCGATGACGGCGCCGACGGCGGCGGCGACCGTGGTGAGCCTGCGGCTGGCGACCGGGGGCGATGCGGCGATGCACGCGGTGCTGCGGCGCTGGTCGGTGATCGGCGGGCTGGCGACGGCGGCGATCGTCGCGGGGGTGGGGCTGTGCTTGACGTGGGGCCCCGTGGCGGCGCGGGTCGACGCGCGGGTGGGCTGGGCGCTGGCGGTGCCGGCGGGCACGTTCGTGCTGTGGTCGGTGCCGTACGCGGGGCTGCGCATGGCGAACACGATCGGTCGGCAGTTCGTGGTGGCGACCGAGCCGGAACGCGTGCTGCGCTGGGACATCGTCGGGCAGGTCGGGCGGGCGCTCGTGCTGGCGGCGCTGGCGATGACGTGGGGGATCGTTGCTTCGCCGCTCGCGCTGGTGTTCGCGGAGCTGGTTCAGGTCGCGGCCTGGTGGCGCGGGCCGCGGGCCAGCGAGGCGAGCTCGACCTGAGGCGACGCGGTGTGCGGGCGCTACTGCGCCTGCGGCGTGTGTGACGACGAGCGGCCGCGGGTCGCCGCGGATGGCGGTCTGGCATACTCGCGGGGCGATGCGGATCGTGGAGATCTCTGGCGAGCCGATACACGAGCTCGAGTATCAGGACGCGGCGCCGGGCGGCGGGACGCAGCTGCGCAGGCTGCCGATCTTCCGCGGCGCGGCGGAGGGGATGCCGGCGGGGCTCGACGCGCTGCTGGTGACGTCGGATCTGCAGGGGCGCGCGCGGCTGGGCTCGGCGGGCGGCGTGTCGGCGCTGCTCGGCGAGGTGCTGGCGGAGGAGTACGCGGCGCTCGGAGAGCTCGAGACGGTGCCGGCGGCGGCGTTCACCGGGGTGATCCTCGCGGGAGATCTGTACGCGGCGCCGGGCGCCGACAAGCTGGGCGCGACCGGCGACGTGCGTGACGTGTGGCGGGCCTTCGCGGCGGGCTATCGCTGGGTGACCGGCGTGGCGGGCAACCACGACCTCTTCGGCGGCGCGCAGGAGCGCTCGCGGTTCGAGCGCGAGTCGGGGGTGCACCTGCTCGACGGAGACAGCGTGGTGCTCGACGGGCTGCGCGTCGGCGGGGTCGGGGGGATCTGCGGCAACCCGCGCAAGGAGAATCGGCGCGAGCCCGAGGTGTTCGTGCGGACGGTGCAGCAGGTGCTGGCCACCCGCCCGCACGTGCTGGTGCTGCACGAGGGGCCCGACGGCGGGCGGTCGCGGCTGCGCGGCAACCCGGTGGTGCGCGCGGCGGTCGAGGACAAGCGGACGCTGGTGATCTGCGGGCACTGTCACTGGCCCGAGCCGCTGGTGACGCTCGCGGGCGGGGCGCAGGTGCTCAACGTCGACGCGCGGGCGGTGGTGCTCGAGCGGGCGTGAGGGGTGGTGCGGAGGCGGGCGCGTCGGGGGCGGGGCGCAGGTGTGGACCGTGGACGCGGTGGCGTGAGGGGTCGTGGGGAGGTGGGCGCGTCGGGGGACGAGGCGCGGAACGTCGACGCGCGGGCGGTGGTGCTCGAGCGGGCGTGAGGGGCCGTTCGGAGGCGCAGGTGTTGAACGTCGGTGCGCGCGTGGCTCAGTCCATGTACATGCGCTGCCACTGCTCGAGGATCATCAGCGACCAGATCTTGATCCCGTGGTCGCGGACGCCGGTGCGGTGCTCGCCGAGCAGGCGGGCGATCTCTGCGGGCTTGAAGATGCCGCGGCGGGCGACCTGATCGGGGTGCAGCCAGTCGCCGGTGATGCGGTCCTCGGCCTGCTTCAGCCAGGTGCCGAAGGGGGCGTTGAAGCCGAGCTTCTTGCGGGTCAGGACCTCGTCGGGCACGTGGCCGCGCATGACTCTGCGGAGGATCCGCTTCGACGCGCGGGCGGTGACCTTCAGCGGCGCCGGTGCGCCGGCCAGCAGCTCGACCAGCACGTGGTCGCAGAACGGGACGCGCACCTCGAGGCCGTGGGCCATGCTCATGCGGTCGCTGCCGCGGAGCACGTTCTCGGGGAGGAAGCCGCGGAGGTCGGCGTAACCTGCTCTTTGGACCAGGTCGCCGCGGGCCGGCTCGGCGAAGGCGTCGGCGATGTAGTCGACGCGGCCGGCCTCGGCCACGGCGGCGCGGGTCGCGTCGGTGTACATGCCGTCGCGGACGCCCTGGCGGGCGTAGCCGACCCAGGCGGCGTAGCGCCGGGCGGGCGGCAGCTCGACGCCTTCGAGGAACTGGCGGGCCCAGCGGCGCAGGCTGCGGGCGGTGGTCGGCTCGCCGGCGCGGGCGAGCACGCGGCGCGCGAGGTTTATTAATAGACCTGGCGCGTGGGACAGGCGCTCGGACAGCACGAGGCCGCGGTAGCGCGGGTAGCCGCCGAACACTTCGTCGCCGCCGTCGCCGGCGAGGGCCACGGTGACGAACTGGCGGGTGAAGGCGGACAGCTTGTAGGACAGGAGCGCGGCCCAGCTGCCGAACGGTTCGTCGAAGCCGCGGACGAGCGGCTCGAGGTCGTCGAGCAGGCGGATGTCGAGCTGGAGCTCGCGGTGGTTGGCGTGGAGGGCGGCGGCGACGCGGCGGGCGACGGGGCGCTCCTCGTAGGACGCGCCCTCGGGGCCGTAGCCGACGCAGAAGGTGTCGACGCGGGGCTGGGCGCGAGGGTCGGTCATGCAGGCGACGATCGTCGAGGAGTCGAGGCCGCCGGACAGGAAGGCGCCGAGCGGGACCTCGGAGATCGTGTGGAGCTTGACGGCCTCGCGCAGCACGGGCTCGGTGGCCTCGGCCCAGGCGTCGAGCGAGTCGAGTCCGGGGTCGGCGGGGCGCGGCGCGGGGTCCCACCAGCGTTTAATAATTACCTGTCCCTTGTGCCAGGTGAGCGAGTGGCCGGGCGGGAGCTGGCGGATGCCGCGGAAGATCGACCGCGGCGGGGGGACGTAGTAGAGGTCGAGGTAAGCGTCGAGGCTGGTGAGGTCGAGGCCGCGGTCGACCTCGGGGCAGCGCAGCAGGGCCTTGGGCTCCGAGCCGAACAGCAGGGTGCCGTCGGCGAGGGTGGCGTAGTACAGCGGCTTGATGCCGAGGCGGTCGCGGGCGATGAAGAGGGTCTTCGTGTCCGAGTCCCACAGGGCGAACGCGAACATGCCGCGCAGGCGCTCGAGCAGCGCCGGGCCCCACCGCTGGTAGGCGACGAGCAGGACCTCGGTGTCGGACTCGGTATTAAAAATTGCGCCGGCGGCGAGCAGCTCGCGGCGGAGGGCGGCGTAGTTGTAGGTCTCGCCGTTGTAGGTGATGACGGCGCGGCCGTCGGGGCTGGCCATGGGCTGGGCGCCGGCCGCGAGGTCGATGATCGCCAGGCGGCGGTGACCGAGGCCGACGGGGCCGTGGGGGTCCGTGAAGAGCCCGTCGCCGTCGGGGCCGCGGTGACGCAGCGAGGCCGTCATGGCGGCGAGCAGGTCGGGGTCGTGACGCCCGACGATCCCGGCGATCCCGCACATCGGCCGCCAGGGTAGCGCGGGGCGGGCTCGTCGGAAAGGTGTGTGGCCGGCGCGAGAGGTGTAAGAATGGCCGGGTGCGTGCCGGCGGCGAAAACCCCGAGCTGAAGGCGAAGGTCCGCGAGCACTGGGACCGCGAGCCGTGCGGGACCCGCGGGCTCGAGAGCGACGACCCGCGCGAACGCCTGCGTGAGGCCGAGAAGATCCGCTACGAGGTCGACGTGCACATCCCGGCGTTCGCCCGCTTCGACGAGGCCCGCGGCTTGCGGGTGCTCGAGATCGGGGTCGGGGCCGGCACGGACTTCGTACAGTGGCTGCGCGCCGGGGCGTCGGCGGTGGGCATCGACCTGAGCCCCAACAGCCTCGACGAGGCGCGCGCGCGTGTGCGTGCCGAGGGCTTCGATAGTGGTGAGGCGGAGCTGGTGGTCGGGGACGCGGAGCGGCTGCCGTTCGCCGACGCGAGCTTCGATGTCGTGTACTCGTACGGGGTGCTGCACCACTCGCCGGACACGCAGGCGGCGATCCGCGAGGTGCACCGCGTGCTGAAGCCGGGAGGCGAGGCGCGCTTGATGGTCTACCACGTGCCGTCGTGGACCGGGCTCATGCTGTGGGCCGTGCACGGGGTCGCGAGGCTGCGCTGGATGACGCCGCGCGAGGCAATTTATAAACATCTCGAGAGCCCGGGGACCAAGGCGTACACGCTGGCGGAGGCGCGGCGGCTGCTCGGAGAGTTTGCGGACGTGCGGCTCGAGACGGCGCTGCTGGCGGGGGACCTGCTGGCGATGAAGGCGTCGGAGAGGTACAGGAGCCCGCTCGCGCGGCTGGCGTGGGCGCTGTATCCCCGCGGGTTGATCCGCCGGTTCGGCGGGCGGCTCGGGCTCGGGCTGCTGATCACCGCGCGCAAGGCGAGGGCATGAGCCGGCCGCAGGTCGTGGCGATCGACGCGTGTCCGCTGTGCGGGGCGACCGCGTGCGCGCCGCTGCTGGCGGCGCGCGGCGGGCTCGGCGTGGTGCGCTGCGACGAGTGCGGGCTCGTGCACGCGACCGGGCAGTACGCGGCGGAGTTCCTCAGCGAGGACTACTACTCGGGGCGGGCCGCGCCGGCGGTGGCGACGAGCGGGGTGCGACCGGGGGCGGCGCGCAAGCGGCGGAACCTGGCGCTGTACGACCGCCTGAGCGGCGGGAAGATCTTCCGGCCGTCGCCGGGGGCGCGGGCGCTGGACATCGGCTGCAACGCGGGGTTCCTGCTCGACGCGCTGCGCGAGCGGGGCTACGCGACCGAGGGGATCGAGCGCTCGCGGGCGGGCGAGGCGGCGCAGTCGGCGGGGCACGTGGTGCACGCGCTGGACATCGAGGCTCACGAGCTCGGGCTGCCGAGGTACGCGCTGATCACGATGACGCACGTGCTCGAGCACCTGCAGCAGCCGGTCGCGGGCCTGACGTGGATCCGCCGGCACCTGGCGCCGGGCGGGCTGGCGGTGATCGAGGTGCCGAACTGGGGCGACGCGGCGCGGCCGCTGTGGGGTCGGCGCTACCGGCCGCTCGAGCTCGGCGACCACGTCAGCTTCTTCGAGCGGGCCACGCTGACCCGGGCGCTGCAGCAGGCCGGGCTGGGGGTGGTCCGGCTGTGGAGCGCCCCCCAGGCGAGCACGCTGGTGTTCCCGAGTTTGCTCACGGCCCTCGACCTCGGGCTGGCGCTGCGGAGCCGCCTTCGGGGCCAAACCGGGTCGGGAGAGGGTGGGGGAGATCTCTCCGGAAGTGCGGCGAACGAGGGGGGTGACGTCGCCGGGGTGAGGTTCGCAGGCGGGAGCTCGGGCGGGCAGGTCCGCCGTACTCTGGTCCCGATGCTCGCCACGGCCCTCGATAGCCTCGATCCGCTGCTCGAGCGCGTGTTCGGCGCGGACTGCGGGTGGGCCGCCAACCTCGTCGCTCTGGTTCATGCTCGGGCTTGACGTCCGCGCGGCCCTTGCCGCATACTCCCGGTCCCTGTCGGCGCCACCTGACAGGGGAGGTCGCAAGACCTCTGGCAATCCGTGAGGGTGCCGCCGGGGTGGTAGTTAAGTTGGTTATAACGCCGGCCTGTCACGCCGGAGGTCGCGGGTTCGAGCCCCGTCCGCCCCGCAAGAGAGAGAACGAGAGAGCCCCGGAGCCCAGCTTCGGGGCTCCTTGCTTTTCGGGGTCCGGGCGTTCACTCGTCGTCGGCCTCGTCGAGCTCGCCGGGGAAGCGGCCGCGCATGGCGAGCATGCGGGCGGTGAGCTCGGCGAAGAACGCGGACATCGGCTCGGCCTCGGCGGGGCCGTGCAGCAGCTCGACGACGCGGGTCGCGGCCTCGAAGGTGCAGACGGCGTCGGGGCGCGGGGGCGTGCGCACGCCCCAGCGCGAGGGCGGGCCCGGCGGGAGCGTGCGGTGGGGGAGCTCGGAGATCCTCGGGGCGCGCCTCGCCATGCGCGAGCACTGGTGCCAGGTGCCGTCGAGCACGACCACGCAGCGGCGCTTGCCGGGCGTGACCGGCATGCTGGCCGCGCCGACCGCCGGCGCGCCCTCGCTGGGGAACAGCACGTAGTAGTCGAGGTCCGGGTCGTCGAGCGGGGCGGTGTCCATCGCCTCGTCGCGCGCGCCGTAGTAGACGACGGGGGCGCGCAGCACCGCGGCGGCGACGCGTCCGGTGCTGGTCGGCTTGGTGCGCTCGCGGTTGTGCTGCACGACCACGAACGCGGTCGGGAGGTCGCGCAGCGGCAGCGCGTCGCACAGGCACAGCTCGAGGTGGAGGCCGCAGGTCGGGCAGCGCGGGCGAGAGTTCTTGCGGGGCATGGGGTCAGGTGAAGTCGGCGAGGGCGTCGGCGACGCGGGCGCGCAGCCCGGCGGGGAACACGGCGCGGTGGTGGACGAAGCGCTCGCGGCTGAGGCCGCGGAGCACCGGCGAGGCGTCGAGCAGCTGCTGCACGCGGCCGCCGGAGCGCAGCACGCCGAGGGCGTCGTCCTCGGTGTACGCGTCGATGTGCACGCGGTCGATCGCCCCGAGGTACGCGGGGGCGATGCCGGCGTCGGCGAGCACGCCGTGGAGGCGGGCCTCGGCGGCGGCGGAGTCGGCGGCGGGCGCGAGGCGCAGCGTCTTGTACAGCTTGCGCTCGCGCAGGCCGGTGGCCAGCCCGGCGAGCACGGGGTCGGGGCCGCGGGCGTACTCGGCGAAGGCGGTGACGAGGGTGGTGTCGTCGAGCTCGAGGTAGGCGGCGACGGAGATCTGGCGGCCGCGCAGGATGTCCTCGAGGACAGGCGGCGTGCCGGGCTGACGATCCGTCTCCAGCAGCCGGCGGAACAGCGCGTGGATCATGTGCTCGGCGGCGCGGACGGCCTTGTGCAGGTAGACCTGGCGGTACATGTAGAGGCGGGCGAGGAAGAACCCCTCGACGGCGGTCAGGCCCTTCTCGCCGTCGACGGCCAGGCGCGCCGAGGTGCCGTCGCGGGGCACGACCAGGCGCAGCGAGGCCAGCAGCCAGTCGACGTCGAGCAGGCCGTAGCGCACGCCGGTCATGTAGCTGTCGCGCACGAGGTAGTCGCAGCGGTCGACGTCGAAGGTGCCGGACACGGCGCTGGCGAGGTGGGCGATCGGCCCCTCGCCGTGGATCAGGCGCTCGACCACCGCGGGCATCGCCGGGTCGGCCTCGGCGAGCGTGCGGTGCACGCAGGTGCCCGGGTCGAGGAGGATGCGCGAGGTCCAGGTCTCGTGGCGCGGCGAGTCGGGCAGCACGGCCTCGAAGGTGTGCGAGTAGGGGCCGTGCCCGAGGTCGTGCAGCAGGGCCGCGGCGAGGGCGGCGAGGGCGGTGTCGTCGTCGATGCGGTCGTGCGCGGGCAGCTCGGCCGAGAGCGTGCGCACGCGATCGAGATAGCGCTGCATGACGTGGGTGGCGCCGACGGCGTGCGAGAAGCGCGAGTGCTCGCCGCCGGGGAAGGCCAGCGAGGCCAGCCCGAGGGCACGGATCCGCCGCAGGCGCTGGACCTCGGGGCACGCGAGCAGGCGAGAGATCCACCGCTCGGCCGCGCCGGTGAAGGAGATCAGCCCGTGAACGGGATCGCGCAGGATCATCGCCGGGAGGGTACACGCTGCCCGCCGGGCCATAAAGCCGCGATCCGGTGTTATCCTGCGAGGCCGCCTCCACGGCCGCGGTCGCGGCCTCACCACGACGATGGGCCAGTGCCGCAAATGTGCGTATCCCCTGGACCAGGGCGAGCAGCTCGGCCAGCGCTGCCCGAACTGCGGGGCGCCGACGCGTGAGCCCGAGCCGGAGGGGCCGGCGATCCTCGGGTCGGTGTTCGGCAAGCCGGCGGGTGAGCCTGGCCTTTCGGACAGCTCGTCGAGCGCGGCCAGGGCGTCGGACTCGGGCTCGCGCCTGTCGGAGTCAGGGGCGCAGCCGCGGCGGATCTTCGAGGTGCCCGGGTTCAAGACGCCGGTGACCCAGCCGGCGGCGTTCTTCAAGGCGCCGCCGGGCAAGCCGGTGAAGCTGGAGAGCAAGCCCGGCAAGCCGCCCGAGGCCCGGGCGGCGCCGACGGTCGCGCCGACGGTCGCGGGCGGGCCGAGCCCGACAGGACCGGGCGAGGCCGCGTCGGCGCCGGCGACGACGGGCGCCGCGTCGGCGACAGGCGCCACGCCGCGGCCGTCGTCGGCGTCGGTGCTGCCGCGAGGGACTGCCGGGCGCGGGCCGAACGAATCGTCGCATGTCGCGCCCGGGCCGAGCGAGTCGTCGCATGTCACGCCCGGGCCGAGCGAGCCGTCGCGCGTCGCGCCCGTGCCGAACGAGTCGTCGCGCGTCGCGCCCGTGCCGAACGAGTCGTCGCGCGTCGCGCCCGGGCCGAACGAGTCGTCGCGCGTCGCGCCCGGGCCGAACGAGTCGTCGCGCGTCGCGCTGACGCTGGCGGGGCCGCGTTCGCCGGGCGACTCGTCCTCGCGCGGATCTTCGGCGACCTCGAGCGGCTCCCGGCCGATCCGCAGCGACCCGAACGAGGACGACCTGCCGGCGCCGGTGGTGTCGACGCGGCCGTTCACGATCCCGAAGATCGTCGGGCAGCAGCGCCTCACGGTCCCGCCGGTGGCCGCCGGGACCCACGAGCTCGACAGCAGCTCCGAGCTCGACCTCCCGCAGATCCTCGAGCTCTCCAACCTCGACTCGCGGATCGACACCGTGGTCGCCAGCGCGCGCCCGCCGGGCAGCGCGCGCCCCGACGACGTCGAGGTCGACCTCGAGGACCTCCACCACGAGGCCGCCGAGGCGCCCCCGCCCGCGCCTACGCCGCCCCCCGCGTCGCCCACGCCGGCGCCCGAACAGCCCCGCGCCGCCCCGCGCACGCCGCCGCCGCGCCCGCGCGCGCTGCCGGTCCCGCCGCCGCCGCCGCCGCGCGAGCCGAGCCTGCTGGCCCGCGCCGGCGTGGTCGTGCTGGCGGTCGCATGCGTCGGCGTGTGGTGGTCGCAGTTCACCCGCGAGGCCGAGGCCGGACCGCCGACGGTCACGCGCACGCTGTCCCTCGAGACATGGTCCGAAGTCCACGCGTTCATGCAGGCGCGGCGCCTCGACACCGACCGCACCGCCGACTACCTGAAGGCGCTGGCCGAGGCGGAGGCGCAGCGCGACCCGATCGGCCAGGCCGAGGCGGCGCTGTGCATGCACCTGCGGTACGGCCCGGACCCGGTGCGCAGCAGCGCCGCCGAGGTGTGGCGCCGCCAGGCCGCGCCGGAGGACCCGCGCCAGGCTCGCGTCGCCGGCCTCGCGGCCCTGGCCAACGACGACGTCGCCGAGGCCGAGCGCCTGCTGGTCGGCGAGGACGCGCGCTCGCGGCTCTATCGCGCGCTCGCGGCCCAGCGGCGCGGCGACCACACGACCGCGGCGAACGAGGCGAGCGCCGCCCTGGCGCTGCGCCCGACCGACGTGGCCGCGGGGCTCGTGGCCGTGACGTCGGCGATCGCCGCCAGGCGCACCGCCCCGCTCGACCCGCTGCGCGCGGCCGCGGCGGCCCACTCCGATCACCCGCTGTACCGCGAGGCGCTGGTGCGGGCGCTGCTCGACCGCGGGCGCCTGGCCGAGGCGCGCACGCTGGCCGACCGCATCGACCGGGTCAACGGCGCGAGCGAGGCGCACCAGGCCCGGGCGCTCGCGCTGAAGGCCGAGGTCGCGGCCGCGGGCGGCGAGATCTCGCAGGCGGTCTGGCTGTTCGAGAAGGCGGGCCAGCTCGCGCCGCAGGACCTCCCGACCCAGCTCGCGCGCGTGCGCCTGCTGCTGTCGCACGGCGACCGCCTGCGCGTGCAGCAGGAGCTGACCCAGCTCGCGCGCCAGTCGCCCGACGACCCCGGCGTGCTCGCGCTGCAGGCCGAGGCCGCCCTGAAGTTCGAGAACCACGCCGCGGCGACGCGGGCGATCGACCGGCTCGCGGCCGTCGACGACGAGCGCGCGCGGGTCGCTCGCCTGCGCGGCGAGCTGAACCTCAAGCAGGGCAACGTCGAGGCCGCGATCGCCGCCTACCGCGCGGCCGTCGACGCGCAGCCCGACGACGTCGCCGCCCTGCTCGCGCTCGCCGGGCTGCGCACCCGCGGGTCCGAGGGCCGCGCCGCCCTCGCCGCGCTCGACGCGGCCCGCCAGACGCTGCAGGCCGACCCGAGCGCCGCGCAGCGCCCCAAGCTGCGGGCGCTGGCCCTGGGCCACGCGAACCTGCTCGCCGAGACAGGTCGCAAGGACCAGGCGATCGGCGTGCTCGACGCGGCCCTGGCGATCGACCCCGACGACAACGCGGCCCAGCTGCGCCGCGGCGAGCTGGCGATCGAGCAGGGGCGCGTCGCGGCCGGGCGGGCCGACCTCGCGGCGGTGGCCGAGCGGACCGGCGGCTACCCGGGGCTGGTCGAGTCGCTCGGGCGCCTGTACCTCCGCGACAACGAGCTGGTGCTGCTGGCCTCGCTGGTCCAGCCGCACCTCGCCGACCCGCGGGCGTCCGACGAGGTGCTGGTGATGGGCGGGCTCTTGCGCCTCGCGCAGGGCGAGGTCGACGCGGCCGAGGCGCTCATCGATCGCGTGCTGCTGCGCAGCGGGAGCGTGTGGGAGGCGCGGCTGGCCAAGGCGCGGGTGCTCCACGCGCGCGGTCGGCCGGCGGACGCGCTGGCCGAGGTGCGACTGGCCCGGCCGCCCGAGCCCGACGCCGAGGTCGAGCTGTGGACCGGCAAGATCCTCGAGCGCCTCGGCAAGCCGCAGGAGGCCGCCAACGCCTACCGCAAGGCGCGTCAGCTCGACCCCTCGCTGTACGAGGCCGCGTTCCTGCACGGGCGCGCGCTGCTCGCCGGGGGCGAGGCCCGCGAGGCGATCACCGAGCTCACCGCGGTGACCGCCGCGACCGACGCCTTCCCCGCGGCCTTCCTCGCGCTCGGCCTGGCCCACCGCGAGCGCGGCCAGTACGACCTGGCGATCAACCAGTTCATCCGCGCCGCCCTGCTCGACCCCTCGACCGGCGAGGCCGCGTACTGGGCCGGCCGCACGCGCGTCGAGCTCGGCCGCCCCGCCGACGCGCTCTACCACCTCCGCCGCGCCGTGCTCGCCCCCAGCCCCGGCCCCTGGCTGGCCGACGCCCACCTCTGGCTGGCGCGAGCTCTGATTAAACAGAACCTGCGCGACGAGGCCGCCGGCGCCTACGCCAATTATTTAAAGATCGCCGGGCCCAGGGCGGCCGCCCGCGCCGAGGCCGAGAAGCTCACGCGCGGCCGCTGACCTGTCCTCGCGGACAGCCTGTCCTGAGGACCAGGTGAGAACCGCGCGCTCAAAACTCCTGGGCGACCGCCTCGACGCGCGCCCCGAGCCGGCGCGCCACCGCCTCGGCGACGCGCAGCCCGTCGAGCGCGGCCGACACGATGCCGCCTGCGAACCCCGCCCCCTCGCCGCACGGGTAGAGCCCGGGCGTGCCCGGCGAGGCCAGAGTGTCGGGCTCGCGGTCGAAGCGGACCGGACAGCTCGTGCGGCTCTCGAGCCCGACCGCGACGGCCTCGTCGCCGAGGAAGCCCGGCATGCGCCCCGCGAGCCCGCGCAGCGCGAGCTGCAGCGGCGGTGCCAGCCTGCCGAGCAGCGCGTCGAGCCGCGCCGGCCGCAGCCCGCGGTGGTAGCTGGTGGCCGGCAGATCGCTCGACGGCGTGCCGGCCACGAAGTCGCGCAAGCGCTGGCCCGGGGCCACGAACCCGCCGCCGCCGGCCTCGTACGCGGCGGCCTCGAGCCTGGCCTGGTAGGCCACGCCGGACAGCGGGTCGGACGGGTCGAGGCCGGCGCGCGCGACCTCCTCGGCGCCGACCTCGGTGACGAGGCCCGAGTTGGCGTAGCGCCCGCTGCGCGCGTTCGGGCTCATGCCGTTGACGACCTGCATGCCCGGGTCGGTCGCCGCCGGCACGATGTACCCGCCCGGGCACATGCAGAACGAGAACGCCGCGCCCGCGGGGGTCTGCTCGACCAGCCGATACGAGGCCGCGCCGAGCGCGGGGTGCCCCGCGAGCGCGCCGTACTGCAGGCGGTCGATCAGCGCCTGCGGGTGCTCGACCCGCACCCCCAGCGCGAACGGCTTGAAGGACAGTTTGACCCGCGCGTCCCGCAGCCAGCGCTGCACGTCGCGGGCCGAGTGCCCCGGCGCGACGACCACCGCCGCGGCCGGCACGACCTCGCCGTCCGCGAGTCGCACGCCGCGCACGCCGCCGCCGTCGCGGAGCAATGCATCGACCCTGGCGTCGAAGCGGATGTCCACGCCGGCGCTGGCGAGGTGCTCGCGCATCGCCGTGATCACCCGCGGCAGCAGGTTGGTGCCGATGTGCGGGCGCGCGTCGACCAGCACCTGCGGCGGCGCGCCGTAGCCGGCCAGCGCCGAGAGCACCAGGCGCACCGACCCGCGCTTGCTCGACCGCGTGTACAGCTTGCCGTCGGAGAACGTGCCGGCCCCGCCCTCGCCGAAGCAGTAGTTGCTGTCGGGCACCAGCTCGCCGCGCTGGCTGAGCGCCGCGAGGTCCCTGCGGCGGGCCCGGACCTCGCGCCCGCGCTCGAGGATCACCGCCCGCACGCCCGCGCGCGCGAGGCCCCACGCGCAGAACATCCCCGCCGGTCCGGCCCCGACGATCGCCACCGTCGGCGCCGACGACATGGCCGCGAGCACAGGCACGCGCAGCTCGCGGGGCCGCGGCGCGTCGGCCAGCTGCAGCGCCAGCTCGGCGTGGATCCTCACCCGCCCGCGGCGCGCGTCGATGGCCCGGTGCACGACCTCGACCGCGCGCACGCTGGCCTCGGGCACGCCGGCCGCGCGCGCTCCTTCGCGGCGCAGCGCCGCCGGGTCGAGCAGCGCGTCCGGGTGCAGGTCGACCCGCGCGAGCAGCGGCTCGTTCACCTGGCCTCGACTTTCTTGACCACCGTCTTCGGGTCGCTGCCCGGCAGCCCGCTCGCCAGCCCGACGCCGTTCTTATTAAAAGGCACGGGGCGGCCGTCGGCGAGCGCCTGCATGACCCCGCCGACGATCTGCCCGATCGCCAGCATGCCCTCGAGGTTGATCTTGTCGACGGTGTCGCCGGGTCGGTGGTAGTCCGCGTGCGTCCCTGTGAAGAAGAACAGCACCGGGATGTCCTTGCGGTAGAAGCTCGCGTGGTCGCTGCGGGTCGCGGTCGAGCCCTCGTAGAGCACCTGCAGCCCGGCCGGCCCGATCTCGTCGAGCAGCGGCAGCCACGCCTCGCTCGACCCGAGCCCGCCGATCGCCAGCCCCTTGGGCCCGAGGCGGCCGACCATGTCGAGGTTGACCATCGCCACCACCTTGCCGAGCTCGAACGGCGGCCTCTCGACCAGCGCCTTCGAGCCGAGGATGCCGAGCTCCTCGCCCGCGAAGTGGGTGAACACCAGGGTCCGCCGCGGCGCCCGCCCGCTCTGTTTGAACAGGCGCGCCAGCTCGAGCACCATCGCCGTGCCGCTGGCGTTGTCGTCGGCGCCGTTGCAGATGGCGTCGACCTTGTCGCCCTCGCGCAGCTCGCCGCACTCGTCGTCGGGGGCCTCGCCGATGTGGTCGTAGTGCGCGCCGAGCACGACGAGCTCCCCGGCCCTGTCGCTGCCCGGCAGCGTGGCGATCACGTTGGGCACCATCACCGACTCCGGCTCGAGCGCCACCGCCAGCGCGACCTCCGGCCCGCCGGAGATCGGCCCCGACAGCGGCTTCTTGTGCCGGTCGAGCTCGGCCTGCAGCTGCGAGATCTTCTTTCCCGTGCCCGACAGCAGCCTGTCGGCGGCCTTCCAGCGGACCTGGACCACCGGCACCGGTAGGGGGTCCAAAGCCCCACCCCGGCCTGGCTTGTCGGGCTTCAGCTTCGGCAGCTCGTCGGCCTTGCGGCTGGCCTCGTCGACGAAGCTCCGCGGGCCGCGGACGGCGACCACCCCGACCGCGCCGGCCTTGGCCAGGCGCTCCACCTTGGAGCGCAGCGAGCCCTCGGAGAACCCGAACCGCGGCCCCGGCAGCTTCGCCGCCGACTTCATCAGGGCCCCGCCGATCGTCATCGGGTTGTACTCGACGGTCAGCGGGTCCTCGGGCAGCGGCCACACCTCCTTCAGGGACTCGGCCGGCATGAACGACCCGACCCGCGCGAGCAGCTCGGCCCGGGCCTTCGCGTGCAGCGCCTTCAACTTGGCGACATCCTTGGCCTCCTTCAGGGGCTTGGCCGCCTCGGCGAAGGCCTTCGCGTCGGCCTGGATCTTCCCGAACAGGGCCATCGGGTCGGGCCGGCCCGGGGCCTCGAGCAGGACCAGCGCGACCTTCCCCTTGAGGTCGACGCCCGCGAGGTCGTCGTACTCCGGGGGAGTGCCCTCCTCGGACTCGGACCTCGCGGCGTAGCCGACGAACACCAGCCCGCCGCGGACCTCGCCGGACGCGCTCTGCGGCACCGCGGCGAACTCCTCGGCGGACGCCGGTCTGGCGGCCTTGCCGCGGTGCACGTGCAGGCTCGGCGGCTGCGTCGCCCGGGCCCCGGTGACGAGCGGGAAGTCGACGGTGAACGCCGCTCCCGCCGGCGTGAGGCCGAGCTCGGCGTAGCGCCCGACGAGGTGCTCGGCGGCCCGGCGCAGCTCGGGCGACAGGGTGTGACGCCCGTGCATCTCGTCGCTGGCGAGGAACGTGATGTCGGCCGTCATGCGCGCGCCGTCGAGGCTCGGCAGCGCGGCCGGCGGCGGCGCCGGCCGCGGCGGTTCGGCGGGCCTCGACGGCTCCGGCGGACGCGGACCAGGACCGCGGTCGCATGCGAGATCTGTGGCGAGGACCACGGCGAGAGCGAGCCACCGCGGACGCGAACCGATGCGGAACATGGCGTGCATCTTGTACCTCACCGATCTCGCGTCACGGCGCTTCGCGCCCGAACGCTGCGCGGAGCACGTGCGTTGATTCACACCTCCGCAGCCGCGAGCATCGGCCGTCCGTGGACCCGCAGTTCCTCCGTCGTGTGTCGCGACGAGCCCCGAACTTCCCCTCGTCTCCCCGGTCGGCAAAAACCGCGCAAACGTCGCAATGGCCGCGCCAGGGCCGTGCCGGGCGGTTGACGCCCCATGGCAAGACGGGTACCGTCCGGACGCACCATAGGGTGACCCTTTCCTGTCCGACGGCATGCCGGACGCCCCCCACGTTGAAGGGCACAACTTTCAACTAGCCAGAAGGATTACAAAACGATGAAGCGTCTCAGTCTGATCGGTTCATGGAAGCGGATCGGCGTGCAGGCCGGCCTCCTCGCGGGCATCGGCCTCGCGTTCGTCGGCGGCTCGCAGCCCCCCAATGTCGGTGCGGAGCCCCCGGAGGATTGCAAGAGCGAGGACATGTGCTCGTTCAAGAAGCCGCTCTTCCTGATCATCCTCGACTACTCGACGTCGATGAACAAGGACTTCATGGGCCAGGGCACCCGCTGGGAGAACGCGGTGTCGGCCACGAAGACCGCGATCGACGCCAACAACGGCTTCCTGGTCTCGAACTTCATCATCGGCCTCATGCGCTTCGGCCATGACCCGAACCCGAACTCCGCCGGCACCACGATCCCGAGCGACACCTCGGGCATCGTCGACGGCCAGAAGGTCGACGTCGAGTTCTACGACAAGAACGACCCGGCCAAGCCCTACTTCGAGTGCGAGCAGGGCGACGTCATCAAGGCCGCCCTCGACGCCCTGCCGGCGCCGATCAACGGCAACCTCGTCGGCATCGGCACGTGGACCCGCGGCGCGCTGCTGAGGGCCGAGCAGGTCTTCGACGACGCCCTCGCCAACCACCCGATGGACGGCCAGGACCCCGCCCGCCTGCGCTCCATCATGCTCGTCACCGACGGCGAGTGGACCAACCCGCAGGGCAACATGCCCCTCAACCCGCCGGCCGAGAACCCGTCTCCGCAGGCCGCCAACCTCTTCAACAACGACCAGATCCCGACCTACGTCGTCGCCATCGGCGAGGCGATGGGCAAGGCCTTCGCCGACGAGCTCGCCAACGCGGGCGGCACCGGCACGGCCTACGACGCGGCCAACCCCCAGGCCCTCGTCGAGGCCCTCGCCATGGTCGTGCAGGACCTCATCAACATGCAGGTCTCGCCGATCTGTACGCCCGGCCTGCCGCGCATCATGGTCCTCCTCGACGCCTCGTCGTCGATGCTCAACCTCATGGGCGGCGCCACCCACGCCGGCCCGGGCCAGGGCGGCTGGGAGGCCGCGCGCGACGCCCTCGCCGGCGACGTCAACGCGATCTTCCTCCAGCAGGTCACCAACGGCCAGGTCGAGGACCTCGTGCACCTCGGCCTCGCGGTGTTCGGCGGCGGCCCGCCCCAGGGCGTCGACGAGTCCGACATCCTCGTGCAGTACGGCCCGTGCCGCCGCGACAACTTCAAGTGGGCGCTCGACCCGCAGAGCTCGTGCGTCGCCCCCGGCTGCAACGACCCGTACGCCCCGGCGCCGATCACCTGGACCTACCAGGACGGCACCATGGTCGGCCCGATGTTCGACGAGGCGACCACCAGCCACATGCCGCTCTGCAACCAGGGCCAGGCCCCCAACATGGGCTGCTTCGGCTCCGGCACGATGACCCACCTCGGGCTCCTCACCATCCAGAGCAACATCAACACCTACAAGGGTCAGTGCAGCGACCCGAACGCGCAGTACCCCTGCAGCGACTCGACGCAGTTCATCAACATCATCATCACCGACGGTGTCTCGAACTCGACCGACGCGCAGCTGCAGCCGCCGCTGACCCAGATGTACAACGCCGGCATCACGTCCTACGTGATCGGACTCGGCGACGGCGTCGACACGCCCCAGGCCATCACCCACCTCAACAAGCTCGCCGACTGGGGCTCGGGCAACATGCTCGACTACTACGACGCGAACAACCAGGTGATGCTCCAGAACGCCCTGGCCGACATCATCGAGGGCGTCAGCTTCGACCCGTGCTGCAAGTTCAACGACTGCGGCTTCAACCCCGAGCCGCAGACCATGGAGCCCGACCCGGTGGTGAACCCCACCTCGGAGTCCGATTCCACGACCGACCCGATGACGTCGGGCACGACGAACATGACCGGCGAGACGACCGACACCACCGGTCCGGTCCTCACGACCGACATGACCACGGGCGGCCCGACCAGCGATACGGACACCAGCGCCGGTCCGACCAGCGACCCCGACACCAGCGCCGGCCCGACCAGCACGCCGGAGCCGGATCCGACGGGCGATCCGCCGACCACCACCGCCGAGCCCGATCCGACGACCGCTGGTCCGACGACGGTCCCGACCACCAACGAGCCGGATCCCGACGAGGAGACCACCTTCGGCAGCAGCGGCTCGTCCACCGCCGACACCGGCATCGACGACGAGGGTGGCTGCGGTTGCAAGACCGACGACGCCCCGCGCGGCCTGCTCGGCACGCTCCTCACCTTCGGCCTGGCCGGCTTCATCCGCCGGCGTCGCCGCGCGTGAGCCACCCGGGCCCGCCCGGGCCCACCGACCTTCGCCGTGGATCACGGCGACCCACCGCGCCGGCCCCAAGCCGGCGCGGCCGGCTTTTAATAATTGGTCATCGATTCAATTATTAAAAATTATCTGACGCGGCGTACGTGGCTGCGTCGGGGTCTGGGGGACCCGCGGAGTTCGTCGCATTTTCGCGGCGAGCGTACTGGTCGGCTGCGATCGCTTTTGCTATGCACCCCGATCGTGTCTCACGCCGAGCAATCCGAGGAATTGACCGCCCCGTCGTCCGGCCCTGAATACGCCTCCCTCTCGCGGGACGGCCAGCGCATCGTCTCCGAGGAGGTCGACATCCTGCGAAAGATCCAGGAGCGCCTCGCCCGCGAGGCCGAGAGCACCCCCGAGCAGATGGAGGACCTCGACGCCCAGCTGCTCGAGCTGCGCGACGCCCTCGCCGAGGCCAAGGAGGAGGACCAGGCCTCGCTCGTCGAGCAGATGCATCAGGTCGCGGCCCTCAGCCGCACCCGCGGTCAGGGCCGCGACGCCCCCGTCGACCCCAAGAACCCGTACTTCGGCCACCTGCGCCTGCGCGAGGCCAAGTCCTCGCGCATGCGCGACGTCCTGGTCGGCAAGCGCACCATGCTCGACGACGGCGACGGCCTCTCGATCGTCGACTGGCGCAACGCCCCGGTCTCGCGCCTCTACTACCGCTACGAGGAGGACGACGAGTACGAGGAGGAGTTCGACGCGCGCAGCCTCGAGGGCCGCGTGCTCGTGCGCCGCTCGATCGCCGTGATGGACGCCCGCCTGCGCCGCGTCTCGGCCCCGCAGGGCACCTTCGTGTGCGACCGCCGCGGCCAGTGGAAGGACGCGGTCGGCGCGGCCAAGCCCTCGCTCGAGGGCGGGGTGGGCACCGCGGCGCGCGTGCCGAGCGGGCAGCTCGGCGTGCACGGCGAGGAGGACGAGCCCCGCGCCGACAAGCACCTGCAAGAGATCACCGCGCTGATCGACAAGGAGCAGTTCAACCTCATCACCCAGCCGGAGTCGGGGATCGTGCTGATCCAGGGCGGCGCCGGCTCGGGCAAGACGACGGTCGCGCTGCACCGCGTGGCCTACCTCGCCTACCAGGACCGCCGGCGCTTCGCGCCGAGCAAGATGCTCATCATGGTCTTCAACGAGGCCCTGGTCGAGTACATCCGCCACGTGCTGCCCTCGCTCGGCATCGAGGGCGTGCCGGTCACGACCTACCGCCGCTGGAGCACCCAGCTGCTGCGCAAGCTCAAGCTGCGCCTGCCGATCGCCCACGTCGACGGCACGCCCGACCCGGTGTCGCGCTTCAAGAAGCACCCGGCGACGATCAAGATGCTCGAGGCGCGCATCGCCGAGCAGCTGGCCGACGCCGAGGAGTCGCTCGACACCCGCCTCGGCGACCGCCCCGGCAAGGCCGCGATCCTGGCCGCATGGAAGCGGTTCGCCGAGCTCCCGCCGGTCGTCCGGGTCGAGCGCACGCTCGAGTGGGTGCGCGCCGAGCAGAGCCTGCCGCCGGCCACGCGCGCGCCGGCCGAGACCACCCTGCGGGCCATCCGCGAGTACATGCGCGACGTCTGCGACGACTACATCGAGCTCATGACCGACGGCGAGGCGATCCGCGCCGCCATCCGCGAGCACGCCGCCGACGACTTCAACGACGCGGACATCGGCACGATCGTGCGCTGGTGCGGCGCCAAGGCCGAGCTCGACAGCGAGCCCGAGCCCGAGCCCGATGACGCCGAGCCCGACGTGCCCGACATCGACGGCGAGCCGCGCCCGCCGAAGGGCGAGGTCGACGACGACAACGAGCCCGAGGTCATGGCCCCGAGGCAGCTCGGCGCCGCCATGCTCGACCCCGAGGACGACGCCATCCTGCTGCGCCTGCTGCAGCTCAAGTACGGCGGCATCTTCGTCGGCGGCAAGCGCTTCGAGTACGAGCACATCGTCATCGACGAGGCCCAGGACCTGGCCCCGCTCGAGGTCCGCGTGCTGCTCGACTGCGTGACCGACGGCCAGAGCGTGACCATCGCCGGCGACCGCGCGCAGAAGATGATCTTCGACAACGGCTTCACCGACTGGCCCGAGCTGCTGGCCGACGCCGGCCTGCCGCACGTGGCCATCCAGCCGCTGAAGATCACCTACCGCTCGACCCGCCAGGTCATGGACCTCTCGCGCCACGTGCTCGGCCCGCTGCACAACCCCGAGGACCAGCTCATCGCCCGCGAGGGCGCCCCGGTCGGGTTCTTCAACTTCGGCGACACCGGCGAGGCCGTCGCCTTCCTCGCCGAGGCCCTGCGCAGCCTCATGCAGCGCGAGCCGACCGCCAGCGTCGCGCTCATCACCCGCTACCCCCAGCAGGCCGACGTGTACCACGACGCCCTGCGCATCGCCGAGGTGCCCAAGCTGCGCCGCGTCGGTCGCCAGGACTTCAGCTTCACGCCCGGCATCGACGTGACCGACGTCCGCCAGGTCAAGGGCCTCGAGTTCGACTACGTCGTCATCCTCGACCCGACGTCGCAGAACTACCCCGAGGTGGTCGAGTCGCGCCACCTGCTGCACATCGCGGCGACCCGCGCCGCGCACCAGCTGTGGCTGATCTGCGCCGGCCCGGTCAGCAGGCTGATCCCCGAGGACGTGATCGTCGCCGGCGAGGAGTAGGCGACGCCGGTCACCGCCGCGCGTCCGCGGTCGGGCCGCATCGGCTCGGCTTGCGGGCGCGCATGTGTTCTCGGATCGGCCTGTGCTACAAGCGGGCGTGCTCCGTTGCTGGCTCTGTGCCGGGATCCTCGCCTCGGCGGCGTCCTCCGTGCACGCGGCGCCGCCGGATGGGGCACGCGACCGCGGCGAGCCGGTCGAGCTGGCGCCGACGCCGGTGCGGCCGGGCCCCGTGCAGACCTGGTCGCTACAGCAGGTCATGCGCGCGGTGGAGCACAACCACCCGCGGATCCGGGCCGAGCAGGCGCGCCGCGGTGAGGTCGACGCCGACGTGCTCACGGCGCGCTGGTCGATCCCCAACCCGATCGTGATGACCGACAACGGCACCGCCGAGTTCACCTACCGCCTCGGGCTCACCCAGCGGATCGAGCTGGGCGGCAAGCGGCGGCGGCGGGTCGAGCTGGCGATGGCCCGCTACGCCGTGCTCGACGCCGACCTGCGGGTCGTCGCCGCCGGGCTGCGGGCCGACGCGCGGCGCACGTACATGGAGGCCTTCTTCGCCCAGGAGCGCGAGAAGATGCTCATCGAGCTGATCCGCAGCATCGACGAGCTGCTCGCCATCGTCGACGCCAGGCCCGGCGACATCCCCAAGGCCGACGTGCTCGAGGTCCGCATCGTGCGCCTGAAGGCGCGTCAGGCCCTCGAGACCTCGAAGTTCGAGCACCTCCAGGCCGACATCCGCCTCAACAACATGCTCGGCAACGAGGCCGCGGTCGAGCTCGTGCTCACCTCGCCGGCCCGCGACCGCCCGCCGCGCTGGCTCGACCTGAAGAATGACGACTGGCGCACCGAGTTCCTCGGCGCCTACGAGAACCTGCTCGCCGAGGCCCTGAAGCACCGCCCCGAGCTCGAGCGCCTGCTCCGCGAGCGCGACATCCTCGGCCAGGAGGAGCGCCTGCACCGCAGCGAGCGCGCCCCTGACCTGTACTTCAGCGTCGGCCCCGACTTCGTGCCCGAGCCCGACTACAGCCGCGTGAACAAGGGCGTGTTCGCCATGCTGAGCTTCGACGTGCCGCTGTTCGACCGCCAGCAGGGCCCGCTCGCCGGCGTCCGGGCCCGCCGCGCCCAGCTCAACCTCGAGCACGACGCCCTGCGCACGGACATCGCCCGCCAGGTCGCCGACGCCGTGGCCTTCGCCTGCTTCCAGCAGTCGCAGTACCGCCTCTACGAGCGAGAGCTGGTGCCCGCCGCCGACGCCGTGTACGCCGACGCGCTCGGGGCCTTCCTCGCCAACCAGTCGCCGTTCCTCGTGGTGGTCCGCGCCCAGGAGAGCCGCGTGCTCACCCGCCTCGAGTACCTGCGCAGCCTGGCCGCCTACCACGTCGGCCTCGCGACCGTCGAGCAGGCCCTCGGCACGCCGGCGATCTGAACGCGCCGAGACGCAGGAGCGCGAGGGCCTCGGAGCGACACACTCGTGCGCTCAGAGGGCCGAGCCGCGGAGGTCGGACGGACCAGCGCGAAGCCCCCGGCTCGCGTGAAGCGGAGCCGGGGGCTTCGCACTGGACCGGCCGACGGCCGGTCCAGATCCGGAGGGGCGTGAACTCAGCTCGCCGCGGACTGCAGGTGGCGCACGGAGGCCTCCGCGAGCCACTGGCCGACCTCGGAGCACTTGGCCGCCTTCGCCTCGCCGACGAGGTCGTAGGTGAGCGGGTTGCCGATCTTTAATAATTCGACGACGGCGGCCTCGATGGCCCTGGCGCCGCGATTGAGGCGGGCGTCCTGCTTGCGGTCGCCGAGCCACTCGAGGCCCTCCTTGACGGAGAGGATCATGGCGATCGGGTTGACCTTGTCCTTGCCGGCGTGCTTCGGGGCCGAGCCGTGGATCGGCTCGAACATGCCGTGGTCCTTGCCGACGTTGGCGCCGACGGCCATGCCCATGCCGCCCTGCAGGACCGACGCGAGGTCGGTGAGGATGTCGCCGAACATGTTGGTGGTGACGACCACGTCGTAGTACTCGGGCTGGCCGATGAGCCACTGCGTGAACGCGTCGACGATCGCCGTCTCGCGCTCGATGCCCGGGTACTGCTCGCCGATCTCGTGGAACACCTGGGTGAAGAACTGACAGCCGTGCAGCACGTTGTCCTTGACGATGGCCGTCACGCGCAGCTTGCCGTCCTTGGGGGCGCCCTTGTTGCGGCGCTTGCACAGCTCGAACGCGTGACGGATGACCTGCTCGCTGGCGCGGCGGGTGATCACGCGGGTGTCGACCGCGACCTCGGTGCGGCCGCCGGGCGAGAGCTTGCCGCCGGTGGGCGAGTAGAGCCCCTCGGTGTTCTCGCGGATCATCACCATGTCGACCTGGCCGGGCTGCCAGACCAGCTTGTTCTGGCCGTGGATGCGGTGCTGCACGCCCTCGTAGAGCTTCACCGGGCGCACGTTGGCGTAGAGGTTGAGGCGGGTGCGGTTGCCCAGCACCGGCGAGAACCCGGCCATCTTGCCGTCCTTCATCAGCACCGGGCCCGCGCCGGTGGGCGACGGCCAGCCGACCGCGCCGAGCAGGATCAGGTCGGCCGCGTCGCAGCGCGCTTCGGCGCCCTCGGGCCAGTCGCGGTCGCCGTGCTCGAGGTAGTACTGACCACCGCACGGGATGTCGTCGATGCTCCACGCCACGTCCAGCGCGCGGGAGATCGCATGCAGCACGCGCAGGCCCTCCCGCATCACCTCCGGGCCCGTACCGTCGCCGCCGAGGGTCACCAGCTTGTACGTCATGGCGCCCTTCGTACCGCGTGGTTCGCCCGCCGGGGCGCGTCGAACGCGGTTCTAGGGTGTGAAAGCTCACCCGCTCGCGACAGAGTCGGGTTATACATACGGACTCGTCGTGCAGCTCGTCGCCTCGCCGCTGTGGTTGCTGTGGCTGCTCGCACCGGAGCCCGGGGTCGCGGAGGCGGGGACGAGCGCGCCGGGCGAGACGACCGGAGCCGAGCCGAAGGCCGAGGGCCCGGCGCTGCCGGCTGGCGCGTTGCCCTCGACCCCGGGCGTGCCGGGTGTGGTCGACATGGCGGACTCGCCGGAGTGGGTGGCGCCGTCGCGGACGCGCAGGCGCAAGCCGATCGTCGGCGCGGCGCGGGTCGAGCGCATGTACATGAAGGCGCACCGCGTCGACGACAGGGACATCACGGTCGACGGTCACCTCCACGAGGCGGCGTGGAAGACGGTGCCGCTGCTGCCGGAGCTGGTCCAGACCGAGCCGCGTTACGGGTTTCATCCCACGCACCCGACCGACGTGCGCGTCGCCTACGGGCAGCGGGGCATCTACGTGTCGTTCGTGTGCCACGGCGACCCCAAGAAGGTGCGGCCGGGGGTGTTCCGCAAGGACCAGATCGGGCCGAGCGACCTGGTGTGGCTCGAGATCGACCCGAACAACAACGACACCAACGGGTTCGTGTTCGTGACCAACCCGTCGGGCTCGCAGGAGGACGCGCAGCTGTTCCGCGACGACAGCGAGGAGCTGCTGTGGGACGGCGTGTGGCAGACGGCCGGCAAGATCACCCCGCAGGGCTGGACCTCGGAGATCTTCGTGCCGTGGTCGACGATCCGCTTCGAGGCCCGCGACGAGTACGACTTCGGCATCAACGTCGGCCGGTGGGTCAACGAGGACGGCGAGCTCAACATCCTCTCGCCGGCGCCGCAGGGCCTGCCGGGCCGCATCTCGTGGGCGCTCGACTACCGCGGGGTCAAGGGCATCGAGCCCGGCCTCAACCTCGAGCTGCGCCCGTTCGTCTCGTCGCGCATCGCCGCCCGCAGGCCCGACGACACGCTCGACCTGTCGACGCCGTTTCTCCCCAACGGCGGCTTCGACGTCAAGTACGGCCTGCGCGGCAACCTGACCCTCGACGTCACCGTGAACCCCGACTTCGGCCAGGCCGAGGTCGACCCCGCGGTGCTCAACCTCGGGCCGTTCGAGGTGTTCTTCCCCGAGCGCCGGCAGTTCTTCCTCGAGTCGAAGGAGCTGTTCGAGACCCGCTTCCAGCTGTTCTACTCGCGGCGCGTCGGCAACAACCCGCGGCCGGCGCGGGCCGACCTGACGACCCGCACGGACAGGAACGGCAACGAGGAGCGCGGCGACCTCGTGCAGCTCGACCCGCTGACGCGCATCTTCGGGGCGCTGCGGCTCACCGGGCAGGCGGCGAAGTCGTGGAGCGTGGGCGCGTTGACGGCCACGACCGGCGCGACCTACGGCACCGAGGAGTTCTCGGACGGCACGCGCCACCGGGTGACGGTCGACCCGACGAGCCAGTACTCGGTGCTGCGCGTGCGCAAGGAGTTCGACAGCCAGACCAGCGTCGGCACCATCGCCACCGGGGTGATCCGCGGCGGCGGCGAGCGCAGCGCGTTCACCGGCGGCTTCGACTACCGCATCCGCTTCCTCGACCGCTGGCGCCACTCGGCCCAGGTCATCGGCACCTACGACGGCCAGCGCGGGGGCGCCGGCGCCGGCTTCGACCTGCGGCGCAGCGGCAAGAACTTCTCGATGGTGACCGACCTCGACATGCTGACGCCGCACGCGAACTTCAACGACCTGGGGTTCATGCGGCTCAACAACTACATCGACGGGCACACCACGCTCAGCGTGTACAACGCCCAGCCGGTCGGGCGCGTGCGCCGGCTGTCGGCCGCGGTCGACACGCGGGTGGCCTCGAGCTTCCAGGGCGACCTGCTGCAGAAGCAGCTGTTCGGCGAGTTCGGGCTGACGACCCTCAGCCTGTGGGAGTTCGCGGCCAACGCCGGCGGCCACCTGCCGCAGTACGACCTCTACGAGACGCGCGGGGGCATCCCCTACGAGGTGCCGCTGCACTGGTGGACCGGCTTCGACGTGACCTCGCCGGACAACCGCCGGGTCGTCGGCGCCTTTAATAGTGCTTACGGCGAGCAGAACGGGCGACCCGGCCCCGACATCGCGCTCGAGCTGCGGCTGCGGCCGATCAACCGGCTCGAGCTGACGCTGCGCGGCGACTTCAACGCGACTTTCAACCGCCCGCGCTGGACCACCACCAACGCGTTCGGCGAGCCGGTGTTCGGACGCGCCAAGGTCATCTCGTACACCGGCGTGCTGCGCGGGACCCTCGGCATCCTGCCCAACCTGACCCTGCAGACCTTCAACCAGCTGTACTACCTGTCGGCGCACCACGACGAGTTCTTCATCCTCACCGCGCCCAACGTGCTGCTGCCGACCGACCCGACCCCGTACTACGGCCAGGTCGACCAGGGCCTGACGAGCTTCATCTCCAACTCGATCCTGCGCTGGGAGTACCTGCCGGGCAGCTTCCTGTTCGTGGTCTACACCCACCGCACGAGCTTCACCGAGGGCGGCGACAGCACGGCCCCCGGCGGCGGCCCGATCTTCTTCCGCCCGGGCTCGGGCTTCTCCAACCTGCTGGCCTATCGCGCGCAGGACGAGGACATCATCTTTATTAAATTGCAGCACCTGTTCGGGCTGTGACGCGCGAAACGTGCGGGTGAGGGCTCGCGCCCGCGGAGGCGCGGCGGCTCGACAGGCGCGGCGGGCTTACGCGATACTCGGCTGGGGGCGGTGCCGCGGCGCCGGGAGGGTGCACATGCTCGAATCTTTGCTGGCCGAGCTCGCCGGGTTGTTCGTGGAGGAGGGCAGCGAGCCGCACGAGCGGTCGCGCGGGCACCGGAGCGAGGCGTCGCGCGCGGCGGCGGCGGCGATCCTCGAGATCGCCACGCTGGTCGCGCTGGCCGACGGCAAGCGCACCGACGCCGAGCAGGCCACGCTCGAGCGGGCCGCGCTGGCCCTGCTGGCCAGGGAGCAGCGAGCCAGCGAGGCGCTCGCGGGGGCCTTCGAGATCGCCAGCGCGTCGCGGGCGCGCGGCGAGGTGCGCACGCACCTGCGGGCCGCGGCGGCGCAGGTGCCCGAGCAGCGGCGGGTCGAGCTCATGACCTACGCGATCAAAACCGCGGTCGCCGGCGGCGAGCCGCTCGCCAACTCGGTGCTGCGCGCGCTGGCCGACGAGCTCGGGGTGGCGCCCGACGACCTCGCGGCGCGGGTCGAGCGGGCGCAGGCCCGCGCCGAGGGGTGATCGCTCGCGGCTACCAGCCGAGGACCGAGGCGAAGATCAGCGGGGCGACGATGGTCGCGTCGGACTCGATGATGTAGCTGGGGGTGTCGACGCCGAGCTTGCCCCACGTGATCTTCTCGTTGGGCACGGCGCCCGAGTACGAGCCGTAGCTCGTGGTCGAGTCGCTGATCTGGCAGAAGTAGCCCCACAGCGGCACGTCGGTGCGGCGCAGGTCCTGGTGGAGCATCGGCACCACGCAGATCGGGAAGTCGCCGGCGATGCCGCCGCCGATCTGGAAGAACCCGAGCGACGAGTCCTTGGTGGTCCTGGTGTACCAGTCGGCCAGGAAGATCATGTACTCGATGCCGGTGCGCACCGTGTGCACGTTCTTCACGTCGCCGCTGATCACGTGGCCGGCGAACATGTTGCCGAGCGTCGAGTCCTCCCAGCCGGGCACGATCATCGGCAGGTCGGCCTCGGCCGCGGCGAGCAGCCAGCTGTCCTTCGGGTCGATCTGGTAGCTCTGCTTCAGCTTGCCGGAGCGCAAAATCTTGAAGAAGAACTCGTGGGGGAAGTAGCGCTCGCCGGCCTTGTCGGCGCGGACCCACTCCTCGAGCACGACGTCCTCGATGCGCCGCATGGCCTCCATCTCCGGGATGCAGGTGTCGGTCACGCGGTTCATGTGGCGCTCCAGCAGGGCCTGCTCGTCGTTGGCGGTGAGGTGGCGGTAGCCGGGCACGCGCTCGTAGTGGTCGTGGGCGACCAAATTGAACACGTCCTCCTCGAGGTTGGCGCCGGTGCAGCAGATGCCGTGGACCTTGCCGGCGCGGATCATCTCGGCGAGGGACAGGCCGAGCTCCGCGGTGCTCATGGCGCCGGCGAGGGTCACGAGCATCTTGCCGCCGCCAGCGAGGTGCCTCTTGTAGCCCTCGGCGGCGTCCACGAGGGCGGCCGCGTTGAAATGCCGGTAATGGCGGCGGATAAAGCTGGAGATCGGGGCGGAGTCCATGGCGGGCGCGAGGATACGCCATCCTGCGGGGCCTGGTACCCTCATGGCGACCGATGCGACGTGACCTGTCCATGATGAGCGGCCGCCGGTTCGACCTGATCGTCGTCGGCGGGGGGGTGACCGGCGCCTGCGTGGCCCGCGACGCGGCGCTCCGCGGGCTTGCGGTCGCGCTGGTCGAGAAGCACGACTTCAGCCACGCGACCAGCGCGGCCTCGTCGAAGCTGATCCACGGCGGGCTGCGCTACCTGCGAAACCTCGAGTTCGGGCTCATCCGCGAGTCGCTGCGCGAGCGCAGGATCTGGGAGCGCAGCGCGCCGCACCTCGTGTACCCGCTGGCGATGGTCATGCCGGTGTACGCGCGCCACGACGACGGCCTGGCCAAGATGCGCCTCGGGCTCTCGCTCTACGACGCGCTGGCGTTCGACCGCGGGTGGCTCGCGGACCCCGACCAGCGGATCCCCGCCCACCGCTCGCTGTCGCCGGCCGAGACGCTGGCGCTGCAGCCCGAGCTCGCCGCCGACGGGCTCACCGGGGCGCTGCAGTACTTCGACTGTCAGATGTTCTCGCCGGAGCGCCTCGCGCTCGAGTGTTTGATCTCTGCCGCGGCCGCGGGGGCGGCGCTGGCGAACTACGTCGAGGTCGACGGGTTCGTGCGCGAGGGCCCGCGGGTCGCCGGCGTGCGCGTGCGAGACCGGATCGGCGGCGCGACGGTCGAGCTGCGCGCGGGGCTGGTGATCAACGCGGCGGGGCCGTGGGCGGACAAGCTGCTCGAGCGGGTCACCGAGCACCCGCCGCCGATGATGCGCTCGAAGGGCATCCACGTGATCACGCGGCCGCTGACGAGCGGGCACGCGCTGGCGATCGTCGGCGCGCACGGGCACGTGTTCGTGCTGCCGTGGCGCGGGCACAGCCTGATCGGCACGACCGACGAGGTCTACGAGGGCGAGCCCGACGCGTTCCGCGTGACCGAGAGGGACATCGCGGGGCTCTTGAACGCCCTGAACGCCGAGGTGCCGGCGTTCGCGCTGACGCGTGGCGACGTGCTGCACACCTACGGCGGGCTGCGGCCGCTGGTCGAGGACTCGTCGGCGACGTCGAGCTACGACGCCTCGCGGCGCTCGGAGATCTGCGACCACGCGGCCCAGGGCGGGCCCGAGGGGCTGGTCTCGGTGCTCGGCGGCAAGTGGACGACGTCGCGGCGCCTGGCCGAGAAGGTGGTCGACATGGTCGGACGCAAGCTCGGGCGCAAGCTCGCGGCCTGCCCGACCGCGCAGACGCCGGTGCCGGGCGGCGCGATCGGCCGGTTCGCGAGCTTCGTGGCCGGGGCCGTGCACGCCCGGCCGGGCCTCGACGCCGGGCTCGTGCAGCACCTGGCCCGCAACTACGGGGCGCGCATGGACGAGGTGCTGCACCTCGTGCGGCACGACCCCGGCCTGGCCCGGCCGCTGGCGGACGGTCTGCCGGAGGTGGCGGCCCAGGTCGTGCACGCGGTCCGGGCGGAAATGGCCGTGGGGCTCGAGGACGTGGTGTTCCGGCGGACCGGGCTCGGCACGCTGGGGAACCCGGGGGAGGCGGCGCTGACGGCCGTGGCCGGGCAGATGGGCGCGCTGCTCGGGTGGGACCGGGCGGAGCGGGTGGCCCAGGTCGACCGGGTGCTTGACCGCTACGTCGTCGCGGGCGCATGACACCGGGTGCCACCATGCGCGTGCGGGCGATCGTCAACCCCAACTCATCCCACGGCCGCACCCGCGAGGCGTGGCCGAAGCTGCACGCCGCGCTCGAGGGGTCGCTCGGGCCGGTGGAGTTCGCGTTCACGTCGGGGCAGCTCGACGCGACCACGAAGACGCGCGAGGCGCTGATCCAGGGCGTCGACCTGATCGTCGCCGTCGGCGGCGACGGGACCGTCAACGAGGTCGTCAACGGGTTCTACGCGCCGCCGGTGCCGGGCGGGCCCGACGTGCCGCTGCGGCCGCAGGCGGCGCTGGCGCTGCTGGTCTCGGGGACAGGCGGGGACTTTCGCAAGACCTTCAGCATCGGCGACGACCTGCATGAGCAGGTCCGCCGCATCGCCGACGGCGAGACGCGGGCGATCGACGTCGGGCGCATCGACTACGTGGCCGGCGACGGCGCCCCGGGCGCGCGTTACTTCATCAACATCGCCAGCTTCGGGCTGTCGGGGCTGGTGGTCGGCGCGGTCAACGGCGCGTGGCTCAGCAAGCGGATCTCCGGGCGCTTCGCGTTCTTCTGGGCCTCGCTGACATCGCTCGTCCGCTACGAGATGCCGCGCGTGCGCCTGCGGGTCGACGAGCAGGCGCCGGTCGAGTTCGCCTGCAACACCGTCGCGGTGTGCAACGGCCGCTACTTCGGCGGCGGCATGCACGTGGGCCCCGACGCCAGGCCCGACGACGGGCTGTTCGACGTGGTGGCCATGCACGACATGGGCAAGCTCGAGATGATGAAGGACCCCAACGCGATCTACCGCGGCGAGCACGTCAAGCACCCGAAGGTGCGGGTGGTCCGCGGGCGCACGGTGGTCGCGGAGCCGCTGGACGGCGAGGTCCTGCTCGACGTCGACGGCGAGGGGCCGGGTCGTCTGCCGGCCACGTTCACGGTGATCCCCGGCGGGCTGCAGTTTCGCAGCTGACCGAAGAGACAGGAAGATCGAGGGACAGAGCATGACGTACGACAGACGCAAGCTGCGCTGGAACGGGTGGGGTCTGGCCCACGCGGGCTTCGAGTTCGGGCCGCGCGAGCCCGAGGTGTGGGCGTGGATCGCCCGGATGCTGGGGCGCCGGGAGTTCGCGCGCACGCCGGCGGTGCCGCTGCCGGACATCGAGCTGGCGGCGCCGCGGCTCGACGCCGGGGCCGTCGAGGCGCTGGCGGCGATCGTCGGCCACGACCACGTCAAGCAGGACCGCTACGAGCGGGCCTTCCACGCCCGCGGCAAGAGCTACTACGACCTATTAAAAGTGCGGGCGGGCGACCTCGGAGAGAACGTGCCCGACGCGGTCGTGTACCCCGAGGACTTCGACGAGGTGCAGGCGCTGGTCGAGCTGGCGGCGCAGCGGAACATCGCCCTGGTGCCGTTCGGCGGCGGCTCGAGCGTGGTCGGCGGGGTCACGGCCCAGCGGCGCGCGGACCAGGCCGGGGTGGTGACGGTCGACATGACGCGCATGAACCGGCTGCTCGCGCTCGACTCGGTGTCGCACACGGCGACGCTCGAGGCGGGGGTGTACGGCCCGGACCTCGAGGCGCAGCTGCAGGCGCGGGGCTACACGCTGGGGCACTACCCGCAGTCGTTCGAGTTCTCGACGCTCGGCGGGTGGATCGCCGCGCGCGGGGCGGGCCAGCAGTCGAACCGCTACGGCAAGGCGGAGAAGTGGCTGCTCGGCGCCAAACTGGCGACGCCGCGCGGGTCGTGGACGACCGAGCAGTTCCCGGCGTCGGCGGCCGGCCCGAATTTAAATCAGCTGGTGGTCGGCAGCGAGGGCACTCTGGGGATCGTCGCGGAGGCGACGGTGCGGGTGCACCCGGTGCCGGCGGTGAAGGACTACCGCGGCTACCTCTTCAAGAATTTCTCCGAAGGGGCGGCGGCGGTGCGGGAGATCGTCCAGCGGGGCATCCCGGTGGCCATGCTGCGGCTCTCGGATCCCGACGAGACGCGGTTCCTGCAGGGGTTCTCGGGCGCCCAGCACCCGCCGGGTCAGGCCACGAAGATCGGCGCGCGGCTGGTCGCGTGGCGCGGCTACGCGGAGGAGCGCTGCCTGCTGCTCGTCGGCCTCGAGGGCGAGCGCGAGGCGGTGTACGAGGCGCAGATCGCCACCCGCTGCGTGTGCGAGCGTCACGGCGGGCTGTCGCTCGGGCAGGGCGCCGGGCGCCGCTGGTACGCGCGGCGCTTCATGATGCCGTACCTGCGCGACCCGCTGCTCGACCGCGGCATCGCGGTCGAGACGCTCGAGACGTCGGTGCGCTGGGCCAACCTCGTCGGGCTGTATGAAGACATGACGACGACGCTGCGCGAGGCGCTCGCCCAGGAGAGGGCCGACGCGGAGGCGCAGACGATCGTCATGGCCCACATCTCGCACGTGTACGAGGACGGCGCGTCGCTGTACTTCACGATGGTGTTCCCGCAAAAGGGCGGGAAGACCCCGGCGGAGGCCGCCGAGGCCAACCGCGCGCAGTGGGACGTCGTCAAGCAGGCGGCCTGCAAGACGCTCGCCGCGGGCGGCGGCACGATCTCCCATCACCACGGCGTCGGCACCGACCACGCGCCGTGGCTCGCGGGGGAGAAGGGGCCGATCGGGTTCGACGTCCTGGCTGGCCTGAAGGACAGGCTCGATCCCGCGGGCGTGCTGAACCCCGGGAAGCTCATGACCGGCGGCTAAACAGAGGCGCAGAGACCCGGTTCCTCGCCGCGGGGCGGCTCCTACCCGCCTTCTGGGCGCTGTCAGGTTGGCGCCGGGACCGCCGGACGGGTCGATCTCGGGTCCATGCGACTCTGTTTAGCTCACGCGTCGTCGGCGAACAGCGACTGCTGGGCCTTCGGCACGCGGAAGGTCGTGCGCCCGCCGGGCTCGGGCTCGTCGGGGCGGCCCGCCTCGAAGCCGAGGCGGCGGGCGTGGGCGAAGAACAGCTGCTCGATGGCCTGCCAGCGCGGGCCCTCGCCGCGCATGCGCTCGCCGAAGCCGCCGCGGGTCATGGCGCCGCCGCGGACGTCGCGGATCGCCGAGAGCACGTGTCCCGCGCGCAGGGGGACGGCGGCGGCGAGGCGCTCCTCGAACACAGGGAGCACCGAGCCGGACAGGCGGACCATGGTCATGAAGGCGCGGGTGGCCCCGCACTCGCGCGCACGTTTGAGAATTGCCGGGATGTGGCTGTCGTTGAGGCCGGGGAGGATCGGCGCGACGGCCACGGCGGTGCGCACGCCGGCGGCGGACAGGGCGGCGAGGGCCGCGAAGCGCCGGTCGATGCGCGAGGCGTAGGGCTCGATCTTGCGGCCGGTCTCGTCGTCGGCGAAGGGGATGCTGATGATGGCGACGGCGTCGGCCTCGGCGCCGAGGCGGGCGAGCAGCTCGGCGTCGCGGGCGACCAGGGCGTTCTTGGTGATGACGTGGACGGGGTTGCGGTACTCGAGGCAGACCTCGAGGCAGCGCCGCGTGAGCTCGTAGGCGGCCTCGAGCGGCTGGTAGCAGTCGGTGACGCCGGAGAAGGCGAGGCGCTCGCCCCGCCAGCCGCGGCGCTCGAAGGCCTCGCGCAGCAGCTCGGGGGCGTTGCGCTTGACGACGATCTTGCGCTCGAAGTCGGTGCCGGCGCCCCAGCCGAGGTACTCGTGGCTCGGGCGGGCGTAGCAGTAGATGCAGCCGTGGTAGCAGCCGCGGTACGGGTTGACGCCCCAGCGGAACGGGATGTCCGGGCTGTCGTTCTCCGAGAGGATCGAGCGGGCGTCTTCTTCGAAGACCTCGAGGCGGGCGTCGGGCGGGGGGATGTCGTCGAGGTGCTCGACGTGCGTCGACAGCCAGGGGTTCGGCGGGTTGGCGATCGGGCGCGGCATGACCGGGCGCGCAGCGTAGCGCATGCGGATCTCGCACGCACATGTCCGTGAAGACAGGTCACGAGGGCGCGAGGCGAGCACGGCGGCGGCGGCGCTGGGGCCTGGTCGTCGGGACAGGTCGGTCGTCGGCGGTACGGAGCCGTCGAGCACGGCGAGGGCCGGGGGCGCGAGCGGCTCGCCGCGGCGGGGGACGAGCGCGCGGGACCTTGGCGCGTGTAAGCGGTGGCGTACCGGCGGCAAACTTGCTAGGACCGGGCGCCATGAACGCGGAGATGCAGGGCAAGGTCGTGCTGATCACGGGCGGCAACACGGGGATCGGCAAGCAGACGGCGATCGCGCTGGCCCGCAAGGGCGCGCAGGTGGTGATCACGTCGCGCGACCCGGACAAGGGCCAGGCGGCGCTGGCGGAGGTCCGCGAGGCGAGCGGGCGCGACGACGTGGTGTGCATGCGCCTCGACCTGGCGTCGCTCGCCGAGGTGCGCCGGTTCGCGGCGGAGTTCCTCGAGAGGCACCCGCGGCTCGACGTGCTCGTGCTCAACGCCGGGCTCATGCTCGGCGCCCGCTCGCAGACGGTGGACGGCTTCGAGTCGACGTTCGGGGTCAACCACCTCGGGCACTTCGCGCTGACCCGGCTGCTGCTCGACCGCCTGAAGCAGAGCGGGCCGGCGCGCATCGTCGTGCTGTCGTCGCAGGCCCACCGCGGCGCGCGCGGGCTCGACTTCGACGACCTGCAGCTGCAGCGCGGCTACAGCAGCTGGAAGGCGTACACGCGCTCGAAGCTGGCGAACCTGCTGTTCACGCTCGAGCTGGCGCAGCGGCTCGAGGGCACCGGTGTGACCGTCAACGCGGCGCACCCCGGGGTGGTCGCCACCGAGTTCGCGGGGGCCGAGGACATGGGGCGGTTCGCCGCGCTGGTGTGGTCGCTCGGCAAGTGGGCCATGCTGACGCCGGAGCAGGGCGCGCGGACGTCGGTTTACCTCGCCAGCTCGCCGGAGGTGGAGGGCGTGAGCGGCAAGTACTTTATTAAATCGAAGCCGGCCCGGACGACGCGCGCGGCGCAGGACCGCGAGGCGGCGAGGCGGCTGTGGGACGTCAGCGAGGCGCTGACGGGCGAGCGCTACTGAGGCGGCGCTACAGCTCGATGGTCTGATTGAAGCGGATGCTGTCGGCCGGGGGGAACTTGGTCCTGGCGACGGCGTCCGCGAGGCACTTGCCGAGGGCGTCGCTCTTCGGCGGGTCGGCGCGGGAGACCTTGCCGTCGCGGCTGACGACGTAGCGGATGGTGATCTTGTCGCCCTTGACCGCGTTGTGGGTCTTGCGGCAGGCGGTGGCGAGCTTCTTGATCTGCGCGACCGGGCTCTTCTCGGCGGTGACCGGGGGCTTCTTGGTCGGGTCGGGGGGCTTCTTGGTCGGGTTGTCGACCTTGGTCGGGGTCTCCTTGCCGTCGTCGTCGCCGGCGCTGTCGGCCGTGTCGTCGGCGGGTTCGGCGGTGGTGGCGACCGCGGGGTCGGGCGGGGTCGTCGGCGGGGCGACGGGCGGCGCCTCGGGCGGTTTGGCCGGCGGCGTGACGCTCTGGGTCGGGGTCTGGGCGACCGGCGGGGTCGTCTGCGCCGGCGGGTCGCCGCTGGTCAAGGCGATGGCGATGACGATGAGCAGCAGCGCGGCCATGCCGACGGCGGCCATCAACGCCAGCTTGCGGGGGCGCGGGACCGACGTCGGCGACGTGTTGGTCTTGGTCTGCGAGTCGTCGACGGTCTGGTCGAACACGATCTCGAGCGAGTTGGCGCGGACGTCGCGGCGATGCGGGGGGTACTGGCCGGTCGGCGCGGTCGACGACACGCTCGCGCTCGGCTGGCTGGTGTCGACGAGGCTCTGCTGCGAGGCCTCGGTCGGCGGGTAGGTCAGCGGCCGCGCGAGCGGGCCGGTGATCGTCGAGTTGCCCATCGTCGGCAGGAACATCTGCAGCTGGGCCTCGACCTCCTCCATGGACTGGATGCGGACGTCGCGGCCCTTCTCCAGCATGCTCATGATCAGCGCCTCGAGCTCGGGCGGGACCTCGAGCTCGGGGTTGACCTCGGTCGGGCGGTTGGGCAGCACGTTGCAGTGCTGCATGGCCACCTGGATGGGCTCGCCGACGAACGGCATGCGGCCGGCGACGGCCTCGAAGAACAGCACGCCGAGCGAGTAGATGTCGGTGCGCGGGTCGAGCGGCTCGGCCAGGATCTGCTCGGGCGACATGTAATACGGCGTGCCGAGGGCCGCGCCGGTGCCGGTGAGCGCCGAGCGGTTGAAGCCCTTGGCGATGCCGAAGTCGAGCAGCTTGACCTGCTCGCGGCCGTCGCGTCGGCGGTGCAGGAAGATGTTGCTGGGCTTCAGGTCGCGGTGGATGAGGCCGGCGGCGTGTACGGCGGCCATGGCGCTGGCGACCTGGCTCATCCAGCGGGTCACGTCGAGCCAGTCGACGCGCCGCTTCTTGCGGTCGGCGAGGCGCATCTCGAGGTCCTCGCCGGACAGCAGCTCCATGGCGAAGAACACCACGCCGAGCGCCTCGTCCTCGCCGAGGTGGTGGATGTCGACCACGTTCTCGTGGTGGATCTGGGCGATCGACTGGGCCTCGCGCAGGAAGCGTTCGACGTTGTCCTTGTTTTGGGTGAGCTCGGGCAGCAGCACCTTCACGGCGCAGCGGCGGCGCAGACGGGTCTCGTCCGCGACGTAGACCCGACCCATACCACCCTCACCCAGCAGCTTTTCGATGCGAAAGCGGCCCTCGAGCGTGGCACCGATCAGGGTATCCTGCTCCCCCGACATTCCTCGCTACGTACACTACCCGGCTCCGATGTGCACGGGGAAGCTCGCTCGTCCGTCATCCACCCCCGTGCCGCCGCGCACGCGCACCTGTCCCCAGGAAAACGGCGTTTGCCGGGGACCGTCGCGGACGCTCTTCGGGGCCGACCGGCGCGGGTGAGGAGAAGGGGATCGGGCTCTCGTGGCGGCAATTGTCGACCAGGAGCGACGCAGTCGGGCGCTGGTGCGTGACGTTGCGGGCATTTGCTCGGCGGCCCCGGCGGCTGAATTCGCGCGCCGGCCGCGCGGGCGCGGGCTGTGGGGGAGGAAGATCCGTTATCATCGCGTCCCCCCGCCCCCATGCTCGTCTCGCTCCGCGCTCGTACCCTGGTCGCGCTCGTCGTCGCGACCTCTCTGACCGCACCGCCTGCGTCCGCGGCTCCCGCCGCGGGAGACGCCAGGGCGCAGGCCGACTTCGAGGCGGGGTTCAACGCCGGGCAGACGGAGTTCGACGCCGGCAAGTTCGTCGACGCGGCGCGCACGTGGGTCAAGGCGGCCGACAACCTCAAGGAGACGGCGAAGAACAAGGACAACCGCCAGGCGGTGTACGAGTACATCGCCGACGCGTGGGCCAAGGCGCTCGAGGGCAACGACGACCCGGCGCTGCTGCGCGAGGGGTTCGAGTCGCTCGACAGCTACTGCAAGGGCTTCACGACGGCGTACGGGACGGAGACGCCGATCTTGCCGAAGATCGTGGCGACCCGCGACGCGCTCGGCGAGCGGGTCAAGGCGGCCGAGGACACGCCGAAGCCGCCGACGCCGGAGGGGCCGGAGGAGCTGCCGCCGGGCGACGACGACGGCGGCGACGCCCGCGAGCCCGCGCAGCCGCAGGCCGGGCCGAAGTGGAAGGGGCTGGCGATCGGCGGCGGCGTCGCGCTCGGGCTCGGCGTTGGCGGGGTCGTGCTCGGGGCGGTCGGCGGGGTGAAGGGACAGAAGCTCGAGGAGGACGTGACCGACCTGACCGGCTGCGACGCGGCCATGCCGGCGGAGGGGCAGTGCAAGGAGCTCGTCGACGACGGCAAGCGGGCCAACACGCTGGCGGTGGTCGGCGGGGTGGTCGGCGGGGTGCTCCTCGTGACCGGCGCGGTGCTGCTCGGCGTCGGCCTGAAGCGCCGGGCGGCGGGCAAGAACCAGGCGTTCGCGCCGGCGCTGGGCCCGAACTTCGTCGGCTTCACGCTGCGCGGGTCGTTCTGAGGGCGCTCGCGCGGGCGGTCACTCCGCGGGCTGCTTGCGCTCCAGCAGCATCTTGCTCTTCAGCATGCGGTCGCGGTGCTTCCGCATGATCGCGACCTCGGGCTCGGCGAAGGTCAGCTCGCCGGCGATGGGGCGCACGGTCTTGTTCATCAGGCTGATGTCGTAGGTCGAGTGGCGCAGGCCGAAGAAGTGGCCGAGCTCGTGGGAGAGCACGAGGGGGCTGGCGCGCCTGGCGAGGATGACCCAGCGGCGCGAGCGGTCGGCGCGCTCGCGCCAGTGCACGCCCTGGATGTCGTTGCCGGCGATGTCGACGTCGGCGAGGCGGCCGACGACGAACACGTGGGCGACGCCGCGGGTGAAGCGGTCGTGGCCGAGGGCGTCGCGCTCGTCGCGGTCGTCGATGTCGAGCTCCTTCGCGGAGAGGGAGTCGACCGCGACGATCTCGAGGCCGGTGTCGATGAGGGCGAAGTGCTTGTGCACGTGGGTGAGCTGCTCGCTGACCCACTCGGCCGTCTGCACCGGGCCGTCGGCGGTCTGGACGATGTGGAGGTGGATGCCGAAGCAGTGCGCGCGGGCGGGGTCGCAGCGCGGGGTGTCGCGCAGGTAGGGCGCGAGCGGGTCGGACGGGGCCGCGGCGACGGCGGGGGACGGAGCGGCGGCGGCTGCTGCTTGCGTCGAGACGGCGAGGAGCAGGGCGAGCATGGGATCATCCGTAGCACGCGCGCGAGAGCTGGAGGATCTCGAAGATCGCGCGCGTGGCCGGCGACTTGTTGAGCGTGTAAAAATGGATGCCGGGCACGCCGGGCTTCGGGTGGGTGAAGGGGTCGACGGCGGGCGGCTGGAGCAGGCCGCGGCACTGGTGGGCGGCGTAGGAGACGCCGGCCCAGAAGACCTCCTGGGGGTCGTCGGTGATCGAGGTGAGGCGGTCGTGCAGGGGCGCCGGGATGGTCGCGCCGCACATTTTGGTGAAGCGCTGGATCTGCTCGACGTTGGTGACCGGCATGATGCCGGGCAGGATCGGCACGCGGATGCCGGCCTCGCGGGCGCGGCGCTCGAAGGCGTGGAAGCTGGCGTTGTCGAAGAACAGCTGGGAGATCAAGAAGTCGACCCCGGCGTCGACCTTGGTCTTTAAGTTTTGCAGGTCGACGGCGGCGTCGGCGGCCTCGGGGTGGATCTCCGGGTAGCAGGCGCCGCCGACGCAGAACGGGCCGCGGTCGCGGACGAACGCCACCAGCTCGCTGGCGTGGCGCAGGCCGCCGGGCACGACCTCGAACTTGCCCTGGCCCTGGGGCGGGTCGCCGCGCAGGGCGAGGATGTTGTGCACGTCGGCGTCGGCGAGCTGGTCGAGCACGCGGGCGAGCTCGTCGCGGGTGGCGCCGACGCAGGTGAGGTGGGCCATGGGCTCGATGCCCAGCTCGCGCTTGATGCGGCCGACGATCTCGATGGTGCGCACGCGGGTGCTGCCGCCGGCGCCGTAGGTGACCGACACGAAGTCGGGGCCGAGGGGGGCGAGCTGCTCGAGGCTGCGCCAGAGGACCTGCTCGCCCTTCTCGGTCTTGGGGGGGAAGAACTCGAAGCTGAAGACCGGCCGCTTGTGCGCCAGTCGCTCGCGGATCAGCATGCGGTGTTGGGTACCACGGGGGCGGCTGGACCGTCCAGGGTCGTGATACACAGCGCAGATGCGCTGGTTCGTCCGCGGCGACATCGACGGGTTCTTCGGCCTCGCGGTCGACAACCTCGTGCAGCTCCTGTTGATCGACGCGCTGTGTCGGTTCGTGCTCGGGTTCCCGGAGGCGCTGCTCCACGGCGCGGTGCTGCCGGGGGCGGCGGTGTCGCTGCTGGTCGGCAATTTTTATTACGCGTGGCAGGCCCGCGAGGTCGGGCGGAGGCTGGGGCGCGACGACCTGTGCGCCCTGCCGTACGGCATCAACACGGTGTCGGTGTTCGCACATGTCTTTTTGGTCATGTTGCCGGCGAAGCTGGCGGCCGAGGCCGCGGGCGCGGCGGACCCGGCGCGGGTGGCCTGGCAGGCGGGGCTGGTGGCGTGCTTCGGGTCGGGGGCGATCGAGCTGCTCGGTGCGTTCGTCGCCGAGAGGGTGCGCCGGGCGACGCCGCGGGCGGCGCTGCTGTCGACGCTGGCCGGGGTGGCGCTGGGCTTCATCTCGCTGGGGTTCCTGTTTCGCAGCTTCGCGCGGCCGATCGTCGGGCTGACGACGCTGGCGGTGCTGCTGCTGGTCTACTTCGGGCGGGTCAAGTTCCGCGGGGGCCTGCCGGGCGGGCTGGTGGCGGTGCTGCTGGGCACGCTGCTGGCGTGGCTCACGGGCGTCGCGCCGGTCGGGGCGATGCCGTCGGCGGGGCAAGGGTTCAATTTGCCGGTGCCGGTGATCGGCGAGCTGGTGGCGGCGCTCAGCGGCGAGCACATGTGGACGTACCTGTCGGTGATCGTGCCGATGGGAATCTTTAATATCGTCGGGTCGCTGCAGAACATCGAGGCGGCGGAGGCGGCGGGGGACCCGTATCCGACGCGGCCGTCGCTGATCGTCAACGGGCTCGGGTCGATCGCGGCGGCGACGTTCGGCTCGTGCTTCCCGACCACGATCTACATCGGCCACCCCGGGTGGAAGGCGATGGGGGCGCGGGCGGGCTACTCGATCTTAAATGGAGTGTTCGCCACGGCGGTGTGCCTGACGGGCACGCTGGCGTATATCGCGTGGGCGGTGCCGATCGAGGCGGGCATGGCGATCGTGCTGTGGATCGGGGTGGTGATCTCGGCGCAGGCGTTTCAGGTGACGCCGCGAGAGCACGCGCCGGCGGTGGTGATCGGGATGCTGCCGGGGGTGGCCGCGTGGGGGGCGTTGATGGCGAAGGCGGGGCTGCGGGCGGGCGGGACGGCGTTCGATGAGAAGTTGGTGCCGGTGTTCCAGGGCGCGGACGTGTGGATCGACGGGGCCTTCGCGCTCGAGCAGGGGTTTATTTTTACGGCGATGTTGCTGTCGGCGGCGACGGTGGCGGTCATCGAGCGCAAGTTCATGGCGGCGGCCGGCTGGTGCGCCGTGGCGGCGCTGCTGTCGGCGCTGGGGCTGATGCACAGCTACGGGTGGACGCCGGCCGACACGGTGCTGGCGCTCACGCCGGCGTGGCCGTGGGCCGTCGGCTACGCGGCGATGGCGGGGGTGTTCGTGCTGGCGCCGCTGCTGACGACGCGTGACGCGGGGCCCGGGCACTGAGCGGAGGATTTTTTCTTGCGCAGCGAGGGCGCGGCGGGAAAACTCGCGGCATGCGCCGATCCCTCCGCGAAATCATGTCGGTCGTGCTGGCTGCGAGCCTGGTGGCGACGCCGGGCGAGGTGCGGGCGCAGGACGCGTCGTGGCCGGCCGCGGCGACGCAGGCCGACGCCGAGGGCAAGGCGGCGTACTCGAGCGGAGACTACGCCGGGGCGCTGGCGGCGTTTCAGCGGGCGTACGCGGCGATGCCGGACCCGGTGGCCCAGCGCAGGGGGCGCGAGGCGGTCCTGGGGTCGCTGCGCAGCACGTACACGCGGCTGTACGAGGCGTCGCACGAGCGCGCGCAGCTGTGCGCGTGGCGGGCGACGCTGGTGAGCCACACCGACGCGCTGCGGGCCCGGCTGGGGGCGTCGGCGACGCAGGAGACGATGGGGCTCGACGGGCTGCGCGCGCAGGTCGACGCCGACGTGGCGCGCGACTTCCCGAACGACCCGCGCTGCGTGCCGCCGTCGGCGACGCCGGTCGCGGGGGCGCCGACGTCTTCGCCGGCACCGTTGACGACGACGACGCCGGTGTATACGCGGCCGCCGGCGGTGCAGACGGTGCCGCCGCTGCCGCCGAGGCAGGAGCCGGCGCCGGTGGGGTCGACGGATCGCGAGCAGAAGATGTGGCGGGCCGGAGGGATCTCGCTGGGCGTGGGGATCCTCGGGCTGCTCGGGATGGGGGCGGGGCTGGTGCTCGCGGACAACCGCGAGAAGGCGATCGTCGACCTCGAGAAGATGCTGGCCGACAAGAACCTGAAGCCGACGAACGACGACATCGAGCGCGCGGACCGGTTCAGGCGGCAGGCGACGATCGCCTCGGGCGCGGCGATCGGCCTGGGGATCGGCGGCGGGGTTTTATTAATTACGGGCATCGCGCTGATGGCCGCGGGGCGCAACGGGCGGCGCGCCAATCAAGCGAGCGTGGCGCCGACGGTCGGGGTGTGGGGGCTCGCGGTCCGCGGGCGGTTCTAGCGGCGCCGACGGGTCTGGGGCGAGCGCGCAGCGGAGGCCGACGGTGGCGGCGTATGCCTGTCCTTCGGGACAGGCGCTCATCAGGGCGAGCGCGCAGCGGAGGCCGCCATTGGTGTATGCCTGTCCTTCGGGACAGGAGGTCGTCACGGGGCGAGCACGCAGCGGAGGATGCCATTGGCGTATGTCTGTCCTTCGGGACAGGCGGTCGTCAAGGGTCGAGCACGCAGCGGAAGCCGACGTCGGCGCGGCGGTCCTTGACGTTGCGCAGGCCGCGGGCGGTCACGCGGACCTCGGCGTCGGTGGTGGCGGTGTAGCTGCCGCCGCGGACCACGCGGTTGTCGGGGTCGGGCTCGCCCGAGCCCCAGCCGCCGTCGTCGTGGCTGCCGGACTCGTCGCGGTAGGTCAGCTCGGGGCTGGCGGTCCACTCCCACACGTTGCCGGCGAGGTCGAACACGCGGCCGCGGCCGGCGCCGCGGGCGTGGCTGGCGGTGCGCGCGGTGGCGGCGTCGCCGTCGCTGGTCGAGAACAGGCGCGGCGGCTCGGGGCCGGACTTCGGCGTGGGGGCGCACTCGCGGCCGCAGGCGTTGACGAGGTCGGGGCCGGGCTCGGCCTCGCCCCACGGGTAGCTGCGCTCCTGGTCGCCGCCGCGGGCGGCCCACTCCCACTCGTGTTCGCTGGGCAGGCGCTTGCCCTGGGCGCGGCAGTAGGTCTCGGCCTGGTGCCAGGCGACGCAGTTGACGGGGTGGCGACTGCGGGCGGCGCGGTCGCCGTTGCAGCGCTCGGACTCGCGGGTGCGCTGCTCCTCGGTGAGCCTGGCCGACTGCACGGTGGAAGGAGCGGCGGAGCAGGGGCCGCCCTGGGCGCAGTCGGCGTACTCGCCGACGGTGACCTCGCGCTGGTCGATGCAGAAGTCGCGGACGTCGACGAGGCCGCCGGACGAGGCGCCTTCGGGGCGCGTGCCGCCGCGGTGGACGCTGGGACGGAAGCGGCCGCCCTCGACGAGCGTGGTGCCGCGGGGGCAGGGCCTCGCCTGCCGGCGCGCGGACACTTCTTCGGGCTCGCGGATGGGCTCGACCTCGAGGCGGAGCAGCGCGCCGCAGCCGTCGGGCGGGGTGGAGGAGTCGCCGCCGGAGCAGCGGCGCGGGTCGCCGTCGCTGCGCTCGAACCCTCGCTCGGCGGACGAGCCGGCGCCGGCCTGGGCCACGCCGAAGCCGCCGCCGGCGGAGATCTCCGCACCTGCCTCGGAGGACAGGCGGAACGCGCCCACGGTGACGGCGGAGATCACGTGGGTCGCGCGCTCGCAGTCGCCTTGCAGCTCGCGGCGATCGACGCGGGCGCGGCCGGCGGCCTCGTAGTGGCCGACCACGGTCATGGCCAGGGACAGCGCGCCGTGGCGGGCGAGCTCCCCCTCGAGCTGGGCCGCGCCGAGGGGGATCTTCGCGTAGAGCTCGTCGGCGCTGCGGAACACCTGGTCGTCGCGCTTGGCCCCCACGCCGGTGTACTCGTAGCGGCCCGTCACCGTGCAGCGGCGCAGCAGCTCCATCTCGCAGCTCTCGTAGCGGACCGCGACCAGCCCCGCGTCGGCGCGCTTAATGATTAAGCCTTCGAGCAGGCCGCGATCCGAGGAGGGCCACTCGATGATGAGCGGGCGCGCGTGGCTCTTCATGACGCCGCAGCGGGCCTGGCCCTGGGTGTCGATCGACGGGGTCTGGGCGAGGCCCGAGGCGAGGTTGCGGCCGCGGCAGGCCGCGCCGACGGCGACGAGCGCGAGGACCAGGCAGAGCCGCGGAGCGGGTGACACGGGGGCAGGGTATCGCAGTTTCGGCCGGCGGGGTCGCGAGGCCGCACGGCGAGGCGCGGGGATTGCAGGTCGACGCGGGGATTGCAGGTCGACGCGGGGATTGCAGAGCGACGCGGGGATTGCAGGGGCGCGCGGCGCTTGCAGGTCAGCGCGGCGCTTGCGTGTCGTCGCGGCGGACGGCGTCGATGGCACGACGGAGCTCGCGGATGCCGTCGCCGGGGCGGGCCTGCCAGCGGACGTTGCCGGCGGCGTCGACGACCAGGGTCGCGGGGATCTGCCGCACGCGGAAGCGGCTGGCGAGGATCTGGCCGGCGTCGTGGATCACAGGGAAGGGCAGGCCGAGCTGACGGACCATCGACTGGGTGTCGGCGGCGTACTCGTCCTCGCCGAAGCCGACGATCACCAGGTCGGGGTCGGAGCTCGCGAGCCTGGCGACGTCGGGCAGCTGCTGCCAGCAGGGCTTGCAGTACTGGGCGAAGAACTCGACGACGAGGACCTTGCCGCGCAGCGATTCGCTCGTCAGCGGCGCGCCGGTGAGGGTGCGCCGGTTGAACGCGGGCACGGGGCGGCCCACCGCGGGGCTCGCGGCCGAGGGCGGCAACCCCGGCGAGGCGCACGCGAATAGGCCGCACAGCGCCAGCGCGAGGCCGGGGCCCGGCGCGCGGGCGCACCGGTGGGACATGCGGCGGGACGTCAAGGACTGGATGGTTAGCACACGTCGGGTCGCCTGTGCGACGCCGCGGCTTGCGAGCCCTGCGCGGGCTCCGTGATACTGTCCGCCGCCCCGTGCTGCTGCTCGCCCTCGCCGAGACCCCCAACTACACCCGGGTGCCGCCGGAGCTGACGGCGCACGTCGGCTGGTTGTCGCTGGCCGCGCTGGTGTGCCTGCTGCTGTGGCTGGCCGCGCGGATGGAGTGGATCCGCCGCAGCTTCCTCGCGCTCGAGGACCCGCGCATGTTCGCGGTCATGCGCATCGGCATGGCGCTGATGACGATCCAGTGCTTCTGGAACCTGAAGCCGTACTGGCGGATGTTGTGGAGCGACGAGGGTCTATTTAATGCCGACGACGCCCGCTCGCGCATGGGCGGCTCGGCGCTGTCGGGCTGGACGCCGGAGGACGGCTTCCTCGACAACTGGGCGGTCTTCAAATACTTCTGGGGCAAGCACTCGTGGTTCTTCATCGACTCGGCGCCCGACGCGGTCGAGACGTTCATGTACGTGTTCTTCGGGGTGCTGCTGCTGTACGCGTTCGGGGTGCTGAGCCGCGTCACCGGGGTGATCGCGTGGCTGATGGTCAGCAGCGTGTACAACCACAACGCGCTGTACCTCGAGGGCACCGACACGGTGTACCGCACGTTCTGGTTCATCCTGCTGTTCTGCAGGACCGGGGCGGCGTGGAGCGTCGACAACGTGGTGCGCTGCTGGTGGCTGCGCCGGCGCGGCGAGCTGCAGGAGCCGGGCGCGCCGGCCCGGCCGGGGCTGCGGCCGGTCTACAGGTCGGTCCCCAGCTGGCCGCGCTACCTGATGATGGGCCAGCTCGTGGCCATCTACACCAGCACGGGCATGGTCAAGACCGGCAACGTGTGGGCGGCCGGCGACGCGCTGTACTACTCGCTGAACCTCGACCACTTCTACCGCTTCGAGGGCTGGACGCAGGTGGTCTCGGCGGCGCTCGGGACCACGCTGTTCCGCGTGATGACGTGGGTGACCCTGTGGTGGGAGTGCCTGTTTAGCGTCGCCGCGCTCGGGATGATTGTGAAATTTCACCTCGAGCAGCGCGACCGCCCGTGGTACCTCGCGCAGGGGCGCTGGCGGACGTGGCTCGCGCGCGGGGCCCTGCTCGGGCTCTACGGGCTGCTGTACCGCGTCGTCACGCTCGCGTACCCGTACTGCATCGAGCTGCCGAAGGACGCCAGCGCCGAGCTCACCGAGAAGCTGGTGAGCGAGGGGCTGCGCAACGTCGACGTCATGATGCTCGCGGTGATCCCGCTGCTGGTGACGCTGTGGTTCGTGCTCGGGCGCTGGCCGCTGAAGATGGGGCTGAGGCTGCGGGGGAGGCGGCGCGAGGCTGTCGTGGATCAGCACTGGCTGCGCAAGTGGCTGCTCGGGCGCAGGGTGTGGCTCGGCCTCGGGCTGACGTTCCACGGGTTTCTGATCCTGTTCATGAACATCGGCATGTTCCCCTTCATCATGCTGATGACCTACGCCGCGTGGCTGCGCGGCGAGGAGTTCGCGGCGGCGCTGCGCTGGCTGGTCGGGCTGGTGTGGCGCTCGCCGCTCGGCAAGCGGCTGCCGGCGGCCTGGCTGGCGCGGGCCGACGCGTGGACGGCCCCGGCCGAGGCGCCCGAGGCGGCGCCGCGGCGCGGGCGGCCGCTGCCCGACTGGCTGGTGCTGCTGCTCGGGCTGATCGGCGTCGGGCTCGGGGCGGCGTGGATCGCCGGCAAGACGTGGGGCGTGAGGTACGAGCTCGGCGACTACGTGTACGCGTGGCTCGGGCTGTGCGTGCTCGTCGGGCTCGGGTTTCGCCTGTGGAGGACCACGCCGGAGCGGCACCTCGCGCGCATGGGCGGGGGGCCGGCGCTGGCGTACGGTCCGGCGGGGCGGGCGATCGCGCTGGGGTTCATGACCAGCCACGCGCTGGTGGTCGGGCTCGGGCTCGGGCCCAACTACACCATCTTTAATAATTGGCGCGGGCCGGTGCGCGGGCTGTTCGGCAGCTGGGCGACGGTCACGGGGACCTCGCAGAGCTGGAAGATGTTCGCGCCCAACCCGCCGCGCGCCAACGTGTTCATGAAGACCGTGGTCGTGCTGCCGAACGGCGAGCGCTGGAACATCGGCAACAACGCCTACGACTGGCGGCCGTGGCCGTGGATCTGGAACGACCGCATCCGCAAGATGCACCGGCGCATGGTCAGCAAGGGGAAGTGGTACCTGCGCTACTGGGCCCACTTCTACTGCCGCGAGTGGTACCTCGAGACCGGCCAGCGCGCGGCCGCGGTCGAGGTGCACAAGCTCGTCACGAAGATCCCCTCGCCCGACCAGGTGGCAAAGAAGGGCTGGTACGAGCCGACCAAGCTCAAGCTGACCGACGAGATCGTCGAGACCCACGACTGCCCGCGCGGCGGCGACCTGCCGCCGTTCATGAAGCTGCGCTACGGCCACGAGCTGACCCACGAGGACGAGGCGGCGCTCGCCGACGCGGCCGAACGCGAGCGGCGCAGCTCCGAGACCAAGCGGAGGAGCTGGGCCAACCGCCGCGACTGGGGCGGCAGCGGCCCGCAGCCGACGGCGCCGACGACCCTGCCCGGTCAGGCCGCGCGCGCCGGCGCCGACGAGGAAGAACCGCCCGCGAAGGACGGCGGGGACGGCGAATAGCCCCGAGGACATGTCCCATGAGCCAGGAACCGAACCCCGAGCTGACCGACAAACTGCTGCACGCGCCCGTCGCGGAGACGCCGGTCGACCCGCGGCGGCCGGCGTACGGCGTCGTCGGCATGGTCGTGGTCAGCCTGTTCATCCTCTATCACACGATCGTGCTGCTGCAGCACACGACGCCGTCGGGCGGGCTGGCGCAGACGTTCAGCCGCACGCTGGGCGAGAAGCTCGAGGCCGGCGGGTACATGCGGGCCACCTCGAACGTGCAGAGCTGGTCGATGTTCGCGCCCAACCCGCACCGCAGCAACATGTTCCTGCAGGTGTTCGTCGAGCTGACCGACGGCACGGTCATCGACCTCGAGCACGACATGTACGGCCGGCGCGAGTACCCGTACATCTTTTACGACCGCATGGGGAAGATCAACCGGCGCTTGCTCGAGCAGGAGCGCTACCAGCGGCACTACGCGGCGTGGGTGTGCCGCGACTGGGCCCTGACCCACGGCGGCGAGATGCCGGACCGGGTCAAGTACGTCAAGATGTGGACCAAGGTCCCGCACCCGGCGAAGGTGATCCCCACCATGGGATTTGACCCGATGGAGCTGAAGCTGACCAAGGAGCACCTGGCCAGCGTCGAGTGTTCGACCACCCAGCACGCCCAGCTCCCCGACGAGATCCGCGCGCGCTACGGCCTGCCGCCGCTGCCCGAGAAGGCGTTCCGCGACGTGGTGGTGCAGACCTGGTGGGACAAGAAGAAGGTCGAGGAGGCGACGATCGAGAAGCGCCGCAAGGCCATGCCCGAGGAGCCGAGCGACGCGCCGGCCGAGACGCCGCCGCCGGGCCAGGGCGCCGAGGGGGGAGGCTGACATGCTCGGCGCGCTCTCCGGCTCCCTGCTCGCGCTGGCCGACAAGCCGCCGCCGGTCGACGTCTCGGCGCACCTCGACGTCGCGACGGTCGTGCTGTGGGCGGTGCTCGGGCTCGCGCTGCTGTTCTTCGCGGTGCGCCCCGAGCTGTGGCGGCGGCTGTGGCTCGACCGCGTCGACCCGCGCCCGGCGGGCCTGCTGCGCATCGTGTTCGGCGTGGTCGTGCTGTGGACGATGGTCGACCTGATCCCGCTCGGTCGGTTCCTGTTCACCGATGAGGGGCTGTGGCTGCCGAAGATGGCCCGCCGCAACTACAGCAGCGACTTTCGCACGATCTGGGACCCCGAGCACGGGTTCGAGGGCTGGTTCGACGTCCTGCGGGCGTTCTGGCACCGCTTCTCGCTGTTCCACATCCGCGCCGACCCGCCGTTCGTGTGGACGATCTACGGCGTGACGATCGTGTCGCTGGTCATGATGATCCTCGGGATCAAGACCCGCATCACGACCTTCCTCAGCTGGTTCCTCGTCAACACGATCTACATCTACAGCCCGATCTTCTACAGCGGCGGCGACACGGTCGTGCGCGTGTACCTGTTCCTCGGGCTGTTCCTGCAGTGGGGTCAGGCGTACTCGCTCGACGCGTGGTGGCGCCGCAGGCGGGCCGTGCTGCGCGGGGCCGCGGAGATACCGCCGCTGAGGCCGATCCCGGCGTGGCCGCTGCGGCTGATGATGCTGCAGCTGGCGATCATCTACTGCGCGACCGGGGCGCTGAAGAGCGGGCACACCTGGCTCGACGGCACGGCCCTGTTCTTCGCGCTGAACCTCGACCACTTCTATCGCCACCCGGCGCAGATCCAGCTCGTCACGTTCCTGCAGATGATCTGGGTCCTGCCGATCGCGACGTGGATCACGCGCATCTGGGAGACGGCGTTCCCGGTGGCGCTGGTCGGCGCGGCGGTCAACGCGTTCGAGCGCGATAAGCGGGCCGGGGTGTGGCCGCAGGCGCCGCTGTGGCGCCGCTCGCTGTCATACGCGTGCCTGGTCGCGGTGTTCGGCGGGCTGGCGTACATCGCGGCGCTGGCCGCCTGGTACTTCTACGACCCGGCGCTCGGGCCGTGGAAAATTAATAAATACGGGGCGGCGATCCTGTTCGGGGCGCTCGGCGTGGCGATCCCCGTGGTCGCGCTCGCGGCGTACCTGGCGCTGCGGCGCTGGCGTCCGCGGGTCCACCGGTTCGTGCTGACGTGGCTGCTCGGCAAGCGGCTGTGGCTGGGGATCGGGCTCGTCATGCACGTGGGCATCGACCTGCTGATGAACGTCGGCACGTTCGTGCAGGTGATGATCGCGGTGTACCTCGCGTGGCTGTCGGGGGCGGAGCTCGAGGCGTTCTGGCGCTACATCGTGACGGCGCCGCAGGCCCCGGGCGAGGGCACGCGGCCGCTCCGCAAGCCGCGCTGGCGGGCCGTGCTGCTGGCGCCGATCGACCGCCTGCGCTACCGCGCCGCGCCGGCGCCGTACGTGGTGCACCACCACCCGGGCGAGCACGCGGTGCGTCGCGCGGCGCTGCTGCGCATGTGGGACCTCAGCGGGCGCCTGGCGTTCACCGCCGACGAAGCGGTGAGGCCGGGCGAGCTGTGCGTGGTGGTTCCGCCGCGACCGCGGCTCGGCGAGCGCCTGGCCGCCCGGCTGAGCCCCGGCTGGCTCGTGCCGCGCCTGCCGGCGCCCGCGGGGGCGAGGCTCGTCGGGGCGAGGGCCGGGCGCGCGCTGGTCCGACTGCTCCCGGGCTTCTGGTGGATGTACCCGTGGTGCCTCGTGCCCGGTCTGTCGCGTCTGTGCGGCCTGTGGGTCGCCCGCACGTTCAAATGACGGCGTTCGCCGGCGATTGACCTCGCCGCTCGGCTTGCCCATACTCCCCGCGCCGGAGGAGTGGCCGAGCGGTTTAAGGCAACGGACTTGAAATCCGTCGTGCTCGTAAGGGTACCGAGGGTTCGAATCCCTCCTCCTCCATGCTCTTTGTCCTCGCCGCTCTCGTGAGCGCTGCACTCGGGTCCGCGGCCGCAGGCGCGGTCAGGGCTGCTCGAAGCAGTACGACGCGGACTTTTCCAACCCCTTGTCAGCGCTCGCCTTTCGCCACAAGCCCGCGTCGTACTTCACGAATTCGTCCAGGGCCTGAACTCCCGTGAGTGCCCGAATCTCTCGGGAGTCAGCCCACCTCTTGGAGAGCTGGTGGAGGCGCTTGGAGCCGCGCGGCGGCGATGGGCGCCGCGTGCTCGTGGATGAACTGAGGGACAGTTTGATCGACTGTTGGGCCGGCGGCGCGACGTTGACGACCGGCGGGGCGCTGTGCGAGCGCAAGGTGGTTGTGGGATGGGTGGGAGTCGCCGTCGTGGTCATGAGGTGCGCAGCCAGGCGCGCGCCGTAGGATACATCCGGGTGTCGACCGAGGACCAGCTCCTCGGGCCCGATGCGCAGCGAGCAGCCCTCGAGCGCTGGGCATCGGCGCGAAGCGTCGAGCTGGTCGGGGTGTTCGAGGATCGCGGCGTCTATGGTGCGACAGCGCTGGACCGGCGACCCGGACTACTCGCCGCGCTCGACTGCATGGCGGAGCAGAGAGCCGGCCTCTTGGTCGCCGCGAAGCGCGACCGCTTCGCCCGCGACGTCATCCTCGCGGCGCAGCTCGAGCGCCTCGTCGAGCGCGCCGGGACGAAGCTCATGTCCACCGACGGCGCCAGCGACGGCGACTCGCCCGAGGTCACGATGATGCGTCGGATCCTCGACGTGTTCGGGAGGAGGGCGGCCACTCGAGGCCCTCAGCAACCTGGGCCAGGCGCGCCTCGTCGTGGCCCAGCCGGACAGCAGCGCCTGGGCGGCGAACACCCGACCGTCGGGGCACGGGCCGCGCAGCCCGACCGCCACGACGTCGGCGCGGCGGGCCGCGACCAGCGCAGCGATGGCGAGCGAGCCGGGCGTGCGGGTGGCAGCGTAGCCGAACACATCGCCGACCATCACGTCGCCGTCGAGCGCCGTGAGCGTAGCGAATGAAGCGGCGAGCGCGGGCGGCACGTCGACGGCGGGCGGCGGGCCGAGGGCGGCGATCCGCTCGGCGTGTAGGGCGGCGATCACGACCTCGTCGCGGGTCGTACGACTCGCCGAGTGGGTGTCGCGGTCGGGAGCGAGGCGTCCGCCGATCGTCTCGTGGAAGATCTCGAGCTGGGCCGGGCCCGGCGCGCCGGACCAGCTCACCCGCGCGGTCAGCACGGCGACGCGGTCGCGGTGGACGATGGCCTGCAGCGAGACCGTCGTCGTGCCGCCGTACTCGCAGGCGCCGAGGGCGACGACGCCGTGGTCGCGGTCGCGGGGTCGCCAGTTGTCGCTCGTCAGCGCGGCGCGGACGGCGTCGGCGGTCGACAGCTCGCGGTCGAGGGCGGCGGCGAAGCGGCGCAGCAGCGCGGCGTCGCGGTCGAGCGCCGACGTCGACGAGGACATTACCCCCATGCACGTCCCGGTGGAGGATGCCGCGCGCATGCAAGGATATGAGGGCCCCCGCGATCTGTCGGCCCACCTCGAGAACTGCTGACGCCCCCAGGCGCTCGTCGCCGACCCAGAACTTGCTCGCAGTCCTGCCGGGCGCGAGCGTCATGGCGATGAACGGCTTTTCGCGATCGGGGCCCGTCCGGGCCTCGATGAGCGACGGGAGTGCCGGGTCGCACGTCGCGGAGGGCGAATGCCTCGCGCACGAAGCGACGGCGCTCCTCGGGATCCTTGGCGGATCGCTCGCTCATGATCTTCAGCGCCACATAGTCCCCGGTGTCGCGGTGATAGGCGCGGTAGACCTCGGCCTTGGCTCCGTTCCCGACCACCGCAGCTCGTAGCAGCCGTCGAACAGATGGGGCGTCGCCTCGTCCGCGTGTGCCGCGAGGATCGCCGCGAGCCGGCGCTGGAACTCGGCCGCCGTGGCGATCCGATCCTCGGCCAGCACCGCGGTCGCGTCGACCACCAGCGCCTCGAGCTCGGGAGGGAACGCGGCCCCGGGTCGAACCTCGCCCATCGGCCGGCGGGCGACGAGGTTCGGCATCTCGCCGGTGCACAGCAGGTGGATCGTCACACCCAACGCGAAGGTGTCGAAGGCCGGGCCCGGCCGTGCGGCCGTGCGGGACCCGCCTCCGGCGCGTGAAAGCCGGGCGTCCCGACCACCATCCGCGCCTCTAGTTGGTGCTCGCAGACGGGCGGCCGCGGGCGATCCAGCATCCCGCCCGGCTCATGGCAAGCCGCACCAGATCGCATATTTTCGCGCGTCGCGCGTAGATCACTCCGCTGCGGTTTTATTGAATTTCATCGGCTCCGAATTCGAGTAGTTCCGCGCCCAATCGTCGAACGATGATTGCGACGCCGAATCGACGGATCGCGCCGGGCGTGGCCGCGCGGCGCGATTTCTGGCAAATTGGAACCCTGTTTTTCGTCGACCTCAACCTCGATCCGTCATGGGAATCGGTGTGAGTTTTGATTCTTCAAGTCAGTTCCCCGGAGGAGAACGGACGTGTAGGATGGGATCCTCATGTAGCCCTGTGAATGAACCCCCAGGCTCGTTGCGCGACCGCGGGCGACCAGCCGCGGGGGCGCATGGCCCCAACTGTGAGGAATGACCCGATGGCTGGCATCATTGTACCCATTTGCGAGAAGCGCATTTTCGAATTCAGCTACCTTGCGAACGGCACGAACCAGGATGTCGTTCTACATCCCGCAGTCGATGTGGGCGCCTGGTATCGCATTCGCGCGGTGGTGCTGGTGCACCAGATTTCGGTGACGTCGGGCAATTTCACTCTTAAGCTCCAGCACACGTTCCCGTCCGAAACCGATCGTCAGGAATTTGTCGACACTACGGACTTCCTGACGACGGCGAGCATCACGAACGCCTCGCCCAACATCAAGACCATCTCGGGGACCGACCCGCAGGGCTACCTGAAGGTCATCCTTCGCGCGAGCCAGACGACGACCACGGGTGCAATCCTGTACGGTGAATTCAGCGTGTACCTCGTCCTGAGGGACGTGTAGATATGCGCGCCGACGGGACCGACGAACCCCGACGACTTCTTCTAAAAATCAACCTCTGAGGACATGACCCATGAGCTGCCAGATTGTACCGGTGTTACAGCGGAAACGTTTCGACTGGGGGTACCTCGCTGCAGCCGGCCAGCAACTGGTGGTCCTCCAGGCAGCTATCCCCGCCTCCTGCTTTTACTACGTCCAGCTCTGGGTCAGAGTCCACGCTCTCTCCTTCTCGGGCAACCAGATCGTCGGCGTGGCCCTGTACGACACCTTTCCCTGCGAGGATGACCACCGAGAGTTCACCAAGACTTCGGCAGCCTTCACTAGCTTGTCCTTCACGAGCTCGACGAGCCCACCCGCGCTCTTGAGCGCGAGCGGAACTAGTCCCGGGCCGTATCTCAAGGCCCTCCTCACTGGTTACCAGGATACGGCGGTCGCCGGCACCTTCTATACCGAACTCAGCGTGTCTCTAGTCCTCAGGAGCGCTCAATGATCCTCTACACGAACAACACTCGCGTCAACGCGATCGTGACGATCAAGGTTGGGCAGGGCGGAGACCTCATAAAAGGGCTCAAGATCGGTCCACCAGGCGCCGCTTCGGCGCAAAAAGTGTTCACCGGCTACAACGACGTTCTCGTCCCAGCCGAAACCTCCATCGAGCTCGAGGATGGGCTCGACGTTACGTTCACAGGCGTCCGCACATGCCCATGATCGTGAGCGTGCGCTCTCAGACAACCAAGTCGTCAGCGAAGACGTGGGACCGGCAATGGAGAATGTTGCCGCAGATATCGGCATTCACGATTTTTCGGTCGGTCCCGGGGCATCAATCGAGTCGGAACAGGGCGTCATTGCAGACTTTCTGGCCTCTCGAGCGGAATCGTGACCAAGGATCACAGATCTAGACAAATCTAATCAAGAGTTCATCGATGACCTGCGAACGTCAGCACTCCTCCGACACCAATTGTCTGTGCGGCCAGACCGACACAGTAGGTGGAGCGACACGAGAGAATGATGATTGTTTTACGACTGTTCCGTCGTCGATAGTCAGCCTTGAACGGCTGCCGAGCTCACGGATCAGTGTAAAGCCTTCTCTGACGTTTGAGAGTACCGCGCTCCCTCGCAATTTAGAAGCTCCGAACCCATCCCTGCCCGGACCTAGAGCAGTATGCTTCACCACAGTCCATGAGTTCTGGTCCGCTTCCGAATTTGGTCTCAAGCGATTTCGGTGCAAAGTTTTTGCACCGTGTTTAAATCCGGGGGAAAAGTTTGGCGTCATTCTTATCTTTCACGCACGCGCGAAGACTCCGTCCGATCCAGACATGTACCCCGAGTTTCTTGCGTATGACGCACTAGGAATACATCTGGCGAGTCATAAGTATGTCGTCGTTTCGGCCTCGCGACAGGTTCAAATCGGAACTAATCAATGGACATACATCGATGACGCCCAGGCTCGATGCGTGGTCACGGAGACGCTTGACTGGCTGTACGTTTGGTCGCCGTATAAGAATCAGGTAACCAATACACTCGGCGTGATTGCGCATAGTTCCGGGGGTCGCATCATCATCAACAACTATGCATTTCTGTCGGGTCAGCGAAAGATCACCGCGATTGTATTCATGGCGTCGTGTTTTGATTACAACGAGTTGACCCAAAAGATCTCGCAGTCAACAACTAGGATTCTAACTCTGGCCACAGCTAATCCGTCTGATCCCTGTGATGGAACAGTGACGGCAGAAGGTAAACCTGTGCAGTCCGTGGTGGGCCTAGCCGACATAATCCCCGGGACCATTGTCGATAAGACCTCCGTATTTTTTCGCGAGCTCAAGAACCAATCATCTGTCTATCAGCATTTCTTTCAGGATTCTCAAACGGCCCGATTGTTCACAACGGCATTCATGGGAGCGTATTTGAACTTTATTCATGACTACCGAGAGATCTTGAGAGGCATGGTGACTGTAGATGCACCGGACAAGACTGTTGCCACGCGATTGCGACATAGAGATTCCACGCAGGGGCGGGTTTTTAGTTTTGAGGAACAACCCGGTCTTCAATACTTTGCTACCAACAACATCATCTCGATAAAGAAGGGCTACGCATTTTCTCTTGTGAAGAATGCGCTTCCGGCTGTGAAGGTATTGAGTTTTCAATTGAAAAAGACCCAACCAATACCCTTCCCCTTCGAAGAAAAGTTTAGCATAAGCATATCAGGATTCCCAAGCATCTTTCATCCTGAAAACTCGGGATATAAATACCTCGCTTACAGCATCGGTCAGGTCTACGACCCGGCTCGCGGCAAGACAAACGGAGTTCCTTGGGGGATTAGAGTTTCCCTAGGGCTCGGGTCTCTCGCCAATGGTCCCGAGGTCCCTTTCGTCATTAAGCAGGGCATCATCGATCCGGCAAATGTGCGCAGCGCGCTGGCAACGTATGCAATCCCATTATCAAAACTGGGGATATTTGGCGGTGGGCCAATCCTCGCCATTCATCAAGTAACGTTTGAATTTGTCGGGGACCCCGCAGATATGCCGATCTTTATGATTTCTGACGCTGCTCTTTGGAGAGACATATAATCGTACATGCGTACATGCTCGCCCTGAGATCGCGGTAGGGACGGCCCTTCGCTCCTCAGGTTGCGGTAGGGACAGCCCTCCCCTCTCGGGTTGGGCCGCCCCCCGCACAGATCCGAGCATGCGCTGCTAACGCACTCGGCTCCTACCTCGGGTACGAGCGCCGAAACGGTCGATTGGCCAGGGGTGAAGAACGCGAGGTTTGGGTAGCCAACGCAGCGATAGCCGCCGAATGTATCCTCTCATAACACTGCCCAGCCACTGCCCCTGGGCTGGGATAGGAAGATGCCGTCGTCGCATCATGGCCGCCTTGAGTGTGCGTATTCCGGGCGACCTGACCGCTCGTACCGGCCTGATCTGACCGGCCGTTCCGGACCATCTGACCGGAGCGAAGCGACGGCGGGGTGACGGGGAGGAGGCGGTCGGTGGGTCTGGTGGGTCAGGTGGTGGTGGGCTGGTTGGCCTTCTTGTCGCGCTGGGAGGGTCCCTGGAGCGCGAGGACGTGGGCGTTGTGGACGAGGCGATCGCAGATCGCGTCGGCGATGGTGGGCTCGACGAGGAGGTCGTGCCACTTCTTGGTCGGGACCTGCGACGTGATGACGGTCGAGGTCTTGTCGTAGCGGTCCTCGAGGATCTCGAGGAGGTCGTGGAGCTCGCAGTCCTTCATGGGCGCGAGGAGGAAATCGTCGAGGACGAGCACATCGATGCGGGCGAGCCGCGCGAGCGCGGTGGTGTATGTACCATCGGCGCGGGCGATCGCAAGATCGTGGACGAGACGCGGGACGCGGGCGAAGAGCGCGCGATAGCCGTGGCGGCACGCGGTCTGGGCGAGCGCGGCACCGAGGTAGCTCTTGCCGACGCCGGTCCTGCCGACGACGATCACGTTGAGCCGCTCGCGGATCCAGCGGCAGGTGCCGAGATCGCGGAGGACGGCCTTGTCGAGGCCGCGGCCGGGACTGCAGCGCACGTCCTCGAGGCAGGCGTCCTGCCCGAGCCGTGCCGCCTTGAGCAGCCGGCCCATGCGGCGGCTCTCGCGGTCCTGCCACTCGCGGTCGACGAGCGAGCCGACGACCTCGATCGCCGTCATGTCGTGCGGCGGGGCGTGCTGGAGGAGCTCCTCGAAGCCGGCGGCCAGGCCGCTGAGCTTCATCTCGCGGAGCTTGCGGAGGGTCTCCTGGTCGATCACCGGCGACCTCCCCGACGTGGACTGCGTGGCGGCGGCGTGAGCGTGATGTCGACGCGGGTCGCGCCGGGGACGTCGCGCGTCGTCCACGTGCAGCCGTGCGGGATCAGTACCCGCACCGTCGCCGGCGGCGGCGATGATGGCAGCAGCAGGGCGCCGGCGTCGGCGGCAGGGATGACGGGATCAGGACTGGTATTCGGTTTCATCGGTCTCCATCTCCTTCTTGTCGTAGTAAGTGCCGCCGCGGATGTTCTCGTGGGCGACAGGAGGTCTGCCGGGTGGCGGCGTGATCGCCACCCGCTCGAGGCTGCGGCGGAGGATCGCCACCACGCTCTTGCGAGTCGGCGAGCCGATCTCGAGCGCACGGCGACAGGCCGCGTCGACGCGCACGGCGTCGAATCGTTTCACGTCGCGGAAGAGGGCGAGGCACGAGCGGTAGCCCATCTCCGGGTGGGGCTTCGACGCGAGGATCCGCCGCGCGACCTCGGCGACGTTCGGCCCGAGGGTCTCGGCCCACCCGATCACCCGCGACGGCGGCCAGTCGCCGTACTGCTGATGCGACTTGGGGCGGTGCGACGGGTCCGTCACCGGCGTGCCGCGGCGACCGTAGCTGCGCGTGTGGCTGGCGACGCGCCTCCCGCGGTGCAGCAGCTCGACGGTCGTCGTCGTCGCCCGGATCTCGACTTGGGCTCCGACGAGCTGATGCGGGACGCTGTAGGGGTGGTGGTCGAAGTCGACGTGGTAGTCGATGTTGACGCGACCCCTCGCCCACGTGGTGAGCTCGTACCGCTTCGCGGGCAGCGGGCGCATCGCCGGCCGGTCGAGCGCCTCGAAGGCCGAGCGGCGACAGCCCTCGAGCTTGGCGAAGGGGCGGGTGTTGAGGCGCTCCAGCAGCTCGGCGATCGCCTCGTTGAGGGCGTCCAGGCTGTAGAACCGGCGGCTGCGCAGGCACGCCAGGATCCACCGCTGCGCCGACTGCCCTCCACGGCCCGACGCCGGTGCTCCACGCCGGCGTTTCTCGTCGGCGCCGAACGTCGGCGCTACGCGTCGGCGCCCAACATCGGCGATCCGCTACGGATCCTGACCGGCGCCAACAATCGGGAGACGACGGGCCCGAGGCGCGAAAGCGCACAGAGGAACGAGGCGCAAATTTGGCGCCGGCGAACTCTCGACCTGCAACAGGCAAAGCACGGTTTGTGATTTTAGTCACCGTCACGCGCATAGCGAGGTTACTCCCATCCATGTTAGGCGTTGTTACTCTCCAATACATGCCCAGGAAGCGCCACACCAAAACCCGTTCATGTGCATTTGCACTGATTTGCCTTGATTGTGGATCCGGTGAGAAGACGCAAGCTTCCTCGCTCTCTGAGACAACCGTGAGTACTTCCACAACCCAAGGATACATAAGCACCACTTCACCGACAGAAACCGCTGCTACCTCGGCCTCAACAGAACCCAGTCTTACCGATGAAGCAACTCTAGGTGACACCAGTTGTCAAACGAACTGTAGCTCTACCGAGCCCTGCTCGACATCTTGTGACGTACCTTGTAGTCTATTGATGCAAGATTGCCCTGAAGGGGCAAAGTGTGCTCCCGGGCCCGGCGAGTATGGTACGTGGAGTTCCGAACTCTGTGTACCCCTCCCTGCGAATCCAAAACAGATCGGAGAAGCATGTCAAGTCGTTGGTTCGTTTGACTCTGGCGAAGATGATTGTGATGAAGGGTTGTTATGCTGGGTACTTGGAGGACCCGATGAGACCTCGGGTGTTGGTACGTGTTTCGAAATGTGCACCTTTCCTGACGCTGCTTGCGCAGACAGTTTTGCGACATGCGTCACACCGATCGATAGTCCAGTTTCACTCTGCATGCCTATTTGCAATCCCTCCGTGCCTAACTGCCCTGCAGGTGAGCATTGCATCTTCTTTGTGGAGCGTCCCGTCCCGGCAATGTGTGAAAAAGAGCCAATCCCCGGAGGACCTCCCTTCTCTCCGTGTGCCAACTCGTATCAATGTGATCCTCTATTAACCTGTCACTTTTCTTCTCAGATGAAATGTGACCAGGATTCAGCTTGCTGTCTGCAAATTTGTAGTGTTAGTCAACAAAATTGTGATGCAGGATCCTGCAATCCCTTATACCCCCCCGATACTGCCGAATTCGGGCTCGACGACGTAGGAATCTGTGGCTAAACAGGATCTCCTTGATCCAGATCCAGTCGTGAGTTGGATCCGGGACGGCGAGTTCTGTGGATCCAGTGGCGCGCTTAAGAGATTTCGGCGCTTAAGAGATTTCAGGCGGGAATTTTCGCGCTTAGGGCGCTTAAGAGATTTCAGGCGGGAATTTTCGCGAGCCCAGGCCGCACTGGATCTCGTCGCACACCAGCAGCATGCCGTGCTCGTCGCACAGCGCCCGCAGGCGCTGCAGCCAGCGGGCCGGGGCCGGCAAGAACCCGCCCTCGCCCTGCACCGGCTCGACGAACACCGCGGCCACGTGCGACGGGGCGCTTAAGAGATTTCAGGCGGGAATTTTTGCTGGTGCCCGGGGGGTACGCACCCTCTTCAGCGACCCGTTCCACCGCGTGCGACTGCTCGTGTTCCGTGTTCCTGATCATCGCGCTCGTGGTCGTGCTCAGCCGGGCCCTCGGCGTCCGCCACGACGAGACCCAACTGACCGTCGCCACCCGCGACGTGCTCGCCGTGGCGGCGGCGGCCTCCGTCGCCGCCGTGCTGGTCACCCCGCGGACCTGGCACATCGTGGTCGCCGCCGCGATCCCCGTGCTGTCCGCCGTCGCCATCGCCGTGACCGCCGACGCCGTCGCCCTCGCCGCGGTGCTCTCGCTCGACGTCACGCCCCTGCTGTTCCTCGCCCACTGGCACGCGGTCGGCCGTCGGCCCGCCAGGACATAGCGGGTGCCTTGCGCGGCTGAGGCGCAGTCGCCGGGCGTCGTTCGAATGCGCGCGAAGGCGCACGCATCGGTCGTTGCTCGCGGCCGCGGCGCTCGCCTACCATGAAGGTTCGCACGAGATGACGTGAACGAGGACCCACAGGCGAGGCGCAGGGCGTCGCCGAAGCTGGCGAGGATCAGCTCGTCGACGTCGCTGTCGCTGTCACCGACGACGATCCTGCGGTATTCGTCCCGGTCGTCGCGGAAGACCCCACAGGACCAGGACCTCGTTGACGGGGGCAACCGTCGGCGGCGACCCTCTGCGACCGCCCCGCCAAGCCGGGCCAGAGCCGCGCCTCCGATGGGATCGCTCCGCCCGAGAGTCCTGTGGGTGGGTGCGTCCGCGTCGGAGTATGCTGCCGACATGCGGTGGCTCGCGCTCCTGATGATCGGCACGCTCACGTGCAAGAGCACCGCCCCTTCCGCCGAAGACCGAGCCGACGCCCGAGCCTCTGCTCCCGGTCTACGACGACAAGCCCGTGCGGACCTGCGCGGTGGCCTACGCCCCGCAGAAGCTCGAGCTCCGCGACGTCGCCCCCCTGGCCACGGCGATGAACAAGCGCTGGCTGGTCGCGCGCCGCGGCGACGCCCCGGTGCTGCTCCACCTCGACGCCGACGGCAAGCTCGCCGAGGCCGCGCTCCCGCGGGGCGGGCGGACGGCGGCGAGGCGGTGCTCGGCGAGATGCGGCGCGGCGAGTACTTCGGCGAGATCGCGCTGCTCGAGCAGACACCGCGCACGGCCTCGGTGCGGGCGACGACGGATGGGTCGATCGCCTCGCTCGCGCGCGCCGGACTCGACCTGCTGGTCGCGCGTCACCCGCAAGCGGCGGCGACGCTGGCCCGGGCGCGGGCGCAGGCCGTCGTCGCGCAGCTGCGCCGTCGCCGCCGGGAAGGTGGTGACCTCGGGCAACCCCAAGCGGCTCCGCTACGCCGCGTCTCGTGGGCGCACGGGCGACGCGAGCGGCACGACGGCGAAGCGCAAGCCGGCCGGATCGACGTCGAAGAAGACGACCAAGGCGACCCCGACGCCGCAGCCGCGAGCCGCGGCTCCGTCGTTCGCCACCCAGGCCGACTACGACGCCGCGGTGCTGTCGACCATCCGCGGCGCCGGCGATCGGTTGGCCTCGTCTGCGATCCAGACGAGGGTCGGCGGATCGATCGATGCGGTTCGGGCGGCGCTCCAACGCCTCGTCGCCGCGGGTCAGGTGGTGCGGGTGGGAGAACGCAAGCTCACCCGCTACGGGGTGGCGGGACAGTCCTGAACGTCGGCGAGCTGGTCGGCACACCGGCCGCTGCGTCGTGGTGGCCGCAGATTGCTGTACATTCGGAGGGGTTGTCACAGCGGGGCGAGGACCTGTTGTTGCTTGTCTGTTCCCTTCCTTTAAGCAACGGTCGGGGGCGTCATGACCGCGAACGCCACGACGACGCCCCCGCCCGAGACCATCCCTGGCGACAGGTTCATCCTGCTCGAGAAGATCGGCGAGGGCGGGACCGCGATCGTTTGGCGAGCTCGAGATCGCGAGATCGGAGCGAACGTGGCGATCAAGATCCTCCGGTCGACAGACCCGGACATCCAGGCCCGGTTCGCACAGGAGGTCCAGGTGCTGGCGAACCTCCACCACGCGAACGTCGTCTCCGCGCTGGCACGGGGCGTCACCAGCCGGGGCGCGCCCTACGTCGCCCTCGAGCTGGTCACGGGGCAGAGCCTGCGCACACGCCTCGAGGCCGGGGGTCCACTCCCGTGGCGCGAGGTCGTTGCGATCGGTGTGCAACTCTCCGGGGCCGTGTCTGCGCTCAGCTCGAACGGCATCGTCCACCGCGACCTGAAGCCCGACAACATCATGCTCACCCCCGAAGACAGCGGCGTGGTCGTGAAGCTGATCGACTTCGGGGTGGCGCGCCTCGCCGACGACTGGGACCCTGGCGCCGACATCACGCCAGCGCCGCGGCCGCGAACGAAGCTCGGCCTCGCGGTCGGGACGCCCGGCTACATGCCGCCGGAGGCGGGGTACTGTCCGCCGGATGAACGGTTCGACGTCTATGGCCTCGCGGCGACGCTCTGGGAGGTCGGCACCGGCGAGCGTGTCTGCGGCTCGCCGCAGGCCGTGGCCCCGTGCGACCTGCCCGAGGACTTGCGCGAGGTTCTCCTCGCCGCACTGACCGCCGACCCCGACGACCGCACCCAGTCCGCGGCGGAGCTGGGACGGGGCCTCGAGGCCGTGCTCGCGGCCCACCCCGAGCGCGGGTCCTCGACGCTGTTCGACGGCCGCTACGAACGGATCGCCGCGCTCGGCACTGGTGCGTGCGGCGATGCATTCTTCGCCTGCCACCGCGGCAGCCGCCACGAGGTCGTGCTGAAGCTGCTGCGCGCCCGCAACCAGGACGACGAGCGGAGGTTCGTCCGCGAGGCCGACCTGCTCGCGCATCTCGATCACCCGGGTATCCCCCGCTTCTACGACCACGCACCGGAGGCGTGGCCGCCGTACATCGCCATGGCGCGAGCCCCCGGCGTGCCGGCGGTGAGGCTGTGCCCGCCGGAGGCGCCGCGCATGAAGTTCGTCGAGCTCGCCCAGGTCGGCATCCAGCTCGCCGAGATCCTCAAATATCTCCACGCGCGGGGCATCCTCCACCGCGACCTCAACGCCAACAACGTGATCATCGACCTCGGGCGCGAGCCGCGAGCCACGCTCATCGACTACGGGAGCGCGGCGCTCACGGAGAAGTACTACAGCCTCGCCACGCCACCGCGCTACTGGACGCCGCCGGAGGCCCGGGTGGACATCCCGGACGGGGGGATCGAAAAGCTGCCGTGGGCGGCCCCGGAGGCCCGCACCGAGGGGTTCTCCGAGAAGAGTGACGTCTACTCGCTCGGGTTCCTGCTGTATCGGCTCATCACCGGGAAGCGACCGACGAAGGGATACGACGGCGCGCTGGACTATCTGTGCACGCATCATCCCACCTGCCCTCCGGACATCGCCCAGGCGGTCCTCGGCGCGCTGCACCCGGACCCGCACTCACGGCTGGACGCGGCGCAGCTCGCCGAGCGCCTGCGCGACGCGCTCCCCGAGGATGGCACGGCTCCGGCGGACGCCGCGCCCGCCGCATCAACCGCTCCAGCAAATGTCGAGCCCGTCGCACCCACCGCTCCGCCGCCGCCGAAGCCTGACCCATGGGACAGGTCGACTCGTGGCTGGACGCAGTTCATGAGGGCGACCGCCGAGCCCGGCGCCCAGGCCGTGAACGCCGAGCCGCCGGGGCCCCCGACGGAGAACGCCGAGCCGCCCGGCACCCCGGCGGCGAACGCCGAGCCGGCGCCTGCGCTCGCGCAGGTCATCCCGCTGCACCCGCGTGACATCCTCGAGCGCGCGACGAGCCTCGATCCGGACTTCCTGCCGCCGCCCCGGTCGACTCGACGGCCGCTGTGGCCAGTCGCCGTGATGGCCGTGATGATGCTCGTGGGTGCGGTGCTGCTCTGGTCCGCCACCGGTGATCCCCAGGACGACGTGGTGTCGCTGCCCGCCTCGCCGTTGGAGCCGCAGGCTACCGCGGTCACCGTGAAGGCCATTCCAGCACTCGAGGAGCGCGCGGACCGGATGCCCGAGGTCGGTCCGCCCGCCGTGATGCTCACCCGCGCGAACCCCGAGCTGGTCGCGTGCGCGAGTCGATGCGGAGGCACACTTTGGATCGAGCTGGCGACGACCGCCGGGGAGCCGCGCTTCACCTCGATCTCCGTCGTGTGCGGCGGCCCCGGCGAGTCCACCTGCGCCCGCGGGGTGCTGGACGCGCTCCGGTTCACCCCACCCGACTCTGCACACACTCTGATCGAGGAGGTTCGGCCGTGATTGTATCCCCGACGTTGCATCTGCTGCTCGCCGCCACACTCGCAGCGAGTCCGGCGGCGGACCCGTCGACCTGCGGGCCGACGGATCATCGCTGCACGGCCGAGACCAACGTCGCCGCGGCGCGGGCGGCGACCACGGACAGCGAGCGGGTCCATCGCCTCTACCGCGCCCACCGGGCCTACCTGGCCCTCGCGCGGGGGGCCGCTCCTGCCGAGCGTGAAGGACTACTGTGCCGCGCGGAGGAACTGCTGGACCAGGCTCAGGCGCTGCCGCCTCCGAATTCGCTGCGCCAGCCGCTGGTCAAGACGGCGAAGGAGATCGCGGATGCGCTCGCGGGCATCGACTGCTCGCCGAAGAAGCAGCGGAAGGGTGCCGGTCGACTTGTGGCGGAGGGGGCCGGTCGACGTGTAGCGAAGAAGACGGCATCGTCGGCCGCGACCCCGACCGCGGCCGACCGCCAGGACCCGCCCGCCGCGAGCGAGCCGGCGTCGGTCCTGCTCGGAGTGCGAGCGCGTCGACCTGCAGACACGAGCCGGGTCTCCCCCTCGCCCGCACCTGGGCCCGTCGCGCCGGATCGGCACGATGATCCACGTCCCGACGCCACGCCGGGGCCCACTGGCTCACCAACGGCCGTGGTCGTCGCGTCGCCGGGTCGACGGCTGCAGATCGGCGGAGGGGTGGCGATGGTCGCCGGTGCGGCCCTCGGCGGGGTGGCGACCTACCTCGGCACGCGCGCCGCGCGAGCCAAGCAGGCGGGCGTCGATCTGGCCGCGACGGAGACCGGAGCCGCGGCCCGCGAGGAGGGCCTCGCGCTGCAGGACGAGTACCGGACCGCCGGGACCATCGGGGTCGGTGTCGGGGTCGTCGGCGGCGCCGCGCTCCTGGCCGGGATCACCATGCTCGTCGTGGGCCATCAGCGCAATGCACGGGGCCGCATGCGGGAGGCGATCGTCATGCCGACCCGGACCGGACTGCTTCTCAGCGTGAATTTTTAGGTGTACATCGGAGGAGATCATGCCGCGCCGAACCGCACTCACCCTCAGCTTCGCCATGATCGCGTGTCTCGCCGCCTGCGTACCGGACTGGCCGCTACCAGCCCTCGGGGACTGCCTGGACGACGACTGCACTGGCTCCTCCGGTGCGGCCTCATCGAGCGGCCCCACGTCCGCGCCTCCACTGGCGACCACGGATGGTCCGTCGACCGGGGGCGGCGACGCCGACATGACCGGCGGCGATACGCAGGATGCGTCCAGTGGGGAGGACGCGGGCACGACCGGTATGCCGGAGTCGCCCCCGGCGATCGGCCCGCACGCGATCACCCCGGATTACATCGCGACCAATACCGTGCTGGGCGTAACAGCCTCGGCTGCGGAAGGCACGGTCGTGGACAAGATCCAGATGCGGCTCGACGGCGGTGAGCCGATCGAGCTCGAGCAGATCGCCCCGGGCGAGTTCGTCGGAGAGATCGCGGCGTACACCGCCCTCAAGGGCGAACATGGCGGCAACGGCGAGCACACCGCGACGCTCACGCCCTGGCGTGGCGCGATCGAGGGCGAGGCGGTGACGGTCGACTACGTGATCGCCTTGCCGCCGCCCGGCTACGAGCGCCACTGGTCCGTCGGCGGCCAGAGCGGGTCCGTCGCCGCGATCGATTTGCTGCCCGACGGTCGGCCGGTCGAGTTCGGCACGGTCATCGAGGACGGCGAGCCGCGCTGCTACCTCAACCTCCGCAACCTGGACGGGTCTTTGGTGGAGTCCTTGACGGTGCTGCCGACGGCCTACTGCCGGGCGACCGACATGACGACCGATAGCGAGACCGGGATGATCTTCGTCCTCATGGATCGCAAGGGCGGGAACGGGGACGTGTGGTGGGCCGGGGCGATTGCCGGATGGGGGAACGGGCCCGTCAACATCGGCACGGGTGCGGTCGGCGAGACGGCGCTGGCGCTGGCTCACCACCCCGAGAAAAAAACACTTGCGGTCTGCGGCTCGCAGACGAACGCCGACTTCGACGGGCGCGACGCGCTCGCGGTGCTGCTCCGGCCGGGCGAGCAGGCCGAGCCGCGACTGCTCGACTATCGTGCCGAGGGCGAGCAGGGCCACAAATTCGCGGAGGTCGCCCGTGACTGTAAGTTCTCGGTCGCGGGCGACACGCTCGTCCTCGTCGGCGAGGCGTGGGGGTATCACGACGACATCAACGACATCAAGCGCGACCGGCTCGCGTTGGTCGAGGTCGACGTCCTGACCGACGACGACCCGAAGTGGACCGTCGCCGGCCCCGGACCGGGCACCCAGAGCCGGGGGCTGGCGCTCGACATCGACGACCTCGGCCGCGCCCACGTCGTCGGGTACACATGCTCGGACGACTGCAAGCCCGACGGCGAGGTCCGGGTCTACGAGCCCGGCGGCGCGCTTGCCTCGCCGCCGGTCCAGCTCGGACCGCTGGGGTCGCTGTGGCTGGGGCCCCACGACATCGCCTGGAGCCCGGCCGGCTACGCCGTGGTCGCGTTCGGCGAGCTGGAGGACGGGGAGTCCGTCTTCAAGGCCCAGGCGGTCGCCCCAGGTGGCGCCGCGCCGCTGTGGACCTTCCTCCCGCTGGACAGGAAGGGACAACAGCTCGCACTCGCCGCCACGGTGGGGCCGAACGGCGAGGTTTACCTTGGGGGCATCGCGGACGGTCACCCGGCGTTCGCGGTCAGCGGCGGGTAGACCGCGGGTCAGCCGGGCGGCGGCACGAACGCCTCGCACGCGACGTCGACGAGGTTCGCCGCCTCGGCGAAGCCGGGCCCGTAGTCGGGCTCCGTAATATGGATGCTGTGGTGGTACGGCCACATCTTCGTGAACTTGCAGATGCCGTCGGGGCCGTCGCACTCGGGGAACCCGACGTCGAAGACGACGACGGACCGCTCGTCGCCGTGCTTGGCGTCGAGCACAGCTTGCTTCCACTCGGCCGGGGTGCCCTCCGAGTCGAGTGGAGGGCCGCCGCCGGAGTCTCCGGTGCTGTGGATGAACGTCACCATCAACAGCGCGTCGGGCCGGAGGAACCCGTTGTTGCAGCCGCCGTTGATCTGGGGGTCGACCGCGGCGGTGAGCGCCTGCCCGAGCATGCCGTAGCCGCTCATCCCGACGGTGGCGATGCAGGCGAACGTCTCGTCGAGGTTCGTCTGCCCCTTGGCGAGGAAGCGACGGCCGCCGTCGATCGGGCAGGGCTTGTCCGCCGTGCCCAGGCCCGCGGGGAAGACCGTGCCGGCACCCCAGGCTTCGTCGCAAAACGTCACCGAGTCGACGGCCTCGCACGGGTAGTTCGGGTCATAACAGCACGGCTCGCCCTCGTTGCCCGACGCCGGACAGCACTCGTCACCGACCTTGCAGTCGAGGTCGGGACACACCTGGTTGCAGACCTCGTCGCCCCACCATCCCCCCGGCACACCGTCACCGTCTACGACCATGATGTGGTAGTCGAAGTCGGCGAACGTCGACTCGATCGTGTCGATGAACTGCGGGAACGCGGCGGTGAGCTGGGCCTGGCTATCCGCCATCAGCCCATCGCGGGAGACGAGGAAGAGGAAGTCGATCTTCCCCTTGCAGCCGGCCGGGGATGGGACGAAGTCCGGCTGCACGCCGGCATCGAACGTGCCGGTCGAGCCCGGAGCCGCGCCGGTCGACACGTCACCCTGGCCGCCGGAGCCGGAGCTGGTGGACGACGTGCCCGTGGCGGAACTGCCCTCGCTCCCCGGGCCGCCGGTGCCGGGGCCCGGCCCGCCCGAGAACGAGGACGAGGCGTCCCCGCTGCGCGTGCACGCCGTGGCCGCCAGCAACGCAGCGGCGAGGCAATGGGGTCGGCGGGGGCGCATGACCACCCGAGAGTATCGCAGACCGCGCGGTGCGACCAGCCGCGGGGCAAGCCGTCGTCTGCCACGCGCCACCACGACCGTTACGGGGGCCGATCGCTCCGCCTGCCGGCGCCACGGCGGATCCATCCGCCAGGCGACCTCAGCTCGGAGCCGGTGAGGCCGCCTGCGGCCCGTGCAGGCAGGCTGGTTCGGGCCTCGTCCCGAGGCTGCGCCGCGTGGTTGCCCGGGTGCAGCCCGATGGACTGCTGAGAGCGCTTCTTCATTTCGGCGAGGTACACCGTCGCCAGCTGTTGGTACGGCGTCGCGGCCGGGAGCCCCAACGAGGCCAGAAGCACAGGGTCGAGCTCGGCTCTCTGTGGGCGGCGTGCGGGCGGTGGAGCCGACATCTTGCTGACCGGGGCTCCCAGCGCCAGGACGGTCGGCGCCGCCATGTCGACGGACGCCGTCGGCGGACTGTCTGAGTCACAGGCCAGGTAAACGAAAATCACGTCAGTGTCGCAGGGCGGATCCGAGGGCGCGGCAGACGGTGTCGGATCATCGGAGACCGCGGGCCTCGCCACCGCTTCGTCGGCGGGCTTCGAGGACGACACCCCATCGGCGGGCGGCGAGGACCGTGGGGCGGTGGGCGCCGCCGCACCGTCGGCGGGCTTTGAGGACGGCGTGCCGTCAACGGCGGTGGGCGCCGCTTCGTCGGCGGGCTTCGAGGACGGCGCCCCGTCAACGGCCGCCGAGGACGTCACGGCGGTGGGCGCCGCTGCTCCGTCGGCGGGCGGCGAGGACGGCGCCCCGTCAGAGGTCGGCAAGGGCGACGTCACGTTGGTGGGCTGCGATGGCGGCGAGTCGTCGGCGGTCGGTGATGCTGGCGGCGTCGAGGATGCTTGTGGCGGTGTGTGCGCCGGCGACACCGTTGACGGCGGGGTCACTTCGGCCGCTGGCGCCGAATCGGTCCCAGGTGCCGCGGCTGTCTGCGGCCGAGCCTGCTTCTTGCCCTGCTTCGACCCCGGTTTGCGATCGAGGTCGATCGGCCCGGCCTCGATCATCTCCTGTAGCAGCGCGGAGCCCAGGGCCCGCAGCTCCCCGAGCCGCAGCTCCCACCGCCGGCCCCGGCGGACGAGCAACTTCGTGTGCAGGGCGATGCGGCGCAGGGCGATGTTCAGGATCTTCAGGCAGCAGTGGATCTCCTGGCCCGTCTTCTCGCGGATGAAGTCCAGGAGTTTCTTCGCCCAGAAGATCAGGTTGCCGAGGTCCGCAAGTTGGATGAGGGCGCGGAAGGCGTTGAGGAGCTTCGGGATCACGGTCGACCCGTTGCCGATGCAGTCGCTTAGCGGGGTGAGGTGAAGGAGCGCCTTGATGAGGTCCACGCCGGAGAGGTGTGGGGGTGTTTGCGGCGCCGGGCGCTTCTTCTTGCCACCCGATCGTTTGGTGTCCTGCCGCGCGCGCTGCCCTGACGCCGCTTGCCGGGTGGCGCGAGGCGGCGGATCGCCCGCGACACGTGAGTCGGCCCAGCCGTCCACGCGGCCGAGGTCGCCGCGCAAGACCTCCTCCAGCGAGTAGGTCCGGATGGCTCGACGGATGTCGCCGGACTCGCTGGCCAGACCGAACTCGTCGCCGCCGAGATGGGCGAGCACGAAGAGGTCTTCGCCCAGGTCGAGGAAGCCGACGATGCCGTCGGCGCCGAGCGCCTGGAGGTAGCGGTCTCGCCCGCCGATCGACACACGGAGCCGCGCTCTCGTGTGGCCATCGAGCTCGTCGGCGTCGTTCTGCAACTGGTCGTGCTCGCCGACGCCGAGCACTGTGACCGAGCCGCCCCGGTCGTTGTGGGCGCGGAGGAGGACTCCGTCACCGTCGTCCACGACGGGCGGCATCAAACGAAGCTCGCCACCGACCGTCACCGCATGTTCGGTCCCGTCGTCGTCGGCCCGCCACCTGGGTCCCGGACCGATGAAGTCCGGTCCCCCTGGCGGCCCCTCTTGCTGGATCCGCTTCGCCAGTCGCTCGAGTACGTGGCGGGGTCCGCTGGCCAGGAGTCTGGCCCCGTCGTGACCGTCCCACTGCATATACAGGCTCCAGTATCCGCGGCGGACATCCTCATGCGGGCGAACGATGAGGCTGCCCTCGCGGATGCGGAGCATGCGGTTCCCGTTGTCGAGGGTGAGCCAGTCGCGGTCCTCCATGTCCTCGTCCTCGCCGAGCGCCGCGCGGCGCGCGTGGCGATCGGCGTGCCGGCGCAGCGCGGCGTCAGCCCAGCACTCGTCTCGCGCATCCCCGCCGAACATCCCCGCCGTCGCAGACCTCCCGAGGATGGAGACCCTACCCACGCCTCCACCCGCTGAATAGCCGACGCTTTGGTCCGTGGAACGGCGGGCCGGTGGCGTGCTCTCGCCGCGTCGGCGATGTCGCGGGGTTGGGCATGCTCGCGGAAGAACCGCCACGGCCGATGCCTGCAGCCGTCACTCGGAGTACGAGGTCCCCAAACCCCCCAGTCTCAGGAAAGTTGTCGCCTTCACCGATAAACCACCCGAGGGGCGAGCAAAGCAACCAGTGAGATGAACACCGAGATCGCCCGGATGGGCGGGCAGCAGAGAACAGACGAGTACGACGTGGACCTCGAGGAG
>JAEUJW010000096.1 GCA_016793465.1 Myxococcales bacterium
TCCTCGAGGTCCACGTCGTACTCGTCTGTTCTCTGCTGCCCGCCCATCCGGGCGATCTCGGTGTTCATCTCACTGGTTGCTTTGCTCGCCCCTCGGGTGGTTTATCGGTGAAGGCGACAACTTTCCTGAGACTGGGGGCCGCCATCTGTGGCATCGGCGCCCGACCGGAGCAGACCCCGTGAGCGAGATCCTCGACTGGCTGATCGTCGGCGGCGGCGTGCACGGCACCCACGCCTCGCGCCGTCTCGTCCACGCCGGCGTCGCGCCCGACCGCCTGCGGGTGCTCGACCCGCACGAGGAGCCGCTCGCCCGCTGGCACGCGTGCGTGCACAACACCGGCATGACCTTCCTGCGCTCGCCGATCGCCCACCACATCGACGTCGGACCCGCGGACCTCCACCAGTTCGCCGAGACCGAGGTCCCCGACGCCCGCTACGCGCGCCCCTACCACCGCCCCGCGACCGCCCTGTTTCGTCGCCACGTCGACGCGGTGGTCGAGCGCAACGCCCTGCGGGACCTGCGGGTCCGCGGCAAGGCCGTGCGGCTGCGCTGCGAGCACACCCACGTGCGCGTCGAGACCGACCGCGGCGTGCTGTGCAGCCGCCGCGTCGTGCTCGCGCTCGGGGCCGGCGACGCGCCGCTCTGGCCGGCGTGGGCGCGGGCGCTGCGGATCGTCGTGCCGATCGTCGATCACGTGTTCGACCCGGGCTTCGTGCGGCCGAACGTCCCGCCGTGGCGTCACGTCGCGGTGATCGGCGGGGGCATCACCGCCGCACAGACGGCCATCGCCCTCGCGCGCGCGCGTCCTGGCTCCGTCACGCTGCTCAGCCGGCACACGCCGCGAATCGAGCAGTTCGACAGCGACATCTGCTGGATCGGCGAGCGCTGCCTGCGAGGCTTCCGCCGCTCGAACGACCCCGACTTCCGCCGCGGCATCATCCGCCGCGCGCGCAACCGCGGGTCGATGCCATACGACGTGCTGAAGCAGCTCCGCAACGCCGAGCGCCGCGGCCAGCTCCACGTCCGGCGCGGCGAGGTCGTGCGCTGGGACGTCGATCCGCTCGGACAGGGCGTGCTGCTCCACGTCGGCGGCGCGCAGGTGCCCCTCGCGACCGACCGGGTGCTGCTCGCCACCGGCTTCGACCCGGCGCGTCCCGGCGGCGACTTCATCGCCGACGCGATCGACGCGCACGGCCTCCGCTGCGCCGCCTGCGGCTACCCGGTCGTCGACCCCCTGCTGCGCTGGCACCCGCGCGTTCACGTGATGGGCCCGCTCGCCGAACTCGAGGTCGGGCCCGTCGCCCGCAACATCATCGGCGCTCGCCTGGCGGCCACGCGCCTCGTCCACGCCGAGCTCTCGTCATGAACCCGCGGCCACCTCCCATCGCGGCCACCCGCCCCGCCAGCGCGCGCGTCGATCTCGTCGGCGTGCTCGCCTCGTCGGCGTGCCTCGTCCACTGCCTGGCGACGCCTTTGATCGTCGCGGCCTTCCCGTTCGTCGCCGACGCGCGCTTCGAGGGGTCGCTCGCGCTCCTCCTCGTGGTGTTCGCCGCGATCTCCGCGGCCCTCGCGCTGCGGCGACGACACCGACTCCCGGTCATCACCTTCGGCGCGGGCCTCCTCGCGCTCGTGGCTCGCCACTGGCTCGCGCTCCCGGAGGGCAGCCCGGAGGAGCGGCTGCTCATCGTGCTCGCCGCGGGCCTGATGATCACCACCCACCTGCTCTCGCTGACGGCGGGGAGGCTCGAGGATCCGGCGTGAATTCGCCGGGCCGCCGATTCACGAGAGCTCCGCCCGCTTCACAGCCGATCCCGAGACGGCCGAGGACTTCGACGAGGCGATGGCGACCGGCACGATCAGCGTGATCGCGGGGCGCCGCGCCGACGAGCGCTCCGAACCTCGTGCGTGCCGCCACGTCACCAATCGCCCGGGAAGGTCGACTCGCCGGTGTCCTCGCCCTGCGGCCCGCCGGTGTCCCCCTCGGACGCCGCCATCTCGTCCTGCAGCTGCTCCGCCTGTTGTTCGCTGAGGTCGGCGAGGCAGGAATCCAGCACGGCCCTGGCGTCGGCGTTCTTCGACACTTCGCAGTTATCGTCACAGAACGGGCAACACCCGAGCGATGCCATGGCCCGTCGGTGGCACTCTCCCTCCCCGGAAAGACAGGAGGTCGCGCCGGTCGTGACCAGGAACAGACCCAGCTGACGAAGGAACCGCCGCATCACGTGTATCCTAATCAAACCGACGCCCGGCGACAACCGTGTCGCCGCAGCACTGTCGCAGTGGATCTGCTCGGATCGCATCCGAGCGAATCTCCTGATCGGACGGCGGTCGATCCTGCGGTCCAGGGCTCTCACCCCGATCTCGCCGCAGTCGATCGCTCTCGCGGCTCCTCGAGGTCCACGTCGAACTCGACCGCGAGACGCAGCTGCAGGCCCCAGCCGGCCTCGTCGGCGAAGTAACGCAGCAGGCTGGTGTAGTCGCGGTAGCGTCGACTCAGCAGGTTGGTGCCGACGAGGCTCAGCCGGATGAGGTGGCGCTCGTTCACGAACTCGACGCCCGCGCCGGCGCCGAGCAGCACGTAGGCGGAGGGCGGCGCGCTGAAGTCCACGTCCTGGGGGTAGTGCCGCTGACGTGCCACGACGGTCCCGTTGACTTCGAGGTAGCCGCCGCTGGAGACCCGTGAGTCAGGGATATACCAGCGCCCCGCGGCCCAGTAGCGGGCGGGGGGAATGAGCGCGAGGGGGGCGTTCGCCGCGAGATCGAGCGCACGCACCCACGACGCGCTGGACGACAACCCGAGGGGCAGCCCCGGCGCCTTGAGGTCGAAGCGCAGCTCGCCACCGCCGAAGAACGCGTCGATCGGCTTGAACGCGAACACCGGCAGCGGCCCGCGCGTCGTGCAGCTCAGCGGGGCGCACTGGCCGTCCTGCGGCTCGGGCGCGAAGTACACGTAGTTTTGGATGTACGCCGCGTGGCCGGCCGCCTCGACGAACAGGAAGTCGCCGTCGTACTGCAGCGTCGCCTCGCCGCCCCACGAACGTTCGACCCCGATCTTCGAACTACCGATCCCGAGGATCGGGAACGACGGAGCCGCGCCGTTCATGAACTGCTCGTCGACCGAGGGGATTCGCGCCGACGAATGGAGCTGGGCGCGCAGCGTGAACGCCTTGACGTCGCGGACCGGCCGGATCAGCCCGCCGACGGTCGCCGACGCCGTATGGAACGTCCGCCGACACGTGCCGCCGTCCCCCGCGGCCTGGCACGTCGATTCGTCGAGGCGCCCGCCGGCCTTCTGGCCGAGGTAGTCGCGCTCGCGCAGATCGGCGGCCCGGTACAGCCCCTCGTAACGGGCGCCGAGCTCGAGCTCCGCCCGCTCGTGGACGAACCGCTCGATCGCGTAGGCGGACCAGCTGCTCTGGCGGTAGTCCGGGATCAGCGTCGTGGACGCCCGGAACGTGTTGGTCTGGTGGCCGAAGGTGACGCCCGACGTGCCGACCAGCGCCCACGCGCCGAGCGCGACGCGGTGGTGCTCGAACCGAGTCTCGACGGCGTGGGTGGCCAGCCCGAACGTGAGCTGCGGGCCCTCGACGCTCTGGCGGACGATGTCGAACTCGCGGCGATCGTTGTACTGGAACGAGTAGATCGGGTGCAGCTCGCCGGCGTGGCCGAGGCGGATGCGGGCCCGGGCGTACGCCAGGTGGTGCCAGATCTCCTGCTTCGGGCGTTCGATGGCGAAGTCGGCGCGGTAGGCGTCGGCGTCGACCGGCCGCCCGCGCTCCACCGCGGCGTCGAACTCCTCGGGGGTCGAGATCCGCAAGCACGTGCAGATCCCGCCGCGCGCGCGCATGACGCGATAGCCGGCGCCGAAGTCGAAGGCGTCGCTCGAGTAGCCGAGCTGCGTCCCCGTGTTCCACGTCGACGAGCCCGTGTTGTCGAGCGGGTAGGTCGGCGTGACGATCGCCCGGTGCCGCGACAGGTTGCCCTCCACGCGGACGGCGAAGCCGCGGGCGCGGCGCGGCGCGTAGTCGACGCGCGCCGCACCGCCGCCCCCGAGCGGGTTCGAGAAGCCCACCGTACCGAGTTCCGCGCGCACGCCGGGTCGCTGCGGCAACGGCCGCGAGTCGAGCAGCACGACCCCGCCGATCGCCTTGGCCCCGAAGCGCGTGGTCCCGGCGCCCTTGATCACGGTGATACGGTCGGCGACGTGCGGGTCGACCTCCGGCGCGTGGTCGATGCCCCAGTCCTGGCCCTCGTGGCGCACACCGTCGACGAGGATCAGGTTGCGCCGCCCCTGGTGCCCGCGAATGATCGGCTTGTTCATCCCGCCCGCGGAGCCGCGCAGCGTCGTCACACCGGACACCCGCGACAGCGTGTCCGCCAGCCCCTGACCGCGCGTGCGCGCCAGCTCGGCCCCCGCGAGCGCCTGACTCGCGGACGCCGTGGTCGGCTGCTCGCCGTGGACATCGACCGCGATCACGTGGTGATCGTGGCGATCGTGCAGCGCCTCGAGCCGGATCTGCGTGCTCGTGGAAGGACCCAGGACCATCACGTCGAGGCGCGACGTCGTGTGCTCCGGCTTCGCCGCGGTCACCTGCAGCTTGCCCTGACACAGCCCCTCGAGGCGGACCCGCCCCAGCGCGTCGCTCCGCAGCAGGATCGGCGTCGTCGCTCCATTCGCGCGTACCTCCACGCGCGCCCCGGCGAGCGGCTCGTCGGAGTCCGCTTCGAGCACCGCGCCCTCCCAGACCCCTGCGCACGACGAAGCAGGTCGCGTCGTGACGGGCGACGCGGCCGGCGAGGCGAGCATCAGCGCTGCGAGGAGCGTGGCCAAGGCCGGCTACGATACGACGAGCTTGAACGTGATGTCGGCGTCGACGCTGCCTGGGAGGTCACGGCCCGCGGCGAGATCCGCGGGGAGCCCCGCGGACTTCTGCGGCTGATCGTTGAGCGGCGGGAGGTGACGCAGGATGACGCGGAGCTCGCCCTCACCGGCGGCCGCGCCGGTGACGGTGTTGGCGAGCCCGACCGGCAGGTCGTCCCCGACGGCGTTCTCGCCGTAGTCCGACTCGAGATCCGCGTAGGCGTGGGTGACCAGCGCCGGCGAGACCGACGAGCCGGGCCCCGCGACGTCGCCGGTCACGAACACCAGATGGTCCTCGGCCTCGGCCTCGATCTCCGCGGTGAGGTCCTCCTCCGGATCGGCGATCGAGTTGACGAAGCGCACAGCGAGCCCGTACTCCACCCCGACCGCGAGCTCCACACGGTCGGACATCCCTGAGACACCGCCGTCGCCGTCGGGATCCTCGAAGGCGAACACCAGGGGAGCCCCGCCCCCCGCGGGCGTAAAGGTCAGCTCGACGCGCGAGATGACCTCGTTCTCGTCCTCATGCTCGTGGTCATCCTCACCGTGGTCGTCCTCGGCGTTGCTGCCGCACGCGCCAGGACCGCCGAGCGACGCGAGGCCCATGACGAGGGCGAAGAAATTTTTGCAAACCTTTTGCATGTGTACAGGCTAGGCGACAGCGGGGCCGGTTGTCAACCTCCGAACCACCGACCTCGTCCGCGTCGTGGTACTCTCCTCCCATGGCGCGTTCGAAGGCATCCTCAGACTCCCTCCGCGACCTGTTGCGGGCCGCCGGTCTGCGGTGCACCGGGCCGCGGCTCGCCGTCCTGCAGCACTTGCAGGGGTGCACCGCGCCGCGCAGCCACGGCGAGCTCGTGGAGGCGCTGGCCGACCACGGGTTCGACGCGGCCACGCTCTACCGCAACCTGATCGACCTCGAAGGCGCGAGCCTCGTGGGTCGCGTCAACCTCGGCGACAACGTCTGGCGCTTCGAGCTCCGCGACCCGAACGAGGAAGAGAAGCGCGAGCACCCGCACTTCATGTGCGTTCATTGCGGCGAGATCACGTGCCTCGAGGATGTCCGCGTCAAGCTCACCCCGGCGCCCGGCTCGGTCAAATCGGTCGTGAGCACCATCTCCGACATCGTGCTCAAGGGCCAGTGCGTCCGCTGCGCCTGAGCCCCACGCAACGCATCGCACCCGCGAACTCGATGCGGCTGACGACTTCCCCTGGTTCTATCCTTGCCGCACAATACGCTCGAAACCTCGGCTCGACGGCCGGACGGACTCCGACCACAGGGCTTGGCGTGAAGGTGAGTCGGAGGCCATACCGACCCCGCAATGCGCGACGACGAGATCCCCCCGCAGCAGAATTTCGGGCGTAACCTGTCACGGAAGCGTGCAGATCCCGACGTCCTCCAGCCCCGGCGGCGCCAGTCCCTCGGTGTAAAATCCGATGCACTCCTGACCCTGACCCGTACACGGAGCCCCCGGGTCGGGCGCACCCAGATCGCATAACAGCTCGCAACACTTGCCTGCTTCTTGATCGCATTCGACGGCAGCGGCAGCGGCGACACAGGCCAGCCCCTCATTACAGTCACTCGCGTAATCGCACACGTCGTGCCTCGCCCCTTCGATGCCGTTGTAGTCCGGCGCACACAAGAATCCACCCGCACCCGGCGCGCACACCGTAAACGCCGCACACGTGGGCGCGAAAGGTTCGCAGGACGGATAGCAGACGTGCCCCCACATGAAATCGCCGCAGGTGTCGTCTGGATCGGCGCACGTGGGCGCCTCCGGTGATCCCATGCATAGCGGCGTGCAGTAGTTGTTGAAATCGGTGTCGAAGCAGATGCTGAACTCGTCGCAGCTATCCGGGATGTCCCCCTCGTATAAGACGAAGCACAGCTCCCCCGCGTGCGCCGGCTCGTCCACCATCGGGACACACCTGGGCGGTATCGGTTCGAACGTCTCGCTCGGCAATCGGACCACGCACTTCTGACCGCTTGGGCAGTCTTGGGCGAGCAGATCGCAAGCCGGCGGCAACGGGAGATCTGACGGGCAGTTCGACGGCTCACAGCTCTCTCCGGAAGCCGTGGTACTCATGTTCTCCGTGGTCCCGATGGTGCTGGTGGCCGAACCACCCTCGACGTCTCCAGGACTCCCGACACTCCCGTCAGAGCTCATCACGGTCGAGCTCATGCTCATCGTACTGGTGCGTGTCGGGCTCGCTCCCCCGGATCCACCGGTGCTCGTGCCGGACTCCGGGAGTACGCTCCCGGTGGAGCCGCTCGAGGTCCCCGAGCCGCCGCTCGACGGCCCACACCCGATGAACGACAGGAAAAGTCCGAAACGCCAGTGCACCAATAGTTACTATCACATCCGGAAAGCCGATCGGTCGCGTCTCCTGCGCTTCAACCCGGGCCAGGCCCGTCGTGATCGCATCCGCTGCCCGGACTCGCAGGGGCGGACCGCGTCGCCCGGGAAAGATCGCCACGACGAACATCGCATTGCGGCCCATCGGGATGCCGTGGATGGTGTCGTTCGTCGGATCGTGAACGGCCAGGTGCCCGGGTCGATGAACGGTGGGTCGGCGGGTGAGCCGACCGCATCGCCCCTCCACCGCAGGATCGGGCGCGCGGGTCGAACTCCCTGGCGCTCCGGACCCGGCCGTCACGGCCGACCCGGTCGCGCTCCGGATCGGCCGGTCCGCGTCGTGGACCTCCACGCACCGACACCGGCGTCGACCCCGCCGACGCGCGAACGCCCGCGTCCGACGCCGCCGCATCGCCGTGCTTGGTCCCGCCCGTCGCGCCCGTCGGCCGCGATCGTGCCATTCATGGCATGCTCGGCTCCGAGGTGTCCCATGGCAATGCTGCGTAGCGTATCGGTCGTGACGTCCCTGTTCTCGTGGTTCGTGCTGTCCGCCTGCGGCGACAGCGGCAACACCCCCGACCCCGGCTCGACCGGCACCGGCGGCGCGTCGACCACCGCGATGGGCACGACCACCAGCCCGCCGCCGCCGACGACCACCGACCCGCCGACCACCGGCCCCGACACCGGCATGCAGACCGAGCCCGCGGTCCAGACCTCCACCATGCCGGACAGCGACAGCGAGGGCGTGCCGATGTGCGGCGACGGCATCCTCGACCTCGACGAGCAGTGCGACGACGGCCGCGACAACGGCCCCGGCCAGGCCTGCCTCGACGCCTGCGTGCTCAACGTCTGCGGCGACGGCGACCAGGGCCCGGGCGAGGCCTGCGACGACGGCCCCGACAACGGCCCCGGCAACGCGTGCACGCTGGCTTGCACCCTCAACGCGTGCGGCGACGGCGAGGTCGGCCCGGACGAGGAGTGTGACAACGGCGCCAACAACGGCGACATGAACGCCTGCACCTCCGCCTGCGACAACGCCGCCTGCGGCGACGGCCTGGTCGGCCCGGGCGAGGGCTGCGACGACGGCAACGACGACGACAACGACGACTGCACCAACGCCTGCGCGCTCGCCACCTGCGGCGACGGGCTCGTCGCCCCGACCGAGGAGTGCGACGACGGCAACATGGTCGACACCGACATGTGCACCCAGGCCTGCACCAACGCGACCTGCGGCGACGGCTTCGAGCAGGCCGGCGAGACCTGCGACGCCGGCGTCGACAACAAGGACAACGGCGCCTGCACCCTCGCCTGTCAGGACGCCGTGTGCGGCGACAGCCTGGTCTTCAGCGACGGCGGCGGCGAGCAGTGCGACAACGGCGTCGACAACGGGCCCGGCAAGGCCTGCAACGCGGCCTGCGAGCTCAACGTGTGCGGCGACGGCGACAAGGGCCCGAGCGAGCAGTGCGACGACGGCAACATGACCGGCGGCGACGGCTGCGCCGCCACCTGCAAGCTCGAGGAGTGCGGCAACGGCGTCGTCGACCCCGGCGAGGCCTGCGACGACGGCAAGGACGGCGACCAGGACGACGGCTGCACCGACGCCTGCAAGGCCCCGGTCTGCGGCGACGGCTTCACCCAGCCGAGCCTCGGCGAGGCCTGCGACCTCGGGCCGATGAACAGCAACAGCGGCATGTGCACGCTCGCCTGCAAGGCCGCGACCTGCGGCGACGGCTTCATCCAGCAGGGCGTCGAGCAGTGCGACGACGGCGCGAACAACGGCAACACCAAGGCCTGCAAGGCCGACTGCACGCTCAACGTCTGCGGCGACGGGTTCGTCGGCCCGGGCGAGGCCTGCGACGACGGCAACGTGTCGAACGACGACACCTGCACCAACGTGTGCAAGCTCGCGACCTGCGGCGACGGCTTCAAGCAGCCCGGCGAGGAGTGCGACTCCGGCATGAACAACAGCAACACCGGCATGTGCACCCTGACCTGCAAGACCGCCAAGTGCGGCGACACCTTCATCCAGATGGGCGTCGAGCAGTGCGACGACGGCAACCAGGTCAACACCGACGCCTGCACCGCGATGTGCAAGAACGCCGTCTGCGGCGACACGATCGTCCAGCAGGGCGTCGAGCAGTGCGACGACGGCAACATGATCAACACCGACATGTGCCTCAACAGCTGCAAGACCGCGGTCTGCGGCGACAACGTGATCCAGGCCGGCGTCGAGCAGTGCGACGACGGCAACCAGCTCAACACCGACAACTGCGTCGGCGCGTGCAAGAACGCGGTCTGCGGCGACGGGTTCGTGCTCGCCGGGGTCGAGCAGTGCGACGACGGCAACCAGGTCAACAACGACGCCTGCAGCAACCTGTGCAAGTCGAACGCCGTCAGCTACTCGAACATGTTCACGGTCAACCAGAACGTGACCAACCAGTGCACCAACTGGAACACCTTCACCAGCAGCATCAACCCCGGCGCCAACTACACCCAGATCACCATCCGCGGCAACCTCGACCCCGTCGGCAAGACCTGCCTCGGCGTCAACGCCAACACGCTGTGCCAGGCCCTGCGCACCAACACCAACCAGACCATCGCCTGCGACGGCAACACCTGGCGCACCGGCAACTGCGGCACCGCGGTCGAGATCGGCACCAACGGCGGCCTGTGCCAGTGCATCAACGGCCACGTCGTCCGCCCCTGCGTCGGCAACACCAACTGGGGCGGCATGAACACCGCCACCTGCGGCGGCCCGACCCAGACCCTCGAGGTCATCTGCCAGTGAACCACCGCCGGCCCTCGCCGCGGGTCAGGCCGGCCTGACCCGCGGCGCCCGCCGGCGCCGCCGCCCTGGCGTCGGCATCGACCGCGGCGAGCAACAGCCGACGACCGCCGTTCGGCGCGGCTCGAGCGGCGCCTCCGGCTACGGGCCGGTTCTCGCGTGTCCCTCCGCGGATCGACGGCGCCGGTGACGTCCGGTGACGCCCGCATGATGGCTTGTCCTTTCTGCGCGACCGGGTGAGCCTGCGGCCGGCCATGGCGCCGGACGACGAGACCGCGGACCCGTTCGCCACCCGCGACGCGCCCCACCGCGGCTGGGCCGACGACGCGTCCGCGGCCCCGACGTTCCCGATCGCGGGGTGGGAGCGCTACCAGCTCGTGCGCTTCATCGGCCAGGGGGGCATGGGGCGCGTCTTTCTCGCCCGCGACCCCCGGCTCCACCGCGACGTGGCGATCAAGCTCGTCCGCGGGGACGACCCGGAGTCGTCCCACCGCCTCGTGCGCGAGGCCCGTGCCCAGGCGCGCGTCAGCCACGACCGCGTCTGCAAGGTGTACGAGGTCGGCGAGGTCGCCGGCCACGTCTATATCGCCATGCAGCACATCGACGGCCCGCCGCTCGGCGCGCTCGCCGACCGGCTCAACGTCGCCGAGAAGGCCCTGGTGATCCGCGAGGCGGCCCTCGGGGTCCACGAGGCCCACCGGGTCGGCATCCTCCACCGCGACCTGAAGCCCGCGAACATCCTGGTCGAGCGGGCCGAGGACGGCGGCCTCGTCCCGTTCGTCCTCGACTTCGGGCTCGCGCGCTCGCTGCGGGACGACGCGTCCGCGACCGCGATCGCGGTCGGTACGCCGTCGTACATGTCGCCCGAGCAGGCCCGCGGAGACGCGCAGGCGCTCGACCGCCGGGCCGATGTCTACGGCCTCGGCGCCACGCTCTACCACCTGCTGTCCGGCCAGCCGCCGATCGACGGCGGCAGCCCGCTCGAGATCCTGAGCAAGGTCGCCGAGGTCGAGCCGCGCCCGCTGCGGGCGATCGACCCCGACCTCCCCGTCGACCTCGAGGCGATCGTCCTGAAGTGCCTGGAGAAGGACCGCTCGGCCCGCTACGACTCCGCCCGCGCCCTCGCCGAGGACCTCGACCGGTTCCTCAACGGCGAGCCGGTCAAGGCGCGACCGACCGGCGCCTGGTACCGGCTGCGCAGGCGTGTCCTCCGCCACCGCCGCCTCGCCGTGGTCCTCCTCGCCGCGCTGACGACGGCCGCGGTCGCGATCGGCTGGGGCATCACGACGCGGCTCGCGGCCAGCGCGCGCGAGCAGCGGGCGCGCCGCTTCACCGAGATCGTCGAGCGCGTCGAGGCCGCGGCGCTGTACTCCGGGCTCGCGGCGCTCCACGACGTGCGCCCGGACCGGGCCGCGCTGCGCACGCAGATGGACGAGCTCGCCGCCGAGATCCGCGCGGCCGGGCCGCTCGTCGCGGGCGCCGGCCACTACGCCCTCGGGCGCGGCCACCAGGCGCTCGGCGAGCCCGAGGCGGCGCGCACCCAGCTCGAGCTGGCGTGGCAGCACGGCGAGCGCGAGCCGCGGGTCGCCTACGCCCTGGCGATCGTGCTGGGCGACCTCTACCTCGCCCGGCGCCTCGCGGCCGAGCGCATCCAGGACGCGAACGGGCGCGCCGCGGCGCTCCGCGACAGCGAGCGCCGCTACGGCGAGCCCGCGCTGGACTACCTGCGACAGGCCGGGGCCGCCGACCTGCCCGCGCCGGCGTACGTCGCGGCGCGCATGGCCGCCTACGCGGGCGACCTCGACGCGGCGCTGGCCCACCTCGAGTCGCTCGCCGACCCCCCGCCGTGGTTCTACGAGGCGCCCGCGCTGCGCGGCACGATCCTGGCGACGCGGGCGTCGCGGCGCTGGAACTCCGGCGACCGCCACGGCGCCGACGCCGACTTCGCCGCGGGCCGCCTCGCCTACGCGCAGGCCGTCGCCGTCGGCGAGAGCGTGCCGGCGCTGTACGTCGCCGCCGCCGAGCTCGAGTACGGCGCCATGGTCACGGAGGTCTACGGCAGCGGCCAGGTCGAGGCCTCGTTCGCGCGCGCCGTCCGTGCCACCTCCAGCGCCCTGACCGCGGACCCCGACCACCTCCCCGCGCTGGTGCTCGACGCCCGGGTACACCGCCGCATGGCCGAGCACCGCAGCACCCGCGGCGAGGCGTTCGAGGGCCTCATCGAGCAGGCCCTCGCGGCCGCCGCCCGCGCCCTGGCCGTCGCGCCGGACGACCTCGAGGTCCGCGGGGAGCTCGGCCAGATCCACTGGCAACGCGCGCAGGCGTCGAGCGAGCGCGGCGGCGACCCCCGCGAGGCCCTGCGCGGCGCGATCGACATCTTCACCGGCGTCCGCCCCGAGGACCGCAGCTACGAGGATCAGCTCAACCTCGGCCTCGCCCACGACACCTGGGCCGACTACGAGACCCACACCGGCGGCGACCCGCAGGCGCACCGCGACCGGGCGATCGCCGCCTTCCAGGCGGCCCTGGCGATCGACCAGGCCTCGCACTTCGCGTGGCTCAGCCTCGGCAACACCTACCGGCTGCGGGCCGCCCACCCGCGCGCCGCCGACCCCGACGGCGACCTCGCGCTGGCCCTGCACGCCCTCGACGAGGCGCGCCGCCGCAACCCCGAGCAGCTCGTGGCCTATCTCTACAGCGGCGAGGCCCACCAGCTCGTGGCCCAGCGCCTGCGGGCCCGCGGGGGCGACGCCCGCCCGGCGCTCGCGCAGGCGCTCGCCAGCCACCGCGAGGGCCTGCGCATCAACCCCGGTTACACCCACCTCCACAACGGGGTCGGGGTCGTCCTGCTCGACCAGGCGCGCGAGGCGTGGGACCACGGGGACGCCGCCCTGCCGCTGCTGCAGGCGGCCCGCGAGGCGTTCGAGCGGGCCGTCGCCAGCGCCCCGGAGCTGGGCCTCGGCCACCACAACGTCGGCGAGGCGCTGGCGCAGATGGTCGCCTACCGCCACCGGCGCGCAGAGGACCCGAGGTCGGCGGCGGAGGCCGCGATCGCGGCGATCACCGCGGCGATCGCTCGCCTGCCCGACAGCGCGCCGCCGCGGTGCAACCTCGGCATGGTCCACACCGTGCTCGCGGCCCACGAGCTCGAGCGCGGCCGCGACCCCCGCCGCCACGCCGCGCTCGCCGCGGAGGCGCTGGACCGGGCCCTCGAGCTCGACCGCGGCGACCACCTGGCGCTCGTGCAGCGCGGCGAGCTGCAGACGGTGCTCGCGCAGGCGCTGGCGCGGGAGCGCCGCGACCCGCTCGCCGCCTTCGACTCCGCGGAGCGCGCCTACCGGCAGGCGCTCGCGCTGGCGCCGGCCCACCAGGACGGCCGCGTCGCGTACGGCCACTACTGGCGCGCGCGCGCCGAATGGGAGCGCGCCGCGGGCCGCGACCCCGGACCGAGCCTCGCGCGCGGCCTGGCCGAGGCCGACGCGCTGCTGGCGGCCCGGCCGACCTGGCCCGACGCCCGGGTCCTGCGGGCCAGCTTGTCGCTGCTGCAGGCCGACGTCGACTCCGCCGGGTCGGTCTGCTTTTCGGTGCGGATCACATACTCCGTATCACCCACGACGCTGGAGCTCACCGTCTGGGCGAGCGGCCGCTCTTTCGTGTGCGAATCGGTGACATCGAAGACGGCGAGGCCGAACAGCTCCGCGCTCCTGTGCGAGCACTTCAACACTTCGACGGTCCGGGCGGACCTGCTGTCGGCATAACGAAACTCGAACACATCATTCGTGTCCACGCCCAATTCGGGGATCTTGGGGGTGATGACGAATTCTTCTTTCTTAACGTCGACGGTGTACGTTGCCATGGTGATGCCTCCTGCCGGACCGTGGTGCAACCCGCGTGCCGGCGTCAAGCCGCCCGGATGTCGTGCCCCCGCGTGTCGCCGACAGTGCGGCGACACGTCGGCGACGCGTCGCCCGCGGACGCGGCCTGCACCACCAACAATTGTTCAATACTTACGAGCTGGCCGTCGGCTTGCACATATCGGGGCGAGCGGCGGCGAGGTTCACCGCCGCATTGACCAATCGAACGCAAGAAAGCAGGACTGTCATGGCCAAGTACAACACCAAGATCCGCTACGGCAACAAGGTCGAGGCCTTCCACACGCTCACCCTCACCATCGAGGCGGTGCCGGGCGAGGCCGCGGTGGTCAAGGACGGCACCGTGATCCTGTTCGCCAAGGAGGCCCGCGGCGGGACCGTCGAGGACGCGAAGATCAGCTTCTCCGACGGCGGCAAGCGCTTCAGCGGGCACATCCGCATCGGCGCCGCCGGACCCGTCGAGTACTGGGGCTGGATGGTCGGCACCTCCGAGTCGGCCGAGTGATCGCCGAAAGACCGCGCCCGGGCGCCGCGAGGGGCCCGGGCGCGGTCTTCGTGCGTCCACGCGCGAACGAACCGCGACGGCGAGGGAGCCCGCGGCGCCGGGCCGTTCGGGCTCCCGGCGACCGCGGGCTCCCTCGCCGACGGCGTCACCCTCTCGCAACGACCTTGATTTTGGCGGTCATCGGCGCCTCGACGCTGGGCGTCCCCTGCTGCTGGGTGCTGATCTCGTACTCGCCTTCCGCGTCCACCTGCACGGTCATCTCCACCGCGGGGGAGGTGACCGTGAACGACGAGACCTCGAACAGACCCGAGTCCGGGTTGTCCGTCAGGTACGTCACCTGGACGGTCCGGGGGCCCGTGCTGTCGCCATACCCGAACGTGACTTTGTCGCCCTGGCGCAGCGGATTGTTGGTGTCGTACCCCGTGCATTGGGGGTCGAACGCTCGTTGATTGACCTGAATGGTTTGATCGTTCATGGTGCGTGACCATTGCAATGGCGACGCCACCGGCGGCGCGCCGGCGCCGGTCAAAAAGGCGAGTGATTCTCGACCGGCGGCCCGGCGACGGCGCGCCGCCGCGGAGCCGCGTGTCGCCGACGTGTCGGCGACACGGTCACGCCAGCCCGAGCTCGTTGACGCGGCGCCTGAGCGCCCGCCTGGACACCTCGAGCCGCTGGGCCATGCGATCGAGGTCCCCTCCGCACTCGTGAAAACAACGGGCGATCTCCTCGACCGCCAGGTCGCCCGCCGTGCGGATGTTCGGGCAGCGCTCGATCAGGTCGTAGACCGACGAGCGCGCCACCCCGAGGCGCTCCGCCGCCGCCTTGACGTCCCAGCCGCTGGCCCGGAGCGCCGCGAGCAGCTCGGACGCCGTCACCTCGGCGGACCGGCGGCGCGGCGGCCCGCCCGGCGCAAGCGCAGGCGCAGACGCCGACGCGGTCGCCGACGTCGGCGCGACCGCATCGAGCTCGCGGACGATCGGCAGGTCCATCCGCAGACAGGGCTCGCCCCGGCTGCCGATCACGAGCTGGCGGGTCACGTTGTGCAGCTGGCGGATGTTCCCCGGCCACCCGTGGCACACGAGCCGCACCGCCAGCGGCGCCGGCAGCCACGGCTCGACGTACGGATCGCCGGGCTCAAGGCGGTGCGCCTCGCCCAGGACCTCCAGCTCGCGCCGCGCGAAGTGGTGGAACAGCGGGCCGATGTCCTCGCGCCGCTCCCGCAGCGCCCGCGGTCGCCAGGTGGAGCAGCATCACCACGCGCCCGGACAGCTCGATCGGCACGCCGGCCGCGACCTCGTCGGCGCCGATCTCGACGCTGTCGCGGACCTCTCGACCCGCGACCACCACCGAGCCGCCCTCGCCGACGACGAGCCGGATCGACCCCGCCGGCCCGGGCACCAGGCGGATCGGCTTGCGGCTGAGGAACGGGTCCACCAGCGGGGCACCGAGCGCGCCCCCGGGCCGCAGCAGCTCCGGCGAGTTTCGCGACAGCGCGACCTCCTTGCCGGCCGCGAGCGCCCCCAGGACCAGGCGCTCGCCGGCCCGGCGCAGCGCGGCGTGCGACACGAGGGACAGCACCGGCACCACATGCGAGGTCGACGGACCCCCGCGCGGCCGACCGGCGCCCGCCGTGGACACGTCGCTGATCGGCTTGCCGCTCATGGGTAGATCCACTCTTATCAGACGCGGTCTCCCGCGCGGACCGACAGGACCCGGGTTCGGACCGTGCGCGCGGATTTCCCGCACACGGCCCACCGCCGGCCCCCCGAGCCGCTGCATAACGCGGCGTGCGGTCCGACGCATTCGCCGGAGCCCGCGTCGTCGCCCGACGGACACGACCTGGCGTCCGTGCACCCGCCTCGACTCGCCACGCGATCGGTCGACGAGTTCATCGACTCCTGCGGCTCGACGACGACACATGTGCTTGCTCGCGAGCAAGCTCGCCGTACGTGCACCTGGACCCCAGTGACGCATCCGGCGATGTCCCCGGGTATCCCCGAGGCGCATCCTCTCCCGGCGTCACGTTCACGCATACACTTCGTGCATGACACGCGGCGATCGGACTTGGCTCGCCTGGACAAACTCTTCATGCTCGACCCGGTGCAGGTCGGGTCTACAGGCGGGGCGGCGGTCGTCTCGGCCGAGCGCGCGGAGCGACTGATCAAGGCCCTGTCGCTCGTCGCCGTCGGCGAGTTCGAGGCCGCCGGCGACCTGCTGCCGTCCGCCGACGGCGCCGACGACGGGTCCCTCTCGCTCGAGACCTGCGTTCGTGTGGTGATCGACGAGCTCGCCGAGGCCCAGGCGGCCAACGCCCGCGCGGTCGCCCGGCTCGAGGATTCGGCGCGTCAGCTCGCCGAGCGGATGGCCCTGATCGAGCGCCAGCGGGTCGCGCTCGTCGACCTCTCGACCCCGCTGATCGAGGTCGGCGACGCCACGCTCGTGCTGCCGGTGATCGGCGCCGTCGACGGCGAGCGGGCGCAGGTGATGGGCGAGCGCCTGCTCAACCAGGTGCAGGCGCAGCGGATCCGCCGGGCGATCCTCGACCTGACCGGCATGACCGCCGAGGACGCCGCGAGCGTCGACAACCTCTTGCGGCTGTCGCACGGCGTCGCGCTGCTCGGCGCGCGCGTCACCCTGACCGGGCCGGCCCTCGCGCGGACACTCGTGGCGCTCGGGCTCGACCTGCGCGGCCTCGACACCCGCCGCACCCTCGAGGACGGCCTGCGGGCTGGCGGCCGCGCTCACCCCTGACGGAGACCCCATGTCGAACGCCGACTTTCACGTGCACGACGACATCCTCGAGTTCGGCGCCGCCGAGACCTTCGACCGCGGCGACGCCGAGCGGCTGTTCGCGCTGCTCGCCGACCTGCGCAGGCGTCACCCGCGGGTGTTCCTGCTCGTGCGAGCCGGCGGTCCGGGCATGACGACCGAGGCCCGCCGGACCATCACCGACTGGTTCAAGACGACGAACCAGCCGCTCGAGGCGGCGATGTACGGCGGCAGCGCGATCCACCGCACGATCGTCGAGATGATCCGCCGCGCCGTCGACGTCCTCTCGCCCGGCAAGCTGGTCCTCGACGCCTACAAGACCCGCGACGAGGCGCTCGCCTGGATCGCCGCCCGCCGCGGAACCCCGCTCGTGTGAGCGCCGCGGGCCGCGCCGTCGCGGTCCACCACGGCCTTCGCCCGTGCGGCGAGCGCTCAGGGACGGCTGACGCGCTCGAGGTAGCGCCCTTCCCTCGTGTCGACCTTCACCCACTCACCATCCTGAATGAACAGCGGGACGTTGACCACGGCGCCGGTCGACAGCGTCGCGGGCTTGGTCGCGCCGCTCGTGGTGTCGCCCTTCAACCCCGGCTCGCTCTGGACGACCTGCAGCACGACGGTACTCGGTACGGCGACGACCCGCTCATCGGACCCACGCCACCGGCGACGGCACGAGCTGACCCATCTTGCCCGTCGCCACGTCGATCGCGGCCTGCGCGAGGCGCTCGGGCCGGAACATGCAGAACGGCCCGCGAAACGTCGGCGTCCGCGCCATCGGCTCGCTCCACGCGATCAGAATATGCAGCCCCTCCCCCTCCACGCTCAGCATCGGCGGCGCGGCAGCAAAAGCATGGTGAACCTCGGCCGCCTCGCCCTGGACCCGGCCCCGGCCGCGCAGCACCACCCCGAAGGCGTGCAGCCGTGGAGGCACCTGCAGGCGCACTCGCCCATCGACCTGGACGTGCGCCATCGTCACCTCGGCGTACGACGGGATCGGCGCCTCGACCCCCGCGAACCGCCCCACGAGGACCCGCGCGTGGCCTCCGTCGAAGCGCGCCGTCGGCACCTCGCTCGAACCCACATGAAACGCCCGCGGCTCGCTCAGCTCGAGCGGCTCGGGCAGCTTCACGAAGATCTGCAACCCCTCGCAGCGCGTGCCTGGGACCTCGGGGATCTCCTCGTGCATCATCCCGGACCCGGCGAGCGTCCAGTGGAGCGCGCCGGGTGAGATGAGCGACCGATCGCCGTGGCTGTCCCGGTTGATGAAGCCGCCCGCGGACCACGGCAGCATATACGTGACTGCCGAGAAGCCGGCGTGAGGGTGCGGCGGGAACGTCGGCTCGGACATCTGGAAATGGTCGATGTTGAGGACGTGCCCCATGCCATGCGCGCCGGGCCGGAGGCTCTCCGAGGAGAACGCGCGGGTCATTCGGTGACTGCTCATTCGAAACATGGGGGGCTCCGTCCGTTCGGGACTCGAGGTCGCGGCAAAGCAGCGCGGCGCCGGCGCGGGGAGCCGATCATCCGCGCTCGGGTCGGGCCGCCATGGCCTTCTGGAAGCCGGGATCGACGTCCATCACGCGCTCGCGGAACCGCCAGCCCGCGCTGGTCTTCTCCGCCACGCTGTCGCGGTAGATCGCCGTGGCGATGATACGCGGCTCCTCCACCACCTCCAGCACCGTCAGGTAGGTCGTCACGAGCGCCTGGTCGGGCGCGGGCGCGGGTCGAATGCTCACATTGCTGAGGATGTGCCGCTTGCCGACCGCCATCCCGCGGTGGACGTGCTCGTCCTCGAAGTGACGGACGGCGGCCCGCCCCGCGAAGTCGCCGAAGGCGCTCTTGAAGACGATGTCGTCGTCGGGCACCCAGCAATCCATGAATGCGTCGACATCCTTCTCGTCGGTCGAGATATAGTAGCGAGCGCAGAGGTCGAGGATATCGAGGCGATCCTCGGCGGTCAGATTCGTTGCGGTCCGATCGTTCATTGTCTCTCCTCGTGTCGTGCCATGATTGACACGTATCCTTGTAGGACCTACCCTCGCGCGAATCAATGCCCGCTTCTCGGTCAGACGTGTCAACCCGATCGGACACCCAGGGCAGCGAGCTCGACCTCCACGGTCTGCTTCGCTTCCTGACGGTGACAGAGGCCGGCAGCTTCGCGGAGGCCTCGCGCGTGCTCGGCGTCTCCCGCCAGGCCGTACACCGCAGCATCGAGGCCCTGGAGAAGGAGTGCGGCGGGCCGCTCGTCGACCGCGACGCGCAGGGGCTTCGTCCCACCGTCACGGGGCGAAAGCTCCTGTCGCACGCCCGCGCCCTCCGTGACATCGCGCGCCAGGTCCGCGCCACCGTCGAGGCCGCCGCCATCGAGCCCTCCGAGCTCGTCCGCTTGACGGCCCCCTCGCTCTTCGCGGAGACCGTGATGGCCCCCGCGATCGCCAAGTTCCTGGTCCGCTGGCCGGCGGTCCGCATGGTCGCGCGCTTCGATACGGCGCGCACCGACCTGCTGCGCGACGACTTCGATCTGATGGTGCGGATCGGCGCCGAGCCAGACCCCGGTCACTTCGCGGTCCTGCTCGGCCAGGCCGATCTCTGCCTGTGCGCATCACCCTCGTACCTGGCCGAGCACGGCGACCCGTCCTCGCCCGACGATCTACCGGCGCATGCGCTGCTCGAGTACTCGCCTCGGCCCGCGACGCAATGGTGGCTGAGCCGCGCGGGGCAGGCGCGGACCGTCGAGGTGACCACGCGCTTCACGGGCGACAGCGCGGTGGTCGTCGTGCACGCCTGCCTCGCCGGGCTCGGGGTCCTCCGCGTACCTCGCCTCGCGGTCGCCGCCCTGCTCGAGAGCGGCGAACTCGTGCCCACCCTCCCGGACTGGCACCTGCGCCCCGCCGACGTCTGGGCCGTCTACGGTCACCGGAGCGACACCGATCCCACGCTCGCCGCCCTGCTGGACGCGCTGCGAGAGGTGCGCTGGTAGATGGCCCCACTGGCACCGGGGGGACCATCGCGTGGACGGTGCATATGGTGAACAGCAAGGCCGCGTCACCCACCACCTCGCCCAACAGCCTCAACGACGCTCCGCGCAATCCCACCGTCACGGGGCCCGCGCGTGCGGGTCTCGTGATCGACCCGGGACCCCGGACCCTGGCGGGTCCGAACGAGCGGGCATTGTTCGATCATGGGAAATTCACCTACCCCGGGTTCCCCACGGTCGATGTGTCGCTCGGCGGGATGCACACCGACGACGAGGGACGACTGGTGGTGGCGGCCGCTGCCGGCAATTCGGCGTCTCCCGACCCCGACGCGCCGATCGAGGGCTTCTACGACAACCCCCGCTGGTACGACGACGTGGCGGATGGTCCGGTGACCGCGACGGTGACCATCCAGGGGCGGCGCTTCGAGGTGGAGGGCGCCGGGGTCTCCATCTTCATGACGGACGTCGAGAACGGCGGTGCACGCTCCTGGAACGAGTGGTGGCACGACACCCTGACCTCGGAGCGCTTCCGTGGCGGTACACCAGTCGGCCGATGCTTCTCCAGACGAGCAACATCCCAGTGGATGCTCCCCCCGACCAGCGCCGTTGGACCACGGTCGGTGACGCTGCCCTGGCCCGAGATCCGCTGTCGTCGTCGGGCCTGCTCGCCGCGCTGGCCAGCGCGCCGGCCTGTGCCGCCTCCGTGCACCTCGCGCTCGACGGCGAAGCGGGCGCGCTCGAGCGCTACACCGCGACGCTACACGCGCAGGCCGCCGAGTACGTGGCGACCCGGACCGCGGTCTACGGTCGAGGGGGCCGATTCGCCGACGCTCCGTTCTGGTGGCGCCGCCGCGAGTCGCATCCGGTCTGACGATGCGCCGCGGCCCCCGCGGTGGACCCGTGCACAACCTGCACTTCGGTGCAGGCGGCGACGCGGGCCCCCGCCGCGGCCGCGTCGGACCCCCGCGAGGCCACGCGCCGCCGCGCTGGCACGTGGCTTGCTGAGGGGCCGGGCATGCAACCCGAGACCCCGCTCGTCCGCCACTTCATGACCCCGAACCCCGTGATCATCGACGGCGGTCTGTCGATCTCCGACGCCCTCACCCGCATGTTCCAGATCCACGCCAGGCACCTGCCGGTGTACGTGGGCGGGCACCTCGTCGGCATCCTCAGCGACCGCGACATCGGCCACCTCTCCGCGGTCAAGGGCGTCGACCCCGACAAGTTCACCGCGGAGCAGGCCTGCTCGCCCAACCCGTTCGTCTGCGGCCCCGACGCGCCCCTCGAGCAGGTCACCCAGGTGCTCATCGACCACAAGTTCGGCGCCGCCCTCGTCATGGAGAACGGCGCGCTGCTCGGCATGTTCACCGTGATCGACGCCCTCCAGGCGCTCGTCGCCGTGCTCCGGCGCGACGCGACCCAGGGCGCGGACCCCCGGCACGCGTGGCACGCCGCCACCGTCGGCGTCGCCACCGGCGCGTGAGAGGACGACCATGACGACCTCCAAGCTCGACAAGGTCTGCATCCTCACCGGCGCCACCGGGGGCATCGGCGCCGCGATCGCCCGCCGGCTCGCGGGGCGCGGCGCCAGCCTCATGCTCGTCGACATGCCGGGCACCCCGCTGCCCGCGCTCGCCGAGGAGCTGAGCGCCGCCTTCGCCTTCGCCGACGTCGCCGACGACGCCGCCGTCCAGCGCTACACCGAGCAGACGCTGGCCCGCTTCGGCCGCATCGACGCCGTGCTCGCCAACGCCGGCACCGAAGGCAAGGTCGCGCCGATCGTCGAGACCAGGCCCGAGGACGTCGCGCGCCTGTTCGCCGTCAACGTGTTCGGCCCGTTCGCCGCCATCCGCCACGCGGCCCCGCACATGACCCGCGGCGGGTCGATCATCGTCACCGCCTCGGTCGCCTCGTTCATCGGCTCGCCCGGCCTCGCCCCCTACTGCGCCAGCAAGCACGCGCTGCTCGGCCTGGTGCGCAGCGCGGCCCAGGAGCTCGGCCCGCTCGGCATCCGCGTCAACGCCATCCACCCCGGCCCGGTCGACAACCGCATGATGCGCTCGATCGAGGAGCAGGCCGCGCACGGCCGCGCCGCCGCCGTGCGCGACGGCTTCGCCGCCCGCGTCCCCATGGGCCGCTACGCCACCAACGAGGAGATCGCCGCGATGGCCGCGTTCCTCGTCGGCGACGACAGCGCCTACTGCAACGGCGGCTCGTTCGTGGTCGACGGCGGCATGCTCACAGCCTGACCCCGGCGACCGCCCGGCCGCGGCCCTCGTTGCAGGTGCACGCGGCGTCCCCTCGCGCTCGCCGGGGCCGACCGATGCGCATGACGGGCCGCGTGTTCTGCCCGCCGAACACCCGCTGACGGCGCGTCAGCGACGCGCGGCCGACATCGAGCGGCGGCGTCGCCCGCGGCGCGGCGCGGCTTGCGATGTGTTAGTGTCGCGAGCCGCGGACGGGGGTCGGGATGGGCAGGTACACCCGGGAGGTCGAGGACATCAACGCGAAGCGTCGCCCGTCGGCGGTGACGAACTCGCCCGTGGAGTCGAGCCAGAGCGGGCCGCGCGTGGGCGAGACGCTGCAGATGCAGCAGGTGATCGGCAACCGCCACGTCCGGCGGGTCATGGCCGGCGGGCGATCCGAGCCCGCCGCGCGGCGCCCGGGCGCCGGCTCCGGCGGCGCGGGCCTGCCCGCCGCCCTGCAGGCGCGGATCGAGGGCTTGAGCGGCGAGTCGCTGGCCGACGTCAGGATCCACTACGACTCGCCGAAGCCCGCGCGGCTCGACGCCCTGGCCTACACGAAGGGGAGCGAGATCCACATGGGCCCGGGTCAGGAGCGCCACCTCCCCCACGAGGCGTGGCACGTGGTCCAGCAGAAGCAAGGCCGGGTCCAGCCGACGATGCGGGCGGGCGTCCAGCTCGTCAACGACGACGCCGCGCTCGAGCGCGAGGCCGACACCATGGGCGAGCGCGCGTCCAGCCCGCAGGTCCCGCCCGGGGTCCTGGCCCCGGGTCGAGCCCGGACCGCAGCGCCCGGCCGTCCGGTCATCCAGCGGCTGTCGGTGAACCGTCCGGCGCGCAACGGCACGCAGATCCAGCTCCGCCACACCAAGTGGGCCCGGGAGTGGACGCTGTCGCTGCAAGATCACGACGGCGAGGGCCCGGCGCTGTGCTCGATCCTCTTCAAGCTCGTGACCAGCTTCAAGGGCGCCCTGCCCAAGCTGTCCGTCGACACCATGCAGGCGAGGAGCCAGTCGAAGGGGACCGGCACCGAGCTGATGAGCAGCATCCCCTGGGCGATCGAGCAGATCATCTCGCACAACCCGCTCGCCACCCGCTTCGGGAAGGTCCAGCTCCACTCCGGGTTCGCCAACATCGTCGCGTACCAGATGACGGTGAAGAAGTACGCCGAGGCGCTCCAGCTGCGCAACAACGCGGAGTGGGAGCGCCGCGAGGCCGAGGCGATCGCGGCCATGGGCGTCGACGAGGAGGAGGTCGTCGACCACGAGGCGCACTCGCACGAGGAGCACGAGACCGAGCCCGCGCCGCTCGTGCCGCCGAGGAAGATCAAGGACAAGTCCTACGACATGTCGCGGTTCCCGCAGATGTGGGCGGACACCCACGTCCTCATCGGCTCCGGCCTGTTCACGATCGACGCCGGCCTGATGGACCTGTCGAGCGCCGAGACCACGGTCGCGAAGCTCGGCCGAATGAGCAAGCTGCTGATCGACAGCTTCGGCGCGTCGATCGACGTCAACGACCTCAGCGAGCTCAGCTCCCAGATCGAGGAGCTGAAGAACCAGGTCGCGCAGGCGCTCGAGGTGTCCGAGACCAAGGACGAACACGTCGAGTATTGACGACGCGTCAGCGCCCGAGCGCCGCGCGGCAGGCGGCGTGGCGGCGGACGGCGGCCTCGTTCGGTCGCATCCGCAGCCGCGATCACCCCGACGATGGGAGGACGTGGCTGTCGCTCCGCGACGACCGCCACGCGGCCCTGCTCCTCGCCTCGATCAAGTCGTACGTCCATGTCCGGGTGTGATGCCGGGCTCCGGGCGCTCGCGGCCGTGGCTCGCCCAGGATCTCGCGTGTGCTAGCATCCGCGCCCCGCGAGCCCGGAGCATGACCACCGCCGTCGTCGCCGAGAAGCCGTCCGTCGCCCGCGACATCGCCGCGGCCCTGGGCGCGACCCGCCGCGGCGCCGGCTGCTACGAGGGCGGCGGCTACATCGTCACCTGGGCGATCGGCCACCTCGTCGCGCTCGCCCAGCCCCACGAGGTCGACCCCGCGTGGAAGCGCTGGAGCCTGACCACCCTGCCGATGCTGCCGGCCGAGTTCCCGCTGGTCGTCGTGCCCGCCACCCAGGCCCAGTTCGCGGTCGTGCGACGCGTCCTGCGCGCGCGGGACGTCGACCGGGTGGTCTGCGCCACCGACGCCGGCCGCGAGGGCGAGCTCATCTTCCGCTACATCTACGAGGCCGCCGGCTGCCGCAGGCCGGTCCAGCGCCTGTGGATCTCGTCGCTGACCCACGCCGCGATCCGCGACGGCTTCGCCCGCCTGCGCAGCGGCGCCGACTACGACGGCCTCGCCGACGCCGCCCGCGGCCGCAGCCGCGCCGACTGGCTGGTCGGCATGAACCTCTCGCGCGCCTACAGCCTGACGCTCGACCAGGACATCTCGGTCGGCCGCGTGCAGACCCCGACCCTCGCGCTGCTGGTCGAGCGCACCCTGGCGATCCGCGAGTTCGTGCCCGAGGACTACTGCGAGGTCGTGGCCGAGTTCCAGCCCGCCGCCGACGCGAGCGCGCAGCCCTACCTCGGCACCTGGCTGCGCCGCTCCGGCGAGCCCGGCGACGACCCGGGCAAGCGCCGGCGCCTGCCCGCCGACGGCCTCGAGGCCGCGGCGATCGTCGCCCGCGCGCGCACCGGCCGCGCCGCGATCACCAGCGTCGAGGCCGAGACCCGCGCCGTCCCGCCGCCGCTGCTCTACGACCTCACCGAGCTGCAGCGCCACGCCAACCGCCTGTACGGCTTCAGCGCCCAGCGCACGCTCGACGTGGCCCAGGCGCTCTACGAGCGCCACAAGCTGATCAGCTACCCCCGCACCGACAGCCGCCACCTGTCGACCGCGGTGGCCGCGACCCTGCCGGCGATCACCGCGGCGATCGCCGGCCGCTACCCCGGCCTCGTCGCCCCCGGCACCGGCGCCGCGCCGCTGCGCCGGCGGTTCGTCGACGACGCCCGCGTCACCGACCACCACGCGATCGTGCCGACCGACAAGCCGGCCCGCGCGGGCCTCGGCGCCGACGAGCAGAAGATCTACGACCTGATCTGCCGGCGCCTGCTGGCGGCCTGGCACGACGATCACGTGTACTCGTCGACCACCGTGATCACCACGATCTGCGGCGACGGGTTCGAAGATCCCTACGAGAGCCGCGGCACCGCCGTACAAAAGCCCGGCTGGAAGGTGCTCGAGGTCGGCCACGGCAGACCGGCCCGGCCCGCGAAGCCCGGCAGCAAGCCCGCAGGCGCGCCCGAGCCCGACCAGGCCCTCCCCGCCGGCCTCGCCCGCGGCCAGGCCCAGCGCGTGCTCTCCGCCGAGAAGCTCGACAAGCAGACCCGCCCGCCCCCGCACTACACCGAGGCCACGCTGCTCACCGCCATGGAGACCGCCGGCAAGCTCGTCGAGGAGAAGGAGCTGTCCGCCGCGATGCGCGAGTGCGGCCTCGGCACGCCCGCCACCCGCGCGCAGATCCTCGAGACGCTGCTCCGCCGCGAGTACGTGGTGCGCGAGGCCAAGTCGATGATCGCCACCGACAAGGGCATTCATCTGATCTCGGTGGTCCACCCCGAGGTCAAGAGCCCGGCGATGACCGGCGAATGGGAGGCCAAGCTCACCCGCATGGCCCGCGGCGACGGCGACCTGCCCACATTCATGCGCGCCATCGAGGCCTTCGTGACCGACGCCGTCGCCCGCGCCACCCACGCCCCCCCACCCGACAAATTAAAAACTATTAAGAATAAAGAGCTCCCCGCCCCGCGCGCGAGCACCGCCGCCGACGAATCCACGAGCGAAGCTCGCGAACATCCGCCCACCCCACACACCCGCGCCCTCGCGAGCGACCCCACCGATTCCACGACGATTGAAACTTCTCCGCCCGCGCGTTCTCGCCGCACCCGCGCCCCCGCGAGCGACTCCTCCGATTCCACAATCAAAAATCCCCCGACCCCACGCGCCCGCCGCACCCGCACCCCCGCGAGCGACTCCACCGATTCCCCGCTCGAGACTTCGACGCGTCCCCGCCGCACCCGCACTCCCGCGAGCGACCCCACCGATTCCACGACGATTGAAACTTCTCCGCCCACGCGTTCTCGCCGCACCCGCACCCCCGCGAGCGACTCCACCGATTCCACAATTAAAAATCCCCCGGCCCCACGCGCCCGCCGCACCCGCCCCCCCGCGAGCGATACCACCGATTCCACGCTCGAGACCTCGACGCGTCCCCGCCGCACCCGCACCCCCGCGAGCGATACCACCGATTCCACGCTCGAGACCTCGACGCGTCCCCGCCGCTCCCGCACCCCCGCGAGCGATACCACCGATTCCACGCTCGAGACTTCGACGCGGTCCCGCCGCCCCCGCACCCCCCCGAGCGACCCCGCCGATTCCCCAATCGAAAATTCCCCGGCCCCGCGTTCCCGCCGCACACGCACCCCGGCGAGCGACGAATCGCCGCTCCAACAGTCCATCATCCTCGCCACGGCTCCGGAGCCGGCGCTCGCGCGTCCCTCCGGGCGTCACGCATCGACGAGCGTTCGATCTGCCGCGTCGATCGAGCACGTCCCGGACGAACCGCCGTGGGCGCCGTGGCCCGAGGACATACAGGACACCGCGATCGAGCCCGCATACGAGCCGGCACGCCCCCGCAGCCCCACGCTCACGCGCCCTCGCGGCCCCACGCTCACGCCCTCCAGCAGCGCCAAACCCGAGCCCGCCAGCAGCGCCGACCACTCACCTGCCCGCAGCAGCCCCGAGCTCACGCGCCCCCGTAGCCCCACGCTCACGCCATCCAGCAGCGTCAAACCCGAGCCTGCCGCCAGCTCCGAACCCTCACCCGCCCGCGACCGCTCCGAACCCTCACCCGCCCGCGACCGCTCCGAACCCGCGCCTGCCCGCGCCCGCGAGCCCTCGCGCCCGCCCCCACCATCAATATCAACATCAACATCGACATCCGCGGAGAGCGACGACCTGCGCGGGTTGTTGCGGGCCCGCTTCGGCTTCGCGGAGTTTCGTCCGCACCAGGAGGCCAGCATCCGCGCCGTCGCCTCGGGTCGAGACGTCCTGCTGGTCATGCCCACGGGCGCGGGCAAGTCGCTGTGCTATCAGCTCCCGGGCATCGCCCGCGGCGGCACCACGGTCGTCATCAGCCCGCTGATCGCGCTGATGGAGGACCAGGCGACCAAGCTGTTGGCGCAGGGGTTTCGGGCCGCGAGGATCCACTCGGGGCGCGGCCGGGCCGAGTCGCGCCAGGCCTGCGCCGACTACCTCGCCGGCGCGCTCGACTACCTGTTCATCGCCCCCGAGCGCCTGCGCGTGCCCGGCTTCCCCGAGCTGCTCGCGCGGCGGACCCCCGCGCTGATCGCCGTCGACGAGGCCCACTGCATCTCGCAGTGGGGCCACGACTTTCGCCCCGACTACCGCCTGCTCGGCCAGCGCCTGCCCGCGCTGCGGCCGGCGCCGATCGTCGCGCTCACGGCCACGGCCACGCCGTCGGTCCAGGACGACATCGTCGCCCAGCTGGGCCTGCGCGCCGCGGTGCGCTCGGTCCACGGGTTTCGCCGCACCAACCTCGCCATCGAGGTCGTCGAGAACAACCCCGGCGAGCGCGCCGACGCGATCCGCGAATTATTAACAGACCCGGCGCGGCGGCCCGCGATCGTCTACGCCGCCACCCGCAAGAGCGCCGAGGAGCTGACCGACGCGCTCGGCCCGCGCCTGGCCGCGACGTACCACGCCGGCATGAGCGCCGCGGAGCGCGACCAGGTGCAGGCGGACTTCCTGGGCGGCCGCCGCGACGTCATCGTCGCGACCACGGCGTTCGGCATGGGCATCGACAAGGCCGACATCCGCACCGTCATCCACGCGGCGTTGCCCGGCAGCCTCGAGGGGTACTATCAAGAGATCGGCCGCGCCGGCCGCGACGGCGCGCCGGCCTCGGCGATCCTCATGCACGCGTTCGTCGACCGCAAGACCCACGAGTTCTTCCACGCCAACGACTACCCCGACCCCGCCGAGCTCGCGGCGATCTACAAGAAGCTGCCGGCGACGCCGACCGCCCGCGGCGCGCTCAACAACAGGCGCAGCCGGGCCGCCCGCGAGAAGTTCGCCAACGCGCTCGAGAAGCTGATCGTGCACGGCGGCGCGGTCGAGTCCGGCGACGCGGTCGCCCGCGGCGCCGCGACCTGGCACGTCGGCTACACCGCCCAGCGCGCGCACAAGCTGGCCCAGCTGCAGCACATGGCCCAGTTCGCCGGCGCCCGCGACTGCCGCATGGTCCACCTCGTGCGTCACTTCGGCGACCAGGCCGACGGCGGGGCCGCGTGCGGCCTGTGCGACGTGTGCGCTCCGGCCCGCGGCGTCGCCGCCGCGTTCAAGGCCCCGAGCCCCGACGAGCGCACCCACAAGGCCCGCCTGCTCGCCGCGCTCACGCGGGCCGACGGCCAGGCCACCGGCCGCCTGCACCTCGAGACCTTCGGCGACGTCATCGACCGCCGCTCGTTCGAACACATCCTCGGCGGCCTCGTCGCCGCCGGCCTGGTGACGCTCGCGCCGGCGACCTTCCCCAGGCGCGGCCGACTGATCCCCTACGAGCGCGCGACCCTCACCCCCGCCGGCCACGCCCACGAGCTCACCGCCGTCGGCCTCGAGCTGCCGGCGCCAAAGCCCGGCAAAAAATCGGCGCGCACGACCACGAGCCGCCGCAAGCCCCGCAAGACCGCCGCGCGCACGACCACCACACGCACGACCACCGCCCGCAAACCGACCACCCGCCGCAAGCCGACCACCCGCCGCAAGCCCCGCTGAGCCCGCCGCCTGGAATGGCGGGGGTGGCCCCGCTCCACGCCGCGCGGTACCCTCGCGCGATCATGCTCATCCGCCGCGCCGTCGCCTGCATCGCCACCGCGCTCCTCGCCTCGACATGTGCGCGCAGCGGCGACGCGTCGTCCTCGTTCTCGGGCGGGCCCGCGCCGGACTCCGGCGCCGCCGCGAGCTCCGGCTCAGACTCCGGCCCCGGCAACCAGGACAGCGGCGGGTCCAGCAGCGGGGCCAGCGGCACCGGCAACGCGAGCAGCAGCGACGACTCCGCCACGAGCATGCCGGCAATGTCGACGGGCACGTTCGACGTCGGCGTGCAACCCGACTTCGACCCGGGGCCGGTCGGCTGCCAGGGGAAGATCGACTTCCTGTTCGTGATCGAGTCCTGGTACGCGATGAAATCCAGCCAGGACAAGCTCCAGGCCGCGTTCAAGACCTTCACGGACATGATCGGCCAGGAGTTCGCCGAGTTCGACTACCACATCATGGTGGTGGACGCGTCGGGCATGCCGTTGATGCCGAGCAAGTGCGACAGCTGTTACTCGTGCATCGGCTGTACGATGCCGGGGTGTGGTGACTTCGGGGGGCCGCTCGACTACCCCTGCGACTACGTTCCGTCCGCCTGCGACGTCACCGAGGGCGCCGGGACCGTAGTCACGGGCAACTTCGACGCCACGAACCATCCCTGCGCGCTGTTCGGCGGCAACCGCTACATCATCAAGGGCGAGCCCGACCTCGAGGGGACGTTCAAGTGCATCGCCACTCTGGGCCAGGGCCCCAAGACGCCGACGGCGGCGATGAACATGATGGCCGCGCTCGCCCCGGACATGCTCGACGGCGGCTGCAACGACGGCTTCCTGCGCGACGAGGCCCTGCTGGCGGTCATCGAGCTCACGGCCGCCAGCGACGGCCTCAGCCCGGGGACGCCACAGAGCTGGTACGACGCGCTGGTCGCGGCCAAGCACGGCAACGAGGAGGCGGTCGTCCTCCTGGCGTTCTCGCACGACCTCGACGATTCGAACCAACTGTGTCTCGGGGATTCGAACCAGCGAGCTCCGCAGCGTGACTTTGTCGAGACCGCAGCCCACGGGATCTGGGAGAGCGTCTGCGTCGACAGCTACATCCCGGCCCTGGAGAAGACGGCCGAGGTGATCCTCGAGCAGTGCACGGTGTTCGTCCCGCAGTGACCGTTACCCGCGGATGAGGCCAGCGATCCACTGGACGTCGCCGTCGACCGTCTCGGCCCCGGCCCACGCGCACTTGTACTCGCAGTCGAGCGCCAGGACGCGGTCATCGCCGTCGCTGGCGCCGTTGTGCTCGCGGTAGTCGACGGGCAGCGAGGCGGCGTCCTCGACCGCGAAGATCCACTGGTCGTTGCTCTGCCCGATCTTCTCGACCTGCGCGCCGACGATCGTCGCCCCCTCCATGTTGTAGCCGAGCGCGTTGCAGACCGCGGCACCGCCCGTGACCTCGACCCGCGGCGCCTTGACCTCCTCGAGATCCTCGCCGTGCCAGCGGACGAGGATCTGCTTCTTGCTGCCCGGCTCGTCCGGGTCCGTGTGGGTGTAGCCGCAGGTGGCGAACCCGTCGTCGGTGGCGACAGCCGCCAGGATCGCGTCGTGCTCGAGCTTGTCCCCGCTCGAGGTCCACTCGCCCAAAAACTTGCCCTTGCCCTCGAACAGCAGCGCCACACCGCGCGTGATTAACGGCAGGTTCATGTCATTCGGGTCGACGACCTCCCGCTCCCCGGCGACGACGACGTTGCCGTTCTTCAGCACCGCGACGGCGCGCCCGCGCTCGCTTCGAGTGTTCGGCAGGTCCTCCGGGTCGCTGTAGACGAACGGCCCGTAGGCGGTCTTGTCGGGCCCCAAGACGGAGATCTCCATGTCCCAGCGGTCGGGGTTGGCGCCGGTGCGCCGCGCGCCCGCGACGTAGATCGTCCCGTCCGGCTGCACGCCCACGCCGCGGGCCTCCGTTCCGACGAGGCCCGGCTTCTCCCAGTCGAGCGTGCCGTCCGCGAGGAACCGGGCGACATAACTGCGCGGTTCGTCGTCGGCGATGGCGACGCCGACGAGGATGATGTTGCCCTCCGCGTCGACCGCGAGCCCGGTCGGCCCGAGATAGGCGGTCGCCAGCCAGGGGTACTCGGTCCACTCGGTGTGCGGCTTGCTCCACCCCTCGTCGGTGGCGAGCCACTCCCCGCCGAGATCGTAGCGGCGCAGCGTGCCGACGAGCTCCGTGTTGGTCCAGTGCACGCCCGCCGCGATCACGTAATTACCCTGGAGCGCGACGGCCGACGCCACGCTGAGCTGGCCGTCGTGCGGCTCGAGCTTGGTCCAGATTTCGGTGCCCGGGTCCTTGACCGTGCTCGGCTGGTAGATCGATGTCTCGGCGATCTGGTCGGCCGCGTCGCGTACGCGGACGGTGATCAGGCTGCCCGGGTTGTTGTGCGACGCGCTGATCACCGGGAAGACGAGCGGCGCCCCGGCCGTGCCGGTGGCGACGACCTGGCCGTCGTCCAGAAGCTCCGCGAGCGTCGCGTCCGCGCTGCTTTGATAGGTGCACGTGACCGGGCCGACTTCGTCGGCCTTCGGCGGGTCGCATGCGAGGTCCTCGACCGTCGGCGGCGGATCGATCGGGAGGTCGCCACTCGTCCCCCAGGTCTCGCTCGCGCCCATGCCGGTCTCCGCGAGCGAAGTCTGTCCGGTGACGTCGCCCGGGTTCGGCCAGGCGTCGCCGCTGGTGCCGCTCGAGCCGGCCCCCTCCGTATCGTCGCTCGTGGTCGTGGTCGTCGCGCCGGAGGTCGGGGTGCCCGCGCTGCTCGTCGTGGTGCCGGACCAGTCCGCGTGCTCGAGATAGGCTTCGTAGGCTGGGGATGTGCACCCGACGAGCAGGACCCAGGCGGCGAGAGGGAGGCGATGCATGGCGGCCGACAGCCTAACAGAGATGGCGATTTCGCACATCGCTGAGAGCTTTCCGGGGCGGGCCGCGCGTCACTCGTTCGGGCTCGTGCCGCTGCGCGGCCGCACGGTGAAGGTCACGCCGTCCGGGCCGGCGTCGGCGGTCGAGTGGGTGCACGTGACCGCGTAGTTCTTCTCCACGTGGGCGGCCTCGAACTTGAGGGTCGCGACCTGGCCGCTCCACGTGGCCGTGATCGCCGCGTTGCTGCGGTCGACGCACGTGACCGTCGACGTGCCCGCGCCCGGGAAGGCCAGCTGCAGCTCGAAGCTGTGGCCGTGGCGGTCGAGCCAGACCACCCCGCCGACCACGTCGCCGCTCTGCGGGCCGGTGTTGGCGACGCCGTCGAGCTCGGTCGGACCGGCGACGAGCAGGGTGTTGTTCTTGACGGTGACGGTGAACCGCGCGCTCGGGCCGGTGACGGACGCGTCGGCGAGGATCGCCACTCTCGGGGTTTCGCTGATGGTTGCCATGGTCGCTGCCTCCTGTTGGTTCGGGGTGTTGCTCACTCGGGATCGATCGCGGCCAGCTCCGCGGGGGTGACGCGCATGGCCGCCAGCTCGCCGGTCCGCCGCGCCTCGGCGATCGCGGCCCGGGCGGCGGCGTGGTGCTCGCGGGCCTGGCCCCGCGCGCCGAGCCGGCGGTGCAGCACGGCGCGCCACAGGTGGTAGTTCGCCCGCGCCTCGGGCGCGCAGGCCGCGACGTCGACCTGCATGAGCAGCGCGAGCGCGGCGGCCGGCTCGCCGCGGCCGCCGGCGATCACGGCGAGCCCGCGCAGGCTCGACTCGCGCAGCCCGCGGGACTCGGGGCTGCGGGCCAGCACGGCGTCGGCGGCCGCGAAGTCGGCGGCCGCCGCGTCGACGCGGCCCTCGGCGACCGCCACCCACCCGCGCTCCGCGGTGACCTTGGCCAGGTACACGTCGTCGGCGCCGAACGCCGCGCGGTAGACCGCGATCACCTCGTCGAGGGCGCGGCGGGCCGCCGCGAAGTCGCCGCGGGCGAACGCCACGGCGGCCCGGCCCGAGGCGACGTCGCCGAGCTCGGGGTGCATCGCCGGCCGCGTCGCCCGCACGATCGCCGCGGCGCGGTCGAGCTCGCGGTCGGACTCGTCGAGGCGGCCCGCGGCCAGGGCCAGGCGCGCCCGCTCGAGGTACAGCGCGCCGAGGTCGGGGCGCGGCTCGTCGGGGCTGTCGGCCCACACGGACGCGGCCGCGCGCAGGTGCTCGGCGGCCTCGTCGACGCGCCCGAGGCTCATGAGCGTGGCGCCGACGTCGTGGGCGGTCGCCGCGTAGATCGGGTGGTGCGGCCCGAGCGCGCGCTCGGCCTCGGCGAGCGCGCCGCGCAGCTCGGCCAGCGCGGCCTCCTGGCGGCCCTGGCGGCCGAGCGCGTCGGCGAGGGCGCGGCGGGCCTCGAGCAGGCGCAGCGGCCGTTCGTCGCGCTCGTGGGCGGCGACCGCGGCGCGGAACTCCTGCTCGGCCGCCGCGAATTCGTGCAGCAGCAGGCGGTGGTGCCCGCGCAGGGCCGCGAGCTCGCCCGAGCGGGCCGGGTCGACGCCGAGGCGCCCGCGCGAGGCGCTCGCGCGGCGCAGCCAGGCCAGCCCGCGGGTCGCGTCGCGGGCCTCGACCAGCGCCCACATGGCCAGGTAGCGCCAGACCTCGGCGAGCTCGCGGTCGTCGCGGCCGGCCTCGGCGAGGTCGGCCGCCTGCTCGAGCGCCGCGACGCCGCCGGCCGCGTCGGCGCCCCACAGCGCGGCCCGCCCGCGCAGCTCGAGCAGGCGGGCCTGCAGCGGCGCGTGCCCGGTCCGCAGCGCGCGCGGCTCGAGCTCGGCGAGGGCCGTGAGCGCCGCGCCGTAGCGGGCCACGCGGATCGCCGCCTCGACGCCGTCGAGCTCGCGCGCGAGCGCCTGCACCGCGGCGCGCTCGGCCGGCGCGGGCGCGGGGGTCGGGCTCGGCGCCGACGGGTCGTCGAGGCAGCGGCGCGGCGCCTCGAGCTCGGCCACCGCCGCGAGCGCCCGCGGGATCACGGCGGCGTCGGCCGCGATCAGCTCGTCGATCAGCAGGCCCAGCTCGCCGCGCCGCTCGGCGAGGCAGCCGCTCTGGCGCGCGTACCACAGGGCGTCGCCGCCGGCCCGGCGCGCCGCGCAGGCCTCGACGACCACGCGCTCCCACGCCGCTCGGCGGGCGTCGAGGCCGGCGATCGTGCGCTCCGCCGTGTCCGCGGCCCACGGCGCGCCGGTGGCGACGAACGCCCGGCGCAGCGCCTCGCGGCGCTCGTCGTCCCAGACCGCCGCGAGCCCGTCGGCCTCGGCCGCGCAGCTCGCCGCGTCGGCCGGCGACCACAGCGCGGCGCCGCCGAGGCCCGCCGCCGCCGCCGTCAGGCCGAGCGCGAGGCCCAGCGCGCCGCGCCGTCGCCAGCGCGTGCGCCGCTCGGAGGCCGCCGCCAGCGCGTCGAGCAGCGCGGGCATGTCGGGCCAGCGGTCCTCGGGGTCGCGGGCCAGCCCGCGCGCGAGCACCGGCCACATCCAGGCCGGCACCTCGCCGCCGCCCGGCGGCGCGGTCGGACCGTGCACCGCCGCGAGGTAGCGGGCCTGCAGCGAGCCCTCGGCGAACGGGCGGCGGCCCCACAGGCCCTCGTAGAGGGCCACGCAGAACGCGAACTGATCGGCGCGGGCGTCGACCGGGCGCTCGCCGAACTGCTCGGGCGGCATATACGCGGGCGAGCCCTTGAGCTCGCCGGTGCGGCTGAGCAGCAGCCCCGGCATCGTCGTGCCCGCCGCGTCGACATCCAGCGGCGGCACGGTGTCGGCGAGGTCGGACGCGTCCGCGGCGCTGGCGAGGCCGAAGTCGGCCACGCACACCCGGCCGTCCGCGCCGCGCATCACGTTGTCGGGCTTGAAATACGGACCCCTCCCGGGAACCCCCGGCGCAGGGAGATCTCGCGGGTATGTGCTCGAAATTGCGAGCTTTTTTCGCTCGCAGGTATTCCCCAAGGGTTCCCGTAGGACACCTGCCGGAGACCGCTGTCCTGGAACACATCGGGAACGCCCCTCGGCCACGCACACACCCGCGCGGGGCTCCGCGCGACGCTGAAGGAGAGAGCCATGACCATGCAGACGATCGAGGCGACCGAAGTCAACGTGTACGAGCGCCGGGCCGCGAACGGCCGTGTTCACTACCAGTACGATTTCAAGGTCACGATGCCGGACGGGCAGATCTACCGCGAGCGACGCAAGGCCCGCGGTGCGACCTCGCCGAGCGCGGCCCGGCAGATCGGCGTGCGCCGGCTGCATGACGTGCTGCGCAAGGGGCCCAGCTCCCGCCGCGAGGCGGAGAAGATGCCGACCGTCGAGGAGTTCGCGCCGCTGTGGATCGAGTACAGCAAGGCCCAGCGGCACAAGCCGAGCACGCTGCACAACAAGGCCCTGCTGCTGCGCTGCCACATCCTCCCGCTG
>JAEUJW010000090.1 GCA_016793465.1 Myxococcales bacterium
GCCTATACCACAGCGACCCTTGCGGCCGGTAATGATTGCCGCCGCGCAGGATCACGGTGTGGGCATCGGCGAATTCGCCGGTTTGTTGCCAGTCATTCCCCTTGGGTTACATGCTTAAGGTGCGCGGGTCAGGCCTTGCGATACACCCACACCCGCGCGGGCGGCACATTGCGCACCACCAGCGCGGCGCGCACCACCGAATGACCGGCGGGCGGCGCGATGGGCGCATGCAGGCCATAGGAGAACTGGATGAAGGGCGCGCCCGGCGCGACCCGCGCCAGCGCGCCTTCGATCAGCTTGCGCCCGGCGGCATGGGGGAAGTTCAGCAGCGGCAGGCCCGACACCACGGCGGCGAAAGGCGGCAGGTCGCGCGTGCCCAGGGTGTGGGTCAGGTCGAACGCATCGCCCTGGATCACCCGCACCGCCGGGAAGCGCTGTTTCAGCGCGCCCGCCAGGCCTTCGTCATATTCCACCGCGATCAGCCGCGACGGCTCCACGCCATGCGCCAGGATGGCGGCGGTAATGGCGCCGGTGCCTGGCCCCAGCTCCAGCACGGGGCCGGGCTGGCTGAGGTCGATCTGGCGGGCCATGGTGGCGGCCAGCACCGGACCCGATGGCAGCACCGCGCCCACATTGCGGGGGCGCGCGATCAGGGCGCGCAGAAAACGCAGATTGTCGGCAAAGCCTGTGGCGGACATGTGTTTCCCTGATAGATAGTAAGGATGCCATTACCCTTTTGGCCGCGCCCAGGACCAAGACCCTGGTCCACCCCTGCGGCGGAAGGAAGGCAAGCATGGCTGCCCAATCCGATCAACTGGCCCGGTTCCGGGCCTTGCACGGAGCGGGAAATATGCTGGTGCCGCCCGCGCCCGGATGGCAGCCGGGAGCCCGGGGGGCGATTGCCCGATTCTCATCGCCTTCCCCGCCGCCGATCAGAGGTAACGGCGCAGATAGGGCATGGCCTGTTCGACGCTGGCCCGCCCTTCGGCAATCGCTTCCTCCGCGCGATGGAATTCGAACGGGCCGATATGGCCCAGGCGCGGCGCAAGCAGGACATGGGGCGGCTCGCCCGCCAGCCGGGTGCGGGTGATCTGGTCTTCCATGATGTTGAGCGCATTGGCCAGCACATCGAAATAGGCGGGCACCACGCTTTGCGCGGGCAGCAGGCGGGGGGCGATCTGCGCGGCCTGATCGCGCCAGGCCTTGGGCACCTGTTCCAGCAGCCGCCCCACAAGCTCCGGCGACATGAGGCCGCCGGCGCCGTCCTGCCGCGGCATGTTGGTGATCTCGAAGCGGCGTCCGACCAGGTCGCTGTTCAAATTGACGGCGATGATGATCTCGGCACCCAGCGCGCGGCAGAGCGAGACCGGAACCGGATTGACCAGGCCGCCATCGATCAGCCAGTCATCGCCATCCTTCACCGGCTTGAAGATGCCGGGAATGCCGATGGAGGCGCGCACCGCGCCGGACAGGCTGCCGCTTCTCAGCCATATCTCGCGGCCGGTGACCAGGCTTGTCGCCACCGCCGCGAAGGGCTTGTTCGTCTGCTCCATGTCGCATGTGATGCCCAGCTTCTCCAGCAGGGTGACGATCTCGCCGCCATCGATCAGTCCGCCGCCCGACAGGCGTACATCCAGCAGCCTGACCGCGATCCGCCATGTGAGCGCCCTGGCCCAGTCCTGCAGCGCAGGGAAGCAGCCGGCGGCATAAGCGCCGCCCACCAGCGCGCCCATCGAAGTGCCGCACACGATGTCGGGTTCGAGCCCCACGGCCTTCAGGCCTTCCAGAACCCCGATATGCGCCCAGCCGCGCGCCGCGCCGCTGCCCAGGGCCAGACCGATCCGCGCGCGCGTCATGCGTTCCCGTCCTCCAGCGCCGGTTGCCGGCCGCTATCAGTGCAGGCGGCGTTATCGCAAGGCGGCGGGGTTCAGGCCGCCCCGCTCCAGAATTCCTTCAGCCGCGACAGGAAGCTTTCCGATTCCGGCTGGCTGCCCTCGTCCGACAGCTTCTCGAATTCGCGCAGCAAGTCCTTCTGCTTCTTGTTCAGCTTGACCGGCGTCTCGACCGCCAGTTCGACATAAAGGTCGCCCACCTGGCTGGAGCGCAGCACCGGCATGCCCTTGCCGCGCAGGCGGAACTGCTTGCCCGGCTGGGTGCCTTCGGGGATCGTCACCTTCACCCGTCCGCCATCCAGGGTCGGCACTTCGATGGCGCCGCCCAGCGCGGCCGCGACAAAGCTGACCGGGGCGCGGCAATGCAGATCGCTGCCGTCGCGCTGGAACAGGGGATGCTCGGCCAGCGACACGAAAATATAGAGGTCGCCCGCGGGACCGCCATTCAGGCCCGCCGCGCCTTCGCCCGACAGGCGGATGCGGGTGCCTTCCTCGACACCGGCCGGCACATCGACCGAAAGGCTGCGTTCCTTCTGCGTCAGCCCGGCGCCTTTGCAGGCCTTGCAGGGATGGCGCACGATCTTGCCGCTGCCCCGGCAGGAGGCGCAGGTACGCTCGATGGTGAAGAAGCCCTGGGATGCGCGCACCTTGCCATGGCCCGCACAGGTGGAACAGGTTTCCGGCGCATGGCCCGGCTCCGCGCCGCTGCCGCTGCACGTATCGCAGGCGACGGCGGTGGGCACCTTGATCTTGGCGGCCTTGCCCTTGAAGGCTTCCTCAAGGGTGATTTCCAGATTGTAGCGCAAATCCTGGCCGCGATTCTGGCGGCGTCCGCCGCCACCACGGCGGCCGCCCATCATCTCGCCGAAGAAATCCTCGAACACATCGCTGAAGGATCCGGCGAAATCGCCGAAGGGATGGCCGCCCGCGCGCGCCCCGCCCATGCCGTTCTCGAAGGCGGCATGGCCGAAGCGGTCATAGGCGGCGCGCTTCTGATCGTCCTTCAGGACGTCATAGGCTTCGTTGATTTCCTTGAATTTGATTTCGGCGCTGTGGTCGCCCGGATTCTTGTCCGGATGCCATTTCATCGCCAGCTTGCGATAGGCGGATTTGAGAACCTCGACGCTAGCGCCCCGCTCGCACTCCAGGGTTTCGTAATAGCACCGTTTGCTCATCGCCCCGAACTCTCAAACCACCCCGGTGAAAACAATGACCCCGCACGGTTTCCCGCGCGGGGCCGGTACTCATTCAGGCTGCGCCCTTCTTCTTGTCGTCATCGACTTCCTCGAAGTCGGCGTCCACGACATTGTCGTCCTTGGGCGCGCCCGCATCGCCCGCGGCGTTCTCGCCGCCTGCGGCCTGCTGCGCCTTGTACATCGCCTCGCCAAGCTTCATCGACGCCTGGGCCAGGGTGTTGGTCTTCGCCTTGATATCCTCGGCGTCGTCGCCCTTCACGGCTTCCTTCAGGTTGGCGATGGCGTTCTCGATCGCGGTCTTTTCCTCCGCGCCGACCTTGTCGCCATGCTCCGACAGTGCCTTCTCGGTCGAATGCACCAGCGCATCGGCCTGGTTCTTGGCTTCCACGCCCTCGCGGCGCTTCTTGTCCTCGGCGGCGTGGGACTCCGCGTCCTTGACCATCTTCTGGATGTCGGCATCGGAAAGACCGCCACTGGCCTGGATGCGGATCTGCTGCTCCTTGCCGGTGGCCTTGTCCTTCGCGGTCACGCTGACAATGCCGTTGGCGTCGATGTCGAAGGTGACCTCGATCTGCGGCACGCCGCGCGGAGCCGGCGGGATGCCGCCGAGGCTGAACTTGCCGAGCGTGCGGTTGTCGCCGGCCATCGAGCGCTCGCCCTGGCACACGTGGACTTCGACCGACGGCTGGTTGTCGGCCGCGGTGGTGAAGGTCTCCGACTTGCGGGTCGGGATGGTGGTGTTGCGCGGGATGAGCACGGTCATCACGCCGCCGAGGGTCTCGATGCCGAGAGAGAGCGGCGTCACGTCGACGAGCACGATGTCGGTGACGTCGCCGGCGAGCACGCCGGCCTGGACCGCGGCGCCGAGGCCGACGACCTCATCCGGGTTGACGGTGCGGTTGGGGTCCTTGCCGAAGAACTCCTTGACGACCTTCTGGACCATCGGGATGCGGGTCGAGCCGCCGACCAGCAGGACCTCGTGGATCTCGCCGGTCGACTTCTTGGCGTCGGCGAGCGCCTTCTTCAGGGGCTCGACGGTGCGCTTGACCAGGTCGTCGACCATCGCCTCGAACTTGGCGCGCGACAGCTTGATCTGCATGTGCTTCGGGCCGGTCGCGTCGGCCGTGAGGAACGGCAGGTTGATCTCGGTCTCGGGCGCGCCGGACAGGTCGATCTTGGCCTTCTCGGCCGCGTCCTTCAGGCGCTGGAGCACGAGCTTGTCGCCGCCGACGTCGATGCCGGTGTCCTTCTTGAACTCGCCGATCAGCCACTTGACGATGCGGTCGTCGAAGTCGTCGCCGCCGAGGTGGGTGTCGCCGTTGGTCGAGATGACCTCGACCACGTTCTCGGCGACCTCGAGGATCGAGATGTCGAAGGTGCCGCCGCCGAGGTCGTAGACGGCGATGGTCTGCTCCTTGGCGGTGCCGGCCTTGCCCTTGCCGAAGCCGTAGGCCAGCGCGGCCGCGGTCGGCTCGTTGACGATGCGCTTGACCTCGAGGCCGGCGATGCGGCCGGCGTCCTTGGTGGCCTGGCGCTGCGAGTCGTTGAAGTAGGCCGGGACGGTGATGACGGCTTCGGTGACCGTCTCGCCGAGGTAGTCCTCGGCCGCCTTCTTCAGCTTCATCAGCACGCGGGCGCTGATCTCCGGCGGGGAGTAGTTCTTGCCGCGGATGTTGATCTGGGCGTCGCCGTTGCCGGCCTTGACGACCTTGTACGGGACGCGGGCGATCTCGTTCTTCGAGGAGTCGAACGACATGCCCATGAATCGCTTGACCGAGAAGACCGTGTTCTCGGGGTTGGTGATGGCCTGGCGACGCGCCTGCTGGCCGACGAGGATGTTGCCGTTCTGCTCGAACGCGACGACCGACGGAGTCGTGCGGCCACCCTCCTCGTTGGCGATGACTTTGGGCTCGTTACCCTCCATCACGCAGACGACGGAGTTGGTCGTGCCGAGGTCGATGCCGATGATCTTTCCCATGGTTCGTGTTGCCTTTCAGGTTCGGGCGAGAAGGTAATGCTCGAGTTTTGGCTGTCAATCGGCCCGGTTCGGCGATTGGCGAGGTTTTTGCCGAGGACCCGGGGAACCGCCGAAGAAAACTCCGGGCGGGTCGCGGGTCCCCGGACGGGGTTTCAGGACGCCGGGGTCTCGGCGGGCTTGTCGTCGGCGGCCTTGGCGTCCGCGGGCTTGTCCTCGGCCGGCTTGTCCGGCAGCGGAGACAGCGGGCGGTCGAACACGTGGACCGCGGCCTCGTCGACGTTCTTGACGTAGAAGATCTCCATCTCCTGGCGAATCTCCTCGGGCACGTCGACGACGTCCTTCTTGTTGCGCTCGGGCAGGACGATGCGCTTGATGCCGGCGCGGTGGGCCGCCAGCATCTTCTCCTTGATGCCGCCGACCGGCAGCACGAGGCCGCGGAGCGTGATCTCGCCGGTCATGGCGACGTCGGGGCGCACGCAGGTGCCGGTGAGCAGCGAGGTGATGGCCGAGAACATGGCCACGCCCGCGGACGGGCCGTCCTTGGGGATGCCGCCGGCGGGCACGTGGACGTGAATGTCGTGGGTCTCGATCGCGGTCTTCTCGATGCCGAGCTGCTTCAGGTGGCTCTTGACGTAGCTCATCGCCGCCTGGGCCGACTCCTTCATGACGTCGCCGAGCTGGCCGGTGAGCATGAGGCCGCCCTTGCCGGGCATCTGGGTGGCCTCGATGAACATGATCTCGCCGCCGACCGGGGTCCACGCGAGGCCGGTGGCGACGCCGGGCTCGGCGGTCCGCTCGGCCATCTCGGGCAGGAACTTCTGGGGGCCGAGGTACTCGGGCACCGCGTCCTTGTCGATCGTGACCTGGTCCTTGATCTCGCCCTCGACGACCTTGACGGCGATGCCGCGGATGATCGAGCTGATCTCGCGCTCGAGGTTGCGGACGCCGGCCTCGTGCGTGTAGCTGTCGATCATCTCGAGCAGGGCGTCGTCGGTGAAGTCGATCTTCACGTTGTTCTCGAGGCCGTGCTCGCCGATCTGCTTCGGCAGCAGGAAGCGCCGGGCGATCGCCAGCGACTCCTGGCGGGTGTAGCCGGGCAGGCGCAGGATCTCGAGGCGGTCCTTCAGGGCCGGCGGGATCGGGTCGAGGTAGTTGGCGGTGGCGATGAACATCACCCTCGAGAGGTCGAACGGGACCTCGAGGTAGTGGTCGCTAAACGACCAGTTCTGCTCGGGGTCCAGCACCTCGAGCAGCGCCGAGCCGGGGTCGCCGCGGAAGTCGTGGCCGAGCTTGTCGATCTCGTCGAGCACGATGACCGGGTTGTTGGTGCCGGCGCGCTTCAGGCCCTGGATGATGCGGCCCGGCAGCGAGCCGACGTAGGTGCGGCGGTGGCCGCGGATCTCGGCCTCGTCGCGCACGCCGCCGAGGCTGATGCGCACGAACTTGCGGCCGATGGCGCGGGCGATGCTCTTGCCGAGCGAGGTCTTGCCGACGCCCGGAGGGCCGAGCAGGCACAGGATCGGGCCCTTCTTGCTGGCGTTGAGCTTCAGCACCGCCATGTACTCGAGGATGCGCTTCTTGACCTTCTCGAGGTCGTAGTGGTCCTCGTTGAGCACGTCGCGGACGACGCCGATGTCGAGCAGGTCCTCGGTGGTGATCGACCACGGGAGGTCGGTGAGCCACTCGAGGTAGGTGCGCGTGACCGTGTACTCGGCGCTCGAGGGCTGCATCGACTTCAGGCGGTCGAGCTGCTTGCGGGCGACCTTCTCGGCCTCCTCGGGCATCTTGGCCTCGGCGATCTTCTTCTGGAACTCCTCGACGTCGCCGCTCTCGTCGTCGATCTCGCCGAGCTCGCCCTTGATCGCCTTGAGCTGCTGGCGCAGCACGTACTCGCGCTGCGAGTGGCCCATCTCCTCCTGGACCTGCGAGTTGATGCGCTCGCGGACCTTCAAAATTTCGAGCTGGCGGGTCAGGAGCATCAGCACCTTGCGCAGGCGCTCGTGCACGTTGTTGGCGGCGAGCACCTCCTGCTTCTCGCCGGCCTCGATGTCGAGGTTGCTGACCACGAGGTCGGCGACCTGGCTGGGGTCGTTGACGGTGTCGAGCAGGGCGGCGGCCTCGCGCGGGAGCTCGGGCACGAGAGCGATGAGGCGCTTGGCGGTCTCCTTGATGCTCTGGACCAGGGCGGCGGCCTCGACGTCGTCGGCGTCCACGTCCGGCAGCTCGACCGTGCGGGCGCGCAGGAACGGCTCGCTGGCGACGATCTTCTCGATCGAGATGCGCATCACGCCCTGGAGGATGACGCTGTAGTTGTCCTTCGCGAGCTTGATGACCTTGAGGATGCGGGCGGCGCAGCCGACGCTGTGGAGGTCGGCCTCGGTCGGCTCCTCGACCCGCGCCTCGCGCTGGGTGACGATGCCGATGATCGGCCGCTCGTTGGCGATGGCCTCCTCGATGAGCTTGACGGACTTCGGGCGGCCGACGTCGATCGGGATGATCGACCCGGGGAACAGCACCGAGTTGCGCAGCGGCAACAGCGACACGACCTCCGGCAGCTCCGGTGGGTCTTCGCGGATGCCCGGGGGCGGAAATGAGGCGTTTTCGGTCACAGGAGGCGGGAAACGTAACATCCACCCCAGGGCTGTCAACCGCGCCAATTCGGGCCGCGACGGACAATTCAGGGCTCGGAGCGCGCGGACAATTCGCGGCGCGAAGGGCTGTTGAACGCGAGTCGATGCGGCGGGCGTCGGGGCCTCGGGCTGTACATCCGGGCAGGCGCTCGGGCGTGCGAGGACCGCGGACAGGCGTGTAGACTCGCCGGTCTGATGGCGGCGCTGATCCTGTGCGTGCAGGCGGGACCCGACAAGGGCCGCCAGATCCCGGTGGGAGACGCGCCGGTGTCGATCGGGCGCGGCACCGGCGAGGCGCTGCAGCTCACCGACGGGGCAGTGTCGCGCCATCACCTCGCGGTGCAGGCGGATCCCGCGGGCGTGAAGGTGGTCGAGGTCGCGGGCGTGAACCCGGTGTGGACGGTAGAGGCCGGGCAACGGGTGGCCGTCCGCGCGGGGCTGGTGCTGGGGGTCGGCGGGGCCCTGACGGTCGGGGCGACGACTCTGGTGGTGCGCGAGGCGGCCGAGCCCGCACCCCGTGCGCCGAACCGCGGGGTCGAGCTCGACGCGACGCGGGTGATCTCCGGGGCGCCCGAGGCGAGTCGACTGGCGGCCCTGGCGGCGCTCGGCGAGCGGCTGAGCCGCTGCGGCTCGCTGGCGGCGGTCCTGCGGGCGGCCACGGCCTGGGCGATCGACGCCCTGCCGGCGACCCGCAGCCTGCTGCTCAGCGCGGACGGCAGCGACATCCTCAGCGCGGCGAGTGCGGGTCCCCTGCCCGACCTGGCGCTGTCGTCGGCGCTGCTGGCCCGGGTGCTGCGCGAGCGCCGGGCGGTGCTGCTGCACGACGTGCTGGCCGAGCCGGACCTGGCCGACCGGCGATCGGTGCAGCTGCGCGGGATCACGGGGGCGATGGCGGCGCCGGCCGAGGGCTTCATCTTCTACGCGGAGTGGGGGCCGCGCGAGGCGGCGCGGGCCCACCACGACGACGAGGCGCTGCGCCTGCTGGTGTGCGCGGCCCAGCTGATCGGGGCGATCGGCGACAACGCCCGCGAGCGCCAGCAGCTGTCGGCGGCGGTGCAGTCGCCGCGCACGGCGCTGCCGATGATCGGGCGCTCATCGGGCATGCAGCGGCTGCAGGTGTTCCTCGAGCGGGTCGCGGCGACCACGTCGACGGTGCTGCTGCTGGGGGAGAGCGGGACGGGCAAGGAGCTGGCGGCGGGCATGATCCACGCGCTGTCGCCCCGGGCGGCCCGACCGTTCGTGGCGATCAACTGCGCGGCGATCGCGGAGGGGCTGCTCGAGAGCGAGTTGTTCGGCCACGAGAAGGGGGCGTTCACCGGCGCGGTGGCCCAGCACGACGGGGTGTTCGCGCGGGCGCACACGGGCACGCTGTTCATGGACGAGGTCGGCGAGCTCAGCCTGGCCGCGCAGGCGCGCATGCTGCGGGCGCTCGAGAACCGCACGCTGACCCGCGTGGGCGGCAGCAAGGAGCTGACGGTCGACGTGCGGCTGGTCGCCGCGACCCACCGTGATCTGCGCCAGCGGGTGGCGGAGGGCAAGTTCCGCGAGGATCTGCTGTACCGGCTGAGCGTGCTGCAGACGCAGATCCCGCCGCTGCGCGAGCGCCGGGACGACGTGCCGCTGCTGTGCGCACACTTCCTGCGCAGCATCGGCGAGAGCCTGGGGCGGCGCGTGGAGCAGGTGTCGCCGCAGGCGGCCGAGGTGCTGGCGAGGTACCGCTGGCCGGGCAACGTCCGCGAGCTGCGCAACGTGATCGAGCGGGCGCTGGTGCTCGGCGACGGGCCGGTGCTCGAGGTCGACGACCTGCCGCCCGAGCTGCTGCACGCGGCGCCGCCGGTCGCGGCCGAGGCGGGGCCGGTGCGGCCGCTCGTCGAGCTCGAGCGCGAGGCGATCGCGGGGGCGCTGGCCGCCACCGGGGGCAACAAGGCGCGGGCGGCGGCGCTGCTGGGGATCGATCGGACCACGCTGTACCGCAAGCTGAAGGAGCACGCGCTCGGCTGAGGCGGCGCGAGGCGGGCGCACAAAAATTCGTCGCGGGTGCAACGATCGGCGGGCGGTTGCCGAACTCCCGGTACGATGATCCGCACAGCCTCCACTCTCCTCTTCCTCCTGTCCGCCTGCACCGACTGGACGCCGCCGATGCGCGAGCTGTCGACCAGCGGCCCGGGCGGCATCCACCTCGCCGAGGCGACGAGCGCGGCCGAGACCGACTGGCAGCTGCCCGGGCGCGGGCCGCCGGCCGAGCCGATGCCGGCGACCTCGAGCTCGTCGGCGACGTCGGGGCCGCCGGGCACGGGTCCGGAGACGGCGCCGGAGACGACGGCCGGGCCGGCGGGGCCGCGCGTGGACCTGGCGGCGCTGGTGATCGCCGAGGTGTTGCCGGATCCGGCCGGCAAGGACGGCGGGGCGGCGAGCCCGGAGTTCGTCGAGATCCTGCACGTCGGCGCGGACGAGACCAGCCTCGCGGGGCTCGAGATCGTGGCGCGGGCGTGGCCGGTGCTCGACGCGGAGGAGCTCGGGATCGCCGGGCATACGCTGCTGCCGGGTCAGCGGCTGACGCTGCTGCGCTACGCGGCGGCGGCCGACGTCGGCCAGCCGCTGGTGGCGGACGCGGGCGGGCTGACGGTGGCGTTCGCCCACGGCGACGGGCTGCGCAACGCCGACGGCGGGGTGCTGCTGCGGGCCGACGGGCTGGTCGGAGATCTGGTGATCTTCGGGGCGGCGCAACCTGCCCCATGGGACAGCCAGGAGGCGTGGAGCGGGGCTCCGGCGGCGACGCCGGGCAGCGGAGCGGCGCTGTGCCGCCTCGCGGGCGACGACCACGACGCGGCCGGAGACTTCTATGTTTGTGCGCCGAGCCCGGGTGCGGCCGGAGACGAGGCGAACGGGACGACCGGCGGCGAGACGACCGGGACCGGCGGTGACAGCGGGTCGAGCGAGACGACCGGGTCGCCGTCGCCGGCGGAGGTGGCGATCGTCGAGGTGCTCAGCAATCCGCCGGGGCCCGGGAGCACCGAGAAGGCGGCGGAGTTCGTCGAGGTCGTCAACCTCGGGCCGGGGTCGGTGGATCTCGCGGGCTGGACCATCGCGGACGCGCTGGCCGAGGACGCCGACGGCGTCGATCCGCTGCTGCACCTCGCGGGCGACGGCGGGTGCGCGCCGGCCACGTGCCTGGCGGCGGGCGAGCGGGCCGTGATCGTCGGCGGGGCCTACAGCGGACCGGCGAGCCCGGGGCTGATGCTCGTCACCGATGACACGACGCTGGCGAACGCGGGGCTGGCGGTGCACGAGCCGGTGGTGCTGCGCGACGCGGACGGGGTGGTCCGCTCGACCTACCGGGCCTGGCCGGACGCTCTGGCGGCCCCGGATCCGGCGCTCACCGAGCAGGCTCTGGTCCGCGATCCGGCGGCGCCGGACGTGCCCGAGTCGTGGTCGTTCGCGCCGCCGACGCCGGGAGAGTGACCCGCGCAATTACCGCGATCAGTCCTCGTAGCGGCGGCGGCCGCGGCGCGGGGGGCGGTGGAAGTTGTCGCGGACCTCGACCTCGCGGATCAGCTCGATCTCCTCTTTCCCAAGATCATCGAGGTCTTGCAGGGCTTCCCTCTTGAACTCCTCGAAGCTGGCGAACTCGTTCCTGAAGTAGCTCATCGTGTGACTACGTAATCGATGATCTTACATGTAGGCAAGAAAACCACTTGACCTACACACCCCGCGGAGACCCGGGAACGAGCGGGTCGGCCCGGTGGATGGTAAGGAGTCGCCCGTGTCGAAGGCGCCGAAAATTGTGGCGGTCAGCAACCAGAAGGGGGGCGAGGGCAAGACCACGACGGCGGTCAACCTCGCGGCGAGTCTGGCGGTCGCGGAGCACAAGGTGCTGCTGGTCGACCTCGACCCGCAGGGCAACGCGTCGTCGGCGGTCGGGTACCCGCGCGGCCAGGTGGCGCGGGGCACCTACGACCTGCTGCTCGGGGAGGCGCGGCTGCACGAGGTCGTGCAGCCGTGCGAGCTGCCGACCCTGCAGGTGGTGCCGGCCACCGAGGACCTCGCGGGCGCGGAGATCGAGCTCGTCAGCGTGATGGGCCGCGAGTCGGTGCTGCAGCGGGCCTTCAAGAAGGCGCCGGAGCAGCCGTGGGAGTACGTCATCCTCGACTGCCCGCCGTCGCTGGGGCTGCTGACGCTCAACGCGCTGGTGGCCGCCGACTCGGTGCTGATCCCGATGCAGGCCAAGTACTTCTCGCTCGAGGGGCTGGGCGCGCTGACCGGGACGATCGCCATGGTCCGCGACTCGCTCAACCCGCGGCTGACGGTCGAGGGCATCGTGTTCTGCATGCTCGACCGGCGCACCAATTTGGCGCAGCAGGTCATCGCCGAGGTCAAGGCGCACTTCTCCGACTATCTGTTCGAGACGACCATCCCGCCGAACGTGCGGCTCAGCGAGAGCCCGAGCCACGGCAAGCCGGTGCTCCTCTACGACGTCGAGTCGAAGGGGGCCAAGGCGTACCTCGAGCTGGCGCAGGAGCTCATCGCGCGCGCCGAGACCAGGAGTCACGCGTGAATCTGCCGAACAAGAAGCCGGTGCTGGGCCGCGGGCTCGGCGCGCTGATCCCGGGGGCGCGGCCGGCCGCGGCCGAGGCCCCCGCCCCGTCGCCGCCGGGCGCGGCGACGGTGCGCAGCCTGCCGATCGAGAGCCTGGTGCCGAACCGCGATCAGCCGCGCAAGCACTTCGAACAGGCGCTGCTGCGCGAGCTGGCCGACAGCATCCGCATCCACGGGATCGTGCAGCCGATCATCGTGACGCCGCACGACGACCCGCCGGGCTCGTACGTGATCGTGGCCGGCGAGCGGCGCTGGCGGGCGGCCCAGATCGCGGGGATGCACGACGTGCCGGTGGTCGTGCGCGACACGCCGGAGAGCGACCGCCTCGAGATCGCGGTGCTCGAGAACCTCCAGCGCCTCGACCTCAGCCCGATCGAGGAGGCGCAGGCCTACCGCCAGCTGATGGACGTGCGCGCGTACACCCAGGAGCAGCTGGCCGAGCGGCTCGGCAAGGACCGCAGCACCGTCGCCAACGCGATGCGGCTGTTGAAGCTGCCGGCCAAGGTGCAGGGGCTGGTGCAGGAGGGGCGCCTCAGCATGGGCCACGCGCGCGCCCTGCTGGCGCTCGAGGACCCGGCCGACATGATCGACCTGGCGCTGACGGCGATCGAGAAGGGCTACACCGTGCGGGCGATGGAGCGGGCGGTGAAGCTGCGGCTGGCCCCGCCGGCCGCGCCGAACGAGGCCAAGGGGGCCACCGAGATCATCGTCCGCGACCTCGAGAGCAAGCTGCGCCACGCGCTCGGGGTCAAGGTCGCGGTCAAGACGAGCGCGCAGAAGAAGGGCAGCGGGACCATCGAGGTGCCGTACACGACCCTCGACGAGCTCGACCGCCTGCTGAAGATCTTGATGCCGTCCGAGGCCGAGGGCTGATCGCCGCGGCGACCGGCGGCGCAAGGCGGGCGCGTCCGGGCCGCCGGCGGAATCTGCGGGGCGTGCCGGGTCCGTCGCGGGCGGCCCGCCGTCCGGCCGCGTAGAGCCCGGTTGACGGCGTTTTTGCGGGTGGGACATGCGCGTACGCGCCGCCCGTTCACGTCGCGCGCGCCGCTCGGATCCGTTACGAGAGGGGCTTCCCATGGACTCTCCTCTGCGTCGCTCCCTGTTCGCCCTGGCCGCGCTGGCCGCCTGCAACGGCGGCGAGAACACGACCGAGTTCATGACGCCGAGCACGACCGGGACCGGGTCGTCGAGCTCGGACTCGGGGGGCGAGGTGACGACGCCGACGAGCACGACGCGGGGCGACACAAGCACGGGGCCGCAGACCGAGACGTCGCCGACCGCGACCACGCCGCCGGAGCACACCTCGAGCGGGAGCGAGTCGACGTCGACGTCGACGGGCCCGGAGCACACCAGCGGGAGCACCGCGAGCGGCGAGGTGACGGCGTCGTCGAGCGAGGGCGGGTCGAGCTCGACCGGCGATCCGGCGCCGAGCTGCGACGACGACGCGCTGAACCAGGACGAGACCGACGTCGACTGCGGCGGCGCGCTGTGCGACGGCTGCGCGCCGGGCGGGGTGTGCGAGGTGGACGCGGACTGCCTGGGGGGCTGGTGCGACGGCGGCGTGTGCGGCGATCCGGGCTGCCTCGTCGACGCCGACTGCGACCCGCTCGACGAGCCGTGCGCGAACTTTTGGTGCAACCTCGAGACCAAGGCCTGCGAGGGCGAGCCGACCAACGAGGGCGACCTGTGCGACGACGGCGACGCGTGCACGAGCTTCGAGCAGTGCACGCTCGGCGTGTGCGCCGACGGGGTCGCGGTCGACTGCAGCGGGCTCGACAACGCCTGCGGGCTCGGCCTGTGCGACCCGGACGACGGCGGGTGCAAGGCCAGCCCGCTGCCCGACATGGAGGGCAAGCCGTGCGACGACGGGTTCGTGTGCACGCCCGACGACGCGTGCACGGCGGGGCTGTGCGGGGTCGGCGGCCCGGGCTTCCTGTGGTTCGAGGACTTCACCGATCCGGACCCGGGCATCGAGCTCGGGCCGCAGTGGGCGATCGGCGCGGCCGTGGCCTCGCCGGTGGGCAAGAACGGGGCCGACCCCGACGACGACCACTCGCCGAGCGACGACAAGATGCTGGCCGGCACGCTGATCGGCGCGCTGTTCCCCAACGGGGCGTTCGCCAGCACGTGCCTGACGACCCCGCCGATCGACACCAACGGGCAGCCGTCGCTGTGGCTGACGTTCTGGCGCCACCTCCACGTCGACAACCTGCCGTTCATGACCAACACCATCGAGGTGTGGAACGGCAAGGAGTGGAAGGAGCTCGAGTCGGGTTACCCCAACCCGGGCGTCGGCGACGTCGGCTGGACGCTGAAGAGCTACGACATGACGGACCACATCAACACGGCGCTGCAGGTGCGCATCTGCGTGGCCCAGACGGCGGCGGCCAAGGCGGTCGGGGGCTGGAGCGTCGACGACATCACCATCGGGCCGTTCGTGTGCACGCCGAACTGAGGGGGACGCGGTGAGCCAGCGCGAGCCCACCCACCCCGCCGTGCCGCCCGGGCTGTGGCTGCGCGCGGCCGCGGCGGCGGCCGATCGCCACACGATCGACGCGCTGGGGATCCTGTCGCCGATCCTGATGGAGCGGGCCGCGCTGGCCTGCGCCGAGGTGGTCCAGCGGGCGCGCGCGGGCCGACCGGTGCGCGTGCTGTGCGGGCCGGGCAACAACGGCGGCGACGGCGTGGCGATCGCGCGGATCCTCCACGGGCGCGGGGTGCCGGTGCAGGTGCACCTGCTCGGCGCGCGCCGCGGGCACGACCTGGCCGCGCAGATCGCGATGGCGACGGCGCTCGGGGTGACGATCGAGGAGGGGCTGCCGCCGCCGCCGGGCGAGCCGGTGGTGATCGTCGACGCGATGCTCGGCACCGGGGCCGCGCCGCCGCTGCGCGGAGACATGCTCGCGGGCGTGGTGTGGGCCAACGAGGCCAACGCGACGCGGGTGGCGGTCGACCTGCCGACGGGGGTCGACGCCGACACCGGGGCGACGCCGGGGCCGGCGATCCGCGCCGACCACACGATCACGTTCCAGCGCAGCAAGCCGGGGCTGCACGTCACGCCGGGCCGACAGCACGCGGGCGAGGTGGTGGTGGCGGACATCGGCCTGGTCGAAGCGCCAGGTCCCTCGGGACAGGTGACGCTGATCGCCCCGGGCGAGGTGCGCGGCTGGCTGGCGGGGCTGCGGCCGGGCGCGCACAAGGGCGAGCGCGGGCACGTGGCGATCGTCGGCGGCAGCGCGGGCACGCCGGGCGCGGCGGTGCTGGCCGGCACGGCGGCGCTGCGCGCGGGCGCGGGCATCGTGACGATCGCGGCCGGCGACGCCGAGGTGCAGGCGCAGCTCCTGGCGCACCGTCCGGAGCTGATGGTGACCGGGCACGCCGACCCGCCGGTGCCGGGCGCGGGCGTGCTGGTGGTCGGTCCGGGGCTGACGGCGCCCGACGAGCGCGCGGGGCTGGCGTTCCTGTGGCGCGGGGATGCGCGGCCGGCGGTGTGGGACGCGTCGGCGCTGGTCGAGATCCCCGGGGACACGCCCGGCGGGCCGCGCGTGCTGACGCCGCACCCGGCGGAGGCCGGCCGCCTGCTGTCCCTGCGGACAGGTGAGAGCTGGACGGCGGCGCGGGTGCAGGCCGATCGCCTGGCGGCCGCGCGGGCGCTGGCGGCGTGCACCGGCGCGGTCGCGGTGCTGAAGGGCGAGGGCTCGGTGGTCGCGGAGGGCGAGCGGGTGGCGGTCGCGGTCAGCGGGTCCCCTGCCCTCGCCACCGCGGGCACCGGCGACTGTCTGGCGGGGCTGATCGGCGCGCTGATGGCCCGCGGCCTCGAGGCGTGGGCCGCCGCCTGCGCGGGCGTGCATGTGCACGGGGTCGCGGGCGAGCTGGCCGACGCCAAACGGTTCGGGGCGGTCGCGTCGGACATCGCCGACGCGATCGGGCGCGCGGTCGCTGCGTTGCCGGCGGACCATCCGCGCTGGCCGCGTTCGTACCGCGGGTGAGCGCGCGCCGAAGGCGAGTCGCTCGGACGAGGGCGGCGATCGGGGACGTGGTCGGATTCGTCAGCGTGGAGGTCGAGCCGCGAGCCGTGCTGCGTGCGACGCCGCGGCGAGCGTGCGCGACGCGGGCTTCGGGTCCGCGCGGGTCCGTGCGTGACCGCGGGTGCCCGCGGTTCGCCTCGCGCGGGTGACGTTTGTTCGCGAGTGCGCCGACGATGTCGCGGTCGCCGTCGGCGCGCGTGGACCGGAGCACGCGGCGGGGGTCGACGCTCCGGCGAATTTCCGCCACCCTGCGGACGACGCGTCCACGGGATGGTGGCGCGTCCCCTGCCCCGGATCCGTGTATGCACCGCATCGTCGCCGTTACGCTCCTGTGTCTGACGCCCCTCCTGCTGTCCGCCTGCGGCCGCGTGCCGAAGGCCACCAAGACCCGCGAGTCGGGCCAGAGCGGCCTGATGGACGAGTCGTTCGCGGCCCAGAACAAGTGCAACCCGAAGAACCACCTGCGGCCGTTCATCATCGAGTGGGACGGCACGGACATGTCGAGCTTCGAGGCCTACGCGGCCAGCGACATCGTGGTGGTCCGCTACGAGGGCTGTGACATGCAGGTGCTCGACGAGTGCCGCAACGACAGCATCCGCGGGTCGCAGGGCGCGTACAAGGCGGTCGACTGGACCACCGGGCAGCTCGAGAAGATGCAGATCGCCAACGAGGGCGAGCTGTACGCCAAGCTGCCGCTCGGCAGCGCCTCGCTCGGCGGGCGGGTCGCGGGCGGCGAGAAGTTCGTGATGGAGTACTACGTCGCGGGCACGCGCACGGCCACGCGCGCGGCGGTCTACCGCGAGGACATCGCCGCCAACCCCGGCTGCGAGGGCGCGACCCACTTCGTCTACAACTACAACCTCGGGGCGTTCGCGCTGGGCACGACCAAGAAGTTCGAGGCCGAGGCGGGGGTCAGCGCGTTCGGGTTCGGGACCGGCGGCAAGACGTCGAGCAACAGCCAGGTCGACAAGAAGGGCGGCGACCTCGGGGTGTGCAAGTCGGACTCGGCGACCGAGGTGGCCGGCTGCAAGGCGCCGATCCGCCTGACGCTGCGAGCGATCCGCGACGGCGCCAACCCCGAGAAGGAGGCCATGCAGGCGCCCGACACCCCGGAGTCGCTGAACGCGGCCGGGGTCGTCAACGCCAAGATCGAGAACAACGAGAAGGCCAACGCGCACATGCAGTCGGCGATGTCGAAGTTCAACGCGAAGGACGGCAAGGGCTGCCTGTCCGAGCTCGACAGCTTCGACAAGGCCGCGCCGAAGATGAAGTCGACCGACCCGAAGAGCCCGTACTCGATGACGCGGGCCAACTGCCTGATGATCACGGGCAAGTGCGACGCCGGCAAGCAGCTGCTGCGCAAGGCCTACGAGCAGCTGACGCAGATGACGCCGGCGCAGATCGACTCGGCGGTGTCGAACACGGCGCAGTCGAACTGCCAGGGCGGGCTGACGCCGCGCGAGGAGCTGATCAAGGCCAGCGACACGCTCGGGGTGATCGCCCAGAGCGGCGACAAGCCGACGCCCGAGCGGTGCACCGAGCTGCACGACAAGATCAAGAAGCTGCTGCCGAAGACCCCGCCGCGCGACGACGAGGACTACGAGATCATCCGCATCGAGCCCGGCCTCAACGTGACGTACCTGCGCTGCCTGGCCCGCGCCGGCGACTGCAAGAAGGTCTACAAGATGTTCGTGGCGACCACCTGGAAGCCGGAGGACCTGAAGAACGTGCCGCCCGACGTGATCCTCAGCTCGTTCGAGGGGTCGTACGAGAAGTGCAAGGGGAAGCCGGTCCAGTGAGCCGCGCGGGGCTGCTGGCGGCGGCGTTGCTGGCCGGGTGCGCGTCGGCGGCGACGTCGAGGCCGGCGTGTCCGCCGTGTCAGTGCGTGTGCAAGCAGGCCGACGCGGCGACGAGCGAGGCGCCGGCGACCTGCGCGTCGGCGGTCGCGGCGTCGTGTCCGCCGTGCCAGTGCGTGTGCACCGGGCCGGGCGGCGGCGCGGGCAGCGGCGGCGGCGGCGGGCCGGCGGCGAGCGCGGGCGAGCGCGCGGCGAACGAGCGGGCGGCCGACCTGTTCGCCGACGCCTCGAAGAAGATGAACCACCGCGACGGAGCGGGCTGCCTCGCCGACCTCGACGAGGTGGTCAAGCTGGCGCCGCGCTACGGGCGGACGAGCACGTACATGCGCGGGCTGTGCGAGATGCTGGCCGGCAGGTGCCAGCAGGGCAAGCAGCGCGTGGGCGGCTACCTGCGCGAGGAGATGGGGCAGCACCCGGAGCGCGCGCAGCAGGCGGCCGAGTCGATGGCCGCGAACTACTGCCAGGGCGGCGACGCGAGCGACCGCGACAAGCTGCTCGGGGCCTACAACAACCTGGCGATGGCGGCCAGCGAGACGCACACGCCGGCCGAGTGCGGCGCGTGGGTGGCGACGATCAAGGCGCTGATCCCACGGGTCAAGCCGCGCGACGCCGACGACTACCAGGTGCGCAGCGCCGACAAGTCGCTGCCGACGCTGGCGGCCCTGTGCTACGGGCGCGCGGGCGACTGCGGGGCGGCGTACAGGTCGTTCGTCGGCGTCTGGACGGCCGACGTGAAGCTGACCGAGGCCGACAGGCGCGCGGCGTTCGAGTCGTCGGTCGAGCGCTGCAAGGGCCAGAAGTACTAGCGCAGGCGCTGCTCGAGCTGCTGCGCGGTGTCCCCTGGCGCCGCGCGGCCGGCGCGGGCTCGAAGTGCTATCGCAGGCGCTGCTCGAGGTGCTCCCCGGCGCTCGGCCGGCGCGGGCTCGAAGTGCTGGCGCAGGCGCTGCTCGAGCTGCTGCGCGGTGTCCCCTGGCGTCGCGCGGCGCTCGGCCGGCGCGGGCTCGAAGTGCTATCGCAGGCGCTGCTCGAGGTGCTGCGCGGTGTCCTCGAGCACCGCGCGGTGCTCGGCCGGCACGAACTCGATCTGGCGGCGGATGTAGGGCAGCAGCTCGGGGTTGGAGAGCTGGCTGATCGCGGTGCTCGCGAGCTTGATGAACGGCTGCTCGCCCTCGCGGAGGCGGTCGCACAGGAAGTCGAGGGCCTCGACGGTGCCGATCTTGCCGATCGCGTGGAGGGCGGCCTCGCGGGCGGTCTCGGGGTCGGGCAGGTCGCGGGCCTCGAAGATGCGGCGCAGCGGTTCGAACGCGTGGGGGAAGATCAGGCGGCGCACCGAGTTGGCGGCGGCGTTGCGCACCCCGGGCACCGGGTCGCGCAGGGCCTGGGAGACCAGGCCGAAGCTGCGTTTGAAGCGCAGCGCGCCCATCGCCCCGGCGACCGACTCGCGCAGCGGCGGGTCGCCGCGGCGATGCAGGGCCTCGAGCGCGGCGATCACCGGGTAGGCCCGGATCTGCTCGAGGCGGCGCACGAGGTCGAGCTGGGGCACCGTCGGGCCGCGGCGCTCGATCTCGAGGACCAGCAGCAGCGCGTGGCGGCGCACGTAGTCGGGGAAGCGGCGGTCGGCCATCACGCCGGCGGCGACCAGCGCCGGGTCGCCGGCGAGCTCCCACTCGGCGAGGTCGACGTACCAGACCTCCTCGTAGTCGGGCAGCTGCTTCAAGAATTCGGGCACGGGCATCGGCCGCGGGGCGTCGGTGGGGGCGTCGCCGAGGCGGCGCAGCAGGCGGAGGGCGCGCTCGCGCTGTTTGGCGGGCAGGTCGATCTGCGCCAGGCGGCGGTAGACGTCGGCGACCTGGCGGAACGCGCGGACCGAGGCGAAGCCCTCGGCGGCGGACAGGTAGGCGTTCTCGATGATCTGGATCGGGTGGCCGGCGGACTGGGCCTCGCCGGCGGCGCGCAGCCAGGCCTCGGCGCTGCGCCAGCGCAGGTCGTCGGCGTAGGTCAGGCCGGCGCGCGTGCAGTAGTCGGCGGCCTCGCGGAGGATGGTGGCGACGGCGTGGTGCTCGCCGGCCTCGCGGGCGAGCCCGACGAACGTCTCGTAGAGGCGCAGGGCGTCGAGCTTCAGGCCGTCGTCCTTCAGGATGCGCACCGAGTTGAGCAGGCCCTCGGCGACGTTCTCGAAGGCGCCGGCCTCGACGCCGAGGCGGGCGATCAGCTGGTAGCAGTCGAACGCGCGCTCGCGCAGGCCGTCCTGTTCGAACGCGTCGGCGACCTCCTCGACCGAGGTGGTGGCCTCGGCGAGGGCGATGCGGGCGCGGTCGTGCATGGGGCCGCTGGGGTCGGCGGCGGCCAGGCGGCGCAGGCACAGGCCGAAGTTGATCTTGGCGAGGGCGCGCTCGTAGGCGTGGCTGCGGCCGTCGCCGGGGGCGCTGGCGCCGGTGCGGGCGCCGCCGCGATCGGCGAGCAGGTCGGACGTCAGCAGGCGGGCCCACAGCTGGGCGGCGGCCTCGTCCTCCTTGGCGCGCTCGAGCTCGATGGCCTGGTGCACCGGCATGCCGCCGAGCGCGAACCACGAGGCGGCGACGCGGTGCTGGCCGGCGCGGGCGAGGTAGATGCCGTAGAGGCGGACGGCGCGGAGGGCGTCGGGGTCGCCGGCGCGGGCGAGCGGGACCTGGGCCTGCAGCACCTCGGGTCCGGGCAGGTCGCGGGCGCCGAGGTAGGCCAGGCAGGCCATGGCCTCGCCCCAGTGGTTGGAGGCGCGCAGCGACTCGGCGAAGGCCCGCAGCCACTCCTCGTATTCGAAGTCGATGCGCTCGACCACCTGCACGAGCTGGCGCAGGTAGATCTGGGCGTCGGCGTGACGGCCGGCGCGCAGGGCCCCCTCGGCCCGGATCCACACGAGGTTGGTGTCGATCACGGGCGCCTCCGGGTCGGCCGGGTGGCGGTGGCGCGGGCGGCCTGACGCTCGCGGGGGCCGCGGGCTCTGGCGTCGCGCACGCCCGACTCGACGTCGCTGATGATCTGGCGGGCCTTCTGGGCGCGGCGGCCGTGGCTGAGGGCGTGGTCGTCGATCACGTGCACGCGGTAGAGGTGGTGGAGGTAGCCGAGGTCGAGCGGGCCGCTGGGGAGGATGAACACGCCGTAGATCGGGGCGCGGGCGGCGAGGCTCATGACGTCGGCCTCGGGCAGCTGGCACTCGCCGTGGGTCAGCAGGTAGATGAGCACCTTGCCGTCGCCGCGGCGCGGGGCGGCCAGCTCGGCGCCGAGCTGGCGGATCACGCGGGCGTAGTTGCGGCCGTTCTCGGCGCGGAACTGCAGCACGTAGGGCACCTCGGCGTGGCCCTGGGCGCCGACGCGCACGCCCTCGTAGAGCCGGCTGTCGAAGAACCGCAGCACGACCTGCTCGCCGAGCAGGGCCAGGCGCTTGCACAGCGCGAGCGCGAGGCCGCGGGCGAACACCTCCCGCACGCCGCGCATGGAGGCCGAGCCGTCGACGAGCACGTAGTGCGTGCGCTGCTCGTTCTCCATCTGCTTCTCGTGGGTGAAGTAGAACAGCTCGTCGTCGACGTACTTCTGTTCGAAGATGTCCTCGTCGAGGGCGAGCTGCGACAGCTCGAGGTCGTCGATGCCGCCGCGGCGCTCGATCGACGCGTAGCCGTCGATCGAGAACACCTGCTGGCCGGCGTCGCGCTTGACCTCGAGGATCGAGGGCAGGAGCTCCATCGAGAAGTCGATGACGTCGGCGAGGGCCGGGCTGACCATGACGTTGTAGAGGTCGGCGAGGTCGACGCCGGCGGCGGCCTCGCCGGGGCCGCCGCGGAACAGGCCGAACAGGCGCAGGGCGTCGACGTCGATCTGCTCGACCGCCAGCAGCGGCAAGAGGCGGTGGTTGGTCAGGGTGTGCAGCCAGGCGACCGCCTGGCGCTGGTCGTAGCGGGTGAAGGCGGTGCTCGGCTCGATGCGGGCGTAGTGGGCGGCGTCGGTCGGGAGCTCGATCGGCCGGAGCACGCGCACGTCGTCGGGCAGCTGCGGCACGCAGCCGGCGAGCACGCGGGCGAGCACCACGCCGACCATGGGGTCGCGGTGCTTCCAGTTGGCCTGGGCGCGCACCAGGTCGCTCTCGGCGATCTCGACGAGCAGCTGGCGCCACAGCTCGCACAGCTCGGGCTCGGCGATGCCGCGGGGCACCGGACCGGGCGAGCCGAGGCCGCACACGAGGCAGCCGATGTCGTGGAGCACGACGAGCGGGACGGCCATGCCGAGGCGGCAGAGGATGGTCTGCCAGACCAGGGCCCGCATCATCGCCAGGGCCCCTGCCCCCTCGATCTGCGAGAGCGCGAGCGTGCCGACCTGGCGCTCGAGCTCGGCCGTGTTGACGGCGCTGCCGCGGACCTCCCGCCGCGGTCGCAGGGCGGCCTCGCCGCGGCCTCGTGGGTCAGCCATGCCGTGCCTTCGTCCTACGCCGCATCGGGGCGGCCAGTTTGGCCCGCCGGGCCCGTGCACGCAACCGCCGGGGAGATCGGCCGGGACGGGGTTTTACGCCCGGAGGGCCGCGGCGGGCCCGGGTGAAGCGCGGATGAAGGTTTCCTCATCCTGCGCGCGCCGGGGACGACCGCCGGCGCGGCGGGCTACCATTCGCGCGATGAAGGTGCTCGTCGTCGAGGACAACCGCAAGCTCGCCAGCTTCCTCGTGCGTGCCCTGCGGGAGGAGGGCTACGTGGTCGACGTGGTCGACGACGGCGGGGTCGCGCGCGACCAGATCCGCGGGGTGCCCTACGACCTGGTGATCCTCGACTGGATGCTGCCGACGCTCGACGGGCTGGCGGTGTGCCGGGCGACCCGCGCGGCCGGGGTGGCGGTGCCGATCCTGATGCTGACGGCCCGCGGCGACGTGCCCGAGCGCATCGCCGGGCTCGACGCCGGGGCCGACGACTACCTGGCCAAGCCGTTCGACCTCGGCGAGCTGATGGCCCGCGTGCGCGCGCTGATCCGCCGCGGCGGCGGCGAGCGGGTGCTGATCGTCGGGCCCGTCCGCGTCGACCGCCAGGAGCACACGACCACGCTCGACGGCGTGCGCCTCGATCTGACGCCGCGCGAGTTCTCGCTGCTGACGTACCTGCTCGGGCGCGCCGGCCTGGTGGTGCCGCGCAGCGAGCTGCTGGCCAAGGTGTGGGAGACGAGCTTCGACACCGGGTCGAACACGGTCGAGGTCCACGTCAAGAACCTGCGCCACAAGCTCGGCGCCCACGCGTCCGCGCTCGAGACCGTGCGCGGGGTCGGCTACCGCTGGAGGACGCCGGCGTGAGGCTGCGGACCCGCCTGTCGGTGTGGCTGACGGCCCTGACGGCGACGGTGCTGGCGGCCTCGTTCGTGCCGCTGTTCATGCTGGTCGACGCGGCCGAGGTCCGCGAGCTCGACCACGCGCTGGTCCGCCACGCGTACGCGGCCGCCGAGCGCCTGCCGGCCCAGGTGACCCCGGGGGCGCCGCTCAACGCCGGCTTCATGCGGGTGCCGGAGAGCCTCGATCCGGCGACCCGCTACCTCGCGATCTACGACTACGACGGCCAGGCGATCGCGGCGTCGGCGAGCTTCGGCGGGCAGGCCCCGCAGCTCGCCGAGCTCGGGGTCTCGGAGGTCGGCTGGGACGGGACCGCGGTCGACGTGACGCTCGGCGAGACGTCGCTGCGCGGGGTGCTGATCCCGCTGCCGAGCCGCTCGGAGAACCTGCTCTTGTACGCGGCGTCGCAGCGCACGGTGACCGACGACGCGCAGTACCTCGGGCGCGTGCTGCTGCTGCTGTTCGTGGTCGCGACCCTGGCGACGGCGCTGGTCGGGCGCTGGCTCGGCGAGCGCCTGGCCCGCGACGTCCACGTGATCGCCCGCGTGGCCCGCACCGTCGCCGAGGGCGACTTCGACGCGCGCGTCGGCGGCGACGCCCGCGGCAGCGACGACACCCGGGCGCTGGCCGCCGACCTCGACCACATGATCAGCCAGCTCGGCGAGCTGGTGCGCACGCAGCGGACGTTCATCTCGCACGCGGCCCACGAGCTGCGCTCGCCGCTGGCGACGCTGCTCGGCGAGCTGCAGCTGGCGCTGCGACGGCCGCGCGAGCCCGCCGAGTACCGCGTGTCGCTCGAGCAGATGCGCGGCGACGTCGAGGCGCTGGTCCACCTGACCGAGGACCTGCTGCTGCTCGCCCGCCTGCAGGCCGACGTGGCCCCCACGCGCGAGCCGGTGCGCGTCGAGGGCTTCGTGCACGAGGCGCTGCGCATGGCCCGCGGGCTGGCGGAGGAGCGCCAGATCACGGTGCAGGTGCACGGGCTCGAGGCGGTCCGCGCGGCCGAGCTGAAGGCGGTGCGCGGCGAGCTGGCCCGCCTGCTGCGCAACCTGATCGACAACGCGGTGACCCACAGCCAGCCGGGCGCGGTGGTCGTGGTGGCGTTGGCGCAGGTCGGGCGCACGCTCGAGCTGGCGATCGTCGACTCCGGGCCGGGCGTGGCGCTCGAGGACCGGCCGCACATCTTCGCGCCGTTTTTCCGCAGCGCGCGGGCGGAGATCAACCACGCCAGCGGCACGGGGCTCGGGCTGTCGATCGCGCGGGCGATCGCCCAGGGGGCCGGCGGCGACCTGGTGCTCGACGAGAGCTACGCCGAGGGCGCGCGCTTCCTGGTGCGCCTGCCGCTCGCCGACGCGTGAGCCGGTCAGCGGCGCAGGCGGTGGTACGGGCGGTAGACCGGCTCCCACACGCTGGCGGCGATGCGGTGGGCGAGCGCCTCGTCGGTGACCGGCTCGGCGACGCCGTCGTGGACGGCCTGACGGGCGACGGCGGCGGCGACGACCACGGCCACGCGGCGCAGCTCGCTGACCGGCGGGAGCAGCGGGGCGCGCGGGTCGTGGCGCGCGGGCGACAGGCCGGCGAGGGCGCGGGCGGCGGCGGTGAACATCGGGTCGGTGACGCGGCGGGCGCCGCTGGCGAGCACGCCGAGGCCGATGCCGGGGAACACGTAGGCGTTGTTGGTCTGGGCGATCGGGATGTCGCGGCCGCCGTACGGCACCGGGGCGAACGGGCTGCCGGTGCCGATCAGCGCGCGCCCGTCGGTCCAGGCGATCAGGTCGGCGGGGGTGGCCTCGGCGCGCGAGGTCGGGTTCGACAGCGGACACACCACGGGGCGCTCGACGTGGGCGGCGATGGCCCGGATCGCCGCCTCGCTGAAGGCGCCGGGCTGGCCGCTGACGCCGATCAGCACGGTCGGGCGGGCGTTGCGGGCGACGTCGAGGAGGTCGATGCGATCCGGCTGCTGCAGGGTCCAGCCGGCCACGGCCTCGCGCGGCTGCACGAACGGGCGCTGGGCGTCGCGGATGCCGGGCATGCCCTCGACGAGCAGGCCGTCGCGGTCGACGGCGAAGAACCGGCGGCGGGCCTCGGCCTCGGGCAGGCCGGCGTCGACGAGCGCGCGCAGCAGCAAGGCGGAGATGCCGCAGCCGGCCGAGCCGGCGCCGAGCACGGCGACGCGCTGCTCGGCGAGCGGCACGCCGGTGACGCCGATGGCCGACAGCAGGGTCCCGGCGGCCACCGCGGCGGTGCCCTGGATGTCGTCGTTGAAGGTGCACAGGCGATCGCGGTAGCGATCGAGCAGGCGGCCGGCGTTGTGGTTGGCGAAGTCCTCGAACTGCAGCAGGACGTCGGGCCAGCGGCGGATCACCGAGTCGATGAACAGCTCGACGAACTCGTCGTAGGCCGGGCCGCGCACCCGCGGGCTGCGCCAGCCGACGTACAGCGGGTCGGCGAGGCGCTCCGCGTTGTCGGTGCCGACGTCGAGGAAGACCGGCAGCGTGCGGCCGGGGTGGATGCCGGCGCAGGCGGTGTAGAGCGCGAGCTTGCCGATCGGGATGCCCATGCCGCCGGTGCCCTGATCGCCGAGGCCGAGGATGCGCTCGCCGTCGCTGACGCAGATCACCCGCACGTCGTCGAGCCGCGGGCTGGCGAGGATCTCGGGGATGCGCGCGCGGTTGGGCCAGCACAGGAACAGGCCGCGAGGGTGGCGCCAGATCTCCGAGAAGCGCTGGCAGCCCTCGCCGACGGTCGGGGTGTAGACCAGCGGCAGCAGCTCGGCCGAGTGGCGCACGAGCATGGCGTAGAACAGGGTCTCGTTGGTATCCTGGAGGTCGCGGAGGAAGGCGTAGCGCTCGAGCGGGTTGTCGCAGGCCCGCAGGGCGCGCAGGCGGCGGGTGATCTGCTGCTCGAGGTCGCCGACGTGCGGCGGCAGCAGGCCGTGGAGCTCGAAGTCGGTGCGCTCGGCGTCGGTGAAGGCGGTGCCCTTGTTGAGCAGCGAGTTGGCCAGCAGGTCGGTGCCGTGGCGATCGGTGACGATCACGTGTTCGTCGTGGATCATCGCGGGATGATACCCGCGGCGGTCACACGGGGGCCGGGGTGACGGGCGCGCGCGCGGGCGCGGCGCGGCGGGCGTCGCCGGTCACGGCGTCGAGGACCTCGTGCCACACGAGCTCGGTCGGGCCGGGCCGGAACGCGCCGAAGTGTCCGACCTGCTTCAGGCCGAGCTCGCCGGGGGCGATCCGGCGGTGGGTCACGCGGGCGTTGCTGTACCACCGACGCAGCGCGGCGGCCGGCGCGGCGGGGGCGTAGGTGTCGTCGGTGAACTCGTAGAAGCGCACGGGGGCGGTGATGCGGTGGTGGTGCGTGGCCTCGTAGCCGAGCGCGCCGCGGGCGTAGTCCGGCGTGCGGCACCACGCGGCCCACTGCTTCAGCACGCCGGCGGGCAGGTCCATGCCGAGGCCGAGCGCGCCGGGGATGTAGCCGAACACGCCGGCGACCGCGGGCAGCAGCGCGAGGCGCAAGTTGAAGAGCGTGCGGAACGCCGGGGCGTAGAGGTCGAGGTCGCCCGAGCCGGCGGCGACGACCACGGCGCCGGCGAGGTCGAGCCCGCGCGGGGTCAGGCCGAGGGCCTGGCCGCCGTAGCTGTGACCGAGGCCCCACACGCCGGGCCAGCGCCCGAGCGCGTGGTCGATGGCGGCGGCGGCGTCGAGCCTGGCCCAGTCGAGCAGGGTCGAGGGGTCGCGGCGCACGGGCACGCTGCGCGAGTCGCCGCTGCCGCGGTAGTCGAAGGTCAGCACGCCGACCCCGCGCGCGGCCATCCAGGCGGCGAACGGGGCGTAGTAGCGGCGCGGCACGCCCAGGGCGCTGAGCACGACGAGGCCGGCGCGGGCCGGACCCTGCGGCTCGTGGACGGTGGCGGCGAGCGGACGCCCGTCGAGGGCGGGCAGGCTGAGGTCTTCGGACATGGGCTGCTCCTGCCTCACAGGCTAGGTCTGGACGGGTCCTGCGCCAACGCAGTATCGTGCAGTTCCGAACTGCAACGATGCAGCACCCCCTCGACTGGCGCGACCTGCGGGTCGCCCTCGTGCTCGCGCGCCACGGCTCGCTCGGCGAGGCCGGGCGCGCGCTGCGGCTCGACCCGACCACGGTGAGCCGGCGCATCGCGGCGCTCGAGCAGGCCGCGGGCGCGCCGCTGTTCGTCCGCGAGCCCGAGGGCTGGCGCCCGACCGAGACGGGCCGGCGCGTGGTCGAGGCCGCCGAGCGCATGGCCGGCGAGGTGCGGGTGCTGGCGCGGGACCTCGACGCGGCGTCCGAGCGGGCGGTCGGCACGGTGCGCCTGACGACGCTCGACTACATCGCCCAGAACTATTTGGTGCCGCGGTTCGCCGAGCTGCGCGCGCGCCACCCGGAGCTGGTGCTCGACCTGCGGTGCAGCGAGCAGCTGCTCGACCTCGCCAAGGGCCAGGCCGAGGTGGCGCTGCGCCTGGTCCGACCGACCGAGGCGGGCATGCGCGTGCGCCGGCTGCTCGAGGTGCCGCTCGGGCTGTTCGGCGCCCGCGCGTACGTGGCGCGCCACGGGCTCGACCCGCTGCCGCCCGACGCCGAGGCGGATCTGGTGGTGCTCGGGCCGCCCGACAGCCGCCTCGCCGAGATGCGCTGGATGCACGCGCTGGTGCCCCGCGGGCGCGTGGTCGCGGCGACCAACAGCGTGCCGACGGCGTACGGGCTGGTGTTCTCGGGCGCGGGCCTCGGCGTGGTGACGCTGGCGGCGGCGGCCGGGCGCGACGACCTCGTGCGCCTCGACCGCGACGCGCCGCCGATGGTCCGCACGCTCTGGCGCGTGGTGCCCGAGGCGATCGCCGACGCGCCGAAGGTGCGGGCGGTGCTCGCGTGGCTCGACGCGATCGTCGAGTCGCCGTGAGCCGGCGGCAGCGGGTCGAGGAGGACGTACGCGAGTCGACGCCCCGAGGCCCTCGACGCGGGTTCGCCGTGATCGCCGTGAGACCCCTGCCCTGCCCCGTCTTGGGGCTTTCTCGGCGGCTGGACGGGTGCTATACGTTCGTTCAGCATGAGCCAGGAACTTGATGATGCACGGACCTGGGCGAGCGACGGGTGGACCGCGCGGATCCAGAAGAACGAGGACGACGACGGCTGGGCCGTGACGATGACCCGCGACGGGGACAGCGAGCCGGTGCTCACCAGCCCGTGGACGATGGGCCGCGACAAGAAGAACCCCAAGCCGCTCAACACGTCCGACTTCACGACCTTACTAAAGGGGGCGCGCGACGTGCTGACGCGGGCCGAGGCGCACGCGCGGGCGCAGCGGCACCGCAGCGTGAGCGTCGTCGACGCCGAGGGCATGAGCGTGCGGGTCGACCTCGACATCGCCGCCGACGAGGACGACCCCCACGCGCTGCTCACCGCCTGGCGCTGGGACGGCGAGAAGCTGGCCGAGCGGCGCGTCGAGGCCGGCTTCAAGCTGAACGCGGCGAGCGCCGCCAGCTTCGTCGCTAGCGGCGAGTGAGGCTCGGCTCGCGGCGGCCGCACCGCGCCGCCCGCTTCGTCGCGAGCGGCGAGTGAGGCTCGGCTCGCGGCGGCCGCACCGCGCCGCCCGCATCGTCGCGAGCGGGGCTCAGCTCGCGGGGGCCGCGTCGCGCAGGGAGATCGATCCGAGGTAGTCGCGCTTGCCGAGGCCGACGCCGTGGTGGCGCAGCAGCGCGTAAGTGTGGGTGACGTGGAAGTAGAAGTTGGGCTGGCCGTGCTCGCGGAAGTAGTCGGCGCCGGTCATCCACTTGCCCTCCCAGCGCGGGTGGGTGACCACGCGGGTCGCGGCCTCGGCGAAGTCGGCCTCGCCGGCGGTGTCGAGCCAGGCGAGCACGGTCCGCACGCGGGCGCGCAGCTCGTCGAGGGTCTGCTCGCTGTCGGGGTGCGACGGGGCCGGCTTGCCGGTCAGGCGCGCGACCACGAACTTGGCGCTGTCACAGGCCGACTGGACCTGGCGGACCAGGGCGAACTGGTCGGGCGCGAGCCGCAGGGCCAGCAGGTCGTCGGGGCTCTGCCCGCGCTCGCGGGCGAACGTGGCGCCGGCGGCCAGCCAGGTGTCGAGCTGGGCCAGCATCTTCTTCATCTGCTGCACGAATTCGAAGTACATGCCGCACCCTACGCCGGCTCGCGGCGGATCTGACGGGCGCCGCCGCGGGGGTGCGGGCTAGACGAACCGCGACGAGGCGAACATCGTCTCGAGCAGCTTGTCGACCTCGCCGACCATGCGCTGGGCGGCGGCGTTGTCCTGCATGCGGGTGAGCGCGGCCTTGATGTCGCCGAGGTTGCGCAGCTGACTGAACAGCTGCATGTCGGACAGCACCTGGCTGCCGGTCAAGGTCTCGCGGATGACGCGGAGCTCCTCGAGCAGGTCCTGCAGCGACGTCGGGGTGGCGCCGATGCGGCTGTGCTCGGGGTGCGACTCGTACCAGCGGTCGAGCACCGGGCCCACGATCTCCTGCAGGATCTCCTCCTGCTCGGGCGTGTTCCACACGTGGCGGAGGATGAACAGGTCGGCGTCGTTGACCTGGTCGCGGCCGTCGAACACCGCCGAGGCGGCGAACAATTTTAAGAGTTTGACGACGCGGCGGTCGCTGAGGCCGATGCCCTCGCTGCGGATCTGGAACACCAGGCCCTTGAAGGTCGCGAGGAACTCCTCGCTCATGCGCATGAGCTCGCCGAAGCGGCGCTGCACGCTGAGCAGCTCGGCGGCGGTCGCGACCTTGCGGCCGGGGGTGTGGTCGGCCATCTGGGCCGTCTCGAGCTGGATGCCTTTTTGGAGCAGGCCGCGGAAGTGGTAGCTGTCGAGGTAGTCGCAGCGCACGCGCAGCAGGAAGCGGTCGAAGATGGCCGACAGCGCGTCGTCGTTGGGGACCTCGTTGCTGGCGGCGAACAGCGAGATCAGCGGCACGCGCACGGTGTTGGTGCCGTGGGTGAAGCGGCGCGCGTTGAGCAGGGTGAGCAGGCTGTTGAGGATGGCGCTGTTGGCCTTGAAGATCTCGTCGAGGAACACGACCTCGGCCTCGGGCAGCATCTTCTCGATGCGGCGGCGGTAGGTGCCGCTGCGGAACGCCTGGATGTCGACGGGGCCGAAGATCTCGTTGGGCTCGGTGAAGCGGGTCAGCAGGTAGTCGAAGTAGCGGGCGTCGATCACCTGAGCGAACGCGCGGACGATCGCCGACTTGGCGGTGCCGGGCGGGCCGACCATCACCAGGTGCTCGCCGGCGAGGGCGCTGATGAAGAGGAGGCGGATGATCTCCTCCTTGCCGAGGAACTGCGCTTCGAGCTGGCGGGCGCCGTCCTGCAGGCGCCGGGCGAGGTCCGGGATCGAGGGGGACGCGCTCTGCGCCGGAGGGGGTGGAGCCGCCGCCTGGGTCATGCCGATGCTGCTTTTACGACGCGGGGGACCAGGGTCGCCAGTAGATTCTCGACGGTGGCGCGGGGGATCAGCTCGGCCAGGTGGTCGCAGTACTCGATCCAGCGGCGCTGGACCTGGGCGTCGAAGCCGCCGCGCGGGTCGCTGGGGAGGGGGGCGCCGAGGATGTCGACCAGCGCCGGGAGGATCAGCGGCAGGGCCAGGAACATCTGGACCGGGCGATCGCGGCTGCTCGGCGCGACGCCGAGCCGCGCGCCGAACTCGAGGACCCGCAGGAAGTGGACGTGGATGAGGGCGCCGACGAGGGCGGCCACGTCGGCCGGGCCGGCGTCGATGGGGGCGGCGGCGAGGGCCAGCGGGGTCGCGACGGGGTGGCTCGCGGTCGTCGCGGCGCGCGCCGGGGCGGGCTCGGGGTCCTGCGTGGGGCGGCCGGTGAGGGTGAACAGCAGGGCGCCGAGCACGGCCCCGCCGGTCTCGATCCACAGGCGCGAGCCGGCCCAGGTGTGGCAGACCACGCGCGCGAACGCCCGCTCGTGCAGGAAGGCGGCGGCGGTCAGCGGGTTCCAGCCGGGCGGGGCGTGGCGCGGGCGCAGCAGGCAGGTCATCGGGCTGGCCCACAGGACATCCTGCAGCAGGCGCTCGACCTCGGGGGTGTGGGCGGCCGTCCACCAGGGGATGTTCTCCTCGCGCACGCTGAACACGCCGGGCACGGCCCAGCGCAGGCGCCGGCGCGGGACCTGCTGGCCGACGAACCGCTGCTCGCCGTCGGGGCCGCTCAGCAGCTGGTCGCGGCGCACGGCCTCGATGAAGGCGCCGACGGCGATGTGGCGCACGAGGGCGGCGTCGAAGCCGCTCGGGTGGGCGAGCTGCAGCCAGTAGCGCGAGGCCAGCTCGACGCGCTGCCAGGTGACCTGGCGGGCCCACACGCGGTCGCGCTCGGGGTGGTCGAGGACCAGCGTGTTGTAGAGCGCGGCCCACAGGGCCAGCTCCTCGCCGTCGGGCTCGGGCAGGCCGGGGTCGGCGACGACCTGCTGGGCGCGGCGCAGGCGCAGCAGGCCGAGCTCGCCGCGGCGCAGGGTGTGCACGGCGGCCAGCATCTCCTGGAAGTCGGACGGGCGGACCGGCGCGGCGACCTCGAGGTCGCCGCCGGACAGCAGCGGGGCGACGAACGTGCGCACGAACTCGGCGAGCCGCTTGCTCACGTCTCGGAGTCCCTGTGCGATCCGGGGGCGGGCAGCGCCGGGGTCGGCCCGAGGTCGACGTTGTCGACGCGGCCGAAGCCCCACAGGGCGAAGCGGCCGAGGTGATGGTTGACGATCGCCGAGGGGCCGGCGGGGCGCTCGTTCATGGTCGCCAGCTCGCCGGCGGACGGCTCGGCGATCGCCAGCTCGAGGCGGCTGATCATCGCGGCGTCGAGCGGGATCAGGCGGTCGGGGGTGAGGCGCAGCGGCTCGCCGTCGCCGGGCAGGAACAGCGCGTGGTCGGCGGCGTCGAGGCCGAGCAGCTCGCGGACCAGCTGCGGGCGCACGCGCGGCCACAGCTCGGAGCCGTCGGGCACCAGCACGCCGGGCGCGACCTCGACGATGCGCGTGCCGAGCGGGATGAGGGCCGCGGCGCCGACGCCCGCGGCGAGGCCCGCACCGGCGCCGCCGAGGCTGCTGCCGGTCAGCACGAGCAGGCCCTGCGGCAGCACGGCGAGGCGCGCGGCGGCCAGCGCGGTCGGCGGGATCAGATAGACGAGCTTGCGCAGCAGGCCGGCCTGGTCCCAGCGCAGCAGGGCGCCGCGGGGCTCGCGGGCCCCCGCCGAGGGGCGCAGGCGCAGGGCGACCTGGAGGGCCTTGGTGGCCACGCCGCGGGCGTCGCCGGGCGGGCTGGTGCGGGCCACGACCTCGGAGGCGACCAGGTTCTGGCCCTTGATCCAGATCGGCGCGCCCTCGAGGCGCTCGACCCGGCCGACGCGGCCGCGGAACAGGTACATCTCGTCGCCGAGCAGCACCGACGAGGCCGAGGCGAGGTGGATCGGGTGGCGCCAGCCGAGCTCGACCGCGGCGCGCGGGGAGATCGGGACCAGCAGCTCGACGCCGGGGATGCCCTGCAGGACCGCGAGGATCTGGCCGCTCGGCTGATTGAGGCGCAGCAGCAGGCTGGCCCGGCGCTCGCCCGCGAGGGCCACGCGCACGCCGCCCATCGCCACCTGGTTGCCCCACAGGTACGAGAGCACGCGGTCGGACAGGCCGGGGGCGACGAGCACGAGGGCCATGTCGCCGAGGCCGCACAGGTCGGGCGACTCGCCGAGGCCGCCCGGCGGCAGCGGCACGGCGCGCAGCTGCAGGCGCTGGATCAGCTCGACCGGGTCGAGGCGGTCGGCGGCGCGGTAGCGGGCCTGGAAGTCGTGGTCGACGGCGAGGACCTCGTCGCTGGTGCGCTGGCCGCCGCGGGCCGCCGGCGAGGCGGCGGCCAGGTCGTAGCCGAACGGGGCGTAGCGGTCGCGCGAGCGCACGAACACGGTGCCGCTGCCGGTGTAGAGCTGGCCGTGCACGGCGGTGGTCATGCGCGCGAGGCGGTCGAGGGCGAAGCTGTCGCCGCCGGCGCAGCGCAGCAGCAGGGCCTGGCCGCCGCCGTCGCGGCGGGCCCGCTCGAGGGTCATCGAGGGCAGCAGGTCGTCGAGGCTGCACTCCTCGCTGTAGGCGCCGAGGAACGCGACGAGGCGGTCGAGCGAGGGGAACACGAGCAGCGTCTCGCGACCGACGGCGATGCCTCGCCCGTCCGGCGCCAGCCCCTGCAGGTGAAACCGCGTCTGGCCGGCCGCGATCGGCTCGAGCAGGGAGGTTGCCATGGGCCGGGGAGTGTACTGCGCGCGGACTGGGCAGCCAACCGCGGGCATGGGGCCGATCGCTGGCCCGTGTGTTAGCATCGGGGCCCCCGTGGCCCGCCCGAGCAAGCCGCCGCCGCCGACCGGCCAGGTGCCGCCCGCCGGCGCCGCGGGCCCGGGCGCGCCCGAGGCCCCGCGCGCGTCGCAGGTGCACGCGCACCCGCACGCGGACGCGCCCGCGGGATCGGACGGCGACGAGCTCGGGGCCGCCGGCGGCGATCCCCGGCCCTCGGGGCCCGATCCGGCGCGGGCCGGCGTGGCGCGCGGCGCCCCCCTGCCCCGCCCGGACGCCGCACCGCCCCGCCCCTCCGCCCCACCGCCGCCGCCGGGCAGACCGCGCGCGCGCGCGGGCGACGAGCGGGCGGCCGATCCGCGGGCCGCGAAGGCGCCGCCGGGGCCGCGTCCGGGGGCGCTGGTGCGGCAGGCCCCGGCGCGTGCACCTGGCCCTTCGGACCGGTCCCCGGGGCCAGGTCCCAAGGGACTGGTGGTGATCACGCCGATCGACCTGGCCCGCGCCCGCGTGCTCGAGCACGGCGGCGAGCACGCGCAGGCCGCGGTGCTGCGCCTCGAGTACGCGCACACGCTGTGCGGCACGGTCCAGCGCATCGCCATGCTGCGCGAGGGCTGCGCGCGCAACTCGGGGGCCACCGAAGAAGGGCGGGCGCTGCACCAGGCGCTGGCCGAGGCGCTGCTGCGCCACGCGGAGTTCATGGAGGACGGGGCGCCGCGGCGGGCGATCCTCATGGAGGCCGCGCGCGCGCTCGAGGAGGCCGACCAGGGCGCCGTCGCCGGCGAGATCTACGAGCGCCTGGGGATGATCCGCCGGGCCGCCCGCGCCTACGAGCGGGCCGGCGCGGTCAGCCAGCTCGAGTACACGCTCGGGCTGCTCGAGCGCCACGAGCAGGTCGAGGCCGAGCTGCAGGGCGCGCTGCAGACCGTCGACGCCGCGCTGCGCGAGGGCCGGCGGCTGCTCGCCCACTCGCTTCTGCAGGAGCACGTGCACGATCAGCGGCCGCAGCTCGGGCCGGCCCAGCACGCGATGCTGCAGGCGCGCGCGGGCTTCGTGCAGCGGCTGCAGGCGATCGCCGCCGCCGCCCCGCGGGGCCCGCGGATCACCCTGCGCTGGCCGGGCGGGTCGACGGGCGTGCTCATGCTGCCGCGGCTGCGGCTCGGGCGGGCGCCGGACGTCGAGCTGCCGCTGCCGGGGGCGCTGCTGTCGCGCGAGCACGCCGAGCTGCGGGTCGTGCGGGCCGGCGCGACCGATCTGGCGGTCGCGGCCTTCGACCTCGGCTCGCGCGCGGGCAGCTTCTGGCGCGGCGAGCCGCTCGAGCCGGGCGAGCCGGCGCTGCTCGAGGAGGTCGGCGAGCTCGGGCTCGGGCTCGGGACCGCGGTCGACGTGCACCCGCTGCGCCGCGACCAGGGCGAGCTCGGCGCGCTGGTGCGGGCGCGGGGCGCGGGCCCGTGGCTGCTGTTCCTGCCCGAGGGCGGGCCGGTGTGGCTGACGCCCGAGCGCGCGCTGCCGCTGCGGCTCGACCTGCGGCCGCCGTTCATCGGCCTGACGGTCGCGCCCGGGGTCGCGGCTCACCTCGGCAGCGAGCCGCTCGGGGTCGGCGCGAGCGTCGAGCTGCTGATCGGCGACCGCCTGCACCTCGCGCTGCCCGAGGGTCGCTTCACGCTGGAGGTCGGGTGACGCGCCGCGGGACATGTCCGCCGGGACAGGTCATGAGGTCACGCCGTGGGCGGTGATCCGACGCTCGACCAGGCGCTGCGGGCGGTGCTCACCCGGCTCGCCGAGGGCGCCGCGCTGCCGCGCGAGCACGGGGGTATCGCCGCGCTGACGCGCCTGCTGGCCGACGGCGAGCCGGCCGCGCGCATCGAGGCGCAGGTGCGCGAGCTCAGCAAGGCCGGGTACCTGCGCGGGGCGCTGGTCGGCATCGCCGGGCACGCCCGCCTGCGGCCGCGGCCCGAGCTGCTGCTGCTGCTGGCCAACGAGCTGTGCGACGCGCTCGCGCCGGACCTCGGCGTCGAGGTCGGGCGCGCGCTGCTCACCCTGCCGGCGGTCGAGGCCAGCCGCTGGACGCCGGGCGGCCCGTACATCGCCGCCAACATGCTGCTCGGCGAGGCGCTGCTCGACCAGGGCGACGCGCTCGCGGCCCTGCGCCACTTCGAGGGCGTGCTGGCCGTCGACCTCGACCACGCGCGGGCGCTGCGCGGCTACAACGCGGCCGTGCGGCGCAGCGGCGGGCACCCGCCGAGCCGCGGGCTGGCGCTGCTCGACGGGCTCGACGAGGTCGAGCTGGCCGAGGGCCTCGGCGTCGATCGCTACGAGCTCGGGCGACCGCTGGGGCGCGGGCGCCACGCGGTGGTCTACCAGGCCTACGATCGGCGGGTCGGGCGCGAGGTCGCGATCAAGCGCCTGGTCGTCGACGGCGAGCCCGGCCGCGGCGACGCGCGCATCCTCGGGGCCCGGTTCTTCGCCGAGGCGCGCACGCTGGCCCGCGTGCGCAGCCCCCACGTGGTCGCCCTGCTCGACGTGCAGCCGACCCACCGCTTCATCGCCCTCAGCCTGTGCCGCGGCGGCAACCTGCGGGTGGCCATGCGCCGGCGGCTGCTCGGTCCGGGCCACCTGCCGCAGGTCGGCGCGGCGCTGCAGGCCGCACTGCAGGCGGTGCACGCGGCCGGGGCGGTGCACCGCGACATCAAGCCGGCCAACATCCTGGTCCGCGAGGCCCGCGAGGGCGCGCCGATCGCCCTGGCGGACTTCGGGCTGGCCCAGCACGACGCCCGCAACGCGGCCGCGGCCGGGCTCGCGGGCACGCTGCGCTACCTGGCGCCCGAGCTGCGCGGGTCGGGCGAGGCCCGGCCGCCGGCGGCCACGCCCGCGTCGGACCTGTTTAGCGCCGGGGTCGTGCTGCTCGAGCTGGCGATCTACCCGGCGGCGCTGCCGGCCGAGTTCGACCGCGTCAGCGGCGACTTCGCGGCCGAGGCGCTGGTGCCCGCCGACCTGCCGGGCGAGTGGACCTCGCGGCTGCGCCGGCTGCTCGCGGCCGATCCGTCGGCGCGCTCGTTCACCTGACCCTCGGGGCAGGTCGAGCCGCGGCCGATCGACGAGCACCGGCCCGTTCGCGCAGGTGGCTCGTGGTCGTGACCTGACCCTCGGGGCAGGTCACGACGCGGCGGACGAGAGAGCGCCTGACCGTTCGCACAGGTGCCTCGTGGCCGTGACCTGTCCCCCGGGGCAGGTCGCTACGGCCTAAGAGAGCACCTGACCGTTCGCGCAGGTGACTCCGAGGCCGTGACCTGTCCCCCGGGGCAGGTCGCGTCGACGCGCGACGAACCGAAGGCACCTGCCCGTTCGGACAGGTGCCTCGTGGAAGTGACCTGGCCCGCGGGCCAGGCGCGCTCACCCGCGGGTGGCGAGGATGACGGCGACGATGATCAGCAGGACGACCACCGCGCCGATGATCACGGCCTTGTTGCTGCCGCCGGTGGTCTCGGGCGCGTCGGCCTCCTGGACCGGATCGGGCTCGAGCGGCGGGCGCTGGACCGGCTTGTCGGGGTTGACGGGCACGAAGCCGAGGTTGTTGCCGGCGAAGCTCGGGATCTCGGCGGACGGCGAGGGCGCGCTCTCCAGCGGGGTCGAACGCGGCTGCGGGACCTCGTCCTCGGGCTGCGCGCCGCTCGGCTTGTCCTCGCCGCGCAGGCGGGCGCCGAACGACGTCATCGGCTCCTCGGCGGGCGGCTCGGGCTCGCGGCGGAACGAGCTGTTGGGCTCGGCCGCCGTCGGCGCGAAGGCCACGACGGTGCCGCTCTCGGTCTGGACCGGGCCGTCGAAGAACTCGGGCTCGGCGTCGCCGGGCTCGGCGCTGGCCTCCTCCGGCTTCGGGCCCTGCAGCTCGGCCTCCATGAACATGGTCCAGCCGCGCGAGCTCGGCGCGTTGCTGACGGTGCTGACCTCCTGGGCGATGCCCGCGGCGGGCTGCGCCGGGGCCGGCGTGACCGGCGCGGCGCCGGCGGGCAGCGAGTCGTTGAGCTCCTCGAGCATCGTCCAGCCGCGGGTCGTCGGGCTCGGCGGCGGCGGCGTGGCGGCGGCGGCGGGTGTCGTCAGCGCGAGCGCGGCGGCGTCGGCCTCGCTCGGTTCGTCCATGATCATCGTCCAGCCGCGGGTGCTCGGCTTGACCTCGCCGCCGGGCGTCGCGGGCGTCGGAGCGGCGGGCGTCGGCGTGGGCGCAGCGGCGGCCGCGGCCGCGGGGGCGACCGGGGCGGGCGCCTGGGCCTGACCGGGCGCCGCCGGGGCGTTGGCCTCGTCCTCCGTGACCTCCATGAACATGGTCCAGCCGCGCGTACGCGGCTTGGCGGCGCCGGCCTGGGGCGCGGGCGTCGCGGTCGGAGGGCTCGCCGACGGCGGCGTCAGCGAGGGCGCCGACAGGTTCGGGGCCGCCAGCGTCGGCGGGCTCAGGGTCGGGGCCGACAGCGTCGGCGGCGTGACCGACGGAGCGCCCGGCTTGCCGATCGCCGGCGGGCCGAACGACGGCGGCGCGGCCTTGCCGATCGCCGGCGGCGGCGTGAGCGTGGGCGCGGGCTTCGACAGCGTCGGCGGGGCGCCCAGACCCGGCGGCTTGGCGGCCGCGGGCGGCGTCACGGCCGGCGCTGCGCTCGCGGCGGGTGGGGACACGGGGGCCGGAGAAACGGCATCAGGCCCCGCCTTTGCCGCGGGGGACGGCAACTTGGGCGCGTCGTGGTCGGTCATCAGCGCGTCGAGGGTAGCATCCTCGTCTCGCTCCTCGCTACGGGTCGGCCGGGCCGCGGGGGCCGGGTCGAGGCCGGTCGTCGGGTCGCTGAGCGGGGCTTCGCGCACAGCCGACGGGCGACTCTGCTCCTCGGGATCCGCCAGCGGATCGAGGCTGAACAGCGGCGCCGGCGGCGGACCGTCCTCGTCGTGCGCGGGCTCCGGCGGCGTCGACGTCGGCTCGTCGACCAGACCCTCGGGGAAATCCCGGACGATCCCGTCGAGCTCGGCGAGGAACTTCGACAGCAGGTTCGGCCGCGCCTTGGGGTCCTTGGCCAGCGCGGCGAACAGCGCCGGCGGCATCGACTCGGACGGCGGCAGGCTCGCCGCGGCCTGCAGCAGCTGGGTGCCGGTGTCGCCGCCGGTGAACAGCGAGGCCCCGCGCAGCAGGCGGTAGGTCAGCGCCGCGAGGTTGTACACGAGCGTGCGCTCGTCGATGTTGCGGCCCTCGACCTGCTCGGGGGCGATGCAGTCGAGCGCGCCGAAGCTGACCCCGCCCTGCGGATCGCCGACCGCGAACCCGGTCAGCTTGATGCCCTGCCCCACCCGCACGATCGTCTCGGCGCCGAGGTTGCGGTGCAGCACGCCGACTTTCTGCGCGGCCTGCAGCCCGGCGACGATCTCGTGGATGAGCTCGCCGACCTGCTCGCGCGGGATCGCCCCGATCTCGGCCAGCGTGTCGCCGGCGAGGTGCTCGTGCACCTCGTAGATCCCGCCCTTGCCGAGCTTGCCCGCGTCCCGCGTGCGCCGCACCTGCGGCGCGTCGACCTTCTCGATCTGCCGCAGCTCCCGCAGGCTGCGCTCGAGCGCCACCGGCGAGACGAAGCACTCCGGCGCGTACACTGTGACGTCGACGCGGGCGCCCGAGGCGTCCCGGGCCTCGTAGGTGACCGCCCCGAGGCGTGCCCGCACCACCGCGCCCGTCGTGTAGGTCCCATCGATCACTGTACCCGGGGGAAGCTCGGCAGCTAGGGGCGCCGCGGTCGTCGCTGTGTTCATCGGGGGGTCTCCAGGGGGCGGGCACCGAGACTATGCGCTGGTGCATGGTTGATCAAGCGCCGGACCCGGCCCCGCGGGCCGTCCTGCGGCCTCACGGACGCAGCGGCAGGCCCTGGGTCGCCAGGGCCGCGCCAGCTTGGCACAGATCGGCGACCCGGTGAAATTGTCTTCACGGCCATTCAGGCACGCAGGGCCGTGAAGTCAGCCGCGAAGTCGGCGGCGCACGACCGCCGTGAACCCGCGCATGCAACGAACTCGGAGCGATCCGGACGTCAAGGAGCGACGGCCGCCCGGCACGACGTGAGAACCAATGAACCCGAGGCGAGCCCCGGCGGGGCTCACCTCGGCTTTGTCTCACCGGACGAACCGGCGGCGGACCTCAGCCCTTGGCGGGCTTGGCCTCGGCCTTGGGGGCCGGCTTGCCCGGCTCGCCGAGGGCCGCGAACAGCTCCTGGGCAGATGCCGTGCTCTTGCGGGCCAGCTTGATCTTGCGGGCATGCCCGGCGTTCTTGTGCCGGCGGGAGCGCTTGCGCTCGGTGACCTGAGTGAAGGAAGCCATCGATTCGACCTGTCGGTTGCGGGCGGCAGGGATAACCGGCCTTTTTCGCCTTGTCAACCACGTCCCCGCGGGGTTCGCGGCGTTTCTCCTTGTCCGCGGACGCCGGCCGCCGCCGCGGCGCCTAGTCCGCCAGCACCGCGAGGATGTACTCGCCGGCCGCCCCGCCCATGACCTCGCCGGCGTAGCTGTCGACCACGATCACGTAGTCGCCTTCGGGCAGCGGCCCGGTGATCTCCCGGTCGTTGCGCTTCAGGCAGCTCTCGGGGTCGGTGTTCGAGAGCACGTGGATGTCGACGTCGACGGCCCCGCGGTCGAACACCAGCACCCGCAGGTCGACGTCGGCGTCGACCGACAGGCGGTACACGATCTCCGGCCCGCTCTCGTCCTTGGCGGCGTCGCAGGCCCCGCCGTAGCTCGGCAGCGCGTTGCTCGGGCTGGTCGCCGTGCTGCGCAGGTCGACGAACGGCAGCGACGGGATCTCGAACGGGTCGTCGACCGTGCCCGAGCCCTGCAGGCCGGGGAGCGGCGCGTCGAGCTCGGGCGCCGCGTCGGTCACGACCTGCTTGGCCCGGTCGAGCGCCCGCAGGCCCTCGAGGTTGCGCACGTTGTAGCCGCCCTGAAGGCTGAACTCGTCGAAGAAGCACGGGCGGTCGATCATCGCCGACATCGTCACCGACAGGTCGACGCCGTCGGCCGCCAGCCCGGTCATCGGCAGGTTCCGCAGGGCCAGCTCGAGGTCGAGGAGCGGGACCTGCCGGCCCTGCGCGGCCGCGCGGACGATCGCGTTGTAGCGCGGCAGGTACGGCAGCATGCCCGGCATGTCGCTGCGCTGCGGCAGCGTCGACAGGATCGGCACGGCCCCGGCGGCGATCAGCTCGTCGACGGTGTCCATCAGGTTGTCGGCGTAGGCGAACATCGCCGCCGGCTGGTCGCTCGCGAGGTCGTGGGTGCCGATCAGCACGTGGGCGTAGCGCGGCATCAGGGCCGCGATCTCGGCCCCGACCGGCGTCGGCGTACCCGCGCGCAGGTCGGCCGACGTCCACCCCGGCATGGCCGCCGCGCTGTCGCGCGAGAACGGCGTGACCCCGTTGCCGAGGTCGACGTTGAAGTGCGTGCGCGTGGCCGCCAGCTCCGGCGGCAGGTCCATGATCGCCGCGTCGGTCGCCAGGCACTTGAAGAAGCTCGCGCTCGCGGTGGTCGTGCCGCCGACCTTGGCGAACACCGTGTCGACCGCGGCCGGCGCGGCGATCGTGCGCAGGTTGTCGGCCACGAACGCGGTGATCGGCGAGTGCACGCGGTCGTAGGGGTACAGCTCGGGGTGCGGCGTCTCGGGCCCGACCGTCGTGTCGTCGCCGCTGCTGGTCTCGCCGCCCTCGCTGGTCGGCACGTCGCCGGTCGTCGTCGTCGTCGTCGTCGTGTCCGCGGGCCCGCTCGTGCCCTCTTCCGCGCCGGTCGGCGGCTCGCTGCCGGTCGGCGGCGGCGGCTCGCCGGTCGTCCCCGTGCCGGTCGTCGGCGTCGTCGTCGCCACCGGGTCGGTGCCGTCGAGGCCGACCCCCTGCGCGCACGCCGAGGCGCACGCCAGGACCGTCAGCGCCAGTCCGCGCCGCTTCGCCCACAAAGCCATGGCGCCAGCGTACACCATCCGCCGCGGCCCGCCACGCCACAACGGCAGGCCTGCACGCGGGGATCGAGCGGCTTCATCCAGGCCCGCGATCCGCAGCCCCGCGCACGCGGCCGCGCGCGCCGCCGCGACCCGCCGAAGTGGCATACTCGCGGCGTGACAAGCTCCATCGCTCCGTCGTCGCGACTGCTGCGCCGCGGCCTCCTCACCGCGTCCCTCGTGCTCTCGCTTCCGGGCTGCGGTCGCGGCCCGGCCGGCGCCGGCGACCCCGCGCTCGCGGCCATCCAGACGCGCATCCCGCCGCTGCCCGCCGTCGACATCGGCCTCGCCCCGGGCTTCCTCGCCGGCGGCTTCGTGTACGTCGCGGTCCGTCCGGGCAAGGTGCAGCGCTGGCTGCAGGCCTTGCCGCTGGCGCCCGACCTCGTCCGCGACGTCGCCCGCGCCGGCAACGAACTCGGCTTCGACCCCCGCGTCGACGACGTCGCCGCCCGCCTCGGCGTCGACCCCGACGGCGTGATCTCGATGACCCTGATGCGCCCGCTGACCGCCCAGGCCCCGGCCGTGCGCGCCGCCCTGCAGCGCGGCGACGGCCTGCCGAACCCGTGGCCCGGCGCCGGCGCCACGCCCTCCGACCTCGCTCCGGGCCCGTTCGACCGGCGGACCCCGCCCGAGCCCCCGCCCCCGCCGATCCCCCCGCCGCAGCCGTTCCCCGCGGCGACCGGCGGCGACGCCCCGGCCTACGATCGCCTCGACCCGCCGCCCGCGCCCCCGCCGATCGCCCCCTACGTGCCGCCGCAGCCGATCCAGCCGGTGCCGAGCAAGCCCGCGCAGTCGGACCTCGCGCGCCAGGCCGGCGCGCTCGGCTTCCACTCGCGGATCTACGTGCCGGTGCGCGACGCATCGCTGCTGCTGAGCCCCATGCGCCGCGCCGCCGGCAAGGCCCAGGATCGGCCCGAGATCGCCGGCGTGTGCGGTCAGCTCGCGCCCACCGACCTCTGCACCGGCGAGAGCGACTTCCTGCTGGTCGTGCGCAGCGCCGAGGGGGCGGTGGCGGTCGACTTCTTCAACTTCGACAGCGGCAGCGGGGCCGCCCACGACGGCGAGCGGACCGCCGCGATCGTCGACGCCGTCAAGAACACCGCGATCTCGCAGGTGCCCGCGCTCGCGACCCTGCGCGGCGACGCCGTCGCCTACGTCGACAGCGATCAGCTGCCGGCCGTGCACGAGGTCGTCAGCCTCAGCCAGGCCGTACGGCGCCTCAGCTGGTCGTCGGAGTCGGTGCGCGACGTGCTGGACGAGGCCGCCGCGCTCGCCCAGCTGCGCGAGACCCGGCGCCTGTTCAAGGGCATGCGCCTCGAGGTGATCGCCGAGGCCGACACCCTGCAGGCCAGCCTGCAGTGGGAGCCGAGCGACGACGACGCCAAGCAGGTGTTCACCCGCGTCATGACGCGCACGCCCGCCGCGGCCCCGGTGCCGACGCTCGCCGGCCTGTGCGACGGCGGCCTGGCGTGCATGCGCACCGCCGGCATCCCGCGGCTAGCCGGCTTCGAGGAGCTGGCGACCGGCGCCTACGCCCGCCCGTCCCGCGACTTCGGCGAGCTGCTCGACGACACCGACGAGTTCGGCGCGCTGCAGCTGCTGCTCGAGACCTGGCCCAACGCGATCGGCGCGGTGCAGCGCTGGCCCAAGCAGGAGGGCGGCCGCATGGAGGTCGCGCTGATCGGCCAGGCCATGGAGGCCGCCGGCCGCGTCGAGGGCATGGGCGGCGCGCTGCGCAGCCTGCACGCCGGGGGCCGCAACCCGACCGGCGACTTCGTGGCCTACTCCCGCGTCCAGGGCGGCGAGCTGGCCCTGATGCGCACCATGCTGGCGCTCGGCGGCGTGCGCTTCAACGCCATCAACCTGCCCGCGGTGCCCGGCAAGGTCGAGCAGGCCGCCCTGCCCGACGACGACGTGCCCGCCTCGCTCCTGCTCGTCACCGACCCCGACAAGGTCCGCGTCGGCGACGCCGACGTCGAGATCGGCTGGGCCACCTTCGCCGACAGCACCGACCGCCTGACCTGGCTGCTCGGCCTGCCCCGCGACGCCACGCCCTCGCCGGCCTTCTACTTCGAGCTGCCCGACCTCTGGCGCCTCGTCAGCGCGATCGAGGGCGGCGCTGGCGAGCTGAACTTCGCCCAGGGCTGGCTGTCGGGCCGCTCGGTCAAGCTCGCCGCCGACGTGGTCGACGGCCGCCTGCGCTTCGACCTCCAGCTCGCCCGCGAGGCCGCCGCCCCGCCGGCGCCGGCGAAGTGACGGCGCTCAGCCGCGGTCCTCGGCGCTCGGCGCCGCGAAGATGTCGTCGACCGTCCGCGCGGTGAGGATGCGGTCGAACCACACTTTAAAATGCGGCGCCGCGACCCCGCCGGCGGGCGGCACGGGTCGCGGCGGTCGAGGCGCCCGGATCAGCGGGCCGCCCAGCGGCGGATCTCGTCGCGGAACCACTCGTCCGCCTCGTCGGTGAACTTGTAGTTGTCTCGGATGTACGCCATCGTCGTCTTCTCGATGTCGGTGTAGCGCCCTCCGTCGGTGACCGCCTTGATCAGCTCCTTGGCGTCGTCGACGGAGATGCGCCCGTCGCCCTTCCCTGCGGTCGCCTTGTCGGCGATCTCGAGCATCTCGCGGTCGTACTGCACACCGTTGATCGTCTTGTAGTAGCTCTCGGCCATGGGGAGTATCTCCGGTCGCCGGAATACCACGACCGCGGACCGGCGTGGCCGCCCTGGCGCCGACAATCGTCGGCCGGCGTGCGCCCCTCGCTTGCGCTGCACGTCTTCGCGCATCATGCTCCCCGTCCGCGTGGAACCCCCTCCCGACACGGACGTCGACTTCCTCCCGTGGCCCGACGAGGCCGAGCTGACGTCGCGGCCACCGCCCGCGGAGCCCGAACCGACCGCCCTCGATCTCGACGCCGGATTGACGAGCCTCGGCCTCGAGGCGTTCCGCCCCGGCCAGCGCGAGGCCATCGAGCTGCTGCTCGCGCACCGCCGCCTGCTGCTGATCGCCCCGACCGGCGGCGGCAAGAGCCTGACCTTCCAGCTGCCCGCGTGCCTGCTGCCGGGCACCACCGTGGTGCTCTCGCCGCTGATCGCCCTCATGGCCGATCAGGTGCAGGCCCTCGTCGCCCGCGGCGTCGCGGCCACCTACCTCGCCAGCACCCTGCCCGGCCCGGAGATCAGCGCCCGCCTGTCCGCGCTCGCGCGCGGCCAATTGAAGATCGTCTACGTCGCCCCCGAGCGCCTCGGTTCGCCGGCCTTCCGCGAGATCCTGCGCCGGATCCACGTGCCCCTGATCGCCGTCGATGAGGCCCACTGCATCAGCGAGTGGGGCCACGACTTTCGCCCGGAGTACATGCAGATCGGCGAGCTCCTGCGCGACCTGCCCGGCGCCCGCGTGCTCGCCTGCACCGCCACCGCCACCCCGGTCGTGCGCGACGAGATCCTCGCCCGCCTCGGCTTCTCCGCCGACACCCCGCAGCTCATCCGCGGCTTCGCCCGCCCCAACCTCGCCCTCGGCGTGCGCGAGGAGGACGACCGCAAGCGCCGCGAGCGGGCCGTCGACGACCTGCTGGTCCAGGCCCTCGGCCGCCAGCCCGGCGGCCACCGCAAGGGCGCGGGTCCCGGCGCCTCGGGCCCCGTCCGCGGCACCGCCATCGTCTACGCCCCGACCCGCAAGTCCGCCGAGCAGGAGCAGACCCGCCTGTCGGCCCAGGGCTGGCGCTGCAAGGCCTACCACGCCGGGCTCGACGGCCACGTCCGCGACCGCGTGCAGGACCAGTTCATCTCCGGCGAGCTCGACGTCGTGGTCGCCACCAACGCCTTCGGCATGGGCATCGACCGCCACGACGTGCGCGCCGTCGTGCACCTCGCCCCGCCGAGCTCGATCGAGGCCTACTACCAGGAGGTCGGCCGCGCCGGCCGCGACGGCGCCGACGCCTACGGCCTCCTGCTCGTGGCCCCCGGCGACATGCCGCTGCGCCGGCGGCTGATCGAGCGCGGCAGCGAGGACAGCCCGCCCGCGCCCGCGATCGTCGAGCACAAGTGGAACCTCTTCCTCGAGCTCATGCGCTGGGCCGAGGGCGGCAGCTGCCGCCACGACGCCATCCTGCGCTACTTCGGCGACGAGGGCGAGGCCCTCGGCGGCTGCGGGCGCTGCGACGTGTGCCAGGACATGGCCCGCGGCGGCGGCCAGAACCCCGAGACCGTCACCCTCATCGTCCGCAAGGCCCTCAGCGCTGTCGCCCGCGTCCACCGCCGCTACGGCCTGCAGGCGGCCGCCAACCTGCTGCGCGGCGCCGTCGACGACCGCCTCGAGCGCTCGGGCCTGGTCCACACCCCGACCTTCGGCGCCCTGAAGGAGTACGACGGCCCCTGGCTCATGCGCCTGCTGCGGCGCTGCATCGTCGCCGGCTGGGTCGACTTCAGCGGCGAGGACAAGCCGCTCGCCCTCCTCACCGACGCCGGCCGCCGCGTCATGAAGGGCGAGGCCCCCGCGCGCCTGCTGCTGCCGCCGCTGTCGGCCCCGCGCCTGCCCGGCGCGCCGTCCTCGTCCTCACGGTCGCGCAAGGAGCCGGCCGCCGGCGCCGACGACATCGTGCTCGACGCGACCTCGCTGGCCCTGTTCCAGCGCCTGCGAGCGCTGCGCATGCAGCTCGCCGCGCGCGACAGCGTGCCGCCCTACGTCGTCGCCAGCGACCGCTCGCTCCGCGAGGTCGCCCTGCTGCGCCCGAGCAGCCGCGACCAGCTGATGCTGGCCAACGGCATCGGCCCGGCCAAGGCCGACAAGTACGGCGCCGACCTGCTGGCCACCATCGCCGCCTTCCTCGCCGGCCAGTAGCCGCCGCGAGGCGCCCGAAGCTCGACGACTCACCGCGCCGGCATCTACGACGCCGACCGCCGCCAGCACCTCGCGGCCGCCCTGTCCTCGGGGACAGACCCGCCCTCGACGCGCTCGACTCCACGCCAGCGAGCGGCGCAGCCTGCAGCGCCGCCGCCGCGCCGCCCGCGGCCCCGACGGCGCCGTCGCTACCCGCCGCCTGGCGGTGCGCTAGTTCGCCGCGGCGTGCCCCGCCGCCGCGCCGATCCTGCGGTTTACGCCCCACCCCGCGCTTGCTACGCTGCCCGGCCATGCGCTGGGACCGCGGTCATCAAAGCAACGACGTCATCGATCGCCGCGGTGAAGCCCCCCGCGGAGGCGGAGGCGGCGGCTCCGGCATGCTCGTCCAGCTGGTGTTCCTGCTGCTGCGCTCGCGCTTCGGCTGGATCGGCGCCATCGTCCTGGTGATCGGCTACGTGTTCGTGCTGCCGCGCCTGCAGTCCGGGCAGAGCTTCAGCAGCAGCACCCACCACGTCAGCACCCCGCAGGAGGACGAGCTCGCGTCGTTCGTCGGCTTCGTGCTCGACGACGTGCAGTCCGAGTGGCAGCGCCGCAGCCCGATCGAGGGCCGCCCCTACCGCAAGGCCAAGCTGGTCCTGTTCACCAACGCCACCAACACCGCCTGCGGCCTCGGCGAGACGGCCACCGGCCCGTTCTACTGCCCGCGCGACGAGCAGGCCTACATCGACCTCGGCTTCTACCAGGCCCTGAAGAACAAGCTCGGCGCCCCCGGCGACTTCGCCCAGGCCTACGTCATCGCCCACGAGATCGGCCACCACCTGCAGAACATCCTCGGCACCTCCGAGCAGGTCCACCGCGCCGGCCGCGGCCAGCGCGACGGCGACGGCGGCCTGTCGGTCCGCCTCGAGCTGCAGGCCGACTGCTACGCCGGCGTGTGGGCCCACTCCGCCAACCGCCGCGGCCTGCTCGAGATCGGCGACGTCGACGAGGCCCTGACCGCCGCCACCGCCATCGGCGACGACACCCTGCAGCGCAACGCCACCGGCCGCGTCCGCCCCGAGACCTTCAGCCACGGCACCTCCGCCCAGCGCGTGAAGTGGTTCAAAATCGGCCTCGAGCGCGGCGACCCTGCCGCCTGCGACACCTTCGAGGCCCGCAACCTCTGACCCGCCGGGCGCGGCGCGACCCCGAGAGGCCCGCTTCTCCCCCGCCCCCAGCGGACTGAACACCTGCCCAGATCAGCTCCGCGCGAGATCTCCGGCGCCGTTCCCGCCCGCGCGACACTGCGCCCCGTGCGCAATCGCGCACCACGCGCGCTGGCCCGCGCCACCCGTCCAGACGCGAGCTTTCGCGGAAATGCGCGTGATTGCGGCAACTTGCACGCGCGATCTCAAGCAGAGAATGGCGCCGTTTCGACCTGGATCCAGCTTGAACTGTCAATCCGTTCAGTATCTCCTGGATCCATGATTCGTCGCCGTCGACTGACCCTGACCCCGGGCCCCGACAAGATCCTCCCGGACCCCGAGGACCCCTCTTTGCCCCAGGTCGCCCCGACCCAGCCGACCCCGACCGCTCCCATCCCGCCCCGCGACCCCCCGGCCACCGGCCCCTTCACCCCGACCCCGGCGACGCCCTCCGCCCCCGACGCGGACGACCCCGACGCGGCCGACCCCGACGCGGACGACCCCGACGCCGCCGACCCCGATTCGGCCGACCCCGACACGGACGACCCCGATTCGGCCGACCCCGACACGGACGACCCCGCCTCGGCCAACCCCGACTCGGCCGACCCCGCCGGCGACGACAGCGACCACGGCCCCACCATCGAGCCCCCTCGCCGCGACGACCGCGACCCGTCCCCCGAGCCTCAGCGCCGCGACGACCGCGACCCGTCCCCCGAGCTCCCGCATGACGACCGCGACCCGTCCCCCGAGCCCCCGCGCCGCGACGACCGCGATCCCGGGCCCCCGCTCCGCGACGACCGCGACCCGCGCTCCACCGCACCGCGCCGCGACCTCGACCACCGCGACCCGCGATCCTCCGCCACGAACCCCGCTGCCCGCTCGCCCCGCCCGCCGGTCACGCGCCCGCCGGGCCCCGGCTGGATCGTCGCCGCCTCACCGCTCGACCGCGCCGCCGCGGCCGTGCTCGGCGACCTCCACCTCGAGCGTCGCACCCGCGAGCCCGACGAGTCGGCCGAGCTCCCGACCCTCGTCACCCGCGGCGACGATCAGGTCGGCGCACCGCTGCCCCGCGCCGTCTGGATGCGCACCGACGACGACGACCGCCTGCTCAACCACGGCGCCCGCGACAACCTGTGGACCCTCCAGCGCGCCCACCAGCGCACCCTCGCCCGCCAGAGCCTCGACCTGCGCTCGCCCGGCTCGTGAAGCCCCGCCCGCCGCGGTCGCACGCCGCGAGCGCACCCCGGGTCCCCACACGCCCGCCCACCAACGCGAAGAACCGACCGCGGACGGCCCACCCCGCCCGCGGTCTCGCTCGTCGATGACACCGGGCCCGACGCACGCCCCCTCGCCTGTCCCATAAGCCAGCCGAGCTCCATACACCGCGTCCCGTGCGTCGCCGCCGAGCCCGCGCGGCGCCCCCTCGGCGTTCGGCCACTCGACCTCACGAGCGGCGAACGACGCCCCCGCGGGCTGCATCGCCCGCGCCTGCGCCGGCGCGCCCGGATCCGCCCGCCTGCAGAGCCTTGCTGACACCTCCATGGTCCGCGCAGGATGGACCCTCGCATGACCTTACCCCGCAAAGCGCTCGCCCTCGGCCTCACGGGCCTCTTCCTGCTCCCGACCGAGGCCCAGGCCTTCTCGACGCGGATCCACATCGCCATCGCCAACAAGGTGCGCGAGGCGCTGGTCGACGCGGGCGACGGCAAGATCCAGCTGAGGTTCGGCGACCACTCCGTCATCCTCGACCCCGAGGACGTCGACGCCCTGACCAACAACCCGCTGGCCTTCCGCGCCGGCGCCGTCGGCCCCGACAACATGGTCTTCCCGGGCATGACCGACCCCTCGCACGCGCTCGGCCAGCGACCGTTCGAGCAGTGCGAGCTGCTCTACCAGGCCGCCCTCCTGCCCGACGAGCGGGCCTACGCGCTCGGCTGCTTCCTGCACGGCTCGACCGACGCGATCGCCCACCACTACGTCAACTACATGACCGGTGAGACCTTCACGCTCACCCCGATCACCAGCGCGCGCCAGCAGAGCTTCGACAACGTCGTGCGCCACATCCTCGCCGAGTCGGCGATCCAGAGCGCCGCCGTCGCCCAGGACCCCGAGGGCTTCACCTCGAGCAAGCTCCTGCACACCATCCCGATCGGGTTCGTCCTGCGCACCTATTTAAACCAGGACAGCCCCGTGTGGCAGATGATGGCCGCCCACGCCAAGGCCGAGTACGACGCCTACGTCGCCGCCAACCCCGGCGCCAGCCTGCCGCAGATCGCCGCCGCCCTCGACGTCGGGCCCGCCGACCAGCTCGTGCTCACGCCCGTCTACCTCGCTACCATCGACCAGGCGATCGACGACACGCGGGCCACGCTGGTCGCGCGGGTCGCCGAGCTGCAGGACCCCGGCAGCCCCGACGGCGCGGTCCTGCAGGTCACGGCCGGCGGCGACGGCGAGCTCGGCACCAAGGACGACGACACCGACTGCTCCGCCAGCTGCCCGCAGCTCTACGCCGAGTACTTCACCTACGCCGGCCTGCTCGCGCCCCGCTACAACGCCCAGCAGCAGGAGCTCCCGCCCGCCTTCGACAAGATCACCGAGGAGCTGCGGGCCGAGATGTTCTCGTTCCACGAGGCCTACCTGCAGACCGTGGCCAACCTGTCGGCCAAGCTCAACGAGGCCCCGAACGGCATGTCCGGCGAGTTCGGCGCGACCAAGGCGGACATCCAGGCCGCGTTCGCGCCGATGCTCGCGTGGGTCGAGCAGATCGAGACCATCGACTACGACACCGTGGTCTACGCCGTGGTGCCCGACTGGCTGATCGACCTCGAGACCTTCATGCAGGCCGTCGGCGTCGACGTCGACCTCGCCGCGATCTTCAAGGCCATCTTCGACCCGATCATCCAGCCGGTCAAGGACGCGATCAAGCAGGCCTTCATCGAGCAGGCCCAGGTGTTCCTCGAGCAGCTCGTCGCCGAGATCGAGGCCAAGAAGGACGTCGTCTACGGCGAGTACGACGCCCGCCTGCTGGCCGCCGCCCACCCCGACCTCGGCGGCACCATGCTCGACCATTTCTACGACAGCGGCCTCTACGGCCACGCCTTTAATATCGCCGCCGCCGCGATCGCCGATCACCGCGCCGTGCTGCCGGTCGGCGACGACCCCGTCGGCGTCGGCCCGGCCAGCTTCGACGCCTCCTACACGCCCGCGTGGATGCAGGCCGGCCGCTGCGACTACCTGCGCGAGGTCGTGTTCCCGCTCGGCATCGACGCCCGCGGCGCCATGTCGGTGCGCGACGCCGACGGCGACTTCCCGGCCACGCTCGCCGACGACAGCCCGATCGAGTGCCACGCCGGCTCGCTGTCCGAGTTCGCCGCCGACCCCGACGCCGCCGTCTGCGCGCTCGTCAAGATCGCCGCGCTGCTGATGGACCCGAGCGGCTCGCTGAGCCGCGCCTACCCGCCCGACCTGTCCGAAGAGCCAGGCCAGTGCGACGGCCTCGAGATCCCCGGCCTGCCCGCCCCGCCGCCCGACCCCGGGACCACCGGCGAGCCCGAGACCGGCGGCGACGCCGGCTCCGGCGGCGTCGACGACAGCGGCGACGCGCCCACCGGCGGCGCCGACGCCAGCGGCGACGCGCCCACCGGCGGCGCCAGCGACGTCACCGCCGGCACCGTCACCGCCCCGACCACCGGCGACACCGCCGGCGGCGACGCCGATGATGGTTGCGGCTGCAACAGCACGCAACACGATCCGCTCGGCCTCATGGCCTTCGGCCTGCTCCTCGCGCTCGCGCGCCGCCGCCGTCGCGCCGCCGCGCTCGCGCTCGGCCTGGCCGCCTGCGGCGACAGCGGCGGCGACGACACCGGCGCCTCGACCGGCCAGACCACCCCGCCCGCGACCGCCTCCGGCCCGACCACCGGCGCCACCGCCGACCCCGACACCACCGCCGACGTCCCGACCACCGACGTCTCGACCACCGCCGCCGACACCACCACCACCGGCGACGACCCGGGCACCGACACCACCGACGCATCCTCGACGACCGACCCGACCACCGGCGGCGGCAACATGGCTGGCGAGCTGCTCGACGCCCTCGGCGGCAGCGTGTGGTCGGGCGAGGCCACGCGCGACGGCAAGACCCGCGTCTACGAGCTGCGCTTCGACACCGATTCGCTGCTGTGGTCCGAGCTGCGCAACCCGTTCGGCCCCTCGCGCCTGCGCGAGATGCGGGCCATGCAGGTCGACGCCGACGGCATGAGCGTGCACACCACCGTCATCCAGCCGCCGGGCTGGGAGGTCCACCCCGACAACGGCCGCGAGGACGACTGGACCGTCGAGGTCATCGACGGCAGCCCGCGCACCCTGCGGACCACCCGCGACGGCGCGGTCGAGGAGTTCACCGAGGGCCCGTGGCCGGCCCCGACCGCCGGGCTCACCGCCACCGTGCGCGTGTTCAAGGTCGGCGGCGCCGTCGACGAGGCCTTCTGCGACAGCGGCCCCAACGGCTTCGAGTACATCACCCTCTTCGACTTCGCGCGCGGCGACCACCCCGACATCGTCGCCACCGACGTGGTCGCCGGCGCCGAGATCCTGACCTGGACCGACCCCAGCCAAAACAACCAGTTCTCGATCAGCGACGTGCCCGGCTTCGACCGGCATGGCGGCACCGTGCTGTCCGACACCTTCAACTTCTTCGTCACCTACACCGGCACGCTGACCCACCCCGGCGGCGAGATCGGCATGCGCGAGGCCAACGATAGCGTCGAGGACGCCGTGTGGGTGTTCCTCGGCGACAAGGCCGGCAGCGGCTACGACATGGACCTGTTCCTCGAGGTCCAGGGCTTCGCCTGGCCCGACGAGACGTCCGACGAGCCGTCCGCCGACTTCCCCGCCGGCGACGTGCCGATCGAGGCCATCCTCGTGCGCTGCACCGAGAACATCTCCAACGTCGACCTCCAGGCCCGGATCGCGCCGAACGACTGGATGCTCGTCGGCGACGTCGCCAGCAAGCCCGTCGTCAACACCACCCTGTTCCCGCCCGCGATCTGAGCGCGCCATGATCGACGACCGACCCGTCTCGATCTACCGCGGCACCCTCGGCGCCGGCGGCCTGTGGTGGTACTACGTCGGCTTCGGCGTGTTCATCACGCTGGGCTGCATCTCCCAGCGCGAGCTGCTCACCGCCGCCGCCGTGCTCGCGCTCACCGCCCTGCTCGCCCTGCGCCCGCTGTCCCGCTGGCGTCAGACCCTGACCATCGAGCCCGGCGGCGTCGTCTGGCGCGGCCTCGTCCGCGAGCGCCGCGTCCCCCGCGACCAGGTCCTCGGCGCCCGCGCCGACTGGCACGCCGGCGAGATGTCCTCCTGGCCGGAGCTCGTGCTCCACCTCCCGCTCGGCAAACAGCTGCGCCTGCGCGGCCTCGCTGACAGCGAGCGCGCGGCCGCCGAGCTCACCGCCCTCCCGGCCCCACCCGCAGCGCCCGCCACCGCACCCGCCACCGCCGTCTACGGCCGCCGCCCCACCCCCTGACCCCACCGCGATCTCCGCGGAGCACGGACGGCGGATCCCCGTCCAGGTGTGTCGGAGATGTCGCGGCCAGCATGGCCGTGACATCCCGACCCGGCCGTCCCGCCGCACCCCGCCCTCGCCCCGCGGAAGAGCCGCCGTCCGGGCGCTTCACGAGGCCTGGCGTGTGATGGACCGGGGAGGGTGATCGCCGGACATGCGCAGCCGATGGTGCGCCACGCAGTGGCGTGCCCTCGGCGAGCACTGGCCGGCGATCACCCTCCCCGGTCCACCGCGAGCGGGCATCGGCAAAATGCAGGGCCCATGCACGCGCCCTCGCGCCCCGTCTCGAGACCGACTCCTGTGACGTCAGCCCGCGGCCAGGCGAACGAAGCGCGTTCATGCGCCGCGAACGCGACACCCCGCGCGGGGCCCCTGTCGTCGGCCCGCGACGACGAGGCCAACAGCCCCCGAATCATCGTTCTACAGGACCCTACGCCGCCTCCGGCATTTCGCATATGCTGCCGCGATGGCTGCAAGTCCGACCTTCCCGAGACGGGCCGTTCCACTGTTGCTGCTGACGGGCGCCTGTTACGCCGGCGACGTCCCCACCGATGACGGCGGCAGCGAGACCGGCGGCGTGACCGGCATGGTCACCCCGACAAGCGCTGGCCCTGGCGACGGCACTGGCGGCAGCAGCAGCGGCGGCAGCGAAGGCGGCGACGAGAGCAGCACCGGCGAGCCCGCGGACTGCTACTCGACCCGCGACTTCTTCGCCGACAAGGTGTGGGCGCCGATGTTCTCGACCGTGTGCCTGCAGTGCCACGACCCGACCGGCGTGGCCGCCGAGAAGGGCGCCAAGTTCCGCCTGCTCTCGCCCGTGTACCCCGGCTTCATCGAGGCCAACCTCGAGAACATCCGCAGCATCGCCGGCTACGAGTACGAGGGCCTGCCCTTGCTGCTGGCCAAGCCGACCGGCGCCGTCGATCACGGCGGCGGCGTCGTGCTCGGCGAGGGCACCCAGATCTACGACGACATCGCCGAGCTGCTGGTCCAGCTCGACGCGCCGATCGAGTGCGCCCCGATGCAGCCGGCCGCCGCCTTCCCCGACGTCGAGCTCTTGACCCCCGCCCAGACCCTGCGCAAGGCCGCGCTGCACCTCGCCTCGCGCCTGCCGACCGCCGAGGAGCTCGACGCCGTGGCCGTCGGCGGCGAGCCGGCCCTGCGCGACGCCCTCGACGTCCTCATGACCGAGCAGGCCTTCTACGACCGCCTCGCCGACATGTTCAACGACGTGTTCTTCACCGACACGTACATCACGCGCGGCTCGATCAACCAGCTCAACGGCAACCCGCCCGACTGGCCGGCGGTGACCGCCTACCTCGACAAGGTCAACCCGCTGCCCGCCGATCAGAAGACGCGGATCAACAACGCCGTCGCCCGCGAGCCGCTCTCGCTCGTGCAGTACATCGTGCGCAACAACCAGCCGTTCACCGACGTGCTGCTCGCGCCGTACACCGTGTTCACCCCCGACTCCGCCTACCTCTACGGCCTCGAGCTGCCGTTCGTCGACCCGAGCGATCCGAACGAGCTGCAGCCCGGCACCCTCACGGTCACGCGCGGCGGCAGCGACGTGCCGTTCCCCCACGCCGGCGTGCTCACCTCGCCGATGTGGCTCAACCGCTTCCCGACCACCCCGACCAACCGCAACCGCCACCGCGCGCGCAAGGTCTACGAGCAGTTCCTGGCCACCGACGTGCTCGCGCTGGCCAGCCAGGCCATCGACCCCGCCGCCGGCTCGACCTTCGCCAACCCCACGCGCGACGCCGCCGAGTGCGCCAAGTGTCACCGCGTGATCGACCCGATCGCCGGCGCCTTCCAGATGTTCGACAAGAACAACCAGGACTACCTGCTCGACCCGCCGGTCTGGTACCCCGAGATGTTCGCCCCGGGCTACGGCAACGAGCTCATGCCGGCCGACCAGTTCGAGCACGGCATCCAGTGGCTGGCCCAGCGCGTCGCCACCGACCCGCGCTTCGCCCTCGCCATCACCTACACCATCCACAAGGCGCTGACCGGGCAGAAGCCGCTGGCCTACCCGACCGACACCAGCCTGCCGGACTACGCCCAGCGCATGACCGCGTGGGAGGTCCAGGACGAGGCCCTGCGGGCGATCGCCGGCGAGTTCGTGGCCGCCAACTACGACCTGAAGCTGCTCATCCGCGAGGTCGTGCTGAGCCCCTACTACCGCGGCATCGACATGGACCGCGCGCCCACGCCCGAGCGGGCCGCCGAGCTCATGGCCGTCGGCACCGGGCGGCTCTCGACCCCCGAGCTGCTGACCAAGAAGATCCAGGCCGTCACCGGCGTGCGCTGGGGCGGCGTCGGCGACCTCCTGCTCGGCGAGTACAAGATCCTCTACGGCGGTATCGACTCGTTCGACGTCACCCAGCGGCTCACCGCCGTCAACCAGATCATGGCCGCGGTGGCCCAGCGCATGGCCGTCGAGGTCGCCTGCAGCGCGACCGCCTTCGACTTCTCCAGGCCGCCGGAGGAGCGCCTGCTGTTCCCGCACGTCGAGGTCGCCGACACCCACCAGTTCAACGAGGGCGCGATCCGCGAGAACATCGCCTACCTGCACGAGCGCGTGCTCGGCAAGGCCGACGGCGTCGACAGCCCGGCGGTCGACGCGACCTTCGAGCTGTTCGCCGAGACCTGGTCGCAGGGCCAGAAGAACCTGCTCGACATGAGCGAGACGGCCAGCCTCGGCGCGTGCAAGGCGCTGAAGGACCCGCTGACGAACACCGACCTGCCGCCCGAGCGCCAGATCTCGAACGACGAGCTCTACACCATCCGGTCGTGGCAGGCGGTCATGATCTACCTGCTGTCCGACTACAACTTCCTCTACGAGTGAGCCCCAAGGAGACGCCACCATGGACCGCCGAGACTTCCTCCGTTTGGCCGCGATGTCCGGGCTCGCCGTCGCCGCGCCGCGCACCGCCAAGGCCGCGCCGCCGGCCTACCCCGGCCCGTTCTACGTCATGATCTCCGCCCGCGGCGGCTGGGACCCCGTGTACCTGTGCGACCCCAAGCCCAAGGGCGGCCCGTTCAACCGCCTCTACGACTACGTGCCCGACGTCGACCACGCCGGCCCGTTCCAGTACGCCAACATCCCGCTCGCGCCCTCGCTGGTCACCGACCCGATGTCGATGGCCTACCTCATGCCGAGCAGCGAGTTCTTCGCCAACCATCAGAACAACCTGCTGGTGATGAACGGCGTCAACATGGCGACCAACAACCACGACCGCGGCGTCACGACCACCTGGTCGGGCCGCGGCGACGGCGGTTACCCCAACTTCGCGGCCCTCGTCGCCGCCACGCGCGCGCCGGAGCAGACGCTCGCGTTCATCAGCTCCGGCGGCTACGACCAGACCGGCTCGCTGGTGCCGGTCACGCGCCTCAACTCGGTGTCGTCGTTCCGCAAGCTCGCCGAGCCCAACCGGGTCAACCCCATCGACCCGATGAACACCACCACCTACGTCGCGCAGCACACCTACGAGCGCATCCGCGACGCCCAGGACCTGCGCCTCGCCCAGGTCCGCGACGCCCAGCACCTGCCCCGCCTCGAGGAGAGCGCCGGCCAGCTGTTCGTCGCCCGCGGCAGCATGGACGCGCTCAGCAGCGTCATGCTGCCCGACACGCTCGTCACCCTGCCGGGCGAGCTGTCCGACCTCCAGCGCATGATGCAGCAGACCCAGCTGGCCATGGCCGCGTTCAAGGCCGGCCTCGCGGTCGGCGTCAACCTCGAGCTCGGCGGCTTCGACACCCACGCCAACCACGACACCGCCCAGGTCCGTCAGCTCGCCAAGCTGCTGCACGGCATCGACTACGTGGTCCAGGAGGCCATCGCCGCCGGCCTGTACGGCGACATGCTCATCATGGTCGGCTCCGACTTCGGGCGCGGCAAGGGCTACAACGGCGTCAACCCGACCGACGGCAAGGACCACTGGCCGGTCTCGAGCGCCATGTTCCTCAGCGGCGACCCCAACATGATCGCCGCCGGTCGCGTGATCGGCGGCACCGACGAGGCCGACCAGCTGCCCCTGCCGATCGACCCGCTGTCGCTCGACGTGCTCGAGCCCGGCGACGACACCGGCGTGGTCCTCACCGCCACCCACGTCCACCTCGCCCTGCGCGAGCTGGCCGGCGTCGCCGACGGCGCGCCCGCGCAGAAGTTCAAGCTCGTCGCCGAGGCGCTGCCGCTGTTCAGCTAGGGCGGCGCGGCCGCGAGGTCCGCGTCGCCCGTCATCCGCACGCGCCCGCAGACTCCGAGTCGGCGGCCCCGCCGCCGCGAACTCGGCGGCGCGTCGCGCCCGGGGCGCGACGAGTTTACGTCGCCGTGACGCAGCACCGAGACCCGAGCGCACAGCCTGCGTCGGCGGCGTTTCTCGGCTGCGCGCGACGCCGACTCGCGCTATGGGCCGGACCCATGCGCAGCACGACCCTCGCCCTCCTCCTCGCGACCCTGCCCGCCTGCTCGAGCGAGCCGTCGACCACCGCCGAGCCGCAGACCACCGGCGGCAGCAGCAGCGACGGTTCGACCCTCGCGCCGACGTCCGACACGACCGCGACGTCGACCGGCGAGGACCCGACCACGAGCGCCGGGCCGTCGACGAGCGCGAGCGCGAGCGACGAGACCGGCGACACCACCACCACCGGCGCCACGAGCACCACCGGCGAGCCGTCCGACACCGGCGGCAGCACGGGCAGCACCGGAGGCAGCACCGGCGGCAGCACCGGCGAGACGACCGGCGGCGCCAGCAGCCTCGTCATCGCCGTGTTCGACGCCTACTTGAACGCCGACTGCGAGCCGCCCGCGGAGGCCGACCCGGTGTGGGGAAACTTTTACGTGCAGTTCGACAACACCGCCGGCCTGGCCGAGACGTCCGCGACCCTGGTGTCCGCCTCGCTCTCGCTGGCCGACGCCGACCCGCCGGTGATCGAGCCGATCGCGCTGTCGATCGACGCCAGCGGCCCGATCCCGGCCGGCGAGGTGATCGAGCAGAAGATCACCAAGCTGCCGGGGATGGCGCACGGCGCCTGCGGCCACTGCGACGAGTTCTACGAGCTCGAGCTCGAGTACGACGAGAACGGCACGATCCACCACGTCGTCGAGGACGTGACCGTGCCCTGCTCGCTCTGACCGCCCGTGGCCGCGCGCCCCCGCGGCCGCGGGGGCGTGGTCCACAGACCCAGAGGCCATCCGGCCGCGTCTGGCGTACAGTGCGGCCATGAAAGTTTCACCTGCATCGACCCGCGCCTGCCTGATCGCCTGCCTGCTCGCCGCCTGCGGCGGCGACGACGGCCGTGAGGAGACCTCGGACTCGATGCCGACCTCGGCCACCAACACGACGCTCACGGCCGGCGGCACCGGCACCGGCACCACCGCTCCGACCGGCGAGACCGGCGTCGACGACACCGCCGCGCCGACGTCGACCGGCCCGGGCCCGGTCTCCGCGACCAGCTCGACCGCCGACGACACCACGCTGCCCGACCCGACCACCGGCCCGGTCACCACCGGCGACGACACCACCGCCCCCGGCGAGTCGACCTTCGCCGAGACCACCACCGGCGGCTTCGACGCCTGCAAGCGCGTGGACTTCCTGTTCGTGGTCGACAACTCGGTGTCGATGGAGGGCGAGCAGGCCGCGCTCAACGCCGCCTTCCCGATGTTCCTCGACACCATCCAGAGCACCCTGCCGGCCTCCGACTACCACATCATGGTCGCCGACACCGACGAGGCCGGGCGCTGCGCCCCGGGCATGTGCAGCCACTCGACCTGCCAGGCCGACGACCAGTACGCCTGCCAGGACATCTTCAGCGCGTGCGACACCACCCGCGGCGCCGGCGTGGTCCACCCGGCCGGCGAGTTCGCCAGCAACAAGCCGTGCCCGTTCCCCGGCGGCGCGCGCTGGCTGGCCTCCGGCGACCCCGCGCTGGTCGACAACTTCACCTGCGCGGCGACCGTCGGCACCGCCGGCAACGCCTCCGAGCGGCCGATGGACGGCATGGTCGCGGCCGTGTCGCCCGAGCTGCTGGCCCCCGGCGGCTGCAACGAGGGCTTCCTGCGCGACGACGCCATCCTGGTCGTCACGTTCATCAGCGACGACCCCAACGTCGAGGACGAGAACACCGCGCAGCAGACCTACGACGCCATGGTCGCGGCCAAGGGCGGCGACGCCGACAAGATCGTCATGCTCGGCCTCATCCCCGGCGAGCAGGGCTGCGGCAACGGCGGCCAGCACTGGGCCGACATGATCGCCCTGTTCGGCGAGCGCGGGATCCAGGGCTCGGTGTGCAGCCCCGAGTTCGACACGTTCTTCCAGAGCGCGATCGACACGATCCTCGACACCTGCGTGATCAACCCGGGCTGACGCGCGCGGCGATCACCCGGGCGGCGGCGGCTGGCACACCCCGCCGCCGGCCGCGATCTGGGCCTGCGTGCGGAAGGTGTTGAGGCCCTGCCAGTGCGGCTTCTCGGACTGCGGGATGGTCCCGTCCTCGCGCACGTTGGTCACGTGGTACGTGTGCTGGTTCCAGATCCTGCGGCCCTGCACCCAGCGGTCCTCGATGTCGCGCACGGCCTGGGCGGTGAACGGGATCGGGCTGCCTTCGTGCAGCAGGTTGTTGCTGACGACCACGATCTCCGAGGAGCCGTCGTTGTCGATGTCGGCGACCACCGGGTACTCGATGATCGTGCCCGACAGGTGCGGCGTGCTCATCAGCGGCGCGCCCTGGTCGTCGAACACCCAGACCGTGAACTCGTCGGCGTAGATGGCCTGGGCCTTGCCGCCGCCGATGAAGTCGAAGGCGGTGCCGCCGGCCTGCCCGCTCGGGTCCATGACCATGGCCTCCCACAGCGGCGTCTGGTCGCCGCGGTAGACCCCGTAGAACGCGGGCGCGCTGGCCCCGAACTCGGCCTCGCCGTCGCCGTCGAAGTCGTGGACGTTGATCGGCCGGTTGATGTCGTTCTGCCCGTTCGGCGTGAAGCTCCACACCAGCGCGCCGTCGTGCTCGCGCAGCTCGATCACGCTGTTGCGCGCGAGCAGGACCTCCGGCTGGGGGTCGGCGTCGAAGTTGGCGACCTGCGGGTGGACCCACCCGCCGTCGTTGAGCGCGTCGAAGTAGGGGCTGCCGTCGGCGTGCACGGCGACCGCGCCGTTGAGGATCTCGAGGCCCGGCGCGCCGTCGAGGTTGGCGGCCATGGTCGCCGAGTAGGTGAGGCCGACGCCCGCGGCCCACAGCTGGTTGCCGAGGTGGTCGAACAGCTGGTTCGACACGTAGATCTCGACGTCGCCGTCCTCGTCGACGTCGGCGAGGCCGACCGCGCTCGACTGCCAGCCGGCGATCTGGGCCGCGCTCTTCCACTTGAGCGAGCCGTCGTGCTCGAACGCCACCAGGGTGCCGTCGGCCGCGGGCGCGACGATCTCGGCGACCCCGTCGGCGTCGATGTCCCCGAGCGCCGGCGTGCCGCCGAACTGGACCAGCTCGGCGGCGAAGAAGTGCTCGCTGCCGTCCTCGCCGTCGAGCACGTAGAGCCGCGACGGCGGGGTGTCGCCGCCGCCCGGGCCGGCGACGACGACGACGTCCGGCACGTCGCACAGGTCGATCATGCCGTCGCCGTTGTCGTCGGTCAGGTTGGCGACCAGCGGCATGACGATGCACTGCTCGAAGCCCGGCGGGCCCATGAAGGTCCACTGCGGCTCGGGCTCGAAGGCGTCGGGCGGGGCCTTGTCGACGCAGTCGCCGACCGCGTCCATGTCGTCGACGACCTTGCAGGTCGGCTGCGGCATGCCGCCGACGTCGGTCTCGACGAGCACGTCGAACTTGACGGCCTCGCTGCTGCCGTCGCCGGTCTCGGCGACGCCGGTCTCGCTCGTGCCGGCGGTGCCGCCGGTGCCGCCGGTGCCGCCGGTGCCGCCGGTGGTCGGGGGGTCGCCGGTCGGCTCGCTCGGGCTCGTCGGCGGGGTGTTCGTCAGCGAGGTGATCATCGGGTCGCTCGCCGCCGTGCCGCCGCCGTCGTCGCCGCAGCCGACGAGCGCGAGGAGCGTGGCGAGGGGCGTGCGTGGGAGCGGGGGGCGGCGCATGCAGCTCGGTGGTAACGCAACTATCGCCGGGCGAGCAAGCCGTCGCCGCCCCCCCACGCGTCGTCAGAAGCGCAGCGTGAGGCCGCCGGGGGCCGGCTGCAGGGTGGCGACCGGGCCGCGGCGCTCGTGCCGGCCGAGGCGCGCGCCGAACACGATCGTCGGGACGACCGAGACCGCGGCCGCGGACATCAGGGCGCCGCCGACCATGATGCGAGCGAGCGGCATGCCGCAGTAGCCGTCGGGGGCGCCGGGCGGCGGGTTGCAGCTCGGCACCGTCCACGCGAGCACGCCCGCCAGCAGGAAGGCCGCGGTGAACCCGGCGGACAGGCCGACCTGCACGCGCAGCTGCCGGCGCTCGTCGGCCCACCGGCGGTAGCCGTCGGCGGCGTGGCGGGTGAGGTCGAGGTCGGCCTGGACGATCGGCCGGGCGGGCGCCGGGACGTCGCGCGGGCCGATCGGGTCGTGCGCGCCGGCCGTCGCGGGCGCGGCGGCCAGAGTGGTGGTGAGCGTGACGCCCGCGAGCGCGCGGCGAAAGTCGAAGGTCGAGCCAGGCATGAGGTCCTCGCGTTCCGGACGCGGAGTTGCCGGAGCGACGCGGCGAATTGCGGGGCCACGAAAATTCGGCGAGGCCCGTCGCGCCCCGCCGGACCCGCGCGCGCCCGCTCGGCGGACGGGCCCGGTGGGCGGCGAACGGGGGGTCGCGGGCCGTCCCTGGCCCGTGTGCGGCGGGTTTTTCAGGCGCCGGTGGTGAGGACCACGCCGGCGCCGACGGTCTTGCCGCCCTCGCGGATCGCGAACTTCATGCCGGGCTCGAAGGCCACGGCCTTGCCGAGCTTGAACGCCACGGTGGCGCGGTCGCCCGGGTTGACGTTGCCGGCCGCGCCGACGTCGAGGATCGCGGTGGCGTCGCACGCCCCGAAGAAGAACTGCGGGGAGTAGCCGGTGCCGAACGCGGTGTGACGTCCGCCCTCCTTGTGCGTGAGCGTGAAGATCTCGGCCGTGCCGCCGCGCTGCGGGTGCATCGAGTCGGGCAGGATCGCGGTGTGCCCGCGACCGACCTGGTCGCGGTCGACGCCGCGGAGCAGCATGCCGACGTTGAGGCCGGCGCGCGCCTCGGGGATGTTCTTGTGGAACATCTGGATCCCGGTGACGACCGCGGTGATCGGCTCGCCGTCGCTGCGGCCGACGACCTGCACGCTCTGGCCGACGGCCAGGGTGCCGCGCTCGACCCGGCCGGTGACGACCGTGCCGCGCCCGGGGATCGTGCACACGCCCTCGATCGGCATGAGGAACGGCCCGGTCAGGTCGCGCTCGGGCAGCGTCATGGCGTCGAGCGCGGCCAGCAGCGCGAGGATCGCGGCGTCGTCCTCGCCGCGCAGCGCCTGCAGCGCGGAGCCGCGGACGAACGGGACGCCCGTGTAGCCCTGGCCCTCGAGCATCTCGGTGACCTCGATCTCGACCAGCTCGAGCATCTCGGGGTCCGCCACGTCGACCTTGTTGAGGAACACGACCATCTGGCGCACGCCGACCTGGCGCGCGAGCAGGATGTGCTCGCGGGTCTGCTGCTGCGGCCCCTGGCTGCCGTCGACCAGCAGGATCGCGCCGTCCATCTGCGACGCGCCGGTGATCATGTTCTTGATGTAGTCGGCGTGGCCCGGGCAGTCGATGTGGGCGTAGTGGCGGCTCGCGGTCTCGTACTCGACGTGCGAGGCGTTGATCGTGATGCCCCGCTCGCGCTCCTCGGGCGCGTTGTCGATGTCCTCGAAGGCCTTGACCTTCGAGCCGAACCGGGCCGCGCAGACCCTGGTCAGGGCGGCGGTGAGGGTGGTCTTGCCATGGTCGACGTGACCGATGGTCCCGCAGTTGAAGTGCTCCTTGATGAACATGACGCTCTGCTCGTTTCTTCTCGTGCTCTCTTCCGGTGGTTGGACAAGGTTCCGTCGGGATTCGAACCCGAGTAACCCGACTTGCATTCGGGGACCTAAGCCGCTCGGACACGGAACCGGTGAATTTGGGCCCGCAGGGGCCGTGGGACGCGAAATAACGAAGGTTCCGTCAGGGTTCGAACCTGAGTCTACCGGGTTGCAACCGGGCACCTGAACCGCTCGGCCACGGAACCAAAACGACGATAAAGAGCTATGGAATAGGGGCGGTGGGATTCGAACCCACAATGATCTTTCGATCCCCAGGTTTTGAAGCTGGTGGCTGGACCGGATTCGCCGACGCCCCCGAAGACAGGCCAATATGGGCGATGAGGGACTCGAACCCCCGAAGTGTGAAAACACGGCGGATTTACAGTCCGCCTCCTTTGCCGCTCGGGACAATCGCCCAGAACACCCGGGCGCGTGCGCTCGGACGACGAACGCACATACCCCGGACTCGCCTATGCGATGGATGGTGAGGGACTCGAACCCCCGAAGTGTAAAGACACAGCAGGACTACAATCTGCTCCCTTTGCCGCTCGGGTCACCCATCCAGATGGTGGCACTTTAATGGTCTGGCTATTCAGTTGTTCCTCGTACGGTCTCGCCGGTGCCGTGCCCGGGCCCGTGGGGGCTCGAAGCGCGCGTGCGCCGGACCTGTGGTCCTGGCCTTCATCGGCCTGTGTGGCCGCGGAAGGGGTCGTACGAGGGCCTGCAGCTCTCCCGGAGCCGCCGTATCAACCGCGATACAACAGCGCCGGGAGCCGCGACGACGCGGGCTGCGACCGGGTACAGTTGTCGGCGGGACGGAACATGATGGCGAACGTATATCAGCGGCCCGCGGGGCTGTCAAGCGCTCGCCGAAAAAAAATATCTACACACTTCGATATCGCGGCGATCAGGCGTCGTCGTCGGCGTCGTCGTCGGTCTCGCGGCCGCGGATGAACAGGCCCTGGCTGGTCATGGCGAAGCCGGCCCGCTCGAACGCGGGGGTCAGCGGCGAGCGCTGGGCCGGCGCGCCGTCGATCTCGTGGAGGACCACGTTGCGGCCGACGGCCGCGAGGCCGGCCACCGCGCGGGCGATGCGGTGGCCCGCGGCGTCGCGCTCGGGCGGCGGGAGGTCGGCGGGCAAGAAGGTCACGACCGCGCGGGCGTCGCGGGCGACGTGGGCCGCGAGGGCGCCGTCGATCAGCACCACGCGGGTGCCGGCGGCCCGGGCGACCCGCGCGCCCGCGTGCTCGGGCCACGGCAGCGCGGCGCCGTAGGGGTTGGCCGGGTCGGTGCTGGCGAGCGCGACGACCTCGGGCAGCTCGCCCGGCTCGCGCAGCGAACGCAGGCGGTCGTCGGCCCCGGGCGCGGCGAACTGCGCGGGGCCGAGGCCGGCCACGAAGTAGCCGCGCCGGACCTTGCCGGCGGCCTCCATGGCGGCGAGCACCGGGTAGACCGCCGCGAACCCGCCGGCGATGTCCTCGGCCTGCACGGCCTCGCGGCCGACCACGCCGTGGCGCCGCAGCAGGGCCTCGGCGAGGGCGAGCGCGCGGGCCTCGGGGTCGGCTGGCGCTCCGGACATGTCCCCGGAGCCAACCGGCACGACGCCCGCGGGCGCGCGGGCGTCGCGACCTCCTGGCGCTCCGGACATGTCCCCGGAGCCAGCCGGTACGACGCCCGCGGACGCGCGGGCGTCGCGACCTCCTGGCGCTCCGGACATGTCCCCGGAGCCAGCCGGCACGACACCCGCGGGCGCGCGGGCGTCGCGACCTCCTGGCGCTCCGGACATGTCCCCGGAGCCAGCCGGCACGACGCCGGGCAGCAGCGACCAGCGGCCCTCGCTGCCGGGCGGGCCCAGGCGGCGGGCGCGGAACAGGCCGTGTGGCGGCGGCGGCCGGCGGCGCTGGTCCGAGGCGCCGCCGCGGACCAGCTTGCGCAGGGGCACGAAGGTGTCGTTGGTGACCTCGCCGGCCCACACGAGGTCCCACAGCGCGGCCAGCAGGTCGGTCGGGAAGGCGCCTGTCCCGGCGGCCAGGTCGCTGAAGAACACGGCGCCGCGGGCGGCCAGGAAGCCGCGGATCGCGGGGGCCAGCGGCGCGCTCGCGGGGCGCGCGGGGCGGGCCAGCAGCGGCCAGGCGTCGGCGAGGTAGAGGGCGATGCGGCCGTCGCTCGCGCCCACCGCGGCGAGGCCGGCCCAGCGCACCTCGCCGCTGGCGCACAGGCGGTCGAGCTGCTCGGGGCGGTAGCCGGCCACGCGCGCGGGCAGGATCTCGCTGTCGAGCGCGGAGACCAGCAGCGGCGCGCCCTGCAGCTGGGCGACCGCGTCGAGCAGGGCGTCGACGCCGACGCGCGGGCGCACGACCCGCTGCCAGTGCGGCAGGAAGCGCCCGAACGTCGCCATGTCGACCGGCTCGACGGCGCGGCGCAGGCGGGCGAGCGACCGCCCTTTCAGGGCGCGCAGCACACCGGCGTCGCACCACTCCGCGCCGCGGCGGCCCGGGGTGAACTCGCCGGCGATCACGCGGTCGGCGGCGGCGAGCCGCGCGAGCGTGGCGGCGACGACGGCGACGCCGAGGCCGAGGCGGGCCGCCGCGGCCTCGACGGTGAACGGGGCGTGGGTGCGGGCGTAGCGGGCGACGAGGTCGGCCAGCGGATCGCCGACGGGCTCGCGGAAGGCCGCGGGGATCCACGCGGGCAGCGGGACGCCGAGGCCGTCGCGCAGGCGGGCGGCGTCCTCGACCGCGGCGAAGCGCGGGCCTTGCCCCGCTCCGGCGCTCGAGTGCGGAGCCGTGCCTGCGGAAGAACTGCTCTCCACGGGCGCAGGGAGGCCCGGGGCGGTCGCCGTCGGACCTGTCCCTGCGGACAGGTCGCCCTGCCCTGCCCTGGCCGCCGCCGCACCCGTCCCCGGGGTCAGGACGTGAGGCGCGGTCAGGCCTGTCCCTGCGGACAGGTCGCCCTGCCCTGCCATGTCCGCGGCCGCACCTGTCCCGGGGGACAGGTCGTTGCGCGGAGAATAATTAAAAATTCTGCGCTCCGCGGTGAGCTGGGCGATGAGGCCAGGGGCGGCCTCCGGGGGGTCGCAGCGGGCGGCGATCTCGTCGGCCGTGAGGTCGCCGAGGCCGCGCAGGAGGTCGTGGAGGCCGTCGGGCGAGCGGACCGGGCGCGCGCCGTCCTGGCGCTGCAGGGCGGCCTCGATGGCGGCGACGGCCTCGGGGTCGAGCAGCTCGCGCAGCGAGGCCTCGCCGAGCAGGGCGCGCAGCTGGCCGGTGTCGAGCGCGAGGGCCTGGGCCCGGCGCTCGGCCAGCGCGGAGTCGCCGTCGTAGATGAAGTTGGCGACGTAGGAGAACAGCAGCGAGGCGGCGAACGGCGAGGGCGTGCGGGTGTCGACCACGTGCACGCGCAGGGACCCGTCGGCGAGGCGGCGCAGCAGCGCGGCCAGGCCGGGCAGGTCGAACACGTCGCGCAGGCACTCGCGGTAGGTCTCGAGGATCATCGGGAACGAGCCGTAGCGGGCGGCCACGCCGAGCAGGTCGGCGGCCCTCTGGCGCTGGGCCCACAGCGGCGAGCGCTTGCCGGGGAACTTGCGCGGCAACAGCAGCGCGCGCGCGGCGTTCTCGCGGAAGCGGGCGGCGAACACGGCGGTGGTCCCGAGCGCCCGCACCACGCGGTCCTCGATGTCGTCGGCGGCGAGCAGCAGCGGCGCCGGGTCGGGGGCCTGGTCGGTGGCGGGGAAGCGCAGCACGATGCCGTCGTCGGACCACAGCGACTCGACCTCGGTGTCGTATTCGTCGCGCAGGCGGGCGGCGATCGCCAGGGCCCACGGCGCGTGCACGCGGGCGCCGAACGGCGAGAGCACGCAGACCCGCCAGGCGCCCATCTCGTCGAGGCAGCGCTCGATCACCACCGTGTCGTCGCTCGGGACCTCGCCGGTGGCCAGCGCCTGCTCGCGCACGTAGGCGTGCAGCTCGCCGGCCGCGGCCTCGTCGAGGCCGTGCTCGCGGACCAGGCGCTCGACCGCCTTGCCGCGCGGGGCGGCGGCGAGGACCCGCGTGAGCTCGCCGATCGCCCGCCCGAACGCGATCGGCCGGCCCGGGCGGTCGCCGTGCCAGAACGGGGTCTTGCCGGGCTCGCCGGGGGCCGGCAGCACGAGCACGCGGTCGTGGGTGATCTCGACGATGCGCCACGACGAGGCGCCGAGCACGAACACGTCGCCGACGCGCGACTCGAACACCATCTCCTCGTCGAGCTCGCCGACCCGGCGGCCCGCGCCGTCGCCGTGGAGGAACACGCCGTAGGTGCCGCGGTCGGGGATGGTGCCGCCGCTCAGCACGGCCAGCCGGCGCGCGCCCTCGCGGGGGCGCAGGGTGTCGCTGTCGCGGTCCCAGGTGATGCGCGGGCGCAGCTCGGCGAACTCGTCCGACGGGTAGCGCCCCGACAGCATGTCGAGCACGCCCTCGAAGGAGGCCCGGGGGAGCTCGGCGAACGGGGCGGCCCGGCGCACCAGCGCGTACAGCTCGTCGACGGTCCAGGCGTCCATCGTCACCGCGGCGACGACCTGCTGGGCCAGCACGTCGAGCGGGCTGCGCGGGTAGAGCGTGTCCTCGACCTCGCCGGCGCGCATGCGCGGGGTGGCGGCGGCGCAGGCCAGCAGGTCGCCGCGGAACTTCGGCACGAGCACGCCGCGCGACACGGCCCCGACCTGGTGGCCCGCGCGACCGATGCGCTGGATGCCGGCGGCGACCGCGGGCGGGGCCTCGATCTGGATCACGAGGTCGACGGCGCCGACGTCGATGCCGAGCTCGAGCGCGCTGGTGGCGACGATGGCCGGCAGGTCGCCCGCCTTCAGCCGCTCCTCGATCATGCGCCGGCGCTCGCGCGCGACCGACCCGTGGTGCGCGAGCGCCAGCTCCTCGCCGGCCGTGGCGTTGATCGCCGCGGCCAGGCGCTCGGCCAGGCGCCGGCTGTTGCAGAAGATCATGGTCGATCGGTGCTCGCGGATGCGGGCGACCAGGCGCGGGTAGATCGACGGCCAGATCGACGGAGCCTCGGCGCGGGCGCGGCGCGACTTGCCTGTCCCCGGGGACAGGCCCACGGAGGGGCCCGCGGGGGCGGTCCTCGCGGCGCCGGCGGCACCTGTCCCGGCGGACAGGTCGGCACGGGGCGCGTCGGCGGGCGCCGCGACCTGCCCTGCGCCTGTCCTGGCGGACAGGTCGGGCGCGGGGGAGGTCCTCGCGGCGCCGGCGGCACCTGTCCCGGCGGACAGGTCGGCACGGGGCGCGTCGGCGGGCGCCGCGACCTGCCCTGTACCTGTCCTGGCGGACAGGTCGGGCGCGGCGGCCGGGCGCTCGCCGGGCCTGGTGCGCGCGCGTCCGGCTCGCACCCTCGCGGGCACGGGCTCGGCCGGGGCCGCGCGCGGCAGGCCGGCGATCGGGTGCTCGAGGGCGCCGTCGGCGATCGCCTCGTGCGCCCCGGCGGCGTCGCGGCGGGCCAGCGCGTCGACCGGCATGTCGACGGTCAGGTCCCACTGCTTGCGACCGCCGGCGTCGACGATCTCGACCGGACGGGCCACGAACCGGCCCTCGTCGTCGAGCTCGCCGCCGCCGAGCAGGCGGGCCACCTCGTCGAGCGGCCGCTGGGTGGCCGAGAGCCCGATGCGCTGGCCGGCGCGGCCGGTGAACGCGGCCAGGCGCTCGAGCGAGACGAATAGATGAGCCCCGCGCTTGCCGGCGACGAGCGCGTGGATCTCGTCGACGATGATGGTGTCGACCGCGGCCAGGCTGTCGCGCGCGCCCGAGGTCAGCATGAGGTAGAGCGACTCGGGCGTGGTGATGAGGATGTCGGGCGGCCTCCGGGCCAGGCGCGTGCGCTCGGCCGGGCGGGTGTCGCCCGAGCGCACGCCGACGCTCGGCACGCGGTGGGCGGCGCCCGTCGCCGTCGCGGCGGCGGCGATGCCCGCCAGCGGGACCGCGAGGTTGCGCTCGACGTCGGCCCCGAGGGCCTTCAGCGGCGAGATGTAGAGCACCCGGCAGCGCCGCTCGGGCGCGGGCTCCGGGCTGAACATCAGGCGGTCGACGGCCATGAGGAAGGCGGCTAGCGTCTTGCCCGAGCCGGTCGGCGCGAGCAGCAGGGTCGAGCGACCGGCGGCGATCGCCGGCCACGCGTGGACCTGGGCCGCGGTCGGCGCGCCGAGCGTGGCCGTGAACCAGCGGGCCACCGGCGCATGAAAGAGGGCCAGCGGATCGGCCGGGACGTCGCGGGCGCGGGCCACGGGGCGCACCGTAGCACCAAACGCGCGCCGACGCGCTCGCGCCCGCGGCGCCGCGGGCGTCTGTTAGGATGCCTCGGCGTGGCGACGGGCCCGGAGATCGAGACGCTGTGGTCGAGCGACGAGGCGGCGGTGACGTTCGACCGCCGCCTGGGGATCGTCCGCTTCATCCGCAGCGCCGCGCCGCTGCCCGAGCTCGCGGTGTTCCGCGCACTCATGCTCGAGCTGGTCGCGCGCCTCGACGGCCTGGCGCGCGCCGAGCTCGGGCTCATCGTCGACACGCGCCTGGCGATCGGCCGCAGCGACGACGCCTTCGAGGCCATGATGAACGAGTTCCGCCCGCGCCTGTTCGGCGGCTTCCGGCGCGTCGCGGTGTTAATCAAGACCGCCGTCGGGCGCTTGCAGGTGCAGCGGCTGGCGCGGGCCGACAACCTCGTCGACCGCATGCTGGTGACCGGCGACGAGGCCGAGGCCGTCGCGTTCGCGCGGCGAACCTGAGAACCAGCGCAGTCGCGACACGGGACGCGGCTGCCGGATCGACTCGTCGCCTGCGCACGGTCCGTCCGACCGTAATTTCGCGCTGGTGCCGCGGGCCTGCGCCTGCGCGGGCCCGCAGCGCGATCGCTCAGGCCGGGGCGGCCTCGGCGTTGGCGAGGCGCTCGTGCAGGCGGCGCAGGGCGTCGTGGGCGGCGCGCGGGCTCAGCTCGTCGGGGTGGAGGTCGCGCAGGTCGGCGAGGATCGCCGCGTGCACGCGGGTGCCGGCGTCCTCGTCGACCGGCTGCGGCGCGCTGAACAGGTCGAGCTGCGGGACCGGGCCGCCGCGGTCGCTGGCCTCGAGGCGCCCGAGCAGCTTGTGGGCCCGCCGCAGCACCGAGGCCGGCAAGCCGGCGAGGCGCCCGACCTGGATGCCGTAGCTGCGCTCGGCGGCCCCGGCCTCGACGCGGTGGAGGAACACGATGGTGCCGCGCTCCTCGTGCACGGCGACGTGCACGTTGCGCAGCCCGGCGAGCTTGTCGGCGAGGGCGGTGAGCTCGTGGTAGTGGGTGGCGAACAGGGTGCGGCAGCCGACCTGGTCGTGGAGGAATTCGGTGATCGCCCAGGCCAGGGCGAGGCCGTCGAAGGTGGCGGTGCCGCGGCCGATCTCGTCGAGCAGGATCAACGAGCGCGACGTCGCCTGGCTGAGGATCGCCGCGGCCTCGCGCATCTCGACCATGAAGGTCGACTCGCCGCGCCCGAGGTCGTCGGCGGCGCCGACGCGGGTGAAGATGCGGTCGACGACGCCGACGCGCGCGCGCACGGCCGGCACGAAGGCCCCGGCGTGGGCGAGGATCACCGTCAGCGCGGCCATCCGCATGACCGTGCTCTTGCCGCCCATGTTGGGGCCGGTGACCAGGAGGAAGCGCGCGGCCAGGCCGCTGGCGCCGGCGTGGGCCCGCAGCGCGAGGTTGTTGGGCACGAACCGGCCGGGGCCCATCATGCGCTCGACCACCGGGTGGCGGCCCTCCTCGATCTCGAGCACGGGGTCCTCGGTGAGCTCGGGGCGCACGTGGCCGTGGGCCTCGGCGACCTCGGCGAGGCCGGCGAGCACGTCGAGCCGCGCGAGCGCCTCGCCGACCCGGCACAGGCGCTCGGCCGCGGCGCTGACGTGCTCGCGCAGGCCGAGGAACAGCGCCTGCTCGCGCTCGAGGGCGGCGGCCTGGGCCCCGAGCACCGCGGTCTCGTGCTCGGCGAGCTCGGGGGTGACGAAGCGCTCGGCGTTCGTCATGGTCTGCTTGCGGATGTAGTCCGCCGGCACGCGCCCGAGGTTCGACTTGGAGACCTCGATGTAGTAGCCGAACACGCGGTTGTGCTGGACCTTCAGGTTGGCGATGTTGGTCCGCTCGCGCTCGCGGGCCTCGATCGCGGCGAGGGCCTCGCGCCCGCCGTCGCGCAGGGCGTGCTGGCGGTCGAGCTCGGCGTCGGCGCCGGCCCGGATCACGCCGCCGTCGCGGGTGTGGATCGGCGGCTCGTCGATCAGCACGCGCACGAGCTCGGCGTGCACGTCGACGAGGAGGTCGACCTGGCCCTTGGCGTCGGCGGGGAGGTCGAGCAGGACGGGCACCCGCGGGGCGCCGGCCTCGGGCAGGCGCCGCCCGGCCAGCTCCTGCAACAAGGCGTGGACCGACGGCAAGGCCCCGAGCGAGCCGCGCAGGGCCCCGAGCTCGCGCGGGCTGGCGGTGCCGAGGCGGGCCCGCGCGGCCAGGCGGGCGATGTCCCGCACGTGGCGCAGGCGGTCCTGCAGGTCGGCGCGCAGGCGCGGCTCGGCGACCAGGGCCTCGATGGCGTCGTGGCGCTCGCGGATGGCCCCGAGCTCGCGCAGCGGCGCGCCCAGCCAGTCGCGCAGCAGGCGGGCGCCCATGGCGGTGCGCGTGGCGTCGACGGCCCACAGCAGGCTGCCCTCGCGCTTGCCGTCGCGCAGGGTGCGGAACACCTCGAGGTTGCGCAGCGAGGTCTCGTCGAGGATGAGCCGCTCGCTCTGCTCGTAGCGGCGCAGGCGGTGGATGAGGAGGGTGTGCCCGGGCTGGGTCTCCTCGGCGTAGGCGAGCGCGAGCGCGGCGGCCTGGGCCTCGACGGGCTTCAGGGCCTCGCCGCCGCTCTCCTCGCGCAGGTGGTGCACGCGGGCGACGAGCGCGGCCGGCAGCAGGCGGGCGTCGCGGGCCTCGAGCCGCGGACAGGCGGGGCCCAGCGCCTCGCGCAGCCACGGCTGCAGGCCGGGCTCGCCGAGGATCTCCCGCGGACCGAGGCGCGACAGGGCGGCCCGCAGCCCCGGCCCGTCGGCGCAGCGCAGGGCCACGAACTCGCCGCACGAGACGTCGAGCGCGGCGACCCCGAAGGCCCGCGCGTCGCCCTCCCCCGCCTCGGCGACCACGGCGACCAGGTAGTTGGGCTCCTCGCGGTGCAGGTGCTCCTCGTCGACCAGCACGCCCGGGGTCACGACCCGCACGACCTCGCGCCGCACGATCTTCGGGCCCTTGCGCAGGCGGGCCTGCTCGGGCGTCTCCATCTGCTCGCAGATCGCGACCTTGAAGCCGCGCTCGACCAGGGTGCGCAGGTAGCCGCCGATCGCGTGGTACGGCACGCCCGCCATCGGCACCGGGCACTCGACGCCCTTGTCGCGCGAGGTCACGGCGATGTCCAGCACCGGCCCGACGGTGGTCGCGTCGTCGAAGAACATCTCGTAGAAGTCGCCCATCCGGAACATCAAGATGGCGTCCGGATAGCCCTTCTTGATGTCGAGGAACTGACGCATGACCGGCGTGTCGGCCGAGGTGTGCGGAGCGTTCACGGGGCCGAGTTGTAGCGCAGGCGATGCTCACCCGCCGCTGGGGACGGCGGTGTTTTAATCGTAATGGTCCATACAATTATTACTCGGACGCAAAACGAAGAGGCGCGGCGCCTCGTGGCGCCGCGCCTCGCTGGGCCGGGGATGTCGGGCGCTCAGAGCGTCACGACGTAGGCGATCACGGACTCGTTCTTCTCGAACGCGGCCTTGGCGGAGATGGCGGCGTCCCACGAGTCGAAGTGGCCCATGCGCACGCGGTGCCAGGTGCGGCCGTTGGCCTCGCCCGACTCGACGCGGACGTCGTGGCCGTTGCGGCGCAGGCGGTCGGCCAGCTTCTCGGCGTCCTCGGGGCTCGAGAAGGCCTTCATCTGCAAGGTGTAGGTCTTGGCCCTGGCGCTCGGGGCCGGGGCCGCGTCGCCCTTGACCGCGGTGAGCAGGCTGTCCTTGGGCTTCTCGACGATCGCCACCGCCGGCGGGTCCATCGGCTTGGCGGCGGGCTCGACGTGCTCGGGCTGCTTGGCGGCGACCGGGTCGGCGCCGGCGAGCGGCGGCATCAGCTTGGGGGCCGAGGCCATCGCCGGCTTCTGGCTCGGCGCGGGGATCGGCGGCAGCTTCCTGGTCGAGGCGCCCGGCTTCTTGCCCTTGGCCAGCGCGGCCTCCCGCTCGGCCCGCACGGCCTCCTCGTCGCGCGGCGGCGTCTCGGGGTCGCGGGTCGCCGGCAGGCCCTCGGTCGCCGGGTGCTGCAGGCCGTCCTTGAAGGCGTAGGCGTCGGCGACCACCGGTTCGTCGGCCAGCGCGCCCTGCTGGACCTGGGCGACGGCCGGCATCTCCTGCAGCTCGCCGCGCCGCCCGACCATCACGCCCATGGCGAAGACGAAGCAGCCGACCACGGAGAGGCCGAAAAACAGGAAGAAGATCTGACGGTTGTCGAGCGTGAACTCGACCTTGTCCTTGAGACTCGGGGTGACGGACATGCGGGGGCTCCTCGGCCCCGCACGCATACAACCGCCTTCATGGGCGATCAAAAAACCGGCGCTTCGTCAGCGCGCGCGCGAACACCGGGTCGCCCCGCCCGCGATCACGACACCTGTCCGCGGCAACCACGGCGAAGGGCCGCACGCCCGTCGGAGTGCGGCCCTCCTGCCGGGGAGAAAGCCGGTTACTTGACGTCGCCGGCCGGCGCCTTCTTGCCCTCGATGATCTTGCCGTTCTCGTCGTAGGTCACGTCGGACCCGCCGAGCACGTCGCCGACGTCGCCGCCGAAGGTGTGGTCGCCCTTCATGTTCGGCAGGCGCTCGCCGATCGCCGCCTCGGCGTTGCCGTCGATCACCGCGATCATGACGATGCCGTGGACCTCCGTGAGGTCGAACGAGCGCACCTTCTCGTTCTTCTCGCCGATCCACTCGTGGTAGCGCAGCAGCACGGCCGCGGTCTTCGGGTCCTGCTTGACCTTGGCGGCCGGGTTGACGCCGAACCACTTCTTGAACGAGTTGTCGACCACGCCCGCGTAGTCCTTGTCCGGCCACTTCTCCTTGTTGAACGCGTAGACGATCTTCCACAGCGCCCCGTCCTTGAAGAAGTAGAACTTGCGGAGCTTGGTCCCTTCCTTGATCCAGACCATCTCCTCGTTGGAGTCGTCCGCGAACTCGTACTGGATCAGCGACACGCCCCACTTGTGCTTGGTGGAGCTGTTGAACTTGACCTGCCCCTTCTTCAGCTCGTTGAGCTCGGCCGTCTTCTCCTTGCGGAGGCGGTCCTGCTCCATGGGGTTCTTGGCCTCCTTCATCTGGTCGTCGTAGTACTTGGTCGTCGACTCGCTGAGCTTGGCGATCACGGCGTCCGGCGCCATGCCCCACTCGAAGCCCTTGGTCAGCGAGGCGATGCCGAGGCTCGCCGACAGCTTCGGGTTGCTGTCGACCATCTCGCACACGTTCTCGGTCTTCTTGGCCTTGCCCTTGCCGGTGGTCTTCTTCTTACAGACCTCCTTGACCTCGGGCCGCTTCTTCTTGTCGTCTTCCTTGGCGACCGCGTTGTCCATGTCGGTCTGCGCCGGAGCGGCGTCGCCCGTCGCCTCGGGGGTCGGCGCCGACGAGATCGCGGCGTCCTCGTTGGCCTCGCTGGCGCCCTTCTTCTTGGGCTCACTATCGGCCACCTCTTCTTCGGGCTTCTCGGTCTCCTCGCCCTTCTTCTTGCAACCCGCGTCCAGCGCGAGCATCAGCCCGAGCACCGTGGCGAACAATGGCTTGTACATTCGGCTTTCGCTCCTGCAGGGACGCTATCACAGCCCCACGCCCAGAGAAACCCGCCCCGCCTCGCCTCGCTTACACCTGCTCGTCGGGATTCGTTTGGGGTCGCGCGGCCCCGCGCGGGCGGCTCGAGCGCCCTGATTCTCGGGGGTTCGCGGGCTTCGGCGACGTCGCCAGGACGGGTCGTCGCGTCGGTGGGCGACGCGGTGCGGGTGACATCGTCGGCGGGCGACGGGGCGTCGACGCCGGCCCGTCACGCCGGTCCGACACGCCGGTCCGACATCAGGATCCGTCGAAGGCGATCTCGAACGCGAGCGAGACCTGGCCGTCGCTGTTGTGGCGGAACACGCGGACCTTGCCGCGGCTCTTGAACAGCTCGAGCATGGCCTGGCAGGCGCCGTGGAACACGCACACGAACCCGCGGCTGTGCAGCACCTCGGGCACGAGGTCGACGCTCTGCAGGCGCATTCCGCCGCGGGTGTCGGGCGACTCGACGGTCTCGATGGTGCCGCAGTTGCGGGTCGAGAGGGCCCAGGCGCGGGGGGCGGTCTGCAGCAGGCGGGCGGCGCCGGAGCGGCCGAGGCTGAAGTGGGCGAGCACGGTCAGCGGCTTCAACAGGCCGCTGTCGTAGCTGTCGCGCATGAGGTCGGTCCAGAACTCGTTGGCGGCGTCTTCGCCGAGCACGGCGAGGATGGCGTCGCAGAGCTCGACGACGGCGGCGACGGGCAACCAGGACAGGCTGGCGGCCTCGCGGATGAGGGACAGGTGCTCGGGCGAGACGCGTTCGCGGATCTCGGCGCCCTTGCCCTCGGGGTAGGCACGCAGGCGCTTGAGGGCCAACCTCGAGTAGTGCGCCCGGATGGCGGGAGGTTCGTGCATGTGCGAGCGCCGGCATGATACTGCGTCCAGCGGGTGGTTCGCACCCCCGGAGGAGGGGATGTCGGGTCTGTCACACGATCGGCCGGCGGGCGGCCGCGGGCTCATGGGGCGACTCCCGGGGAGGACGCGCCGAACGGGTGCGGGGACCAGGCGCGCGGGAGGTCGCAGGCGGCGGGATCGGCGACCACGCTGCGGCCGGCGTCCGCGAGGCTGACGTGGTTGGCGTAGGCGGCGATCAGCGTGGGGGATCCGCCGGACCAGGTGTAGAGGGTCAGGGGCTCGCCCGCGTTCTTCAGGCCGCCGTCGCCGATCGAGGCGTCGACGCGCAGGAGGGCGGTCCCGGGGGCGGGCGGCGGGTCGTCGCCGTGGTCGAGGTCGTAGCCGGCGGCGACGACCAGGACCCGCGCGCCCGGGGCGATCATGAAGGCCGGCAGCGGGTCGCCCGGGGGGTCGGCGGCCGCCTGCACCGCGGACCAGGGGCGATCGGCGAGGTAGAGGTCGGACCAGGCGGCGGGCTGTCCGGCGCCGCGGGGGTCGGCGAGCTCGACGAACTCCTGGCGGGGCTCGGGGCCGAGGGGGTCGGCGAGGATCTCCGCCAGGCCGAGCGGCGGACGCGAGCCGGGCGCGTCGGGCCCGGCCCGGGCGGTGAAGTCGAGCGTGGCCGCGTTGCCGGCGAGGTCGGTGGCGATCAGCGTGCCCGGGATCTCGTCGCCCTCCGCGACGTCCGCGAGGCGCACGCCGAGGCTCACCGCGCCGCCGCCGGTGACCGCGAGGTCGCGGGCCTGACCGACGCGCAGCTCGAGGGCGAGCGGCTCGGCGGCCACGAGGTCGGCGTACAGGCACGGGCCGCGGATCGCGAGGTCGGCGCGCGGGTCGGGCGCGGCCGTGTCGGCGACGGCGGCGGTGGTGAAGCGCATGGCGGCGGCGCCCGGGACCGCGGCCTGGCCGAGCAGGTCGCGCAGGCTGCCGCCGGCCAGCTCGTAGGTGGTGGCCGGGCGCAGCGGCGGGTCGGCGCGCCAGCGCAGGCACAGGCCGGGGACCCACGCGGGGCAGGCGGTCGGGTCGACCAGCGCGGCCTCGTGATCGCCGGCGACGAGGCGCAGCGCGGACGACGGCTCGGCGGCGACCGGGCGGGCGAAGGCGGTGTCGACGTGGGCGAGGTTCGGCGGGACGGCGCCGGCGTCCGGCGGCGGCGACACGAGCGCGGGCTCGGGGCCGGAGGAGCCCTCCCCCGCGGTCACGAGGTCGCGGCGCCAGGCGGCCGGCGCGTCGTCGGGTCCGACCAGGGCGGCGCCGCTGCGATCGCGGGCGAACACGACGAGGCTGTGGCGCGCGTGCGCGGTCAGGGCCCGGGCGGGCGTGACGCGCAGGCGCGAGGCCGGCGCGGTCGACGTGTCCTCGAGGACATGTGTCACCGCGACGCCGGCTGGTGGGTCGCCGCTGATGAACCGCTTGAGGTCGGCGGCCGTGAGCGGGTCCTTCTGGCAGCGGCCGCGCTCGCAGGTCGCCTCGGGCTCGGCGCACCCGGGGGTGAGCGTGCAGCTGCCGGCGTCGAGCCAGGGGACCAGGGCGATCCGCAGGCTGTCGGGGTCGAGGGGCTCGGAGAACTCGAGCACGTGGGTCGCGCGCACGGGGACCTCGACGGAGCGGGCGGCCGACAGCGAGGCGCCGACGACGCGCGGGCCCTCGAGGTCGGCGGTCAGCTCGAGGTCGACGCAGGCGGCGAGGCAGAGCGGGAGGGGCGAGAGGCGCATGCCGGGAGGTCGGCCGCGGCGGGGCGATCGTTGCGCGCGCCCGTCATTTTTTTACCGCTCGACGACGGTACGGGGCGATGACCTGCGCGCCGAGGCGCTCCATCTCCGCGAGCTGGGGGCTGCACTGCAGCAGCAGCAGGTCGACGCCGGCGGCGGCGAATTCGGCGACGCGGTCCTGGACCCGGGCCGGGGTGCCGACCAGGCCCGCGCGCAGGCCGCGGTTGCTGACCGAGTAGTCGTGCAGGCTGACCTGCTGCTCGAGGCGGGTGTGGGCGATCCACTCGCTGTAGTTGGCGTAGCCGGGCGAGCCGGGCGACACGTCGGTGATGCGGGCGAGCTCGGCCGCGGCCTCGGCCTCGCTGTCGCGCACGATCGCGTAGGCGGCCATGCCGTAGCGCAGGGGCGGGAGGCCGAGCGCCGCGCGACGGCGGCGCATGTCGGCGATTTTAACTTCGACGCGCTCGGGCGGGTCGCCGTGCATCACGTAGGCGTCGCAGGTCCGGCTGATCAGCGCCTTGGCGGCCTCGGACTCGCCGCCGGCGTAGATCGTCGGGCGCGGGCGGCGGAGCGGCGGCGGGGCGACCACCAGGTCCTCGGCGCGGTAGTAGCGGCCCGCGTAATTGAACGCGTCGCCGCGCCAGGCGCCGTCGACGACCTCGAGCCACTCGGCGGTGCGGGCGTAGCGGTCGTCGTGCTCGTCGAACTGCACGCCGTAGCGGCGGGCCTCGTCGGACCACCACGAGGACACGACGTTGAGGGCGAGGCGGCCGCCGCTCAGCTGGTCGAGGCAGGCGGCCTGCTTGGCGAAGATCGCCGGGTTGTGGAAGGTCGGGCGCACCGCGACCATCAGCTCGAGGCGCTCGGTGACGGCGGCGACGGCGGAGGCGGTGGTCCAGGCGTCGAGCGAGGGCGCGTGCAGGCCCTTGATGTCGTTGAGGAACAGCTCGGCGACGAGGGTGAGGTCGAAGCCGAGCTGCTCGCTGCGCCGGGCGAGCCGACCGACCTCGGCCCAGCTGGTGTCCATGCCCTCGTCGGCGACGTTGCGCAGCCAGCCGCCGAACATCGGGAACCAGTAGCCGAAGCGCATCAGCCCTGCCCCGCCGCGAGGTCGATCAGCCAGTCGGCGAGGCGGGCGTGCGGGTCGAAGCCGATCACGCGGGGGGCGTCGGCGACGAAGTTCGACAGCGCGTTGATGTCGTAGAAGTAGACCTCGCCGTCGCGGTCGTCGACGAGGTACTCGACGCCGCCGACGTCGAGCTCGGCGCGGGCGGCGATCGCCTCGACGCTCTTAATTATTGAGGCCGGAGGGTCGTACGCGGCCACGCGCAGGCCGCCGTCGACGGCGCAGGCCGAGGCGAGCGCGCGGCCGTCGGCGGTGCGGCAGGCGTCGGCCGGGCACAGGTTGAACGAGCCGCCCGGGGGGTAGACCTCGATCGCGTAGAGGAAGCGGCCGCCGAGCACCTCGACGCGCACGATCCTGTCGCCGCGCAGCGGGGCGCACTCCTGCACGAGCGCGGTGTGGTCGACGCCGAGGTCGAGCGCGCCGGTCTCGGCGGCGGCGGCGAGCTGCTCGCGGGTCTCGAAGCGGGCGATGCCCGCCCCGCTGCCGCCGATGTTGGCCTTGATCAGGACTGGGAAGCGCAGGCCGTCGCTGGCGGCCACGGCCTGGCCGGCGTGGTTGATCACGCGGGTCCGCGGGGCCATCAGGCCCATGGCCTGCAGCAGGCCGATCTGGTCGGCCTTCGACAGCTCGAGCGCGTAGGCGCGGCTGCCGTTGACGACGCGCACGCCGCGGGACTCGGCCCAGCGCAGCAGGGCCTGCGTGTACCAGGTCGCCTGCACGTGGCCGCGCAGGTAGGCCGAGGGGCTGGCGCGGTTGAACAGCACGCGCCACGGCGGCGGCGCGGGGTCCTGGGGGTCGAAGCGGTGGGCGGCGGCGTCGAGGCGCACGACCTCGGCGCCCCGCCCGGCGAGCGCGGCCAGCAGCGGCTCGAACCAGCGGGGGTGCTCGTGGTAGACGGCGATCATAAAATTAAATATTGTTGATTGTTCTGTCCTCAGGGACAGGTGGCGAACGACGGGCCCATGTCGCGGTAGGTGTGGGGGCGCCAGAAGTCGCGGGGGTCGTCGGCGAGGGTCAGGGTGCGGGTGCCGTCGGGGGCCTCGCCGAGGCGGATGGCGGTGCCGTGGCCCTCGTGGCGCAGGGTGAAGCCGAGCGCCAGGTGATCGGCCTGCTGGCGGTAGGTCAGGCTCTCGGTGACCCACTCGTCGTAGTCGCCGCGGTGGTACCAGCCGACGCCGCGGCCGTCGATCGCCTGGGCCTGCAGCTGGTAGATCGCGAAGCCCATGCCGCCGGTCGCGTAGCGCTGCTCCTCGCCCCACAGGCGCCCGCCGAGGGCCCCGCCGGACGGGCCGAGCAGGCCGGGCATGAGCACCAGCGGGCCCGAGTCGCAGGCCGCCGTCGGGTCGGGGGCGCGGAGGTAGCGGACGGCCGCGCCGGCCTCGCGGGGGTCGCCCTCGACGACCAGCCAGGTGCCGGCGGCGTCGTCTTCGAGGCGGTAGCGCGGGGCCGCGTGCTCGCCGGTCTTGCGGAAGCGCAGGTCGAGCCCGCCGCCGGCGGTCGACCAGTCGAAGCTGTGGGTGTTGGTCAGGCCCACGCGGCCGTAGCGGTAGATGCCGAAGCCCTCGTCGTGGAAGTAGTAGAAGCGCAGCGGCTCGCCCTCGGCGGCCTCGGGGTAGCGGTGCCACAGGCCGACGAGGCGGGGGTCGTGGCCGGCGGCCTGGCCCTCGGGGCAGGTCGATCCGGGCTGGTCCTCGGGACAGGCGGCGTGGGCGCTGACCTGGACTTCGGGACAGGTCGCGGGGGCGGCCGGGGCGGCCGGTCGCGGGGCGTCGGGGTCGGCGCGCACGGCGGCGAGCACGAGGAGCGCGGCGACCAGGCTCGAGGGGCACAGGATGCGGGGCACCATGCGGGCACTGTACAGGATCCGCGGCGGGCCGCCCGTGGTATGCAGCGGCCATGCTCGTGCTCGCGTCGGCCTCGCCGCGCCGCGCCGACCTGCTCCGCGGGGCCGGCCGGGAGTTAGTGGTCGCGGCGGTCGACGCCGACGAGGGCTGGCGAGCCGGCGAGACCCCGCCCGCGTACACCGCCCGCGTGGCCCGCGCCAAGGCGGAGCTGGCCCTGCCCCGCCACCCGGACGCGGTGATCCTCGCGGCCGACACCACCGTGTGGCGCCCCGGCGGGCCGCCGATCGGCAAGCCCGGAGATCGCGCCGAGGCGGCGGCGATGATCGGCGAGCTCGCGGGCGGGTCGCACCTCGTGACCACCGCGTTCGCGCTGGTCGACGCGCGCGGCGGTCCGCCGACCTGGCTCGAGGAGCAGGTCACGACCGAGGTGTGGATGCGGACGCTCGCCGCCGACGAGCTCGCGGCCTACCTCGACGGCGAGGACTGGCGCGGCAAGGCCGGGGGCTACGGCATCCAGAGCGCGGCCGCCGGCATCGTCACGCGGATCGCCGGCTCGTACACGGCGGTGGTCGGGCTGCCGCTCGCCGAGGTGCTGGTCGCGCTGCGCCGGCTCGGGCTGTGAGCCGGCGATCGCTCGCGCGCGGGCCGCGTGCGCGGGCCGACGGACGCGACGTCAGAGCAGCGCGGGCACCCCGGCGGCGTGGCGCAGCTCGCCGGCGACGATGGCCGCGGCGAGGCGCTCGACGTCGGCGGCCATGCTGCGGTCGCCGGTGAACGGGGCCACGTGCTCGCGGATGCAGGCGTGCACGCGCATGAGCGGCGGGCTGGTCGGGATGCCGCGCAGGTCGACGGCGCGGGCGGCCGCCATGGCCTCGATGGCGAGCACGCGGGCCGCGGCGTCGACGACCTGGCGCAGCTTGCGGGCGGCGATCGGGCCCATGCTGACGTGGTCCTCCTTGCCGGCGGACGTCGGGATGGTGTCGACGCTGGCCGGGAAGCTGAGCGTCTTGCACTCGCTGGCGAGCGCCGAGGCGGTCACGTGGGCCATCATGAAGCCGCTCTCGACGCCGGGGTCGTCGGCGAGGAACGGCCGCAGGCCGCGCGAGCTGGTCGGGTTCATCATGCGGTCGGTGCGGCGCTCGCTGATCGTCGCCAGCGTGGTCAGGGCCGCGGTCATGTGATCGAGCGGCACGGCCACGGTGCCGCCGTGGAAGTTGCCGCCGCTGACGACGTCGTAGCCGCCGTCGTCGCGGGCCAGCACCAGCGGGTTGTCGGTGAAGCTGTTGACCTCGATGCGCACGGCCCCGGCCACGTAGGTCAGCGCGCCGCGCACGGCCCCGTGGACCTGCGGCATGCAGCGCAGGCAGTAGGCGTCCTGGACCTCGCCGCAGTCGCTGTGCGAGTCGTTGAGTGGCGAGTCGGCGAGCAGCTGACGGATCACCGCGGCGCTCTCGCGCTGGCCGTCGTGCGGCTTGCCGGCGTGGATCCGCGGGTCGGTGGCGGCCGCGGTCCCGAGCAGGGCGTCGAGGCTGAGCGCGCCGATCACGTCGGCGGCGGCGATCAGCTCGGCGGCGTCGACGAGGGCGAGCGCGCCGATCGCGGTCATCACCTGGGTGCCGTTGATCAGGCTGAGGCCCTCCTTCGGCCCGAGCACCCGCGGCTGGAGGCCCGCGGCCGCGAGCGCCTGCCTGGCCGGAAGGACAGCTCCGCGGTACCACGCCTCGCCCTCGCCGATCAGCGCGAGCGCGAGGTGGGCCAGCGGCGCGAGGTCCCCGCTGGCGCCGACGCTGCCCTGGCTGGGCACGATCGGGCGGATGTCGCGGGCCAGCAGCTCGAGCAGGAACTCGGGCAGCTCCGGCGTGACGCCCGAGGCGCCCATCGCCAGGGTGTGCGCGCGCAGGAGCAGCAGCGCGCGCACGATCTCCCCCGAGAGCGCCGGCCCGACGCCGACGGCGTGGCTGCGCAGGAGGTTCTGCTGGAGGAGGCCGAGCTCACCGGCGGCGATGCGGGTGTCGCTGAGGGCCCCGAAGCCGGTGTTCACCCCGTAGATGGTCTCGCCGCGGGCGAGCGCCGTTTCGAGGTGGGTCCGCGTCTGTTGCAACGAGGCCCGCGCGGCCGGGGCGAGGCTCACGGCGGCGTGCTGACGGGCGACCGCGTGGACGTGGTGCAGCTCGAGCGTGCGACCGATCACGACGGGTTCGGGGGCGTTCATCGGGCGCCGAGGGTACACCAAACCATCGTCCGGCCCGCTCTCCGCGAGCGTTGACCGCGCACGGGCCACCGTCTACGCTGGCCCGGTCATGAAGCGTTGCCCAGCGTGCGGCACGGAGTACTCCGTAGCCCAGGGCTTCTGCCCAATGGATGGGGCCCCCCTCGCCGACAGCGGCCCGGCCGCGTCCGACGCTTCACGCCGTCCGGGGCCCCACCAGGGCGCGCCCGCGTGGGACCCGCCGCGCCGCGTGACCGGAGAGGGTCGGCTGGCCGCGCCGGCCTCGGCGGGCGACAGCGGCGCGATGATCCCGCCGCTCGTCGCCCCGCCCAACATGGGCGTGCTCGTCGGCGGTCCGGCGCGGGTGACCGCGGGCCCGGCCCTCGCGGTCGACCCGGCGGCCACGGGCACCGCTCTGGTCCCGCCGATGGCCGCCGCGCCGGTGCGTGCGCAGCCCCAGCCGCAGGTCCAACCCCAGCCGCACAACGCCCGCGCCGCGGGGCAGATGTCCCCCGCGCGCACGGTGCTGGCGATGGTCCCGCCGGCCAACCGCATCTCCGCGCTGAAGCCGAGCGACCCGCGGCCGACGCCCGCCGACGATCGCCCGCCGAGCTCGCGCGAGACCTTGCCGCCGATCCCGACCGACCCGCCGCACCCGGGCATGCCGTCGGCGCGAGCGCAGTTCGAGCCGGCTGCGGCTCCGGTCGGATCGTCGCGGCTGATCCAGAGCGAGCCGGCGACCGCGACCACGGCCGACGGCGTGAAGGTCGAGGGCGCGTTCTTCCCCGTCGGCGGGATCGCCCGGCCGAAGGGCGAGGTCGGCACGTCGACCGCGGCGTGGGAGGACTCGCTGATCGGCCGCGTGCTCGACCAGCGCTACCGCATCGACGCCCGCATCGGCGCCGGCGCGATGGGCATGGTCTTCAAGGCCACGCACGTCATCATCGACAAGCCGCTGGCGATCAAGATGCTGCGGGCCGACTACGCCGGCCAGCCCGACGTCATCAAGCGCTTCTTGCTCGAGGCCCAGCTGGCCTCGAAGGTCAAGCACCCGAACGTCGTCGACATCAGCGACTACGGGCAGCTGGCCGGGCAGACCGCGTACTACGTGATGGAGTACCTGAGCGGCACCACGCTGGCCGCGCGCATCGACGCGGGCGGCCGCATGGACCCCGCGCTCGCCGTCGACTTCGCCATCCAGACCGCGCAGGCGCTGCAGGCCGCGCACCAGAACAAGATCATCCACCGCGACCTGAAGTCCGAGAACATCTTCCTGTGCGACCGCCCCGACGGCGGCGAGCCGCAGGTCAAGATCCTCGACTTCGGCATCGCCAGGATCCGCGACCGCCAGACCCGCCTGACCGCCAACGGCGCGCTGATCGGCACGCCCGCGTACATGTCGCCGGAGCAGGCCCAGGGCATGGAGGTCGACGAGCGCAGCGACCTCTACGCGCTCGGCATCATCCTGTTCGAGATGCTGGCCGGGCGCGTGCCGTTCAAGCAGCCGACGGTGGCGATGATCCTCAGCGCGCAGATCTTCGACACGCCGCCGCTGCTCCGCGACGTCGAGCCCGGCGTGCCCGAGCTGCCGCACCTCGAGCGGGTCATCCGCATGCTCCTGGCCAAGAACCGCGACGAGCGCCCGGGCGACGCGGCCGAGGTCATCCACCTGATCAAGACCGCGGCCGAGGTCGACCTCGCCGGCGGGCCCTCGCCCGCGACCAGCCTGCACGGCTCGAAGCGCCGCGCGACCGTGACGATCGGCTCGTGGTCGGTGGCCGACACCCCGTCGGCCCTCCTGCGCGAGCAGCCACCGGCCGCCGGCGAGTCGCACACCACGCCGTATCCGCCGGACCCGTCGGGCGCGCCGCGGCCCGAGCAGGACGCGATGGTGCCGCGCTCGGTCAGCGCCTCGGGGCGGATCCAGCGGCGGCCCAGCGTGATCGTCCCGAGCGGCACGCCGGTCGAGCGGATCGCCGCGCCGCCGACGCGCCAGCAGCCCGCGCCGGAGCCCGAGGGTCGCCACTACCCGACCGGGCTGATGCCGGCGGTGCGCCCCGCGGGCCCGCCGATGATCCTCGTGATCGCCGCCGCCGCGAGCATCGGCGCCGCGATCACGGTGACCCTGTACAAGCAGGTGTGGCGCCGCAACGCCGCCCCGACCTACGCCGCCCAGGAGCTGGCGCCGCGCCCCGAGCCGCCGCCCGCGCCGACGCCTCCGCCGACCACCCGCGTCACCTTCGACTCCGACCCGCCGGGCGCGACGGTCATGACCGCGGCCGGCGAGGTCTGGGGCACGACGCCGTTCACGCGCGACCTCGTGGCCGCCGGCCCGCGCGTGCGCGTGGTCTTCAAGCTGCCCGGGCACGACGACAGCGACCTCGACATCTCCCCGGCCGAGGCGGCGCGTCACAAGGTCCACCTGCGGCCGTCCGTGCCGACGCCGACGACCGCCGTGGCTCCAGCCGACGCCGCCGGCGCGCCCGCGGTCGCCAGCGGCGAGGCGGTGAAGTCGGGCCCGGCGACGCGGCCCCGCCAGCCCAAGGTGAAGGACGGCGCGTCGTCGCCGTCCACAGCCGACAGCTCCGAGACGCCCGAGACCAAGGCCGCCGCGACCCCCCCGGCCCAGCCTGACGAGCTCGAGATGGGCGAGCTCAAGAACCCGTTCCGCAAGAAGTGACCGACCATGGCCGAGGCGCAACCATCGAGGACTCCGGTGCTGACCGAGCTGCGCGGCAGCCCGCCGGTGCCGACGACCGACCTCGCGACCCTCGTGCCCGACGGCGTGGGCCCCCGCGGCCGCCAGGCGCAGGTGACCGAGGCCGACCCGCTGCAGGCGGGTGACACCGGGCGGGCGAGCAGCGACCCGGTCCACTCCGTCACCGCCCCGCCGGGCCTCGAGGGCCCCAACCCCGACGTCCTGCTGGCCGTGCAGCCGCCGCCCTCGCGCGACCTCTCGGGCACGCTCCTGCTCGACCGCTACCGACTGATCAAACGCCTCGGCGAGGGCGGCATGGGCACCGTCTATCTCGCCGAGCACGTGACGATCAAGAAGCGCTGCGCGATCAAGCTGCTCAACCCCGAGTACGCGCACAAGGAGGACCTGGTCGAGCGCTTCCTGCAGGAGGCGCGCGCGGCCTCGATGATCGCGCACGAGAACGTCGTCGAGATCACGGACTTCGGGGCCGCGCCGAACGGCTCGGTGTTCTTCGTGATGGAGATGCTGACCGGCGAGGACCTCGGCGAGACGATCAAGCGCGAGGCGCCGCTGCCGTGGTCCCGCGTGGCGCCGATGGCCATGCAGATCTGCCGCGCGCTGGCGGCGGCCCACGACAAGGGCATCGTCCACCGCGACATGAAGCCGGAGAACTGCTTTCGCATCGAGCGCAGCGGCAACCCGGACTTCATTAAAGTCCTCGACTTCGGCATCGCCAAGGTGACGAGCGAGGACCCCGACGGCAACGCCGCGCGCCTGACCAGCACCGGCATGATCTTCGGCACGCCGACCTACATGAGCCCGGAGCAGGCCCAGGGCATGCGCGTCGATCACCGCTCGGACATCTACGCGGTCGGCGTGATCCTCTACGAGCTGATCACCGGACGACCCCCGTTCTACGCCGACAACTTCATGGGGATCCTGACCAAGCACATGTTCGACGCCCCGCACGCGCCGAGCGAGGTGGCGCCGATGGCGGGCATCAGCCCCGAGGTCGAGGCCCTGGTGCTGAAGGCCCTGCAGAAGGAGCGCGAGTTCCGCTTCCAGTCGATGCAGGAGATGATGGCGGCGATCACCGCCATCGGCACCGGCGCCGCCCCGGTCGCGGTCGTCAGCGAGGTCCGCTCGCGCCCGTCGCAGGACGGCAAGCCGATCGAGTTCAACCGCCGCAGCACCGGCCCGATCGGCCCCGCGAGCGGCGAGGTGACCCTAAGCGAGCCCCCGCCCGCGCCGCAGCGCCGCTACCGCACCGGCGCGCTGGTGCTAAGCTGCGCGATCCTCGGCGCGAGCGTGGCGATGCTGGTGATGGCCCTCGGCGGCGGCGGCGACGTCCCGCCCCCTGCCCTGCCCGACCCCACGCCGTCGACCGTCTCGACGCCGCCGCAGGTCGTCGGCCCGGTCGACCGCCCCCTGCACGACAACCCGACCCCGCAGCTCCCGCCCCCGCAGCCGCAGCCGACCGAGATCCGCGTGTTCGTCACGAGCAACGTGCCCGCCGAGATCTTCGACCCGAGCGAGGCCCGGTCCCTCGGCGCGACCGGCGACGCCGGCATCGTGCTCACCGCCGGCACCCAGCCCCGCAAGGTCGTGGTGCGCGCCAGCGGCTACGAGGACGTGCCGCTCGAGCTCACCGCCACCGCCGGCGAGCGTTACACCGCCGACCTGCGGCCGAAGAAGAAGACCCCGGGCAAGAACCCGACGCCGACCAGGACCGACGGCAAGGGCCCCGACGGCAAGAAGCCGCCGGACACCAAGCAGCCCGACACCAAGCAGCCCGACACCAAGTCGAACCCGTTCGGCCTGAAGAACCCGTTCGAGACGCGCACCGGCGGCTGAGCGCGTCGTCCGGGCGACGCGCGCTCGCCGTCGGTCCGGGCGCTCAGAACGTCACGACCGAGCGGATCGACTCGCCGTGGTGCATCAGATCGAAGGCCTCGTTGATCTGCGCGAGCGGCATGACGTGGGTGATGAGGTCGTCGATGTTGATCTTGCCGTCCATGTACCAGTCGACGATCCTGGGCACGTCGCGGCGGCCCTTGGCGCCGCCGAAGGCCGAGCCCTTCCACACGCGGCCGGTGACCAGCTGGAACGGGCGCGTGCTGATCTCCTGGCCCGCGCCGGCCACGCCGATGATGACCGACGTGCCCCAGCCCTTGTGGCAGCACTCGAGCGCCTGGCGCATGACCTGGACGTTGCCGACGCACTCGAACGAGAAGTCGGCGCCGCCGCCGGTGAGGTTGACGAGGTACGGCACCAGGTCGCCCTCGACCTCCTTCGGGTCGACGAAGTGGGTCATGCCGAACTTCTCGGCGATGGCCTTGCGGCCGGGGTTGAGGTCGACGCCGACGATCTTGTCGGCGCCGACCATGCGCGCGGCCTGGATGACGTTGAGGCCGATGCCGCCGAGGCCGAACACCACCACGTTGTCGCCGGGGCGCACCTTGGCGGTGTTGATGACCGCGCCGACGCCGGTGGTCACGCCGCAGCCGACGTAGCAGACCTTGTCGAACGGGGCGTCCTCGCGGATCTTGGCGACCGCGATCTCGGGGCACACGGTGAAGTTCGAGAACGTCGACGTGCCCATGTAGTGGAACAGCTTGCGGCCGCCCTGCGAGAAGCGGCTGGTGCCGTCGGGCATGAGGCCCTGGCCCTGCGTGGCGCGGATCGCCTGGCACAGGTTGGTCCGCTCCGACAGGCAGAACTTGCACTGCCGGCACTCGGGCGTGTAGAGCGGGATGACGTGGTCGCCGGGCTTGACCGACTTGACGTCGGCGCCGACCTCGACGACCACGCCGGCGCCCTCGTGCCCGAGCACCGTGGGGAACAGGCCCTCGGGGTCGGCCCCGGACAGCGTGAACGCGTCCGTGTGGCACACGCCGGTGGCCTTGATCTCGATGAGCACCTCGTTCGCGCGCGGACCCTCGAGGTCGATGGTCTCGATCGCGAGCGGGGCGCCGGCCTTGTGAGCGACTGCTGCTTGTACCTTCACGCCGGCATCATGGCGCAGGGCACACCAGGCTGCCAAGGGGCGCGCACGAGCCGGCGACGATCCAGCGCTCGGGGTCGAGGCAGTCGGCGTCGAAGCGCTCGAGGCAGCCGGCGAAGAACGCCGGCTCGGCCAGAGCGCAGCGCTCGACCTCCCGCTGCCAGATCCCGAGCCCGTCGGCCCAGCCGTGGCCCTGGCGCAGCAGGCTGCCGTCGACGTCGACCACGTGATCGAGGTAGGCCTCGGCGTCCGGGAAGATGGTGACGGTCTGGATCAGCGCCCGCGAACCACCCGCGAAGTGCTTGAGCACGCACTCGTCGGTCGGCTCGTAGGCGGTCGCCGGATCGTCACGCCCCAGCTCGAGCGGCTGCCCGCACGCCAGGTCGAGCTCGCAGGCGAGGAGCGCCTCGGGCGGCAGCTCGCCGTCGTCCTCCTTCATCAGCGACGCCTCGCTGCCGGCCGCGCCACCGGCGTCGCCGCCGCTCGACACGCCCTCGTCCGTCAGGTCCGCGGTGTCGAACGCCTTCTCGTCGCAGCCGGGCGCCGCGAGCAGGAGGGCGAACAGGAGGGTGACCGTGCGGGTGAACATGATGGCCTCGCCGGCGATGTTTGCAGGACGGTGGCCGGACGAAAAAATCAATGGTTTCGGCGATGTGTACTGGCTCCGGGACGTCCGCGGGGTGTCCGGCAGGGCAGCGCTGTCATAACGGCCCGACACGCCTGGCGGGCGTGGCCGCACGGCGCAGGCGTCGCCATGCGACGACATGTTGTCCGGCGGCCACAACGCCGCACCGGGGCCGTGAGGTCAATAAATGATGATCGACTCGACGCGGCGGCCGCCGAGGCGCGCGCGTCCGCCGAGCTCGGCGAGCTCGATGAGGAACAGGCAGCCGACGACCTCGCCGCCGAGGCGCTCGACCAGCTGGCTCGCCGCCTGCGAGGTGCCGCCGGTGGCCAGGAGGTCGTCGACCACGAGCACGCGGTCGCCCATGCCGACCGCGTCGGTGTGGATCTGCAGGCGATCGTGGCCGTACTCGAGGGCGTACGTCTGCTCGATGGTCGCGGCCGGCAGCTTGCCCGGCTTGCGCACCGGGGCGAAGCCCGCGTCGAGCGCGTGGGCCACGGCCATGCCGAACAGGAAGCCGCGCGACTCGATGCCGACGACGCGGTCGATGCGCCCGACGAGGTCGGCGATGTGCTCGAGGTGCAGCCGCACCGCGAGGTCGAGGGTCGCCGGGTCGGCGAGCACGGGGGTGATGTCGCGGAACAGGATGCCCGGCTGCGGGAAGTCGGGCACGCTGCGGATGCGGGCCGCGACCCGACGCAGGGCGTCTTCACGATCATCGGCGGAGGAGAAGCGTGCGAGGGTCATGCGCGGGCTCCGGTGACGGTGACCCCGGCGAACATCGCCTGCCACGGGCGGAGGTCGGGGGCGGTCAGGTCGAGGATGAGCGGTGTCACGGCGATGTGGCGGTTGCGGACGGCCCAGGTGTCCTCGCCCGGGTTCTCGCCGACGTCGCGCGGCGGGCCGCCGATCCAGTAGTAGGCCTGGCCGCGCGGGTCCTGGCGGCGGTCGACCTGCTCGGCGTACGGCCGCGCCCCCAGGCGGGTGACGTGGAACGGCTGACCCTCGGCGAGCGCCTCGGGATGGTCACCGCCGGGCGGGCCGTCCTCGGGCGAGAACCGCGGGATGTTGACGTTGATGAGGCTGCGCAGCGGCTGGCTCAACAGCGTGCGCGCGAGGGTGCGGGCGATCGGGATGGCGACGCGGAACGACTCGCGCGCGTGCAGCGAGACGGCCATGCCCGAGGCCCCTCGCATGTATCCCTCGGCCGCCCCGCCGACGGTGCCGGAGTAGAAGACGTCGGACCCGAGGTTGTAGCCGGGGTTGACGCCCGAGACGACGAGGTCGGGCTTGCGGTCGCAGAGGTGCAACGAGGCGAGATAGACGCAGTCGACCGGGGTGCCGTTGACGCGGTACCACCCGGGCCGCACCTCGTCGACGCGCAGGTGGGAGTGCAAGGTGATGGCATGCCCCGAGCCGCTCCGCTCGGTCTCCGGCGCGCACACGATGACGTCACCGACGTCGGCCACGGCCTCGGCCAGCGCGGCGATGCCGGGGTGCAGGATGCCGTCGTCGTTCGTGACCAGGATCAGCGGTCGCGTCACGCGTGACGGTCTATCACAGCACCGAAAGAAGCAGGGCCGGAAGGATGCCCTCCCGGCCCATCGTTGTCGGGGCGAGAGGATTCGAACCTCCGGCCCCTTGACCCCCAGTCAAGTGCGCTACCAGGCTGCGCTACGCCCCGAAACGGATGGCGGATATACCCGCCTTCGCTTGGGGCTGCAAGCCTGAAAAAGCACCTTTTTGTGGCTTCGGGTCGGCGCCGCCGCGGGGACGCGCCGAGGTCCACGGAGATCGGCCCAGCGCGAGCCCGACCGAGCCGTCGGATCGCGGACGTCGAGGCGAGCGCCGCGACCCTGGAGGGTCCGCCGAGCCGTTTAGATCGCTTCGCGGCCGGGGCGTTCGAGCAGGGGCTGGGCGGTGCCGGAGGCGGCGGCCTGGTCGACGAGGGCACGGGCGCCGCCCATGTTGCGGATGTAGGCGGCGGGGTCGGCGGCGATGCTGCCGAGGTCGGGCTCGGCGGCGACGCAGGCGATGAGGTCGTCGAGGGCCTCGCGCACGGCGGTCAGCGACTGGCTGGCGAGGTAGTTGCTGGCCGGCGGGGCCATCTCGACCTCGTCGGTGCCCATGCGCAGCTGCTGGCGGGCGCCGGCGATCGTGAACTTCTTGGCGTACAGGAGGTGCTTGATCTTGAGGAGCGTCTCGACGTCGCGGCGGCGGTAGACCCGCTGCTGGGCCCGCGACTTCTGGGGCTTCAAGACCTTGAACTCGGTCTCCCAGTAGCGCAGCACGTAGGCCGGCACGCCGACGATCTGGGCGACCTCGCCGATCTTGAAGTAGAGCTTGTCGGACCCGAGATCGACGCCCTCGCCGGCGCTGCGCCGGGCGCGGCGCGGGGCGGCCGCCCGGGCCCGCGGCTCGCGGCTCGGCGGCGGATCGGGCGGGCCGATCTCGGCGATGATGAGCTGATCTTCGTCGCGGGCGGTCATTCGTTGAGGGCCGTCTTGAGCACGTTGCTCGGCTTGAAGGTCAGCACCCGGCGCGCCTCGATGACGATCTCCTGGCCGGTCTGCGGGTTGCGCCCCGGACGCGGCTGCTTGGTCCGGACGACGAAGTTGCCGAACCCGGAGATCTTGATCTTCTCGCCCTCGGCGAGCGTGTTCTTCATCAGCTCGAAGACCGCCTCGACGACGTCGGCCGCCTCCTTCTTGGAGAAGCCGCCGACCTCTTCGCAGACCCGTTCGATGATGTCCGCCTTCGTCATCGCGGGCCCCAATGTCTCGCACGCGGCCGCGCGATGCAACCTGCATGCGTGCGCAGGTACCCGCGCTCGCGGCTCCTGGGCCACACGCGCCGACGAGCGGCGCTCAGCGGACCCGGACGGTCGAGCCCAGCGCCCCGCCGGCCCGCTTGACGATGTCGTCGTGCAACACCTGCACTTCGCCGTCGGTCAACGTGCGACCGGCCGCGGCGTAGTGCAGCCGCAGGAGCAGGGCCCGGTGGCCGTCGGGGATGCCGGCGCCGCGGTAGTCCTCCAGGACCTCGACGGCGTCGTCGAGCCGCGGCGGGTCCTCGCCGCTGGTGGCGGCGGAGGCGGCGGCGCTGCGGATCGCGGCGACGACGGCGGCGGCGGCGATGCTCGTGGGGATCTCCAGCGAGAGGTCGCGGCTGGTCGCCGGGAACCGCGCGATCTCGCGGGCCAGCGCGACCGGCGAGGCCGGCAGCGCCTGCACGTCGATCTCGCCGTAGAGCACGCGCGTGCCGGCCGGCAGATCCCAGGCGAGCAGCACGTCGGGGTGGACCTCGCCGGCCACGCCGACGTCGACCGGCGCGCCGCGCCCGTCGCCCGCCCGCAGGCGGACCTGCACGCCGGGGTGCAGCCAGGCAGTGTCTGTCCCTTCGGCCAGGTCGAGGCGCAGCCCGAGGCGGGCCAGCGCGTGCGCGAAGCAGCCGGTGACGGCCCGCGGGTCGAGGCCCTCGCGGGCGTACAGCAGGGCGGCGGCGACGGTGCGCTCGACCGGCAGGCGCACGTCGGCGTCGCGGGTGGCCGCGGGCAGGCGCGCCGGGTCGGGCGGCGACTCGGGCCAGGCGTAGGTGCGCCCGACCTCGAACAGCCGCACCGGCCGGGTGTGGCGCGCGACGTTGTGGGCGAGCGCGTCGAGCAGGCCCGGCATGAGGTGGGTGCGCATGACGTCGGCCCCGCGCATGGGGTTGGCCACGCGCACGCGGCGATCGGCGGCGACGTCGCCGGCGAACGCGGCGAGCTTGGCCTCGGCGACGAACGCGATCGACAGGGCCTCGTGCAGGCCGGCGCCCTGGAGGCCGTCGGCGACGCGGTCGGCCAGAGCGGTGACCGGGTCGCAGGCGGCCGCGGGGCGCGCCTCGAGCGGGACCGAGGCCCGCGCCGGGATGTGCTCGAGGCCGTGGTGGCGCATGAGCTCCTCGATCAGGTCGACCTCGCGCTGGAGATCCGGGCGGTGCGAGGGCGGCTCGCAGCGCCAGCGCTGCGGGTCGTCGTCGTCGATGCCGACCTCGAGGCTGCGGAGGATCGCGTGGGCCTCGACCGGCGGGACGGCGACCCCGAGCAGGGCCTCGGCCCGGGCCAGCCGCAGATCGATGGTGCGACGCGCGGGCCGCTCGCCGACGGCCTCGGCGTGGCCGACGCAGCGCCCGCCGGTGAGGTCCGACAGCAGGTTGACGGCCCGCAGGGCGGCGCGTCCGAGGCCGGCGCCGTGATCGACGCCGCGCTCGAACCTGTAGGAGGCGTCGGTGGCCATGCCGTGGCGCCGCGCGCTGGCGCGGATGCCCCGCGGGGCGAACCACGCCGCCTCGAGCAGGACGTCGCGGGTGTCGGCCCCGACCATGGAGTCGGCGCCGCCCATGACGCCGGCGAGCGCCTGCGGGCGGGCGGCGTCGGCGATCACGAGGTCCTGCTCGTCGAGGTTGCGGACCACGCCGTCGAGGGTGGTGAGCCGCTCGCCCGCGGCCGCGGTGCGCACGACCACCCTGCCCTGCGCGAGCTTGGCGCGGTCGAAGGCGTGCAGCGGCTGGCCCGACTCGAAGAGCACGAGGTTGGTGATGTCGACGACGTTGGAGATCGAGCGCAGCCCGAGCCGGTGCAGGCGCACGCGCAGCCACAGCGGCGAGGGGCCGACGCCGACGTTCTCGAGCACGTAGCCGAGGTAGCGCCCGCAGCGATCGGGCGCGGCGATGCTGACGAGGTCGTGGCGAGGTTCGAGGATCAGAGGGTCGATCGGCCGCGCCGGCGGGAGCTTGAGCGTGCCGCGCAGCTTGGCGGCGACGTCGCGGGCGACGCCGACGTGGCCGAGCGCGTCGGGCCGGTTGGGCGTGACCGAGAGCTCGAGCACGGTGTCCCGCACGCCGTTAATCAGCTTCGGGAGGGTGGTGCCCGGCGCGGCGCCCGGCGGGAGGATGAGGATCCCGCCGTCGTCGGCGCCGATGTCGAGCTCGACCTCGGAGCAGATCATGCCCTGCGAGGCGACGCCCCGCAGCTCGCGGGCGGCGATCTCGAGGCCGCCCGGCAGGCGCGCGCCCACGGGGGCCAGCGCGACCTTGCCGCCCGGCGCCGGCACGTTAGTCGCGCCGCACACGACCTGCAGGGTCTGATGCCCGTCGAACAGCTCGACGACGCTCAGCTTGTGGGCCTGCGGGTGCGCGACCTGGCTGCGCACCTCGGCGACGAGGATGGCGTCGAGGCCGTCCCCACTGGACTGGATGGCCTCGACCTCGAGGCCGAGACCCGTGAGGATCACGGCGAGCTCGGCCGGGCTCGGCATGGGGCCCGGGAGGTCGAGGAGGCTCGTCAACCACGCGGTCGAGATCAGCACGGGAACTGCTCCAGGAAGCGGACGTCGCCCTCGAACATGAGGCGCAGGTGAGTGACTTGATGCAGCATCATGGCCATGCGATCGATGCCGAAGCCGAACGCCCAGCCGGTGTAACGCTCGCTGTCGACGCCGCAGGCCTCGAAGACCGCGGGGTGGACCATGCCGCAACCGCCGAGCTCGATGAAGCCGGTGCCCTTGCACAGGTTGCAGCCGCGCTGGCGGCAGAACGGACAGCCCATGTCGAACTCGGCCCCGGGCTCGACGAACGGGAAGAACGAGGGCCGGAAGCGGACGTCGAGCCGCTGCCCGAAGAAGTCGGCGGTGAAGGCCATGAGCGTGGCCTTCAGGTCGGCCATGGTGACGCCGCGATCGATGTAGAGGCCCTCGATCTGGTGGAACATCGGGCTGTGGGTGGCGTCGTCGTCGCGCCGGAAGGTGGTGCCCGGGGCGACGATGCGGATCGGCGGGGTCCGCGTGCGCATGGTCCGGACCTGCACGGGCGAGGTGTGCGTGCGCAGCACGATCTCGTCGCCCTCGCGCCCGGCCGGCGGCGCGACGAAGAAGGTGTCCGCCATGTCCCGCGCGGGGTGGTCGGAGGCGATGTTGAGGTCGTCGAAGTTGTAGGCCCCGACCTCGACGTGCGGACCCACGGCGACGTCGAAGCCCAGCCGCATGAAGGTCTCCGAGAGCCGCCTCCGCGTCTGACTGAGCGGGTGCAAGGTGCCCATGGTCGGGGCGATCGGCGGCATCGTCAGGTCGACGCGCCGCGCCAGGTCGCGGCGACGCGCCTCCTGCTTCAAGAACTCGCGGCGCTCGCCGAGCTTGGCCTCGATCGCGTCGCGCGTGCTGTTCCACGCGGCTCCGAAGGCCTTGCGCTGATCCGGCGGGAGCTTGCCGACCTCGGACTTTAATGCGGTGACGCTGCCCTTCTTGCCGAGATACGCGACCTGAAGCTCGTAGAGCCCCTCCTCGCTGGTGACCTCGGCCAGAGCCTGCACGAAACTGTCGAGCGCTGCCGTGAGCTGTTCCGACACGCGGTGTTCTCCCGTCCGGGAGTGTGCACTCTTCGCTCGTTTCAGGGAACGATCGGCGATCGTGATCGATGATCCGTGAGCGAGGGACGCGGGTGCTCGCTCGAACGCAGCTCAAACGAACGCGCTCGATCGGCCTGGGCCAATCGAGCGCGAAGGGATGAGCATTCAACCAGCGACCAGCGGGTCTTCAGGACCGGCGTCAGCCGGCCCTGGCGGCCCAGCCGCCGTGAAGGAGACCGGCTAGGCGAGCGCGGTGCGGGCGGCAGCGACGACCTTGCCGAAGCCGGCGGGGTCGAAGATCGCGAGGTCGGAGAGGACCTTGCGGTCGAGGACGATGCCGGCTTTGCCGAGGCCTTCGATGAGGCGGCTGTAGCTGAGGCCCTGGGTGCGAGCGGCGGCGTTGAGGCGCACGATCCACAGGCGACGCATGGTCCGCTTCAGACCCTTGCGGCTGGTGTACATGTGCATCCACGCGTGGTGGACGGCCTCGAGGGCGCGGCGGAACATCTTGGAGCGACCGCCACGGAAGCCCTTGGCGGCCTTCAGGATGCGGTTGCGACGGCGGCGGGCTTTAAAGCCTCTTTTTGCGCGGGGCATGGCTCAGGTCCTCCCGTGGGGAAGCATGATCTCGATGCGCTTCTGGTCGGGGTCCGAGACGATCGTCATCCCCTTCAGCTTGCGGATACGGTCTGACTTCTTCTTCGTCAGGATGTGGTTCTTGTGCGAGTGCTTGCGCTTGGCCTTCCCGGAGGAGGTGAAGCGGAAGCGCTTCTTGGCGCCCGAGTGGGACTTCATCTTTGGCATGGCGGCTGATCCGAAGCGGGGGGCGTATGTACCCCAGGGAAAGGCGGCAAAGCAAGCGCCGGAGCGGTGGAGACCGCGCTCCGGCTTGGGCTAACTCACGGGTTTGGGGCCCGTGGGTGGGTTTCAGGGGGCAGGACGAGCAGGAGCCCTTCAGGGCTCGAGGCCCGTCGTGTCGTCTTCCATGTCGTCGTCGTAGTCGTCGTCGTAGTCGTCGTCGCCCTCGGCGGTCGCGGGGGCGGCTGCGGCTGCGGCGGCGGGCGGCGGGGCCGCGGGCGCGGCCGGGACCGGGGGACGCGGAGCAGGCGGGCGGGCATCGCTGGCCGGACGCGGGGCGGCGGGTTTGCCCATCTGACTCTTGGGCTTCGGCGCCAGGACCATGTTCATGCGGTTGCCCTCCATCTGGGCCATCTGCAGGATCGTGGTCACGTCGGACAGTTCACGGATGATGCGCTCGAGGATCGCCCGGCCCGTCTCCGGGTGGGTGATCTCGCGGCCGCGGAACTGGACCACCAGCTTGACCTTGTCGCCCTCCTCGATGAACCGGCGGATGTGGCGGGTCTTGAAGTCGAAGTCGTGGTCGTGGGTCTTGGGCCGAAACTTGACTTCCTTGAGCTCGGTCGTCTTCTGGTGTTTCTTGGCCTCGCGGTCGCGCTTCGCGGTCTCGTACTTGAACTTCCCGTAGTCCATGATCTTGCACACGGGGGGCACGGTCTTCGGGTTGACTTCAACCAACTGAAGACCGAGCTCCTCGGCGCGGGACATGGCTTCCTGGGTGGACATGATCCCAAGCTGTTCGCCCTTGTCGTCGATGACTCGCACCTCTTTGACGCGGATGCGGCGACCGACGCGGTGGGTCTCTACGCGTGGCTTGGGTTTGGATTGTCTGCGGCCGATGATCCTGGCTCCTGCAAGAGAAATGGGCGCCCGGCGCGGACGCCGGACGGGGCGACAGTGTGCGAGCGATCGCGGCCGGGCGTCAAGCGGCAAGATGTTGACAAACGCGGCCGCGTTTGTGAGGCGGCCGGGTCCCCGGCGCGGGCCGGCGCGGGCCGGCGCGGGCCCCGGCGGACCGGCGAGCCTCGGGCGACGCCCGGGTCAGGCCGGGATCTCGGCCTCGGCGGCGACCCGGGTGACGAAGGCGGCCAGCGGCTCGAGCTCGCCGGTCTTGCCGTCGCGGGTGCGGGGGGCGACGCCGCGGGCCTCGACCTCTTTTTCGCCGAGCACGAGCATGTAGGGGACCCGCAGGAGGGTGGCCTCGCGGATCTTCAGGCCGAGCTTCTCGCTGCGGGCGTCGACCTCCACGCGCAGGCCGGCGGCCGTCAACGCGGCCTCGACCTCGCGGGCCCAGGCGACGTGGGCGTCGGTGATCGGCAGGACGGCGATCTGCACCGGCGCGAGCCAGGTCGGGAAGCGCCCGGCCACGTGCTCGAGGTAGACGCCGAAGAACCGCTCGAGGCTGCCGAGCATGGCCCGGTGGACCATGACCGGGCGCACGCGCTGGTCGCCGCCGTCGATGAACTCGAGGCCGAAGCGCTCGGGCAGCTGGAAGTCGAGCTGGCAGGTGCCGAGCTGCCACGAGCGGCGCAGGGCGTCGCGCACCTTGAAGTCGATCTTGGGGCCGTAGAAGGCGCCGTCGCCCTTGTTGATCTTGTAGGGCAGGCCGGCGGCGTCGAGGGCGGCCATGAGCGACGACTCGGCGGCGTCCCAGGTGGCGATCTCCCCGAGGAAGGAGGCCGGGCGGGTGCTGACCTCGATCTCCGGCCTGTCGAAGCCGAACACGCCGTAGCACTCGAGGATCATGCGGGTGACGTTGGCGATCTCCTGGCCGACCTGGTCGGGGGTGCAGAAGATGTGGGCGTCGTCCTGGGCGAAGCTGCGGACGCGGGTCAGGCCGTGGGTCACGCCGGCCCGCTCGTAGCGGTGCAGGCGCCCGAAGTCGGCGAAGCGCACCGGCAGCTCGCGGTACGAGCGGCGGGTCTGGCGGAACAGCACGCAGTGACCGGGGCAGTTCATCGGCTTGACGCCGAATTCCCGCTCGTCGATCGTGCAGGCGAACATGTTGTCCTTGTAGTGCTCGTAGTGGCCGCTGGTCTTGAACAGCTCCATGTCGAAGATCTGCGGGGTGATGATCTCCTCGTAGCCGTGCTTGCGGTAGAGCCGGCGCACGTAGCTCTGCAGCAGGTTGTAGATCACGGCGCCGCGGCCGGTGAAGAACGGGCTGGCGGGGGCGATCGGGTCGAAGTGAAAGAGGCCCAGCTCCTTGCCGAGCTTGCGGTGGTCGCGGGCCTTGGCCTCCTCGAGCATGCGCAGGTGCTCCTTCAGCTCCTTGCGGTCGGCGAAGGCGGTGCCGTAGACCCGCTGGAGCTGCTCGCGCCGCTCGTCGCCCCGCCAGTAGGCGCCGGCGATGCTCATGATCTTGAACGACCGGATCTGCGCGGTGTTCTGCACGTGGGGGCCGCGGCACAGGTCGACGAACCCGCCGCTGCGGTAGACCGTGAGGGGGGCGCCGCCGGGGATCGAGGCGATCGCCTCGACCTTCAGGCCCTCGCCCATCGCCGTGAACAGCTCGACGGCGGCCTCGCGGGTGATCTCCTCGCGCACGAACGGGTGCTTGCCGTCGACCTCGGCCTGCATCGCGGCCTCGATCTTCTCGAAGTCCTCGGGCACGAGGCGGTGCGGCATGTCGATGTCGTAGTAGAAGCCGTCCTCGGTGTGCGGGCCGAAGGCGAGCCGCGCCTCGGGCCACAGCTTCTTGATCGCCGCCGCCATCACGTGGGCCGCGCTGTGGCGCAGGGTCTCCAACGGCGACAGGTCCGGGACGGACGGGTCGATCATGTGCTGGATCTCGTGCTCGTGTTCGTCGGCCATGGCGGCGAAATGTACACGGGCGGGCCGTGGCGGCCAACGTCGGCGTGACGAACGCGAAAGACCCGCCGCGGAGCCCCGGGCGGGTCTTTCGGCCTCAGGCCCGGAGGGCCGCGGAGGCGTGAGTAGGACCGGACGGTTTCGAACCGTCGACCCCTACCGTGTCAAGGTAGTGCTCTACCACTGAGCTACGGTCCTGCTTTGTTGTGGCCCCCCGTGGGGTGCGAGGGGCGGCATGTCTAACCGAGGCTTGCGAGGGCGTCAAGCCCTTAACTGCCGACCGCGCGACGGGGCCGAAGTCCGGCGAAAACCGCGGGTTTGCACCCGGGTCGTGCGGCCGCGTCGGGGGGCCGTCGCGGCCTAACCGTCGGAGCCGGCGGCGTAGAGCCCGTCGACGAGCGCGGCGTGGCGGGCGGCCACGGTCTTGCGGCGCAGCTTGCCGGTCGGCGTGCGCTCGTCGGCGGCGAGCTCGTCGGGCAGCACGGCGAACCGGCGGATCGCCTCGAAGCCGGCGAGATCGGCGTTGAGGGCGTCGATGTGGCCCTGGATCAGCCGGCGGACGCGCGGGTGGGCGGCGAGCTCGGCGAGGGTGCGGGCGCCGAGCCCCTCGCGCTGCGAGAGCGCGAGCAGGGTCGGCCCGTCGAGGGCGACGAGGGCCGTGAGGTAGGGCCGGCCGTCGCCGAGCACGAGCGCGTGGGCGACGCCCTCGCACAGCTCGAGGCGGCCCTCGAGCGGCTGGGGCGCGATGTGCTTGCCGGTCGAGGTGACGATGATGTGCTTCTTGCGATCGGTGATGGTCAAAAAGCCGCCCTGCAGCTCGCCGATGTCGCCGGTGTGCAGCCAGCCTTGCAGGTCGAGCGCGGCGGCTGTCTCTTCGGGCAGGTTGTGGTAGCCGGACATCACGCCGGGGCCGCGGACCAGCACCTCGCCGTCGTCGGCGATGCGCAGCTCGCAGCCGGGCATGGCCGGGCCGACGGTGCCGAAGCGGAAGCGGTCGGGGCGGTTGACGTTGGTCGCGCCGGTGGTCTCGGTGAGGCCGTAGCCCTCGAGCACGAGGATGCCGACGGCGTGGAAGAACTCGGCGACCTCGCGGCGCAGCGGCGCGCCGCCCGAGACGAAGAACCGCAGGCGCCCGCCGAACTGCTGGCGGATGCGGGCGAAGAACAGGCGGTCGGCGACGGCCAGCTTGAGGGCGAGGCGACCGGGCACGGCCTGGCCGCGCTGGCGGCACTGGCTGACCTTGCGACCGACGGCCATGCAGCGCTCGAACGCGGCCTGGGTGACGCCGCCGGAGCGGCGGATGTCGCCGAGGATGCTGGCGTAGAAGCGGTCGTAGAAGCGCGGGACGGCGCCCATGAAGGTCGGGGCGACCTCCTGGAAGGCGGCGGTCAGGGCCCCGAGGTGGTCGGGCCCGGCCGGGGCGAAGGCGGTGACCGAGCCCTGCTCCACCGCGCCCCACAGCAGGTGGCGGGCGAACACGTGGGCCAGCGGCAGGACCATCAGCTGCTCGTCGGAGCGGTCGGCGGCGATCACGTTCTTGATCGCCCAGGCCTCGTAGACGAGGTTGCGGTGGCTGAGGACCACGCCGCGCGGGGTGCCGGTGGTGCCCGAGGTGTAGACGATGGTGAAGGGGTCGGCGAGCTCGGTCGCGGCGGCGCGCTCGGCCAGGATCGCGGCGGCGCCGGGCGCGTCGGCGGAGCCGGGCGGCGCGGCCAGAGCGGCGGCGCCGTCGGCCTGGAGCTGCTCGAAGCCGTCGACGCCGTCGCCGCCGCGGCCGGACAGCACGACGAACCGGCGCACCCCGTGGTCGAGGCCGCGGAGGCGCTGCACGTCGGCGGGGTCGGCGACGATCGCGACCGTGGCCCCGCTGTCCTTGAGGATGAACGCGGCCTGGGCCGGCGTGCTCGAGGGGTAGATGGGCACGCTGACGGCGCCCGCGAGGGCGATCCCGAGGTCGCACAGGGCCCACTCGAGGCGGCTCGGCGCGAGCAGGGCGACGCGCTCGCCGCGGGCCACGGCGTAGGGGCCGCCCGGTCGCACGAGCGCGGCCGCGATCCCCTGGCCCATGCGCAGCCAGTCGAGCCACGTCCAGGTCCGCCAGATCCCCTGGACCTTGCAGCGGAGGGCCGGGAGATCCGGGGTGCGCCGGGCCCGCGCCTCCATCATCCGAATCACGTTCGGATGGCTGATCCCCTCGGCCGGGTTGAGCACGGCCGTGAACTACCACGAAGGGCCGACGGCCGCGAGGCAGGCGTCAGCGCACATGGCCGCGCGCCGGAGTTTCGGCGCGATCTGGTGTCTGCGGCGCGTGGAGCTCGGCAGACACGCCCGGGCGCACGCCCGCGGCGCCCGCACGGCGCCGGAACCGGACCCAAGCGCCCGCCGTTTTGTAGTAGAGGAAGGACTCCCGCGGACGTCGATGCCCACCCTCGTCGGAACCAAGCTCGACAAGTACGAGATCCAGAGCGAGGTCGGCCACGGCGGGATGGCGGTCGTGTACCGCGGCCTCGACACCGTGCTGAGCCGCGAGGTCGCTATCAAGGTGTTGCACCCGCACATGGCCGCGCGCGAGGAGTCGCGGGCGCGGCTGCGGCGCGAGGCGCTGACGGTCGCCAAGCTGCGCCACGAGAACATCCTCGAGATCTACGACTACTCCGGCGAGGAGTCGGCCGACAGCTACCTCGTCACCGAGTTCATCCACGGGATGACCCTGCGCGAGTGGCTCGACACCCGCTGGCGCCCGCGCCCTGCCCTCGCGGCGCTCGTCATCCACCGCCTGTGCATGGCCCTGGCCCACGCGCACAAGGTCGGCATCGTCCACCGCGACATCAAGCCGGAGAACGTGATGATCCGCGAGGACGGCTGCCTGAAGCTCATGGACTTCGGCATCGCCCAGATCATCGACCACCAGAAGCTGACGATGACCGGGCAGCTGCTGGGCTCGCCGGCGTACATGGCCCCGGAGCTGATCAGCGGCAAGCCGATCGACGCGCGCACCGACCTGTTCGCGGTCGGCATCATGCTCTACCAGCTGGCCACCGGGGCGCTGCCGTTCTCGGGCCGCAACCCGCACGAGGTGCTGAGCCGCATCGCCGACGCCGAGTACCCCAAGGCCTGCACGATCTGCCCGCTCGTCGACGACGAGCTCGAGGCCATCATCGCCAAGGCGCTCGCGCGCGAGCCGGACCTGCGCTACCAGAGCGCCGAGGACTTCGGGCGGGAGCTCGAGCGCTACCTCGACGAGGTCGGCATCCCGGCGCTGCAGGAGGAGGTCACCGGCTACTTCAAGGACTGCGACAGGTACGTCGACCAGCTCGACAAGCGCGTGTGCACCACGCTCATGCAGCGGGCCGAGGCCGCGGCCAAGGCCGGGCACAGCGCGCGGGCCATCCGCCTGCTCGGGCGGGTGCTCGAGCTGGAGAAGGACCAGAAGCAGGCCAAGTCGATGCTCTCGCGCCTGCGCACGCGCGAGCGGACCATCCGCCGCATCATGATCGGCGGGGCCGGGATCGCCGGCACCGCGCTGATCAGCGGCGGGGCGGTGCTGCTGTACATGATCCCGCCGAACGAGGCCAACCTCCCGCGCGACGAGCACACGCCCGACGCGCGCGTGCTGCCGTCGACCAAGGCGCCGCCCGGCAAGGCGCCGCCGGCCCAGACCAGCGACCCGACGGTCGGCCCCGCGGTCGAGCCGCCGCCCGACCCGCTGCCGCGCAAGACGACCACGACCAGGCCGCCCGACCCGGTCGGCAAGGCGCCGGTCAAGGCGATGGTGCCGGGCGCGCGCTGCAGCCTGCAGGTCACGGGCATGCCGGTGTCGGTGATCGGCGCCGGCGGGCACTACCTGCAGATCGGCAGCGAGCCCAAGAAGCCGCTGAAGGAGGCGGTCGTGGAGCTGAAGTTCGACGGCGACTCGGAGCAGGTCCAGGTCAGCGGGGCGATGTACAACGGCCTGCGCTCGATCCGCCGCGCCGAGTGCGTGCAGGGGGCGACGGTCGAGCTGGCGGCCAGGCCGCGGGTCGCCAAGCTCAACTTCATCGACGACCAGCCGGGCACCACGGTGTCGTGCCTGTCGGTCCCGCCGTGCCCGAGCAAGCAGCCGTACCTGATCAGCAGCAACGCCTTCCCCGACATCCCGGTGACCCAGAGCGACACCGAGATCACGCTCGAGCTGAAGGCCGCGGGCTACCAGAGCCGGACGACCAAGTTTCGCATCCACCCCGGCAACAACGCCATCAAGATCAACCTGACGCCGAACCCGTGAGCCTGTGAACGCGGTCGCCGACAGCCTGGGCCGGATCCGCGAGCGCATCGCCGCCGCGACGGCGCGGCGCGGGCCAGGCCCCGCGGTCACGCTGATCGGCGTGGCCAAGCACCAGCCGGTCGAGGCCGTGCGCGCGGCCCTCGACGCCGGCCTCGTCGACGTCGGCGAGAACTACGCCCAGGAGCTGCAGCGCAAGCAGGAGGCCCTCGGCGCGCGCGGGCGCTGGCACTTCATCGGCGGGCTGCAGTCGAACAAGGTCAAGCTGGTGGTCGGGCGGGCGCTGATCCACACCGTCGATCGGCCGTCGCTGATCGCGGCGATCGCCGGGCGGGCCCGCGGCCTCGGCGTGGTCCAGGACGTGCTGCTCGAGGTCAACCTCGGCGGCGAGGCGCAGAAGGCCGGGGCCGAGCCCGCCGCGGTCGACGGCCTGCTCGACGCGATCGCCGGCGAGGGCGGCGCGGTCGTCTGCCGCGGACTGATGGCCATCCCGCCGCCGGACACGCCCGAGCGCACGCGCCCGCACTTCGCGGCGCTGCGCGAGCTGGCGGCCCGCCTCGCCCCGCGCCCGCACTGCGAGCTGCGCGAGCTGTCGATGGGCATGAGCGCCGACTTCGAGGTCGCGATCGAGGAGGGCGCGACCCTCGTGCGCGTCGGCACGGCGCTGTTCGGCGAGCGACCGGCGTCGCGGCCCTGACGGGTGACTCTGGGCACGAGGCCGCGGGAAAGCGTGGGCCTTGTCGGCGCCTGGAGGTGTGATATCCGGGGGTCGTGGGCAAGCTTCTGACCGCGGATGCGCCGGAGACCTGCACCCTCGAGTTCGACGGCGCCGCGATCCCGGCGCTGCCCGGCGACACCGTGTCGTCGGCGCTGATCGCCGCGGGCTCGCTGATGACCAGCCGCAGCGCCAAGTACCGGCGCCCGCGCGGGCCCTACTGCCTGCTCGGCGACTGCGGGACCTGCCTCGTGCGCGTCGACGGCGAGCCCAACGTGCGCGCCTGCCTCACGCCCGTGCGCGACGGCATGCGGGTCGCCTCGCAGAACAGCTACGGCGAGCTCGACCCGACCGCGCTGATCGACAGCGTGTTCCGCGGCGGCATCGACCACCACCACATGGTCGTCTACCCGCGCGTCGCCAACCGGATGATGCAGGGCTTCGCCCGCAACCTCACCGGCTTCGGCGAGCTGCCGTCGAGCGCCCCGGCGCGGCCGGCCGCGTGCGTGCAGGACGCGCCCGAGGTGCTCGTCGTCGGCGCGGGCCGGGCCGGCGCCGCCGCGGCCGAGGCCCTGCGCGCGGCCGGCGTCGACGTGCTGCTGCTCGACCGGCGCCGCGGCGCGCGCGTGTTCGCGGCCTACCCGCAGGAGGGCGTGTGGGCCGCCAGCGAGGCCGTGGCCGGCGACGCGGCGCCGACGCTCCGGCTGGTGCGCCCGCGCCACGTCGTGCTCGCGCTCGGGGCCCACACGCCGACCATCCCGGTGCCCGGCAACGACGTGCCCGGGGTCGTCTCGGCCCGCGGCCTCGTCGACCTGCTGGCGCGCAGCGGGCGCGAGCTCGCCGCGTCGGTGGTGGTGATCGGCGAGGGCGCGGCGGCCGAGTCGCTGGCCCGCGCGCTCGCGGCGCGGCTCGTCGCCCCCGCCGACGCCCTGCGCATCGCCGGTCGCCGCCGCGTCAAGGCGGTCGTCACCCGGTCGAGCGGCAAGCTGGCCTGCGAGCTCGTGGCCCTGGCCCCCGATCCGGCGCCCGCGTACGAGCTCGCGGCCCAGGCCGGCGTCGAGGTGCGCTGGACCGGGGCGGGCTTCGCCCCCGCGTGCGACGCCGCCGGCCGGGCCAGCCTCCGCGCCGTCGATCACCCGCTCGGCAGCCGCGAGCCCCCTGCCCCGCCGCCGTGGACCGTGTGGATCGCCGGCGAGCTGCGCGGCGACTGCGGCGTCGACGAGGCCGCGGCCTCGGGCCGGTCGGTCGCCGCCGCGATCCTGAGGGAGATTCGACCTGTCCCGGAGGCCAGCCGTGTCGGAGCGTAGCTTCGTGTGCCGCTGCGAGGACGTGACCGTCGCCGAGGTCGAGCGCACGCTCGCCGAGGGCCTCGCGACCGTCGAAGAAATTAAACGCTACACCGGCCTCGGCACCGGGCCGTGCCAGGGCAAGGAGTGCGTGCCGGTGCTGTGCCGCATGCTGATCGCCCGCGGCGCGCTGGCGCCGGCTCGCGCCCAGCCGTTCACCGCGCGCCCGCCGATCGAGCCGGTCACGTTCGGCACGCTCGCGGCCACGCCAGCGCCGCCGGCGGAGGACGCATGAGCCACGCCATGGGCGGACCCGACGTCGCGCTGCCCGCCGAGGTCGACCTGGCGATCGTCGGCGCCGGCATCATGGGCCTCGCGCTCGCGTACCACCTCGCGCGCACCAGCAAGCTGTCGATCGCGGTGCTCGAGCGCGGCTACCTCGTCAGCGGCGCCTCGGGCCGCAACGGCGGCGGCGTGCGCATGCAGTGGGGCGACGCCGGCAACGTGCGCCTGATGATGGAGTCGATCGAGGAGTGCCGCGGCCTCGCGCAGGAGCTCGGCATCAACCTGTGGTTTCGCCAGGGCGGCTACTTGTTCCTCGCGCGCACCGCCGCCGGCGAGCAGCGCCTGGTCCGCAACGCCGAGCTGCACGGCGAGGTCGGCGCCCCCACGCGCCTGCTGACCGCCGCCGAGGCCCAGGCGATCGTGCCCCAGCTCGACGTGTCCGAGGTCCGCCTGGCCTCGTTCAACCCCGACGACGGCGTGGTGTTCCCCTGGCCGTTCGTGTGGGGCTACGCGGCGCGGGCGGTGGCCCACGGCGTCCGCCTGCGCACGCACACCGCGGTCACCCGCCTGGTCCCGACCGGCGCGGGCTACGTGCTCGAGCTGTCGACCGGCGAGCGCGTCAAGGCGGCGCGCGTCGTCAACGCGACCGGCGCGTGGAGCGGCGCGCTCAACCGCCAGCTCGGCGTCGACCTGCCCAACCACCCCCACCGCCACGAGATCCTCTCGTCGGAGCCGCTGAAGCCGTTCCTCGACCCGCTGGTCGTCGACCTCTCGACCGGCCTCTACTTCTCGCAGAGCACCCGCGGCGAGCTCGTCACCGGCATCACCCTGCCCGACGCGCCCGACGGCAGCGACACCAGCCTCACGCTGCACTCGAGCCTGCGCTTCCTCGGCCACCTCGGCCGCACGCTGACCCGCCTCATGCCGATCACCGCCGGCATGAAGGTGCTGCGCCAGTGGGTCGGCCCCTACGACGTCTCGCCCGACGGCGACGCGATCGTCGGGCCCTCGCCCGGCCACCCCAACCTCATCCAGGTGTGCGGCTTCACCGGCCACGGCTTCATGATGGCGCCCGCGGTCGGCCGCCTGCTGGCCCGTTACCTGGCCGATGGGACAGCCCACCCGATGCTCGCGCGCTGGGACCCGGGCCGCTTCGCCTCCGGCGCGGCCTCCCGCCGCGAGGACATGATCATCGGTTGAACGCGCCGCGGACCGACGCAGGCGATCCCGGCGCCGCCGCGTCGCGACCCGCGTGGACATGCAGCGAATACCCGGCCGTCGGGGGTGCGATAGGCGCGTTGTCACGCCCGCGGCGGCGCACGTTCGGTGGCTCCGCGCCGCCTCGCCGCTCGCCACCCGCACGCCGACGCGGGCCCGACTTCGCGCGGTCGCGTGGCCGCGTGGGTCCTCGTTCCGCGACCACGAGCCGAGCCCGGCCCGCGCCGCTTCGGGGCCCCACGCGCCCGCAGCCCGCCATACACCCTGCCGCGGCCGGGCTGCGCGCGGGCGGGTGGCGACGGGTAGCGCTGGGTGGGAGAGGTGACCGCCGCGACGCGGCTCGCAGGCGCCGGGCGTGCCGCCGAAAAAGCTCCGCGGGCGGTCCACGGCGGGTGCTACGCACTCACGCCCTCGCGGCGATCTGGGCTACGATGGCCGTCCACCACGGAGGGGCTGCGGCCCGTGCTTGCCAGCCGAAATTGTTCTGACCTATCATCGGGCATACATGCAGCCCGCGGAGGATAGCGCCTCATGGAAGTGACGTTCTGGGGCACCCGCGGAAGCATCCCCGTCTCCGGGGCGAAGTACGTCGAGTTCGGCGGCAACACCCCCTGCCTGTCGATCAGCCTCGAGAGCTCGACCGACACCGTCATCTTCGACTCGGGCTCGGGCATCCGCGAGCTCGGCGTGCGCCTGATTCAGACCAAGGCGACGCACTCTCGCGTCGTCCACCTGTTCCTGACCCACGCGCACTGGGACCACATCCAGGGCTTCCCGTTCTTCGCGCCGGCGTTCATGCCGGACTTCAAGCTCAACATCCACTGCACGAAGGACGCGAAGTCGATCCTCGAGCGCCAGATGCAGACGCCGTTCTTCCCGGTCGGCCTCGACGTGATGGCCGCCCCGCGGACCTTCACGCACCTGCAGTCGCGCCAGGTCGTCACCGTCGCCGACGCGACGGTGAAGCACATCCCCCTGCCCCACCCGCAGGAGTCGACCGCGTTCCGCATCGACGAGCACGGCAAGTCGATCGTGTTCGCCACCGACACCGAACACGCGCCCGACCACTTGAACGAGAACTTGGCCGAGCTGGCCCACAACGCCGACGTGCTGGTCTACGACGCGCAGTACACCACCGAGGAGTACCGCGCCGGCAAGCAGGGCTGGGGCCACAGCACCTTCAGCGAGGCCGTCAAGCTCGCCCGCGCCGCCAACATCCAGCGCCTCGTCCTCTACAGCCACGACCCCGGCCACGACGACGAGATCCTGCGCAAGATCGAGGCCGCCGCGCAGGAGCAGTTCCCCGGCACGATCGCCGCCCGCGACGGCATGAAGATCAAGCTGTGACGGGCTGACCTCACGGCCCTGGCCGACCTCACGGCCCTGGGGGCCCGGGTCGGCCTGCGGCCGATCGGGCCTGAAGACCCACGTCACGCGCGCGTGAGCTGCTCCCTACGCGCTCGGGTCGCGACGCTGCGACCGTGAGCTCAATAGTCGTCGACGAGGTCGGCGACCGGCGTGCCGGCGCCGCAGTGGCTGGCGAGGATGCGGTCGCACTTCGCGTCGTCGACGCCGGGGTAGAACCCGCGCTGGCCGTCGAAGCCGTCGACGCCGGGCTCGCGGTCGCCGCGCTCGCCGGGCTTCAGCTGGCGCACGAACATGTTGGGGCCCTCGCTGCAGCGGCCGAAGCAGTTGTAGTCGACCACGTGCACGCGGGCCTTCAGGTCGGGGTCGGCGCCGATCCGGGCCTTCAGGCGGTCGCGCAAAACGTCGCTCTCGTGGGTCACGCCGCAGCTCGGACCCTCGCACACGAGGATCTGGAAGCGGTGGCTACTGCGCGGCGGAGCATCGTTCATGGCGGGTACGGCGAGGTTTATGGGATCGGCCCGGCCGAGGCAAGCCCGGCCCGCGCCGGTTTCTTGGTGGCCGGGGCCCCGGCGGTTAGCGTCCCCGCCATGACCCGCGAGCCAGCCCTGCGCGCCGCCGGCCGCCGCAGCGAGCCCAGCCCCCGGGCGCGCTGCTCGTGCGACCTCCTCCTCGGCCTCTGCGACGAGCCCGCCGTCCGCGCCCTGCTCGCCGGGTTCTCCGCCGCCGCCGCCGATCTCCGGCGCTGTCAGGCCCAGCTCCACGCCGAGGTCGAATCCGAACCGGCCGACTGGCGCGTGCGCATCGCCCAGCGCACCGTGGGCCGCGCCGCCGATCACCTCCACCTCCTGCTGGCGATCGTCCGCAGCGCCGACTCCCACGCCTATCAGCTGCTCGACCGCGCCGGCGTGCCGTGCGGGGCGCTGCGCCGGCGCCTGATCGACGCCGTCCGCGAGGCCGAGAACGTCGCGGCCCACGGACCCCGCGAGCCGGCGCGACGCGCCGCGACGCCGACCCGCACGACCGCCGTGCCGCGCGCCGCCGAGGCCCCGCGCTCGCTCCGCGGCGAGCGCCCCGCCGGCGAACCACCGATGCGCCTGCGCAGCAGCGACGCCCGCCCCGCGGTCCGCGACGAACCCGCCGAACCACCGACGCGCCTGCGCAGCAGCGACGCCCGCCTCACGGTCCGCGACGACCCCGCCGAACCACCGCCGCGCCTGCGCAGCAGCGACGCCCGCCCCGCGGTCCGCGACGACCCCGCCGAACCACCGACGCGCCTGCGCAGCAGCGACGCCTCGACCGCGACCACCCGCGCCGACGTCCCGCTCCGCCTGCACCGCGACGGCGCCGCCGAGTCGAGCAGCCGCCTGCGCCGCCCGTCCGACGAGCCAGGGCCCGACGTCCCGGCGCGTGCGCGTCGCGTCCACCACGACGAGCCCGCGGTCGCGACCCGCACGCGCCGCGCGGCGCACGACGGCGAGACCCACACGACCGCCGCGCACCCCGACCTCGAGCCCGCCGCGCTCGTCGAGCCTCGCCCGGCCCCGCTCGATCGCCCGCACGACCCGCCGCGCCTGACCCCGCTGCAGGCCCGCGAGCTCGCCCCGCTGCACGGCCGCGATCCCCTGCTCGCCCGCCTCGCCGACGCCGTGCTGCGCCGCTCGCCGCGCCCGCCGCTGCTCGTCGGACCGCACGGCTGCGGGCGCACCACCCTCGCCACCCACCTCGCGCGCGTCGTGCCGCAGCCGGTCTTCCTGCTCAGCGCCGCCGCCTACGCCGACGAGGACGCCCTGCGCGCCGACCTCCACGCGGTCGCTCGCCAGCGCGGCGTGGCCATCCTCGACGACCTCGATCAGCTCGGCAGCGACGCCCCGCCCGCGTGCTTGCCGGCGCTCGTCAAGATCTGGTCCTCGGGACAGCCGCCGGTCGTCACCATCGTCTCGCCCGAGGGCCGCGCACGCCTCGAGGCGTGGCTGCCGGGCATGGCCTCGACCTTCGACGTGCTCACGGTCCCGCCGCTCGAGGGCGACGACCTGCGCGCCGCCGTGGCCGCGGCCGCGCCGGCGGTGCTCGCCGAGCACCGCGTCGGCCTGACCGCGGGCGCCCGCCTGTCCGACCTCACGCGCCTCGCCGACCGCTTCCTCGGCGGCCTCGCGCTGCCGGGCCGCGCGCTCGACCTGCTCGACCTGGCCTGCGCCCGCACCGTCCGCGAGGGCCGCAACCAGGTCTCGCGCGACACCTGGATCGACATCGTGTGCGAGCGAAGCGGCGTCCCGCGCGAGCGCGTCGAGGGCCACGGCAACCAGGAGATCCTCGACCTCGAGGGCGAGCTCGGCCGCCGCGTCGTCGGCCACGAGCACGTCATCCGCGCGCTGTCCGAGCTCATCCGCCGCAACCGGGCCGGGTTCGCCTCGCAGCGCCCGGTCGCCACCGTGCTGCTGCTCGGCCCGAGCGGCGTCGGCAAGACCGAGATCGCCAAGGCCCTGTGCGGCGCCCTGTTCGAACGCCCCGACGCGCTCGTGCGCCTCGACATGAGCGAGTACGCCGAGAGCCACGCGGTCGCGCGGGTGATCGGCGCGCCGCCCGGCTACGTCGGCCACGAGCACGGCGGCGCCCTCACCGACCCGCTGCTGCGCCAGCCGCACTGCGTGGTCCTGCTCGACGAGATCGAGAAGGCCCACCGCGACGTCCACCAGCTGCTGCTGCAGGTCTTCGACGAGGGCCGCCTGACCGACGGTCGCGGTCGGACCGTCGACTTCCGCCACGCCGTCGTGCTCATGACGTCCAACCTCGGCGCCGCCTGCCTCGACGAGGCCGCCGCCGACGACGCCAGGCTCGACCAGGGCCGCGTCCTCGACGCCGCCCGCGCCGCCTTCCCGGTCGAGCTGTGGAACCGCATCGAGGCCCCGCTCGTGCTCCACCCGCTGAGCCAGCGCGAGCTGGCGACGATCTGCCAGCGCCTGGCCCGCGCCGCCAGCGAGCGCCTGTTCCGCGAGCGCGGCATCCGCTACCGCCTCGACGACCGCGCCTGCCGCCACCTCGTGGCCCAGTGCGGCCGCGACAGCGCCCTCGGGGCCCGCCCGCTGCGCCATGTGCTCGCCCGGCAGGTCGAGTCGCGGGTCGCCGACGCCATCCTCCGCGGCCAGGTCCGGGCCGGCATGCTCGTCGAGGTCGGCCTCGACGCCGGCGACCTCGTGCTCACGGCCGTGCGCGCGTAGCCCTCACGCGCGAGCCGGGCCTTCAGGCCCGATCGGCTCAAGGTCCGCCGTACGCGTCGCTGAACTCGGCGATCGTCGACATCAGCCCGCGCGGCACCTCGACGCCGTCGCGCGACATCTCGCGCAGCGTGCGCTCGTAGTCCTCGAGGCCGGTGCCGGGGATCCTCGTGATGCGGTCGAGCGCGCCGCGCAGCTGCTCGATGATCTCGTCGGCCATCAACCACCCGTGGACCGCGTGCAGGCGGAACACGCGGTCGAGCCACACGCCCGACGACGACTTGGTCGCCAGGGCGATGAGGCACTGGATGCACGAGCGGGCCGTCGGGTGGTCGCCGGGCACGTTGGCGCCCATCAGCTGGTTGGTCAGGGCCAGCGCGTAGCGCTCGGCCTCCTTCAGCTTGCCCATGTTGAGCGACTTCTGGACCAGCTGCGAGATGAGCTGGGGGAACTGCGTCTCCTCGTGGGGCCCGATGGTCTTGCGCAGGCTGTCCATCGGGTCGTCGACCGGGGCCAGGCTGCCGTCGCTGATGATGTTGATGACCTCGCGGCCGATGCGGAGGTTGTCGCCGTGGTTGAGCGTGGTCTTCTGGCGGCCCTGCAGGCGCTGGCCGTTGAGGAACGTGCCGTTCGAGCTGTCGAGGTCCTCGACCACCAGCTCGCGCTCGTTGACGTGGAGGCGCGCGTGGTAGCGGGAGGTCAGGTCGTCGTCGAGGGTCAGCCAGCAGTCGCTCATGCGGCCGACGAGGTGGGAACCGGTCGGTAAGGCGAGGGTTCTGCCCCCGAACTTGATCTTGAACTGCGGCACGGCCGGTCCGGATGGTACCGCAAACTGCCGGCGCGCCCCAAGCGCTGGGCGTGGCCGGGGGAGCGCACGCGGGTCCGGCGGATCTCACGGCCGCGGGCCGGTCCGGCGGGGCCCGGGGAGCACGCGGCGGACCGGCACCTCGCCCGGCCCGCCCCTCTCAGCGGACCTGGAAGTTGGTGTCGGGCGTGACCTGTCCGCCGGCCAGGTTGACCTTGACGATCTGGCCGCGGACGCCGGCGGTGCCGCCCCCGCCGCTCGTGTCGACCACGAACACGCTCGCGACCTCGGGCGCGTTAATGATCCGCGTCGGCCCGATCAGGGCGATGTTGCTGGTGACCACGCCGACGTCGAACGGCACGTAGCCCTGCAGCGTGGAGAACGACTCGGTGAAGTTGCGGGGGATCCGCGAGCGGCGGAAGTCGCGGAAGCTCGGCGGCCACTCCATGTCGTCGCGGTCGGGGATCGTGTCGGTGAGCGCCTGCAGCCCCGTGAGGTCGAGGATCAGCGTCATCATCGGGTTGCTGTAGCGGACCGCCGCGACCGGGCCCTTGTCGCTCTCGTTGCCGTACAGGAACTGGTGGTAGAGGTTGATCGGGTTCTGCGAGTCGTCGTCGGTCAGGCCCGCGGGGCGGATGTCGTCGATCAGGCAGGGGTTGGGGTCGCTGCCGTCGGGGCGCTCGGCCCCGGGCGAGCAGATCGGCATCGGCCAGGCCGGGCCGTACTGGGTGTCCTCCGCGTCGCTGCCGAGGCGGATGCGGCTGGTCAGCAGCGTCGAGACCTCGTCGTCCTCGTAGCACTCGTCGGTCTCGGGGTCCGTCTTGACCCGCTGGTTCAGGAAGTTGTAGCTGCCGGGGCCCGTCACCGTGAAGCTGTTGCGCGTGGTCACCGTGTAGTGGATGAGCTCGCGCAGGCACTCCGGCCCGGGCAGGCGCCGCTGCACGCAGTCCTCCTCGGGCACGCCGTCGCCGTCGGCGTCGTAGTCGCGGCAGACCCGGCGGCACGATCCGTCGATGCACAGCGGGTAGAGCGCGGCGAACCCTCCCTTGTCGTCGAAGTCGAGCTCGGCGCCGTCGTCCTCGCGGGTCTGGTTGACGCAGTCGGAGTGCGTCTCGCAGCCGCTCTCGGGCTGGTCCTCGGCGCACACCAGGCGGGCCTCGCACTCCCACAGGAAGGCCGCGAGCGCCTCCGGGTCCTGCGGGTGGGCCTCGTTGCTGGCGTTGCGGATCACGCTGTCGATGTACTCGCCCGAGCACGGGTCGAGCCTGGTGTCCTCGTCGCCGCTCGGCTCGACCGGCTTGCCGGCCTCGTCGCGCTCGGGGAGGTACGCCTGCTCGGTGTCCGGGTCGATCGTCGGCGCCTCGCTGTACATCAGGTACGCGACCGGCGGGATGTCGAGCGCCTGCAGCCACAGCTCGTCCTGGAACGCGCGGGTGATCAGCCACTCGCGGCGCGGCGGGCCGCACGGGTCGTAGACCAGCTCGCGGCAGACCTGCAGCAGGCGCTCGGTGTCCTGGTACAGCTCCTGCGACACGCAGATGCCGCTGGCGTTGCCGGGCGTGCGCGGGTCGATCAGGCAGTACTGGCCCTCGCCGCAGTCGCCGTCGTCGCGGCACTCGAAGATCGCCAGCTTGTCGCCGGCGAGGATGCCGGTGTCGCAGAACTTCGCGGTCGTATCGACCAGGCGGGTGTCGCCGGGCTCGTCGCTGATGCAGGTGCCGCCCTCCCAGCCCGGCTTTTCGCACACGAGCTGACCCTGGAGGCTCTCGCTGCCGGGGATCTCGCCCTCCCACTGCAGCTTCCAGTCGCCGCCGACCCAGCTGCGGTAGTCGCGGACGACCGCGCGCACGACCTCCTCCTCGTAGAGCCCGTTGGCCTGGTCCTCGTCGGACTCCGAGTAGCCGAGGCGGTCGGCGTTGAAGACCCGCGGGATCAGCTGCTGGATCGTGTTGGTCCCGCACTGGCCGTCGCAGCTCATGCGATCGACGCAGTCGTCGGGCACCACGCACTCGCCGCCCTCGCACTCGATGTTCGGCGGGCACGGGCGGTTGGCGTCGCACGCGGTGCCCGGCGCCGGGCACACGCACGGCTTGCCCTTACCGCACTGCTCGTCGATGCAGGCCTGGTAGCCGTCGTCGTCGGCGTCGCCGCAGACCGCCTCGGGGCAGTCGAACTTGGTGTCGCAGGTGACGCCGTCGAACGCGTCGCTGTAGGCCAGGTCGATGCGGCGCAGCGACGGGGCCAGCACCTTCAGCGCGTTGGCCTCGTCGGTCTCGCCGGCGATCGAGCGCACCGGCTCGGCGTCGACCATGCGCGGCAGGCCGGTGGTGTCGAGGCCCTCGCTGAGCGCGAGCGTGGGGTCGAGGCCCGGCCACATCATGTGCGGGAGGATGGTCGCGTCGAGCAGGCCCATGGGGTCGACGCTCGAGCTGACGGTCGGCGTGCCGCGCAGGTAGAACTGGCCGAAGGTCACGAACGTGAGCCGGCCGAAGGTCGTGGTGCCGACCCCGATCACCCCGTGCTGCCCGAACGGCGACGACGCCAGCGCCTCGGCCGAGGCCACGTCGGTCGAGAAGCAGTAGTTGGGGAACGGCGGCGACTCGGTCGCCTCGGTGCAGGGGATCAGCTTCTGGAACGTCCAGTCGGTGACGAGCGCCCCGCCGGCCGCGCGGATGCCCGGGCCGCGGGCGAACGGGCGGCGCTGCGGCGCCCCGTCGACGTCGTTGGCGGGGAAGCACACGTGCCCGAGCTCGGCCGCCGGGTCGAGCTGGGTGTCGCACTCGACCCCGAGCTCGCTGCGCAGCGGGTCGAAGTTGCGGCGGACCACGCGGGTCGAGCCGTCGCCCGCGATCGCGTAGAGGAACTGGTGGTAGATCGAGTCCTGGGTGACGTCGAAGGTCAGCTCCATCGGCGGCGTCGCCCGGATCACCGAGATCCCGCTGGCGTCCGGCAGCTCGAGCTCGAGCGCGTCGTCCCACTGCGAGCCGTCGTAGCGCAGCTCGAACAGCACGTCCGAGCCGAGCCCGCCGACGTACAGCGACGCGTCCTGGACCTCGAGGTCGGCGGCGTCGAAGCCCTGCAGCGTCTCGGGGTTGTTGGGGTCGACCTGCTCCTTGTCGATCTCCGCCGGGGTCACCAGCGCGAGCGCCGACGGGTACATGCCGTCGGCCTCGCCGAGCGGCGCGGCGGCCAGCTGCTCGGGGTGGTCGGCGAACTGCTCGGGGCAGTCGATCGGGCAGGTCGGGTTGAGGCCCGAGTCCGTGACCGTCACGTTGCCCTCGCCGTCGCGGACGAACTGCCGGCTCTGCAGCACGCGGTGGGTCCGCAGGTCGATCTCGGCGATCAGCTGGCACGACGGGAACGTCACGTAGATGCTGCCCGGACGCTCGGGGTCGCAGCTCAGGACCGCCTGCTCGCCGGTCTCGCCGCCGCCGTCTCCGCTGCTGCCCTCGCCCTCGCCCTCGCCGCCGTCTCCGCTGCTCTCCGAGCCGGGCGCCGGGTCGGCGAACAGCAGGCTGTTCGAGTACTCGAACGGGACCGGCACGATCTGCCCGGGCCGCGAGCCCAGCGGCACGCCGTCGCCGCGGATCGGCGCGAACGTCTGGACCAGCGCGCTCGGGTCCTCGGTCGGCACGTCCTCGTAGGCGTAGGCCGCGAAGCCGGTGACGTCGAACAGGCTGAGGTCGCAGCTGCCGAGGTTGCCCGAGACCGCGTAGCAGCCGTCGGGGTTGCCCTTGGTCAGCGCCATGGTCGTCGGCACCTTGCCGGCGGGGATCAGCTGGGCCCCGGGCGTGGCCTCGTCGATGTCGATCACCGAGTTCACGCAGGTGCTAAACAGCGCCACGTCGTCGCGCTCGGAGTTGGCGATGAACCCGATCAGCCGGTTCTCGCCGGTGCACGTGGCCCCGTTGCACTGCTCGAGCGAGGCCATCGAGATGACGCCGGTCTCCTCGTCCTTCGACACGCAGGCGAGCGCCATCTCGGTCGGGCGGTCGAGCACCCGGTTGGGCACGATCACGCTCTGGCGGTTGTTGCAGCTCAGCAGCAGCGCCGCCCCCGCGAGCAGGACCCCTGACCACCCTCGATGCTGTCGAATTCGTTGCACGGGTCCGCTCACCGATTGTAGGGCACTTGCCGGCCGAGCCGGGCGATCTCCGCGAACCGCGTGACCCGCTTGGGGCTGAGATCGACCACGCTGACGGTCTTGTCGAGGGTGTTGGCGATGTACATGAGGTCCCGCGCCGGGTCGACCACCATCGGGTGCGGCCCCCTCCCGAGCGCCACGTTGCCGACCACCCGGACCTGCCCGAGGTCGACGATGAACATCTCCGACGGGCTGTAGCAGGTCACGGCCGCGTACTCCTGGTCGCCGGCGTAGAACAGCGTCAGCGCGGTCGGCGAGGCGCACAGCTCGATGACGCCGGCGCTCTGGTCGCGCGTGCGCCCGAACTCGTCGAGGCTGGTGTCGACGTAGGCCAGCCCGCCCGGGTTGGTCTGGACCGCGAACAGGCGCTCGCCGTCGCGGGAGAACGCCATGTCGCCGAGCTGCGCCGTGCCGCTGGTGGTGCCCGTGTCCCACGCGGCCGCGCGAAACAGCCCGGCGCCGAACAGCTTGGCGTCGCACAGGAACCGGCCCTCGGTCAGCGGCTGCGACTCGTCGTCGTCCGCCAGCGCGTCGCCGTAGATGTCCTCGGCGAGCAGGCACTGCTGATCGCCGAGGCCGTTCTTCAGGCCCTCGTAGTAGGCGATCTGGTCGTCCAGCAGCGCGCGCTCGGCCGCGTCGGCGCCGGCCCTGTCGTCCTCGAGCTTGGCGAGCACGCCGTCGATCCACGCCTCGTCGAAGGTGCCCTTCAGGGGCTCGACCGCGGCGATGAACAGCCGCGTGATGTACAGCGCGGTGCGAAACCCGGCGTAGATCAGCGGGCGCGCGCAGGCCACCGGCTCGCCGTTCGCGTCCTTGCCGAAGCTGAGCTCCGGCGCGTTGTCGGGGTCGCACGGGCGCCGGGCCAGGCCCCATCCGCCGCCGTCGACCCCGCCGAAGCTGAACACCGAGCGCATCTGCGTGATCGCCGGGATGCCGTCCGGCCGCAGCTCGCCGTCGTCCTCGCCGCCGCGGGTCAGCTGCCCGCGCATGTCTATCATCGTCACCGCCGGGCGCGTCGCGTGGGTCACCAGCACGTACGGGTCGCCCGGGACGGCCAGGATGTTCGAGGGCTCGCTGGCCAGGCGGATGGTGCCGTCGTCGTTGCGCAGGTACGTCAGCAGGTGCGGCACCGCCTCGAGCGCGCCGGCGCCGTCGAACACCGGCAGCTTGCCGCCGCAGCGGGTCGCGTCGTAGTAGACGCCCTGCCCGCAGTCGAGCGTCGGCACCTCGTCGGTCGGGTCCTTGGCCTCCTCGAGCGCGTTGTCGCTGAGCCGCACCCAGGTGATGCTCGGGTCGCCGCGGACCGCCGCGAACAGGTGCCCCTCGCGCTCCGGCTCGGTGACCACGCGCTCGGTCCAGCCGCGCAGCGCCGTCCCGAAGTTGCCGATGTGCACCGCCGCGGCCTGCTCGATGAACAGCGAGTCCTCGCACTCGACGACCTGCGGCTTGTAGGCGTTGCGCCGGCACGGCACGGCCTCGGTCAGCTCGGCCCCGACGTCGCCGACCCGCGGCGCGTCCCCGGCCCCCGCCAGCGGCTCGCAGCCCGGGCACGGCCCCGGGCCGCAGAACGCCGGGTCGCCCGCGACGGTCTCGTCGACGTCCGGCGTGTTCGGGTCGTCGAGCGTGCCGAAGCAGCGCTCCGCGTCGAGCATCCACGCGGCGAAGAACCCGCGCAGGTCGACCGGCGCCAGCGTGCCCGCGTTGTACACGAGGTCGCTGTTGGCGTTGAGCACGAACATCCAGCGCGCCCGCTTGTAGGCCGGCACCCGCGGATCGAGGGCCACGCCGGCCGGGAAGTACAGCCCCACCCCGTCCGGCGAGACCCCGCGGTTGCGATCCTCGCAGCCCGGCGCGAGCGTCAACGTCGCCAGCGCCACGGCCGCGCCACAGACAACCCGCAGGCCGGAGCCCGCTCGACGAACGCTGGTCTGCCGCTGCGGCATGCGGGGCGAAGCTAACACAACCGCCCGCGACCGCGCACGCCCGCCGAACACCCCGAGAACCGCTTTTTAGCCGCAGGAATGGCGAGCCCGCGGCCGCGGTATCAGCCCGCTTCGCCCCGCGTCGCCGGAGCCCTCGGGATCGCCGAGAAGAACGCCAGCGACTGCAACGGCCGGCGCAGGTGGGCCTTCAGCGCCGCCTGCGACAGATCCCGCAGGCTCCGCCGCACGTCCGCCGGGGCCTCCTCCAGCCCCTCCGTCGGCCCGCCCGCGGCCAGCGACCGCATCACCGCCACGACCTCCTCGTCCACCCGCGGCGCGCCGACCGCGTGCTGCCCGCACAGCAACCCCCCGCGCCCGGCGTCGAACCCCAGCGTCCCGTCCGGGCCGGCCCGCACCTCCGCCCCGCACACGCAGCAGCCCGCCAGCGCCGGCAGCAGCCCGAGCTCCCCGAGCAGCACCAGCTCGAAGCGCCGCAGCTCCGCCGGCCGCGGCGGCCCGCCGATCACCGCCTCGAGCGCCGTACACAGCACGGCGAACACCGGCGCGTCCGGGTGCTGCCCGCGCACCAGCTCGTCGGTCAGCTCGCACAGGTAGGCGACGTAGGCGAAGCGCTCCAGGTCCCGCCCGACCGGCGTGTGATCCGACGTCGGCTCGAAGCGCTCGAGCCGGGCAAGCGCGCCCCGCCCGCGGGCGATCGCCGCCCGCCCCCGCAGCCCCGCCGGCAGCCCGCCCGGGAAGCGCCTGCGCGAGTTGCGGGCCGAGCGCGCCGCCGCCTCGACCTTGCCGTGCTCGGGCGTCAACAGCACGACCAGCAGGTCGGACTCGCCGAGCGGCCGCGTGCGCAGGACCACCGCGGGGCACGCGTCGGCGGCGCTGTGGATCGTCACCATCGCCTCAGCCGGGGATCCGCAGCAGGATCGTCGCCAGGTAGAAGTAGAAGAGCAGCCCGAGGATGTCGACCGAGGTCGTCACGAACGGGCCGGTGGCGATCGCCGGGTCGACGTTGATCTTGTGGAGGAACAGCGGGACGCTGGTCCCGACCCCGGCGGCGATGACCATGCTGCCCATCATCCCGAGGGTGATCACCGCCCCGAGCCCGAGGGGATCGCTCCACGTCGCCCCCAGCATCGGCGCCACCGCGGCCACCGCGACCCCGTAGACCAGCCCGAGCGCCGCCCCCAGCCCGACCTCGCGGGCCAGCAGCTTGCCGAGCCGCGACGTCTCGACGTACCCGACCGCCAGCCCGCGCACCACGATCGTCGAGCTCTGCGTGCCGACGTTCCCGCCCATGCCCGCGACCACCGGCATGAACAGCGCCAGCACCGGGATCTGCCGCAGCGCGTCCTCGAACCCCTGCAGCGAGACCGCGACCAGCAGCCCGCCGAACGCCGCCGCCCCCAGCCACGGCAGGCGCGCGCGGAAGCTCGAGAGGAACGACTTGGTGTCGACCAGCATCTGCCCGGCGCCGGCCATCTTCAGGATGTCCTCGGTCGCCTCCTCGCGCAGCACGTCGACGATGTCGTCGATCGTCACCACCCCGATCAGCCGGCGCTGGTCGTCGACGACCGGGATCGCCACCAGGTCGTAGCGGCTGGCCACCTCCGCCACCTTCTCCTGGTCGGTGGTGGCCGTGACGCTGACCAGCTCGGTGGCCATGACCGCGTGGATCGGCTGGTCCGGCTTGCTGAGCACGAGGTGGCGCAGCCCGATCACCCCGACGAGGCGCTCGTGCTCGTCCACGACATAAAGGTAGTGGACGTGCTGCGGCAGCTTGTCGACCGTCTGGATCAGCCGGGTCGCCTCCGCGATCGTCACGTCCTGCGTGACCGAGAAGAAGTCCGGCGACATGATCCCGCCCGCCGAGTGGGCCGGGTACGCCATCAGCTCCTCGAGCGCGAGCGCGTCCGCCGAGGGCAACCGCGCCAGGATCTGGCGCAGCTTGTCCTCGTCGATGCGCCCGAGGATGTCGGCCGCGTCGTCGGTCTCGAGGTTGTCGAGCAGCCCCGCCGCCTCCTCCGGGGCCAGGCGCTCGAGGATCTCCGCCGCCACCTCGTAGCGCATGCCCGCGAGCACCTGCGGCCGGCGCTCCGCCGGCAGGTGCTGCAGCACCTGGTCCTGCTCGGCCGGCTCGAGGTTGTCGAGCTGCGCCGCGATCTGGACCGCGTCGAGCCGCGGCAGCAGCCGGGCCAGTCGCCGCGGATCGCCCGCGCGCACGAACTTCACCAGATCGGCGGCAGCGGCTGACATCAAGGGCAAGCTCATCGTCCCCCCGGGGGCCGCACCTTAGCGCCAAGCCGACGATTCAGGGCAATTGTCGGCTCACGAACGCGGCGCCGGCACCGGCCCGCCGACCATCATGAACGCGGTCATGGCGATCACCGCGATCATCAGCCCGATCGCGATCCACATCAGCAGCCGTGAATTCGAGGCCGTCAGCACCACCCGGCGCAGCGCCGGCAACAACGCGTCGAAACTGAACAGCGAGGGCGCGGGCGCCGAACCCGCGACGGCCGCGGCGAACTCGGCGGGCCGGGACTCGGCCGGACGCGCCGGCTCGGGCCGCGGCTCGGCAGGGCCGCGCGGCGCCTCGGCAACTCGCGCCTGGGGATTGCCGGCCGCGGCCGGCGTGCGGGCGACCTCGGGTGCCGCGGGCCGCGGCGGCTTGTCGGCGCGGGCCGGCTCGGACTTCGCGGAGTTGCCGCGCCCGAGCAGGTGCGGCGTCTGCCGCTCGCGGCGGCCGGACTTGATCTGCTGGAGCGCCCGCTCGTGCTCGTGGAGCAACGACAGCACCGTCTCGGCGTCGAGCTCGAGGCTCCGCGCGCAGCAGCGGAAGAACCCTTTGACGAACACCGGGCCCGGGAGCGCCCCGAACCGATCCTCCTCGAGCGCCTCGATGCTGGCGCGGGGGATCTTGGTGTCGATCGCCAGCTGCTCGATGCTCATCCCGCGCCGTTGTCGCTGGTCGCGGATGTATCGGCCCGGTGACGGCGGTCCTTCGCTGGCATCGCCAGCCTCGCCCGTGGGCGCGCTGACAATCCGAAGTCGTCCCGTGGGAACTCGCATGCGCGCACATTCTGAGATCAAGCCTCGGCCCTCGGCAACCCCCCACGACCCTCTTTTCGGCCTTTCTGGCCCGATTCCCGGGCTTCGCGCGAGTTCACGCACACGCGTCGAACAATGATTCGCCGGGCAAAACTCGCCCACAACGCGCTTTCATCCGGCGCCCGCGGCCGTATAGCGCCGGTCGACGCCAGCGGGAGCCCGCCGGTCCCGGCCATCCCCGGGCGTTCCATGGGGGATCGCCTCCCCGGCCGATCCCCGATCGTCTTCGCGCGCCCGCCGCGAGTTAAACCTCCGGCCCCACATCGGATCGTAACCCTGCGGGACTGCTGCATCTCTCCACCCCGCGGCGAGTCGCTACTCGGACCCTCGACGCCCCGCTCCGCACGACGAAGCTCTGGAGGATGAAGCACGGCACTCGCTGCGCACGCCGCGACCTCCCGCGGGCGCTGGCGTGCCGGGCATCTTCGCCTCGTCACGCAGTCGCGTCACCGACGGGCGTCGCACTGGTCGGCCCCATCTCGCCTGGTATCATCGTTTCGTGGACTTCGTGTCGCTTGCTGCTCTCGTTCACTCCCTGCCCGAGGGCTTCACCGACGCGACCTGGCTGCAGACCGTGCTGCCCCAGCACTGGGGTGGCTACGCCACGCCCGGCCTGCGCGCCTGGAGCGTCGGTGGGGTCCAGGACAACGAGACCCTGGTCCAGTCGCGCCCGATCGTCCGCGACCCGCGGGCCGACTTCCTCGCCGACCTGCTCCGCGTGCCCACCCAGACCACCCTCGCCGCCCACAGCGTGCGCCCGACCGGCCCCGACTGGCCTCCGGGACATGGCGAAGCGGACAGGCCGCTGCCCGCCATCGCCATGACCCGCTTCCAGCGCTGGGTCGGCGTGCGCGCCGAGTCCGGCCTCGACGAGGGCGCCCGCGCCGCCCTCGCCCTGCCCGACTTCCTGACCCGCAGCGCCACCGGCCAGTCCGGCGACCGCGAGTCGGTGGTGTTCGGCTTCCTCGCCGCCCTCCACACCGAGGGCCTGCTCGGCAAGGCCTACACCACCCCCGCCCAGATCCGCCGCGCCCTCGCGCTGCTCGACGAGCGCCTCGGCCGCCCCGAACGCGTCAACGTGATGGTCTGCGACGGCCGCACCGTCGGCGTGCTCCACCGCGGCGGCCGCTTCCTCCTGCTCGAGCCGCCCGCCCCCTCGCGCCCCCGCACGATCCAGCCGCACGCCCGCCTGTCCGCCCTGCTCCTCCACGACCACCAGGACGGCCCCGCGGCCCCCGGCGCCAGCCTGATCGAGCCCGGCATCTTCACCACCACCGCCCGTCAGCCCGGCGTGCTCGAGCGCGGATAACCGCACCAAAACGCGACGCCACCGCGACCCGCGGGTATAACCCGGCGAACCCGATGCCGGTCCACGTCCTCCACCACGGCTGGTGCTTCGACGGCGCCGCCTCCGCCGCCCTGTTCGCCGCGTTCTGGCGCCGCCGCCACGGCGCCCCGGACTCGGCGCCCCGCCCCGGCGGCCCCGTGTTCCGCTTCATCCCCAAGGATCACCGGCCCGGCGATCCCTACGACCCCGCCGACTTCGCTGGCGCCGAGCCCGCCGTCGGCCTCGACTTCCGCTACAGCCAGCACCCGGCGATGGCCTGGTACTTCGACCACCACGCCAGCGCCTTCCAGCTGCCCGGCGACCGCGATCACTTCGCCGCCGACAGCTCCGGCCAGAAGTTCCACGACGACACCGCGCCCAGCTGCGCCGGCTTCCTCGCCCGCACCATGCGCGAGCGCTTCGCCTGCGACCTGTCCGACCACGCCGAGCTGATCGCCTGGGCCGAGCGCATCGACGCGGCCGCCTTCCCCGACCCCGCCATGCCGGTCCTGCTCGCCGAGCCGGCCCTCCAGCTCGTCACGTTCGTCGAGTGCAACCGCGACCTCGACCTGGTCGGCCCCTTCATCGACGACCTCCTCACCCGCCCGCTCGCCGAGCACGCCGCCGCCGACTACGTGCAGCAGCTCGTCGGCCCCCGCCGGGCCCAGAACCGCGAGGACATCGCCCTCGTCGGCGAACGCGCGCGCGTCCACCCCGGCGCCGTGCTCACCTACGACCTCCTCGACCAGCCCCCGCGGCCCTTCAACAAGTTCATCCCCTACTTTCACCACCCGCGCGTCCGCTACGTCATCGCACTGACCCGCGGCCCCGACCGCCGCCTGCGCCTGACCGCCGGCTACAACCCCTGGCTGCCCCGCGACGAGCGCGAGCACAGCATGGCCGCCCTGCTCGAGCCCCACGGCGGCGGCGGCCACCCCTACGTCGGCGGCTGCAGCTTCGACCCCGACGCCGAGGACCAGGCCCGCGCCGTCGTCCGCGAGCTCGTGGCCGCCCTCGGCAAGCCCCGGCCGCCCGCCGCCTGACCGCCACATACCCCCAGCGATCCCCGTGACCCGCGACGACCTCGCCGCCACCCTCGTCCAGCTGCGCCGCCGCGTCGACGCCCACTTCGCCGCCGCCGTGGCCCGCACCCCCGAGGCCTTCCGCTGCGCCCCCGGCTGCGCCGCCTGCTGCCACGCCCGCTTCGGCGTGTTCGAGGTCGAGGCCGCCCCGATCCGCCGCGCCCTCGCCGAGCTCGCCCGCACGGACCCCGCCCTCCGCGCCCGCGTGCGCGACGCGGCCGACGACCCCGCCCACCGCGATCACTGCGCCCTCCTGGTCGACGGCCGCTGCTCCGTCTACGCCGAGCGCCCGCTGATCTGCCGCTCCCACGGCCTCCCGGTCGCCGTCGACGACGAGATCAGCCACTGCCCCCTCAACTTCACCGCCGCCCCGCCGCCTCGCCCGAGCGTGCTGCGCCTCGACGCCGTCAACCAACCGCTCGGCGTCATGGCCACGCTCTGGCGGGCCGCCGAAGATCCCCCCGCCGACCCGGCGAGATCTCCGACCGTGACCCCCGGCGAGCTCCCCCGCGTCGACCTCGCCGACCTCGCCAAAGCCCCCGATGTGCCGCCCTGACCGCCTCCACGGGCAATTGTCGCCCGTCGGCCGCGCGCGCGAAATAACGATTGACGCAGGTCCACCCCTGCGAGTAGAAACCTCCACCTCGCTGCGGGGTGGAGCAGCCAGGTAGCTCGCCGGGCTCATAACCCGGAGGTCATAGGTTCAAATCCTGTCCCCGCTACTGTCCGAAGAGCCAGCTCGCAAGAGCTGGCTCTTCGGCTTTTAATCCCCTGCTCGCTGCATCGTCCGTCGGCGATCGCCCGCGGTGCTACAGTCCGCCGATGGCCGAGATCGTGTTCGCCACCGCCGCACGCCGCATCGTCGTGCCCGCGGCCGAGATCCACGATCCCGAGGGCACCAGCCTGCTCGCCGCCGTGCGCCACGCCGGCCTCCCGCTCGGCCAGTCGTGCCGCGGCGAGGGCGTGTGCCGCAGCTGCGCCGTCGACATCGTCGCCGGCGCCGATCGCCTCGGCCCGCTCACCCCGCTCGAGCGGCGCTTCAAGTTCTCCGGCGAGCGCCGGCTCGCCTGTCAAGCCGGCTTACCGTCCGCACACACGGACGTGAGCGTGGTCGTGACCCACCCGGCCTGGGGTCGCCCGCCGCCGGCAGAACCAGCGCCGGATCCGGCCGCGCTCGCCGCCGCCGCGGATGTTACCTTGGAGCCCTGAGCCGTGGCCGACGCGGACCGAAGCAAGCTCCAGGCCCCCCCTGCGAGCCCTCAGCCCGACGCCGCCCTGCTCGCGGACGGCAAGAAGCTGCTCGAGAAGCTGTGCCGCGGCTTCCGCGTGCGCCACCTCTACCCCGCGGGCCCCAACCTCGCGCTGCTGCTCGAGGCATGGCAGACCCTCGAGCGCGAGCGCACCGTCGGCCGCCTCGCCCCGCGCACCCGCCCGCAGCGCCGGCGCCTGCGGGCCCTCGTCAAGCAGCTGGCCCAGCGTGACATCACCGTCCGCTCGCTGCGCATCACCTACAAGCTGCCGGGCATGCGCCCGCGGCCGATCCCCGGGACCTCGCCGCCGCTGGTCGAACGCGCCCTCGAGCGCGTCGACCCCGACGTCCGCCGCGACATCGAGCGCCACCTCCACGGCGCCTCGCGGCAGACGCTGAAGCAGGCCCACGCCCAGCAGCACAGCACCTTCGACGCCCGCTTCGCGCGCGGCCTGGCCCAGCTGCGCGACGCGCTGCTGAAGGAGTGCCTCGCCCACCCCGACGAGATCCCCACGCTGCACCCGCAGTACATCGCCTACTGCGCCGCCGGCGTGCCGGTGCGGGCCCAGCACCCGGTCCTGCGCCTGCTGTTCGTCAAGCTGCCGCTGTACCTCTGGCTCGGGTTCTTCGGGTTCTTCTCGGTCGTCTACGTCGCCGCCTACTTCTTCCTCAACGACGAGAACCTCGGCCGCCTGCTGACCATGGTCATCGGCCGCCAGATCAACGGCGACCTCGAGTTCGGCAGCGTGCACTGGCGGCCGACGCTGATCCTCGACCTCGTCACCGGCCAGCCGCACCACGCCACCGTCAAGGACATCAAGATCTGGCGCGGCTACAAGAAGGAGGGCCAGGGCGGCGAGCGCCAGCACGTGATCGGCTACGCCGACCACGTCGAGGCCAAGCTGATGCTCCACGAGATCATCCCGTGGAACCGCATCGGCGTGGTGCCCGACGTGTTCGAGGTCCCGTGGGTGCTGCACTTCACCGAGGCCGAGGTCGTCGGCAAGCTGCGCATGGACATCGGCGAGTACCCGATCCCGGGCCCCGACGGCACCGTGATCTGGGCCATCAACCTGCTCGAGGCGTTCCAGTTCAACCCGGCGCTCGCCAACTTCGTGCCCTCGACCCGCGCGATCAGCTTCCGCTGCGACCAGATCAAGGTCCACGACGTCGACCTCGACCTCGACTTCCGCCCGGCCACCGGCTGGCAGACCGCGCTGCACCTGGTCGACGGCACCTTCTCGCTGTACTTCGAGGGCCTCCACCCCAAGAACCCGCCGCCGCCGAAGAAGCCGCTGGTGTTCGACGTGAACGCCCACGCCGACACCGGCGTCCTCCGCATCGTCTCGCTCGGCTACGAGCTGCCGATCCAGGACTTCGCCCTGAAGCAGCTCGCCGCCGGCGGCCCGACCCCGCTCGGCGACCTGCGCATCCGCGGCGAGGGCAACTTCAGCGACTCGTTCGCCCGCCTCGACGGCTGGATGCGCGACGCCTTCAACCGCAACAACCGCAACGTCGATCTGCGCATCCTCTTCGAGGACGCCGGCAACGTCGCCCGCACTATCGGCGCCGCCCACAAGCTGCCCGAGACCATGCTCGACGCCGACGGCGCCGCCGTGCAGCTGCACTTCGAGGGCCCGCTGCAGGCCACCGGCATCGGCCTGGCCGCCTCCGGCCTGAAGCTCGACTTCTTCCGCGACCCCGCCGATCCGAACCCGCAGAAGGACTGGTCGCTGCGCGACGTCGACGTCTCGCTGAAGATGAAGAAGACCCCGCTGCCCGCGCTGTGGGGCCGCCGCTTCCACCGCCCCGGGCGCGACCGCTGGAACATCGAGCTCGCCCGCTTCGAGGGCGAGGCGCTCGGCGGCCGGGTGCGCCTGCGCGACGAGCGGGCCAGCCACCTCATCCTGCCCGAGGCCGGCGAGCCGCTGGTCATGGCGCTGCACACCGAGATCGAGGACGTCGACCCCGGCCAGCTGTTCGCCGCCGGCCCCACGCGCGAGCGCCTGGCCGGCCGCACCGAGGGCGTCCTCGACTTCGAAGAGCTCGTGCTCCGCCTCGGCGACGGCAGCGTGCCCGACTACGAGCCCGAGCCCGACGAGGCGCTGGCCGCCGACGAGCCGCTCGAGACCCGCCTGCCGACCGCCACCAACCACCCGCTGGCCTCCGAGGACGTCGACCAGTCGCACGCCGAGCACGAGCACAGCGCCATGCGCCGCCTCGTCATGGACATCGACTCCGTCCACCTCGAGCGCCGCCGCGGCCCCGCCGACGACGGCCTCCCGCGCGACATCCGGGCCGACGGCCGCGTCGTGCTCGACGAGCACGACGGCCTCGACCTCGAGGACCTCGTGATCACCGTCGACGGCGCGACCCTCGGCGTCGACGGCGGCCTCGACCCGACCCTCGCCGACCTGCGCCCGACCGCCCTGAAGCTGAAGATCAGCGACGGCCCGGCGTTCTGGCGCGCGCTCGGCCAGCGCCCGTGGTTCGAGCGCATGACCGCCGGCCTGACCCTGTCCGGCCCGGTCTCCCGGCCCAACGGCACCAACGGGTCCGTGCGCCTGTCCGACGTCGGCTCCGGCAAGTTCGCCCTCACCGACATCGCCGACGTGCGCCTGTGGATGGACGGCGGCGTGCTGTCGCTGCGCTCGCCGCGGATCGGCCTGCTCGGCGGCGTCGGCCACCTCGACGCCGACATCGACATCTTCGCCGACGACCCCAAGATCCGCGTCGACGCCGACCTCGAGGGCCTCGACCTCGCGCGCGCCGCCGGCGACTACGTCAAGGGCCGCGCCGACATCCACCTCGACGTCGGCGACAGCGGCGGCAGGCCGGTCCCGCTGTCGAACTTCCAGGCCCGCGGCGTGCTGTTCGTGCCGCGCCTGCAGCTCGGCGAGGGCGAGTTCCGCGACGCCGAGGCCAATTTCGGGGTCACCCGCGACGGCCTCGACATCGGGCGCCTCGCCCTCCACCACCACCGCAAGGTGAGCCCGTCCTACGCCCCCGACGTCACCATCCCGACCGGTGACCTGCGCGCGAAGGGCCGCGTCAGCTTCGACAACGACCCCGCGCTCGACCTCGACGTCAGCGCCGCCGGCCTGCCGATCTCCGCGATCACCGACATCCTCGGCATGAAGGACCTGCCCGCCGGCGCGCAGATCGGCGGCGGCACCAAGCTCGACGTCACCGGCACCGTCGCCCGCCCCGCCGTGCACGGCCAGGTCGAGCTGAAGGCCATCCACGCCGCCGGCGTCCCGCTCGGCAGCGGCCTCTTGACCCTCGACAGCACCGACCTGCCGGCCGCCGACGGCCTCGCCGCCCGACGTGAAATTAAAGCCGTCGGCAGCTTCGGCGACGAGGGCAGCCGCGGCCAGCACTTCGACTGGGAGCTCGACGCCGTGGCCGCGTTCGGCCCCAAGCCGCGCAAGACCGCCAAGGTCCCGGTCTCCGCCGACGTGTCGGTGCGCTTCGAGAACCTCCCGCTGATGAACGCCCTGCGCGCCGCAAACCTCAAGGCCGAGGGCCTGAGCGGCCAGCTCGAGGGCCTCGCGCTCAACGTGCAGTCGTGCTCGCCCGACCTCCCGCTGATCTCGTCGTGCCTGTGGGACCAGCAGAAGCGCGACGCGGTCCAGGTCCGCGTCGAGCTCGACCGCCTGTGGGCCGCCGGCAGCGCGCCCAGGTCGGGCGTGGCCGCCGGCTCCGGCGACCCCGGCGACCCGTGCCGCACCAAGGAGTCGCTGTGCAGCCAGAACCGCCTCGTCGCCAGCCTCGAGGGCACCCGCCTGAAGCTGCGCGACGGCTGGGAGCTGCGCTCCGGCGGTCGCGACGGCGGCGCCGACCTCACCCTCTCCGGCGACCTCGAGCTGTCGTCCGAGAAGCCCGAGGCCCCCGCCGCCCCCGCCGACGCCCCGCCCGACATCAAGGCCACCGCCGCCGCCGAGCCCGCCGCCAGGAAGGCCCGCGCGCACAAGCGCTGCGAGGGCCCGCCGAAGGGCGACCGCACCCCGCCGGCGACCGGCGGCCACGCCGAGGTCAAGGGCGAGGTGCTGCTCGCCGCCCTCGCCCCGCTGATCCGCAGCCTCGGCCTCGGCAGCGTCACCGGCAAGGTCGGCCTCGACCTCGCGATCGACGGCCACGTCGGCGACCCGATCATCGCCGGCAGCTTCGCCGTGCCCGGGCAGTCCGACGCGCTCGTGATCACCGCCCCCGACCGCGCCTGGACGCTCACCGTCCCCAAGCTCGACCTGCGCTGGATCCACGACACCCTGCTGGCCAGCGGCGAGCTCAAGATCGGCGGCCAGACCCTGCAGTTCGGCCAGGTCGGCGGCAAGCCGACGTTCTACACGCTCGGCGGCGACTGCGGCGGCAACTTCGCGCTGTCCGCCCAGGGCGCCCTCGACGGCCGCCCGCTGCAGGACCTCGTGCCGAAGATCCTCGAGAACACCAGCGGCGGCCTCAACCTGCGCACGCTCCACGTCGCCGGCGTCGCCAGCAGCCCGGTCGACATCCACACCATGCGCGCCACCCTCGCCCCCGCCGACGGCGGCCTGCGCTTCACCCTCGTCGACATGGGCCTCGACCCCATCGACGTCAACGACGGCGTCATCGACCTCGCCCGCTGCAGCCCCTCGTCGCCGTGCCCCTACAACGAGGACGGCTACGCCCTCTACGTCGGCGGCGTCGACCACTCGCCCGGCAACACCCCGCCGTCCGAGGCCCTGCGCGCCCGCATCGGCGACCGCGGCCGGGCCGCGCTGTGGGGCTACGTGCTGCTCGCCCCCGACTTCGAGCGCCTGCCCGCCAGCGACCTGCACGGCCGGCTCGACGAGGTCGCCTACCGCATGTTCGACAACTCCGGCCGCCCGCAGCTGTACGCGACCGTCGCCACCGACGACATCGTGCTCGAGGGCCGCGACAGCATGACCCTGCGCGGCGAGGCGCTCGTCAACCGCGCCCGCTTCGTGCGCGACGCCCAGGAGGGCGTCAAGGTGCTGTCGTTCGCCGACCCGACGACCGCGCCGGCCCAGCCCCCGCCGGAGATCATCCGCGACCTCGCGCTCGACCTCCGCGTGCGCACGACGTCGCCGTTCCGCATCGACAACAACGTCATGAAGGGCGTCGAGGGCCAGGTCCTGCTCGCGGTCGGCGGCTCGTTCGGCGACATCGAGCTGTCCGGCAAGATCGACGTGACCGCCGGCGTGCTCGACGTCGCCATCCTCAACGGCAAGTACGACATCCAGTACGGCAAGGTCCTGCTCGAGCGCTCGCTCGCGCAGAGCGGCGTCGACGTGCTCGCGCTGCGCCAGGACCCCGTCTACGTCGATCGCCAGCCGCGCAGCATGTACGTCAAGCTCGGCGGCACCCTCGACGCGATCACCTGGCGCTGCATCGTCCAGGGCGACACCCGCACGCGCGCCCGCACCACCCGCGAGTGCGTCGACTACCTCGTGCTCGGCGCCGGCGATCGCTCGGTCGCCGACGCCAACGTCCGCCGCTACGGCGGCGGCGGCCTGCTCGGGCGCCCGATCGGCCTCGTCGGCAACCTCACCGAGCTGAAGCTCGGCAAGTACATCGAAAAGAACGCCCCCCGCCTGTCGCCCTACACCCCCGACATCGGCATGCGCCTCGGCCAGCTCGGCATCGAGGTCAACGCCGAGACCCCGACCCCCTGGTTTCGCTCCGACTGGGGTCGCCTGACCATCGGCGCCGGGTACACTCGCGGCTACCCCGGCAACCTCCTGCGCAACCAGTACGACTGGCGCGTCCGCTTCAAGCTCCTCGACTCCGCCACCCTCGAGTTCCGCGACAACCGCCGCTCCTACTTCAACGAGCGCATCATCTTCGACCCCCTCCGCCAGCGCTCCCTCGAGCTCCGCTTCGACTACCAGCTCCCCAGCATGCGCTGAGCGCGAATACTAAAATTTTTTAATTGTCTGCCGCCGCTGCTCCTCGCCCCTGACCGCCTCGCCGCCGCTGCTCCTCCGTGACCCGCCTCGCCACCTCGTTCTCCTCCTCTCGCGGCCCTCGACGCCGCCGCTCCTCGCTCCCCTGATCGCCCGTGACCCGCCGACTCGCCAGGCCATCGCTGCCCCGTGACCGACCGTGGACGGGCTCGCTCATCAGGTCTCCGCGACCGGAGGCCCAGCGGAGGGACGATGTCGTCGCGCTCGCGCACGACCTCGCCGGCGCGCTCGACCACTCGGGCCGATCGCACCTGGGCTCGCTGGGGCCCACGGGTCCGACGCTCACGCGCCGCGCGCTCGCCTGCCTCGTCGCGCTGTCGTGCCTGCTCACCAGCACCCCCGCGCTCGCCAACGCCGACACCTTCCGCTGGTCGACCCTCGGCCTGCGCAGCACGCCCCCGCTGCTGCGCCCCGATCGCGGCGTCGACCTCCCGCGCTCCGTCGTGCGCGGCGCCCTCCCGGCCGAGCCCACGCAGACCCCCGCCGAGCCGCCCGCGAGGCCGACCCTCACCGCCGCCGCCGCCGGCACCTTCGCCCGCCTGACCCCGACGACAGCCGCGACGCCACCCGCGAGCGCGACCCCCCCGAGCGCGCCCCCTACCGGCGCCGCACCACCCGCGCCGATCGCCGCCTCGACCCAGGGCGCCGCTCAGTCCGGCCCGACCGACCCCGTCGGCCCGACCCCTTTGCCCTCGCGCCCGGACGCGACCGCCCCGACCGGCGAAGACGCCCCGCCGTCCGCCCCGACGTCAGGCCCGGGCAACCCCGCCAGATCCGCCGGCGCCAAACCTCCGCCCGCGGCCCCCGCGGCCCCTGGCACGCCCGCGCCGGCCCCGGCCCCCGCGACGGCCGCCGACCTGCCCGATGCGCCAGGTCCCGAAGGACCTGTCCCCGAGGACACCCCGGTGACCGACGCGCTCCCGCCCTCGAACAACGTCGAGGAGGTGCCGATCGAGAAGGGCCCGGTCGAGCAGATCGGCGACACCTGCGCGGCCCACGACAGCCAGGCCGACCCGCTGCGCCTGATCGACGCCGTGCTCGACGGCCTGAAGGCCCAGGGCTTCGCCGTCGGCCCCCGCGCCCGCCGCAGCAACCTGCGCGGCACCGCCTGCGCCGTCACCCTGACCGGCGGCGACCCCTCGTTCCTGCGCTACCAGCTCGAGCAGACAGCCGGCGAGGGCTACGTGTTCGTGCTGCTGCCGACCGGCGAGCACAGCTTCGAGCTGCTCGCGCGCACCGCCCTCGAGGACGAGACCCGCGGCATCCTCATCGCCGGCGTCGACCACGTGCGCATCGCCGGCAAGTACCGCGGCGGCGACAGCAGCCTGCGCCTGCGCCGCATCCTCGGCCTCGAGTCCGGCAACCTCGACCCCGAGGCCATCAGCGCCCAGCTGCAGCAGCTCGGCTACCGCACCACCTTCATCGCCGACGCCGCCGGCGAGCTCACCGTGCAGGTCGAGCCCGGCCAGAGCATCCGCCGCGTGCGCGTGCACGGCCACATCCCCCTGGCCAAGCGCGAGGTGCAGCGCGAGCTCAGCATCGCCGCCCGCCCCGGCGCGCTGGCCCACGGCGTGTGCGTGCCGCCGCGGGCCCTGCGCGCCGAGACCCGCCCGCCGATCTGCGACCCCGGCGACGCCGCCTGCAACCAGTGGGTCACCGACGAGGTCGAGCGCCTGAAGCGCTTCATGTTCGACAAGGGCTACCTCCGCGGCGACGCCAGCCTGCACCTCACCTGCGGCCGCAGGTCCGACGAGGTCGACCTCCACGTCTACCTCGAGAAGGGCAAGCCCTACCGCGTCCCGTGGCGCCAGCTCACCGTCAAGGGCAACATGCCGCCCGCCGACCAGCGCTGGATCCGGCGCACCTTCTGGCCGCGCGTGCGCGCCACCCCGTTCCCCGCCCGCCTCACCCGCGAGTCGATCGACGAGGCCAAGGACCGCGCCGAGCGCCGCTACGCCGAGCCCCGCGACAGCGTGGTCCAGGCCACCGCCAACACCGCCCTCGGCCTGCCGTACCCCGAGATCTCGATCGACACCTCCTACGAGAACCTCCGCCTCGGCGAGGTCCCGCCCGGCGGCAAGCTCCCGCTCGAGGTCACCGTCGACCTCGGCCGCGGCGTCAAGACGTCGTTCATCGGCAACCGCAGCTACAGCGACCTGCGCCTGCGCAGCCAGATGCAGCTGTTCAAGCGCCGCGAGTCGCCGAGCGCCCAGGCGGCCGCCCGCGAGGCCGCCAACCTGCGCGCCTACTACCAGTCGAAGGGCTTCCTGCTCACCGGCATCAAGGGCCGCTACGAGGAGTTCGGCAGCAAGGCCCCCGGCGCGCTCTACTTCCAGATCGACGAGGGCCCGGTCGTCAAGGTCCGCGGCGTCGACGTCCGCATCACCCGCGGCGTCCCCCCGCGCGTCGCCAGCGACATCAACAGGCTGTTCGACCAGACCCGCAAGCTGAAGCGCGGCGGCGTGTTCACCGAGGCCTGGGTCGTCGACGACCTCACCGCCCTGCTCGGCGCCTACAACGACCACGGCTACCTGTGCGCCGGCGCCCGCGTCAACGTCGCCTTCTGGCCCGAGGGCCTCGACACCCCCGGCGAGCACGCCGAGGTCGACGTCGCCACCATCCTCCGCCGCGACCCCACCGCCAGCTGGGCCGAGCGCGACCTCGCCGCCGCCGGCCTCGCCGCCCTGAAGGGCCGCAAACACGCCAACCTCTACGTCCGCATCACCGTCGAGCCCGGCCCCCGCGTGTTCACCGCCCGCCGCGACGAGACCATCCGCTACCTCGACGTCCCTATCCCCGGCGACCGCAACGTCGCCGACCTGCCCGTGCACCCGCAGGGCGAGTGGGGCTCGAAGCGCATCTTCTTCGACACCCCGCTGCGCCGCAAGGGCGACACCCGCCCCGGCGGCGTCGCCCTCACCCCCAGCCTCGACCGCGACGTCGAGCAGGTCGTCGTCGACCGCTACCGCGAGTCCGGCTACCCCATCGCCGACGCCGAGCTGCGCTGGCTGTACCGCAACCCCGCCACCGGCGAGACCCTCGCGGTGCCCGGCGCCCGCCGCCTCGCCGACCCCGACATCGGCATGTGCCAGGCCTACACCAGCGGCACCGCCGTCGAGGTCGAGACCGAGCTCAGCGTCTACGAGGGCCGCCGCGGCACCTTCGGCGACACCCTCCTGCGCGGCAACTTCAAGACCCGCGGCTGGGCCCTGCGCCGCCAGTTCGAGTACAAGTCCGGCGACATCTACGACCGCTCGCGCACCGACGCGACCCTCACCAACATCGAGGGCCTCGGCGTGTCCGAGTCGGTCGAGGTCACGCCCTACCCCGTCGACTGCGAGCTCGAGACCGACGCCACCAACCCCAACCAGTGCGTCGTCCACCACGTGCTCGAGATGCGCGAGGCCAAGGACGTCGCCATGAACATCTCCGGCGGCCTCGGCTTCGCCACCCTCGACCCCATCTACTTATTTTTAAACCCGCGCTTCCCCAACATGTGGGGCACCGCCTGGGACTTCGAGGTGCTCGGCCACTACGGCTTCAACACCCAGTCGGTGCCCGCCGGCGTGCCGTTCCTCGGCGACTGCGCCGGCCAGGCCTGCTACGAGCGCAGCGTCCGCGGCAACCTGATCCGCCCGCGCATCTTCGGCACCCGCTTCACCCTCGACGTCGGCGGCACCTACCAGCTGCGCCTGACCCCGGCCCGCGGCCGCATCGAGTCGGCGATCGGCACCCTCAACTTCTCGGCCCCGCTGTCGAGCCGCCTGCAGATCTTCTTCGGCTACCTAATCCAGCGCGCCAACATCAGCCAGGACGTCGTCAAGCCCGCCTTCGACCCGTCGGTACCCGACCGCGGCTCGCCGCCCGGCGTGATCAACCGCCGCGACGCCATCGTCGCCGACCGCACCGCCGGCCTGCGCGTCGGCCTCACCTACAACAACACCGAGAACCCCTTCAACCCCGACAAGGGCGTGATCGCCAGCGCCGACGCGCTGTTCGCCAGCCCGATCTTCGGCGGCATCGACTGGTTCGTCCGCCTCGACGCCGGCTTCCAGCACTTCATCCCCATCCCGCGCACCGACAACCGCCTCAACTTCCGCTACTCCCTGCGCTACGGCCAGGCCATCCCCCTGCCCGGCCTGCCGATCACCGACACCCGCAGCGTGCCCGAGGTCTGGCGCTACTTCGGCGGCGGCACCGTCGACCTCGGCGTGCGCGGCCTCCTCCCCGAGACCATGCTCGTCGACATCGAGGAGGTCGACGAGGGCGCCGGCGTCACCCGCCTGCACTACACCGCCCAGGGCGGCCACATCCGCGCGCTCGCGACCATCGCCCTCCAGGTCGTCACCGTCAAGGACTTCCTCGGCGGCAGCATCGCCCAGTCGCTGTTCTTCGACTTCGGCGTGCTGGCCCAGAAGTGGTCGCAGCTGCAGTTCTCCCGCGACTTCCGGCGCAGCGTCGGCATCAACTTCGTCAAGTGGGACATCAAGTTCGTGACCCTCGCCCTCGGCTACGCGGTCCTCATCCCCAACGCCGTCGCCCCCGGCAACGTCAAGCCGATCGACGACCGCAACGGCCGCTTCATCTTCGACGTCGGCATCACCTTCTGATCCGCCGGCCGCGCCCCGCGTCGAACCAAAGAGAGGCCGCCCGACGCCGACGTTGGTTGTCATTACGGGAGTTGAACCCGCGACCTTTCGAGCCTAATTCGAACGCCCTACCACTGGGCGAAATAACATGGCCGGCGCCCACATGGCAGCCTCTCGCGGGGCATCATACAGACACCCGCCGCGCTGGCACAAGCTCCCGCACAACCAAAGAGAGGCCGCCCGACGGCGACCTGATACTTTGCGGGGATTGAACCCGCGTCTGTCGAGTGTCGTTCGGCTGCCCTACCACTGGGCGAAAAGTTGGTTGGCGCCGCCCACATGGCAGCCTCTCGCGGGCACTCTACCGGAACCCGCGCCGCGCCGACAAGCCGCGGATTCGGCGCAGAATCGGCCACCACTCGGCGACCTCGAGCGGGTACCGCGAGACCGCGACCGCACCCGACCGCGCTCCGCCGCCGCGCCGCGTACTCACCTCCGTGGCGAGACCGCGACCGCGCTCCGCCGCCGCGCCGCGTACTCACCTCCGTGACAGGCGCCCCCGCGAGACCGCTCCTCACCGCCCGCCCTGAGACCTGTCCGTTCGGACAGGCGGACGTCAGCCCGGCCGCCGCGGCCACAGCGTCGGCACCCGCCGCATGTAGCCGCGATACGCCCGGCTGCGCCCGAGCATGCGCCGGTCGAGCGCCGGCGCCGAGTACAGCGTCAGCAGCAGGGTGATGACGATCGGCCCGATCATCGCGTACTCCGCCGCCGGCTCGGCCGCGTACGAGATCACGGCCAGCCCCCACCAGAACAGCAGCTCGCCGAGGTAGTTGGGATGCCGCGACCACGCCCACACGCCGACCTCGCACACGCCGCCCGGCGCCCGCGGCCCGGCGCGGAACGCCCGCATCTGCCGGTCCGCCGTCGCCTCGAGCACGATCGCCGCCAGCGTCCACGCCGCCCCCAGCGCGTCGATCCACGACAGCGGCCGCGTCCCGGTCACCAGCGCCGGGTACATCGCCATGGTCGCCAGCAGCAGCATGCCCGCCGGTGCCAGGTGGATCGCCGTCAGGTTGACGAGCCAGAACCACCGCCCGCTCGCCGCCCGCATGTCCGTGTAGCGCCAGTCCTCCCCGGTCTCGCGCGCCCGCGTGCACCACCAGTGCCACGTCAACCGCAGCCCCCACGCCGTCACCAGCGCGACCACCAGCATCTGCCGCCCCGGCACCGCCGCCGCCGAGCCCGCGTCGCCGGCCCACGCCGCCGCCGTGACGACCGGCGCGATCGACCAGTACGGGTCGAACACGCTGGGGTTGCGCCGGATCACCCCGACGAGCCACAGCACCAGCGTCGCCGCCGCGCTGGCCGCCGCCGCCTGCGCCCACGGCACCTGTCCCGAGAGACAGCCCCACGTCCACCAGGCCGCCGCGCCCGCCAGCGCGTAGGCCGCCGCGATGGCGAGCACGTGCATCAGTACGCGACCGCCTTGCCGCCGTCGCGGCCGTAGTCGGCGACGGCCCGGTACCCGCCGGTCGCCGGGTCGACCTCGATGCAGTTGGCGTGGCCGATGCTCGGCCACTCGTCGACCGCGTGCCCGCGCGCCTTCAGCCCCTCGACGATCTCGGCGTCGAGCGTCGGCTCGACCGTCACCTCGTCGGGCATCCACTGGTGGTGGATCCGCGGGGCCTTGACCGCCTGGTCGATCGTCACCCCGTAGTCGATGACCGCGCGGACCACCTGCGTGACCGTCGTCGAGATCGTCGAGCCGCCCGGCGTGCCGACCACCGCCCGCAGCTTGCCGTCCTTGACCACGATCGTCGGCGTCATGCTGCTCAGCATGCGCTTGCCCGGCTCGATGCGGTTCTGCTCGCCCTGCACCAGCCCGTAGGTGTTGGGCGTGCACGGCTTGACCGCGAAGTCGTCCATCTCGTTATTGAGCAGCACGCCCGTGCCCGGCACCACGACCTTGGCCCCGAAGCTGGTGTTGAGCGTGAACGTGTTGGAGACCGCGTTGCCGGCCTCGTCGACCACGCTGAAGTGCGTGGTCTGGGTGCCCTTCTGCCCGCAGGCCTCGGTCGGCAGCCCGGCCACGACCCTGGCCGACGGCGTCGCCTTGTTCGGGTCGACGTCCTTTAATCGGTCGCGCAGGTAGCCAGGGTCGAGCAGCTTGTCGAGCGGCACCTTCACGAACCCCGGGTCGCCGAGCAAGAAGTTCCTGTCGGCGTACGTGCGCCGCGCGGCCTCCACGTACAGGTGGATCTCGTCGACGCTGTGCCACGGCTTGTCGGCGATCGACAGGATCTCGCTGGCCGCCAGCAGCTGGCGCAGCACCACCCCGCCGGCCGACGGCGGCGGCATCGTCACGATCTCGTGCCCGCGGTAGGCGAACGTGATCGGCGCGCGCAGCTCGGCCTTGTAGGCCGCGAGATCCGCCGCCGTCCAGATCCCGCCCATCGCCTTGACCTTGCTCGCCAGTTCGTCCGCCAGCGGACCGCTGTAGATGGCCCGCGGATCGGCCGCGATCTTCGTCAGCGTGCCCGCGAGCTCCGGCTGCTTCCACACGTCGCCCTCCGCGAACGGGGTGCCGTCGGGCTTGCGGTAGATCGCCGCCGAGGCCTCGTTCTTCGGCAGCTTCAGCATGCGCTCGACGCCCCCGGAGAGATCGCTGACGTGGAAGCTGTCGAGCCTGTGCCCGTCGCGGGCCAGAGCGATCGCCGGCGCGACCAGCTCGGCCCAGGTCAGCGTGCCGAACTTCTCCCGCGCCAGCGCCAGCCCGGCCACAGTCCCCGGGATGCCCGCCGCCTTGGCCCCGTCGAGGCTGCCGCGGGTCTTCTCGCCCCTGGCGTCGAGGTACATGTCGCGCGACGCACCGCCCGGCGCGACCTCGCGGTAGTCGATCGCCGCCGTGCGCCCGTCGGCCATGCGCACGACCATGAACCCGCCGCCGCCGATGTTGCCCGCCGACGGATGCGTCACCGCCAGCGCGAACGCCACCGCGATCGCCGCGTCGACCGCGTTGCCCCCGCGCTTCAAGATCTCCAGCCCGACCGCGCTCGCCTGCGCCTCGGCCGAGGCCACCGCCCCGCGCAGCCCGACCGCCGTCGCCGGGTCGTTCGGATCGTGCGCCGGCAGGGCCCGCTCCGGCTGCTTCACCGCCGGGCTCGTCGGCTCCGTCTTCGGCGCCGCGGTCGTGGTCGCGGGCGCGGGGTTGCACCCGAGCAACGCCGCTGTCAGCAGCACCAGCCCGCTGCGGACCATTTTACGGCGATGGGGTGGGTTCTGGCGTCGCATCGGTCCGCCCCAGGATACTGGGTTCACGAAGGCGCGAAGATTCGAAAAACACGCTTGACACTCGCTCGGAGTCCGGGCACATTCCCGACCGCTCGGCCCCCGCAGGACCGAGTAAGCTTTCTTGACTCACTTCAAGGCCCTCCGGGCCTGAATGGGCCGGATAGATCCGACGCCTACTCGGGGATCGTCTAATGGTAGGACTGCGGATTCTGATTCCGCCTATCAAGGTTCGAATCCTTGTCCCCGAACTCCCACAAGCTCTCTAACAACAAGGCCCTGTAGTCTAGCGGTCAGGACGTTGGCCTCTCACGCCGAAAGCCTGGGTTCAATTCCCAGCAGGGTCACTCACCAGAAAACCCCGGTTCGCAAGAACCGGGGTTTTCCCTTTTAACCCGTCCGTCTCGCGGCTCCACCGGAGGCCCTGCCCCATCGGCGAGCCGCGGCCCGACCGGACGATTAAAAACACCACGCCGCAGTTCCGGAGAACTGCGGCGTGTCCGTTCACACGAAGTGCGGAGGATCTGCCTGGATCGTCGGTCCACCCGACTTTTGAGGGTCGGGGGCGCGCGGACCGCCTTCACCGTTGCAAGGACCGAAACACTTAGAACCCGGCTTTTTCTCGATTTCCGGCGCCCTCGAAAATTTATTTTTCACCGTCCGTCTCCCGGCGCCACCGCCGCGGGCGAGATCGGACTATCCTGGCCCGGCGTGGCCGTACGCTACCAGATCTCCTTCCCACGTCCCGGCGCCCACCTCGTCCACGTCCGTCTCGTCTTCACCGCCGGCGCCGCGCCCGCGGACGCCGTGCCCGGCACCTGCCGGGTCTGGATGCCAGCCTGGACCCCGGGCTCGTACCTCGTCCGCGAGTACGCCCGCAACGTGCGGGAGATCGCCGCCAGCGTCGACGGCGTCCCGGTCGCCCTCGCCAAGACCGGCAAGGACACCTGGCAATTGCCGGCCGCCGCCGGCCAGCTCGTCGCCGTCGAGTACGCGATCTACGCCCACGAGCTCAGCGTCCGCACCGCCCATCACGACGCCACCCACGCCTTCCTCCACCCCGCGCAGATCTTCCTGCTCCCCGAGGACCCCGCCGGCCCCTACCACGTCGAGCTGCTCCTCCCCGACGGCTGGACCGCCGTCAGCCTCGCCGCCGACCCGGCCGCCGAGGTCCACGCCCCTGGCCGCTTCGCCCTCGAGCTGCCCGACCTCGACACCCTCCTCGACACCCCGATCGAGGCCGGCGACCTCCACGTCAGCGACCTGCCCGAGCCCGCCGCCCACGTCCGCCTGGCCGTCTGGGGCGACCCGCCGCCGGCCGCCGTCCTGCCCCGCCTCGCGCGGGTCGTCGCCGCCACCGAACAGACCTGGCCCACCCGCCCCTATGCTCGCTACACCTTCCTCGTGCACGCGGTCGTCGGCGCCGTCGGCGGCCTCGAGCACCTGCACGGCAGCGTGCTCGGCGTCGACCCCGAGCCGCTGGCCGCCGCCGCCAGCCAGGTCCCCGCCCCCGACGCCGACGAGCGCGACGCCCCGGTGCTCGACCTGCTCGAGCTCGCCGCCCACGAGCTGTTCCACGCGTGGAACGGCAAGCGCCTGCGGCCCCGCGCCCTCGGCCCGTTCGACTACCGCGGCGAGAACTACACCCGCGAGCTCTGGCTGGTCGAGGGCCTGACCAGCTACTACGACCGCCTGATCGTGCTGCGCAGCGGCGAGATGCCGGTCCGCGCCTTCCTGCGGCGCACGGCCGCCGATCTCGGCCGCCTCGCCGCCGTGCCCGGCCGCCTCGTCCACTCGCTGGCCGACGCCAGCTTTGACGCCTGGATCAAGCTCTACCGCCCCCAGGACGACAGCCCCAACGCCTCGGTCAGCTATTACCTGAAGGGCTCGCTCGTCGGCCTGGTGATCGACCTCTGGCTGCGCAGCGAGCACCCCGAGGGCGACGGACTCGACGCCGTGCTCACCGATCTCTGGACCCGCAGCGACCACTCCGGCGACACCAAGAATCTCTTTCGTTCTCCAGGCTATGGCGTCGATGACTTCATCCAGATCCTCGGCGCCCGCGCCGGCACCCCGCCGCCCCTGTGGTTGCGCGCCCAGTGGGACAGCCCGGGTGAGCTCGACCTCCGCGGCCTCGCCGCCGTCGGCCTCAACCTGAGCGAAAAGCCAGGCGACAACCTCGACCTCGGCCTCGTCACCCAGGACCGCGGCGGCGCCCTGTGGGTCCAGCACGTGCTCGCCGGCGGCCCCGCCGAGGCCGGAGGCGTGGCCCCGGGCGACGAACTGCTGGCCGCGCGGCGCCCCGGAGGCGACTGGCTGCGCGTCCGATCTCCCCGCCTGGCCCTCGTCCTCCGCCAGCTCGCGCCCGAAAAAACCTCGTCAACCTCCGCCGAACCCCCCGCCCTCGCCCCGGTCGAGCTGCTGGTCGCCCGCCGCGAGCGCGTCCGGACCTGCGAGATCCTGCCGCGCCGGGCCCGCGGCGCCCCCGTGCTCGAGCGCGCCGCCGACGCCCCCGAAGCGGCACGAATTTGCTTCGAGCGCTGGGCTCGAAGATCTTGGAATGACGCATGATCCTCGCGTGTGACGCGGGCCCCGACGCGGCCCCGACCGAGACCCTCGACGCCGCCGACCTCGGCCTCCCGGACAGCACCTCCCTGCCGTTCGAGTTCACCCCGGCCGACGCCTGGTCGCCGCTCGTGATCAGCTTCCCCCACGTCGGCCTCGACTGGCCCGAAGACGAGCCCCAGCGCCGCCCCGCGGCGAACTTCGCCCGCAACGCCGACCTCGCCGTCGACCGCCTCTACCCCGACGCCGCCCGCCTCGGCGCCGCCACCCTGAAGGCCCGCTACAGCCGCCTGCTCATCGACCTCAACCGCGCCGCCGACGACGTGACGTCAGCCCTCGTCCCCGACCACCCCGCCCCGCGCCCGCACCAGCCGCCGTGGGCCCAGGCCGGCCCGAACCCGCCCGCCTACAACCGCGGCCTCATCTGGCAGACCGCCGTCGGCAACGTCCAGATCCTGCGCGCGCCCTTGCCGTTCGCCGACCTCCAGGCCCGGCTCTCGCGCTACTACGACCCCTACCACGCCGCCCTCGAGCGGCTCCTGGCCCGCCGCCGCGCCCGCTTCGGCTTCGCCGTGCTGCTCGACGCCCACTCGATGCCCGGCAGCGTCCCGGGCGACCTCGTGCTCGGCACCTTCGAGGGCGGCGCCTGCAGCCCCGAGCTCGAGCGCCGCGCCCTCGCCGCTCTCCGCGGCGACGGACCCGCCGGCGGCCTCCGCGTCAGCCTCAACGACCCCTACCGCGGCGGCGAGCTGGTCCGGCGGTTCGGTAGACCCGAGCACGGCGTGCACGCGTTGCAGCTCGAGGTGAACCGGGCGCTCTACATGGACGAGGTCAACCTCGTGTTGCGGCCGGAACTGTCCGCACAGCTGTCCGCCTCCTCCGGCCCGGCCGCGTCCCGGCCCTCAACGCCCGCGCAGCCCGATCGGTTCACGCGCCCAGGTGGATCCCGCACGACCGATCACGGCCCTTCAGCCGCCGCGCTGCTCCTGCTCCACCGTGTGAAATCCCTCGTGACCGCGCTCGCCGGTTCGTCGCTCCACGACGCCGCGGCGCCGGTTCGCCCGGCATTCCCCGCCTCGCCCCAACCCGCAGACGAGGCCGCTTCCGGCCGCGATCTGCAAGGCACGCACGGCACTCGTCCAGGAAGTTCCGCGCACCACGGCGAACCCTTGTGTCGCCGCACGCCGAGAGGCTAACATCGATCCTGCGTCGTTCTCGGCCCGAAGGAGGACCATCGTGGCAGCACCCAAAAATCAACGCGACAACGCTGATGCGTTTGACGACCTGTTAGGACAACTCGTCGACGAGCTGGCCATGACTCCGACCATGGTGCCCGAGCCGGAGCCCGAGCCCGAGCCCGAGCCCGAGCCGCCGCCGCCGGTCCAGCAGGTCTACCAGCCGATCATTCAGGAGGCGCCGCCTCCGAAGTCGAACACCGTCCCGATCGCGATCGGCGGCGGCATCGGCATCGCCGGCATCGCCATCGCTCTGGTGCTGGCGTTGAAGTCGGATCCTCCGCCGCCGCCCGAGCCCAAGAAGGAGCCGCCGGCCGAGGTCAAGAAGGACGTCGCCCCGACGCCGCCCGCCACGCCGACGCCCGCCGCCGGCACGCCCGGTGTCGGCACGCCCGGCGCCGTCGGAGTTCCGCCCGGCCCCGGCGTGCCCGGCCAGCCCGCTGTCCCCGGCCAGCCGCTCCCCGGTCAGCCCGCGGTCCCCGGTCAGCCCGACCCGAACGCTCCCCCGACCACGCCTGCCCCCGCCGACAGCGGCAGCTCTTCGAAGAAGAAGCCCGCCAAGAAGAAGACTGGCGGCGGCGGCGGCGGCGGCGGCTCGACCAAGAAAGCCGAGCCGACCAAGACCAAGCCGAAGGTCGAAGACCCGTTCGGCTAACGCCCACGAGACCGATCGCCGATCGGTCTCGTCTCGCCCGTCTCCTCCTCGTTCATTGGGCCAGCGCCCTCGGTCGTCCGCAGCTCGCATCATCGCCAGGAGAGCCTGATCCTCATGTCCCTGCTCCGCCTCTCGCTGTCCCTGACCCTCTCCGCCTCGCTCGCCCTGCCGTCGGTGGCGCTCGCGGGTCCGCCGCCGCCGCCGCCGCCGAAGCCCGGCGCCGCCGCGGCCCCGGATCAGCCGCCGGACCCCAACTCGGTCTCCTCCGAGGAGCGCCTGAAGTGGGCCAAGAAGCTGTTCACCGAGGCGAGCGCCGCCCACGAGGCCGAGGACTTCTACAACTCGGTCATCAAGTTCGAGCAGGCCTACACGTTCGCCCCGGACAAGCACATCTTCGCCTTCAACATCGGCCAGGACGCGTGGGAGCTCCGCGACTGCGCCCGCGTCAAGCAGTACCTCGAGCTGTTCCTCATCAAGGAGACCAGCAAGGAGGACCTGCGCAAGAAGGCCCAGGAGCTGCTCGCCAAGGCCGAGGGCAACAGCGAGTGTGTGACCGGCGGCCCCGCCCCGAGCTCGGGCGGCGGCGGCGGCCCGACCCAGCCGAAGTCCGGTCCGGCCGAGGACAGCGAGGATCCGCTGCTGCAGAAGAAGCCCCGCGGCGGTGACGACGAGATCGACGACTCCCCGAAGAAGCGCGGCGCCTCGGGCCTCCTGATCGGCGGCGTCATCATGACCGTCGTCGGCATCGGCGCCGCCGGTGGTGGCATCGGCACCATGCTGGCCGCCAAGGGCAAGGCCGGCGCCGCCGAGGACGCCGCCGGCATCAGCGACACCACCAACTTCCCCCAGGGCAGCTACGACAACGACGTCCAGAAGGACATCAAGACCGTCAAGACCCTCAACCTCATGACCCCGATCCTCATCGGCGTCGGCGGCGCCCTGCTGGTCGGCGGCATCGTCATGATCGTCGTCGACCGCGGCAACAAGAAGAAGGGCAAGGGCTTCTACGCCAACCAGGGCCGCGTCCAGCTGTCCGGCCTCGGCGCCACGCCCCTCCCCGGTGGCGGCGCCGCCGGCTCCCTCGCCCTGCGGTTCTGACTTCACGGCCCTGCGGGCCGATAACTCGCTTCATGGGCGCCGTTCCCCTCGCGCTCGCAGAATGGGCCCCGCTCGGGGCCCTTCCTCGTTAAAGGCCTCGTCGAGCCACGGCGACCGCGTCACGGGTCATCGCCTCATCGTCCGCTGGCTCCGTCGCGGCCGCCCTCGCCGTCGCCGGCGCCCCGGATCACGCGTCCAAGCACGTGGCCGGCGTCACGACGTCCGGGCTCGACAGCGCCGCCGCCCGCGCCGCGGGCTCGAAATTCACCGTCACATTGCTCAAAACGCGTAATGCCCTACACTGCGCCCGCATGCCGCAGGTGCAGGACGAGCGCACGATCTTGCGAGCCCGCCGCGAGCGCGAGCGCGGCACGCTCGGCATGCATCGTCCGTCGGACGTCGCCCTCGCCTACCCGAGCCCGTACCGCGCCGGCATGTCGAGCCTGGGCTACCAGACGCTCTACCGCATCCTGCACGAGCACGGCATCGGCGCCCACCGGGCCTTCCTGCCCGACGCGTGGGAGCCGATGGCCCTCGCCTGGCCGCAGCCGCGCCGCCCGATCCTCACCTACGAGGCCGAGCGCCCGCTCGCCAGCTACCGCGTCGTCTGCATCTCCGTCGCCTACGAGCTCGAGCTCGCCGGCCTCGTGCGCCTGCTCGAGGGCGCCGGCATCCCGCTGCTCGCCGCCGACCGCGGCCCGCACGACCCGATCGTCGTCGCCGGCGGACCGCTCACCTTCTCCAACCCCAGCTGCCTGCTGCCGTTCGTCGACGTGCTGCTGTGCGGCGAGGCCGAGACCCTGCTGCCCGAGGCCCTCGACGCCCTGCTCGCCGAGCCGCGCCGCGACGCCGCCGTCGCCGCCGCCGCCGACCGCCCGCACGCCATCCCCGGCGAGCGCAGCCCCGGCGAGTGGCACCCGATCCCCGAGCCCGCCCGCTCCCCGCACGAGCACCTGCCGGCCCGCTCGGCGATCCTCACGCCCGACACCGAGCTCGCCGACATGTTCCTGGTCGAGCCGGAGCGCGGCTGTTCGCGCCAGTGCACCTTCTGTGTCATGCGCATCCAGCCCGGCGGCGGCATGCGGATCCTGCCGATGGCCACCCCGCTCGCCCTCGTCCCCGAGCACGCGCGCAAGGTCGGCCTCGTCGGCGCCGCCGTCACCGATCACCCGGAGCTCGAGCCCCTCGTCGCCGCGCTCGTCGACAGCGGCCGCGCCGTTAGCATCTCGAGCCTGCGCGCCGATCGCCTGACCCCGCGCTTCCTCGGCGACATGCAGCGCAGCGGCCACCGCACGATCACCGTCGCCTCGGACGGCATCAGCGAGCGCATGCGCCTGGCGCTGCGCCGCAAGATCAAAGAGGAGCACCTCGTGCGCGCCGCCCAGCTCATCCACGAGCACGGCTTCCTGCGCATGAAGGTCTACGAGATGATCGGCGCCCCCGGCGAGACCGACGCCGACGCCGACGAGCTGGTGCGCCTCGCCCGCGAGCTCGCCAAGATCCACCGCCTCGCGCTCACCTTCTCGACGTTCGTCGCCAAGCGCAACACCCCGCTCGACGGCCAGCCCTTCATGGGCGTCAAGCCCGCCGAGGACCGCCTGCGCCGCATCCGCGAGGGTCTCCAGGGCAAGGTCGAGATGCGCCCGCAGTCGCCGCGCTGGGCCCACATCGAGTACCTCCTGGCCCAGGGCGGGCCCGAGGCCGGCCACGCCGCCGCCGCCGCCGTGCACGCCGGGGCCCGCTACGCCGACTGGGTCCGCGCCTTCGCCGCGGCCCCGCCGAGCAGCCGCCCGCTGCACTTCGGCGACGAGGCCGCCTGGGCCCGCCGCAAGGGCAAGGCCGCCGAGCGCCGCGTGCTCCCGGTCGTCGCCTGACCCTTCCGCCCTGTCCCGAACGACCTGTCCCGAAGGCCATCTCTAGCCTCGGCCCCGCGACCGCGCCGCGCGCCGACCTGTCCCCCGGGCCAGCCTGCGGACGCCCTCCCCCGCAGCGCCCGCTCCGCCCCGCCGGTCCCGCCCGGGAATGCCGCCGCCCCGCCCGCGCGTCGAGGATGCAGCCGACGCTCGCCGGTGATAGGTTCCCCGCCGTGTCCACGCTCGCCGCCTTGCTCGCCCTCCGGACGGTCGCCGCGCTCCAGCGGGTCGAGCCGACCGACGGCGACGCCATCGCGCTGACCCCCGTCGAGTTCGCGGCCGTCGAGACCCACTGGTCGGAGACCGGCGTCCGCGTGCGCCCGTGGGTCCCGAGCAAGCGCGTCGCCACCCTCGCCAAAGGCACCCGCCTGGTCGTGCGCGGCAGCGTCGCCTCGCGCGACAAGTCCGGCTGCCACGGCCAGCCCTGGTACGCCGTGTGGCCGTTCGGCTACGTGTGCTCCGAGCACGTGCGCAAGGCCAAGCAGGCCCCGCCGGTCGGCCCGGCCCTGCCGCTCGCCGCCGGCCGCCGGCTCCCGCACGACTACGTCATCGTCCGCACCGACGGCGCCAACCTCTACACCAACGTCGACCTCGTGATGTCGCAGAACCCCACGCGCACCCTGGCCAAGGGCATGAACCTGGCCGTCGCGCGCAGCCTCGACATCGACGGCGTGCCCTACGCCGAGACCGTCGACGGCATGCTGATCGCCAAGGCCGACATCGGCTGGCTCGGCCAGGGCTCCGACTGGTCCGGCGTGCACCTCACCCCGCACCCGCCCGGCGTCGCCTTCGGCTGGACCCTGCGCGACAAGACCCCGGTGCTCGCCGAGCCCGACAAGAAGGCCGCGCCCGTGGCCACCCTCGGCTTCCGCGCGCGCGTCAACCTGCTCGAGGAGTCCGGCGAGGAGGAGAAGGACCGCTTCTGGAAGATCGCCGACGAGCGCTGGATCGCCGCCCGCGACCTCGCCGAGGTCATGATCATCGAGCCGCCCGAGGGCGTGCTGCGCGACAACCGCGTCGCCGCCGGCCACGACCAGTGGATCGACGTCGACCTCGGCGAGCAGACCCTCGTCGCCTACCGCGGCGCCACCCCGGTGTTCGCCACGCTCGTCTCGTCGGGCAAGAACTCGCCGACCCCGCGCGGCAACTACCCGATCTGGGCCAAGGTCGCGAGCATGACCATGGCCAACCAGGACTACGAGGACAAGCCCTACATGGTCGAGCACGTGCCGTGGGTGCTGCTGTTCCAGGGCCACAACGCCCTCCACGGCGCCTACTGGCACGACCGCTTCGGCCACCGCCGCAGCCACGGCTGCGTCAACCTCGCGCCCCGCGACGCCCGCTTCATCTTCGAGTGGGTCGCGCCGACCCTGCCGTTCAACTGGACCGGCTACATCCCCGCCGACCTCGAGCGCAGCGTCGTCGTCCACCTCCGCGACTCGAGCCTGCCCGCCGCCGAACAGTTCCTGCAGGAGCGACCGATCGGCCCGCCCGACCCCGAAGAAGAGAAGAAGAAGCTCGAGGTCGCCGAGCAGCGCCGCGCCGAGGAGGCAGCAGCAGCCGCGGCCGCCGCGATCGCCGGAGACCCGTCCTCCCCCGGCGCCGCCGCCCCCCCCACGCCCGTGCAGTAGTCGGGCCCGTGACGCTCCGCGAGGCCGCGGCTCACCTCACGATCGGTCCGCCGCGCGGCCGTTGTCGCCGTGAAAGCGCGCGTGTATGTTCCCGCGCATGCTCCGCCGTCTCCTCGTCGCCGTCGCCCTCCTGAGCTTCGCCCCGGCCTGCGGCGGCAGCAAAACCAACCTGCAGAAGATCACTACCCCCGGCGAGGGCGTCGCCCTCGCCTACGACCTCTCGCCGGGCCTGGTCTACAAGGGCCACGTCAAGCACAGCGAGACCGTGCGCGGCACCAGCGGCGGATCGATCAGCCGCGGCTTCAGCTTCGACGTCACCCTCACCGTCCGCGGCGCCGACCCCAACCGCGGCGGCACCCTGGTGACCGCCCGCTACTCGGCGATCGACATCCGCTGGGGCCTCCCGCCCGGCATGCCGATCAGCGTCGCCGAGATCGTCGAGAACGCCAAGTCGCAGCTGAAGGGCATGGAGGTCGACTTCAACGTCGACGACGCCGGCAAGATCGTCTACATGCCCGAGCTCCCCGACGACATGGGCCCCGAGCTGCGCTTCCTCGTCCAGGAGGCCCTCGACACCCTCGAGACCGCCTTCCTCTCGGTCCCCGCCCGCGCCCTGAAGCCCGGCGACACCTGGAAGGACGAGAAGAAGCGCGGCCGCCCCGGCAAGCTCGGGCGCTACCTCGACGCCGTCACCACCACCAAGGTCGAGGGCATGTACAAGGCCCCCGCCGAGAACGGCGGCGACGAGCTCACCAAGCTCCTCATCAGCGAGACCGAGACCGAGGTCACCACCGCCAAGACCGGCAGCCACGAGGTCAAGAAGGAGAAGTCGACCGAGGCCCTGTTCGCCCACGCCAAGAAGTACCTGTTCTCCCTCACCAGCGAGGAGACCACCTTCGACCCCGGCGTCTCGACCACCTTCACCAACGTCGACGTGCGCTGGGAGAAGACCGGCAGCGCCGGCGTGAGCACCGCCCCGGCCGTGCAGCAGTCGCAGACCATCGAGGACCCCTGCCACCCCGACTACGTCGGCGGTGAAGAGTGCGCCACGCCCGGCCAGGCCGCCCCGCCCCCCGCCGAACCCGCCCCGCCGGCCGGCGCCGCCACCCCCAACAAGCCCCCGGCCTGAGCCTCCAGGCGCAGTAGCACGCGCGGCGAACCTGCGGAACACCGCAGGTTCGCCGCGCGTGCTACGAAAGATCGATGCGCCCGCGCCACGCAGTCCTGCTGGTGTCGTTCGCCTGCGCCGCCCCGCAGCCGCCCGAGCCGCCGCCATCCGCGGATCCTCCCGCACCACCCGCCGAGGCCGCGGCGCCGAACCGCCGCGAGCGCTTCCCGGTCGGGGCGTGGGAACAAGGCATCGTCGCGACCAACCACCCTATGGACCACTTCTACATCACTCACGAGCCGGCCCGCCTGCTGCGCAGCGACGGCGAGCGCCTCTACTTTTTCGAACACGCCGCCCCGGTCCTCCGCGTCATCGACCCTCACTCCGAGGACCGCTCGACCCGGATCCTCGAGCTCGACCCGATCGACCACCCGCGCTTCCCCTCGAGCGATCCGCTCGCCTTCCTGCAGAAGCAAGCCGACCTCGCCGTCGACGGCGCCGTCCTCTGCATCGACCTCCACGACCGTCCGACCGACTCGACCGCCACCTACAACATCCGCATCGACCTCGTCGACGGCACCCAGGTCCGCCACCTCGTCGAGGACCTCGCCGGCGACCAGTGCGGCATCCTGCGCGAGGCCGTGCGCCCGCGCCTGTGCACCCCGCACGGCCCGTCCGAGGACAACCCGCTCACCCTCGAATTCGAGGTCGGCTACACCAGGGTCCTCCCGCGGCGGCCGTGAGCCTGCCGAGAAACTCGGTGAAGCGACGCCGGTCGCGCGGTTCGTGGTCCTGGGCGAGTTTCATCCGCCACAGGTGGGCGCAGGCCAGGTCGTATCACTCCGCCGCGTCGTGCCGGCGCAGCCACTCGAGGATCTTCGCGTTGACCTCCTCGGGCCGCTCGAGGTGCAGAAAGTGTCCGGCCCCGCGGATCCTCGCCACCTCGACGCCCGCCGGGAACACGTCGGGCCGCATCACGTGGTCGTACAGCCGCGAGTCCATGCACCCGTCGTCCGCGCCCGTGAGCGCCAGCGTCGGCACCGGCACCTCCGCGAACGCCAGCCGCCGCGACTCCGCGGCCGCCCGCGAGATCGGGTCGAACGCCGCCCGGTAGTAGCCGACCGCCGCCTCGACCACCCCCGGCTGGCGCAGCGCCCGTTTAATTAATCGCATCTCCTCGTCGGGACAGGTCCAGCCCGGCGACCAGTCGCGCCACAGCCGCTCCACGAACGCGAAGTTGTCCCGCCGCAGCGCCCGCTCGGCCAGCCAGCGCGCCTGCATGAACAGCGTGTACCAGGAGTTCTTCAGCTGCCTCGGCGCGGCGATCAGCCCGCGCCCGAGGTGGCGCAGGTGCGGTACGGCCAGGGTCGTCAGCGACAGCAGGCGCTCCGGCGCCAGCGCGGCGACCTGGTAGCCGATCACCGCCCCCCAGTCGTGCCCGACCAGGTGAACGCGCAGCACTCCGAGGGCCTCGATCATCCCGAGCACGTCCTCGACCATGCGAATCGTGTGATAGTCGTCGTCGATCGGCTGCGAGCTCGGCTCGTAGCCGCGGAGCAGCGGCGCGACCACGCGGTAGCCCGCGGTCGACAGCGCCGCGAGCTGCTGGCGAAACGTCCGGTGGTGGTCGGGGAACCCGTGCAGGCACAGCACCACCGGCCGCGGCGGATCCGACGGACGCGGCCGGCGGCCCTCCAGAGTCGTGAATTGCAGCCCGCTGGCCGCCAGAGAGCCGTGATGGAACCCGTCCTCCACGGCTCCTTGTTACCACGCGTCCGCACCGGACAGCCGTCCGGGATCGCGCATCCGAGCCCTCTGATGCAGGTCCTCATAACCACAGACGCAGATACCCGGCACAGCGCGTGCAATCGCCCCGAATTGTGATTGTTGCCGCTGCCGAAGTGTCCGCCGGTCGTCAGGCGGCGCGGCTTGCGGGTACAACGGGGGCGGCATGCAGCAGGTCCTCATCGTCGACGACAACCCCTCGGTGTGCACAGCCCTCGAGATCTTGTTCGACGTGCACGGTATCTCGACCATCGTCGCCCACACCCCCGAGCAGGCGCTCGAGCTGGTGGCCAGGGGGGACATCGGCGCCGTCATCCAGGACATGAACTTCAGCGACGACACCACCACCGGGCAGGAGGGCGCCACCCTGTTTCGTCGCCTGCGCGAGCTCGACGGCGACCTGCCCGTGCTGCTGATGACCGCGTGGACCAGCCTCGAGACCGCGATCACCCTCGTCAAGGAGGGCGCCGCCGACTACCTCGCCAAGCCGTGGGACGACGCGAAGGTCGTCACCACCGTCAAGAACATGCTGCGCATGCGGGAGCTCGCGCTCGAGAACCACCGCCTGCGCGCCCAGAGCGCCCGCGCCCGCAACGAGCTGCAGGACCGCTACGACCTGTGCGGCCTCGTCTACGCCAGCGAGGCCATGCACCGCGTCGTCTCGCTGGCCGCCAGCGTCGCGCGGGCCGACGCCCCGGTGCTGATCACCGGCCCCAACGGCAGCGGCAAGGAGAAGGTCGCCGAGATCGTGCACGCCAACAGCCCGCGGCGTCAGCAGCCGTTCGTCAAGGTCAACGCCGGCGGCCTGCCCGACGACCTGCTCGAGGCCGAGCTGTTCGGCGCCGAGGTCGGCGCCTTCACCGGCGCCACCAAGCGCCGCATCGGCCGCTTCGAGGCCGCGGACGGCGGCACCCTGTTCCTCGACGAGATCGGCAACCTCTCGCTGAAGGGCCAGATGAAGCTGCTGCGCGTGCTGCAGACCGGCGAGTTCGAACGCCTCGGCAGCACCATCACGCGCAAGGTCGACGTCCGCATCGTCTCGGCCACCAACGCCAACCTGCGGCAGATGATCGCCAACGGCAACTTCCGCGAGGACCTGCTGTTCCGCCTCAACGTCATCGAGATCCGCGTGTCGCCGCTGCGCGAGCGCAGCGAGGACGTCCTGCCGCTCGCCGAGCACTTCCTGCAGACCCTCGGCCAGGCCGCGCGCCTCGGCGAGACCCTCAGCGAGGCCCGGACCTCCGCCTCGGACTCGCGGACCAACATGCGCGTCACCGACGCCGTCGCCGACGGCCGGCCCGCCGCCGACCTCCCCCCGCGCCAGACCGGCACCGCCGACCTGCGCGCGCCCGTCGGCTCCTCGCCGCCGACCCGCTTCAGCCCCGCCGCCGTGCGCAGCTTGCTCGGCCACGACTGGCCCGGCAACGTGCGCGAGCTGCAGAACCGCATCCAGCGCGCCATCCTCCTGTGCCACGGCGGCGTGGTCGAGCCCAGCGACCTCGGCCTCGACGACGCCACCGTCGCCGCCGACACCGTGCGCCCGCGTCACCACTCGGTGTCCGAGCCGACCGCCCGCAACGCCGGCAACGAGGACACCGAGGCGGAGCGTCGCGCCATCGTCGCGGCCCTCGAGGCCCACGCCGGCGTCGTCGCCCGCGCCGCAGCCGAGCTCGGCCTCAGTCGTCAGGCCCTGTACCGCCGCATGGATCGCCTCGGCATCAGCCTCGAGCGCCAGCTCCGCCAATCCTGACGCGCGGTACCGCTTGACGCCCTGCCGTCGCCTGGGCCATCAACTACCCGTATGCCGAAGCCGATCAGCGAGATCACCGTCGGCCAGCCTCCGCCGCCGAGCGAGCAGGAGGCCATCCTCCGCTTCCTCCACCGCCAGCGCGGCCTCGCCTACACCGCCCGCGAGATCACGCAGGAGCGTGCCCCCCTGATCAACGTCGTCGACGCCCCCCTCGACGACACCCTGCGGTGGGTCCACACGGTCCGCAAGGAGCCCGCCGACGCCCGCCTTGAGCGCATCCGCGGCATGCTCGACGACCTCACCGCCGCCGGCAAGCTCCAGCGCGCCACCGCCGACGACGGCCAGCACTACTACTGGTACTAGCGGCCCTGAAGGGCCTGGGCCGCCCTCGCGGCGCCGGCTACGAGCAGGGCTGCCGGAGCCCGCCCCGCGGCGACGGCTTCGCCTGGACCGTCGCCCCCGACCGCTTCGAGGACCCGGCCTGGGCGGCGCTCACACCGTCGCCGCGACCGCGCGCAGCGTCCCGGCCACGTCCTCCGTGATCATTCGGTGGTGCGACACGATCGCCCGCACCAGCCCCGGCAGCTCGGCCAGCCGCTCGACGTGCTCGCGGAACGCCCGCTTGTCCTTGATGACGAACAGCCGCATCAGCCGCGACACCCGCGGCCCGCCGGTCGACTGCGTCACGTGGCGGAAGATCCAGCCGGTGAAGCCCTTCCCGTGCGGCATGTTGAAGATCGCGTCGTTGAACACCAGGGTCGTCCCGTCGGCCGATCGCACGATCATCACGCCCTCGAGCGCCGCCGTGCCGTCGAGCGACTCGAAGCGGACGTGCGGGTCGGCCGGGAAGTCCTCGTAGGTCGCGTCGACCGCGACCACCTCCTCCACCTTCTTCCGCGAGCCGCGCGGGCACAGCACCGTCGCCTGCGGGTAGCGGTCCTTGAAGATCTTGGCGTCGAGGCGGTGGAACCCGTTCGGCACCACCAAGAACTTCACCGGCCCCCACGCCTCGATGCGGGCCATCGACGCCTCGTCGAGCGCGATCGCGTTGTGGACCACCAGCCCCCCGTCGGCGCGGCGGGCGATCGTCATCACGCGCTTCAGCGGCATGTTGTCGAGCCCGCCCTGGACCCGCCACAGGTTCTCGCTCAGCTCCTCGATGGGCAGGTGGGGGAGCACTTTCCAGGTCTGATGCGCCTTCGCCATGCCCGGGTCATGCCGCAACCCTCGCGCGCGCACAAGCGCTACCGACTCGCCGCTTGTCCGCGGCCCGCGTCCAGGTAGGGTGTTTCGATGAAATTCGCCGCCTTACAGCGTTCCCTTGGCGTTCTCGCGCTCGCCCTCGGTTGCGGCGACAGCGGGGGCCGCGACACCGAGAGCAGCAGCCAGCCGACGTCGCCGACGGTCGTCACCAGCGGAGACCCGCCGGTCACGTCGACCGACGTCTCGCCGACGTCGACCGGCGACCCCGACAGCGGCAGCGCCGACACCTCGAGCGAGCCGCCGCCGACCTCCACCAGCGACACCACCACGCCGCCGCCGACGAGCGACACCGGCGACCCGACCGGCGATCCGACCGCCACCAGCGACCCGACCGCCACCACCGATCCGACCGACACCGACGGCGTCGACTGCCTCCCGCCCGACGCGCTCGTCGTCCTCGATCGCACCCAGTCGATGCACCGCACCCCGGCCGGCCAGACCCCCGTCGACGCGCCCGCCTACGCCAGCAGCAAGTGGGCCCAGGCGATCGCCGGCGTCGAGCAGTTGACCGCGCCGCCGCTCGACGCCACCGTGCGCTTCGGCCTCGAGCTGTGGCCGCGGGATCCGGGCGGCGAGGTCTGCGTCACCCTCGCCGAGCGCATCGAGCAGAACAAGACGGCCACCAACCCGATGTGCGAGGCCGGCGAGGTCGTCGTGCCGCCCGCGGTCGGCAACGGCGCCGCGATCGCCGACACCATCGATCCGCTGACCACCCGCCTGTGCAACACCACCCCCACCGCCGAGGCGCTGATCACCGCCGGCGAGCACCTCGCCGCCAACGCCGAGCCCGGGCGCGAGCAGTACACCATCCTCGTCACCGACGGCGCCGACTGGGACTTCAGCTGCCCCGACCCCTCCCCGCTCGGCGCCGTCCAGGACCTCGCCGAGCAGGGCGTCAAGACGTTCGTCGTCGGCTTCTCCGGCGAGGAGGCCATGATGGGCGCGACCGCCTACCTCAACGACCTGGCCTGCGCCGGTCAGACCGCCAAGGGCTTCCCGGGCCCGTGCACGGCCACCGCCGACGGGTTCGTCGCCGTCGACCCGATGAGCCAGGCCCCGATCTACCTGCAGGCCGACAACAAGTCCGACCTCGACGCCGCGCTCGCGGCCATCGGCGACGAGGTCTGCTGCGGCTGCGAGAAGACCTGCGACCCGCCCGACGTGCTGTTCGCCCTCGATCGCACGCTCAGCATGCACCGCACCCCCGACGGCATGACCCCGGTCGACGGCCCGGCCTACGCCAGCAGCAAGTGGTCGCAGGCGATCGGCGCCATCGAGTCGGTGGTCACCGGCGGCGGCCTCGATCAGGACCTGCGCTTCGGCCTCGAGCTGTGGCCGCAGGACCCCGGCGGCGGCCTGTGCATCACCCTCGAGCAGCGCATCCTCGACACCAAGCAGGCCACCAACCCCATGTGCCAGGCCGGGCAGATCCTCGTGCCGCCGGCGCTCGGCAACGGCGCCGCGATCGCCGGCGCGATCGACCCGCTCACAACCCTGCTCTGCACCACCACCCCGACCGGCCTCGCGCTCGACACCGCCGGCGACTGGCTGACCGCCAACGCCGTGCCCGGGCGGCGCCAGGCCGTCGTGCTCGTCACCGACGGCGCCGACTGGGACCTCAGCTGCCCCGACCCCTCGCCGCTGCTCGAGACCCAGAAGCTGGCCGCCGCCGGCATCCGGACCTACGTGGTCGGGTTCTTCGGCGCCGAGGCCCAGGCCGGCGCGCTCGCCTTCCTCAACGACGTCGCCTGCGCCGGCCAGACCGCCAAGGACTTCGCGAGCAACTGCGAGCAGTCCGGCAGCGGCTACCACGCCAAGGACCCGAACGGCATGGACCCGCTCTACCTGCAGGCCGGCGACGGCGAGCTCCCGGCCACCCTCCAGGCCGTCGCCGACGAGATCCTCGCCGCCTGCGTGCCCGGCTGAGCCGCTCCGCCCGGCCCGCGGCGGCGCGAGGTCAGCGCGCCCAGATCGTCCAGCGGGCCTTCGCGCTCGACTGCATCGACAGCCCGCACGACGACGACGAGTTGAAGTTCGAGGCCAGCCCGCCGCCGCAGCCGCGGCGGTAGGCCGTCGGCTCGTCGTCGACGTCGCCGAACATCGCGAAGCTCGAGTGCGCGCTGGGGAAGTGCATCTCGTTCCACGCGTTCATGCCCCAGTCGGCGTCGGTCGCCGTGCTCTTCGAGTGGACCCCGAAGTGGCACAGCGAGCCGCCGCAGCTGCCCCACCCGAGCGACGTCCCGCACTGGAACGCCGCGCCCATGGTGCCGGCCATCGGCCCGACCAGCTTGAACACGTCGACCATCGCCGGCGCGCCCGGGCAGGCCGGCGAGTAGGCGCCCATCGGCTTGTCGACGCGGATCGCCGAGTGGTAGCTGGTGATCGCGCAGTTGCTGCAATTGTCGTTCTGCTTGTCGGCGAACACGAACTCGGTCGCGTCGGCCCAGAACAGGTCGATGTCGAAGTTCCAGTCGGTCGCGCGCATGTTGTCGAACACCCCGTGCTCGCTGTCGATGTCGGGCTGCCCGAGGTTGTCCCGGTGCACGTTGCGGTTGAGCAGCAGCGTCCAGCCGCCGCCGTCGGTCGTCATGTCGCAGTAGGCCTTGAACGGGTCGGCCCCGCCGGCCCCGTCGGGGTCGATGGTGTAGACCCCGTTGGCCACGCCCGGGTTGGCCGCCAGCACGCCCTTGCAGTCCTTCTCCGGCTGCAGCGCCGCGCAGGTGTTCGAGCAGGTGTCGAGCTCGACCAGGTTGCCGTCGTCGCACGCCTCGACCCCGTCCTGCACCACGCCGTCGCCGCACTTGGCCGCCACGCAGGTGCCGCGGCAGGCGTCGGTCTCGACGTCGTTGCCGTCGTCGCACGCCTCGACGTCGGCGTGGACCTGGCCGTCGCCGCAGCTGGCGAGCGCGCAGGTCGACAGGCACATGTCGGTGTCGTCGGCGTTGCCGTCGTCGCAGGCCTCGACGTCGAGCTGCACGAAGCCGTCGCCGCAGCTCGCCGCGGTGCAGTCCGACAGGCACGCGTCGGTGTCGTCGGTGTTGCCGTCGTCGCAGGCCTCGTCGGGGTCGACCACGCCGTCGCCGCACACCGCGATCTTCATGGTCGTGCCGTCGCCGGTCGTGTCGTCGCCGGTGCTCGACGCGTCGCTCGTGCTCTGCGGCCCGGTCGTGTCGTCGCCCGACGGGTTCACCGTCGTCACCGGCGGCGCCGAGCCCTGCGAGCCGAACGACGACACCTCGCGCGCGCCGCCGTCGTCCGAACAGCCGGCGATGCCCGCCCCGAGCGCCACCACCACCACCCCAACCGCCGCACCGCGGGACCGTGCAATGAAAGCCATGATTTTTTAGGGCTAGCAGGCCACGCCCCACCGTCAACTTTCTCGCAGACCCCCGCCGATCGCCAGTCACACGTTCCGCGCGGTCCGCCAGGGCCGACCCCGACGTCACGCCGCCGGGCCCGCGACGCCCCGGCGGTGATGACCCCTGCGATCGCCCGCCGCGGCCGGTTCTCCGGCGATCCGCCGCGGCTCCGACCGCGGCGCGCCGACCCAGTTGCGGCCCGCCTGCGATCCCTGCTAACCCGGTGACGCGATGAATATTCTTATCCTGTCCCCCGGGTACCCCGCCGAGATGCCGCAATTCACGCGTGGCCTCGCCGAGGTCGGAGCGCGCGTCTACGGCCTCGGCGACCAGGCGCCCGGCGCCCTGCCCGAGCTGGTCCGGAGCCACCTCAGCGGCTACCTCCCGGTGCGCAACCTGTGGGACGAGGCCGCCGTCGTCGAGGCCGTGCTGCGCTGGCCCGAGGCCCGCCGCCTCGACGGCGTCGAGTGCCTGTGGGAGCCGGGCATGCTGCTCGCGGCCCGTCTGCGCCAGGCCCTCGGCCTGCGCGGCCTCGACGTCGCCGGCACCGTGCCGTTCCGCGACAAGGAGGCGATGAAGCAGGTGCTCGACCGCGCCGGCCTGCGCACCCCGAGGCACGTCCGCTGCAACGACGGCGGCGCCATCTGGGAGGCGGCCGAGCGCATCGGCTACCCGATCATCGTCAAGCCGATCGCCGGCGCCGGCTCGGCCGACACCTACCGCGTCGAGTCGCCCGAGGACCTGCGGGCCGTGCTGCCGCGCCTGCACCACGTGCCCGAGGTCAGCGTCGAGGAGTTCGTCGACGGCGACGAGTTCACCTTCGACACCATCACCATCGACGGCCGCGTCGCCTACTACAACATCGCCTGGTACCGCCCGCGCCCGCTGGTCGCGCGCAGCAACGAGTGGATCAGCCCGCAGGTGGTGGCCCTGCGCCACGTCGATCAGCCCACGCTCGCGGACGGCGTCAAGCTCGGCCACGACGTGATCCGCGCGCTCGGCTTCCAGTCGGGCTTCACCCACATGGAGTGGTACCGCAAGGCCGACGGCGAGGTCGTGTTCGGCGAGATCGGCGCTCGCCCGCCCGGCGCCCACCAGGTCGACCAGATGAACTACGCCTGCGACTTCGACGTGTACCGCGAGTGGGGCCGCGCGGTCGCGTTCCGCCGCTTCGACGCCGACATCCAGCGCAAGTACAACGTCAGCACGATCTACAAGCGCGCCCAGGGCGAGGGCCGCATCGTGCGCGTCGACGGCCTCGAGCGCATCCTCCGCCTCTACGGCGAGCACATCGTGTGGAACAACCTGCTGCCGGTCGGCGCCTCGCGCCGCAATTGGCGCAACACCCTGGTGTCCGACGGCTTCCTCATGCTGCGCCACCCCGAGCTCGCGACCACCACGCAGATGAGCGACGACATCGGCGAGAGCCTGCAGATGTTCGCCGGCTGATCACATCGGCAGGATCGCCAGCACGAACGTGCCGAAGAACGGCTGCGCGTGGGTGTTGCCCGAGGGGCACACGTCCATGGTCTGCGCGCCGGCGAACGCGATCTCGGCGGCCGCCGTGAAGCCCTCGATCGGCCGCGGCAGCTTCGACTGCCCGCCGCGCGCGCCCATGACGAGCAGCCGCGGCAGCTGCGGGTTGTTGCTGTCGCTGAACACCGCCAGCCCGTAGCCGTCGCCGAGCGCCTTGTTGCAGGCCGGCATGCCGCTCGCGTACGCGAGCTGGCTGGTCGCCATCAGCACGCCCGAGAACGACTCGTCGGGCACGACGCTCTTCATCGGCACCAGGTACTTGTGCTGGCCGACGATCCACTCGTTGGCCTTCTCGATCTGGCCGGCGGTCAGGTTGGCCGGCGACCACTGCCACTCGTCCGGTCGCTTGCCCTCGGCCGCGAACACCAGGCTGCCCGCGCCGTCGACCAGGCCGATGAAGACCCGCTGCCCGGGCGTGCCGGCGCACTGGTTGAGCCACTGGTTGCCGGCCAGGCCCGCGTTCTCCTCGGCGGTGTTGACCGCCCGCAGGCAGCCCTTCAGCGCGCACTGCTGCGAGCACAGCGCGGGGTACTTCATGAAGTACGGGTGGGTCGGGTCGCACTCCTCGCCGGGGTCGAGCTGCTGGTTCTTGCAGCCCGGCGACGCCATCAGCGCGCAGGCGCCGGTGCACGGCCCGGGCAGCCCGCCGTCGTCGCAGGCCTCGCCGTCCTGGATCACGCCGTCGCCGCAGGCCGGCAGCTTGCAGTTGTTGAGGCACATGTCGTGGTTGTCGCCGTTGCCGTCGTCGCAGTTCTCGACCCCGGCGTGGGTCACCGCGTCGCCGCAGGTCGCCTTCTTGCAGAGGTGCGTGCACCCGTCGGTCGCGTTCACGTTGCCGTCGTCGCACTCCTCGACGCCCGCGTACACGAAGGTGTCGCCGCAGGCCGCCGGCTTGCAGCCGGCCACGCAGCCGTCGCCGCTGCTGGCGTTGCCGTCGTCGCACTGCTCGCCCGGGCCGACGATCCCGTCGCCGCAGCCCTCGATGTTGCAGCCCGACGAGCAGCCGTCGCCGTTGATGTTGTTGCCGTCGTCGCACTCCTCGCCGGCCTGCAGGCCGCCGTCGCCGCAGCCGTCCTTCACGCACGCGTTCGAGCAGCCGTCGTCGTCGTTCTCGTTGGCGTCGTCGCAGCCCTCCGGGCCGTTGGTGACGCCGTCGCCGCAGGACGGCCCCTGGCCCGAGCAGTCGAGCGCGCACATCCCGTAGCTGCCGTTGAAGGCTCCGTCGTCGCAGGCCTCCACGCCGTCCTCGAGGTAGCCGTCGCCGCAGATCGCCGGCACGCAGGCCACACACGCGTCGTTGAGCGCGTCGTTGGCGTCGTCGCACTGCTCGTTGGCCTGCACGACTCCGTCGCCGCACTTCGGCAGCAGGCACTTGTCGGTGCAGTCGTCGTTGGGCACGTCGTTACCGTCGTCGCACTCCTCGCCCTGCTGCACGACCGTGTCGCCGCAGCTCGACAGGGCGCAGGCCGCGGTGCAGCCGTCGTCGTCGTCGCCGTTGGCGTCGTCGCAGGCCTCCACGCCGGTCTGGACCACGCCGTCGCCGCACACCGCCGGCACGCAGCCGGCCAGGCAGGCGTCGTTCTCGCTGTCGTTGCCGTCGTCGCAGGCCTCGCCGTCGTCGAGCTCGCCGTCGCCGCAGATCGGCCCGCCCGCGCTCGTCGGCTCGCCTGTCGACGGCTCGCCGGTGTCCGACGGTCGGTCGGTGTCCGCCGGCTCGCCGGTCGACGCGCGCGACGTCTCGCCGTCGCTCGTCGCCGCCGTCGTCGAGGTGGCGACGTCGGTGCCTCCGCCCGTGTCGTCCGCCGACCCCGACGCCGGCGGGACCCCGAAGTACGGGTTCGGCATGCACGCCGCGGCCGCCAGCCCCAACAGCCCCACGCGAACGACCCACGAAGCCATGCGACGAGAGTAGCGACACAGCTCCGCCGGTGTCGACAGCTTCCATGGTTGCATCAGCGCGTCGTCCCGCGCATCGCCCCGGCGACGCGCCGCGCCCGAACCCGCTAGGATGGCGGGATGCGCCCTCGCCTGCTCCTCCTCGCGCTCGCCAGCCCGCTCGCTTGCACCGGCGACGCCGACGACACCACCACAACGACCGCGTCGACGGGCGCCACCGAGGCCGCCGCGACCGACGAGCTGCCGACCGGATCCGGTGCGCCCGCGACCACCGACGTGTCCGCCACCGACCCGCCCGAGCCGACCACCGGCGAGCCGACCGGCACCACCGGCGACGACGCCTGCGGCGACACGCCGACCGCGGGCGCCGTCGTCCGCACCACCCACGGCCCGATCGAGGGCGCCAGCGCGGGCGACGTGCTGGCCTTCCGCGGGGTCCGCTACGCCGCCGCGCCGACCGGCGAGCTGCGCCTGCGCCCGCCCGTCGAGCCCGCGTGCAGCCCCGACATCACCCCGGCCGTCGACTACGGCCCGGTCTGCCCCCAGCTGGTCAAGAACCAGGCCGGCGTCGTCACCGACGTGCTCGGCGACGAGGACTGCCTCTCGCTCAACGTCTGGACCCCCGCGACGGGCCCCGGCGCGCGCCCGGTGCTCGTGTTCGTGCACGGCGGCGGAAACTCGGTCGGCACCGGCTCCGACGAGCTGTACATCGGCGCCGGCCTGGCCGCGGCCCGCGACGTGGTGGTCGTCACCTTCAATTATCGCCTCGGCGCGCTCGGCTGGCTGACCCACCCGGACCTCGCCGCCGAGTCCGAGGCCGGCGTGTCCGGCAACTACGCCCTCCTCGATCAGATCGCCGCGCTGCGCTGGGTGCAGGCCAACATCGCCGAGTTCGGCGGCGACCCCGATCACGTGCTGCTGTTCGGCGAGTCGGCCGGCGCGGTCAACACCTGCGCCCTGCTCCACGCCCCCGCCGCGGCCGGCCTCTACCACGCCGCCGTCGTGCAGAGCGGCGCCTGCCGCGAGCGCCCGCTCGCCGACTACGCCGCCGGCATGTCGAACCCGCTCGTCACCAGCGCCGGCTGCGACGGCACCGACGACGTCCCGGCCTGCCTGCGCAGCATCCCCGCCGCCGAGCTCGTGGCGCTGGCCCCCGACGGCTACCCCGACGTCGCCGCCCTCTCGCAGGGCTGGGGCCCGCACGTCGACGGCGTGGTCCTGCCATCGGATGGCCTCTCGGCCATGTCCGAAGGGACACACAACGAGGTCCCCATCATCATCGGCAACAACGCCGCCGAGACCGCCGCCGCCGTGCCGCCGCTGACCGACGTGCAGTTCCAGGCGCTCGTCACCGCGACCTTCGGCCCGCTCGCCGACGCGGTGCTGGCGCAGTACCCGCTCGCCGACTACCCCGACGCGCGGGCCGCCTACGTCGCCCTCACCAGCGACGTGAAGTTCGTGTGCAACGCCCGCCGCAGCGCCCGCGCGGCCGATGCCGGCCAGGACCTGGCGGTCTACCGCTACGTGTTCGCCTACGACGGCTACACCGTCCTGCAGGGCGAGCCCGCGGCCAGCCACGGCCTCGAGCTGATCTACCTGTTCGGCAACTTCGACGCCGTGCTGCCCGGCGCCATCGAGTACGAGCCCAACCCCGACGACCTCGCCATGCGCGACGCCATCCAGGGCTGGTGGACCGCCTTCGCCGCCAGCGGCGACCCCTCGACCGCCGAGCTCGCCTGGCCGCCGTACGGCCCCGCCGACCCGTACGCCGGCCTCGACGTGCCGACGAGCAGCGGCACGGGCGTGCGCGGCGAGCAGTGCGACTTCTGGGACTCGCTGCTCGGCGGCTGACGTCGCCCTGCGCAGCCGCCGACGCGCCCCTCCGCGCGTACGCGCCGGGAATCGCCGCCCGGCGCTCGCACGTCGTGACGGCATGGCTCGCTCGTCCCTCGACACCGTCGTCCACGCGACGATCCTCGTCGCCCCGCTCGCGCTCGCGCTCGCGTACATCGCCTTCACCCCGGCGCCGGAGCCGGTCCTCGTGCACGGGCCCGGCGACTGCGCCGCAGCGGTCGAGCCCGCCGTCGCCGTCGCCGCGCCGGAGCCCCCGCCCGCTGCGCCGGCCCTCGTCGTCGCGCCCGCGCCCGCGCCCGCGTCCGTCGCCGGCGCCGGCGTGCTGCTGTTCGACGACCGCCTCGCGCTCTCGGTCGAGCCCGATCTCACATGGTCGAAGGGACAGCTCCGCGTCCACCCCAACGACTACGGCGTCACCGTCTCCAAGTCCGTCGACATGACCCGCCTGCCCGCCGAGCTCGTCGCCCTCGCCGGCCGGCGCTTCATGGTCTACGGCGCCGACGGCAGCGCCTGCGCCACCGACGCCGGCGCCATGTCGATCTACGCCCGCGTCGACGGCAGCGTCGCCCCCTGGGACGACCCCGAGCTCGACGAGGCCGAGGCCGCCCGGGCGCTCCGCGAGGCCCGCAGCGACACCTGGGAGCACCACGCCCACTTCCTCCTGGCCCGCACCGGCGCCCCGCGCTGCCGCGGCCTGTGGGCGCGCCGCGCCGACCTCCCGGCCGCGGCGGTCTACGGCCGGCGCAAGCTCGACGAGTCGGCCCACGACGCCCTCGCCGCCGAGATCGCCGACGAGCTCGACGACCACCCGCGCGTGCTCGGCCTGCGCGCCGAGTACACCGAGTGGTACCTCGACATCGACGCCGAGTTCCGCGCCGAGCACCCCGCGTGGACGAGCTTCTACAGGGACAGCCTGGTCGTCCAGCGCTGGGACGAGATCGGCGGCGCCCGCAGCTACTACACCGTCGACGTCGGCTCGCCGGGCGAGTCCTGCAGCGGCGAGTTCTTCGGCCACGTCTCGTTCGTGCTGAGCCCCGCCGCCGACCCGCAGCCCGGCCACGCCTGGGACATCCTCGAGGGCGAGGGCTTCTGGCGCCCCGAGGCCGTCATGGACCTCGACCGCGACGGCCGCCTCGAGGCCGTGACCGCCGGCGGCACCCACCTCGAGACCATGGGCTCCGACCCCGCCCTCGCGCAGTCCTACGAGATCCCCTGGTACGGCTGTCCTTGCTGAGCCGGGCGTGCGAACCTCCGCGCATGCGAAGCGAGCCCGTGTTCGTCACCGGCGCCGCCGGTTTCATCGGCCACCACGTCGTCCGCCTGCTGCTCGAGTCCGGACGCAGCGTCCGCGCGCTCGTACGCCCGGGCGAGGACACCCGCAACCTCGACGCGCTGCCGGACCTGCGGCTCGAGCGCGTCGAGGGCGACATCCTCGATCGCCCGCGCCTCGCCGAGGTCATGGCCGGCTGCCCCGTCGTCTACCACCTCGCGGCGCTCTACCGCACCTGGGTGCCCGACCCGCGCGTCATCTACGACGTCAACGTCACCGGCACCGCCAACGTGCTCGCCGCCGCCGCCGCCCACGGCGTACAGCGCGTGGTCTACACCAGCTCGATCGCCGCCATCGGCCTCGACCCGAGCGGCGCGCCGGCCCGCGAGGACGCCGCCTACAACCTGTGGCCGTTCGCCTTCGACTACGTGCGCTCGAAGTACCTCGCGCACCAGGTCGCCGCCGCCTTCGCCCCGGTGGTCGACCTCGTGCTCGTGTGCCCGAGCATGCCGCTCGGCCCCGGCGACATCGGCCCGACCCCGACCGGCAAGACCCTGGTCGACACCGTCAACGGCAAGATCCGCTTCAGCTTCACCGGCGGCCTCAACATCGTCGACGTCGAGGACGTCGCGCGCGGCCACCTGCTCGCCGAGGCCCGCGGTCGCCGCGGCGAGACCTACCTGCTGTCGGGCCACAACATGACGATCCCCGAGATGGTCGCCGCGCTGCGCCGCGAGGTCGGCCTGCGCCACCGCAACTGGCCGATCCCCGGCGGCCTCGCGGCGCTCGTCGGGCGCCTGTCCGAGGCCTACGCCGATCGCGTGTCGAAGCGCGAGCCCATGATCACCGGCGGATCGGTCGCCTACGCCCGCCAGCGCCTGTTCTACGACAACAGCAAGGCGCGCGAGGAGCTCGGCTTCCAGGTCCGCCCGCTCGGCGAGAGCCTGCGCCGCGCCGTCGAGTGGTTCGTCGCCCACGGCCACATCGACCGCGCCGCCCTGCCCGCCGCGGCGCCCTGAGCCTCACTCGCCGGCGCGGAAGCTGGCGCGCAGCGCCGCGTGGTCCGAGCCGGCGTAGCCCTCCTCGAAGTCGCCGCGGAACACGAAGGCCGAGCCGGACTTGTAGGTCCCGCCGGTCGCCGCGGTCGCCAGGTAGAGGTGATCGAGCGCGCGGTGCTCGTCCTGATACACGTACGTCCAGTCCTCGGGCGCGAGCTCGGCGGCCACGCGCAGCATGCCGCCCTCGCCCTCGAGCGCCTGCAGCGGCGGCGAGCCGGGCGTGTCGTTGAGGTCGCCGCCCATCACGATCACCGCCTCGGGGAACTCCGCGGTCGACGCGTCGATGATCTCGCGCGCGCGCGTGGCCTCGGCCAGGCGGCGCTCGGGGTCGTCGTCGTTCTTCGACTTGAAGTGGCCGACGAACACGATCAGGCGGTGGCCGCCGGCGTCGAGGTGGACCTCGAGGAACTCGCGCGAGAACCACGTCTGCCCGCCGCCCGGCAGCGGGATCGGCCGGTCCTCGTGACGTCGGACCTCGAGCGACGGCAGGCGCGAGAGCACCGCGACGTCGACCGAGGCCGGGAACCCCGTCTCGCCGAGCACCGCCGTCGGCCACTCGCCCGCCAGCCGCGAGGTGACGGCGTCGAGGCAGGTCTGGTTCTCGACCTCCTGCAGCAGCACGACGTCGGCCTCGAGCCCGACGATCGCCTCGGCCAGTTCGCCGGCGCGGTAGTCGAACTGGCTCTGGTTCGGCGCCTCCTCGAAGTCGCCGCTGCCGCACTGGCCGCTGTCGCAGCGGGTGTCGAAGAACAGGTGGACGTTGTAGGTCGCGACCACCAGATCCGCGGGCGCCGGCGGGGGCGCCTCGCTCCCGGTCGACGACGAGCCCTCGCCCGACGTTTCACCCTCGCCCCCCTCCGTGACCGAGTCCTGGGGGACCAGCGCGGCGCAAGAGCAGCACAGCGAGAGGGCGAGCAGGCGGCGCATACCTGCCCACGATAGCCTGGCCCTCGCCGCCGCGCCGGGCGATCGCCGCCGCGCCCGCGGAGCGTAGGCACACGCCCCTTGACGGCCCCTCGCCGCGACCGGAGCATCGCCTGCGATGCGGCACGTGCGTCTCCGGCGACCCATCGCCGGGTTGTGGGCCCTCGGCCTCGGCGCCACGGCCGCCGCCGTGAGCCTCGGCGTCGGGCTCAACGAGGTGCGCCTCGCCCTGTTCGCCGCGACCCTCCTCGTCGAGATCCTCGCCCTCGTGTTCGTGCTCCGCGGCCGGGCCCACCTCCAGCCGTCCGATGAGGGCCGCCGGACCTGGACCCTCCTGGCCGCCGCCCTGACCGCGCGCCTGCTCGCCGAGCTGCGCGTCGGCCTGCTCTACCTCGACGCCGTGCCCGGGTTCATCGCCGACCGGCCGGCGCTGATGAACCTGTTCGTCTACGTCCTGCGCTACCTCTACACCCTCGCCGACCTGCTGCTGCTGGCCGGGCTGTGGACCGCCCGGCGCTCGTTCGACCGCAGCGGCCTCGGCTACCCGCTGCGCCGGCGCGACCTCGGAGCGCTGGCCCTGCTCGCGCCGCTGCCGCTGCTGGTGTGGCTCGCGCAGGACGCCATGCAGGTCAGCGCGGACCCGGGGATCTTCACCTTTCGCCTCGTCAGCGTGGTCGTCGGCTCGGTGGTCAGCGCGCTCTGCCTCGGCCTCGCCAGCACGAGCCTGCAGATGGGCGGCGGCGTGCTCGCGTGGATCTGGGGCGGCCTGGCGACCGCGGGGATCGCCCGGGTGTTCGCGTTCGTCGCCGCCTCGGGGCTGCAGGCCCTCGGCTGGGCGAGCGTGTCCGTGGTCGAACAGGGCTTCCTGTGGACCTTCGCGTGCGCCTGGCTGCTGGCGGCCGGGCTGCACTGGCGCCTGTGCCGCGCCTGACGTGTTACAACGCCCGCCATGCAGGCAAATCCCCACGTGTTCTTCGACATCACCCTCGACGGCGCCCCCGCCGGCCGCATCGAGTTCGAGCTGTTCGCCGACGTCGTCCCGCGGACCGCCGAGAACTTCCGCGCCCTCTGCACCGGCGAGAAGGGCGTCGGCCGCTCCGGCAAGCCGCTGCACTACAAGGGCTCCGCGTTCCACCGCGTGATCAAGCAGTTCATGTGCCAGGGCGGCGACTTCACCCGCGGCAACGGCACCGGCGGCGAGTCGATCTACGGCGAGAAGTTCGCCGACGAGAACTTCAAGCTGAAGCACACCGAGCCCGGCCTGCTGTCGATGGCCAACGCCGGCCCCAACACCAACGGCTCGCAGTTCTTCATCACCACCGTCGTGACCTCGTGGCTCGACGGCAAGCACGTGGTGTTCGGCAAGGTCGTCGACGGCATGGACGTCGTCAAGGCGATGGAGGCCGCCGGCTCGAGCCAGGGCGCCACCTCGAAGAAGATCGTCATCGCCGACTGCGGCGAGCTGTAGGCTCGACGCTCGCGCGTCGCGTACGAGCGGGCGGGGACCTCCCCGCCCGCTTCGCTTCGTCTGGCGGCTGCTGGCGATTAAACGCCCGCGGGCGGGGTCTCCCCCGCCCGCAGCGCCCGTTACTCGGGAGATCGGTCAGCCGGTCTCGCCGGTGCCGCCGGTGTCGGCGCCGCCGGTATCGGTGTCGGTGTCGGTGTCGCCGAGCAGGTCCTCGCAGGTGACCTGCTCCTTCTCCGGATCGTACTCACCGCGGCAGAACTTGCCGATGTTCGGCCACAGCTTGTTGTTCTGGTCCTTGTAGAACTCGTTGTTGGGGTCGAACGCGTAGGGGCAGAGGTCGCACTTGTCGCCGACGCCGTCGAAGTCCTGGTCGAACTGCGGCATGAGGCAGGCGTACTGGTGGAGCTTGTCGCTGTCGCCGTTGATGCCCGGGCTGTTCAGGTCGAGCGGCTCGCCGATGCCCGAGCAGCCGGCCGGCAGGCGGCCGACGCCGGGCGTGTTGGCCACGGAGTCGGGGATCTTGCGGCAGGTGACGTTCTCCTGGTCCTCGGGGCAGTCGAGCTTCAGCTGGACGGCCGGGTCCATGACCGTGCATACGCTCGGGTCGTCCTCGTCGAGCTTGGCGTAGCCGGGGTCGAAGAACGTCGCGGCCTCGTCGAACAGCATCACGCAGCACTGACCGTTGGCGCTCTCGCTGTAGAAGGCCAGGCGGCGCGGGTCGTTGTTGTCATAGCAGGCCGAGTTGGTCTCGCAGGCGTTGCCGACGAAGTCGCCGTCCGGGTCGTCCTCCTGCATGCCGCCGTCGAGGACCTGCTTGTTGTTGGCCTTCTCGGGGCAGGTGTCGCAGATGTCGCCGACGCCGTCGTTGTCGGTGTCGACGTGGTTGCACACGCCGTCGTTGGTGCACTCGCTGTTCTCGGCGCACTCCTCGTTGGCCGTGCAGGCGACGACCTCGTCGATGCGGATGCGCGGGCAGAAGTCGTCGATGTTGCGGATGCCGTCCTGGTCGAAGTCATCGGTGTCGAGGTGACCGACCGGACCGGCCGCGCCGGGATCCTGGATGGCCACACCGTCCGGGGCGCAGGCGTCGCCGACGTACGGCAGGTCGTCGACGTCGATCTGGCAGGTGTCGTCGTCGTTGAACGGGACCACGTCGCCGATGCCGGCCGGGCGCAGGCCGTCGGCCGAGGGCCCGAACCCGCCGCAGTTGCCGCGGACGATGCAGTTGTCGCAGACGTCGCCGATGCCGTCCTGGTCGTAGTCCTGCTGGACCGGGATGTTGCGGACCTGCATGTACACCGGGGTGTTGCCGGCGTTCTCGTTGTAGTTCGCGACCAGGCGGGTGCACAGGTCGCAAGGGTTGCCGATGCCGTCCTTGTCGGTGTCCCCCATGTTGTTCTCGGCGGGCACGCTCGGGCACAGGTCGTCGATGTCGCCGTAGCCGTCCTCGTCCATGTCCTCCTGGAGGGGGTTGTAGAAGTCCGGCGCGTTGTCGCAGGAGAACTGCACGCCGTCCTGCTCCTTGTCCTCCTTCGGCTTCGGGTCGTCGATGAGGAAGTCGTAGTAGAAGTCGTTGTCGCGCTGCTTGGCGCCCGACTTGATCTTACCGGTCTCGGCGTCGATCGGCGGCATCCCGGTGATGAGCGGCATGCCGCAGGCGTCCCAGAACGCCGCCTTGTAGCGGTCCGGATCCTCGAACATGTACTTGCGGATGGCGTCCTCGCCGCCCGAGTAGACGTTGTCCGGCACGTCGAGGCCGGGGACCACGAGGCGGTAGCGGTGGTTGGACTGCAGCACGGCGGCGCCGTACTTCTGGGTGTCGATCGAGACCCGCACCGCGCCGATCTCCTGGTCACGCACGTTGACCGTGAGGCACGGCAGGCCCGAATCGGTGTCCGGGTTCTCGGCGCAGTCGATGCCGCCAGCGACCTGCGAGATGAGCTCCGACGGCTTGTCCGAGGTCGGCTCCGTGATCTCCCAGATCTGAAGCTTCTTCAGGTTGACCTCGCTCATGTCGTACTTGTTCGAGAAGCGGATCTCGAAGTCGTCGCACGCGCCGATGCGGAGGTTGTCGGTCGGGAAGCCGCTGCCGGGGATCACGTGGAAGTCGGGCGTGCGCAGCACGTACTCCGACTTGCCCTTCAGGGCGTTGCCGACCTTGTCCTTGATGTACTCGATCGGGTCGCCGTTCTCCGGCGGGGTGTTGAACAGCACCCGGTAGGTCGAGCTCGAGCACATCGCCTTGTCGTAGTTGGCGAACAGCTCGCCGCCGTTGTCGTTGGCCCGCCAGCCGTCCTTGATGCTGAGGCCGCCGGCCCCGCTGGCCCGCGCCGCCGAGCAGTTCTCGACGAGCGAGCGGGTCATGAGCCCGAGGTCCGCGGGGAACATGATGACGCCCTTGACCGCCGGGTCGTAGATCACGCCGCCGTTGCGGGTCACGAACTTCATCGCGTACTGACCCTCGCGGTCCTTGCGGATCTTCTTGGCGGGGTCGCTGTCCTCGCGGCAGAGGTCGTTGATGACCGACTCGCAGCCCTCGGCGTAGTCCTCCTCGCAGATGCAGTTGCGGGTGGCCGACGGCAGCGTCTCCTTGCGGTCGTAGCGGTCGATCGACTTGAGCAGCGACGCTTGGTTGAGCGGGTCGCACGGCGCGTTGGTCTTGTTGCCCTTGTCGTCGCGGCAGCCCTCGATCGCCTCGATGCGACCGTTGGTGTTGCTGTCGGCGTAGGCGAAGCGCGAGCCGGCGCCCTGCCTGCGCGAGTTGCTCTCGACCTCGTCGGCGCAGGTCTCGGTGCTCTCGCACACGTAGTACGACTTGGTGTTGGTGAAGCACGCGGCGGTGCCCTGCCCGCTCCAGCGCACGTCGACGCAGTAGCCCTGGCTGCCGGTCGTGCCGGTGTCGGCGCGGCAGTCGACGAACCACTCGGCCACGCACTTGCGATCGACGCAGTCGTCGCCCTGGCTGCAGGCCTCGCCCTCGGCGTTGACGCCGACGCACTCCATGCCGTCGAGTCCGGCGGCCTCGTCGGAGGTGCAGTCGGCGTCCTGCGTGCAGGAGACCGTCTTCTGCTCGAAGCCCTCGGGGCGGTCGTCGGGGTGGGTCTCGCGCAGCTTGTCCTGCATCGGCAGGCGCCAGCCGTCGCCCGGCATCGACTGATCGCCGAACGCGTAGGCGTAGCGACGGACCTCCTCCGAGCGGTCGACGAACGGGATGAAGCCGCGGCAGTCCTGGTACTTGTCGCCGTCCGGGCTGCAGGTCCGGGCCTCCTCGAACGCGACCCGATCGCCGCCGTTGTCGGCGCCGTACTTGTACACGTTGACCGCGAGCTCGTAGTCACACGCGTCGCAGCAGGTGTCCGGGCCGCTCTGCGGGGTCGTGCACGCCTGCGACTGGCGGCGCGCGTCGGTCTCGCCGTCGTAGGTGTCGATGACCGCCGGCGCCAGCTTGCCGTCCTTGCCCTCGCGCTCGAGGATCGCCTTCAGCGGCCAGACCTTGCCGTCCTCGGCCTTGTAAGTGCCGTCACAGATCGCCGGGTCGGCGGTGTGATCGTAGGGCGTGCCCATCTTGGCGAGGTTCTCGATGCACGCCAGGTTGGTCGAGCGCTCGATGGTGTCCGGCTTGGTCTGGGTCGCGCCCGGCCGGTAGTCGCCGTTGAACCGCGTGATCGGCCCCTCGAGGTGGACGACGTGGGTCTTCCAGTCGAACACCTCGAGCAGCTGCGGGTTGGCCGGCTGCTTGCGCGTGAGCTCGACCGACTGCGGATCCAGCAGGTTGTTGAAGATGAACTGCAGGCCCGAGTCGACCACCAGCGGCGAGACCTTGCAGAACTCCTCGACGCCGCGTCCGGCCTCGATCGCCTCGTCGGTCTCGATGCACGGGATGACTTTCTCGACGAAGTACGAGCCCGACGTGATCTCGCCGGGGCAAGCGTCGCCGACGCACTCGGGGCCGAGCAGCTTGACGATCTTGCCGGCGTAGTTCACCCCCGCGATGCTCTGCAGGTAGAGGTTGTCCGGGTCGCAGACGCCGCAGTCGGGGTCGCTGACACACGAGGTCAGCGAGGCGGCGGCGAACACCGTGCCAAACACACCGAGCACACCGGCGAGGCGCCAGCGGCGCGTTCCAAGGTTGAAGAGGGTGGTCGTTCGCATGGCGATGGTCCTACAGGGGCCCAAAGGGCCGAGACGCACATTGTCAGGCCCTCACGGGCCGTCAGGCACTATTCGAGGCTGGTGGGGGTCTTCTTGTCCTTGTTCTTCATGATGCCGAGGACATCGGCACCCGCGCGCTTGGCCAGGTCGAGGATCTCGACCGCGGTCCCGTACTTCGCGTCGTCGTCGAAGTTGACGAAGATGACCTTCTTGTCGCGGAACTTGAGCTGGTTCTCGAGCTGCTCGGGGAGCAGCGCCCGATCGACCGGCGTGCGGTTGAGGGTGACGGCGCCATCCTTGGTCAGGCCGAGCACCAGGTTCTCGTTGACCTGCTGCGGCTTCGGCCTGGTCTTGCTCTCCGGCGGCACCTTCACCGAGATCTCGGGCACGTTCTTCGGCAACATCACCATGAAAATGATGAGGAGGACCAGGCAAATGTCGACGAGAGGAGTGACGTTGATATCGGCTGCGGCTCCACCTTTGGAGCCTCCGGTTGACATGCCCATGGGCGATGATCCTTTTGCGATGAGCCTACGGCAGTTCCGCGCGAAGGTATAGGAAAAACAGCGGCCTTGGCACCTCTGGGAGGCTTCGTGTCGGGACCCCCCGGGGCCCGAGGACGGACCTCGGATCCTGCGATCGAGTGTCGCGCACCCCCACCCTCCGTGCCCAGGGACCCCGATCGGACGTCCGCCCGCTTCACGGACCCCCGGGACCTGAATTCACGGGCCTCCGGCGATCCTCCCGCCGGCCTCGACCGTACCCCGGAGAGCGAGGACCCAGAAAGCGAGAAAAGAGCCTCATGGGCTCTTTTCTCGGGCTTTTCGCGCCGTCTCCGCGGGCGGCGGGTCAGGCGTTGTCGGGCAGCTGGACGACCAGGGCCACGTCCTGGATCTGGGCCCCGCTCGACGTGATCCACTCCATCACCGTCTTCACCTTGCCCCAATCCGTCTCCGTGTCGCCCTTCACGAAGAGGATCGGCCCCTTCATGTCGTTGGCCAGCGCCTTGCCGGCGGCGACCTTCAGGTCGCCCTCCAGGCGCTCGAGGAACAGGTCACGCTCGGTGTAGCGGTCGGTCTCGATCCAGGCGCCCTCGTCGTTGACCGACACGAACACCTGGTCGCCCTCCTTGTGCTGGGTCGCCGAGGCCAGCTTGGGCAGGTTGACCGCGACTCCGCGACCGAGCATCGGCGTGATCACCATGAAGATGATGAGCAGCACCAGGCACACGTCGACCAGCGGCGTCACGTTGATCTCGCTGTTGGTCGGCGCCGACTTCACGCCGTGATCCGACTTGTACGGGATGTGGCGGCGCCTCCCGTGCTTGGTGCCGCTGCTGCCGCCGCGGCGGTGCGTCCCCCCGGCCATCCTAGTAGCGGCCTTCCTTCAGCACGTAGTCGATGAGCTCCGACGACACGTCGTTCATGTCGATCTGGAACGCCTCGACCCGACCGTTGAACAGGTTGAACGCGACCACCGAGGGGATCGCCACCATCAGACCGACGGCCGTGGCGATGAGCGCCTCGGAGATGCCGCCGGCGACCGAGGACAGGCCGCCGCCGCCGTCCGCCGAGATGCCCTGGAACGCGGAGATGATGCCGACCACCGTGCCGAACAGACCGACGAACACCGCGGTCGAGCCGACCGTCGCCAGGACCGTGAGGCCGCGCTTCAGGTTGGCCGTCTCGCGCTCCTTGGCCCGCTCGAGCTGGCGGTTGACCGCGTCGACCAGGTCGAAGTCGCCGACGTCCTCGGGACCTTCTTCGTTGAGGGCCTCCATGCCCTTCAGGTACTCGCCGAGGCCCTGACCGACCAGCTTGGCCAGCGGGCTGTCGCCGTGCTGCCCGGCGGCGGTGACCGCCTCCTGCAGCTTGCGCTCCTGCAGGAAGTTGCGCAGCAGCATGATGTAGCTGATCGACTGCCGCTTGGCGCGCGAGTAGGCCCGCGAGCGCTCGATCATGAGGGCGAGGCTGAGGAGGAACATCAGCAGAAGCAGCACCATCACGAACTTGGCGATGATGCCCATCTGCTCCCACATGCCTGCGAGAGAGAAGTCCGCGCCGGCGTTGGCCAGCAGGTTCGAGAATTCCAGGAGCTCCATGGTCGGCATGGTTCGGGGGTTTCTTTCGGGTCAGGCCCGGCGTGGTTTGAGCAGTGGGTGGAAGGCCCGTCGGGCCGGAAAGGGTCAGGCCCCGGGGGGCTGAGAGAAAGGACGGGTGTCAGGAGAACTTCAGGTTGAACTCGGCGACGCTGCAGGTCTTGACCGGCTTGCCGCCGACGATGAACGGCCGAAAGCGCCACTTCTTGACGGTGTCGCGGCAGATCTCGTCGACCTTCGGGTCGTTCGGGAACTTCTTCTTGGTCTTCACGTCGACCGTCTTGCCGTCGACGTCGACGCAGAAGGACGTCTCGTTGGTGCCCGGCCGCTTGTCGAACATGGCGGCCTTGGTGCCCTGCAGGGCCTGCTGATCGGGCTCGGGGCGATAGATCGCGTTGGCCACGACGACCGCGAACGGCTTCGGCGCGGCGGCTTGGGTCGGCTCGCGCTTGACCGCGACGCCGCCGAGCTGCCCGCCGAGCTGACCGCCCAGCACGCCGCCCAGCACGCCGCCCGGCACGCCGCCAGGCACACCGCCTGGCACGCCGCCGGGGACCTTCGGCCCGCTCGAGCCGGCCTTCTTGGCCTCGGGCACCTTGTCGGGCGTCTCCTTCGGCTGGACGATCTCCTCCTCGGGGACCTCCTCCTCCGGGATGTCCTCCTTCTCTTCCTCCTCCTGCTCCTCGGCGGCGGCCGGGGGCGGCGGCGGCGGCGGCGGCGGCGGCGCCTCCTCGAGCGACATCTGGACCATGATGAAGCTGACCGTCGGTCCCTCGACCTTGACGATGTTCATCTTGTTGGCCGCGTACACGAAGAGGATGCCCGCGAAGGTCATCGTCGCCGAGACGACCGTGGCGATCGCGATCCGCTTCTGCCGCCGCGGATCGTTCTTCTGGTAGTGGAGGTAGTGGTCAAACACGCCTACTTCGCCCCTTTCTTCCCTTTACCCTTGCCCTTGTTCTTCGGGTCCTCGGGGGTGCCGGTCGCCAGCCCCGCGATCTCCGCCTCGATGAGCTTCTTCTGCTCAGCATCGGCGGCCTCCTCTTCGGGCGTCAAGGGCCGCGGCGGGACCAGGCAACACGGCCCCGTCGGCGGCTTGTCGAGCGGGCACTCGGGCTGCTTGTCGATGTCACAGATGGCCTTCTGCTGGCGCCAAGCGGCCATCGTGTCCTCGCGGGCCAGCAGCCGGTTGAGGTTCTCCTGGGCCGTGTTCTGCAGCGGGTCGTCGCCGTACTTGCGCGCGAGCTGGCGCTGGGTAAAGGCGATCGAGCGGTAGGTGTACGCCTCGCGGAAGTTGCGGTCGATCGCCGAGGCCTTGTCGAGCAGGCCGATGACCTGGTTGGCGATGTTGATGCGCTCGTCCTCGCTGAAGTTGGCGTTGTACTGCAGGCCGCTGTCGGGCTCGGGGTAGAGCTGCTCGAGCTTGCGGATCGCCAGGCTGAGGAACGCGCGCACGCTCTGCGGGAAGTCCTGCGTGCGCTTCTCGAACCACTGGTCGGCGTCCTTGGTGCGCCCGCACTTGTCGTACTGGCGGGCGATGACGCTGTACCAGCCCTCCTCCTTCGGCTCCGCGTTGTGCTTCTCCAGCCAGTAGCTCAGGAGGTCGTCGCAGCGCTCATCGGCGTCGAGCAGGGCCAGGCGGTGCTCGAGGTAAGCCTCCTGATCGCCGGGCGTCGCTCCGCCGCTGGTCTGCAGGCGGTCGAGCCAGGTCTTCAGGTCCGACAGGGCCATGTCGGTGTAGAGCTTGCGGTCGCCGACCTTGGTCGGCTCCTTCATCTTCAGGACGATGCTCTCGGCGGCGCAGGCCCGGTTCCAGAACACGGTGACGCCGTCGGGCTCTTTCTCGATGGCGGCGTCGTACTTGGCGATCGCATCCTTGTATTGCCCATCATGATAGAGGGTGTTGCCCTCTCGGATGAGATCGCGCGCTTGGATCTTGGCACAGCCCGACACCCAGGTCAGGGCGCACGCGGCGACGACGGCGAGAATCGGACGCATGGAGGGCGCCAGTGTACAGGGATGCCCGGCGCGAGTTCAAGACTGACCTGACCTGGTTTCGCCGCCCTGGCCGGTCTTTTGCCCGTGCGCCCCCTGCCCTCGCCCGCGGCCTCTCTGCCGCGGGTCCGTGCACGGGTGGCCGCTCCGGGCCTCAATTCCCGCCGTGCGCCCGGGTTCTCGTCCGCCTCGCGTCGTGGTCTTCGGCCCACCCGGGTCACCTCACGGGACGCTCGTCCGGGGCGCCCGACCCGCACGGCGCCGGTGATGCGTCGCGTCCGATGCGAGTCCGAATGAAGATCTCCCCGCGGCCCGATCACTGAACGCACGCCTCATGCCCGCCGTCGCGGGCCGCGTCACAGCCTGTCCCGAAGGCCAGGATCGAAGGCCGGCTATCAACCTGGCCCGAAGGCCAGGCTCACGTCGTCCAGGCGGACCCGCTGGCAGGCCAACATGACGAGGCGATCGAGCCCGAGGGCCACGCCGGCGCAGGCCGGCAGCCCCGGCGCCGCGAGGTCGGCGAGGAAGCCCTCGTCGAGCGGCAGGCGCTCGCGCCCGAGGGCCGCGCGCATGGCGTTGACGATCGCGAAGCGCCGCCGCTGCTCGTCGGCGTCGCGCAGCTCGCGGTAGCCGTTGGCCAGCTCGACCGCGCCGAAGTAGCTCTCGACGCGGCGGGCGATCGCCCGCCCGCCGTCCGCCTCGCACTCCGAGAGCGCCGCCAGGGCCTGCGGGAACGCCTCGAGGTGCACGCCCCCGGGCTGCCGCGCCAGCCACGGATCGAGGTAGCCGTCGGACCACACGCCGAACAGCGCGGTCCAGGCGGCCAGCCGTCGCACCTCCGGATCGTCGACCGCCGCCGGCCCGGGCTCGCGCGTGTGCTCGACCTGCGCGAGCAGCCGCGGCGCGGCCCGCAGCGCCCCGGCCAGCGCCGACGCGTCCTCGTCGCCGCGCAGCTGCACGCCGGTGGTCTCGGCGAACACGTCGAGGAAGTCGACGCGCCGCCACCGACTCGGCGCGCGCGCCTCGGCCCCCGCGGCCGCGAACACGGCGGCGACCACCGCCTCGACGTCGGACTCGATCGCCTGCAGGTCGCGCTCGACGCGGTACCACTCGAGCAGGTGAAACTCCTCGCTGTGGCGCTCGCCGATCTCGCCGCCGCGGAATACGTGGGCGACCTGGAAGATCGACCCGCTGCCGCGGCACAGGAGGCGCTTCATGGCCAGCTCGGGGCTGGTCGCAAGGTACTTGCCGGCGCTGGCGATCGGCTCGATGTACGGCTCGATCGCGGGCGCGTCGACCCGCACCCGCGTGCTGACCTCGCACAGACCCGCCCCGCGCAGCACCCCGCGGACGGCGGCGAACACCGCGTCCCACAGCCGGACCCGCTCGGGCCAGGCCAGCGGCACGCGCAGCATCAGGTGTTGACGCGCTCGACGTACTCGCCGGTGCGCGTGTCGACCTTGACCTTCTCGCCTTCCTTGACGAACAGCGGGACCTGCAGCTTGTAGCCGGTCTGCAGCGTGGCCATCTTGGTCGGGTTGTTGGCCGAGTCGCCCTTCACGCCGGGCTCGGCCTCGACGATGGTGAGCACGATGTGGCTCGGGAGGGTCACGCCGACCGGGCGGTTGTTGTAGAACAGCACGTCGACCTCGAGCTGGTCGAGCAGGAAGTTGCTGTCGTCGCCGATGAGATCGGCGGAGATGGCGACCTGCTCGTAGCTCTCGTTGTCCATGAACGTGTAGCCGTTGCCGTCGGCGAACAGATACTGCATGCGCTTCGACTCGACGTTGGCCGCCTCGAGCTTCTCGCCCGAGCGCCAGGTCCGATCGATCGTCGCGCCGGTGATCATGTTCTTCAGGCGGCACTTGTAGAGCCCCTGACCCTTGCCCGGCTTCACGAATTGGAAGTCAGTGACCACGTACGGGTGGCCGTCCATCTGCAGTTTGGCGTTCTTGCGGAGCTCGGAGACATCCATGGGCGTTTCGTGGCCTCGGGGGGGCCCAGTGCCTAAGCTTTCGCGCCCTCCGGTGTCAACGGGATCTCGTTCGCGCGAACTCTCGCGAGGGAGATCACCCCGGGCCGCGCGCCCCCGCACCGCGGTTCGCGCGCTCCCGCGCTGATTTTCCCATTGCAGCGCGCGGAGCGGGTCTGCAACGAATTCCCGCCCATTTGCCGCTTGGTTCCAGGAGATATTTCCTCATTTTTATACGGTGAACGTCGTTTGTTCAGGCCTGAGAAAACCGGCGCAAAACCAATGACGCGTGCCCAGGGTTGTGGCAGAGTGCCGCCGCAGCTTTCCACCAAAGCTGACCGGGAAAAATGCAACTCTCGACCAAGGCTCGTTACGGTCTGCGCGCTCTTTGCCATGTGGCCCACCGGGGATATGCCAGTGCCCACGTGATCGCCGAACAGCAGGCGATTCCATCGCGCTATCTGGAGGAAATCATCGGCGAGCTGCGCAAAGCCGGGTTTGTGGTGGGCAAACGTGGGCCACGCGGCGGTTACAAGCTCGCGCGACCCGCCGCCGACATCGCCGTCGCCGAGGTGCTGCAGGCGTTGTCGACGCCGACCAACGGCGGCCCGTCGACGGGCGACCCGCAGGACGAGATCACGCGGATGGTCGAGCGCTCGGTCGACGCCCGCTTCGAAGCCGCGGTCGGTCAGCTCAGCCTGGAGCAGCTCCTGGGCGAGGCGCGGGAGAACCACCGCCGCCGCGGCGCCGACCTCCTGATCGCCTGATGTCCGCGGCTCGTCACGACCCCGACGCGAAGCACCACAACGCCGACGAGCCCGCCGCCTTCGCGGGCTCGGGCGAGTTCCGTGGTCGGGTGGTCGACGACCTGCTCGCGTTGATCGGCGAGACCCCGCTGGTCCGCATCCAGCGCCTCGCCGACCCCGCCACCCACGCGACCGTGTGGGGCAAGTGCGAGATGCTGAACCCCGGCGGCTCGGTGAAGGACCGCATCGCCCTGGCGATGATCGAGGACGCCGAGGCCCGCGGCCTGCTGCGCCCCGGCGAGAGCGTGATCGTCGAGCCGACCAGCGGCAACACCGGCATCGGCCTGGCCCTCGTGGCCGCGGTGAAGGGCTACCGCCTGATCCTCTGCATGCCCGAGAGCATGAGCCTCGAGCGCCGCAACCTGCTGCGGGCCTACGGGGCCAAGCTCGTGCTGACCCCCGAGGGCGAGGCGATGGAGGGCGCGGTGGCCCGCGCGCGCGAGCTGTGCACCCGGCCGCACCACCACATGCTCGACCAGTTCGCCAACCCGGCCAACCCGGCGATGCACCGCCGCACCACCGCCGACGAGCTGCTGCGCGCCCTCGGCGACGTCACGCTCGACGGCTTCGTGGCCGCGGTCGGCACCGGCGGCACGATCACCGGCGTCGGCGAGGTCCTGCGCGAGCGCCTCGCGCGCGACCTGGTGATCGTCGCCGTCGAGCCCGATCGCTGCGCCGTGCTCAGCGGCGACCCGCCCGGCCCGCACAAGATCCAGGGCATCGGCGCCGGGTTCGTGCCGCCGGTGCTGCGGCGCAGCACGTTCGACCGCATCGCCCGCGTCGGCGACGAGGCCGCCTACCGCATGAAGCAGCGCCTCGCCCGCGAGGAGGGCCTGCTGGTCGGCATCTCCGCCGGCGCCGCCATGGTCGCCGCCGTCGACCTCGCGGCCGAGCTCGGCCCCGGGAAGAACGTCGTCACCGTGCTGTGCGACACCGGCGAGCGCTACTTCTCGCTCGACGAGTACTTCGACGCCGAGGGTCACCTGACCACGGTCACCCCGCCCGCCGTCCCGTGAGCTCCGGCGGCCACTACCTCGTGCTCGGCGCCGGCGGCCTCGGCTGCCCTGCCCTGCTCGGCCTGCTCGCCGCCGGCGCCGACGCCATCACGATCGTCGATCACGACGTCGTCGAGGACCACAACCTCCAGCGCCAGGTGCTCTACACCGTCGGCGACGTCGGCATGGCCAAGGTCGACGCCGCCGCCATGCGCCTGCGGTCGCGCGCTCCGCACATCAAAATAAAGCCGCTGCGCCTGCGGCTCGACGCCCAGACCCTCGGTCCACTGCTCGCGGATCAGCCGCCCGGCACCGTCGCCCTCGAGTGCACCGACGGACCTGGCCTGAAGTTCCTGGTCAATGACGCCTGTCTCGAGCGCCACATCCCGCTCGTCGTCGGCGGGGCCCAGCGCTGGCGCGGGCAGGCGCAGACGGTCGTCCGCGGGCAGGCGTGCCTGCGCTGCGTGTTCGAGGCCCCGCCGCCGGCCGAGCTCGCCGAGCCGTGCAGCGCCGTCGGGGTCATGGGCGCGGCCGTCGGCCTGCTCGGCTTCCTCGTCGCCCACCTCGCGGTCGACCTGCGCGGCGGCGGCACCGGCGGCCTGTGGGCGATCGACACGCGCACGCTGGTCCCGCAGCAGCTCCGCCCGCGGCCGCGCCCGGACTGTCCCGCGTGCGGCGACCGCACGTGAGCTTGCGATCGCCCCGGGCCGCCTCGTATCCTGGGACCCGGCAATGGCAACGATCCGGATCCCCACACCCCTTCGCAAGTACACCCAGGGCCAGGAAGAGCTGTCGGTCGACGGCGCGACCGTCGGCGAGCTGATCGCCGGCCTCGAGAAGAGCGCCCCCGGCATCCGCGAGCGCATCTGCGACGACGCCGGCAAGGTCCGCCGGTTCGTCAACATCTTCGTCGGCGACGAGGACATCCGCTTCCTCGAGAACCTCGACACCCCGGTCAAGCCGGGCGACGAGGTCAGCATCATCCCCGCGATCGCCGGCGGCTGAGCGCTCCACCCCGGTGACGTCCGTATGCTCGCCCGCGCCGACAACCTGACCGACCTGGTGGGCAACACCCCGCTCGTGCGCCTGAAGCGGATCGCCCGCGAGTACCCCGGCGTCGAGGTCTGGGCCAAGTGCGAGTTCGCCAACCCGGCCGGCTCGGTCAAGGATCGGGCCGCTCGCCGCATCATCGTCGAGGGGCTGCGCGCCGGCCACCTGAAGCCCGGCATGCGCCTGCTGGACAGCACGAGCGGCAACACCGGCATCGCCTACGCCATGGTCGGCGCGGCCCTCGGCGTGCCGATCACGCTCGTCATGCCGGCCAACGTCAGCGTGCCGCGCAAGCAGATCACCGGGGCCTACGGGGTCGAGCTGGTGTTCTCGAGCGAGCTCGAGGGCAGCGACGGCGCCATCGTGCTCGCCCGCAGGATGGCCGCCGAGCGCCCCGACCTCTACTGGTACGCCGACCAGTACTCGAACCCCAACAACCCGCTGGCCCACTACCACACCACCGCGCCCGAGATCTGGGAGCAGACCCGCGGCCGCATCACCCACTTCGTGGCCGGCATCGGCACCAGCGGCACCGTGGTCGGCACCTCGCGGCGCCTGCACGAGCTCCAGCCGGCCATCCGCTGCGTCGCCGTCCAGCCCGACGACGCCCTCCACGGCCTCGAGGGCATGAAGCACCTGCCGAGCAGCATCGTCCCGCCGATCTACGACGAGCGCGTGCTCGACGAGACGCTGTGGATGCCGACCGAGGAGGGCTGGGACGTGGCCGAGCGCCTCGCCGCCGAGGAGGGCCTGTTCGTCGGCCACTCCGCCGGCGGCAACGTGGCGGCCGCCCTGCGCGTGGCTCGCCGCCTGCACGAGGCCGGCGAGCCCGGCTGCATCGTCACGATCCTGTGCGACCGCGGCGACCGCTACTTCGCGCCGCTGAAGTGGGAGAAGCACTACCTGTGGTGACCGACGACAACATCCCCGCCGCCATCCTCGCGCAGATCTACGCCCAGGCCCGCGCCGAGTTCCCCAAGGAGTGCTGCGGCTACCTCGTCGGCCGCGGCCCCGACACCGTGCGCGTGCAGTGCACCAACTACCAGGACCGCCTGCACGCCGCCGACCCGCTCGAGAACCCGCGCACCGGCGAGAACGGCTACAACTTCGGCGGGCGCCAGCTCATCGACTTCACGCGCGCGTTCGGCGGGCCCAACCCGCCGACCGTCATCTACCACTCGCACCCGCGGGTCGGCGCCTACTTCTCGGCCGAGGACGAGCGCGCCGCCCTCGCCGCCGGCCTGCCGGTCGACTACCTCGTCGTCGACGTGCAGGACGACGTCATCCGCGAGAGCGTGCTGTTCCGCCGCGCCCCCGAGGCCGCGACCGGCTCGCCCGCCTACGTCGAGGTGGCCCGCTTCCCCGGCTCGCTCGGGCTCGCGGGCGGCGCGTGAGCGCGCTGGCGCTGCTGCTCGCCCTGCTCGCCGCCGGGCCCGCGGCCGAGCGATCGAGCGGCAAGAAGGCGCAGTACCTGGCCGACAAGCGCTTCACCCCGAAGCCGTCGGAGTGCTGCCCCGCCGGCATCGACCTGTCCGAACGGACATGCACGATCCACCCCGCCTGCCGACCGCCGCTGAAGGCCGGCGCCGCGGCGTTCGCCCCGGTCTACGCCCGCAACCTGCACACCGAGGAGTTCATGCCGTGGAACGGCCCGGTGACGCTCACGCGCGAGGCGTTCGGCAGCTTCCTGCGCTGCTACGCCACCGGTGAGCCCGGCGCGCACCCCGAGGCGCTGATCGCCCGCGTGCTCGCGACCGCCGAGACCTTCGAAGCCCGGCAGATCCACATCATCAGCGGCTACCGCCACCCCAAGCACAACCTCTCGCTGGTGAAGAAGGGCCGCGAGGCCGCGCGCGACAGCCAGCACACGCGCAGCCAGGCGATCGACTTCGGCCTGCCCGGCCAGTCGATCGTCAAGGTCTACAAGCACCTGCTGAAGCGGCACGACGGCGGCGTCGGCTTCTACGCCGCCAGCGAGTTCGTGCACGTCGACACCGGCAAGAAGCGCACGTGGAAGGGCACCTGAGGCCGCCTCAGGGCCGCAGCACGAGGCGCGTCTCCTGGGCCGCCTCGACCTCGGCGCGGGTGTACGGGTACTTGGTGTAGACCCCCTGGCGCCAGTCCTCGAGCGTGTCGCCCCAGTGCGGGCTGCTCGGGTCGCCGCTGTTACCGCGCGGGAAGTTGACATACGCCTCCGGCGTGCCGTCCTCGAGGAACTGCGTGACCACGCGGAACACCGCGCCGTCGTGCGACTCGAACTGCGCGACCGGCTCGGTCGGCACGACCGCGAAGAAGTCGGAGCCCGAGACGTTGACCGTGTCCTCGCCGCCGTGCGTCGCCACCCAGCCGCCGTCGAGCGGCCCGCCGAACGCGTTGCGGAAGCCGGTGCCGTGGCGCTCGCCCCAGCTGTACATGGCCGGGTTGACCGTGCCGTACTGGTCCATCAGCCAGGCCGCGGTGTCGGCCAGCGCGCGCATGACCAGCAGGTCGCGGCCCTGCTGCAGCACGTCGTCGGCCAGCGCGTACTCGCCGGTCACCGCCAGCGCGGTGAACTTCAGGCCGTAGACCCCCGACGCCTCGAAGATCGGCCCGAACGTCAGCGGCAGGTCGTCGCTGTAGACCTTGGCGGCGAGGAAGTGCGCGAACATGTGGAACACCAGCGCGCCCGGCTCGCCCATGTCCATGCGGCGGTTCCAGTCGACCGTCAGCAGGGTGACGAGCGTGTCGAGGTCCGGGCGCCCGTCGAACTCGGCCAGCTCGGGCTCGCTCGGCACCGACGCGTAGACCCCCGCGAGCACCGGCAGCAGCTGGTCGGCCACGCCGCTGTAGGTGTCGACCTGCAGCTCCTGCATGTCGGCGACGGTCACCATGCCCTCGCCCGTCAGCTGCTTCAGGCGCTTCTCGATGCGGGCCGCGCGGTAGCCCGGGTCGTAGAACGCGCCGTAGTACCAGGGGTCGTTGCCGACGTCGCCGTCGGCGGTGAAGCCGAACGGGTCGTTGTTGGCGGTGACGATGAACCCGGTGGCCTCGGCGTGGCTGCGCGGCAGCTTGCTGGCCGGCAGCCACTGGCCCGACCACACGTAGGCCGGGTCGTCGCCGTCGACGATCTTGAACGGCATCGGCCGCGCCGACGGGTCGCCGCGATCGGGGATCAGCGCCTGCAGGTGGTAGCTGACGCCGTCGGCGTCGGCGGCCAGCCAGTTGAACGTGCCGACCTCCATCAGGTCGACGGCCTGCTCCCACTCGGGGATGCTCTCGGCGCGGGCCATGGCCATGAACGCCGCCGCCTCGTTGGTCGGGCGGAAGCCGGTCCAGTTGAGCAGGATGTGGCGCCCGGCGTCGACCGCGATGGCCTCGGGGAACGGCAGCGCGTCGCCCAGCAGCACCCCGTAGCCCTCGACGTCGCCGACCTCGAGCACGACCGCCGGCTCGCCCTTGACCTTGATCTCCTCGCTGCGCTTGCTGACCGGGGCCGTCACCCCGCCGATCGTCACCGTCGAGAGGTCGGGCGCGGTGGCCACGCTGTAGAGGTCCATGCAGTCGGCGAAGCCGGTGGTCGCCGCCCACTGGATGTGGCGGTTGTGGCCGAGCTGCACCCCCGGCGCGCCCGCGAAGCCGAAGCCCGCCGCGTCGATCTGCCCGCCCGCGTCGGCGCTGTTCATGTGCATGGCGTACATCACCGACGGGCTCTGCAGCGGCTGGTGCGGGTCGTTGGCGATCAGCGGGCGACCGCTCGCGGTGAAGCGCCCGTCGACCGCCCAGTTGTTGCTGCCGACCACGGTGAAGCCCGCGAGCGCGTCGTGCATGCGCTTCAGCGAGGCCGCCGCGTCGGGCGGCAGGTCCTTCACCGCCGCGGCCAGCGGCCGCTTCGGCCCCGGGTGCGGCGCGGCGCCGCTGTCGGGGCGGTCCTCCGGCGGCACCGCGAACGTGGCCATGCCCGGACGGATCAGCTCGATCGCCGCGTACGCGTCCGGCGAGGTGCGCTCGACCACGCTGGTCAGGAACTCGTACTCGAGCGTGTTCGAGTTGCCGAACGCCAGCATCTTGGCGATGACGAACGGGTCGACGTTGTGCCAGCGCTCCGGCGCGTAGTTCGCCTCGTCGGGCCCGAACCCGACCGGCAGCGGCTGCTCGCCGGCCAGCACCTCGTCGATGCGCGCGTTGACCCCCGCGACCCAGGCCACGAACAGCCCGTAGCCCTCGACGTTCTCGTCGCGCAGGCGCTCCGCGTTGGCCGCGCCCCAGCGCGGGAAGTCGAACAGCCGCGAGATCTTGTCCTCGTCGACCTTGCTGCTGCCCAGCACCTCCGAGCCGCGACCGAACGCCCGCCGGCGCATCAGGTCCATCTCGAACATGCGGTCGCTCGCCATCTGGTAGCCCGCCGCGTAGAACACGTCGCGGTCGCTGGCCCCGTAGATGTGGGGGATGCCGCGCTTGTCGATCAGGATCTCGACCTCGTCGTCGAGGCCGGGGAACAGCTCCGGATCAACCGGCGTGCCGGTGGTCGGCTCGCCCGTCTCCTCGCCGCTCGTCGTCGGCGCGCCGGTGGTGTCCTCGCCGCCGCCGCTCGACGTCGCCGCGTCCGTCTCGCTGCCCGCCCCGCTCCCGCCGCCGCTGTCACCGCAGCTCACCATCAACAACAGGGCGACGAGGGTCCGCGGGCGTACGAGCATTGTGGCAATGGACCCGAGTCGCGCGCCGCTGACAAGCGCCGCGCTCGTGAGGAAGCGGGCGAGATCGCCCCACCCCGCTCCGGGCCCATATGGCCCGGGCAACGCCCGATCCGCCGCAGCTCGTTGCAGCGTCCGCGATCACCAGTCCTGGCGGTGCTGCAGGATCGACTCGCGGATCCGGCGGTACACCGCCACCGTCGCCGCCACGTCGCCGCGGTTGTAGCGGGCGATGGCCTCGATCTCCCCCCGCGCGTACGCCGGTCCGACCTGCGCGCCGTCGAGGGCCCCCTTCGGCGACGGGATCCCGAGGGCCCAGCACACCACCTCGAGGCCCGAAGGCCCCAGCGCCCGCCCCGGCTGCAGCACGCGGTAGAGGTCGAGGTGCGGCCGCAGGCTGTACGGATTGCCGAGCAGATCGACCCGCGCCGCCACCCGGTGGATCAGGCTGCGCGCCACCAGGAACGGCACGTCGAAGTTGCGACCGTTGTACGACACGACCACGTCGGCCTGCGACGCCAGCACCCAGAACGCCTGCAGCAGCGCGGCCTCGTCGACCGGCCGCAGCCACGGCGGATAGTCGGACGGATCGTGCGACGCCCCCGGAGGCGGCACCGCCAGCACGGTCACCTCCGGCTCGCCCTCGGCCTCGCCGTCGGCGAACGCCAGCGACACCACCCTGGCCAGCAGCGGCGACAGGCTGCACGCCAGATCCGCCTGCCCCGGATCGCCGTTCGAAAACCGCTGCAGCGCCGCGGCTACGCCCTCGGGCAGCTCACCCGGCGCCTGCGCCGGCACCGTCTCGATGTCGAACACCAGCGCCTTGCACAGCACGTCGGCGACCGGCGCGTGCCCGTCGCCGAGCACGCCGGTCAGGTCGACCTCGCCGGCCGCGATCGGCCGCAGCTTGCGCAGCCCCAGCTGCAGCGTGCCCTGGTACAGCTCGGCCCGGAACAGCAGCTTGACCACGGTCCCGCGCGCCAGCGTGCGCGCGGCCTCCATCGCCTCCGGCGCGTCGTCCCAGATCTTCGCCGCCACCACCCGCGTCGCGTCGGCCAGCGTGACGTCGACGAACGGCTTGCCTTGCCGCGTGCGCCCGTGCTGCAGCTTGCGCACGCACGCGTAGGCGACGAACAGCCGCTCCGGATCGGCGACCACCTCGGCCAGGCTGCGCAGCGACTCGGGAGCGGGGGCTTGCATGTCGGCGGAAGCTACCCCGCGCGCGCACGCGCGGCCGCTGAACAGAGGCCCAGCCCCCGCGCGTGACCTCGCTTTCGACCCCCTTCCGTTCGCCCGCGAAACGGCGCAGCCTCGCCGCGGTTCCAACCCCCCGATGCGGAGAATCGCAATGCACACGCGCTGGCCGGCCCTCACCCTCTCGCTCCTCCTCGCCGCCTGCAGCCCGCCCGCGGGCCCCCAGCAGCAGAGGCCCGAGTCCTCGCCCGACAAGCACTCCGAGCCCGCGCCCGCCCCCGCCGCCAACCCGCTGTCCGGCATGGGCCCGCTCGGCAGCATGATGCTCGCCAAGCTCGACCAGCCCGGCCCGTACGACCCGCCGATCCAGTCGCCCGACTTCAGCGCCGGCGCCCCGCACTTCCTCAGCTACGACCTCCACGGCCCGGTCGACGACCTCGCCGCCGTCAACCTGTTCGGCGGCGGCGGCGGCACCACCGAGCTGCGCCCGCTGATCGAGCGCCTGGGCAAGGCCGCCGAGGATCCGCAGGTCAAGGGCCTGGTGCTGCGCTTCAGCGACCCCGAGCTGTCGATGGCCGGCGCCGAGGAGCTGCGCGCCGCCCTCGTCGCCTTCAAGGGCGACGGCCGGCGCAAGCTGGCCTGCCACGCCGACAACGCCCAGAACATCGGCTACTACGTGATGACCGCGTGCGACGCGATCGGCCTGCAGCCGCTCGGCGAGCTCATGCTGACCGGTCCGCAGGCCCAGCCGATCCACCTGCGCGGCCTGCTCGACCGCCTGAACATCACCCCGGACTTCGTGCACGTCGGCGCGTTCAAGGGCGCCGCCGAGCCGCTGACCCGCCGCGACCCCTCGCCCGCCATGCTCGAGACGCTCGGCGCGATCGTCGACGAGATCTACGAGGGCCTGCTGACCGGCCTGCAGCAGCGCGGCCTGTCGCGCGACGAGGCCATCAAGACCATCGACACCGGCATTTTCTCCGGCGAGGCCGCCAGGACGGCGCGCCTGATCGACGCGGTCGCCCCGTTCGAGGAGTTCCGCGACCAGCAGCGGGCCGGCGCGGCCTGGACGCGCATGAAGCTGAAGGAGGCCGCCGGCCCCGGCGGCTTCGACATGGAGAAGCTGCAGCAGTTCATCGGCCTGGTGCCCGTCAAGCGCCCGAGCGAGCCGCACATCGCCCTCGTGTACGCCGTCGGCAACATCATCGACGGCAAGGGCGCCGGCATCGTCGGCGCGCGCCAGGAGATCGCCGGCCGCACCCTCGCGGCCGCGCTGCACAACATCGCCGCCGACGACAAGGTCGCGGCCGTGGTCCTGCGCGTCAACTCGGGCGGCGGCAGCGCGCAGGCCTCGGAGCAGATCTTCCAGGCCCTGGCGGCGATCAAGGCCAAGAACAAGCCGCTGATCGTGTCGATGGGCTCGGTCGCGGCCTCGGGCGGCTACTACATCTCGACCGGCGCCGACCGCATCATCGCCCAGCCCAACACGCTGACCGGATCGATCGGCGTGGTCGGCGGCAAGCTCGCGCTCGGCGGACTGTTGAAGAACGTCGGCGTCGACACCTACGCCGTCGGCAAGGGCAAGCACGCCGGCATGTGGTCGCCGATGACCCCGTGGACGACCGACGAGCGCGCCATGATCCTGACGATGATGGAGGACGTCTATAAGGTGTTCGTCGGCCACGTCGCGACCGGCCGCAAGAAGACCTACGACGAGATCCACGCGATCGCCCAGGGCCGGGTGTGGACCGGCGCCGACGCCAAGGAGCGCGGCCTCGTCGATCAGCTCGGCGGCCTCGAGGACGCCCTCGCCGCCGCGCGCGCGGCCGCCAACATCGACGCCGCCGTCCCGCTCGAGGTCTACCCGCCCGAGCCGACCCTGAAGGACATCCTCGGCAGCCTCAGCGAGGCCTCGCCCGCCGACATGCTCGGCCAGGCCGAGGTCACCGCCGTGCTCGCCCGCATCCGGGCCGAGTTCGGCCACGGCGCCGCCGCCTCGGTGATCGCCGCGCTGCAGCAGGCGCTGCAGCTGCGCCACGAGCCGGTGCTCACCGCGACCATGCTGCCGCTGGTCGTCCGCTGAGCTGCGCGAGGCGCTGCACGCTCGTCGCCCGCGCGCGGCCCGCGGGCGACACGGGTGCGGGAACGCACCGCTTCCCCCGGCTCCGTCCACCGACCGCCACGGCCACCGCGCTACACTCCGGGCCCCCGTGGCCACGACCCCATCCCGCCTGCTCGACCGCCTGCTCGTCGACCGCGAGGATCCGTCCGGTCGCTGGTGGGACCGCGCCAGCCTGCTGGTGATCGGCGTGACGCTGGTCGTCGCCCTGTGGACCTACCAGGACTACGGCATCACCTGGGACGAGTGGCCGCACATCGGCTACGGCGACCGCATCGCCCGCTTCTACGGCACCGGCTTCAAGGACCTCAGCAGCTTCACCTTCCGCACCAACTATTATTACGGCGGCGGCTTCGACTTCCTCGGCGCGATCTTCCGGTGGTTCGCCGAGCCCATGCCGAACTGGAAGGCCATCCACCTGCTCGGCTGCCTGACCGGCGTGCTCGGCCTGGTCGGCACCTGGAAGCTCGGTCGCCGCCTCGCCGGGCCGTTCGCCGGGTTCGTCGCGCTGTTCTTCCTCGTCCTGAACCCGGTCTACTACGGCCACATGTTCAACAACCCGAAGGACCTGCCCTTCGCGGTCGGCTACGTGTGGTCGCTGTACTACATGATCGACGCCATCGCCGCGTTCCCGCGGGTCCCGCGGCGGACCTTGATCAAGCTGGCGGTCGTCACCGGCATGGCGATGAGCGTGCGCATCGCCGGCGTGCTGCTGCTGTGTTACCTCGGCCTCGCGGTCGCCCTGTTCGCCGGCTTCCAGGGCCTGTGGCGGCGCAGCCTCGACGCCACGCGGGCGTACCTGTGGCGCCTCGGCCTGCGCGTCGCCGCCGTCGGCGCGGGCGCCTGGGCGACCATGCTGATCAGCTGGCCGTGGGCGCTCGTCGACCCGATCCGCCGCCCGTTCATCACGCTCACGCGGATGAGCCAGTACAACGAGCACAAGCGGCGCATGCCGTTCGCCGGCGAGGACATCTGGAACTTCGACATCGACTGGCGCTACCTCCCGCACTACCTCGGCTTCCAGCTGCCCGAGGTCGTGCTCGCGCTGTTCCTCGTCGGCACCGTCTGGGGCGTCGTCGCCGTCGCCCGCCGCATCCGTGAGCCGCGCTACCACCTGCCCGCGCTCGCGCTGCTGACCCTCGGCCTCTCGATCTGGCTGCCCCCGGTCTACGCCATCTACAAGGGCTCGATCCTCTACGACGGCTACCGCCACTTCCTGTTCGTGGTCCCGCCGCTGACCGTGCTCGGCGCGCTGCTCGTCGACCTCGGCGCCGCCGGCCTGGTGCGCCGCCTCGGCAGGCCGGCGTGGATCCTCGTGATCGGCCTGCTCGGCCTCGCGGGCGGCGACCTGCTGCGCCAGATGATCTACCTCCACCCGCAGGAGTACGTGTACTTCAACCGCCTGATCGGCGGCGTCGCCGGGGCCCACCAGAACTACGACACCGACTACTACGGCAACACCTTCAAAGAGGCCGCCGAGGGCATGGCCGACTACGCCTGGCGCACCGAGCCCGAGAAGTACCTCGACACGATGTACTACTACAGCGGCTGCGTGTCGGCCGGCACCGCCAACAAGTACCTCCCGCCCAACTTCCGCGGCCACAAGACCCGCCCCGGGGCCAGCAAGCACGCCGACTTCTACATGGGCTACGTGCGCGGCCACTGCGACCGCAAGTACAGCAAGGAGCCGCTGGCCTTCGCGGTCGAGCGCTACGGCGCCGAGCTCAACGTCGTCCGCGACATCCGCGAGGCCGAGGCCGCCAAGGCCGCGCGCGAGGTCAAGACCGCCGAGCTGCGCAAGCAGCTGAAGGAGCAGCGGGCCGCCGAGGCGCACGGCGAGGCCCCGACCAGGAAGCCCGGCAAGCCGCGCCGCGAGCCCGAGCCCGAGATGGGCCCCGCGCTCCCGCCGTGGCTGGCGGCCGAGCGCGCCGCCGCGGCCGAGGCCGAGCGCACCGGCGAGATGGGCCCGCCGCTCCCGCCCGCGCTGGCCGCCGAGCGCGCCGCCGCGGCCGCCGGCGCCGCGCCGAAGCCGTCGCGTTCGTCCGAGCTCGGCGGCGGCTCCGGCGGCGACGCCATGGGCCCCGCCCTGCCCCCCGACCTCGCCGCCGAGCGCGCTCGCAAGCAACCCTCCGCCTCGCCCGGCACGCCCGGCGAAAGCAGCAGCACCCAGTGACCGCCCCCGACAAGCCGTCTCGGCCCCACGACGCCGACCTCGCCCTCGCCACCCGCGAGCTGCGGGCCGCGCGGGCCATCGTCCTCGACCCGACCTGCGACGACGACCTCGCCGCCGGCCACCTCCTGCGCGCCTGGCAGGCGCTCGCGCGCGTCGCCGGCGTCGAGCTCGGCGCCGACGCCAGGGCCGTGCTGCGCCCCGAGGACCGCGCCGTCATGCCCCCGCGCGCCGTCGTCGAGGCCGGCGAGGTGCTGCCCGCCGTGCTCGCCGCCGCCTCGCCCGCCCCGCCGGCGTGGACCGTGCCGCACGCCGTGCTGGAGCGCCACTGCGACGGCCTCGCCGTGCTGCTGGCCGCCCGCCACCGCCCGCCTCGCCGCGTCGGCGGCCGCAAGCTGCTCCTCGGCCTGTCCCTCGGGGCAGCCGCCGTGGCCGCCGCGGTGCTGCTGAGCCGCCCGTGGAACTCGCCGCAGGTCGGCTCGTGGGCGGCCACCTACTACAACCGCCCCGACTTCACCGGCCAGTCCGTGCAGCGCCGCGATCGCGACGTGAACTTCGAGTGGAAGGAGAAGCCGCCGATGGACAGCATCCCGGCCGACCGCTACTCGGTGCGCTGGGACACCTGCCTGACCCTCGACAAGGACCAGGACGTCGCCTTCCAACTGGTCTCCGACGACGGCTCGCGCCTGTTCGTCGACGGCAAGCAGATCGTCGACAATTGGGGCAAGCACGGCGTCAAGGCCAAGGGCCGCAGCATCAACCTGAAGGCCGGCGTCCGCCACCTCCGCGTCGAGTACTTCGAGCACCGCAACGACGCCACCGTCGCGCTCTCGGCCTCGTTCGGCCCCGACAAGCCCGGCCCGATCCCCAGCTCCATGCTGCACGTCCCGCCCGGCGATCAGACCGACGAGAACCCCTGCGACCCGCAGTAGCCGCCCGCGGACGCCGCGGCCCCGCCGGCGCGCCGCTCCGCGAGGCGCGCGTCCGCACGCCCGCCGCGCGCCTCCGGCCGCCGCCACGCGCGCCGCTCGTGCCACACTCCTGACTCATGGACCGCGACGACGAGCGCTGGGCCCGAGTGATCGCCGACCCGACCGCGGCCGCCGACGAGCTGCGCACGCCCGACGACCTCGCCGCCTTCGCCGCCCACGCCGCCGCCCTCGCCGCCGAGCTCGCGACCTTGCAGGAGGACCGCGACGTGCTCGCCACCCTGCACGAGGCCACCCTCGAGCACGCCCAGGAGATCGAGGAGCAGCTGGCGATCAAGGTCGACGAGGTCGAGGCGCGCAACGGCTTCATCCGCGGGGTGTTCGGCCGCTACATCACCGACGACGTGGTCGACACCCTGCTCGCCTCGCCGGAGGCCCTGCAGCTCGGCGGCGAGCGCCGCGAGATCACGGTGCTGCTGTCCGACCTGCGCGGCTTCTCCTCGATCAGCGAGCGCCTCAGCCCCGAGCAGGTCGTCAACATCCTCAACGTCTACCTCGGGGCCATGGCCGACGTGATCGACCGCCACCGCGGGTCGATCAACGAGTTCCTCGGCGACGCGATCCTCGCCCTGTTCGGCGCCCCGATCGCCTCCGACGACCACCCCGAGCGCGCCGTCGCCTGCGCCCTCGAGATGCAGCTCGCCATGGAGGACGTGAACCAGCGCCTGCGCGCCCAGGGCCTGCCGGCCATCGAGATGGGCATCGGCGTGCACACCGGCGAGTGCGTGGTCGGCAACATCGGCTCCGCCCGCCGCGCCAAGTACGGCATCGTCGGCACCCCGATCAACCTCGCCTCGCGCATCGAGAGCTTCACCGTCGGCGGCCAGATCCTGGTGTCCGAGCACAGCGCCGGCCGCATCGGCGACCGCCTGCGCGCGCGCGGCAGCTTCCGCGTGCAGCCCAAGGGCGCCCGCGAGGCGCTCACCATCCTCGACGTCCGCGCCCTCGAGCGCTGCCCCGACGGCGACGGCGACCTCCGCACCATCGCCCTCGCCGAGCCCGTGGTCCATCGCCGCATCTTCGCCAGCCCGGCCCCCGTGCGCTTCACCGTGCTCGAGGGCAAGGACGCCGGCGGCGAGGCCCACGGCGCCGCGCTCGTCAGCCTCGACGATCGCGGCGACGCCGAGCTCAGCGCCGCCGTCGTGCCCGACCCGCTCGCCAACCTGAAGCTCGTGCTGCTCGGCGCCGGCGTCGACGACGAGGACGCCTACGGCAAGGTCGTCGCCCGCTCGGCCGAGCGCGGCGTGTTCCACGTGCGCCTCAGCGCCGTGCCGCCGCGCCTGGCCGCGGCCCTCGCCGCGCTCGCCTGAGGCGCTCAGCCCGGGCGCGGCGGCGGCTTCTTGGTCCACGGCCCGATCAGCCGCGTGTCGCTCTCGTCGTCGGCGACCCCCTCGGTGTCGTCCGGGTCCGGCGCCGCCTCGGGCCCCGGGCCGAGGTCCTCGATGTCGAGCAGCACGCTCTCGATGGTCGGCTCGCGCGGCGCCTCGCCCGTCGCCGTCGCGCCCGTGGGCGCGCGGGCCGGCACCGCCTGCAGCCCCGAGCGCCCGTCCGCCGCCCCGCCGAAGCGCCGCGCCAGCGCGCCGACGGCCGCGCGCATCCACGGGACCATCGCCTCCATCTCGCGCACCACCTCGTCGGCGCCGAAGCGCTTCAGCACCATGTCGGTCATCGCCACCACGTTGGCCGTGCGCGTGGTGTGGGCGAAGATCGCGGTCTCGCCGAAGAACTCGCCGGCCTTCAGGATCCGCAGCGACCGGCGCTCGCCGTCCTTGACCTGGTAGACCTCGCAGGTGCCCGACTCGATCCAGTAGGCCGCGTCGCCGACCTCGCCCTCGCGGATGATGTGCTCGCGCGCCTTGAAGCGCACCCGCGGCGCGCTCTGGCCGCCGTGCAGCAGCCCCGCGATCGCCGCCTGCAGCTCGAGCACCGTCTGCCAGCGGTCGCCCGGGTCCCTGGCCATCGCCGTCATGACGATGCGGATGAGGTCGTGCGGGTACAGGTGCGGGCAGTCCTCGGGCGCGACGATGTCGACGATCTGCGCGCGCAGGATGCCCTCCATCGGCGTGCCCCCGTGGTACGGCGGGCGGCCCGTCATCATCTCGTAGAGCAGCGCGCCCATCGAGAACACGTCGCTGCGCTCGTCGAGCGGCTCGCGGCCCGCGCTGGCCTGCTCGGGCGACATGTACGACGGCGTGCCGAACACCATGCCCTGGGTCTCCGAGGCCGGCAGCGGCGGCAGCGAGTCGCGGACCCACAGCGTCGTGTCGGCCCCGGGCCGGGGCGGCAGCAGCTGGGCCCCGCCCCAGTCCATGAGGTAGACCTGGCCGTACTTGCCGACCATCACGTTGGCCGACTTGATGTCGCAGTGGATGACCCCGCGGTTGTGCGCGAACGCCAGCGCGTCGCACACCTTGACGAAGATCTCGAGCAGCGACCGCATCTGCTCCCAGCTCTCGGGCGGCTGGGCCTTGATCTTGGCCTTCAGGCTCTCGCCGTCGACCAGCTTCATGGTGAAGTAGAGCTCGCCGTGGCCGTCGCGGCCGAGCTCGTGGATCGGCACGATGTTGGGGTGGTCGAGCTGCCCGGTGACCTGGGCCTCGCGCAGGAACCCGTGCACCAGCATCACGTGCTCGTAGGTCTTGGCGTGCATGGTCTTGACGGCCATGCGCCGCTGCAGCGTGGCGTCGAAGGCCATGCGCACCGCGCCCATGCCCCCGCGCGCCAGCTCGTTCTCGAAGCGCAGCCGGGCCGGGCCGTCGCGCAGGGCCGCCTTGACCAGCTGCTCGATGCGCTCCTCGTGCGACAGGTGGCGCCCGTCGTCGAACAGCTGGTCGAGCAGCAGGCTCGCCGACGAGGGTTGCGGGCCGCGGGTCCGTGGCGGGTCGGGTTTGTGGGTCATCCGCGGATCGACGATACCAGGCGCGCGCGGGCCCGGGGTGCCCGCCGGCGCCCGGATCCGCGGGCGCGGCGCGTCAGGCCGCGGCGGCCTCGGGCAGCTCGAGCCCGACCTCGAAGGTCAGCACCGTCGAGCGGCGGCCCGCCTGCCAGCGGTGGACCTCGACCTCGAGGGTCACGTGGGTCGAGCCCGGGTTGCGGGCGCTGCGGTAGCGGACCTCGGCGGTGGCCGTCAGCGGCTCGCCGATCAGCACGTCGCCGAGCGCGCGGACGCGGCCGAGGCTGCGCAGCGTCGCCTGCATGCCCAGCGCCGAGAGCGCTCGATCGACCGCGACCTGGGTGGGGCACACCCGGCCCCACGCGCCGGGCGAGCCGCCGCCGCCCCGGTTCGACCCGGTCGACAGCCACTCCTCGCCGGTGCCGACGACCTGGCCGAGGAAGTCGGCCTCGACGGCGGCGGTCAGATCCGAGGTGGAGACCGCGAATTCACGCGTCGTCAAGATCTGACCGGCGCCGAGAGATCCAAGATCGTGTCCCGTCATCGTTCGCCTCCTCTCTCGCAACCTTGCCGGCACTGCCCGGGTGATGCACGCCCGATCGCGGCCCCGACGCCCGCCAGAGGCTTTTTCGAGACAAACCGACAAAATGGCCCAAAGGCCAGCAGATCTCGCGATTGCACAGGATCCGTCGCGACCGACACGCTTGCCATCGACCCGACCATTTGCTTCGACCCCGCGATCTCCGGCCAAAAAAGACGCGATCTCGCGCAAGATCTCCCGAAGTCGCTCGTTTCACCTGCAACGGTCGGGCGCCGCGGTTCGAACTCCCGGCGTGATCCCTGCGCTCCTGTTCCCCCCCGTCTGCCTCGGCTGCCGCCGCCTCCTCCGCCACGACCCCGGCCCCGCCGGCCTGCCGCTGTGCAGCGCCTGCCTGGCCGAGCACGTGCCGTTGCCGCCGGATCTGCGCCGGGTCGGCGGCCTCGAGGCCCTCCACGCCTACGACGGCCCGCTCGCCCGCGCCGTCACCGACCTCAAATTCGCCGGCGATGTCGCCCTCGCCGGGCCGCTCGGGCGGCTCCTGGCCGGGGCCGAGGCCTTCCGCCGGCCCTGGGATCGCGTCGTCCCGGTGCCCCTCCACCCCTGGCGGGCCGTCCTGCGCGGCTACAACCAGGCCGCCCTGCTGGCCCGCTGGGCGGTCGCCGCGGCCGGGTTCCAGCGGCCCGCGCTCGAGCCGCGGCTGCTCCGCCGCCTGCGCGCGACCCCGCCACAGACCGAGCTCGACGGCCCCGCCCGCCGGCAGAACCTCGACGGCGCGATCGGCGTGCGCCGGACCGTCGACGGCCTGCGGGTCCTGGTCGTCGACGACGTCACGACCACCGGCGCCACCCTCGCGGCCTGCGTGGCCGCGCTGCGGGCCGCGGGCGCCGCCGAGGCCGCCGGACTTGCCCTGCTCCGCACCCTTGCGTAGCTTTCCCGCTCCCGTGAGCAAGCAGACCATCCAGGACGGCCACGCCTTCGTGCAGAACCGCCGCGCCATCTTCGAGTACGAGGTCCTCGAGCGCCACGAGGCCGGCCTCGAGCTCATGGGCAGCGAGGTCAAGTCGATCCGCGACGGCAAGTGCAGCCTCGCCGAGGCCTTCTGCCAGTTCAACGGCGCCGGCGAGCTGTTCCTCATCCAGGCCCACGTCGGCGAGTACCCGCTGGCCCACAGCCGCAACCACGTGCCGCTGCGCCAGCGCAAGGTGCTGATGCACCGCCGCGAGCTCGACCACCTGGCCGAGATGGTCACGCAGGCCGGCCTCACCCTGATCCCCTTCGACCTCCACAGCCGCAAGGGCAAGATCAAGCTCGCGCTGGCGCTGTGCCGCGGCAAGAAGACCTACGACAAGCGGGCGACGATCAAGGAGCGCGAGCAGAAGCGGGAGATCGACCGGGCGATCCGGGAGCGCTCGTGATGCACGGCCCGCACCTGCGCCTCGTCCCGCCCGGCGGCGACGCGCCCCCGCCGGTGCCCAGCGACGGCCTCCACGACCACGGCGACCCCCTCCGCGAGCTCGACGCGCTGCTCGCCGGCCCCCTCGCCGACGCGGCCTGCGCCCGCCTCGCCGAGCTCGCCGCCCTCGTCCCCGGGCGCCAGCGGGCCGCCGCCGCCCACCTCGGCGCCACCGCCAGCGGCGCCGCCGTCGACGCCCTGCTCGCCCTCGCCGCCCGCCCCGACCCCGACGCCCGCCCGGTGCCCGGCGTGCTCGAGGCCCTGACCCGCTGCCTCGCCCGCGGCGTCACCCGCCGCTTCCCCCCGCTGGCCCTCGTCGATCGCGCGCGCGACCTGTCCGTCAGGCCGGGCCAGCATCACCTCAGCGACCTGTCCGCCAGGCCAGGTCCCGACGACTCCCTCGACCTGTCCCCGAGGCCAGGCCCCGCCGGCCCCCTCGACCTGTCCCCGAGGCCAGGCCCCGTCGCCCCCCTCGACCTGGCCCCGAGGCCAGGCCCCGTCGCCCCCCTCGACCTGTCCGCGAGGCCAGGCCCCGCCGGCTCCCTCGACCTGTTTGAAGGGCCAGGCCCTGGCGCCCCTCGCCGCGCAGGCGCCCGACCGCCGACCACCGACGGCCCGCGCCTCCCGCCGCGCCGCCCGGGCGCCCCGCCGCTGGCCGCCGAGGGCCCGTCCGCCGCGACCGACGCCCCGCGGGTGCTCGCCCTCGACTTCCGCAGCTCGCGGACCCGCAGCTTCCCCGACCTCGTGCGCCGCGCCCAGGCCGTCGCCGACGTCGCCCGCGCCTGCGCCGTGTTCGAGACCCTCGCCGTCGTCGACCGCCCCGGCGATCGCCAGCACTACCGCCTCGCCGTGTGGCAAGGTCGCGCCCCCGCGGCCGCCGTCGCCGCGGCCCTGCGCGCCGCCCACCTCGACCTCACCTGGCTGCACGCCCGCCTCGTGCGCCTGCGCGGCACCCGGCTGTGGCTCAACGGCTGGAGCTTCGCCGACGACCACCCCATCGGCCCGGCCGCCCAGGCCCACCTCCTGCAAGCCTGGCTGCGCTGGGCCGAGCAGGAGCCCGCGCCGTGAACCTCGCCCCGCTGGCCCGCAGCCTGCGCGCGGGCGCCCGCGGCCTGCTCCTCCGCACCGATGACGAGGCCCGCGCCGTCGCCCTGCTCGAGGACCTCGGCGCCGAGCTCGGCTGGCCCGTGCACACCTGGTCCCTCGCCGCCGGCCGCGACGGCGCCGGCACCCCCACCGCTTTGCCCGCGCTGCTGCGCGAGCTCGCCGAGCGCACGACCGCCGCGCTGTGGCTGCTCCTCGATCCCCCCGCCGATCCGCTGGCCGCCCGCGCCCTCCGCGAGCTGGCCCAGTCCGACGGCCCCGGCCCCGCCGTCGTCGTCGTCGGCGAGCCCGCCCCCGCCCTCGCCGCCATCCCCGAGCTCGCCGACCACACCCTCGCCCCGCCCGAGCTCGCCGCCCTCGCCGAGCTCGCCGACGCCGCCCTCCGCCTGTCCCCCGGGACAGCCCAACTGTCCCCCGGGCCAGCCCACCTGTCCCCCGGGACACCCCACCCGCCCGCGCAGCCTCACCTGTCCCCCGGGCCATCCGACCTGCCCTTCGGGCCAGCCCACCCCTCCGCGCACTCCCACCTGTCCCCCGGGACAGCCTACCCCTCCGCGCACTCCCACCTGTCCCCCGGGCCAGCTCACCCCTCCGCGCCATCCGACCTGACTCACAGGCCAGCCCACCTGTCCCCCGGGCCAGCCGATCCGCCCGCCGTCCGCCTCGCCCGCCTCGCCCTCGGCCTGCCCGCGCACGCCGCCCGCCGCCTGCTGCGCGAGGCCGTGCTGGCCGGCGGCGGCGACCTCGATCGCGCCGCCGCCCACCTCGCCGCCGGCAAGGCCGCCGCCCTCCACCGCGGCGCCCTGCTCGAGCTCGCCGACCCCGCGCCGCCGTCCGCGCTCGGCGGCCTCGCCGACATGAAGCGCTGGCTCGATCGCCGGGCCCTCGCGCTCCACCCGTCGGCGCGGGCCGCCGCCATCCCCGACCCGCGCGGCGTGCTGCTCGTCGGCGTGCAGGGCTGCGGCAAGAGCCTCGCCGCCCGCGTGTGCGCCGGCCAGCTCGGCCTCCCGCTCGTGCGCCTCGAGCCCGGCCGGCTGTTCGGCGGCACCGTCGGCGAGAGCGAGGCCAACCTCCGCCGGGCCCTCGCCGCCGCCGACCGCCTGGCCCCGGTGGTGCTGTGGATCGACGAGATCGACAAGGGCCTGCTCGGCAGCGACGGCGCGGCCAGCGACGCCGGCACCGCGGCCCGCGTGCTCGGCGGCCTGCTGTTCTGGCTGCAGGAGCGCGCGCGTCCGGTGTTCGTCGTCGCCACCGCCAACCGCGTCGACGGCCTCCCGCCCGAGCTGCTGCGCCGCGGTCGCCTCGACGAGATCTTCTTCGTCGACCTCCCCGACCCCGACGAGCGCGCCGCCATCCTCGCCATCCACCTGCTCGACCTGCCCGCGCGCCAGCTCGGCCGCGCCCCCGCGCTCGCCGACCCCGCCCCCGCCTTCCTCGCGCTCGCCCGCGGCGCCGACGGCTTCAGCGGCGCCGAGCTGGCCGGCGCGCTCGTCGAGGCCCGCCTCGACGCCTTCGCCGAGGCCCGCCCGCTCGCCGCCGCCGACCTCGCCCGCGCCCTCGCCGTCACCGTCCCGCTCAGCCGCAGCCGCGCCCCCGCGCTCACCGACCTCCGCGCCTGGGCCGCCACCTACGCCCGCAAGGCCTGATTCGAACCTGTCCCCCGGGACAGCCAGCGGCGCCCGGGCGCGCCGACGCGTCCTCGATCTGCCCCACGTCGCTGCCCCGCCGACGCGTCCTCGATCTGCCCCACGTCACGCGCCATCGATCGGCCCGCGCCGCCGCCCCGGGCAGCCGCCGATTCGCCGCGAACTTGGCGGCGATCTCCCCCGCTGCTACGGTCCGCCGCCCATGCGTCGAGCCACCCGCGCCACCCCCGGCCAGCTCGAGCTCCCCGGGCTGCCCGCGGATCCGACCCCCGACGTGCCGGAGCCGCAGCGCGCCGCGGCCTGCGCCCGCTGCGGCTGGTACCGTGCGCCCGCCGAGGCCTGCCCCGTGTGTCGGCACGCCCCGGCGCGGCCGGATCGCCCGCGATGAGCCGCTACCAGCGCCTGGGGCTGGCCCCGCTGACCCGCGAAGAGCTCGCCGCCGGCCTCGCCGAGCTCGGCCTCGTCGCCGAGTTCGCCGCCGGCGATCCGCTCGAGCTGACCGGCAGCCTCGAGTGCGCCGGTGAGCCGGTCGACGTGCGCCTCCCGGCGGCCCTCGGCGCCGTCGAGGACTTCGGCTTCCTGCTGAGCCCGCCGGCCCTCGTGTGCGGCGAGTACGACCGCGCCCTGCTCGAGCGGCGCCTGGTCGCCCCGCTGACCCAGGCCGTCGCCCTCGCGCGCGCCCGCGCCGCCGCCGCCGCCGCCGGCCTCGCGGTCGACGAACAGGTGGCCGCCGACGGCACCCGCCGGCTCACGCTCTCGCTCCGGCCTGCGCGCGAGTAACATCGGATCCACCCTCGCGTTGCCGACGTAACGAGGATCCCCATGCCGACCAAGCAGCCCACCCCCGCCGTCGCCGACGCGATGACCCGGCGCAGCTTCATCTCCCGCGCCGCCTCGGGCACGGCCGTCGCCGCCCTCGGAGGCGGCGGCCTCTACGTCCTCAGCGACCCCCTGACCCGCGAGGCCCAGGCCATGACCCTCGACGACGGCCGCCCGCGCCTCCCGCCCGGCCAGCGCCTGCTCGAGGCCCTGCGCCCGATGGGCGGCACCCCCGGCTCGCCGAGCGTCAGCGACTTTCGCCTGCAGATCCACGGCGAGGTCGAGCGCCCGACCACGCTCGACTGGGCCGGCCTGCTCGCGCTCACCCAGACCGAGCTCTACACCGACGTGCACTGCGTCACCGGCTGGTCGATGTTCGACGCCCACTTTAAAGGCGTGCGCGTCAAGGACCTCGCCGACATCGTCGGCGTCAAGAAGACCGCCCGCCACGTCGTGTTCGAGGCCGCCGCCGGCTACACCGCCAACGTCCGCCTCGCCGAGGCCCTCGCGCCCGACGTGCTGGTCGCCCACCGCCTCGACGACAAGCCGCTCCCGCGCACCCACGGCGCCCCCGTCCGCGCCGTCGTCCCGCGCCTGTACTTCTGGAAGTCGCCGAAGTGGCTGACCGGCATCAAGTTCGTGGCCCGCGACGAGCCCGGCTACTGGGAGACCCGCGGCTACCACAACCACGCCGACCCCTGGCTCGAGGAGCGCTACGGCTGATCCGCGGTAACCCCGGCGCGCCCGCCCGCGTTACCCTCGCCGCATGACCGCCGCCCCGAACCGTCGCACCCTCATGACGCGCGCGCGCCCGTGGCTGCGCGCCCTCCACCGCGACCTCGGCTACCTCGCCGTCGGCCTGACCTTCGTCTACGCCCTGTCCGGCATCGCCGTCAACCACATCGCCGACTGGGACCCCAACTTCCACAACTACGAGGCGACCCACCAGCTCGCCGTCCCGCTGCCCGCCGACGATCGGGCCGTCGCCGACAAACTGCTCGCGAGCCTCGCCATCACCGACGAGCCGACCGAGGTCTACCGCAGCGACACCGCCGAGGTCTCGGTACTGCTCGACGGCCGCACCTTCCACGTCAACACCGACACCGGCGCCGTGCTCGAGGACGGCTCGCAGCCCCGCTTCCTGCTGCGCGTCGCCAACTGGCTGCACCTCAACCGCGGCAAGAAGGCCTGGACCTACATCGCCGACGGCTACGCCGGCTTCCTGCTGCTGCTCGCCGTCACCGGCCTGTTCATGCTGCCCGGTCGCAAGGGCCTGATCGGCCGCGGCGGCCTGCTGGTCGCCCTCGGCGTCGCCCTGCCGATCGCCTACGTCACCCTCTCGGGCGGCCCCTGATCGCTCACGCCCGCGGCGCGTCGAGCCGCTCGTGCAGGAACGCCAGCGTGCGCTGCAGCGCCAGCTCGGTCGGGTGCCCCGCCTCGCGCACCAGGTCGACCGTCAGCACGCTGTGCGCGCCCTTCTTGATGCCGTGCGGGTTGCCCGGCGACGAGTCGATCTCGATGGCCACGAAGCCCTGCTTCAGCTCGCGGCGCAGCGTCTCGAAGCGCTCGCGCGGGACCTTCGCGTCGGCCGTGAAGCACAGCCCGAGCACCTTGTAGTCCTCGGTCTCGACGCGCTTGCGGATGGTCCGCAGCTCGCCGTCCGACACCGCCAGCGCCGCGCGGCGCTCCTGGCTGGTCGGCAGCGGCAGCGCCGGTTGTGACAGTACGGGCGCCATCATCGCCGGCTCGACCGCCAGCGACAGCGCGAAGTTGCCGGTCAGACACATGCCGACGGCCCCGAGCCCGCGCCCGCCGAGCTCGGCGTGGACGTCGCGGGCCAGCGCGCGCAGCCACTCGGTCACCGGGCTCGACTCGTGGGCCGCGAGCAGCTTGAACTCCTTCGAAACGCACAGCTTCAGCATCGTGCCGGCCGCGTAGGCGCCGGTCGCGGGCCTGCCGGTGGTGCCGAACAATTCGGGCAAGAACACCGTGAACCCCGAGTCGACGAGGATATTGGCGAAGTCGATCACGCCCGGATGGATGCCCGGCACCTCGGTGATGACGATGACCCCGGGTCCGGAGCCCTTGCGGAACACCCTCTTGGTCGCCCCTTCGTACGTGAACTCGCGCTCGCTGAAGCCCGGAATACCCATGGAGCTCAACATATCCGGGATCACCTGCGGCTTGTCAAACGCCGCGTGCACAGGCAACGTTCACGCGCCATGCCGGTCCAGTACTACGTCGTCCTCCACGTCCTCGGCATCATCCTCACGTTTATGGCCCTCGGCGCCGCCGCGCTCCACGCCGCGAACGGCGGCACGCGTGAGACCAACCCGGGACGTAAGCTCGTCGCCGCCGTGCACGGCGTCGGGCTCCTGCTCATCCTGGTCGCCGGCTTCGGCATGCTCGCCAAGAAGTTCGGCGGCGGCCTGCCCGGCTGGGTCCACCCCAAGCTGCTCATCTGGCTGCTCCTCGGCGCCGCGCCGGTCCTCATCGCCCGCAAACCCGGTTCTGCGCGGCTCATGTGGATCCTGCTGCCGCTGCTCGGCGCGGTCGCGGCCTACCTCGGCGTCAACCACCCGTGACCGCGGGCGCCCGCGCCGCGAGCGAGGCGAGCCCGCCTCGCTCCAGGTCCTCGCGGCGTGACGGCGCGCCGCCCCCGGACCACCCCGCAGAAATCACCGCGCCTGCATTTGTTGGCGGCGACCATGTGCCACCGCTGCGCGCGCCGCTCGGAGCCACGCGCATCCGCCGACGATCGCCCCGCCCTCAATAAGGCCGCTGACCGAGGAAGTTGCCCGCGGGGTCGTAGTTGCAGACCCACACCTCGGTCTCGCCGCACGTCGCCATGCCGCAGCCGAGGCGCCGGCTGGCGCGCCAGACGACCTGCGTATAGTGCCCGCACACCCCACGGCACTTGTTGGTCTTCGCGTCGTAGTCCTTGACCTCCTCGACCCACGCGCCGACCACCTCGCTCGCCGGCGGCGCGCTGCCCGACGCGCTGTAGATGTTCTCGCCGTACTTCTGCGCGTCGGCCCCCTTGCGCGGGCGGTGCTGCAGGTCGCAGCCGCGCTGCTTCAGCTTGTCGGCCCACGCCTGGGCGTAGCGGGCCAGCCCGGCGTCCCACACCAGCGGCGCGACACCCAGCCGCTCGCGCACGGCGTTGTGCGCCGCCGTGACGCCCGCCAGCCGACCGCCCTCGGGGTCGCCCCTCGCCGCGTCGTTCGCCGCGTCGCCCGCGGGCCGACGCGGCGGCCGACGCGGCGTCGTCTGCGTCGACGTGCCCGACGTCGGCCGCTGGTTCGCCGGCTGCGCGCGCGTCGGCTGCGGCGCGTTCGTCGGCGGGTCGGTCGCGTCCGGCGGCGCCGACGCGTCGACCATCGACTCGCCGTCGGGCGGCCCCTCGAGGTCCATCGCCTCCATCCGGCGGCACGCGACCGACAGCACCATCAGCGACACAGCGACGAACGAGGCGCGGAGCATGCCGTCATCATCGCCGCTTCTCGCCGAAGTGCACGCGCATCCCGCTCGCCCCGCCGCGTCCGCCCCGGCGAGCGCGTGACCGCCGTCACCCGCACGTCCGCCGCGTACACGCCCGGCTCGCGCCCGCGCCGCTGCATCAGGTTCTGCCACTGCGCGGCCAGCCGCCATCGACGCTCCACCACGCGCACATCTCTCCGATCGTACTGTCACATCACCCGCGCCGACGAGCCACGAAGCGGCCACGCCGACCGGGTCGTCCTCGAAGACCACGTCGCTCTCCGAGGCGTCCTCGGGCACCGCGCCGGGCTGACAGTCGCACGACGCCACCGCCCCGCGAGCGTCGCCGCGTTGTTCGCGTCGTACGGCATGCCGGCGCCGTCCGCGGGCGACCGCCGCAAACGACGCGATCACTCCGTCGGCGAACCGGACCGGTACGCGCTTCACGCTCATCACCCGCACGAGCGGCTCGCCGACCGCGTCGATCGCCGTCTCGCTCGTCGTACTCACCGGCGCTCGCCTCGGCGTCGCCGTCAGCACTTCAAAATTTCGCGCGCGGGTTCGTGCCATGCGCAAGCCACCGGGGGTCACAGGCCCCCGGCGCCGCGCTCACCCGCGAGGGGCCGGGCGATCGCCCGGCCCGCGGCTCACCACGACGGCTTCTCGACGTCGGGCGGCGGATCGTTCTTGGCCGCGCCGCCGCCGCTGGCCGCCGCGCCGGCGCTGTCGGCCGGCGGGGTCGCCGAGCCGTCGGCCGCCTTGCCGTCGACCGCCGCGGGCGGGGTCGCGGGCGCAGCGGGCGTGGCCGGCGGGGCCGCGGGCGTCGGGGCCGGGGTGGCGGCCTTGGTCGCCTTGTCGTCGACCTTCTTCTGCTCCTTCGCCCCGCAGGCGGGTGCGCCGGCAGTGGTCGCCAGCAGGAGCGTCATCGCGAGGAACTTGTCGGCGTCGATCTTCATGGCCGGGCCAGCGTATCAGACGACCCCCGGAGCGTCACTCGCGGCCACGCACCTCGCGGCCCCCTCGTCGCCGGTCAGCGCACCCGGATCCCCAGCCCGATCAGCGCCAGCTCGCCGTAGTCCGCCAGCGACCCGCCGGGCTGCGGGCGGATGAACACGTGGATCAGGGCGAAGTACTGCATCGTCAAGTAGGCGCACACGACATCGAGCGGCAGCCGCCGATCGAGCGTCCACGGCTTGCGCGTGCGCGGGCGCCGGGCCAGCCAGATCTGCGTCAGCGAGATGCCGAGCCCGAGCAGCACGAAGTACGGCCAGGTCGACAGCGCCGTCACGAGGTCGGCCCAGGTCAGGCGACCGAGCGTGCGCGGCGGCACGTGGCCCCACACGAGGTTGCCGATCACCGTCGCCGCCATCGTCGCCGTGAAGATGCGGAGCAGCGGCCGGCGCCGCAGGCGCGTGAGGAACACCGGATAATAGAACACGCGGACCAGGAACTCGCGGAAGTGGTAGGCGAAGCGCCCCCACAGGTTGGCCAGGTTGGTCGCCAGCCACGGCCGGTCGTACTGCGTCTCGACCGCGTAGCCCATCACCCGCCAGGCCCCCACGCGGAAGTGGGTCACCCCGCCGTAGATCAGGAAGACGCGGGCCTGGTCGACCAGCGTCGACAGCAGCACCGTCGGCGTCGACAGCGGCGTGCCTTTAATATGCTCGCGCACCAGCTCGCTGGTGAACGCGTACACCTTCACCCCGAACGCCCGCTCCACCGCGACGATGAACCGCCCGGTCGCCTCCTCCGCGAACACCATGTACGCCAGCGCCAACCACCACAGCCGCAGCCCCGCCCGCGCCAGCCGCATGCGATCCTCGGCCAGCAGCCGCGCCTGCAGGTACGCGTAGCCCTGCCCGAGGTACGGCGCGTAGTTCACGTTGGCCAGCGCCAGCGGCGTCATGAACAGCGCCAGGTACTCGGCGACCGGCAGCTCGCGCGGCACCAGCCCGTCGCGCGCGTCGGCCTCGTACACCAGCAGCCGCGCCCACTGATAGAAGAAGAACAGCAGCCCGACCGGCAGCTTCCACGCCGCGCCCGTGAGCCCCTCGGCCGCGCACGCGACGGCGACGGTGATCATGCAGCCCTCGACGACGAACCGACGGATCACCCGCGCGGCCCGCCCCTCGGCCCGCAGCGCCGGCGCCAGCAATTTTTGATACGCCCACGCCGTCGCCCCCGCGCCGACCGCCGCCGCGCCGATCCGCAGCGGCCAGGCATCGCCGATCAGCAGCCCACACAGCGCCCCGACCAGCGCCGCCGCCCGCCCACCGCGCCGCGGATGAAACGTCGCGTACACGCCGAGGTGCGCCGCCAGCAGCGCCGCCGCCGCGCTCGCCCCGTACAGCCACGCGAACGCCGGCAGGAACCACGCCACCGCCGCCGCCGCCCGGCGCCGCAGCGGCAGCGCGTACGCGCTGACGAACCCGCCCAGCAGCGCCGCGAACACCGCCAGCCGCTCGTCGTCGCCGTCGTGCAGCGCGGTGTAGGTGACCGACAGCTTGGCCGCGACGTTGCCGTCGTCGTCGAGCACCCGCGGCAGCGCCACGCCGAGCCAGGCCGCCGCGTCCGCCGGGGTCGCCAGCCCCAGCCACGCGCCGAGGTTGGTGTAACACCAGGCGTACACCAGCAGCGTGCCGGCCACCGCCAGCAGCACGCGCCAGTCGCGGGTGTCGTGCGCCTGCAAGCTCGCCGCCGACACCCGCCCGCCGAGCAGCCGCGCCGCCATGCGTCAGCGGGTCCCCAGCTTGCGGCGCACGAGCCCGACCAGCGCGCGGACGCTGGCGAACGTGTCGGCGCGGATGTCGACGCGCTCGAGCGCCACCCCGAAGCGGTCCTCGACGAACTGCACCGTCTGCACCACCCCGAACGAGTCGACGAACCACGCGCCCAGCAGGTCGGTGTCGGCGTCGAGCGTCATGTCCGGGTGCGGGTACATCGCCCTGAAGAACGCCTGCAGCTCGGCCGCGATGTCGGCGTCGGTCACGTCGCCTCCGCCCCCGGCCCGTACCGGCGGACCGCCTCGCGTCGGTGCGGCTTGCCCGAGGCCGTCGCCGGGATGTGCGGCACGACCACCACGTTGCGCGGCAGCATGTGCGCCGGCAGGCGCGCCCGCGCGTGGCGCATGAACCCGGCGATCGACCAGGTCGCCGGGTCGTGCGGGACCACGAAGATCCACGGCACCTGCTCGAGCAAGCGCCGCGGATCCGGCACCCCCGCGACCAGCGCGTCGCGCACGCCCTCGATCGCCCCGAGCAGCCGCTCGACCTCGGCCGGGAAGTACGACATGCCGCCGCAGTTGATCATGTCGTCCCGCCGCCCGCGCAGGGCCACGAACCCGTCGGCGTCGATCACCCCGAAGTCGCCGGTGCGCAGCCACCCGCCGTCGAACCGCGCCGCGCTGAGCTCGGGCAGGTTCCAGTACTCGTCGGCCCGCTGCGGCGCGCGCAGCCAGACCTCGCCCTCCGACCCGGCCGGCAGCAGCGCCCCGTCCTCGCCCGCGATCGCGACCTCGACGCCCGCGGTCGGCAGCCCGACCGTGTGCAGCTTGTCCGGGTGGCGGCGCACGTCGAGGATCACCGCGCGCGAGCACTCGGTCAGCCCGTACTGCAGGAACACGTCGACGCCCGGCAGCAGCTCGCTCAGCCGCCGCAGCTCGTCGGCCGTCACCGGCGCGCTGGCGATCTCGATCGACCGCAGCCCCGCCGCCCCGGCCCGCGTGCGCTCGGGCGAGCCCTGCAGCAGCGCGCGCACGGTCGGCGGCGTGACGAAGAACCCGCTGATCCTGAACCGCTGCACGTCCGCCAGCAGCCCCGCCAGCGAGAACATGCCGGTGAACACCACCACCGTGCCGCCGCGCAGCAGCGTCGCCGTGACGCGCTGCCACCCGCCGCTGTGGGTCAGCGGCGCGAGCACGAGGTCGCGGTGCTCCGGCCCCGTCCCCAGCACCCCGGCCAGCGTCTCGGCGATCGCCAGCAAGTGGCGGTGCCGCAGCACCACCCCCTTCGGGTGGCCCGTCGAGCCCGCCGAGTACAGCACGCACGCCGCCGCCTCGGGCGCGACCGACGGCAGCCCCGCGACCGCGACCAGCGCCGGCAGCGGCGGCTCGAAGCGCACCCGCCTGGTCGCGACGTCGATGTGCGCCGCGTGGCGCGGCGGCCCCGCGTGCGCCGGCGTCTCGGCCAGCACCAGGCACAGCTTGGCCGTCGTATCGAGCGCGACGTCGCGAAACCGTTCGCCGCCCGCCTGCGGGTCGACCGGCACCGCGATCGCCCCGAGCGCGACGATCGCGAGGAACAGCACCACGTACTCCGCCGAGTTGCGCAGCATGAGCAGCACGCGGTCGCCCGCGCCGACGCCCGCGCCGGCCAGCGCCCGCGCCGCGTCGCGCACCGCCGCGCCCAGCTCCGCGTACGTCAGCGCCAGCTCCCCCGCGATCAACGCCGTCCGCTCGGCCCGCGCCGCCGGGTTGTCGAACAGCAGGCGCCGGCACAGGTGCTCGCCCGGCGCCGGCGCCGGCTCGCCGAAGCGCACGCTCAGGCGCTGGACCTCCTCGTAGTCGACGAGCGCGAACAGCTCGCGCAGCGGGCTCACCTCCGCCTCGACGGCCGCCAGCGTGCGCGCCTCGGCCAGCCTCCGGTACGCCCGCTGCATGCCCGCGACCGCCGCCCGCAGCCCCTGGTTGGCGAACACGATCAGGCGATAGCCCGCCGCGAACAGCTCGTCCGCCGCGACGTCCGGGTACGTCGACGGCACCGCCGCCAGCGGCACGCCGCTGGACGCGCTCCACGCCCGCCCGAACGCCAGCACCTCCGCGGCGGTCGGCGCCGTCGAGTGCACCAGCACCACGTCGGCGCCCGCGAGCGCGTAGGCCTCGGCCCGCGCGCGCGCCTCGTGCATGCCGAGGCCGGCGACCAGCGCCTCGGTGCGCGCGACGATCACGAAGTCCGGGTCCCTGCGGGTCGCGACCGCCGCCGCGATCTTGCGCGCGAACGCCTCGCGCTCGACCAGCCGGCGGTCGAAGCCCGCGTACAGGCTGTTGCGCTTGGGGTGGTGGTTGTCCTCGAGGCACACGCCCGCGATCCCGGCCGCCTCGTACTCGCGGATCGTGCGCACCACGCTGACCGCGTCGCCGAAGCCGTCGTCGACGTCGGCGACCACCGGCACGCCGCTCGCCGCGTGGATCGCCGCCGACGCCGTCAGGTGCTCGTGCATCGAGATCAGGCCGACGTCCGGCAGGCACTTGCTCGCCGAGATCCCGAACCCCCCGGCCCACAGCCCCGCGAACCCGGCCCGCTCGGCGACGCGCGCCGACAGCCCGTCGTGCGCGCCCGCCAGGATCAGCGGCCCCGGGCCCTCGAACAGCAGGCGCCGCAGCCGGGCCGCCCGCGTCACGCCGCCTCCGTCAGCGCCAGCAGCCGGTCGTGCGTGCTCGCGGCCAGCCGCACCGTGCCCGCCCGCGCCTGCGCCTCGGCCCGCGCCTGCGACGCCCACCCGGGGATCCGCGCCCCGCGCTCCGCGAACCCCGCGAGCCCGGCGAGCCACGCCGGCCCCGACTCGGCCACGAGCGCCGGCCCGAGCAGCAGCGCGAACACCCCGTGCTCCGCGTGACGCGGCGACCCCGGCACCCCGCCGCCGAGGCTCGTCAGCAGCTCGATCGCCATGCCGATGGCGAACGCCTTGTGCGAGCCCCCGATCGGCAGCAGCGCCCCGCGCCCGTGCTCGACGTCCACCGCGCTCGCCGACGTCGTGCGCGCCCCCTCGCCGTCGACCGCCGCGTCCGCCGGCAGCGCCGCACCTGTCCCGCGGGCCAGCAGCAGATCGCCGTGGGTCAGCGCGCTCGTCGATGCATCGCAGACGAACGGCCGCGCGCCCGCGGGCAGCCCGACGCACAGCGGGTTGGTGCCGATCAGCGGCGTGCGCCCGTCCGGCGCCGCCACCCGGGCCGGCGATCCGCTGGCCAGCACCACCCCGCAGCCGCGCGCGCAGGCCATCCGCGCCCAGTCGCCGAGCATCCCGCTGGGGTACACCCCGGCCCCGATCGCCACGCACGTCCCGTGCGCCTGCGCCTCGGCGCAGCCCGCCTCGATCAGCCCGCGCACCAGCGGATAGCCGAGGTGCCCGCGGCCGTCGACGTGCAGCCGCCCGGCCGCGACCCGCACCGGCGCCGGCGCCGGCGCCCCCGCGTAGGGCCCGAACTCCCCCGACTGCGCCACGTACAGCGCGCGCACCAGCCCGTGGCACGGCTTGCCCGCCTGCTCGCTGCGCAGCCAGTGCTCGACCGTGGTGACCGCGTCGGCCCGCGCGAGCCCGAGCCGCCGGACCAGCGCCGCGACGAGCCCGGCGCACAGCGGCTCCGCCGCGACCTCGATCATGGCGCCCTCGTCGCTCACCGGCGCGGCCCGTGCCCGACCGGGCAATCAATCTTGAAAACCATTTTCAGGCCCAGACCTAGCCGCAACGGCCCTCGGCGTCAACGTCAGAAACTCGGGACATGTCCCGAAGGACACCGTGGCGATCGCACGATCGTTCGCTCACGACAGGGGACATCCACCCGTTCCGCCGCGCGGGACATGTCCCCTGTCCGGAGGGACATGTCCCGCGAGCCACCCGAGGGCCGGCTACGGCGCGCCGACGGCGATCTGCGGCGACCCCTGCCCGACCGGCGCGCCCTGCACCTGGTAGGCGACCAGCACCTTCTCCGCCGAGTAGCCGGTCGCCGTCGTCACGGCCTTGACCAGCCCGAGCCCGCGCACGTACCAGCTGTCGTCGCGCTGCACGTGCTCGATCGGCGGCACCGCCCCGCCGCGGGTGACCACGTGGTTGCGGACCTCGCTGCGCACGCGCACCGCCGCGAAGCTGCCGGCCGGGACCGTGACCTGCTCGGGCCCGATCACCTCGGCCGAGCCGCGCACCTCCATCGTCGAGATCGGCGACTCGAGCGTCTGCGTCCACGTCCAGCGCAGCCCCGCGGGCAGCTGGGCCGGCAGGAACACCCCGCTGGACCGCAGCGTCGTGACCGGCCCGATCGCCGTCGTCATCGTGCCGATGTCCGGCGAGACCCCGGCCGGCGTGACGATCAGCCCGCGCTCGCTGTTCGCCGCCGGGTTGCCCGCGTCCTCGCTGACCACGCGCCCGACGAACCGTCCGCCCTCGCGCGCGCCCGCGACGATGCGATCGGTGGTCGTCGCGCCCGGCATCACCAGCCCCGGCGACGTCTGTCCGGTGCGGTACGTCCACGCGTCGCCGACGCTCGCCGGCGCGAAGCCCGGGTCCTCCGCCGGCGCCTCGACGACCGCGGCGGGCCGCGTCGCCGGGTCGCAGCACACCAGCACCAGCGCCCCGACGATCACCAGCCGCCACGGGCTGTGCTCGACGACCTCGACCTCGCTCGCCCGCGCCCGTCCCACCACCCGAGGTTCGCACGTCGCTCGCCCACCCGGTACTCCCCCTGATCCCACGCACGCCGCGATTGTTAATTTTGATTCGCATTTTCAATTTTAAAGGCATAGAGTGCCGCGCATGCGCTCCCACGGCCTCTTTTTGCTCCTTGCGACCGCGTGCGGCGGCCTCGGTAACCCGGGCGACGGCCAGACCGACACCGCGGTCCCGCCGTGGGAGTCGGCCGGCAGCAGCAGCGGCAGCAGCGGACCCCCGACCAGCGGCGGCTCGGCCGGCGCCACCGAGACCGGCGCTCCGACCTCGGGCGCGAGCGACAGCCACGGCGCCTCGACCTCCGGCGCGACCACGGGCGTCGCCAGCTCGGCCGGCACCACCACCGGCACCGACTCGAGCAGCGCCGGCACCACCGCCGGCACCAGCGACTCCGGCGACACCCTGCCGAAGCTCGACCTCCCGCCCTCGATGAGCAGCGAGGGCGGCGACGACGACAAGGACAAGGACAAGGACAAGGACGACGACGAAGATCCGGTCCCGCCGCCGATCCCCAACTGAGCGCGGGACGTCGGGACGCGATCGCATGCGCCGAGCCGAACCCCTCCCGCGACCCGCGCCCTCACGAGGCATGCCCCCTCGACGCGCGCCACCACGACGCGCGCCACCGCGACGCGCCACCACCTGCGCGTCCGCGCCGCCCACCCGCGTCGCGTCGACGGGCACCGGCGACGCTCGAGGTCGGCGCGCGCCGTGAGCCACGCCCGCCTCGCCCTCGTGCTCGGCCTCGTCGGCTTCGGCTTCGGCGGCGCCCAGCAGCTGCTGCTGCGCGAGTTCACCGCCCTGCTCTACGGCGAGGAGGTCGTGCTGCTGCTCGTCGCCGCCGTCGCGCTCGCCGCCGCCTCGCTCGGCTACCGCCTCGGCGATCGCCTGCGCCCGGCCACCCACGCGCGCCTGCTGCTGCTCGCGCTGGTCGTGCAGTTCGCCTGGCCCGCGGCCCCGCGCTGGCTCACCGCCGGCCTGTGCTGGCTGCGCGGCGGCACCGGCCCCGAGCACCTCGCCTCGCTCGTCGTGTTCGCGCTCGTGCTCGTCAGCCCGTTCGCCGTGTTCCTGCCGGCGCTGCTGACCGCCGAGGCCGACCCCGCGCGCCGCCTGCTCGCCGTGCGCCGGGGCTACGCCGCCGAGCTCGCGGGGTTCTTCCTCGGCAGCGCCGCCGCGATCGCGCTCGGCACCCGCCCCGAGCTGCGCCTCGCCGTGCACTTCGCCGCGCTCGTCGGCCTCGCCGCGCTGACCCTCGGCCGCGCCCGCGCCCTCGCCTGCGCCGGCCTCGCGGCCCCGCCCTCGCCCTCGCCCCGCCGCTCGCCGCCGCCGGCCTCGACGCCGTGTACCAGCACAAGCACCGCCTGCCCGGCGCCCGCGTGCTCGCCTCGCTCGACTCGCCCTACCAGCGCGTCGAGGTCGTCGACAGCCCGCGCCGCGGCCGCGCGCTCCACCTCGACGGCCTGCGCGACCTCGACGGCGGCGAGCTCGACATCCTCAACCACTACCTCGGCCGCGTGCCCGCCCGCCTGCACCGCCTCGAACGCGCCCTCGTGCTCGGCAACGGCACCCTCTCCCTCGTGCCCGAGCTCGCCGACCGCGCGCGCGAGCTGCACAGCGTCGAGCTCGACCCCGTGGTCGTCGGCCTCGGCCTGCGGTGGTTCACCGATCCCCGCGCCCTCCCGTTCGGCTCGCCGCGGTGGTCCCTCCACTACGCCGACGGCAAGGCCTTCCTCGCCGCCACCGACCTGCGCTTCGACCTCATCGTCGTCGACCTCCCGAGCCCGCTCACCTTCGGCGAGGCCTACCTGCACACCCGCGAGTTCTACGCCCTCTGCCGCGCCCACCTCACGCCGACCGGCGTGCTCGCGGTCCAGCTGAGCGGCCCGCTCGGCAACCCCGCCCGCACCCCCGCCCGCCTGACCGCCAGCCTCGCGGCGATCTTCGACGACGTCGTGGTGCTCGACAGCAGGCTCGCCGACCGCTCGTTCGCCTACGCGAGCGACGCCCTGCCGTTCACCGCCGCCACCCTCCGCGCGGCCGCCCACCCCCGCGAGACGAACCTGCAGATCGTCGAGGGCGAGGCGCTCGCCGCCGCGATCGCCGGCGCCGCCCCGATCACCCTCGACGACCTCGACCTCGTGCTCCGCCGCGGCCTCGAGCGCCTGCTCGACCGCCACATCGACTGAAGTTCATCGATACCCCACCGACGACCTCGCTCGCTTCAACCGGCCCTCGCTACCGCGTCACGCCGCCGCCCGGCGCCCCTCGCTCGCTTCAACCCGCCCCCGCTACCGCGTCACGCCGCCGCCCGGCGCCCCTCGCTCGCTTCAACCCGCCCTCGCTACCGCGTCACGCCGCCCGCCCGGCGCCCCTCGCTCGCTCCACCCCGCGCTCACGACCCGCGCCACGCCGACCTCACGCGCCCTCGCCCGCGCACGCTCCCTCCGCTCCACGACAGCTCATGCCCGCCGCCCGTCCGCGCCGCCGCGGCCTCCTGCGATTCGGCCCTCACGCGCCCTCGCCCGCGCACGCTCCCTCCGCTCCACGACAGCTCATGCCCGCCGCCCGTCCGCGCCGCCTCGGCCTCCACCTCGGCCTCCTGCAATTCGGCCACCTCATGGCCGTGCAGCGCAGCATCTCCGCCGCCGCCCTGACCTACGCGCTCGTGCTCGGCGCGTGGTTGATCGGCAGCCTGATCGGCCTGTGGCTGCCGGGGCGCGAGCGCCTGCTCGTCGTCGTCGGCCTCGTCGCCCACCTCGCCGCCCACGCCTGGCTGCTCGCCAGCCCGTTCGCCTCGCCGGCCGCGCTCCCGCTGCTGCTGCCCGCCGTCGGCCTCGGCGCGCTCGTCGGCGGCGGGTTCTTCGCCCGCGTGCTCCCGACCGAGCCGCGCACCGGCCCGATCTTCGCCGCCGAGAACGACGGCTTCCTCGCCGGCATGCTGCTCGCCGTGCTCGGCTACGCCTTCCTCGGGCGGTGGTTCTCGCTGCTGATCCCGCTGGTCAGCGCCGCCGTCCTGCTGGCCCCGCCGCGCCGCGAGCCTCACTCGCCGCGCGCGTAGCCTCCGCGGGCCATGCGCTTGCCGGCCGCGCGGTGGGCCTCCTCGGGCATCGCGTGCACCCCGGACCCGTCGATCCAGCGGTTGTAAAAATTGAACAGCCCGCACACCGTGATGGCGTCGTGGATCGCCTCGTCGGTCCAGCCGATCGCGCGCAGCGCCGCCGCGTCGTCCGCGTTCACGTTCGCGTTGTCGTCGTTCAGCTTGCGTACGAACCGCAGCAGCGCCTTCTCGGGCGCCGACAGCCCGCAGGCCTCGAGGTCCGCGATCGCCCCGTACACCACCTCGTCTCCGAGCAGCTCCGCCGCGACCGCGGCGTGGGCGCGCAGTCAAAACTCGCAGTCGTTGAGCTTCGACGTGTAGGCCGCGATCAGCTCGCGCTGCCCCGGCGAGAGCGGCGACGGACCGCGCATGATCGCCTGCGTGAATTGCTCGAGGTGCCGCGTCGCCTCCGGCTTGTAGGCGAACAGGTGCCAGATCTGCGGGTACGGCCCGCCGGCGGCGCGCGCCGCGTCGATCAGGCCCGCGTACGGCCCGCCGCGTCCGCGGTTGTCCTCGACCTCGGGGAGGAACATCGGCTTCATCATCGCCGCCGACCCTACCACGACGAAGCGCGTGATACCTTGCGAGGATGCGCCCCTATCCCCTGCTCGTCCTCGGTCTGTTCGGCTGTTCGAACGACCCACCCATGACCTCGTCCTTGACCAGCCTGACCACCCTCCCGTCCGGCTTCGACGACGGACCCGACGACGACGACGACAGCGCCCCCGGACCCTCGAGCGACCCCTCGAGCGCCCCGACCGAGGCCACCGACTCGGCGAGCACCGAGTCCTCGCCGACCACCGCCGGCCCCGGCAGCGACCCCGACACCACCAACCCAGGCCCCGGGAGCGACCCCGACACCACCAACCCCGGCCCCTCGAGCGACCCCGACACCACCAACCCCGGCCCCTCGAGCCCACCGCCGAGGGCCCGCCGTGCCGCGGCTGGATGGAGAGCCCGACGCCGAGCCGCGCCAGGGTCATGCTCGTGCTCGACAAGTCGGGCTCGATGGGCGTCGACTCGTGGGACCACGACCAGAACGCCAACACCGCCACCGTCACCCGCTGGAGCGTGCTGCGCAACGTGCTCGGCGCGGTCCTGCCGGCCCACGACGACGCGCTCGAGCTCGGCGCCCAGCTCTACCCCTCGAAGGCCGCCACGTCCGATTACAGCTCGGCCGCCTGCCCGGTCGCCGCGCCCGAGGTCCCGGTCGACAGCCACAACGCCGCCAGCGTGCTGGCCGCCATCCCGGTCGCCAACGACGTGACCATCAAGGGCGGGCAGCCGACCGCCACCGCTCTGCGCAGCGCCACCGACGAGCTGCTCGCCCAGGGCGGCAGCAGCCCGCGGTACATCGTGCTCGTCGCCGACGGCGCCGCCAACTGCATGGCCGGCGCCCCCGACACCACCTCGCTGTTCGAGGACTACGACACCGACGCCATCGACGCCGCCCTCGACGCCTACGCCGCGGGCATCCCCACCTTCGTGCTCGGCGTCAACGCCAGCGTCTTCCCCGCCGGCAACGTGAAGGACGGCAACCCCGACGGCGTCGCCGCCTCCGACACCCTCGCCGAGCTCGCCGACGCCGGCGGCACCGACTACGTCAACGCCTACACCCAGACCGAGCTGCAGTCGGCCTACGACGGCTTCCTCGAGGCCTCCAGGTATTGAGGCTACGCCCTCGACTCGTCGCCGCCGAACCCCGATCAGGTGATCGTCACCCTCGGCGGCGTCGAGATCCCGTTCCGCAACTCCTGCAACGAGGGCAGCGGCTGGACCTTCGCCGAGGGCACCGCGGTCATCGAGTTCTGCGGCGCCGCTTGCGACGACTTCCTCGCGCGCGCGCCGGCCCAGGCCTACGAGGCGTGCGAGTGACCCGGCCGCGCATCGCCGCCTGAGGCCACACGAAGGGCCCGGCGCCTCGCACCGGGCCCGCGCGCGCGCCTCACTGGCAGGCGAAGTCGGCGAATTTCGCGGGGATCGCCGCGTCGATGAACAGCGCGCCGTCGCCGCCCGCCGTGGCCGCGTAGCTGTTGCCGGTGTTGGGGAACTTGCCGCTCGCGCCGCCCTTCACGTCGGTCGTGCCCATCCACATGTTGCTCGGCGTGAACAGCTTGATGCGCCCGCCGCCGCCGCCGCCGCCGGCCCAGCCCCAGGTCGCGTCGCCGATGTTGCCGAGCGCCTCGCCGCCGCGTCCGCCGGTGACCTGCAGCGCGGCCGCGGCCGGGCCGTCGAAGGCCGCCGTCGCCACCACGATGCCGCCGCCCGAGCCGCCGCCGCCGCCGCCGCGGTAGCCGCAGTTGGGGCTGTCGTCCGGCGCCGGCTCCTGACCGAGCGCGGTGACCAGGCCCTCGATCGTCACCGACGTCGTCCCGATCAGCACGATCGACCCGCCGCCGCGCCCGCCGTCGCCGCCCGCGCTGGTGCACCCGCACGAGTTGCCCGCCGCGCCGCCGCCCGAGCCCATGGCGATGTCGTCGCCGTTGTTGGTGCCCTGCGCCGGCCCGGCCGCGCCCTTGCAGTGCGAGCCCGTCGCCTCGCTGCACACCTCGCACGCCCCGCCGTACGGCGCCGTGGGCACGCCGCCGAGGCCGGCATAACTCGCGCCGGTCCCGCCCTGGCCCACGCAGCTGCCCGGCCCGCCGCCGCAGCCCGCGCCCGCGCCGCTGCCCCCGAAGCCGCCGCGCCCGCCGATCGCCGAGGGCAGGCCGCCGGCCTGGCCCGAGTCGTCGGCGTCGATGTGCCCCGTCGGCCCGACCAGGATGGTGTCGGCCTTCAGCGTGATCGTCCCGGTCCCGGCCTGCCCGTTGAACGTCGGCACGTGCACCGTCCCGTGCACGATCACCTGGCCGTAGCAGTGATCGCCGCCGAGCTCGACCGTCTGGCCCATCGGCACGATCAGGTCGTCGCCGTCGACGACCTCGCTGTCACACACGTCGCCGACGCCGTCGGCGTCGTCGTCCGCCTGGCCCGGGTTGGCGTCCTCCGGGCAGTTGTCGCAGGCGTCGCCGACCTGGTCGCCGTCGCCGTCCTCCTGCATCGGGTTGGCGTCGCCGGGGCAGTTGTCGGCGTCGTCCGCCACTCCGTCCATGTCGCCGTCGGCCGGCCCCGTCGACGTCGACTCGCCGCCGGTCGACGACGATCCGCCCGTCGTGTCGTCCCCCGTCGACGTCCCGCTCGTCGTGTCGTCCCCCGTCGACGACGTCCCGCTCGTCGTGTCGTCCCCCGTCGACGACGTCCCGCTCGTCGTCGCCGTCAGGCCGGTCGTGGTCGTCGACGGATCCGTCGTCTCACCCGTGGTCGTCATGCCGCCCGTCACCACCACGCCCGTGGTCGTCGTCGACGGGTCGGTCGACGTCGGCGTCCCCGACGTCGTCACCACCATGGTCGTGTCGCCCGTCGTCGTGCCCGTGGTCGACCCCGGCGTGACGACGCCGTCGTCACCGCAGCCCACCACCGCCAGCGCGAGCCACAACCACCGCGAATGAACGTCGTTTCGTGCCATCCACCGACCATCGCACCGTCGCCGGCCGGCCGCGCGGCCGCCCGCCGTGAGCATCAGCGGAGGCGTCACCGCGCGGACACGGCGCGGCCGCTCGCGTCCGCGCGACGCGGCAGAACGCGCCGGATCGACCTCCCGGCACCGCAGCGGCGCCCCGGCGATCGCCACGCACCGACGTTCACCAGCAGCGGTGGCTCACCCCGGTCTGCCGCCCGAACGAGCCCGCCCGCGGCGCGTCAGCCCCTCCGCGAATTTCGCCACGGCATGCCCCCGCGGACGCCCGAGTGTCCGCCCCGCCCGCGCGCCTGCCGAGCCCGCGGACCCGCGTGCCGCGGGCTCGCGCGCGCGCCGCGAGAAATTCGGCCGGCGCCTGTAGGGTCCCCGCGGCGCCGCGACACTGCACCCGCGGGGAACCACCGCCATGTCCGCCCTGCTCCGCGACCTCCGCTTCGCCCTGCGCATGCTGCTCCGCACGCCCGGCTACACGCTCGCGGCCGTGCTCACGCTCGCCGTCGCTATCGCCGCCAACACGGCGATCTTCAGCTCGGTCCACGCCGTGCTGCTGCGCCCGCTGCCCTACCCCGACGCCGACGAGCTGGTCCTCGGCTTCGAGACCAGGCCGGAGTTCGAGCGCCTGCCGCTGCCGTACCTCAACTACCTCGACTACCGCGCCGGCCAGTCGAGCTTCGCCGCGTTCGCGGCCATGTCGATCCAGGCCATGACCCTGACCGGCGCCGGCGGGTCCGAGCCCGAGAAGCTGCTGGTCGAGTCGTACACCCACGACTTCCTGCCGATGCTGCGCGCGCAGCCGCTGCTCGGCCGCAACTTCCTGCCCGAGGAGGACGCGCCCGGCGGGCCGCGCGTCGCCCTGCTCAGCCACGAGCTGTGGACCCGCCGCTACGCCGCCGACCCCGCGATCCTCGGCGCGCCGATCACCCTCGACGGCGCCGCGCACACCGTCATCGGCGTGATGCCCGCGAACTACCGCGTGCTGTTCCCGGCCAGCGCCTACGTCGCGCTCGGCGTCCGCGCCGACGAGCCGCCGTTCCGCGACCGCGCCGCCCGCACCGAGGTCTACGCCTACGCCCGCCTGAAGCCCGGCGTCGGCATCGTCGAGGCCCGCGCCGACCTCCAGGCGATCGGCGACGAGCTCGGGCGCCGCTTCCCCGAGGCCGTCGGCGCCAGCCGCCCGCTGCTCGTCCCGCTGCGCGAGGACCTCGTGCGCGACCTCCGGCCGACGCTGCTGCTGCTGCTCGGCGCGGTCGCCTGCGTGCTGCTGATCGCCGCCGCCAACATCGCCAACCTCACGCTCGAGCGGGCGCTCCGGCGCCAGCGCGAGCTCGGCATCCGCGCGGCCCTCGGCGCCACCCGCTGGCAGCTCGTGCGCCAGATGCTGGTCGAGAGCCTGGTGCTCGCCGCCCTCGGCGGCGGCCTCGGCCTCGTGCTCGCGCTGTGGAGCCTCGACCTCGTGTCCGCCCTCTACCCGCCGCACGTCGCCTTCAGCATCGTCGGCCCGATCGCCGTCGACACGCCCGTGCTCGCGTTCACCGCCGCGGTCACGCTCGGCACCGGCGTGGTGTTCGGCCTCGTGCCCGCGCTGCTGGCCTCGCGCCAGGACCTCGCGCGCGCCCTGAAGGACGCCGACCACCACGCCTCCGCCGGCGGCCGCCACCTGCGCGCGCGCGACCTGCTGGTCGTCGTCGAGGTCGCGCTCGCCATGACGCTGTCGGTCGGCGCCGCCCTGGCGACCCGCAGCCTGATCGCCATGAACCGCGTCGACCCCGGCTTCGACGCCCCCGGCCTGCTGTCGGCCGCGACCAACCTGAGCCCCGACCGCTACCCCTCGTCCGCCGAGTTCATGGCCTTCTGGACCGAGCTCGAGCGGCGCGTCGCCGCCATGCCCGGCGTCACCGCGGTCGCCGTCTCGTCGGGCCTGCCCGGCCAGCTCGGCGCCTACGACGTCGTCTACCCGCCGGGCGCGGCGCGCACGCCCGACAACTCGTTCACCGCCCTGCTCTACCGCGTCGGCCCCGGCTTCGTCGAGACGCTCGGCATCCCGCTGCTCGGCGGGCGCACCTGCGGCCCGCAGGACGGCCCCGGCACCGCGCCCGTGATCGTCCTCAACCGCGCGCTCGCCGACGAGTTCTTCCCCGGCGGCGACGCGGTCGGCCAGCGCCTGCAGGACAACCTCAGCAAGCTGCCGAGCCTCGAGATCGTCGGCGTCGTCGGCCCGATCCGCCACGACGGCCTCGGCGCGCCCGAGCGCACGCCCTACCAGGTCTACTACTGCTACCGCCAGCTCTCGCTCGAGGCCCAGAGCGACGACGCCCTCGGCATGGTCATGCACATCGTCGCCCGCACGAGCGGCCCGCCGCTCGAGCTCGCGCCGCAGCTGCGGGCCGCCGCCGCCGAGCTCGAGCCGACCAGCCCGCTGTGGGGCGTCGACACCCTCGAGAACACCGTGCGCCAGTCGCTCGGCCAGCGCCTGTTCGCCGCCAGGCTGCTCGCCGCGTTCGCCGCCACCGCCCTGCTGCTGGCCGCGCTCGGCCTCCACGCCGTGACGGCCAACAGCGTGGCCCGCCGCACCCGCGAGCTCGGCGTGCGCATGGCCCTCGGCGCCCGGCCCCGCGCCGTCGTCGCCCTCGTGCTGCGCCAGGGCCTCGCCCTCGTCGCCGTCGGCCTCGCCTTCGGCACGCTCGGCGCCTACGGCCTGACCCGGGTGATGACGGAGATCCTCAGCGAGGAGGTCGCCGCCACCGACCCGACCTCGTACCTCGGCGTCGCCGTCCTGCTCGTCGCCGTCAGCCTGCTCGCCACGCTGGCGCCCGCGCGCCGGGCCACCCGCATCGACCCCATGGTCGCCCTGCGCCACGACTGACGCGGGCGCTACTTCACGACCCGCTGGTACGAGTTGTACAGGTCGTCGTTGATGACAAACGCGAGCCCGTCGGCCTTCAGCTCGAGGTCGGCCTCGAGCTTGCGCGCGCGGTAGCTCCAGCCCGCCGGCAGCTGCAAGCGGGCGCCGAGGCCCTCGAGGTCGGCGAGCTTCAGGTTCGGGTCGGCGATCTGCGCGTACGACTGCATCGCGTACACCTCGCCGTCGGGCGCGGTCAGCTCGTAGACCAGCCTGCCCGCGCGGTAGGTGTACACGGTGTTGCGGTGGACCTCGTTCGGCGTGTACAGCTTCTCGCCGACCGCGCCCTCCCACACCTTGGTCTGCAGCGTGCCCGCCAGGCGCATCTGGATGCCGCCGAAGTCGGCCACCTTGCCGCTCGCCGTGGCCCCGGAGCCCACCAGCCGGTCGATCACCCAGTGGCGCGGCCCGTTGAGCTTGACGACCTTCGCCCCGTACTGCTTCGCCATCGCCGCGGCGTCGAGCCGCGCCCACGCGTCCGCCGGGCAGTCGTTGAAGCCCTGCGTGTTGTAGACCTCGACCGCGAGGGTCGCCCCGTCCGCGAACACCGGGATGACCTCGCAGTAGCGCCAGTCGCGGAGCTCCTCCGGCGCCGCCAGCGACTGCGTCGGCGTCACCGCCGGCACGCCCCCGGCCTCGCCGCCGCAGCCCCCCGCCGTCAACGTCACCGCCGCCAGGAACTCCGCCATCGACATCGCCACGCGTCGCATCACCGACCTCCGGACCCACGCACGCGGTCCACCCCGCATCATCGCAGCCGCGGTCGCCGGCGGTCAAACCCGCGGCTGATCCTGACCTCGCGAGAGGTCGCGACCGCGGGCCCGCGACGTCATCGTGCAGCCGCTCGGCCTCGGTCAAACCAGCGGCGGTCCTGACCACGCTGGAGGTCGCGACCGCGGGCCCGCGACGTCATCGATCGTCGGTCAGCGCGCCCTGCAGCCGCTCGGCCTCGGCCAGCGCCGCGGCGTGGGCCGGCCCGGCGGCGCGGTAGTCCGCCACGGCCGCCGCCGCCAGCGTCCGCGTGCGCTCGCCCGCCTCGCCGTGGGCCCGCAGCGCCCGCGCCAGCAGCAGCTCGGCCTCGGCGCGCTCGCCCGGCGGGGCCCCGGTCCCGCGCAGGCGCAGGCCCTCCTCGAGCGCCGCGATCGCGGCCGCCGGGTCGCCCTCGGCGAGCGCGACCCGCCCGAGCCCGACGTGCGCGTAGGCGAAGATCGGGTGCCCCTCCGGCAGCGACGCGGCCAGCGACGCGTTCGCGGCCTCGTAGATCCCGCGGGCCTCGCCCGTACGCGCGAGCGCCACCAGAGCGTTGGCCACGCCGACGCGGGCGAGCACCGTCGACACGTGCTCGTCGCCGCGGGTGCGCGCGAGGATCTCCGCCGCCCGCGAGAACTGGGCCAGCGCCCCCGCGTGGCGGCCCTCGCGGTACAGCGACTCGCCGAGGTTGTTGCGCAGCTGCCCGACCCGCGGATCCTCGGGCGAGTACAGGCGCGTCATCAGCTCGATGCCGCGGGTGTAGTGGGCCTGCGCCGCCGCCGGCTCGCCGAGGTCGTCGTGGGTGGTGGCCAGCACCTCGAGCGCGTAGAACAGCTTCGGGTGGTCGGGGCCCACCGTCGCCTCGAGCCCGCGCAGCGCCGCCGCCGCGTCGGCCCGGCTCTCGGCGTAGCGGCCCATCTCGCGCAGCACGTAGCTGCGGTTCTGCAGGGCCAGGCTGGCCGCGTACGAGCCCTCGCCGCGGTCGGCCAGCGCCTCGGCGACCGCGCGGTCCATGGCCGCGAGCGCCTGCTCGTGGCGGCCGAGCTGGCTGGCGATCGCCCCCTCCATGCGCACGAGGTAGCGCCGCGTGACCGCGCTGACCTCGCCCGGGCGCGCGTCGATCGCCTGGACCGCCCGCAGCCAGCGCTCGGCCTCGATCGGCCGGTGGCGCATGCTCGACAGGTGGCCCGCGTAGCGCGAGGCCACGTCGGCCATCGCCTCGTCGTCGCCCCACGTGAGGCTGGCCAGCCACGCCTCCTCGAGCTGCGCCTCGGCGGCCGCCGCCTCGCCGAGCTCGGCGACGATCACCGCCGACAGCGCCAGCGAACGCGCGACCAGGTCGTGGGCCGCGAGCGCCCGGGCCTCCTCGGCGATCCCGCGGGCCGTCGCCGCCGCCTCGGCGTCCTCCTGGTGCGCGACCTCCAGGGCCGCCAGGCGCAGGTTGAGGGCGTCGCGCGCGGCTTGCAGCGCCGGCGCACGACCTGTCTCTCCGGACAGGCGCACGAGGTCCTCGCACTCGTCGACCGGACGCAGGCGGTCCACGCGGTCGAGCGCGTCGGCCAGCGAGGCCTCGGCCGCCGTCGCGAACCGCGTCGTCACCGCGGCGAACGCCGCCCGCCGCTCGTGCAGGCACGCGACCTGACGGTCGTGCAGCCCGTCCGACAGCTCCATGCGCGCGTGCCCCTCGCACGCGCGCTGCTGCAGCGCGCCCCAGGCCGCCGCGTAGCGCCCGAGCTCGGCCCCCACCGCCTCGGCCATCGCGCCGGCGTACGGGCGATCGACGGCCCGCAGCGCCGCGCCGACGCGGCCCGCCTGCGCCGGCGACCACAGCTGCGCCGCCGCCTCCGCCGCGCTGCTGCAGCGCGCGCCCGGATCGTCGCGCTCGCTCGCCGCCCACGCCGCCGCCGCCGCCGCCGCCACCGCCGCCGCCAGCCCGACGAGGCGCCGCCGCGGGGCCGCCCGCGCGCGCCCCAGCGCCGCCAGCAGCTCGTCGATCTGCGGGAACCGCCGCGACGGGTCGGCCGCCAGCCCGCGCACCAGCGCCGCCCGCAGCGCGCGCGACAGCCGGGCCCCGCCGTGCAGCTCCCGCGGGCGGCGCACGAGGATCTCGGCGCGCCGCTGCTCGAGCGTCTCTCCGCCGAACGGGTCGATCCCGGTCAGCGCCGTCCACAGGGCCACGCAGAAGCTGAACTGGTCGCTCGCCGACGTGGCAGTCTCGCCCGCGATCTGCTCCGGGGCCATGAACGCCGGCGTGCCGACGATCGACCCCGCCAGCGTCAGCGCCCCCAGCCGCTGCAGCCCGCTCGACGCGTCCGCCCCGCTCGTCGCCGCCCGCTCGTCGGCGTCGACCGCCGCCAGCCCGAAGTCGACGACCCGCGCGCGCCCGTCGTCGCCGACCAGCACGTTGGCGGGCTTGAAGTCGCGGTGCACCAGGCCGACCGCGTGGGCCGCCGCCAGGCCCTGCCCGGCCTGCAGGAACACCTCGAGGATCGCCTCGCGCGAGCGCGGCTCGTCGAGCCACACGCGCAGGTCGACCCCGCGGATCAGGTCCATCGCCAGATAGACCTGGTCGTCGGCCTCGCCGACGTCGAACACCGCGACCACGTTGGGGTGCGACAGCCGGGCCAGCACCTGGGCCTCTCGCACCATGCGCAGGCGATGCTCGGCCGCCCCCGCGTGGGCCGCGTGCACCACCTTGAGCGCCACCTTGCGCTCGAGCCGCGGATCGTAGGCGGCGTGGACCACGCCCATCCCGCCGTGCCCCAGCTTCTCGAGCACGATGTAGCGCCCGATCACCGCCGGCGCCGGCGCGTCCTCGTGGAACGCGGGCGCCGCGCTGATGCGCGTGTCCACTCCGAGCCTCGCGCCCGGCGGCGCGTTGACCCGCGTCTCGTCGAGCTGGTCCGCGCCGGATGTCATCGCATCCGCCGCAGGCTACCGGATCGCCCCCACACCGGCAACCGCCGCGCCGGGCCTGGCGACGCGCCGCGGTTTCGCCCGCCGCCGGGCCGCGCTCACCCCGGCGGCATGAGCGTGCACAGCCCCTCGGACACCTCCGCCGTGTTGTTGTCCTCGTGGCACTCGTCGATCAGGTCGACCCCGTTCTCGTCGTCGACGACCACGCGCAGCGAGCCGTCGATCACGTCGGCCGGGTCGACGTCGAACGCGAACGTCGGCGACGTCGAGCCCGCCGCGATCGGCGTGTCCGTGATCACCGAGCCGAGGAACACCCAGCTCATGTTCTGCAGCCCGTAGACCGACGCGTGCACCCCCGCGGGCAGGTCGGCCGTGCCGCCGTTGCCGATCTGGAAGGCCAGCTTGATCACCAGCGGGCACTCGCTGGTGCACACCTCGACGAGCACCGGCACCGCGTCGCCCGCCGACCCGCCGGTCGACGCCGAGCGGAAATTATTGAAGGTCAGCCAGTTGGTCTCCTGCGCCGTCGGGATCTCGCCCGCCGGGCCCTCGACGTTGGTGATGTGATAGCTGTGCTGGTTCCACGTGGTCCGCGAGCGCCGCCACGAATTGTTCATGTCGCCGATCACCGTCACGCCCTGGTCGTTCGACGACACGATCTCCGCGTGCCCGTCGTTGTCGACGTCGGCGATCGACGGGTACTCGCTGCACGTCGCGCTCGAGTGGGTCATCTCCTGCAGCTTCACGTCGCCGGTCGCGCCGTCGTAGACCCACAGGTTCTGCTCGTCGGCGTAGACCACCTCGGCCTTGCCGTCGCCCTCGAAGTCGAACACCGACGAGCCGGTGAAGCCCGAGCCGTCCGCGATCACCTTCTGCCAGATCACCGCGCCGTCGCCGTCGATGACCGCGTAGCGGTTGGTGCCCGAGACCCCCGCCTCCGGCTCGCCGTCGCCGTCGAAGTCGGCGATGGTCGGCGGGCCGATGGTCCCGCCGCCGATGTTGACCGTCCAGATCACCGTGCCGTCGTGGTCCTGCAGGCGCACGGTGCCCGGCGACGTCGCCACGATCATCTCGCCGAACGCGTCGTCGTCGAAGTCGCCGACCGCCACGTAGCCGTCGCTCTGCCCGTTCTGCCACAGCGTGTTGCCGTCGGCGTCGTAGCCGGCGTTGCCGACCAGCACCTCCTGCACGCCGTCCTGGTTCAGGTCCGCGACCACCCCGAAGTTGATCAGGTCGCCGCCGTAGCCGGTCCCGTGGCCGAACATCCCGGCCCCGCGCAGCGCCCCGGTCTGCCCGTTGAAGATGCGGTTGCCCTGCACGACCTCCGGCGCGCCGTCGCCGTCGACGTCGTACACGCTGTTGCCCCCGCAGATCGTCGGGCTCCCGCCCATCGCGTTCTGCCAGTACAGCGCCCCGGTGTCGCAGTGCCAGGCGTAGAAGCCCGTCGGCCCCGACACGACGACCTCCGGCCGCTGGTCGCCGTCGAGGTCGGCGATGGTCGCCGACGACGGCTCGCCGCCCATGTTCTGCGGGGCCGTCCAGTGCTTGCCCGCGCCGTCGCCCGACAGCAGGTGGACCGCGCCCGACGACGTCGCCACCGCGATGTCGGGGATGTCGTCGCCGTCGATCTGCCCGTCGCCGTTGTCATCGGTGCAGTTGGCGATCGCCGGCGTCGTGTACGTCACCCCCAGCGACACGTCCTGCCACTCGATCACCGGCGTCCACGAGCCCACCATCTCGACGATCGTGCAGCTCGGGTCGATCGGCACCGCCCCCGGACCCGGCTCCGGCGCCGCGCACACGCCCGGCCCGCCGCTCTCGCTGGTGCCCGTCTCGCCGCTCGACGAGGTCGACGTCGTGTCCGGCTCGCCCGTCGACGTCGCGCTCGACGTCACCACCCCCGTGGTCGGCGGCTCCCCGGTGGTCGCCTGCGTCATCGACCCGCCCATGCCCGTGGTCGCCGTCGCCTCCGCCTCGCCCCCGCCGGTCGTCGGCGCGTCGCCCGAGCTGCTCGTGCCCGGCGGCAGCGTCGTCTCCGTCGCGCCCGCGCTCGCCGTCCCGCCGCCCGAATCTCCGCACGCCGCCGCCGCCACGCACACCCCCGCAAGCCAGCTCCGGTATCGCATGTTTATTAATCCTCCGAGGCCGCGAGCATGCCTCAATCCCCGCGCCGACGATACGTCCGACTCCGACCCTGCGCTCGCTTCACCGCCACAGCTGCCGAGCAGCCGCGTCGTCCCGCCGCGCTCGTCCACCACGCGCACGAGGTGTTCCCCTCGTCGCCTCACCGCTCGCGCCGGCCTCGCCGGGCGCGAGGGGTCATCCCGGACACTCGCCCCGGGCCGGCCGCGACGTTCGTCTCGTTGCCGCCGACCGCGCCCTGCTGCTACGTTCCCCCGCATGACCTTGACTTCACCTCGCACCCTCACCTCCGTGCTCGCCCTCCTGCTCGCCTGCGGCGGCGACGGCGGCACCAGCACGACCGACAGCGACACGAGCGCGAGCGGCAGCAGCAGCACCGGCGCCCCCGTGACCACCTCCGGCGAGCCCTCGAGCGGCGAGCCGACCACCGCCGGCTCCGTGTCCGAGTCCGCCGAGGGCTCGTCGACCGGCGCCAGCAGCACCGGCGACCCCGGCGGCAGCTCGACCACCGCCGTGTCGGCCAGCGGCAGCACCGGCGACACCGGCTCGACCGGCGGCACCACCTCCGGCTCGACCGGCGGCTCGACCGGCGACACCACCTCCGGCGACAGCTCGACCGGCGAGCCCGGCAGCAGCACCTCGGGCGCCATCGACGACTGCGTCGCCTGGCAGTCCGCCTTCGACGCCGAGGTGCTCGAGATCCGCGGCTGCGACATGGACTCCGAGTGCGGCCAGGAGCTCCAGGGCACCAGCTGCGGCTGCACCCGCAACTGGGTCGCCCGCAAGGACGCCGACGTCTCCGAGTTCTGGGCCCTCGTCGACAAGGCGGGCGAGCTCGGCTGCGACCTCCCGTTCTTCTCGACCTGCGACTGCCCCGCCACCGACGGCTTCGCCTGCGAGGCCGGCATCTGCACCTGGAACTACACCTGACGCCGACCGCCCAGGGGGTGTACCACTCGCCGCGACGACACCCCCCCGACGACCGGGCACGCGACGTTCAAGACCCCGCCCGCGATCCCACGGACGGGGCGCAGCCCTCAAGCGCGGCGCTCGAGGCCCCTCAGTGCCCGGCCGCCGCCGACTTCCCGCGCTGCGAGGTGATGAACCGCGCCAGCCCCTCGATCTCCGCCTCGGACAGCTTGCCCGCGAACTTCGGCATCTCCGCCGTGTCCCCGTACAGGTCCTTCTCGGCCGAGTTCTTGATCACCCGCGCCACCCACTCGCGGGTCCCGCGGCCCGCGAGCGTCGGCCCGGTCGCGTCCTTGCCCTGCTCGACCTCGTGACACGAGCTGCAGTCGAACTTCTCGCCCGCCCACAGCTCCTTGCCCTTCGCCACCAGCGTCGCGTCGGCCGCCCCGACCTCCTCGCCGGCCAGCGCGATCAGGTACTCGACCACCGCGGCCACTTCTTCGTCGGACACCTTCTCGGCCGGGTAGGCCTCCATCGTGTTGTGCCCCTTGGTGCCGCCGTAGTACTTCGGGTCCCGCGGGTTGCGGATGAGGCCCGTCAGCCACGCCCGGCTGCCGTAGTCCTCGAAGCCCGGCGCCTCGGCCCCGCCCTGGCCCTCGATGGTGTGGCAGGTCGCGCACTGCTCCTTGAAGAGCCGCCGCGTCTTCTCCATCGGATCGTTGTCGAACACCGCCACCCCGCCGGCCGGCGGCACGCCCTCGAGCGCCAGCTCGCGCGCGCGGTCGGCCGCCTGCTCGGCCGCCTCGAGCCCGTGCTGGTACGACTCGTTGCGCCCGTCCTCGACCATCGCCAGGGCCGTCAGCGTGGTCACGCCGGCCATCAGCAGCCCGATGAACGTCAGCGCCTTCCAGCGGTCGCTGGCCTTGCGGGTCTTCGCGCGGTCGAGGAACGGCAGCAGCAGCAGCGCGACCGTCACCGCCCCGGGCAGCAGCACCGTCGCCACCACCTGCAGCGGCCCCTCGAAGTACTTCAGCAATTGGAACAGGAACAGGAAGTACCACTCGGGCCGGGCCACGAAGTTGCTGGCCGGATCGGCCGGCGCGAACAGCTCGGCCCCGTGCGTCTGCACCGTCAGCCCGACCAGCACCGCCGCGCACACCGTCATCGCCGCCACGTCGAGGAACAGCTGGTTGGGCCAGAACGGCTGCAGCTTGGCCTTCAGCTCGTCGTCGCTCAGCTTGGCCGGCGGCGTCACCCCGTGGCGGCGGAACAGCGACACGTGGGCCGCCAGCAGCAGCGCCAGCCCGATCGGCAGCACGAACACGTGCAGCGCGTAGAACCGCGTCAGCGTCAGGTTGCCGTACTGCGAGCCGCCCTGCACCAGGTGCTGCACCGGCTCGCCCGCGGGCACCGTGCCCATGATGCCCGTCGCCACCTGCGTGGCCCAGTAGCCCTTCTGGTCCCACGGCAGCAGGTAGCCGGTCAGCGCGAACGCCAGCACCAGCCCGCCCATGACCAGCCCCGTCCACCAGTTGACCTCGCGCGGCGCGCGGTAGGCCCCGGTCCACACCACCTGCAGGAAGTGCAGCACCATCACCACCACCATCGCCGACGACCCGTGGTGATGCAGCCCGCGCAGGAACCACCCGTTGGCCACCTGGTCCTGGATGAACGCGGTGCTCGCCCACGCCGCCGACGCCGACGGGCTGTAGTACGACGCCAGCAGGACGCCGAGCACCACCTGTTGCATGAACAGGAACACCAGCACCGACCCGAACACGTACTGCAGGCGCGCCCCGCCGGCCACCGGCTCGTCGAGCGCGTGGCGGATCGTCGCCGCCAGCCCGGTCCGCTCCTCGATCCACTGGAAGACCCGCATCAGACCGGCTCCTTGGCGGCGACGCCGGTCTTGAAGCGCTGGAAGCGGATCGCCACCAGCCCCTCCTTCTCCTCGAGCTCGAGCGTGTCCATCGGCCGCGGGCTCGGGCCCTCCTCGACCTGACCGTCGAGCCCGAACGCCGAGCGGTGGCACGGGCACTTGAACTTCTGCGCCGCCGCGTCGTAGTCGACCGCGCAGCCGAGGTGCGGGCACGTCGTCGACAGCGCCGTCAGCTTGCCCTCGCGCTCGATCACCCAGCACGACCCCAGCTTCACGTCGGTCTCGCGCGACCACGCGTCGACGCGGTCCGCGTGCAGGTCGACGCGCACCGGCGTGGCCCCGAAGCCGGCGCGCTTGCCCGCCGGCACGAACCCGCCGCCCTTGCCCCCGTCGCCGCCGCTGGCTTTCAGCGGGTGGCCGAGGAAGCCGATCGCCGGCACCGCCGGGATCGCCGCCAGGCCCACGCCGAGCAGGCCCACCCCGAGTTTGAGCGCCCCGCGCCGCGAGGACGACCCCTGATCCGATCCGTCGTGTCCGTGCATCGTGGTTCGCGCGAGGATACCCGAGATGCCCGCCCGCTGGGCCGCCGCGCGGCGAAGCGCTACCCTCCCCGCGTGTCGCTCCTGCGCCCCGAGGTCGGCCCCTCCACCCTCAAGGTCACCCGCTGGGGCGGCCGCCGGCTCGCGACCCTGCGCGGCGCCGCGGCGGGCAGCGCCGTCGGCGAGTCGTGGGAGTTCTCCACCCTGCCCGGCAGCGAGAGCCGCAGCGGCGGTCGCCCGCTCGCGCGCGTGCTCGGCGGGCCGCTGCCGTTCCTCGCCAAGCTCCTCGACACCGCGCTCCCGCTGAGCGTGCAGGTCCACCCCGGCGACGGCCCCGACGGCCCCGGCAAGGAGGAGGCCTGGATCGTCCTCGACGCCGACCCCGACGCCTGCGTGTGGGCCGGCCTCGCCCGCGGTTGCACCCGCAAACAGTTCTCGGACGCGCTCGCACGCGGCCCCGCCTGCATGGATCTCCTGCGCCGGATCCCCGTCGCCGCCGGCACCGTCGTGCTCGTGCCCGCGGGCTGCGTGCACGCCATCGGCGGCGGGATCTTGCTCGCCGAGATCCAGCAGCCGCGCGACGCCACCCTCCGCTTCTACGACCACGGCAGCGAGCGCCCGATCCAGCCCGCCGCCGCGCTCGACCTCCTCGACGCCGAGGCCGAGGCCGTGGTCTGGCGGCCCCAGGAGCCGCCGCGGCCGATCCGCGGACGTCACGTCGCCCTCGAGCTGCTCGGCCCCGGCGAGCACACCCGCGAGGCCGGCGCCCCGACCCTGCTCGTCCCCGTGTGCGGCCGGGTCCACGCGCGCGCCGGCGACGACGACGAGTCCCTCGCGCCCGGCGAGCTGCGCCTCGTGCCGGGCGGCGCCTGCCGGCTCGCGGTCGAGCGATCCGGCCTGTGCGTCGCCGGCAGCGTCGACTGAGCGCGAGGCCCCGCGACGTCGCCGTCGCCGGCCGCGAGATCGCAGCCGACGCGCGTGGTGTATCGTCGATCCCCATGCGCGTGACATCGCTTGCATGGGCCCTCGTACTTACGCCGATCGCCTGCAAGGACGGCGGCGGCGACACCGGCGACGCGACCACGACCGCCACCACCACCGCCACCACCGGCGCCGCCGAGCCCACGACCACCGCGGCCACGACCACCGCCGAGCCGACCACCGCGCCCGCGACCGGCGAGACCACCGGCGTGCCGCCCGCCCAGTGCTCCGGCCGCGCCGACGAGGCCGCCTGCGCCGCCGCCCCCGGCTGCGTCTGGGACGACGTCATCCTCTACACCCACGACGCGACCGGCTGCCACGGCACCACCACCAAGTACTGCGTGGCCGCCGAGCCGAGCGGCGAGGCCTCGACCTGGTACCGCGGCGCCGCGGGCGAGGAGGAGGTGCTCCAGTTCGGCCACACCCCGGGCGACCTCCCGTCCGACCTGCAGCCGTGCGACTGCGACGGCCCGCTCGCCTGCCTGTGCACCCTCAACGCCCCCGACTGCCCCGCGCGCTACCAGGAGTTCTGCGGCGCCGTCGAGGCCGCGGACAGCTGCCAGGTCGCCTCGATCAACGGCCAGAACCTGTGCAACTGGTTCCGCGTGTTCCCCGAGGGCCCCGCCGACGACGCCTGCGAGAACTCCGCCTTCAAGGAGCTGTGCCTGTACGCCGAGAACGCCGCCGCCGACACCTGTACCAAGATCGACCTCACCGCGACCTACCCGAGCATGTGCACCAACGACTTGCCCCCGGTGTACTGGCGGCTCCTCGACGGGATCGTCGAGGTCACCTCGATCTGCGGACCGGTCCCGCCGTCGCCCGAGTGGACCGCTTGCTCCGCGACCGACACCCCCGCGCAGCCCGACGAGTGCAAGTGCGCGTGCACCTGAGCCCGATCATGACGTATCTTGCGCCCATGACCCTGCACTCGCCCAGCGCCCTCGGACTCCTGCTCTGTTCGCTCGTCCTCGCCGCCTGCCCCGACAACGGCAGCGGCTCCAGCGAGACCGGCACCTCCGAGACGTCGGCGCCAGGCACCAGCACCACCACCGGCCAGCCCCCGACCTCGACCACCGCCGACGACACCACCGGCCCGCCGCCGACGTCGAGCACCACCGAGGCCACCACCGACGTCGGCACCAGCACCACGACCACCGGCGACCCCGACACCGGCGGCTCGTCGACCACCGGCGCGCCCGCCATGAACTGCGTCGACTACACCAACAAGAACGCCTGCGAGTTCGACGACGCGTGCAAGTGGGACACCATCTTCTCGTTCAACCGCGGCCTCAACGGCTGCCAGGCCGACCTCATCGAGTTCTGCGTCGAGGACAAGGTCGGATCGAGCTCGACGTGGTACCGCGGCGAGCCCGGCAGCTACGAGGTCCTCACCTTCGAGACCACCCCGGAGGACCTCCCGCCCGAGTGGAAGCCGTGCGACTGCGAGGGCCCGCTCGCCTGCCTGTGCGCCCCCGGGGCCCCCGAGTGCCCCGACCGCCTCGGCGAGTTCTGCGACATCACCAAGAACCAGGCCGCCTGCAAGAACTCCGCGATCAACAACGAGTTCAAGTGCGCCTGGGCCTCGATCTCCCCCGAGGGCCCCAAGGACGACATGTGCACGACGCAGCTGAAGAAAGACGTCTGCATCCCCGCCGACAACGCCGGCTCGAGCATGTGCAACAAGATCGACTACACCATGCCGTACCCCGACCTGTGCTTCAACAAGATGAGCCGGCCGGTCTACTGGCGCGAGAACAACGGCGTCATCGAGGTCACCGCGATCTGCGGCCCCGTCCCCCTCGCCCCCGAGTGGACGCTCTGCGAGGGCGTCGACACCCCCGACCAGCCCGACGAGTGCAAGTGCGGCTGCGACATCTGACAGCGCGCCGATGAAGGCGAGTTCACGCGGGCCCGCCCCGGCGATGAAGGTGGGTTCACGTGCCCTCGATGAAGGCGAGTTCACGTGCGCCCGCCCGGGCGCGCGACGTATCTTGCCGCCATGGGCCTGGATTTAACTACGCACGCAGCCATCGTCCTCTGCCTCGCGCTCGCCGCCTGCCCCGACGGCGGCGCCGTCGACGGCCCCCCGAACGCCACGTCGCCGGGCTCGACCACCGGCGACGCGCCGACCTCCTCGAGCTCCGAGGGCGACCCCACGACCAGCACCGCGCCGATCACCGGCACCGCCAGCGGCCCCGACGCCACCACCGGCGCCGCCGACGACGACTCGAGCACCAGCGACGGATCGACCGGCGACGTCCCGGTCGAGCGCTGCGTCGAGCACACCAACAAGGACGCCTGCGAGTTCGCCCCCGGCTGCACCTGGGACGCCGTGTTCTCGTTCTCCCGCGGGCTCGACGGCTGCCAGGCCGACCTCGTCGAGCTCTGCGTCGAGGACGCGCCCGGCCCCGGCTCGACCTGGTACCGCGAGGTCGGCAACGGCGGCTACCAGGTCGTCGGCTTCGACAACACCCCCGACGACCTCCCGCCCGCGTGGCGGCGCTGCGACTGCGACGGCCCCGTCGCCTGCCTGTGCACCGCCGACCCGCCGCAGTGCCCCGGGCGCACGGCCGAGTTCTGCGACACCGCCAGGACCCCGCTCGGCTGCAAGAACTCGGCGATCGACGACGAGCTCGTGTGCGCCTGGGCCAACGTCGATCCGCAGGGCCCCAGGGACGACAAGTGCACCTCGCAGAACTCGCGGAACCTCTGCATCCCCGCCGACAACAGCCGCCCCGCCGGCGACTGCGAGCCGCTCAACTACAACACCGCCTACCCCGACGTGTGCTACGTGCCCCAGCTCCCGGTGTTCTGGCGCGAGCGCAACGGCGTGCTCGAGATCTCCCAGCTGTGCGGCCCCGTGCCCTCGGACCCCGAGTGGACCCGCTGCGAGACCACCGACACGCCCGAGCAGCCCGACGAGTGCAAGTGCAAGTGCACGTGATCGTGGTGCACGCATCGTCGCGTCGACGGTGCCCCGACGTGCATCCGCCGTCCGCTCTCCGCGCGAGCACCACGGGGCGATCCGGACCGCGGTGAGCGCGGACCGGCGAGCACGCCCGGCGACTCGCAGGACGTCGTCCGCGCGATCATCCGCGTGTCAGGAGACCTGCCGATCCGCATACCATGGCGGCGATGGACACCCGTCAGGACTACCTCCTCGACATGATCCGACGCGCCGGCGAGGCCCTGGTCGCCCTGTTCGTCGACGTGAGCCCCGGCGAGCACGTCCAGGACGACGAGCAGGACCTCGATCGAGCCCTCGACGACGTGTTCTCCGGGCTCGGCGCCCACGCGCACCAGCTCGACGCCGACACCCTCCGCGGCGTGCTCCGCCACGGCGATCGCGTGCTCCTGTTCGCCATCCTGCAAGCTCGCAAGGGCATGCAACAGCTCCACCCCGGCGACGACGACGAAGCCCTCGCGCGCCTCGCCTGCGCCCGCGACCTGCTCGCCGGCCTCGCCGAAGACCCCGGCGACGACGCCGGCGCCCTCACTCGAGCCGACGCCGCCCGCCCCCTCGCCGCAGCCCTCGCCGACTACCTCGCCGCCGTCGCTTGAATGAAGCGCCGCCGACAGCACCGCGAACGCCGGATCGGCGCAGGCTTCGCCTCGTCTTCGACACGAGGAAAATTGTCGGGTCCCGTCACGTGTACGCGGGTCCCGCTGCTGTCCTCGCCGAGAATCGGGGCCCCTGCCCGCGCCGCCACCCGTCGCCCGGTGGCGACCACCAGCAAGGCACACTCACACCCGAGGATCAGGCGCCCGGCAGCAGCACCAGCTTGCCGATCGTGCTCCCCGTCTCGAGGTCTCGCTGCGCGCGCCACACCTCCGTCATCGGGTACGTCACGACCGCCGGCATGCGCAGCGAGCCGTCGGCGAACCCCGCGAGGATCCTGCGCATCGAGCCCTCGAGCACATCGGTGCGGTGGAACATGTACGACAGGTTGAAGCCGAGCACGCCCTTGTTCTCGTCGACCAGCGCGAGCGACGAGAACGACGGCGTCATCAGCCAGTTCCACGCCAGCGCCAGCCAGTTGGGCGTCCCGCGCCCGCGCGGCAGCATGCCGTGGAAGCCGTACACGACCATGCGGCCCGACGGTCGCAGGTGGCGGTAGCCTGCGCGCAGCGTCGGCGGCCCGTTGGCGTCGAACACCGCGGCCAGCCCGTCGGGCGCGACGCGCCGCACCGCGCCCCACAGGTCCTCGCGCGACTTGTCGATCACCACCTCCGCGCCGAGCTCGCGCACGCTCGCGACCTTGTGGCTCGCCCCGACCACCCCGATCACGCGGCAGCCCCGCGCGCGGAGGATCTGCACGAGCGCCGAGCCGACCCCGCCGGCCGCCGAGTGGACCAGCGCCCACGAGCCCGCGGGCGCCGCCGCCAGCTCGTGCGCCGCGTAGTCCGCGGTCAGGAAGATCGCCGGCAGGCCGGCGGCCTGCGCCGCGGGCAGCGCGTCCGGCCGCGCGAACAGCTGGTGCTGCGGCACCACCACCTGCGAGGCGTAGCCGGAGAAGCGCGTCACGCCGAACACCGCCTGTCCGATCGACCAGGCCGTCACGCCCGCGCCGACCGCCGCCACCGTGCCGGCGAACTCGAAGCCCGGCGTGATCGGCCAGCCGACGTACACCTTCGCCGACGAGTACAGCCCCATGCGGATGATGCAGTCGGCGTAGTTGACCCCCGTCGCCGCGACCGCGACGAGGACCTCGCCCGGGCCGGGAGTCAGGTCCGGCGCCTCCTCGATCTCGAGCCGCTCATAGCCGCCGGGGCGGCGGATCACGACCTTGCGCATGGGCGACACGGTGGCCTTTTTCGGCCCGGCCCGCGCCGCCGCGCTTCCCGCCCCTGTCCGTGAGTTTCACAACGCCCCACAGCCCGCGCCGGCGGTGTTAGCCTCCCGCCCCGCATGAGCAGCACTCACGCCGGCACAACCCGCACCGAGACCGACAGCATGGGCCCCATCGAGGTCGCCGCCGACCGCTACTGGGGCGCGCAGACCGAGCGATCGCTGCACCACTTCAGCAACGGCGAGGACCGCTTCACGCGGCCGATGATCCGCGCGCTCGGCGTCCTGAAGAAGGCCGCCGCCCTCGCCAACGCCGAGCTGAAGCAGCTCGCGCAGGACAAGGTCGACCTCATCGTCAAGGCCGCGGACGAGGTCATCGCCGGCAAGCTCGACGACCACTTCCCGCTGCGCGTGTGGCAGACCGGCAGCGGCACCCAGACCAACATGAACGCCAACGAGGTGATCAGCAACCGCGCCATCGAGCTGGCCGGCGGGGTCATGGGCAGCAAGAAGCCGATCCACCCCAACGACGACGTCAACCGCGGGCAGTCGTCGAACGACACCTTCCCCACGGCCATGCACATCGCCGCCGCCGAGCAGGTCGTGCACCACCTGACGCCCGCCGTGCGCGGCCTGCAGCGGGTCCTGCAGCGCAAGAGCGGCGAGTTCGCCGCGATCATCAAGATCGGCCGCACCCACCTGCAGGACGCCACCCCGCTGACGCTCGGCCAGGAGTTCTCGGGCTACGTGCAGCAGCTCGAGGACGCCCTCGCCAGCGTCGACGCCGCGCTGCCGCGCGTGTTCCAGCTGGCGCTCGGCGGCACCGCCGTCGGCACCGGCCTCAACACCCACAAGGACTACGCGGTCGTCAGCGCCAAGCACATCGCCGGCCTGACCGAGCTGCCGTTCGTCAGCGCCCCCAACAAGTTCGCCGCGCTCGCCGGCCACGAGGCGCTGGTCGCCCTCCACGGCGGCCTGAAGACCCTCGCCTGCGCGCTCATGAAGATCGCCAACGACGTGCGCTGGCTGGCCTCCGGCCCGCGCTGCGGCCTCGGCGAGCTCAGCATCCCCGAGAACGAGCCCGGCTCGTCGATCATGCCCGGCAAGGTCAACCCGACCCAGTGCGAGGCCATGACGATGATCTGCGGCCAGGTCCTCGGCAACGACGTGGCCGTCAACGTCGGCGCCGCGTCCGGCAACTTCGAGCTCAACGTGTTCAAGCCGCTCATCATCCACAACGTGCTGCACTCGACCCGCCTGCTCGGCGACGTGTGCAACAACTTCCGCGAGTTCTGCGCCGAGGGCATCACCGCCAACACCGCGCGCATCGAGACCTACCTGCGCGAGAGCCTGATGCTGGTGACCGCCCTCAACCCCCACATCGGCTACGACAACGCCGCCAAGATCGCCAAGAAGGCCCACAAGGACGGCACCTCGCTGAAGGAGGCCGCGCTCGCGCTCGGCCTCATGACGAGCGAGCAGTTCGACGCCTGGGTCCGCCCCGAGACCATGACCGGACCCGAGGAGAGCAAGTGAGCGCCGCCGAACAAATCTACGTCTCGATCCTCATCCCGCTGTTCGACGAGCGGGAGTCGATCCCCGAGATGCACGCCCAGGTCACCGCGGCGTGCACCGCCCTCGGCAAGCCCTACGAGGTGCTGTTCATCGACGACGGCAGCCGCGACGGCTCCGGCGCCGCGCTCGACGCCCTCGTGGCCGAGGACCCGCGCATCCGCGTGGTCCACTTCCGCCGCAACTTCGGCAAGTCGTCGGCGCTGTCCGCCGGGTTCGAGCGCGTGCGCGGCCAGATCGTGCTCACGCTCGACGCCGACCTGCAGGACGACCCGGCCATGATCCCCGACTTCGTGGCCCGCATCGAGGCCGGCGCCGACCTGCTGTCGGGCTGGAAGCAGAAGCGCAACGACCCGCTCGACAAGACCCTGCCCTCGCGGATCTTCAACGGCGTGGTCAGCCGCCTCAGCGGCGTCAAGCTCCACGACTTCAACTGCGGCTTCAAGGCCTACCGCATCGACTGCGTGCGCGAGCTGTCGGTCTACGGCGGGTTCCACCGCTTCCTCCCCGTGCTCGCCCACCACAAGGGCTTCCGCGTCGAGGAGATCGTGGTCAACCACCGCGCGCGCAAGCACGGCGTCAGCAAGTACGGCTTCAAGCGCATGTTCGACGGCTTCATGGACCTGCTCACGGTCCTGCTCGTCACCCGCTACCGCACCCGCCCGCTGCACTTCTTCGGCATCCCCGGGTTCGTCATCGGCGCGCTCGGCATGCTGATCCTGTTCTACCTCAGCGTCCTGTGGGTCCTCGGCCACTCGATCGGCGAGCGCCCGCTGCTCGCGCTCGGCGTGCTGCTGCTGATCATCGCCGTGCAGTTCCTCGGCATCGGCCTGCTCGCCGAGCTGCTGGTGCGCACGACCATCCGCGCGCCCGAGGTCTACTCGATCCGCGAGGAGCGCGAGGCCACGCCCGAGCAGCGCGCCGTGTTCGCCGCCCGCCCGCTGTCGGCCCAGCTGCCGCCGCTCGCCCGCCAGCCCGGCCGCCTCCCGCAGTCCGAGATCGACACCATGGTCGAGGAGGACGAGGAGGAGGACGAGCCGCGCACGCTCTCGGTCGCGCAGCACCAGCAGAGCCTCGGCGACCGGGCCCACGAGGACGACGAGGACGACGGCCCGCGCACGATCTCCGTCTCGCGCCACCAGAACCCGTTCGCCAAGAATCAACCGCCCCAATGAGCCACGGCAACAAGCAAAAGCACGAGTCGAAGAACCCGATCCAGCGCGCCCTCATCGGCCGCTTCAAGGCCCGCGCCGCCGAGCTGGTGCGCCAGGCCGCCCCGCGCACGATCCTCGACCTCGGCTGCGGCGAGGGCTTCATGATCGAGGCCCTGCTCGACGCCGGCATCGACGCCCGGTTCACCGGCATCGACCTGTCCGACTCCGCCATCGCCGACGCCAGGGCCCGCGTCGGCGCCCGCACCGACCTGTCGTCGCAGCCCGAGTTCGAGGTCGTCGACGCCCGCAAGCTCGTCGACGACGGCCGCAAGTTCGACATGGTCATGATGCTCGAGGTCCTCGAGCACATCCCCGACCCGGCGCAGATGATCCCGATCCTGAAGGGCCTGGCGACCCGCCACGTGCTGCTCAGCGTGCCGTGGGAGCCGTTCTTCTGCGGGCTCAACCTCGCCCGCGGCAAGAACATCACCCGCCTCGGCAACGACCCCGAGCACGTCAACCACTGGACCCGCCAGGGGTTCTTCCGCTTCATCCGCCCGCACTTCGACATCGTCGCCACGCCCGGCGTGTTCCCCTGGTCGATGGCCCTGGCCACCCCGCGCCGGCCCGACTGACCGCGAGCCGTCCGCCGGCCCCGGGGCGGGCCTCGGCGGCCCGCCGGCGCCCGGGCGCGTCGACCTCGTCCGGGCGTGATAGGCTGCGCGGATGGTCCGTTCATGGCTCCGCTCCGCCCCGCTCGCCCTCCTCCTCGGCGCCTGCGCCGAACCCAAGGGCGTCGACGTCGACCCGCGCGCCCTCATCCCCGCGGGCGCCGACGTGGTGTTCTCGTTCGAGGTCGAGGCGGTCAAGAACTCCTCGTTCGGCCCGCTGCTCTACGCCGCCGCGCTCGGCAACGAAGACATGCGCAACGCCGTCACCTCGCTGCCCAGCTGCCCGATCGACATCAAGAACATGCGCGTCACCTTCGCCGGCGTGATGGAGTCGACCGAGGAGAGGTTCATGGGCGTGCTCGAGAGCCCCGGCATCGGCACCCAGGACAACATCAAGTGCCTCGAGCGCGAGCAGGCCAAGGTCGCCGGCCGGCCCGCGCCCGGCTGGCTGATGTTCAGCACCCGCGGCGACGTCAGCACGCTCGCCCAGGAGGGCGGCGGCAAGCTCGTCATCCTCAACAAGAACACGGTGGTGTTCATGACCGCCGCGTGGGAGGAGCCGGTGTTCGCCGCCATCGAGCAGGTCGACCAGCGCAAGAAGGACACCCCGCTGGCCCGCGCCGCCGCGGCCATCGACGCCGGCACCGACGCCTACCTGGTCGTCACCCTCGGCGACGCTCACCGCGCCGCCATGCCCGAGCTCGCCGGCTTCGACGCCGCCGACAGCGTCGCCGTCACCGGCGACCTGTCCGCCGGCATCAAGCTGGACCTCGACATCGTCACCCGGACCGCCGCCAAGGCCGAGGAGCTGCGCGGCGGCATCGACGGCGTCGTCACCGGCCTGAAGGAGGGCCTCGAACCGATGGGCCTGCCGAAGGACCTGCTCGACGGCACGACCACCACGGCCAAGGACACCCACGTGAACACCAAGCTCACCCTCGGCGCCGACGCCCTGCCCAAGCTGATCGGCGCCCTCGGTCCGATGTTCACCGCCGAATGACCCGCAGCAGCGCTGCAACGCCGCCATCCGCCTCCACCTCGCGCCCCTCGCCCGCTGAGTCGCCCCGCGCCCGCACGGGCACGCTTCGTGATCGCGCGGCCCCGTGCTACCGTCGCGCCGCCATGCGGCGCCTCGTCCTCCTCGCCTCCATCGCCGGTTGCGGCGCCCCCGACGTCCAGCCCCTCAACGAGGCCAAGCGCCTCGAGCCCGAAAAATCTGTCCCCAAGGACAGCAAGGCGAAGACCGACCCCAAGCCCGCCCCTGCCCCGCCGCCGGCTCCCAGCGGCCCCTACACCCGCGCCGGCGACAAGACCACCCAGACCGACGACTTCACTTTCTGGGGCTGGTCGAGCGACAACAGCCGCTTCGCCTTCGAGGTCCACGACCACGGCCCCGGCGCGCGCGGCTGCGAGGGCTCGTACACCCTCTACGTCGTCGACGCCGCCGCCGACAAGTTCGCCGACGGCACCCCGCTGAAGGTCGAGCACAAGACCAAGGCCGACGACGACTGCGACCCGCCCGACCTCGGCGCCGAGATGGCCCGCCTGCGCCCCGCCGCGCTCACCCAGCACGGCATCGACCCCGCCAACCAGAGCCCGCCCGTCGTGCCCACGCCGGTCACGACCACCACCGGCCGCGAGAAGTCCCCGTCGTGGACCCTCCTCCTCGGCGGCGCACCGGTCACCGCCGAGCTCGCGGTCCTGCACGGCGGACGCGAGGCCGCGGGGGAGCCCGGCGCCGCCTACCGCCTGACCCTACGCCGCGACAAGACCCAGAAGGTCGTCGAGCCCGGCACCCGCCGTCGCCCGTTCGTGTGGAACTACAGCCTCGATCGCGGCCTCGCGTTCGTCGCCCCCGACGGCCGCCACCTGGCCCTGTTCGTGGCCACGACCCAGCTCAGCTTCGAGGGCGACCGCCACAGCGTAATGAGCAACGGCCTCGCCGTCCCGCCCGAGTGGGCCCTGACGCCGCAGAACTAAATTTTAAGCATTCAAAGTAAAAACAGGACGGAGGTCGTCGCGCCGACGCCCTCCGTCCCGACACCGCACCACGAGAATTTCTCAGGACTCGATCACCGGCGCGAAGAACAGGCACTGCGCGCCCGGCTGCTCGCCCTTCTGCACGCCCGCCAGCTTGCAGCCGTCGCCGCGCAGGGTGTCGAGCGTGCGCACCAGCTTGTCCATCGACACGTTGCTCTCGGCCGAGACGGTGACCGACACCTCGGCCGGATGGGCCGACTTCAGCGACCTGGTCGCGGCGGCCAGCGCCTCGAAGTCGAGCTCGCCGGAGCGCAGCGGGATGTCGGGCAGCGGCCCGGTCGTGGTGCGCGGCGCGAAGCCGTCGCTGCGGATCATCACCTTGTACTCGAGCCGCGGCTCGTTCGGCGTGTTGCTCGCCGTCGGCTCGCCGCCGATTCGCGGGGGCGACACCTGGATCTGCGCCATGCTCGCGAACTCCATCGCCAGGAGCAGCGCAGGGATCAGAAGGAACATGATGTTCATGACAGGCAACAGGTCCGCCTGCACCACGGCGTCCCACAGATTGCATCCACGCTTCTTCGTCGACATCACGAGCTCCAGCCGGGCCCGCCACCCGCCGCGAAGTGCGATGCAGGTCGGTCCCGGGCGACACAGACAGCGAGCCCGCGCCGGGGTTCCGCGGCCTCGTGATTTTTTCTGCGATCGTCGAACCTGGCCGTGAATCGGCCGCCCACCGCCGAATTTCACCGACGCCCGATCAGCGGTTGCCGCGGCGTCGCGATCGCCGGCCGCGGTCCGCCCGCACCAGCGCGAAGCGCTCGCGGTCGACCGCGACCAGCCCCATCGCCGCGGCGACCTCCGCCACCTCGGCCTGCCCACAACCCAGCCAGCTGGCCAGTTCGGGCGGCAGCGCCGCGGGCCCGGCCGCCAGCGTCTGGGTCAGGCGCGCGTACACCCGCTCGGCCTGGTCGGCGCGGATCGCCCGCGGCCCGAACGGCGGGAACCCGATCGCGTGGTACCACGACACCTCGACGTCGGGGTCGACCGCGATCGACGTGCGCTTGGCCGACGGCGGCTCGCCGCCGGGCCCGTGCAGCGCCGACCACAGCGCCGCCCGCTGGACCAGCGCCGCGTCGCTCGCCAGCGGCCCCGCCGCGAACACCACCAGCTGCCCGAGCTGCACCCCCATCTTCGTGCACAGCGCCCGGTCGTCGGCGGTCAGCGCCCGCACCTGCGGCTCGGCCTTCGCCCGCAGCACCGACCCGAGCCCGTGCTCGAGCTGGTACATCAGCCCGCGCCCCGCCGGGCTCATGCGCCCCACGTCCGTGCGCAGCGAGGCCAGCAGCTCGGCCACCAGGTCGCGGGCCCACGCCTGCATCCTCCGCCGCACCTGGGCCTGCGCGCCGGCGCCGTAGCTCTCGGCCAGGTCGACCTGCACCTCCGGGCGCAGCACGTCGGGCCCGCGCACCAGCGTGGCCACCACGTCGACCGGCCCGCCCCTCATGCGCACCACCCCGCGCGCGTCGACGGCGAAGCCCTCGTGCGGCGCCTCGACGATCGCCGCCACCGACGCGACGTCGGTCCCGGTCGCCTCGGCCTCCTCGCCGATCCGCAGCTCGAGCAACTGCTTGAACGGGCTGTCCGCCGGCGGCGTGCGCTGCACTCGCGCCGGCCTCTCGCCGGGTTTGCTGGGCGCCCGCGCGAACGTCCGCGCCCGCGGGTCGACGAACCGCTGGGTCAGCCGGTCGTGCAGCGCGTCGCTCAGGCGGTCCTCGATCCCGCGGGTCAGGCCCTGCCAGCGCTCCGGATCGTCGATCCAGCGCGGGTGATGGCTGACGTACGTCCACGTGCGCACGTGGGCGATGCGGCTCATCAGCGTCTCGATGTCGCCGTCGTCGTCGTCGAGCCCGCGGATGCGCCGCTCGATCCACCCCGGGTCGATGCGCCCGCGCCGCGCCAGCTGCAAGAAGATCCCGCCGAGCAGGCGCACGTGGCTGCCCTCGAGCAGCTTGCGGAAGTCGGGGATGCGGCACACGTCCCACAGCAGCGCAACCATGTCGGCGCCCTCGGCGGCCTCGCGGATCTCCGGCATGGTCGCCAGCTCGGCCAGCGCCTCGGCGTCGTCGCTGCGCTCGACCAGCCGCAGCTCGGGCAGCGTCGGCCGCTGGCGCAGCGACAGCATCAGCGCGTCGACGCTGGTGAAGTCGAGCTCGCTGCTGCGCCACACCAGGCGCTCGACCGGCGCGAAGCGGTGGTGCTCGACCTGCTGGATCACCGAGTGCGGCAGCGGCGGCACCCCGGCGAGCAGCCCGAACGTGCCGTCGCGGGTGTAGCGGCCGGCCCGCCCGGCGATCTGCGCCAGCTCGGCCGGCTCGAGCGGCCGCGAGACCCGCCCGTCGAACTTCGTCAGCGAGGCGAACGCCACGTGGTCGACGTCCATGTTGAGGCCCATCCCGATCGCGTCGGTAGCGACCATGAACTCGACCTCGCCGGCCTGGTACATCGCCACCTGGGCGTTGCGCGTGCGCGGCGACAGCGCCCCCAGCACCACCGCCGCCCCGCCGCGCCGGCGCTTCAGCTTCTCCGCGATCTCGTAGACCTGCGCCGCCGAGAACGCCACCACCGCCGAGCGCGCCGGCAGCTGCGACAGCTCGAGCGGCTGCGTCGCCTTCAGCCGCGAGAACCGCGGGTGTCGCACGACCTGCGTGCCCGGGACCAGCGCCCCGACGATCGCCGTCATCGTGTCGGACCCGAGGAACATGGTCTCGCGGGTCCCGCGCGCGCGCAGCAGGCGGTCGGTGAACACGTGCCCGCGCTCGCGGTGGGCGGCCAGCTGGATCTCGTCGATCGCCACGAACTCGACGTCGCGGCCGACCGGCATCGACTCGGTCGTGCACACCCAGTAGCGCGGCCGCACCGGCACCCGCTTCTCCTCGCCGGTCACCAGCGCCACCGCCGCCTCGCCGACCTGCGCCGACACGCGATCATAAACCTCACGCGCGAGCAGCCGCAGCGGGAGGCCGATCATCCCGCTCGCGTGCTCGAGCATGCGGACGACCGCCTGGTGCGTCTTCCCGGTGTTGGTCGGGCCGAGCAGCGCGGTCACGGGGGCAGCTTCGGACATGATGCTCGCGCACGTATGCCACACGCTGTCCGACGATGCACGCGCCCTGCTATCCTCCCGCCCCGTGTCCGACGCCCCCGAGCACAACCCCCTGCTGCGGATCCCCCTGCGCGTCCCGTTCGACGCCATCACCCCGGCCCACGTCGAGCCGGCGATCGCCGCCCTGCTCGCCGAGGCCCGCGCAGCAATTGCCCGCGTCGTCGACGAGCCGAGCCCGCGGACCTTCGCCAACACGCTCACCGCCCTCGACGCCGCCACCGAGCACCTCGACGTCGCCATGACGATCGTCGGCCACCTCGAGTCGGTCGCGACCACGCCCGAGCTGCGCGCCGCCTACAACGCCGTGCAGGCCCCCGTCGCCGAGTTCTACGCCCAGCTCCCCCTCGACCCGGGGCTGTGGCGGGCGATCGAGGCCTACGCGCGCACCCCCGAGGCCGAGCGGCTGACCGGCGCCCGGCGCCGCTTCCTCACCAGGACCGTCGACGAGTTCCGCCGCCACGGCGCCGAGCTCGCCCCCGCCGGCAAGCAGCGCCTCGCCGAGATCGGCGTGGCCCTCGCGCAGGCGACCACCGCCTTCAGCGAGCACGTGCTCGACGCGACCAACGCCTACGAGCTCGTGCTCACCGACCCCGCCGACCTCGCCGGCCTCCCGCCCTCGGCCGTCGCCGGCGCGCGCGCCAGCGCCGAGGCCCGCGGCCTCGCGGGCTGGCGCTTCACCCTGCAGCAGCCGAGCTTCGCCCCGTTCCTCACCCACTCGGACCGCGCCGACCTGCGCGAGCGCCTCTACAAGGCCGCCAACATCTGCGCCGACGACGGCCCCCACGACAACCGCGGGCTGCTCGCCGAGATCCTGCGCCTGCGCCGCGAGCAGGCCACCCTGCTCGGCTTCGCCGACTTCCCCGACTTCGTCCTCCAGCCGCGCATGGCCCACGACGGCGACACCGCCCGCAAGTTCGTCGCCGACCTGCGCACCCGCGTGCTCCCGGCCTTCCACGCCGAGAACGCCGACCTCCAGCAGTTCCGCCGCAAGCTCGAGGGCCCGGACGCGCCCGCGCTGCAGCCGTGGGACGTCGCCTACTACGCCGAGAAGCAGCGCCAGGCCCTCTACGACTTCGACGACGAGGCCCTGCGCCCCTACTTCCCCGCCCCCGCCGTGCTCGCCGGGATGTTCGAGGTGGTGCGCCGCCTCTACGGCGTCGACGTGCGCCCCACCGACGAGCTCCCGACCTGGCACCCCGACGTGCGCACGTTCGCGGTCGACGACGAGCACGGCCGCCGCATCGGCTACTTCTACGCAGACCTCTACCCGCGCGACAGCAAGCGCGCCGGCGCGTGGATGAACGCCTTCCTCACCGGCACCCCGACCGCCGAGGGCTTCACGCCGCACCTCGGCCTCATCTGCGGCAACCTCACCCCCGCCGTGGGCGACGCCCCGCCGCTCCTGACCCACGAGGAGGTCGAGACGCTGTTCCACGAGTTCGGCCACCTGCTGCACCACCTGCTCACGCGCGTCGAGATCCGCGGCCTCGCCGGCACCAACGTCGCCTGGGACTTCGTCGAGCTGCCCTCGCAGATCATGGAGAACTGGTGCTGGGAGCGCGAGGCCCTCGACCTGTTCGCGCGCCACTGGCAGACCGGCGAACCTGTCCCCGAGGACCTGTTCAAGAAGATGGTCGCCGCCCGCAACTTCCGCGCCGCCAACGCGACGATGCGCCAGCTCGGCTTCGCCGCCGCCGACCTCGACCTCCACACCGGCATCCCCCCACACGACGGCGACGCCGTGATCGCCCGCGCCCGCGACGTCATGGCCATCCACGCCCCGACCGCGCTCCCGCCCGACTACGCGATGATCGCCCGCTTCGGCCACCTGTTCTCCGGCCCGGTCGGCTACGCCGCCGGCTACTACTCGTACAAGTGGGCCGAGGTCCTCGACGCCGACGCCTTCGGCCGCTTCCGCCGCGAGGGCGTGCTGAGCCGCAGCGTCGGCGAGGCGTTCCGCGCCGCCGTCCTCAGCCAGGGCGACAGCCGCGACCCCGCCGAGCTGTTCCGCGAGTTCATGGGCCGCGACCCCGACCAGGGCGCCCTGCTCGCCCGCGCCGGCCTCCTCCGCGGCGCCGCCTGAGCCAGCAGCCGCGCCGAGCGCTCACGGCGGGCCGAAGCGCGGGTCGGTCGTCAGCGTGACGTCGGTCAGGCTCTCGAGGAACGCCACCAGGTCCGCCTTCTCGTCCGCGGTCAGGTCGAGCTCGTGGATCAGCGCGCTCTTGTTGGGGTTGCGGCGCCCGTCGCCCGCGAACGGGCCGTCCTCGATCTCGCGCCCGCCGGCCGCGTAGTGCTCGACCACCTCGGCGAGCGTGGCGATGCTGCCGTCGTGCATGTACGGCGCCGTCAAGGCGATGTTGCGCAGCGTCGGCACCCTGAACTTGCCCTGGTCGCGGGGGTCGCCGGTCACGTCGTAGAGCCCGCCGTTGCCGATCGGGTACGCCCCCGCGCCGTCGAGGTTGTAAAGCCCGTTGTTCTGGAAGTCGGGCGGCCCGAGCTCGCTGTCGGCGCTGCGGAAGGCCGTCGTGAAGCCCACGCCCGCGTGGCAGTGGTAACACTCGGTGCGCTCGTCGAAGAACAGTCGGAGGCCTCGCCGCGCCGCCGCCGACATCGCCGACGGGTCCTCGCCGTAGACCGCCCGATCGTAGGCGCTGTCGCGGGCGATGAGCGTGCGCTGGAACGACGCCAGCGCGTGGGTGATGCGCTCGACCGTCACCGGGTCCTCGTCGTCGGGGAACGCCGCGGCGAACAGCCCCGCCATGTCCGCGTCGTCGCGAAACCTCTTCAAGATCGCCGGCGTGTCCTGCTGCACCCCCAGCTCGAGCGGGAAGTCGGCGAACATCGGCACCAGCGCCTGGCCCTCGAGGTCGACGAGCTTGGGGTTCGCCCACGTGTACACCGACAGGTACGCCACGTTCGTCAGGCCCATGGCGTTGCGCGGCAGCGCGTGCCCCGTCGAACCCTCGGTGGTCGCCTTGCCGTCGGTGAACGCCCGCGCCTGCTCGTGGCAGCTCGCGCACGACATGGTCTCGTTGTGCGACAGCCGCTCGTCGTAGAACAGCGCCCGCCCGAGCGCGACCTTCTCCTCGCTCATCGGGTTGTCGGCCGGCACGTGCGGCTCCGGCAGCCACGCCGGCAGGTCCCACGCGTACGCCGCCGGCGGCTCGTCGCAGGCCGCCAGCACCGCCGCCGCCACCAGCGCCCGCCGCAGCATCGTCACGCCTCCGGCAGGCGGACCACCGCGCCGCCCGCGTGGCACACGTTGCACGCCGCCGAGCGGGTCGGGAACGGCATGAAGCTGGTGCGCGCCCGGTCGTCGCTCAGCACCCACGGGAACAGCGGCATGTCCGGCAGCGGCAGCGCCTCGGTCGAGTAGAAGTTGCCGTTCGCGTCGGCCTCCACCCGCAGCACCAGCTCGCCGTTGCCCATCGGCGCGGTGCGCAGCTCGACCACGCCGTCCGGGTGCGGCGCGCCGTCGACGTCGTACAGCGTGCCCGCCACCGTGAACAGCCCCGGGCCCGGGCCGTTGGCCTGGTGGCACTGCATGCAGTTCTGACCGACGTTGTGGCTGGTCGCCCCGCCGCGGCCGCTGATCAGCTCGACGTCGAGCGCCGGGTCGCGCTCGTAGTCGGGGTCGCCGATGAACGGCCCCGCGTCGCCGTCGTCGCAGCCCGCCAGCGCCAGCGCCACGATCACGCACGCGCGCCTCACGACGCACCCCCGGCCGCGATCGTGAACACCCGCTGGGCGCCGGCCGGCTCGTCGGACTCGTAGCCGAGCCCGAGCGGGGCCATCATCGCCGGACACTCCGGGTCGCCGGGGAACGCCATGCAGCCCGGCAGCGAGTCGGTCACGCCGTCGGGCACGCGGGCGACGTCGACGTCCTTCAGGATCTGCGCCGCGTCGACCACGATCGCGTCGGCCTCGAGGTCGAGGCCCTCGAGCGAGATCCTGGCCAGGTTGGCGAACGCGCAGGCGTAGCCGCTGATCGAGTCGCCGTCGCACGACGTCGCTCCGAGGTGGTAGAAGAACTCCGGCTGGGTCGCCGGCCGCATGTCGAGGCGCACGTACTTGTAGCCGCCCGCCCAGCTCCACCACATGCCCTGGGCGTTGAGCGGCGCCGGCGCGGTCGCGCCGTCGAGGTGGTTGTGCTCGCCGGGCACCCCGACCGTGAACTCGACCCCGGTGTACTCGCCGTCCGGCGCGGTCCCGCGGACCTCGAGGTTGGTGCCCGGGCTGCCGGTCATGCACGCCCCGCTGCCGTCCTCGAAGTCGAGCAGCACCATGCCGCTGTGCTGCCACTGCGCGTCGTCGGTGATCGCCAGCGGCACGCGCTCGCCGTCGGCGCGCACCAGCGCCACGTCGTGCACGAACATGCGAAAGTCGAGCGGCGTGACCGTCGCGCCCGACGTGCCGACGCCCGTGAAGTCGCGGCCGCACGCGAACGGCTGATCGCCGACCCGCGGCGCGAAGCGCAGCACGACCTCGCGGTCGGCGGTATCGCAGCTCACGAGGCCGAGCCCGACGAGAAACAGTGAGAGGCGGAGCATCTCGCCGTCTTACCCGACCCCGTCGCGCGCGCGCCTGCGACGCCGCGTCGCACGCCTCGCGCACGGCCTCACCGCGGTCGGCCGCGCCGCGCTCGCGCGCCGCGTTCGCTGCATCTGCAGCCTTCGCCGCCCGCGCCGCCGCGTGCGACACCCGGTCGCAGCCGGTGCAGAACCACCGGGCCCCATGCGCCGCGCCGCACTGCCGCCCGCCGCCCTCACCCGCCGCCCCCTATCGAGCCCGAGACGGCCCACGCCGGCCGCGCCGCGCCGCCGTCCGACTCGGGTAGGATCGCCGGGTGCCCCGCCCGCGCGACCCGGCCGCCCGCACGCGAGTCGCCCTCGCCGCGGCCCTCGTCGCCCTCGCGCCCGCGAGCGCCCACGCGCTGCCGGCCGTGCTCGTCGGCGCCGCCCCGCTGAAGATCCGCAACCACCGCAGCCACCTGGTGCTCGCCCGCGACGGCCCGCGCACGACCATGAGCCTGCAGCTCGACGTGCTCGCCGTGCCGATGGACCTGGCGATCGTCCTGCCGATCCACGGCGAGGTCGACCCCGACTCGCTGAAGACCCTCGACCGCCGCCTGTTCGACCGCCTCGACCGCCTGTCGGCCCCCCACCTCGCGCACGTGTGGGAGGCCGACCCCTGCGCCCCGCCGGACCCGCCCGCCTCGCACGCCCCGCCGCGCAGCGAACGTCCGGCCACCTTCAGCGCCGGCGAGTACGAGTTCGCCGCGCTCGGCCGCATCGGCGCCGGCGAGCTCGAGCTGTGGCTGCGCGAGCGCGGCTACCCGCTGACCGAGGCCCACGCCGCCGCGCTCGCCGAGCACTTCGCCGCCGGCGCGTCGTTCGTGGTCGCCCGCGTCGATCGCCGCCAGGTCCACTTCGACGCCCGCGGCCACGCCGTGCTCTCGCCGCTGCGCGTGGCGTTCACCGCCGACGAGCCGTGGCGGATCCCCCTGCGCGCCGGCCTCGGCCACACGCTCGGCGAGCAGGAGGTCGTGCTGCACGCCCTCGCCGACGCGCCCGCCGACCTCGGGCCCACCCCGGCGCCAGCGCTGCCGTCCGGCCTCGCGCTCCGGCCCGCCGCGGCCGACCGCTTCTCCGCCGTCTACGCGGCCGTGTTCGCCGCGGCCCGCGACCGCCACGGCCCGCTCGCGCTGCGCGAGCACACCGCCCCGCTGCCCGCCGGCGCCCTCGAGGCCGCCGAGCTCACCGCGCTCGGCGTCGCCTCGGCCGCGCCCGTGCTGTCGCGCCTGCACCTCCGCTACGCCCCCGCCGAGCTGCCCGAGGACCCCGCCCTGCTCGCGTCGCCCGCGGCCGCGGAGCAGCGCACCGAGTTCGTGATCCGCCACCCGTGGACCGGTCCGGTCGCCTGCGAGGCCCCGCGGCGCGGCGTCTACGGTCCGCCCCCCGCCGACGTCCCGCCCGACGAGGCGACCCCGCGGTGGATCCGGGCCATGGCCCCCGCGCGACCGCTCGCCGAGCTCGCCCCGCTGCTCGCCGAGGACATCCCGGCGCTCGGCCTCACCGCGGCCCCTGCGGGCTGCGCGTGCACGGTCGATCGCGGCGCACCGCCGGCCCTGGTGCTCGCGTGCCTGATCGTCCTCGCGCCGCGCCGCCGCCGATCTGCCGGGGTGTGAGTAGACCGATGTTCTCGCCGCGCACGCGCACGCGGCCGCCGAATGCCGCGCGGCGCCCGTGCGCTGAGTCGCGTGCACCTCGCACGCGGTGCCGGCGGGCCGCGCTAAGTTCCCCGCCATGTCGACCGACCAAACGCCGCCCCCGACCGACAACCAGCACCTCCTGCAATGGGTCCGCGAGACGGCCGCGCTGACCAAGCCCGACCGCATCGTCTGGTGCGACGGCAGCGAGGCCGAGAAGACCCGCCTGACCGCAGCCGCCGTGGCCGAGGGCGCCCTGACGCCGCTCAACCAGGACAAGTTCCCCGGCTGCTACTACTCGCGCAGCAACCCCAACGACGTCGCCCGCGTCGAGAACCTGACCTTCATTTGCACGCCGACCAAGGACGACGCCGGTCCGACCAACAACTGGATGGACCCCGACGCCGCCTACAAGAAGCTCGGCGCGCTGTTCGACGGCAGCATGAAGGGCCGCACCATGTACGTGGTGCCCTACGTGATGGGCCCGCTCGGCTCGCCGATGTCGAAGATCGGCGTCGAGATCACCGACAGCGTGTACGTGGTGCTCAACATGCGGATCATGACCCGCATGGGCAAGGCGGCCCTCGACATGCTCGCCGGCTCCAACGACTTCAACCGCGGCCTGCACAGCACGCTCGACCTCAACCCCGAGCGCCGCTTCATCTGCCACTTCCCGCAGGACAACACGATCTGGTCGGTCGGCTCGGGATACGGCGGCAACGTGCTGCTCGGCAAGAAGTGCCTGGCCCTGCGCATCGGCAGCTACCTCGGCCGGCAGGAGGGCTGGCTCGCCGAGCACATGCTGATCCTCGGCGTCGAGTCGCCCGAGGGCGAGATGACCTACGTGGCGGCCGCGTTCCCCAGCGCCTGCGGCAAGACCAACTTCGCCATGATGATCCCGCCGAAGCGCTTCGACGGCTGGAAGATCTGGACGGTCGGCGACGACATCGCCTGGATGCGCGTCGGCGCCGACGGCCGCCTGTGGGCCATCAACCCCGAGAACGGCTACTTCGGCGTCGCCCCCGGCACGAGCATGCGCTCGAACCCCAACGCCATGCAGACCGTCACCCGCGACACGCTGTTCACCAACACCGCCGTGACGCCCGACGGCCTGCCGTGGTGGGAGGGCATCGACGGCCCCGTGCCCGCCGAGCTCACCGACTGGAAGGGCAACCACTGGACCGACCACTCGCTCGAGAAGGCCGCCCACCCCAACTCGCGCTTCACCGCGCCGATGCGCAACAACCCCAGCCTGTCGCGCCACGCCGACGACCCGCAGGGCGTGCCGATCTCGGCGATCGTGTTCGGCGGGCGGCGGGCCTCGACGGTCCCGCTGGTGCTGCAGTCGTTCAACTGGGGTCACGGCATCTACCTCGGCGCGACCCTCGGCTCCGAGACCACCGCCGCGGCCACCGGCAAGGTCGGCGTGGTCCGCCGCGACCCGATGGCCATGCTCCCGTTCTGCGGCTACAACATGGGCGACTACTTCCAGCACTGGCTGCGCATGCAGCACAAGCTGATGCTGCCGCCCAAGATGTTCATGGTCAACTGGTTCCGCCAGGAGAACGGCAAGTTCCTGTGGCCCGGCTTCGGCGAGAACATGCGCGTGCTGAAGTGGATCGTCGACCGCGCCCGCGGCCGCGTCGGCGCCATGGAGACGGTGATCGGCTGGGTGCCTCGCCTCGGCGACCTCGACCTCCAGGGCCTCAACGTGTCCGAGGACGACGTGGCCAAGGCGACCCGCGTCGACTACCAGGAGTGGAAGCACGAGCTCGAGTCGCAGGCCGAGTTCTTCTCGCAGTTCGGCGAGCGCATCCCCCGCTCGCTCGGCCTGTGGCGCGAGCTGCTGCTCGCCCGCCTGCAGGGCCTGCCGAGCTGAAGTCGGCGAGTGAAAAAGAAACGAGCCCCGCGGTGAACCGCGGGGCTCGTTTCTTTAGATAAATTAATAATTAAACCTGACCCTCGGGACAGATCATGGCACGGCCACCCGCTCCGCCAGCAACCGACCGCCGTCGGCCAGCGGCGCCGATTGCGGCGCTCTCGCGGCCCGTGCACGGGCCGGTTGCTCGACACGCGCCGCCTGAGCGAGACTACACGCCATGCCCCTGCGCATCGGCATCTCCTGCGGCCTCCTCCCGCCCGACCCCGAGCGAGCGCTCTTCAAAGGCAAGCCGCTGGCCTACGGCGAGGCCCACCTCAGCGCCGCGGTCGCCCGCGCCGGCGGCCTGCCCTACCTCCTGCCCGACCTCCCCGATCCCCGGCTGCTCGCGGCCCTCGTCGACGACCTCGACGCCCTCGTGCTCAGCGGCGGCAGCGACGTGAGCCCGCAGACCTACGGCGAGGACCCGCTCGACCCGCGCTGGGCCGGCGACCCCGAGCGCGACGCCTACGAGCGCGCGCTCATCTCGGCCGCCGTCGCTCGCGAGCTGCCCGTGCTCGGCGTGTGCCGCGGCCACCAGATCCTGAACGCGGCCCTCGGCGGCAGCCTCTACCAGGACATCGGCGCCCAGGTCGACGGCGCCGGCGTGCACCGCGACTGGGAGCGCTACGACGACAACGAACACCCGGTGCGCATCGTCGAGGACACGTGGCTGGCCGGCGTGCACGGCGCTGGCGAGCACCTCGTCAACAGCGTGCACCACCAGGCCGTCCGCGCGCTCGCGCCGGGCCTCACCGCCTCCGCCTGGAGCGCCGACGGCCTCGTCGAGGCGCTCGAGCGCGTCGACGACGAGCACTTCCTCGTCGGCATCCAGTGGCACCCCGAGTGGCTGCACGGCCGCAGCCCCCACGCCGCCCGGCGCGCCCCCGGCGACGCGGTGTTCGCCGCGTTCCTCGCGGCCGTGGCGGCGCGGCGAGAACTGCGGTAACCTCGCGCGATCATGCGCGCTCAAGCGTCCCTCGCCTGCCTCATGCTCGCGGCCTGCGGCGCCGAGCCGATCGGTTCGTCCGCGACCAACCAGACCGAGGCCGCGAGCATCAGCACCGACGTCGGCACCACCGCCGACGCGCCGACCACCGACGCGCCGACCGACGGCAGCGGCGACGCCTCGGCCACCGCCGACGCGCCGACGAGCGCGCCCGCGTCCACCGGCGAGCCCGCGACCACCGACGCGACCACGAGCGAGCCGACCACCGGCGACCCCACCGGCGAGCCGACGCCCGGGGCCTTCTGCGAGCCCGTCCCCGCCTGCGACGCCCCGCCGCCGACGCTGCCCGGGCAGGAGCCCGAGTCGAGCGGCTACTCGCGCGGCCGCGACATGTTCTACGTCGACGGCGAGCCGCAGTGGGTGCTCGGCAAGTTCACCAAGTGGGGCTTCCCCGCCGACAAGGACATCGTCGGCGGCACCGTGCACGTGTTCCTCGACCGCGACTGCGCCGGCGAGTGGGTGGAGCTCGGCACCACCGTCACCACCGACGACGGCGACCACCCGATCGTCGAGGGCGTCGAGGACTCGGGCGGCCGCGTGTACTTCGAGATCCCCGCCGACCAGGCGCTCGCGCTCGGCCGCCACCGCGTCTACATGATCGAGGACAGCGAGTGGGAATCTGCCGAGCTGCTGATCGACGTCGTGCCCGCGGGCGCCCCGTTCTTCATCAGCGACGTCGACGGCACGCTGACGACCTCCGAGAACGAGGAGGCCTGGGACTTCCTCAACGACACCCTGCCCGACGCCAACCCGTTCGCCGCCGAGGCCCTGTCGCTGCTCGCCAGCAAGGGCTACCGCCCCGGCTACATCACCGCCCGCCCCGAGTGGCTCGACCGCCGCACGCGCGAGTTCCTGGCCACCCGCGGGTTCCCCCGCGGCATCATGCACACCACCCTGATCTACGAGGGCGCGATGGGCGACTCGGCCGCGCTCTACAAGAGCGGGGAGTTCGCCCAGCTGCGCCAGAAGGGCCTGGTGCCCGCGTGGGTGTTCGGCAACAAGGACAGCGACGCGCTCGCCTTCGACAACGCGATGATCGATCCGCCAGATCACCGCGTGTTCTTCCAGTACACCGACGCGACCTACGGCGGCCGGCGCATCGACAGCTACGAGGAGCTGCTCGCCGAGTTCGAACTCCTGCCCGACCTCTGCGACCCGTGAAGCCCGCCCTCCCCATCCTCGCCGTCGTCGCCGCGGCCGCCGCCGTGTGGGCCTACACCAGCCTGCAGCCGCCCCCGGCCGCGCCCCCGCCCGCCGAGGCCACGCCGGTCGTCGCGCCCGTACCGACCGATCGCGGCCACGCCAGCCTCGCCGACGCCCTGCAGGTCGCGCTCGACCCGCCCCGCGCCCCCGAGAGCGAGCGCAGGGCCCAGAGCGTGGCCCGCCGCGAGGCCGAGGCCAGCTTCGACGCGCTCATGGAGTCGATGGAGGGCCTCGCCGACCGCCACGAGCGCCTGCCCCGCGCCCGCCGCGATCAGCTGTACCGCAACGTCAACGACGCCTTCTCCGCCCTGTCCGCCACCCTCGACCCGCGCAGCGACGCCGACATGCAGGCGCTCGAGGACGCCAACATCCGCATGAAGGCGATGCTGTCCGAGCTCGGCATCCAGGTCCCGAGGCGCCGCCTCGAGCCGCCGTGAGCCCCGCCGTGGGCCCGTGACGCGCGCTCACTCGTAGTCGACGCGGAACGGGCTGCCGCGGTCGCTGGGGGCGAAGCGCTCGCGTCCGAGGCGCTCGCGCAGGCACTCGAGCACCGCCGGGTCGGCCGTCTTGCGCACCTCGCGGGCCGCGTCGACGCGCGTCACCTCGCCGCTCGGTCCGACGTCGACCCACAGGCGGATCGGCGCGCCGCAGGCCCGCAGCTCGGGCACGATGCCCTGCACCTGCGCCTGCGCGGCCACCACGTCGAACGGCCGCGCCGGCACGAACGCCCGCATGACCAGCGCGGCCACCAGCGTCGCCCCGATCGCCAGCGCGATCGTGCCGAGCGGCCAGCCCCGGCGCCGCGGCTCGACCCGCCGGGTGTCGGCGAACGGCAGCACCTCGCTCGGCACCTCGCTCGCCGGCGCGGACGCGGCCGCCGCGACCTCCGTCGGCGCCGGCGCCAGCGCGTCGACCTGCTCGCGCCGGGTCGTCGCCTCCTCGTCGCGCGTCGTCACCTCCGACAGCCAGCGGTCGATCGACGGCGCCCCCGGCAGCGTCGCCGCCACCGCCTCGGCCAGCGCCCGCATGCCCGGGTAGCGCGCGCCGCGGTCCTTCTCCAGCGCCCTCAGGATCACCGCCTCGACCGCCGCCGGGATGTCCCGCTCCGGCGCTCGCCGCCGCGGCGGCTCGACCGGCTCGTACATGTGCTGGGTCAGGATGGCGACGTAGCCCTCGTCGACGAACGGCGCCGTGCCGGTCAGCAGCTTGTACATGAGCACGCCGACCGCGTACACGTCGGCGCGCTCGTCGGCCGCGAGCCCCTGCGGCAGCTCCGGCGCCATGTACTCCGGCGTGCCGAGCAGCGCCCCGGTGGTCGAGCGGATGCCGTCGGGCCCCGCGAGCACCTTGGCGATGCCGAAGTCGAGCACCTTGATAAAGTCGCGGTTGCCCCCCCCGCGCACGCGGAAGCAGTTCGACGGCTTGATGTCGCGGTGGATGATCCCCCGCGCGTGCGTCGCCGCCAGCCCCGCGCAGATCTGCATGACCATCGGACCCAGCCGCGACCACGGCAGCGGACCCTCGCGCCTCAGCAGCGCCTTCAGGTCCTCGCCCTGCAGCAGCTCCATCACCAGGAACACCCCGCCGTCGCCGGTCGCCCCGAAGTCGGTCACGTCGACCACGTTGGGGTGGTCGACCGCGGAGATGGCCCGCGCCTCCTGCAGGAAGCGCTGCACCGCCTTGGGGTTGCCCACGTACTCGCCGTGCAGCACCTTGACCGCGACCGCCTTGCCGAGCTTGGTGTCCTCGGCCAGGTACACCGCCGCCATCCCGCCCTCGCCGAGCGGCTGGCTCAGGCGGTAGCGCTGCTCGAGGAGGTGCCCCGACCGGTCCATCCACCGGCCGATATACCCCACGCGCCGACCGCCGCCAACGTGCGCATACACGCGGCGCCGGCACCGACGAGCGACGGCGCCGGTGCGATGGCTGCATCGCGCCGGCGCCGGTGCGGCGTCAGGCCCGCGTCACGGCGACGGGACGTCGGCGCCCGGCCAGTCGCTCGCGCCGTCCATGTTCGGGCGCGGCTCGAGGTCGAAGTCGTGGTCGGGGTCGCCGTTCTTCCACACCGCGAAGTCCTTGATCGCCGCGTCGGACTTGACCTTGTAGATGCCCTGGGTCGGCGCGTCGAAGAACACCGCGATGTCCTGGAAGGTCGCCGACATGTTGGTGTCGCCGTCCATCGCGCCCTCGTCGAGCACCGAGTTGTTGAACGTCCCCGTCAGGCAGTCGACCGACGGCAGGGCGAACGCGATGATGACCGAGTTGCGGATGTCGGCCGTGCTGTCGTCGGTGCAGTGCAGCGAGCGCGGGCCCGACATGCTGAGGTTGTTGATCACCGTCGAGTACAGGAGCGTGAGCTGGTTCATCTGCGCGCTGCGGATGCCGCCGAACTCGCCGAAGTTCTGGGTGCCGTTGCCGCTGATGTAGCTGTTGACGATCGTGGTCGTCCCGCCGTACGAGGCCACGCCGCCGCCGTCGTTGTCGAAGAACACGCTGCGGTGGAACTCCGAGGTGCACTCGGTCGAGTTGTAGCCCTGCTGCTTGTTGCCGGCGAAGCGCACGTCGTCGCCGCGGACCATGCCGCCGCCGCAGGTCACGCCCGGGAACGCGTCGTTGCTGTTGAACGACAGGCGGTCGAGGTACACCTTCGAGCCCGCGCCGATCTTCAGGGTCTCGCCCGAGTCGTCGGTCGCCCGCAGCTTCGGCACGCCGTCCCAGCCGCTCATCGTGACCTGCACGCCGTCCGGCAGGACCAGCGGGGTCTCGATGTAGTTGTTGGCCCGGATCTTGACCGTCCACACCGGCGCGAGGTCGGTCGCGACCTTGTTGGTGATCGCCTCGGTCACCGAGCAGTACGGCAGCGACATGGTGCCGTCGGCGGAGGCGCAGTCGGCCGCCAGCTTGTCGACCCACACCGTGTAGTCGGTCGGGTTGCAAGCGCCGGTCTCGAAGTTGCACGAGCTCGCCGGGCAGTCGGCGTGCTTGCCGCAGCCCACGCACTCGTGGGACGCCGGGTCGCACACCGGGGCGCTGCCGTCGCACTGGCTGCTGTCGGTGCACTTCACGCACTCGCCTTCGAGGCAGTATGGCGCGTCGCCGATCTCGCCGCAGGCCGCGTCGCCGTCCGGCGTGCCCGCGCAGTTGACACACGCGTCGTCGACGCAGAACGGGGTGGCCGCGTCGCACGCGTCGTCCGCGGTGTCGGCGGTGCAGACCGGACCGGGGCCGGTGCTCGAGGTGTCGGTCGACGGCATCGTCGCGGTCGTGTCGGTCCCCTGCGACTCGCTCTCCGACACGCCCATGGTCGTGTTCGAGGTCTCTTCGGTCCCCTCGGTCGGGTTGGACGGCGTGCTGCTCTGGGTGAGCGAGCTGTCGCCGCTCGAGCTCGAGCTCTCGCCCTCGGACTCGCTGTCCGTGGTGCCCTCCGTGGTGTTGCCGCCGGGCGGCGGGCAGGCGGCGAGCAGGAACGAGGAGGCGATGAATGCGGACCGGAAGTTCTTCATGGTTTCAGGTTCCTAGACGATCTTTACGCCCGCGCAGTATTCCCTGCATCGCCAACCTTGTCCACCGCGCGGCGCGAACGGCCGTTTTCCGGACGTGCACCGGCAAACCTGGCCCCGAGGACTGGTCGGAAAATTATCTTCGCGGCCTTTCGTCCGCGGAGGTCCGACCCCGCCGCGCCGTCGAGCACGCAACTGCACGCACGCGATCGCGTCTCGCGTGGGGACGCCCGACCCCGACCGCCGCGACGCCGGCCCGTCCGCAGGGCCGTCAGTCCGACACGCGATCGGCCCCGGCGAAGTCGGGAGAATTCTCGCCGCTCGGCCGCGGGTCGCCGTCGAAGTCGATCTCTGGGTCGCCCGCCTCCCAGGTCGCCAGCTGATCGAGGGCGGTGCCCTCGATCGCGCGATAGACCCCGGGGAGCTGGGGATCGGGCGTCAGGTACATCGGCATCTCGGGGAACGTGATGCTGATGTTGTCCATGCCCGGCATCCCGTCCTTCGCCGTCCAGCCGGTCCGCTGGATGGTCGAGCCGTCGCACAGGGTGCTGTTGCCCTTGTTGATCGCCACCGAGTTGCGCACGAACACCGACTCGATCGCCGGGTCGCCGTCTTCGTTGCAGGCCACCGAGAAAGGGCTGCCCGCGACCGCGAGGTTGTCGATGAACGAGGTGTAGACCGCCTCGAGCGCGGCGCCGCTGGTCAGGTAGACCCCGCCCGCGCCGTCGCCGGTGTTGCCGTTCGACGAGATGTACGAGTTCTCGATGTGGATCGCCCCGCTCGACACGTAGGCCCCCGACAGCGTGTTGCCGGTCAGGACGCTGCGCCGCAGCTTCACATCGCAGTCGACAGTGGCGATGCCGTGGCCGGTGACCCCGGAGACGCTGAGACGATCGAGCCAGAGCTTGCCCGCGCTGCACGACAGCGCGTCGCTGCCGCCGCTGGTCACGCCGATCCCGTCGAGCAGCAGGGCGCCGCCGGTCGCCACCTCGAACGCCCGCGAGCCGGCCACGGCCGCCAGCGTGACCGGCGGATCGTCGTCGCCGCCGGTCGCGTGGACGACCGCGACGAGCCCGTCCTCGGGGATCGCCAGCGACGCGTCGATCTCGTAGGCGCCCGCGCGCACGCGGATCGCGTGGCCCTCGCCCGGCGCCGCCTGGACGCGCGTGAAGGCCGCGCCGAGCGTGCACAGCGGGGCGTCCGGCGTGCCCGCCGCGGCGTCGTCGCAGGCGCCGGCCATGTCGACCCACAGGGCCGCGGCCACCGGCATGCAGGCCCCCGTCCACAGGTCGCACGCGCTGCCCGAGCACTGGTCGTGCGCGGTGCACTTGCCGCACGTGTGGGCCTCGGGGTCGCAGACCGGGTTGGCGTCGTCGCAGGCGCAGACGTCGCAGAGGCCGGAGTTCTGGTTGCACACCGGCTCGCCCGGCGAGACCGCGGCGCACTCGATGCCCGAGCAGTCGACGCACTCGCCGGCGAGGCAGTACGGCTGGCCCGAGGGGCACGCCGGATCGACCGAGCCGCCGCCGCCGGGGTCGCACTCGCTGGCCGCCGTGGTCTCGCCGACGTCGCTCGAGGTCGTCGGATCGACGCCGGTCGAGCTCGACCCGGTCTCGCCGGTCGCCGTCTCGTCGGGCACGCAGCGGTTCGAGGCGCAGACCAGGCCCTCGTCGCAGGCGTTGCCATCGGTGCACAGGCAATTGAGGCTGCCGATCGGGCAGCCGGTCTCACCCCCGCTCTCGCTCGCGGTGCCCTCGTCGCCCGGCAACGGCCCGGTGCACGCCGCACCGAGCAGCGCACCGGCGCCGAACAGCAGGAAGGCGAACCAGGAGGAGGAGGCCATGGTGGGCCCAGTATTGCCCGAAGCTCCGCGCCATGACAACGCAGGCGTGCGTGATCGAGTGCGCGCGAGCGCGCAAATACCGGCCCCGATCGCCCGCTCTACATGACCCGCCACAGCAATTTCCTTCATCACACTCGTCGCCTCCGCGGCGACATCGGCGGTACCCCTGCGAGGCGCTCGCAGCGGCCGGAGCAGCCCGCCTCAGGCAGATCCTACGCCGCGGCACGTCGTCAATTGGGACGGTCGGCGCCGGAGTAATCCATCGTGCCATCCGCGGTGATCCGCGTGTCGCCGTCGTAGTCGACCGACGGATCGCCGACCCGCCAGGTGGCCACGTCCTGGAACGGCATGCCCGGCTTGATCGAGAAGTCCCCCATGGCCGGGTTGTTGAACCACGACGGCACCAGCATGGTCTCGTACTGCACGTTGGTGCCGGTCAGCGACATCGCGTCGACCACGCTGTCCTTGGCGGTGGCCGTCGGACAAATGACCGAGGTGTTCGCCGCCTTGCCGAACAGGATCGAGTTGCGCAGGCTCACGGGCCCCGGGGTCTGGCAGTGCAGCGACTCCCCCACCCCGCCCATCGCGTCGTTGTCGGCGATCGTCGAGTAGACGATGTCGACCGCCGCGCTCGAGCCGACGTGGACCGCGGAGATCGAACCGAACGAGTTGCCGTTCTGCACGATGTACGAGTTCTCGATGCGGGTCTCGCCGCCGCTGAGGCGCAGCCCGCCGGCTTTGTTCTCGTAGAGCTTCGAGCGGCGCAGGATCACGTCGCACTCGTCGCCCTGGATGGCGTAGCCGTCGCGCTTCTCGATCGTCACCTGGTCGAGCCAGACCTTGGCGAGGTTGGTGCAGCGGAGCGCGGGGATCGCCGCGCCGCCGGTGATGGTGATGTTCTCGAGGAACGCCAGGGCCCCGTTGTTGACGACCACAGCGTCGAGGTTGGGCACCGCCAGCGTGACAGTCCCGGTGTTGCCGTCGCGGACGATCGCCACCGTCTTGCCCGAGGCGACCTGGACCTGGTTCTTGTACGGCGTCTGGCTGGTCCGCACGCGCACGACCAGCGGCTGGTTCTGGACCTTGTCGACCGCCTGCTGGATCTCGCACAGCGGCAGCTCCATGCTGCCGGTCCCGGCGGCGCAGGTCGCCCCCTGGTCGACGTACAGGATCGACGCGAAGCACGCGCCGGTGGCGAAGTTGCAGGCCCCGCTGTCGCACTCGCTGTGGGCCGTGCAGGCCACGCAGGTGTTCAGCGAGCCGCACACCGGGGTGTTGCCCTCGCACGCGCTGGTGTCCTCGGCCGTGCACACCACGCACTTCCCGCTGGCCTCGTCGCACACCGGCGCCACGTCGGAGATGTCGCTGCAGCTGGCGATGCCCGTGCAGTCGACGCAGGTGCCGCCCGGCTCGCAGTACGGCTTCTGCGGGTCGTCGCACATGGCGTTGGCCACGCCCTGGGCCGGGTCGCACTCGGTCCCGGCCGTCTCCGACTGGCCCGTCGAGTCCCCAGTGGGACCGAAGGTGGTCCCCGGTTCGCTGGTGGTGCCCGTCGAGGACTCTCCTTCCGTCGTGCTCGACGTCGACGTCGTCCCCTCGCTCGCGGGCGTGCACAGGCGCGAGGCGCACACGAGACCCGGGCCGCAGTCGCTGTCGTCCATGCAGAAGCAGTTCTCGCCGCCCATGCAGTCGCCGGTCTCGGCCGGGGTCGCCGACGAGTCCTGGCCCGGTCCCGGATTGCACGCACCCGCGACCGCCACCCCCACGCCGAACCCGAGACTGCAGAAATACCGGGGAATTCGCGTCACGCCGGGCAGTATTCCAGAGGGCCATCGCAACAATCAATGCAGCGTTCCGCGCACCAACCGCCCGTTGTCTCCATCGAAAGAAGTGTGCACAAGTGCACCATTGTTACGCGACGTCATACGGCGACGCGCGCCGCCGTCACCCGCCCGGGCGCCGCGCGCCTCGCCGGCGCGTGACGCACGAGCGCCCGCGCCGCGCGAGCCGGACGCGTCGCCGCGCCGCCCGCCGCCGACGAACGCGCGCGAGGCGTCGTATCGCGCCACGGACGAACCGGGGCGCGCGGCCCGCGAGCGCGACGCGGATGCGGTCGCTAGCCCCTAGTCCTCGGGGAAGTAGTCGGCGCCGGCGAAGTCGGCCATGCCGTCGAAGGCGTTGCGATCCTGGCGCTCGAAGTCCTGGCGCGGGTCGCCGTAGCGCCACACCGCACGGTCGCGGAACTCCTCGGCGGCCATGATGTTGGGGATGCGGTAGGTGCCGTCGTTCGAGCTGGGGAACAGCGACATCAGGATGGTCTCGGCGGCCAGCTTGTGGTTGTTGCCCTCGTTGCCGAAGTCGCCGTCGACCACCGAGTTGCTGACGCTGATCTGGCCCTCGGCGCACACGATGCTGTTGTTGCCGGTGTTGGGGCCGTGGGCGAAGATCGAGTTGCGGATGTCGAGGGTGACCGGGCCGTCGCAGTGCACGGTGTCGCCCTCGCCGGTCAGCATCGTGTTCACGTTGTTGGCCAGCGTGCTGTACACGACCTCGGCCACAGCCCCGCCCGACATGCGGATGCCGCCGCCGCCGAATTCCTCGTTGCTGCCGTTCTCGTCGATGAAGCTGTTGAGCATCTGCAGGCTGCCGCCGTTGATCTCGATGCCCTCGCTGCGGCCGAAGGCGATCGAGGAGCGGCGCAGGTGGATGTCGCAGCCGTTGGCGCGGATGCCGGGCCCGCGCGAGTACAGCACGCGCGAGTCGTCGAGCCAGATCTCGGCGTCCTCGTTGCAGCTGATGCCGAAGTGGCCGTCGACCCAGGCCATGTTCTCGACCCGCACGGTGAAGTCGACCATGTACAGGCGGACGCCGCTGTTGACCGTGACCACCGGGCCGAACCCGAGGAACGTGGTGTGCGTGTCGAACAACGTCCCGGGCTCGTGGACCATCGCGTAGGCGAGCTGGGTGTCGCCGCCGCCGGACATCGAGAACGGCGACTGGTCGATGTTCGCCTTGCTCGACATGATCACGAACGTCCAGCCGCTGGTCTTGCCGGCGATCTGCGCCGAGGCGATCGCCGTGGCCATGTCGCAGTAGGGGTTGCCGGGGCCGCCGCCGGTGTTGACGTCGAAGGTGCACGGCTGGTTCGGCGCCGGTCCGTAGCGCACGTAGAGCACGCGGTCCTGCGGGAAGCACTTGCGCTGCTTGACGTCGCAGGCGGTGCCCGGGCACTCGCTGTGCTCGAGGCAGCCCTCGCAGGTGTACTTGTCGAGGTCGAGGTTGCAGTGCGGGCGCTCCTCGTCGCACTGGCCGGCCTCGATCGCGTTAGTCGCGTTGCACTCGACGCAGGCGCCCGCGTTCTCGCCGTCCATCTGGCAGATCGGGCGCAGCGTGGTGGTCGCGTCGGCGCACTGCTTGTCGGACTTGCAGGCCACGCAGGCCCCGTCCTCGCAGAACGGGCGGGTCCTGTCGGCCTGCTTGCAGTCCTTGTTCTCCTCGAGCGTGCCTTCGTCGACGCACTCGGGCGGCGCGACCGTCGTCTCCTCGCCGCTGGTCTCGCCCTCGCTGGTGCCGGTCTCGCCGCTGGCGCTGGCCGTCGTCTCGCCGCTGGTGCTCGCGCTCGCGTCCGCCGCCCCCTGCTCGCACACGAGCGACTCGTTGCACACGAGCCCCGGATCGCACGCCCCGCCCCCGGTGCAGGGACAGCCGTTCATGCCGACGGGACACGGTTCCGTGCCCGTCGTCGACGACGACCCCGGCCCCGTGTCGCTGCTCTCCCCGTCGTCGATCGGCGGCGAACTCTGCTCACAGGCCATCAGTCCAACCCCGAGCACGACAGCGGCGCAAGCTGAGAGACGAGGGCGTGTGGGACGAATCACGAACCCAGTATCCCGAGGGGCGCGATTCGCCGCAACAGGTATCGTAGCTGTACTTTTTGTTTGCCGGCTTACACCGCTTGCATGACCAACGATGACCCACCCGATCCTACAGATGGGGCTGCGTCACCTGGAGTCGACGCCCGCAGCCAGGAGCCGCGCGGCCCACACTGAACACGCTATCAGAAATCGTCTCGTTGCGGCGAGCTACGGGACGTCTGCACCTGCATAGTCCTTGTTCATCTCACCGGCGGGGCGCTTGTTCGGGCTGTCGAAGTCCTCGCGCGGGTCTCCGTCCTTCCACTCGGCCACGTCCTTCAGCTTGCCGCCCGTCTGCGCCCGGATCACGCCCTGCTGGATGGAGGCCGCGACCATGTCGGAGATCAGCGCCTGGATGGTGGCGTACTTGCCGGTGAAGTTGTTGAGGTCCTCCTTCAACGTGCACGTGGTGGCCTTGTCGCCGGCGTAGGCGATGAAGGAGTTGCGGATGCCCACGGTGTTCGAGGCATTGGTGCACGTGATCGGCGCGACGGTGCCGCTGTTGAGCGCCAGGGTCGAGTAGAGGATGTCGGCGCTCGACCCGTTGGTCACGTTGAGCCCGTGGATCGTGCCGTTGCGGGTGATGAAGCTGTTCTCCATGAACAGCTTGGCCTGGTTGGTCAGGGTCACCGCGCCGGTGACGGTGTCGTAGATCACCACGCGGCGGTAGTGATTGACGCAATTGTCGGCGCGGATGCCGACCTTGGAGTTGTAGACCCGCACCTCGTCGAGCCACACCGTGGCCGCCTTGCAGTCGATCATGACGTTGGTGTTGATCGGCATGATCGGGTTGTACATGCTGATCTTGTGCACGTAGACCCGCGCGCCTCCGGAGGCGTACAGCGCGGACTCGGGGCCGTTGCGGGTGAGCAGCACGTTGTCGCTGCCGATGCCGATGAGCGCCACGTCGGACGCCGTGGTCACGGCGTTGAACTCCGACTGCAGGCCGACGCCCGGGCGCACCTTGATCGTCAGCGGCTTGCCCGGCATCGCCCGCGCGAACGCGTAGCTGAGCAGGCACAGCGGCTCCTCTTCGGTGCCCGGGTTGTTGTTGTTGCACAGCACCGGGGCGCCGGTGGTGTTGTCGACCCACACGACGTTGTCGGCCGGGAAGCACACGCCGTCGTCGAGGTTGCAGGCGGTGCCCGGGCCGCCCGCCTCCTCGCTGCAGTGCTCGTGCATCGAGCACTTCTTGCAGGTGGCGGAGTCGGGGTCGCAGTACGGCGCCGACTCGCTGCAGTCGCCGTTGTCGACGCACTGCACGCACTGGCCGGTCTCCTCGACGCAGGCCGGCTTCTCGGGGTCGACCTGGGCGCAGGGGACCTGCGTGCACGACACGCACTCGGTCTCGACGCAGTAGGGCGTCGGCTGGGCGCACTGGTCGTTGCCGAATTCGGGGTCGCAGCCCCGCATCTCGGTGGTGTTCGTCGAGTCGGTCATCGGATCGGTGGTCGACGTCGTGGTCGACGTGCCGGTGTCGTCCGAGGTGACGGTGAGCGTGACGTCCATGGTCGTCGGCTCGCTCGACGTCGGGAACGTCGGGCTCGACGTCGTGGTCGACGTGTCGCTCGGGCCCGCCGTCGTCGGGGCGGTGGTCGACGTCACCGTCTCGCTGGTCCCGGTGGTCGAGCCGCCGAACAGGCACGCGGTCTCGATCACGTCGGGCGCGACGCAGCCGTTGTTGTCGGCCGCACACATGCTGCACATCAGGCCCTCGCCGCACGCCCCGGCGTTGAGCGAGCAGTGCGACTCGTTGGTGAACGGGCAGCCGAGCAGCATGCCTACCCCGGCGGCCGCGACGACGGTGAATAAAGAACGGGGCGCGAACCGAAAGCCAGAGTTTTTCATGGGTTCTCCGGGCCCGCGGGCCGCGGGCGGTGGGAGTCAATTAATCAGGTCAGAAGCGGCCGGACCAGGATAGACCGTAAACGCCGGCGCCAGCCACCGGGGCGACCTGGGTGCGTCGCTTCTTGGCGCCGAGCCCGAGCAACGCGCCGCCGACCGCCGCGAGCGCGATGCCGGTGACGAGCACGCCGATCCCGGGCGTGCGCCAGTTCAAGAGCTCCGCGCCGTTCATGGCGTCGGGCTGCGAGGTGTTCTTGCCGATGAAGACCGCGCCCGTGATCACCCCGCCGAGCCCCGCCGCGACCAGGATGCCCCCGCCGATCATCATGCCTCGCCCGGCGTTGCTCGGGGCCGTCGTCGTCGGGATGTCCTTGCGCGGCACGCACTTCTTGATGACCGGATGGCAGGCCGGACCGTTGCTGTTGCCGCCGCAGTCGGCGTCGGTGGCGCACTCGTCGGCGGCCACGCACTGCTTCAGCTGCTTGCTGCACTTCGGCAGCGCGGGGTCCTTGCAGCTCGCGTCGCTCTCGCAGCTCGCCGGCCCCGTGGGCTCGCACGGCTTGTTGTTGAAGTCGGCGACGTAGGCCCGCAGCTTGGGGGTCAGCGCTCGCGTGGCCCCGACGATCTTCTCGAGCAGCTCGCTCTCGGTGCACAGCGGGCACTCGCCGACCGAGCTGCCGTCCTTGATCGGGCGCAGCTCGCCGTGGTTGATGTCGACGGTGTAGTGGAAGCCGCCGTCGTCGCCGGGCAGCGGCTCCAGCTTGACGTACAGCACAGGGGTGTCCTGACCGTCGCCCGCGCCCATGATGTCGTTGCGCTTCAGCTCCTCCTCCGCCTTGACGCGCAGGCGCGGCGCGATGCCCTGGCCGTCGGGGCCGAGCTTGGCGGCGTCGACCTCCACGCGGGCCCGGTAGTCGAGCTTCGGACAGGCGGCCTTGCCCCCCGCGGCCGGCTCCGCCGACTTCGCGGCCGGCTTGCCAGCCGGCTCCGCGGGCTTCGCCGACGGCCCCGCCGCGGGCGCCGAGACGAAGGGCGCCTGGGTCAGCGCGGTCACGGGCGAGAAGACGAGCGAGAGGGCGAGCGTGTTGGCGACGAACATGGGGGGAGGGACGGTCGCGGGCTTTGGCCGGGCGAGGAAGCTGGAGTGCAGGACTCGACGCGGACGCCGCCGCGCACAGGCCGGGCCGCATTGTGCCCCGCCTGCCCGGCCGAGTCCACCCCTCGCACCGCCTCCCGCGGCCCCCTGCGCCGGTTCGGATCATCCGGGGGGCGCGCAGTCGCCCGCGGCGGACCGCCGCCGGTCACCCGGTCTCGGCGCGCCGCTCACACAGGCGGACCATCTTGACCACATCGGGATCGGTCAGGCCCCTGCCCGCGCGCGCGCAGTCCCTGAACTTGCCGAGTTCCATGAACGCCTTGGTCCGCAGCTTGGCGTGCTCCTGCTTCTTCCAGCAGTCCTTCTCGTTGAGCAGGCGGTTCATGTCGTGCCACTTGCCGTCGTCGCGGGCCTTGGCGACCTTGTCGCGGTTGGCCTTGCACTGATCGCTGTTGTAGTCGGCCTTCGGCTTGATGACCTCGACCTTCTTCGGCTTGGTGTCGCCGGTGTCGCCGGCGGTCTCGCCCGCGGAGTCGTTGGCCGTGTCGGCGGCGCTGTCGGTGGTCGGCGGGTCGACGACGGTCTTGATCGGGTCGGGCTGCTTCTTGATCGGGTCGGGCTGCTTCTTGATCGGCGGCTTCACGTCGGGCTCGTTGACGTCGACCGGCTGGGTTGTGGTGTTGCTGGCCGTCTTGGGGTCATCGCCCGGGCCGGGGCCGCCGGCCACGGCGATGTACAGCAGCACGGCGCAGGCCACGACGATGCCGGCGATGCCGAGCTTGCGGCCGGTCTCGTAGGGCAGCGTGACCGGGCGGACCTCCTGCACCAGCGGCACCGCGGGCCCGACCTTCGGCCCCGAGGGCTGCTGCTTGCGGGGGTGCGGCCCCGAGGTCGTCGTCGGCGCCGGCATCGCCGTGCCGATCATCGAGGCCTCCGAGTCGCCCATGTTGTCGCCGTCGGCGGGCAGGCCGCGGATGCACTCCTCGAGCTTCTGCAGGAACTCGCGGGCCGACTGCGGGCGATCGCCGGGGTCGATCTCGAGGCAGGCGTCGACCAGCGCGACCAGGTTCTTCGGCAGGTCGCCGCGGCGCTCGCCGAGCGACGGCGCCTTCTCGGTCGACTTGCGGGCCATGATCTCGACGAGGTTGTTGGAGACGAACGGCGGCTCGCCGACCAGCACCTCGTAGAGCATCACGCCGAGCGCGTAGACGTCGAACAGCTCGGTGGCGTCCTTGCCCTTGGCCTGCTCGGGCGCCATGTACTCGGGGGTGCCGAGCGCGTGGCCGGGGACGGTGAGGCGGGCCTCGGCCTCGGTCCGCTCAGCGCCGGCGGAGATGCCGAAGTCGAGGACCTTGACCGTCTCGCCCTCGCCCTCCGGGAGCGGCACGAACATCACGTTGTCGGGCTTCAGGTCGCGGTGGATGATGCCGACGTCGTGGGCGGCGCGGATGGCCCGGGCGACCGCGCGGATGATGCGGCAGGCCCGTCCGACCGGCAGCGTGCCGAGGTCCTGGATCTCGTCGTAGAGATTGCGACCGGTGAGGTACTCCATCACCAGGTAGAGGCGACCGTCGGGCAGCTGCCCGGCGTCGAACACCTCGATGATGTTGGGGTGACCCGCGGCCGAGGCGGCGCGGGCCTCGGCCCGGAAGCGCTTGGCGACCAGCTCGCTGCGGCTCCACTGGTGGGTCAGGACCTTGATGGCGACGCGGCGACCGACGGTCGTGTGCTCGCCGAGGTACACCGTGCCCATGCCGCCGCGGCCGATGCGGCTGACCACGCGGTAGCGGTCGGCGATGATGGTGCCCGACTCGATGTGCTCGATGTCGTTCTGCGGGTTCTCGGGGCCGGCGTCGTCCTTGTTGCGCGGGCGCCTCGGCGCGGCGGCGGCGGCGGGGCTGCGCTCGCCGGCCCCGCGATCGAGGCGATCGGGGCGCTCGGCGTGGGGGATGATCTTCATGTTGGCGCGGCTGGTCGCCGACACCTCGTCGTCCTCGTCCGACAGCGAGAGCTCGAACTCTTCCTCGTCGCCGAGCGTGTCCTTGTTCGACCCCTCGCCGCGCGACGGCGACGGCAGGGCGGTGTGCGACAGCTCGGCGAGGATCTGCTCGCGGTTCTCGCGCTCGCGCACCGCCGCGTCGCCGAACAGCATCGCCATGAACTCGGAGACCTGCTCGGTGCCGGTGTTGCCGGTCACGCCGCGCTTCGCCAGCCAGCCGCCGAGCGCCTCCATGAAGTCGTGGGCCGAGAGGTAGCGGTCCTCGCGATCGCGGGCCAGCGCCTTGCCGACGATCGCGTCGAGCTCGCTGTCGACGCGGCTGCTGTAGCTGCTGGCCAGCGGCGCGTTGAAGTTCGAGACGTCCTCGGTGTCGACGCCGTCGCCGCCGCGCAGGGGTCGACCGGTCAGCAGCTCCCACAGCACGGCGCCGCAGGCGTACACGTCGGCGCGGCCGTCGAGGATCTCGTGGCGGGCCTGCTCGGGCGACATGTAGCCGACCTTGCCGAACACCACGCCGGGCACGGTGAGGCTGCCCTTCAGCGCCGAGGTCGCGAGCCCGAAGTCGGCGAGGCGGACCACGCCGGTCCAGTCGATCAGGATGTTCGAGGGCGAGACGTCGCGGTGGACGAGGCCGAGTCCGGGGAAGGTGTGCGCGTAGTGCAAACCTCGCAGGATCTCGTGGATGATGTGGACTGCGAGGGGGACCGGGAACGCCTTGCCGACCGCGGCGCAGCGGTCCCAGATGTCGGCGAGGTCGCGGCCCTCGACGAGCGTCATGACGATGAACAGCTGTTCGTCGAGGTCGCCGGCCTCACGCACCTCGACGATGTTCTGGTGGTGCAGGCGCAGCACCAGCTTGGCCTCGTCCTTGAAGCGCGTGCGGTAGTCGTGGTCCGGCAGACCCGGTCGCAGCAGCTTGACGGCGACGAGCCGAGCCGACGCGCCGGAGCCGCTCGAGGCCAGGTAGACCGTGGCCATCCCCCCCTCTCCAAGCACCGCGAGCAGGCTCATGCTGCCCAGCGGGCGCGGGGGATCCAGTCGCTCGATCTCGCCCATGACCATGGTCTGGCCCAAACGCTACCACGACTCCGGCAAATCCGAGTATCCTTTGCTGCATCCATGGCCTCCCAGCCCCCAGTGTCTGGCCCTGCGCCCACTTCTGGTTCCGTCGCTGCTGGCGGCGCCTCGGCCTCGGCTGGCGGCGCCTCGGCGAGCAACGGCGCCGCCCTCCCCGGCATCCTGTACTACGACCCGAATACGACCACCGCGAGGCTGGCGACCGCCGGTCTGCGTCTCGCGGGGTTTTCGGTGTTCAATGCGTACACGCTGAGCGAGGCGGTCGAGCTCTGTAAAAAACACGGTCCGGCCGGGGATCGAGCCGTGATGGCGCTCTTGCTCGACGCGGCGGCCGATCCCAACACCTCGGCGGCGGTGCTGAAGGCCCTGGTCCAGATCCCCGGCGGCGCGCAGCTGCCGGGCATCTTGCTGGTCAGCCGCAGCAACCCGACGCCGATCCCAGGGGCCGAGGGACTGCCGACGGTGCGCCGGCCATTCAGTACGCCCGCGCTCCTCAAGGTCGTTCACGAGGCCCTCGAGGATCAGGGCGGCTCCGCGGGTCCGGCCAGCACGATCACCGTCGACCTCGCGATCACGCGGCTGAAGCATCACCTCGTCGAGCACTTTCCTGGCCAGGAGTTCAGTGAGTCGGAGGTCGAGAGCTTCTCCAGGGCAATCCGCGCCGACGACGACCTCGCCCTGCCGAAGGATCGCCCCGCCATCCGCGGCGCGCTCGGGGCCGCCCGCCTCGAGGCTGTGCTCGAGATGCTCGGCAACTCGGGCGTGCGCGGGGTCCTGAAGGTCGAGGACCGCGACAAGTGGGGCAAGCTGCACCTCGACGCCGGCCGCATCCGCCTGGCCGAGATCAAGGGCACCGAGGAGGACCTGAAGCTCGGCCGCTTCGTGGTCGAGGGCGGGTTCATGCGCGACGAACAGCTCGAGACGTTCATCGTCGGCAAGGACCCCGAGCAGCGCCCGCTCGGCACCCGCCTGCTCGAGGCCGGGTTCATCAGCCAGGCCGACCTCGCCCAGATCGTCGTCGACCAGGCGCGCGCCGTCACCTCGCATCTGCTGACGTGGAAGCAGGGCACGTTCACCTTCTCGCCGACCGTCGACCTCGACCCCATGGCCGCGGCCGCGGCCGCCCAGGGCCGCACCGAGCTGCTGGTCTCGGAGGCGCTGCTCGACGGCCTGCGCTGGCTCGACGAGACCACGGTGATGGGCCCGCACATGCCCGACGTCGAGGATGTGTACCTGCGCGTCGACGAGCAGGTGGCCCGCCTCAGCCGCGAGGCCCTGCCGCGCGACGAGCTCGCGGTGCTCGAGCTCGTCAACGGCCGCAACAGCGTCAAGGAGATCGCCCGCAAGACGCGGACCGGCACGTTCGCGGTGGCCCGCGTGCTCTACCGCCACGCCAAGGCCAACCTCGTGCGCAAGCGGGTGATGCCGGTGGCGGTGTGAACCAGTCGCACGGCCCGCGGCACGTGCTCGTCGCCGACCCCGAGACCCGGGAGCGGGCTCGCGTGGTCGCCCTCGTGCACGCGCTCGCGCCGGAGCTCGGGCGCCTGCTCGTGCACACCGCCGCCGACGGTCACGCCGCGCTGTCGCTGATCGAGCAGCACCGCCCCGAGGTGGTGATCACCGAGGTCCTGCTCGACGGCATCAGCGGTCTCGCCCTGCTCCGCCGGGTGCGCCGGACCCCGAGCCACGCGGTCCCGGCGTTCGTGTTCGTGACGACGATGGTCCGCGAGAGCGACCGCTACTGGGGCCTGCGCAACGGGGCTCACGGCTACGTGATGAAGCCGTACGAGGACGAGCTGCTGCAGGCCAAGATCCGCGACATCCTCGGCGCGGAGAGCTCGCCCGAGCGCCTCGGCATGCTGTGAGCCCCCGCCCTGCTCGTTCATCCTCCGGTGAAAGCACGAACGCCCGCGAACCGGCGCGGTTCACGGGCGTCCAGGGCGAGGGTAGCTCGCGCGTCGGCTCTCAGCTGGCGGTCCGGATCTGGGCCTCGAGCCAGCCTTGCTCGCTCACCAGCTTGCGGTGCTCGGCGGCGTCGATCGAGCCGAGCTGATGCGCGAGCTCGGCGTTGACGCGGGTCAGCGCCTGCTTGGCGGCGGCCACGTCGATCTCGTCCGGGGACAAGGCGCGCTCGACCAGCACGGCCACGCGCCCGTCCGCGCCGACCTCGAGGAAGCCTGCGCCGACGGCGATCCGCACCGACTCCTCGCCGTCGCGGAAGCGGACCACGCCGGGGACGATCGGCGTCACGAACGGCACGTGGTCGGGCAGCACCCCGAGCTCGCCCTCGAGGCCGGGGATCTCGACGCCGGTGACGTCGAGCCCGCGGCGCTTGGCGCCGAGCGGGGTGAGGATGTCGAGCTTCAGCGACGTGTGTGCCATGGGGTGCCTCCTGTCGCGCGGGCGCGGGGACTAGCCCTGCGCGATCTTCTTGGCCTTCTCGATCGCCTCGCTGATGCCGCCGACCATGTAGAAGGCCTCCTCGGGCAGGTTGTCGTGCTTGCCCTCGACGATCTCGCGGCACGACTGGATCGTGTCGGCGAGGTCGACCTGCTTGCCGTCGTTGCCGGTGAACGCCTTGGCGACGTCGAACGGCTGGCTCATGAAGCGCTGCACGCGGCGGGCGCGGGCGACGGTCAGCTTGTCCTCCTCGCTGAGTTCGTCCATGCCGAGGATCTTGATGATGTCCTGGAGGTCCTTGTACTTCTGCAGGGTCTGCTGGACCTTGCGGGCGACCGCGTAGTGCTCGTTGCCGACGACCTCGGGGGTGAGGATCGTGCTGGTCGAGTCGAGCGGGTCGACGGCCGGGTAGATGCCGATCTCCGTCAGCGCGCGTGAGAGCACGGTGGTCGCGTCGAGGTGGGCGAACGCGGTGGCGGGCGCCGGGTCGGTGAGGTCGTCGGCGGGCACGTAGATCGCCTGCACCGAGGTGATCGAGCCCTTCGTCGTGGTGGTGATGCGCTCCTGCAGCGCGCCCATCTCGGTGGCCAGGGTCGGCTGGTAGCCGACCGCGCTGGGGATACGACCGAGCAGCGCCGACACCTCGGAGCCCGCCTGCGTGAAGCGGAAGATGTTGTCGACGAACAGCATCACGTCCTGGCGCATCTCGTCGCGGAAGTACTCGGCCTGGGTCAGGCCGGACAGGGCGACGCGGGCGCGCGCGCCCGGCGGCTCGTTCATCTGGCCGTAGACCAGCGCGACCTTCGACTCGTCGGTGCGGACCTTGTGGACCTTGCGGGTGTGGTGGTCCCAGTCGGCCTGGATGACGCCCGCCTCGAGCATCTCGAAGTAGAGGTCGTTGCCCTCGCGGGTGCGCTCGCCGACGCCCGCGAACACCGAGAAGCCGCCGAACTTCTTGGCGACGTTGTTGATGAGCTCGAGCAGGAGCACGGTCTTGCCGACGCCGGCGCCGCCGAACAGGCCGATCTTGCCGCCGCGACGGTAGGGCGCGAGCAGGTCGATGACCTTGATGCCGGTGACGAGGACCTCGACCTTGGTGCTCTGGTCGATGAACTGGGGCGCGGCGCGGTGGATGGCGCGCGTCTCGGTCGACTCGATCGGGCCCTGTTCGTCGACCGGCTCGCCGACGACGTTCATGATGCGGCCGAGCACGGGCTTGCCGACCGGCATCATGATCGGCTTGCCGGTGTCGCGCACGTCCATGCCGCGGACCAGGCCGTCGGTCGTGTCCATGGCGATGGTGCGGACGGTGCGCTCGCCGAGGTGGAGCGCGACCTCGAGGGTGAGGTTGTCGGCGGTGTCGTTGATCCGCGGGTTCGAGACCTTCAGCGCGGTGTAGACCTCGGGCAGGCTGCCGCTGAACTCGACGTCGACGACCGGGCCGATGACCTGGGTGATCTTGCCGACCCCGGGCTGCGCGCTCGTCTCGGGCTCGGGGGCCCGCTGCGGGGTCGTCCCGTTGCTGCGGTTGCCGAGCAGCGAGGAGGAGTTGCCGAACAGGGAGCTGGGCTTGGAAGTGGGCGGCGGCGGCAGGTTGGACATGGGGACCTCGAACGGCCCGGCGGGGGCCCGAAACGAAACGGAAATTCTCTAGCCCTTGAGGGCCTCGGCGCCGCCGATGATCTCAAGGAGCTCCTTGGTGATCGCGGCCTGGCGCTCGCGGTTGTAGTGGAGGGTCAGCTCGCGAATGAGCGCGGAGGCGTTGTCGGTGGCGGAGTCCATCGCGGCGCGACGGGCGGCGATCTCACCGGCGATCGAGTTGATGAGCGCCTGCTGAATTTGGGCCTCGACCGCGATCGGCAGCAGGTGGCCGAGCAGGCTGGCGCTGTCGGGCTCGAACACAGGCGGGACCGGGGCGTTCTGCGAGCCGTCGGCCGCGGGCTCGGGGTTGACCATCGGCAGCAGCTGGACCGTGCGGACCTCCTGGGTCAGCACGCTCTTGAAGAAGTTGTACACGAGGTACACCGCGTCGACCTGCGGCAGCGCCGCGCCCTCGGCGGCGGCGATCGGGTTCTCCTCGCCGGGCGGAAGGAACATCGCCATCGCCTCAGCGGCGATGTCCTTGGCCCGCTGCACGAAGTTCCCCAGGGTCGGGGCCTCGTGGAAGCGATGGACCTGGGTCTTGCCGGCGCCGAGGAACGAGCGGCCCTTCTTGCCGACCGCCACGATCACGACCTCGCGGCCCTCGCCGCGCTCCTTGCGAAGGAAGTTGTTGGCCGCGCGGTTGGCGTTGGCGTTGAAGCCGCCCGCCAGGCCGCGGTCGGCGGTGATGAGCACCAGGCCGACGCGGCCGGTGCCGGTGCGCCGGGCGAGCAGCGGGTGCACGCCCTGATGATCGCCCTCGCCGATGCCGCTGACCAGGGCGCGCACGACCTCGGCCAAGCGCTCGCCGTACGGGCGGGCGGCCATCGCCGCCTGCTGGGCCTTGACCAGACGCGCCGCGGCGATCCGGCTCATCGCCGAGGTGATCTTGCGGGTGTTCTTGACCGTGGCGATGCGGCCGCGGATTTCCTTCAGGTTGGCCATGAGTAGTCTTTCAAGCCTTGACCTGCTTGCGCGACGGGTCCTTCAGGTAGGTGTCTTTGAACGCCTTGATCGAGGCCTCGAGGTTCTCGTCCATCTTGACGAGCTCGGGCTTCTTCTCGGCGCGGGCGATGCTGTCGAGCAGGTCGGCGCGGTGGTCCCGCATCCAGGCGTGCAGCTTCTGCTCGAAGCCGCCGACCTCGGCGATCTCGAGGTCGTCGAGGTGACCCTTGGTGCCGGCGTAGATGCTGACGACCTGCAGGGTCACGTGCAGCGGGGCGTACTGCGTCTGCTTCAGCAGCTCGGTGAGGCGCTGGCCGCGGGCCAGGGTGTCGCGCGTCGACTTGTCGAGGTCCGAGGCGAACTGCGAGAACGCCTCGAGCTCGCGGTACTGCGCGAGGTACAGGCGGAGCATGCCGGCGTGGCGCTTCATCGCCGGGATCTGGGCCGAGCCGCCGACGCGCGACACCGAGATGCCGACGTTGATGGCCGGGCGGATGCCCTTGAAGAACAGGTTGCTCTCGAGGAAGATCTGGCCGTCGGTGATCGAGATGACGTTGGTCGGGATGTACGCCGACACGTCGCCGGCCTGGGTCTCGATGATCGGCAGGGCCGTCAGCGAGCCGGCGCCTTCGGCGTCGGACAGCTTGCACGCGCGCTCGAGCAGGCGGCTGTGCAGGTAGAACACGTCGCCGGGGTAGGCCTCGCGGCCCGGCGGGCGGCGCAGGAGCAGCGAGAGCTGGCGGTAGGCCACCGCCTGCTTCGACAGGTCGTCGTACACGAGCAGCGCGTGGCGGCCGCTGTCGCGGAAGAACTCGCCCATCGACACGCCGGTGTACGGGGCCAGGAACTGCAGCGGCGCCGACTCCGAGGAGTTCGCGGCGACGACGATGGTGTAGTCCATCGCGCCCTCGCGGCGCAGACGATCGACCACCGTGGCGACGGTCGAGGCCTTCTGCCCGATCGCCACGTAGACGCAGATCATGTTCTGCCCCTTTTGGTTGATGATGCAGTCGACCGCGACCGCCGTCTTGCCGGTCTGGCGGTCGCCGATGATCAGCTCGCGCTGGCCGCGGCCGATCGGCACCATCGAGTCGATCGCCTTCAGGCCGGTCTGCATGGGCTCGTGCACCGACTTGCGGGCGATGATGCCGGGGGCCTTCAGCTCGACCACGCGGGTCTCGGCGCCCGCCAGCGGGCCCTGGCCGTCGACCGGCACGCCGAGCGCGTTGACCACGCGGCCGATCAGCGCGTCGCCGACCGGCACGCTCATGATCGTCTTGGTGCGGCGAACGTTGTCGCCTTCCTTGATCAGGTGGTCGTTGCCGAGGAGCGCGACGCCGACGTTGCCCTCTTCGAGGTTGAGCACCATCCCCTTGACGTCGTGGGGGAACTCGAGCAGCTCGCCGGCCATCGCGTTGTCGAGGCCGTAGACGCGGGCGATGCCGTCGCCGACCGTCAGGACGGTCCCGGTCTCTTCGACCGAGACGCGGGTCTCGTAGCCCTGAATCTGCTCCTTGATGATCCGGGAGATCTCGTCGGCTCTGATGTCCATGGGTGCCTCTTCACTGCGGCCGTGCGGCCAAAACTAGGCCCGGAGGGCCGTGCGCATGCGCTCGAGCTGCGTCTTCACGCTGCCGTCGAATTTGTAAGTGCCGAGCTGGGTGACCACGCCGCCGATCAGCGACGGGTCGACCTTGGTCTCGACGAGGATGGTCTTGCCGGTCGATCGCTCGAGCGCGGCCTTCAGTTTGGCGACCGCGTCGGGCAACAGCGGCTTGGCCGAGGTGATCGTCGCCTTCATGCGGCCGGCGAGGGCGTCGGCCATCTCGTTGTAGGCCTCGGCGATCCGCGGGGCCGCGCCGATGCGACCGCGGTCGAATACCAGCGTCAGGAAGCGCGTGACCGTGGCGTCGAGGCTCATACGGCCGAGCACGCCGGTCAGCACGGCGCGCCGCTCCGCCTGCTTGTGCACCGCGAAGTCGAGGACGGACAGGAGATCGGTGCCCTCGGCCCTGGCCGTGGCTGTGCGCACGAACGCGGCGAGGTCGCGGCCGAAGATCTCGCGCTGCATCGGCGTTTCGGCGAGCTGCAGGAGCGCGCGGGCGTAGCGGCGGGCGAGCGTGGCGGGGATCATGGCGTCCTTGAGATCGGCGGTGACGGGTCTGCGGGTTCGTGACGGGTCTGCGGGTCAGCGGGCGGTCGGCCGCGAGGCCAGGTCGACGGCGAAGTCGTCGACCATGCGGCTGTGATCGCTGTCGGTCAGGCGGCTCTGCAGGATCTCGGTGGCCCGGGCGATCGCGCGGTCGACGACCTCGTTCTCGAGCTCGGCCTTGCGGGTGTCGACCTCGCGCTGGGCCGCGGCGAGGGCTCCGGCCTTGAAGCGCTCGACCTCGGTCTCGGCCTCGCTCTGCAGGCGCTGGCGATCAGCGGCGGCGGCCTGGCGGGCCTCGTCGAGGATCTGCTGGGAGTCGGCCTCGATGCGGGCGACGCGCTGCTTGTAGTCGGCGATCACCGTCTGGGCCTCGCGCAGGGCCGCTGCGGCCTCGTCGACCTGGCGCTTGATCTCGTCGTGGCGGGTCGTGTTGTCCTGGATGAGCTTGCGCAGGATCAGGCGGTGGATCAAAAACGCCAGGACGACGAAGTTGATCACGAGGTACGCGAGGCCGATGCGCGGGTCCTCGGCGCTCGGCCAGTTGAACAGCGTGATGCCGTCGTGGTGGTGGGCCGCGGCGGGCGCGTGAGCCCCGGCGGCGGCGCCGTGGGCCGCCTCGCCGTGGCCCGCGGCCGGGCTGGCGAACGCGCTGCCGGTGGCGAGTGCGACCCAGGCCGCGGTCAACGCAGTGATTGCTCGACCAGGCAGGTTCGGCGCGGTGAGGAACGAACGGGGCATGGAATTGGAGGTCATGGCGTCCTCCCGAGGATCTTGGCGGCGATGTCGTCGGCGAGCTCGTCGACGCGGGCGGACAGGGTCGCCCGGGCGGCCTCGGCCTGGCCGGCCAGGCGATCGCGCAGGGCCTGCAGATCGGTGTTGGCGGCGGCGCGGCTGTCGGCGAGGCGACGGGCGCGCTCGGCCTCGGAGGCCTTGACCGCCTCCGAGCGGATCGCCGCGGCCCGGCCGCGGACATCGGCGATGCGCCCCTCGTACTCGGCGCCGATGCGCTCGGCCTCGGTGCGGAGCTCGCCGGCGGCCTGCTGGGTGCCGGTGATGGCGCCTTCGCGGCGCTCGCGGGCGGCGAGCCACGGACGGAACAGCAGCGGATGGAGGATCGCCATCAGCAGCAGGAAGATGCCGGCCTGGATGAAGATCGTTCCATCGATGTCGACGACCGGAGCCGAAGAGGCGAGGATGAAGGCGGGAGTCGGCATGGGGCGGGACCGCGAGGCGGCGAGCCTCTACCACGCAGCATAGGGGTCGTCAACGGCCCGGGCTCGGGCCTGCGACAACTTGGAAGGCTCTCCGGTCGCACCCCTGCGGGCCGTTCTCCGCTCGCCGAACGCTGCGTTCTCGGACCGGCGCAGCGTCGGCGCAGTCGGACCCGACCAGCCTTCGCAAAGAGACATGGGTCACCCGCCCCTCCCCCGCCATGGCCGTGACCGACCCCAACCCCGGCGCCAAACGGACGAAATTGCATAGCATCGCGGGCGGGACTGGCTTACCCTGCTGATCTGTGAGTGGCAAAAGGCCCGACCCGTTCGACCGTCCAGCCAACGCGCTGGCCCAAGACGACGAGGAGAGCGACCGAGACTTCGACCCCGACCTCCGGGGTGAGACCCGCCCGCTCGACCTCATCGACTGCTTCGGGCGAGCCAAGGCGGTCCTCGGCGCGCTGGTCGGCAACATGGCCCCGGGCGACTCGCTGGTCGTGGTGACCAACGAGCTCGGCTTCCCGGTGGCGCAGCGCCCGATCCGCCGCCCCGACAACCTGCCGCACGCGCTGGTGTTCGGGCGCCACAACCGCTGCTCGCTGGCCATCCCCCACGACACCCGCGTGAGCCTGCGCCACATCCTGCTGACGGCCTGGCCGGGCCAGGGCCAGCTGCGCCTCCGCGGCTACGACCTCGGCGGCCGCGCCGGCATCGTGCTCGCCGACGGCAAGCGCGTGCCGGGCTTCTCGGCGCTCGGCCACGTGGCCCTCTCGTTCGGCCACACCGGCCTGTTCGTGCTGCCCGGCGGCCCTCCAGGCCTCTCGTTGCTCGAGGGCACCACAGATCAGGCGTTCCAGCGGCTCACCGGGATCGATCGCCACGGCGGCGGGATCCGCCTGGCGATCTCGGCGATGGCCGAGCCCAGCGTGGCCCAGCTCGGCGGCTACCGTCCGATCGACGTCGACGCGAGGCCGCAGCCCCGCGGCGTGCTGCGCCTGCGCTCGCTGAAGGCCGCGAAGTCGCAGCGCGGCGGCGAGTCGACCCGCGAGCTCGACGTCGACAGCGAGCAGCTGCAGCGCGGCCTGCTCATCGGCCGTTACAGCGACCGCTGTTCGCTGGCCGGCTCGGGCCGCAACCTCTCGCGGGTCCACGCGCTCGTCACCGAGGAGGGCCCGAACTCGCTGCTGGTCTACGACCTCGCCAGCACCAACGGCGTGCGTCCGGGCCACGAGACCGAGGGCCCGAGCCACGCGGTCGTGCGCCTGCGACACAACGAGCCGGTGATGCTCGGCCACTTCGAGCTGAGCTGGACCCCGGCCGAACGCATCCGCGTGCACTGAAGGCTGGCTTCACGGCCTGGGTCGGCCTGCGGCCGAGCGGCCCTGCGGGCCATCTTCGCGTCGGGGTGGAGACTTCGACCTTCGTCGCGGACGCGGACGCGTGCTCCGCTTACAGTCTGGCGCGAGCATCCATCATCAACGCCGCAGCTCCGACCTGCAGGCAGAGGCTCGTTGGAAAACGATTAATTAAATCTGCTCATTTGGCGCGGATGATCTGATCCTCCGCGGCCTTGACCTGGCGCGTGAGGCCGGCGAGGCCCGGGTACTTCTCGGGGCCGTACACGCCGGTCTGCAGGGTGGCGGTGGTGTGCACGGTGATCTGCTCGGCGCCGGCGGTCGACTCGACGCTGCGGGTGTACGTGCCGTGCGGGGTCGTGATCTTCTCCGCGCTCGGCAGCCCGGTGAAGCGACCGCCGGCCAGCTTGATCGTCACGTGGGCGTCGAGCAGTGGGGCGTAGGGGATCACGTAGCCGGTCTTGCGCTGCGGCAGCGAGGTGTAACCGAGGCCGACGTTGAGCGGCACCACCGACGCGCGCATGAGCAGCTCGCCGCCCTGGTTGACGATCATGCCGCGGATCGTGCCGCTGAACTCGAGCTGCAGCGGCACGCCGAGGTCCTTCTCGTTGTGGATCTCGAGCTCCTCGAGGTCGACGGTCGCGCCGGGGAACAGCACCGCCAGCTCGGCGCGTTCGAAGCCCTCGTTGACGCGGTCGCGGTCGACGTTGCGCAGGGCGTCGCGCCAGGCGGCGGCCTCCATGCCCTGGAGGTCGATCGTGCCCTTCACGCTGCCGGTGCCGTCGCGCTTCAGGTCGACGTTGAACTTGTAGCTGCGCCGCGAGGCCAGGGCGGCCGGGGCCTCGGGGAACTCGACCTCACCGCCCGGCGGATCGCCCTCCCCCACCGGCACGCGCATGGCGCGGGCGCGCGAGAGCCCGGGGAGCAGGAAGCCGATCGGCACGACCTTCGAGCCGGTCACCACCATCACCGGGTCCGCGCCCTCGCCGGTCCACACCGCGAGGTACGGCGAGTCGAAGCTCTCGTACAGCGGGTTGCCGCCGGGCTTGATGTCGAGGCCGTAGCTGTCGCGCGCGACCCACAGCTCGGCGCGCACGCCGGCCTCGCGCAGCATCGCCTTCAGCAGCATCATGCCGCCGCCCTTGCGGGCCGACAGCGTCAGCGTCGCGGGGATCTGCATCTCGCCGACCTCCTCGACGTTCTCGACGACCCAGCGGTGCAGCTTCTCGAGCTTGCCGCGCGCCGTCTTCTCGCCGGCGATCAGGCGGCGCGTCAGCTGGCGCAGCTCGAGGTTGCTGCGCGGCGTGGTGTAGAGGCGCAGCCCGAGCGCGGCCAGCCACGCGTCGACCGAGACGTCGGTGTACACGCGCACGCTCGGGACCTCGTACAGCGAGTTGCGCATCTGCGGCTCGACGCCGAGGCGAGGCGAGCGCTCCACTCTCCAGTGCGAGATCACCAGGCCGTCCTTTTTGGTCACGACCGCCGCCGGGGCCCCGCCGCGCAGCTCGGCCTTCAGCGGCAGCTCCGGCGGCGCCGCGACGATCATCTCCGACACGTGGAACGGGGTCTCCTGCGACTGGAAGCGGAACGTCGACAGGTCGACGTAGCCCGGCAGGAGGCCCATGGCCGGGCGCTCGAGCATGTACTCGTACTCGACGAAGTCGCCGATCTGCAGGCCGCGCAGGCTGAGGCCGTCCTTCTCGGGGATCGACTCGGGCTCGAACACGCGGCCGTCGGGCTTGATGGTGTGCAGCGTCAGCACCTGCGAGCCCTCGGCCGGCTCGATCTCGCCGTAGCGGTCGATCGCCTCCTTCGAGCGCAGCTCGGCGATGGTGTGCACGATGTGGCGCTGGCTGCCGTCGGGGTACACGCGCGTGGCGCTGCGGTCGAGCACGAGGACCTCGGCCACGCCCTCATACTCGGTGTTCTGCTTGCGGTAGGCCTCGATCAGCGGCATGCCGGCCACGCGCAGCGGGGCCATGTCGTCGGGCACGCCGACGGCCCTGGCGATCTGGGCCAGCTCGAGGCTGTGCGGGACCCTGGTCAGCGCGACCTCGACGCTGGCGCGCGCCGCCTCGACGTCGCCCTTGCGGGCCTGGAGGTCGGCGATGCCGAGCAGCATGCGCGCGTTGTAGGGGTTCAGGGCCAGGATCTTGCGGCGCAGCGCGAGGGCCTCGTCGAGCTTGCCCTCGGCGATGGCGATGTCGGCGAGCTCGGCCATCACCTCGACGTCGTCGGGCGTGCGCTCGATCAGCTTCTGGAACAGCGCGCGCGCCTCGTCGAACTTGCCGCGGCGCGCGGCCAGGCGGGCGCGCGTGCCGGTGGTGCCCGGGCAGCGCTCGACCTTGGCGGTCAGGGCGTCCTCGCGGGCCACGTCGCCGCGGCGCTGGGCCACCCCGCGCTGGGCCTTCAGCACGGCGCAGTGGTCGGGGTGGATGGCCGCGGCCCGGGTCAGGGCCGCGTCGGCCAGCTGCTCGTTGCCGCGGGCGGTGTAGGCCGCGTAGCGCAGCAGCTCGCCCGAGACGTCGCGCAGGGCCTCGTCGCCGAGCTCCTCGATGGCGTCGAGGACCTCGGCCGACTCGCCGCGCTCGAGGCCCAGCTCGAGCAGCCTCACGCGCGCGCGCGTGAGGCCGGGGTCGAGGCTGAGGCCGGTCTCGATGGCCGAGCGCTGGCGCGTCGTCGAGGCCGCGCGCTCGCGCGTCGGGTCGCCGATCTCGAACGCCGCGACCACCAGGTAGCCCTCGGCGAACGCCGGCCCGGCGTGGACCAGCGCGCGCGTGAAGCCCTCGGCGTTGTCGGTGTCGCCGTCGGCCATGGCGTCGGTCGCGGCCAGCAGCATGCGCAGCGGCTTGTACGCCGGCCCGGCCAGCGGGCCCCGGTCGTAGGGGAAGAACGGGCTGGCCGGCTGCCGCGGCTTGTCGGTGTAGGCCGCGGCCAGCGGCTTCTCGGCGGCGCCGGCGGTCAGCGGCTTGCCCGCGAGGTCGGTCGCGCGGAGCATCACCCACACCTTGTCGCGCGGGACCGCCGCGTGGACGTCGACGCGGTGGGTGCCGGGCGCGACCTTCAGCTCGAGCGTGGTCTCGCCGCTCGGCCAGCGCTCGCTGAGGTCGTTGCGGTACACCGGCGCGCCGTCGACGTACACGCGGATCGGCTCCTGGCTGCCTATCTGCAGGCGCAGCGCGCCCCCCGGCACGTCGACGAACGTCCGCATGCGCCGCATGCCGGCCCGCGGCAGCGGGTTCCACACGCGTACCACGCACGACAGCGGGGTCAGCAGCGCCTCGGGGTCCGCGGTGAACGCGTTCGGATCGGCGGCCGCGCGCCGCAGCTCGAACGCCGCCAGCGTGCCCTCGAGCTGGCCCACCGACCACGCGCGCACGCAGCCCTGGCGGTCGTAGTAGCCGAGGTACGGCTGGTCGTAGCGGCGGGCGATGCTCGCGCGCAGGCTGAGCAGCGTGTGTCCGACCTGGGCCGGCAAGGCGTCGAGGTCGAGCGTCTCGAAGAACTTGGGGAAGTTGCTGTCGTCGTCGGGCAGCTCGCCGTGGTTCTCGGCGATGTAGCGGGCCGCGAGCTCGGCCAGGCCGTCGATCGTCGGGCGGTCGACCGCCGCGACGTCCTTACGCGCGGCCCCGCGGACCAGCGCCTGCGCCATGGTCCGCACGGTCGCCAGCTCGAGGCGGGCGTCGGCCATCAGCATGCGCGACACCTGGGCCACCGGGTCGTCCTCGGCGGCCAGGCGGTCGAGCAGCGGCGCGGCCTTGTGCGGCGAGCGCAGGTGCAGCCAGAAGAGGTGCGCGAGCTCGCGGGTCGCCGCGGCGTCGCCCGGGCTCTGCTTCAGGTGGCGCTCGAGCGCGGCGGCGCGGGCCTTGGCCGCGTCGGCGTCGAACGGCGCCTCGGTCGTGCGGGCCGGCGGCTTGCACGCGCCGGTGAGCGCCAGGAGGGCCGCCAGGGCGGCCGCGGTGCTTGCTGTACGAAAGGACATGTTCGGGCCTAGCGCTCCGGACGGATCTCGAACATCTGCTCGAGGCTGCCGTCGACCTGACTGAGGAACTCGCGCAGCGCCCGGTACTCCTCGGGCGTGAAGCGCGACTTGCGGTACTCGAGGTGCGTGGTGACCCGCGCCTTCTCGCCCTGGACGTCGACCGAGAGCTTGAACGCGGCCAGCGGCGACTCGACCGTCCTGCTCGCCGGCGCCTGCGCGACCTTCCAGCCCTTCGGCAGGGTGTAGGACACGTCGGTGTCCTCGGTCGACGGCACCGCGACCACGAGGTCGTGCTCCCGCCTGGCCGCGCTGGCCAGCGAGCGCATCAGGCCCGTGCGGTGCCCGAGCGCCGGGAAGCGCAGCCCGTCGCCCTGCGCCTGCCCCCAGCTCGGCACCTGCCACTTCGACGACAGCTTGACCGGCTGCAGCACGTCGCCGAGGTCCGGCGCCGCGATGTCCGCCAGCTGCAGCCCCGGGAACTGCCCGCCCCACGCCTGCGTCAGCCGCTCCTTGCGGGTGTCGGCCGCCTGCAGGATGCTGCGCCAGTTGGCCGCGCCGGCGCCCGCGACCTTCAGCGTGTGCTGCACCGCGGCGCTGCCGTCGGCCGCCAGCGCGACCTGCTGCTGCACGGTCTGGTTGTTGTCCGCCGCCTTGCTCAGCGGGATCGTGCGCAGCTCGGCGCCCTTGCCGTCGCGCACGATCAGCACCGTCGCGCCCTGGTCGAGGCTCGGCAGCTCCTCCGGGCCCGAGAACTCGGCGGTGCCGTCGAGGTAGAGGTCGAGGCTCGGCACGTAGGTGATCGCGTGGTTGAACGCCGCCAGGCTCGCGGGCGTGGCGGTCACCGTGCCCTGGTCGCGCGTGCGCACCAGCACCAGGTGCGAGGCGATGCCCGCCTCCGCGAGCATCACCTTCAACAGGCTCGCCTTGTCCTTGCAGTCGCCGAAGCGGCGGTCGTACACGTCGGTCGTGCGGTAGGGCTTGTAGCCGTGGATGCCGAACTCGAGCCCGACGTAGCGCGTCGAGGTGATCACGTGCTTGTAGAGCGCGCGCACCTTGGCCCGCTCGTCGGCGGTCTTCGGCAGCCCGGCGAGCACGTCGCGCACCGCCGCCTTGATCTTGGCGTCGACGACCAGCTGCTCGCGCACGAGGTTCCAGTACCAGCGCCCGACCGCGTCCCAGTCCTTGAAGGTGCTGACGTGCAGATATTTAACGATCTCCGTCCAGCCCGGCATGTTGGGCTCGGGGCGGATGCCCTTGCGCTCGCCGACCACCAGCTTGTACACGGTCGTGCCCGCCGGCCCCGGCTTGACCTCGACCTCCTGGTTGAACACCAGCGCCCGCGAGGCCGGCGCCTCGAGCACGTACTCGCGGCGCCGCGTCGGCATCACGTCGTCGAGCGCCACCAGCTCGCCGAAGTAGTCGTCGAACTTGTTGCGCGCCGCCGTGTCGCGGCGCACGAACGCCACCTCGAGCGTGTCGCCCACGCGCAGCCCGTTGAACGTGACCCGCTGCTGGCGCTGGTCGTAGAACATGCGGTAGCCGGCCTCGGTCAGCGAGACCACGCTGGCGTCGCCGAGCTCCTCGATGCCGCCGTCGGCCCGCCGCACGCGCGCGCGGCGGACGTCGACGTAGCTCTCCTCGGGGTCGTAGACCATGCCCTGGACCGCCTGCGAGCGCACGCCGCGGTCGTCGAGCACGCGGATCACGCGGTGGTCGAGGCGCTCGCTGAGCCCGTTCGGCAGCACGCGCACGGCCGTGCGTTGCAGCAGCAAGCCGGCGTCCTTGCCCTGCCACGAGGCCGGCACCGGCAGCCTGGCCAGCGCCTCGAGGTCGACGGGGTAGCGCTGCAGCAGGTCGTCGCGCGCCCCGGTGTCGAGCGTGGCCAGGAAGTCGCGCAGGTCGGGCTGCTGCGGCTTCAGGTCGAGCGAGCGCCGGGTCGCCTGGATGGCCCCCGGCACGTCGCCGGCGCGCGCCGCCAGGCGGCCGATCAGCGCGTGCAGCTCGGCGTCCTGCGGGGCCAGCTCGGCCGCCTTGCCGAGGGCCGCGCGCGCCGCCTTCAGGTCGCTGCGGCCCTCCTCGAGCCGCGCCAGCGTGCGGTACGCGTCGGGCAGGCCCGGCACCACCTGCACGCGCGCGCGCGCCACGTCGACGGCCGCGTCGGCCTTGCCGAGCCGCAGGTAGGCCTCCTCGATCTGCGCCGCCAGCGAGCCGTCGGTCGGCTGCGCGCCCTGCAGGGCCAGCAGGATCTTCAGCCCCTCCTCGGTGCGCCCGAGCTCGAGCAGGCGGTCGGCCCGCTCGCGCGCCAGGATCGCCGAGCCCGGGTAGCGCCTCTGCATGTCCTCGACCCAGGCCAGCGACGCCAGCGTGAACCCGTCGCTGGCCAGCCGCTCGGCCAGCGCGAGCTCGATGATCACGTCGTCCGGGGCCGTGCGCGCCGCCTCGTCGAGCTCCTCGCGCGCGCGCGCGGTCAGCCCCAGCGACTGGTCGCGCAGCGACATCTCGACGAGCAGCGTCGCCAGCAGCGGCTGGCTCGCCTTGCCGTCCTCGCGCGCCCGCGCGATCGCCTCGACGAGCGCCTGCCGGCTGGTGTTCTGGTCGGGGTCGATCTGCGCCAGCAGGTACCCGCTGCGCACCGACTTCACCGCCTCGTCGGCCTCCCTCGCGCGGTCGACCGCCGTCCGGTCGCGCGAGGCGAACGGCACCGTCCAGCGGTAGAACTCGACCAGGTTCAGCAGGTCGGCGCCGCGCGGCCGCGGCGCCTCGATGCGCGCCTCGAGCAGCCGCCGCGGCGCCCGCGGCTCCTTCGCCCGGGGCTTCGACTCACCTGCTCCTTCGGACAGCTTCCAGGCCGCCACCGCCTCCGAGGCCGGCGGCTCGATCGCCGTCTGCAGGCCCGCCAGCGGCGCCCCCCGCGGGTCGCTGATGCGGGCGTAGAAGCCCCACAGCCCCTCGTCGCTGCCGATTTTGATCAGCAGCCGGTGCCAGCCCGCGCCGAGCTGCAGCGCGTGCGCCTCCTGCAGCGGCGTCGGCGTGCGGTAGGTGTCGCCCTCGCCGACCGGCGCTCCGTCGAGCCACACCTTGTAGGCCCCCGCCGCGCCGAGGTGCAGCACCGCCGGCCCGGCCTTCGCGGCCTTCACCCAGATCGTCGCGTAGCCGGTGGCCTGCTCGCGCGGGTGCAGCAGGTCCGCCATGTTGATGAACGCCCCGCGCGGCGCCAGCGCGTGCACGAAGCGCCGCCACGTCAGCGGCTCGCCCGGCAGCTTGCCGACGAACGTCTGGGCCGCCGCGTGGTCCTGCGTCTCCGGCTGGTAGACCGCCGCGTGGCCGGCCCGCCCCGCGTTCTCGAACGGCCCGACGATCTGCCAGTCGAGCAGGTAGCCCTCGCCGCGGTACATCGTCGTCGCCGACCTCTGGTCGCCGCGCGCCTCCTCGACCTGCGCGCGCACGTAGCTCGCGTACGACGCCACCAGCGGCTCGCGGTGCTTGCGGGCCCCGTCGAGGAACCCGATCAGGTCGTCCGGCGGCACCTCGCCCTGGACCTCGATCAGCAGCCCGAGCAGCCCGACGATCGCCTCGACCCCCGGCGCTCTTAATAGCGCCTTGCGCCGCTCGAACTCGCGGGCCCAGCGCCCGGGGTGGGCCGCGTCGCGCACGCCCGGCGTCCACAGCGTCGCCCCCGGGCTCGACGGCGCCGGCGCGACCGGCTTGCTCGGCGCCGGCGCGGCCCCTGCCGAACCTGTCCCGAGGGCCAGGAGCATCAGACCCGCGATCCACGGCGCCCCGCGGCGCCTCCACGCGGGCATGCGGCAGGGGATCGCGGACGAGGGGGACGCAGGCCGTCGCATGAACCGCTGCATGATGCTGGATCCGCGCCCGCCGTGCACGGCCAAACTCGCGGCCGACAGACCGCCGCCGCGGCGCCCCGGGCGCCCGCTCGCGGCGTCCCGGTCGGGGCTCAGGGCGGGCGACACGGCGGGGGAACGGCCCCGCATGGCCGATCTCCGCCGCCGCCCGCACTGGCCCCCGCGCAGCAGCGCCGCCGGCACCCGCGCGCACCGGCGCCGGCGCGATGTGGCGCTCCGCGTGCAGCCGTCGGGGCCGCCGCGGCAGCGCCTCGTCGCGCGTCGGCGCCTCCGCGTGTCGCGGGTCGCCGTCCGACCTGTCGCTCGGGACAGGTGCCCGCGTCGCCCTACCCGTCCGGCGCCTCGGGCTTGGCGGGCGGCTTGTGGCGGCCGTTGCGACGCACCGCCTCCTTCAGCAGGAACTCGATCTGCGCGTTGATGCTGCGCAGGTCGTCCGCGGCCCAGCGCTCGAGGCTGGCGTAGAGCTCCGGTTCGAGGCGGAGCAGGAAGCGCTTCTTGTCCGACACGGCCGCCTCACGAGTACAGGCTGCCGGTGTTGATGACCGGCTGGGCCTCGCGGTCGGCGACCAGCGCGACCAGCAGGTTGTTGACCATCGAGGCCTTGCGCTCCTCGTCGAGGTGCACGATGCCGAGCTCCTCGAGCCGGCGCAGCCCCATCTCGACCATGCCGACCGCGCCCTCGACGATCTTCACCCGCGCCGCCACGATCGCCTCGGCCTGCTGCCTGCGCAGCATCGACTGGGCGATCTCCGGCGCGTACGCCAGGTGGCTGAGCCGCGTGTCGACGACCTCGATGCCGGCGATGTCGAGGCGCGCCTGCACCTCCTTCTTCAGCGCCTCGCTGATCTCCTCCGGGCTGCCGCGCAGCGACGGCTCGTCCTCGTGCGCGTCGTAGGGGAAGCGCTGGGCGACCATGCGGATCGCCGTCTCGCTCTGGATGGCCACGAACCCCTTGTAGTTCTCGACGTCGAACAGCGCCCGCGCCGTGTCGGTCACCCGCCACACGATCACCGCCGCGATCTCGATCGGGTTCCCGCGCGCGTCGTTCACCTTCATCTTCTCGCTGTTGAAGTTGTGCACCCGCAGGCTCACGCTCTCCCGGCTCGCCAGCGGGTTGGCGAAGTAGAACCCCGACTCGCGCCGCGAGCCGACGTAGCGCCCGAAGAACACCAGCGCCCGCGCCTCGTTGGGCTGGTTCACGAAGAACCCGCCCATGCACACCAGCAGCACCAGCCCGATCACCAGCGGCTGCCACATCTCCACCCACGCCTGCAGCCGCGCGATCTCGTACGCGCGCCATCCCGCGTACCCCGCCGCGGCGAACCACAAGAGCAGCCCCAAGAAGCCATTGATGGCGATTGCAGTGCGTTCCCGGATCGATGCCATGAAATCCTCCTGACATCGACATGATATCACCGTGATGTATTGGCGGACCGCCTGCCGGTGCGGACTTATCAGCGTCAACCGCAACCACGGATCAGGCGCCCAGGGGGCCACGACCCGGATATCGTGCTCCCATGGCGATCTCCGGCGACGCGGGCGACGACCTGTTCGCGTACATCGAGCGCAGCCGCGGCGGCTTCGACCGCGAGCTCTACCGCCGCCTGCTCGCGGCGGCCGGCGAGTGGAAGGAGGGCGACGCCGTCCAGGGCCTCGCCGCCGACGACGCCACCCGCGCGCTCGCGCGACGCCTGCTCGGCGCCACCCGTCTCCACGCCCTCGACGCCCACCCGCCCGTCACCGATCGCCTGCACGCCTTCCTCGAGGCCGACCTCGATCGCGACGCCCAGGCCCGCACCGCCGCGCTCACGCTCCACGAGCTCGCCGACTTCCTCCTCACCGCCGCCCACGCCGACATCCAGGCCGTCCTGCCCGGCCTCTCGAGCCACGTGCTCGCCTGCCTCGTCAAGCTGCTCGACGAGCCGCGGCTCGTCGCCCTCGGCGCCCGCATCTTCAACGTCATCCCCGGCACCGATCACGGCGCCCCCGGCCGCCTCGGCGCGCGCCTCCAGCCCAACTCGCCGACCGACCACCCCGACGACATCCGCTGGCAGGTGTTCGACGGCTGGGCCTACGGCGTCGGCGACCTGCTGCTCGGCACCAACCCCGTCTCGAGCGACCCGCGCTCGCTCGCCCGCGTCGAGTCCGCGCTGCACGACATCCGCGTCACCTTCGGCCTGCAGGACACCCTGCCGCACTGCGTGCTCGCCCACATCGACGCGCAGGCCGCCGTCGAGGCCAGCCAGCCCGGCACCACCGGCATCTGGTTCCAGAGCATCGCCGGCGACGACGCCACCAACGCCTGCTTCGACCTCACCCTCGACAAGCTGTGCCGCCACTGCGGCGCGCGCGGCGGTCGCTGGGGCCTGTACTTCGAGACAGGTCAAGGCTCCGAGGTCACCAACGGCCACGGCCGCGGCCTCGACCTCGTCGCCCTCGAGGCGCGCAAGTACGGCCTCGCCCGCGCCCTCCAGCGCCGCGTCGCCGCCGTCCAGCGCGCCGCCGGCCACAGCGTGTGGTGCCACGTCAACGACGTCGCCGGCTTCATCGGCCCCGAGGTGTTCCGCAGCCCCGACCAGCTCGTGCGCGTGTGCCTCGAGGACCTCGTGCTCGGCAAGCTGCACGGCCTCGTCATGGGCCTCGACGTGTGCGCCACCATGCACATGGACATCACCCCCGACGACCTCGACCGCTGCCTCGACCGCATCGTGCCCGCGTGCCCGGCCTACCTCATGGCCCTGCCGACCAAGCACGACCCCATGCTCAGCTACCTGACGACCGGCTTCCACGACCACGTGCGCCTGCGCCGCAAGTTCGCCCGCCGCGTCGACGGCCGCATGGGGGCGTTCTTCCGCGACACCCTGCGCGTGCTCGACGAGCGCGGCGAGCCCGGCCCCAACTTCGGCGACCCGCGCCGCGTCTACCTCGCCTACTGCCGCGCCCGCGGCGACGACCGCTCCGAGCCCGACATCCTCGCCGAGGCCGCCGCCCACATCGCCGCCGTGCGCGCCCGCGGCGTCCCGCTCGTCGAGGGCCACGGCCCGCAGCCCGCCGACCTGCCCGCCGCCATGCGCGACGAGATCCGCCTGCTCCACAGCGACGCCCGCCGCAGCCTGCACGCCGCCTTCGACCCCGAGTTCCTGGCCGGCGTGCCCGACGCCGTGGTCCTGCGCACCTGCAGCCGCGACCGCGACGACTACATCCTCCACCCCGCCGGCGGCGAGACCCTCCACGCCGACGCCGTCGCGACCCTCGGCGCCCTCACCGACGACATCGACGTCCAGCTCGTGATCTCCGACGGCCTCAACGCCCTCGCCCTCACCGACCCCGGCCACCTCGCCCCCTTCCTCGCCGGCGTCCGCCCGGCCCTCGCCGCCCGCGGCCTCCGCGTCGCCCGCGAGCACCTGGTCGTCCGCGACGGCCGCGTGCGGGCCGGCTACCACGTCGGCCGCCTGCGCTTCGCCGACCTCCCGCCCGGCCGCCCGCGCCTGCTCGTCCACCTGATCGGCGAGCGCCCGGGGACCGTGCACCACAACTACTCGATCTACCTGACCGCCGCCGAAAGCCCGATCTGGGCCCGCGGCGCCGTCGACCACGACATCACCCGCGTCATCTCCGGCGTCTCCGACACCGCCCTGCACCCTGACGTCGCCGTGCGGGCCGCGATCGAGATCGCCGAGGCCCTCCTGCAGCGCTGAAGCACCTGGCATACTCCGCGCCCATGCGCGCGCGCCTCGCCCTCGCCCTGCTGCTCCTCTCGTGCAAGCCCGCCGCCGCCGGCGACACCACCACCGCCCCGGACGCCAGACCCGACGCCGCGAGCCCGTGGGACCGGCCCCCGCCGATCCAGGCCGAGCTCGTCCAGCGCCACCTCGCCTTCCTCGCCGACGACGCCCAGGAGGGCCGCGCCCCCGGCACCGACGCCGACCGGCGCGTGCAGCAGCACCTCGAGGCCGACCTGCGCGCGATGGATCTCGAACCTGGCTTCGGGGACAGCTTCGTCCAGCCCTTCGCGGTCACCGACGGCGTGCGCCCGCAGGCCGGCCAGGCCCCCTCGTTGAAGCTCGGCAAGGTCGACGTGACCATCGAGCTGGTGCCCTGGGCCCACGCGACCGCCGCCCCGCTCGAAGCCCCGCTCGTCTACATCGGCCACGGCGTCGGCGACGACGAGCTCGCGAAAATAATTAAAGGCGCCATCGTCGTCGTCCGCGCCGGCGCCCCCCAGGACCCGCACCTCGACCCCACCCGCACGCGCGCGCAGAACAAGCTGATCGCCGCCCGCGATCGCGGCGCCGCCGGCTTCATCCTCTGGGACCCCGACAGCGACCTGCCCTACCCCAACCACGGCGAGGCCAACGACCTGCAGATCCCCGCCGTCGCCGTCGGCAAGGCCGGCACCGCCGCGCTGCTGCAGGCCCTCGGCAGCAAGAAGTCCCCGACCCCCGAGGACCCGCACGCCGGCCTCAAACCCGGCGCCAAGTCGAAGGCGAAGGCCGCCCTGCACACCCCGATCGAGCGCGTCACCCTCACGACCGCCAACGTCGGCGCCCTGCTGCGCGGCACCGGCGACCGGCGCATCGTCGTGGGCGCGCACATGGATCACCTCGGCCACGGCACCGCCAGCTCGCTCGCCCCCGGGGCCCGGGCGATCCACAACGGCGCCGACGACAACGCCTCCGGCGTCGCCCTCATGCTCGGCCTCGCCGACGCCCTGCGCCGCGTGCCCCGGGCCGCCCGCCCCTACAGCGTGCAGTTCGTGGCCTTCGGCGCCGAGGAGATGGGCCTCCTCGGCTCCAAGCACCTGGTCGCCAACCTCTCCGACGCCGACCGGCGGGCCATCGTCACCATGATCAACTTCGACATGGTCGGCCGCATGAAGGAAAACAGCCTCGTCGTGTCCGGCGTCGGCACCTCGAGCCAGTGGCCGAAGCTGCTCGAGCGGGCCAACGCCAGCGCCTTGACCGTCAAACCCAGCGAGGACGGCTTCGGCGCCTCGGATCAGACCAGCTTCTACAGCGCCGGCCTGCCGGTGCTGCACTTCTTCAGCGGCACGCACGCCGACTACCACAAGCCGAGCGACGACCTCGACAAGATCAACGTGCCCGGCGCCGTGGCGATCGGCGAGCTCACCCTGCGCCTCGTCGGCCTGCTCATGCGCGAGCAGCCGACCCTCGACTACGTCAAGGTCGCCGCCGTCTCGCCGTCGCGCGGGGGCTTCCGCGTGTCCCTCGGGACCGTGCCCGACTACGCCGCCAAGGTCGACGGCGTGCAGATCGCCGACGTCAAACCCGGCGGTCCCGCCGCCGCCGCGGGGCTGCAGGCCGGCGACGTCATCACCAAGCTCGGCGCCCGCGAGATCCACAACTTCGACGACTACATGGCCTGCTTCGGCGAGCTGCAGCCCGGGGCCAGGGTCCCGATCGTCGTCCGCCGCGCCGACCAGACCCTGACCCTGGACATCACCCCGGCCGCCCCCACCCGTCGCTGAGCGTGCCCGGGCGTCCCCAAATTTTTTCGCGCCAGGGGCGCTTGCGCGCGCGGACACACTTTTGTATCAGGACGGTGTGCGAAGGAACGCCCCCCCTGCGATCGTGCTCGCGGCCCTCGCGGCCTGCGGCGACGCCAGCCTCCACGGTCCCCTGACCGACGTCGCCCTCGACACCGGCGGCGACGAGTCGAGCGGCCCCGCCGACAGCAGCGACGACGACGGCTCCGCCGGCAGCAGCGACGACGGCTCCACCGGGGCCTCGACCGGCGACGCTGCCGCGGACGCAGGCGAGACCGCCGCGACCACGGCCCCGCCCGCGGTCTGCGGCGACGGCGTGGTCGAGGGCGACGAGGCCTGCGACGGCCCCGCCCGCCCGTGCGAGGCCCTCGGCGCCGGCTACACCTGGGGCGACGCGCCCTGCGCGGCCGACTGCGCGTACGACCTCGCCGCCTGCCAGACCTGCGAGGCCCCGGCGCTGGTGCCGTGCGACGGCCAGAGCGACGCCGTGCTCCACGCGCTCGAGCTCGGCTGCCCCGACCTCGCCGGCTGGACCGCCGGCAACGGCGTGCCGCTGCTCGCCCGCACCTTCGCCTCCGCGGATCAGGACGCCTACCGCGTGCTGCGCCGGTTCGGCAGCCACGACCTCGACGACGACACGCCCGCCTGGGCCCCCCGCGCCGGCGAGCGCATGCTGCTGCTCGGCACCGGCAAGTTCGGCCCGCTCGACATCGTCGACGCCCTGCTCGAGGTCCCCGGCGCCGCCTCGCTCGGCGGCAGCAACGCCAACCCCGAGGCCCCCGGCGGCTTCGAGCTGCCCGCTCCGGTCAAGATCCGCATGGCCAAGGGCAGCCGCTCGAACACCCCGTTCGTCGACTGCGACGGCGTCAACGACTGCTCGCACACGCTGAATTACCAGTGGCAGCCGGCGTCGATGGCCGCCGACATCGCCTACCTCGACGTCACGATCGCGGTGCCCCGCGGCACCCGCGGCTACGCCCTCGACGTCGCGCTGTTCACCGCCCACTTCCCCGAGTACACGCACACCACCCACAACGACATGGCGATCGTGTGGTCGCAGAGCGAGGCCTACGTCGGCAACATCGCCCACCTGGTCGACGGCGAGAAGGCCCGCCCGCTGTCGCTGCCGACCATGGACGAGGCCGGGCTCATGACCCACGACGGCGCCGACGACCCGGCCCTGCTCGGCACCGGCTACGACGACCTGCTCGGCGAGCACGGGGCCGCGACCGACTGGCTGACCCTGCACGGCCCGGCGATCCCCGGCGAGCGCCTGACCCTCGCGCTCGCCGTGCTCGACCTCGACGACGAGAACCTCGACAGCGCGCTGCTGGTCGACAACTTCCGCTGGCGCTGCGAGGCCTGCACGCTCGGCGCCCCGGCCGAGCAGGCCGGCTGCGGCCTGCGCCCGGCTTCGCGCTGAAAGCCCGCGACCCGCGTCGGGCGAGCAGCCCGGTATCGCCGCCGTGGGCCCGCGCTGCGCCTTGAAACCGCGTTCCGGCAGTGTGCCTGCACACACCCGCCGGGCCGGCTGCTCTGGTATACGAGCGTCCACCTCATAGGGGGAAATTCATGGCACGTCGCAACAAGATCACGATCGTGGGCGCCGGCAACGTGGGGGCGACGACCGCCCACTGGGCCGCGCAGAAACACCTCGGGGACGTCGTCCTCGTCGACATCGTCCCCGGCTTCCCGCAGGGGAAGGCGCTCGACCTGGCCGAGTCGGCCCCGGTCATGGGCTTCGATCTGAAGATCGTCGGCAGCAACAGCTACGACGAGACCGCGGGCTCGGACGTCGTGGTCATCACCGCCGGCGTGCCGCGCAAGAAGGACCCGGTCACCGGCAAGTTCACCTCGCGCGACGACCTCGTCGAGATCAACCGCAAGATCGTCGGCGCCTGCACCAAGGAGATCGTCAGCCGCTCGCCCGACGCCGTGCTGATCTGCGTGTCGAACCCGCTCGACGCCATGTGCCACGTCATGTACGAGGAGTCGGGCTTCCCCCGCGAGCGCGTGATCGGCATGGCCGGCGTGCTCGACACGGCCCGCTACAAGTACTTCATCAGCGAGGCGCTCGGCGTCAGCGTCGACGACATCCACGGCATGGTGCTCGGCGGCCACGGCGACACCATGGTCCCGCTGCCGACCCACACCTCGGTCGGCGGCATCCCCCTGACCGAGCTGCTCGCGCAGGACAAGATCGACGCCATCATCCAGCGCACCCGCGTCGGCGGCGGCGAGATCGTCGGCCTGCTCGGCTACTCCGGCTACTACGCCCCGGCCGCCTCGACCGTCGCCATGGTCGAGTCGATCGTCCGCGACCGCAAGCGCGTGCTGCCCTGCGCGGCCCTGCTGAGCGGCCAGTACGGCTACAAGGACCTGTTCCTCGGCGTGCCCTGCGTGATCGGCAAGGGCGGCGTCGAGAAGGTCATCGAGATGAAGCTCGGCGACAAGGAGAAGGAGATGCTCGAGGTCTCCGCCAAGGCCGTGCGCGAGGTCGTGGCCATCCTTCCGTACGGGAAGGAGAAGCCGGCGACATGAAGATCCACGAGTACCAAGGCAAAGAGCTGCTGCGCAAGCTCGGGGTCCCGGTCCCGCAGTCGCGCGTGGCCTTCACCGCCGACGAGGCCCGCGCGGGCGCCGAGGAGCTGCAGAAGCTCACCGGCAACCCGGTCGTGGTCGTCAAGTCGCAGATCCACGCCGGCGGCCGCGGCAAGGGCCGATTCAAGGAGCACCCCGACCTCGGCGGCGTCAAGGTCGTCAAGTCGGCCGACGACGCCCGCGCCTACGCCGAGAAGATGCTCGGCAGCACCCTGGTCACCATCCAGACCGGGCCCGAGGGCAAGAAGGTCCAGCGCCTGCTGATCGAGCAGGGCATGAACATCGCCAAGGAGTTCTACCTCGGCATGACCCTCGACCGCGCCACCGGCCGCGTCACCGTCATGGCCTCGACCGAGGGCGGCATGGACATCGAGGAGGTCGCCGCCCACACGCCCGAGAAGATCCTGAAGGAGACGATCGACCCGGCCGTCGGCCTGCAGGCGTTCCAGGCCCGCAAGCTGGCCTACGGGCTCGGCACCAGGGACCCCGTCGCCGGCAAGATCGTCAAGTTCCTGCTCGCGCTGGCCGGCGCCTACGACAAGCTCGACTGCTCGCTGCTCGAGGTCAACCCGCTGCTCATCACCGGCGAGGGCGAGGTCATCGCCCTCGACGCCAAGGTCACGTTCGACGACAACGCCGAGTATCGCCACCGCGACCTCGCGGACCTGCGCGACCCCGACGAGGAGGACCCGAGCGAGCTCGAGGCCAAGCAGTGGGAGCTCAGCTACGTCGCCCTCGACGGCGACATCGGCTGCATGGTCAACGGCGCCGGCCTGGCCATGGCGACCATGGACATCATCAAGTACGTCGGGGCCCGCCCGGCGAACTTCCTCGACGTCGGCGGCGGCGCGACCGCCGAGCGCGTCACGGCCGCGTTCAAGATCATCACCAAGGACCCCCAGGTGAAGGGCATCCTGGTCAACATCTTCGGCGGCATCATGAAGTGCGACACCATCGCCACCGGGGTGATCGCCGCGGTGAAGGAGGTCGGCCTGAAGGTCCCCCTGGTCGTCCGCCTCGAGGGCACCAACGTCGAGCTCGGCAAGCAGATGCTCGACGAGAGCGGCCTCAACGTCGTCACCGCCAGCAGCCTGCGGGACGCGGCAACCAAGATCGTGGGGTTGGTGAACAAATGAGCGTCCTCGTCGACAAGAACACCCGACTGCTCGTCCAGGGCATCACCGGCAAGGTGGGCATGTTCCACGCCGAGCAGTCGATCAAGTACGGCACCAACGTCGTCGGCGGGACCACCCCCGGCAAGGGCGGCGAGAAGATCTTCGACCGCCCCGTCTTCAACACCGTGGCCGACGCCGTCAAGGACACCGGCGCCAACGCCTCGGTGATCTTCGTGCCCCCGCCGTTCGCCGCCGACGCGATCATGGAGGCCGCCGACGCCGAGGTCCCGCTGATCGTCTGCATCACCGAGGGCATCCCGGTCGCCGACATGGTGAAGGCCAAGCGCTACCTCGCGGGCCGCAAGTCCCGCCTGCTCGGCCCGAACTGCCCGGGGGTGATCACCCCCAAGCAGTGCCGCATCGGCATCATGCCTGGATATATCCATACTCCCGGTAAGATCGGCGTCGTCTCCCGCTCCGGCACCCTCACCTACGAGGCCGTGCACCAGCTGACGACCCTCGGCCTCGGCCAGTCCACCGCCGTCGGCATCGGCGGCGACCCGGTCAACGGCACGAATTTCGTCGACGTGCTGCGCCTGTTCCAGGACGACCCGGAGACCGAGGGCGTCATCATGATCGGCGAGATCGGCGGATCCGCCGAGGAAGACGGCGCCGCCTTCATCAAAGCCCACATGAACAAGCCGGTCGTCGGCTTCATCGCCGGCGTCACCGCCCCGCCGGGCAAGCGCATGGGCCACGCCGGCGCCATCATCTCCGGCGGCAAGGGCACCGCCGAGGCCAAGCTCGAGGCCCTCCGCGGCGCCGGCGTGACGATCGCCGAGACCCCGTCGGACCTCGGCAGCACCATGGCCCGCATCCTCGGCCACAAGGCGGCCTCGTAGCTCGCCATTTCCCGGCCCACTGGGCCGGGAATCAGCCGTGAATCCACGGCGCCCAGCGGCCATCCGGGACCCCGGATGGCCGCTTCGTCGTGTTCCACGTCACACTTTGAAATAACTGTAGTCCAGGCTGCACGAATAACACCGTCCGCCCGCCAAACCGGGCGCCGGCCGTTGTACAGGCACGTTCGACGAACAGCTCGGCGGCGCTGGACGTTGAATCTGCAATCTCCTACGTTTCCGGCGTATGCGGAGACTGGGATTCATCCTCGTGCTCGGCGCCTGCACTCCGCCGCCCAGCGGTAGCGACTCCGGCAACGATACGACCACCGGCGACGAGAGCAGCAGCAGCGCGGCCGACGAGGGTGTGCACACCGTCACAGGCTGGGACACGTCGACCAACGACGTCGACGCGACGTCGACCACCGGCGCGCCGGCGTCCACCAGCACCGGCGAGACCGCCGACCCCGAGACCACCGTCGACCCCGACACCGACTCGTCGGGCGGCGAGTCGTCCTCGAGCGGCGCCCTCGCCAGCTGCGGCGACGGCGTCGTCGACGACGGCGAGGACTGCGACGACGGCAACCAGGACAACACCGACAACTGCACGGTCAAGTGCGCCGCCCCGCGCTGCGGCGACGGCCTGCTCAACCCCAGCTCGGAGGCCTGCGACGACGGCAACGACGCCGAGGACGACGCCTGCCTCAACGACTGCGTCGCCGCCGTCTGCGGCGACGGCAAGACCCACGCCGGCGTCGAGGAGTGCGACGACGCCAACGAGAACGACAAGGACGAGTGCCTGACCGCCTGCAAGGCGGCCAAGTGCGGCGACGGCTTCCTCTGGGCCGGCCACGAGATCTGCGACGACGGCTTCAACGACAACGACTACAACGGCTGCAAGCCCGGCTGCCAGTCGCGCTCCGACGAGTACTGCGGCGACAACAAGGTCCAGAAGAACTACGGCGAGCACTGCGACGGCCAGACCGGCATGATCGGCATCGGCTGCGACGCCTGCCACTTCGACTTCGCCAGCGTGCCCCAACTCGCCTGCGCCGGCACCTGCACGTGGGACGCGTCCAGCGGCTGTGGCCAGGGCGACGCCGACATCTACTGCAAGCTCCGCACCGGCAACGCCAGCGCCAAGGCCAAGGCCGGGTGGACCACCGCCCCGCCGACCGACGTCGGCGGCTTCGCCTGCGCCGACCCCGACGTCTACATCGACCTCAACGGCGTCGACCCCCGCAAGTGGCTCGGCACCCTCCCCGAGTTCGGCGTGCTCGTCGACGTCGCCTGGCAGCAGACCAAGCTGAAGACCACCCACGGCAACTCCGCGGTGCTGACCCTGTCGTCGGTGCAGTGCGACGGCTGACGTCCGCGTGAACACGCCCTGACCCGCGGCGCGGCGCGGGCGACGGCGCCCGTCACGTCACGCGCCCGTCACTTCGGCCGGGCGGGCGCCGACCCACACCACGCGCGGGGATCTGATAGCCTCCGCCCGAGCATGTGGCCCCGCTTCGAACAGGTCACCAGCCGTGACGTCCTCGACCGCCTCGGCCGTCTGGACCTGCCGTTCAACCAGTACGGCATGGACCCGTACGGCGTCTCGCGGCACCACCTCGGCCTCTTTTTGTCGCTGCTCGAGGTGTTCTACAAGCGCTACTTCCGGGTCCGCCCCTACGGCCTCGAGCACGTCCCGAAGCACGGCCCCGGCATGCTGGTCGGCAACCACAGCGGCGGCGTGCCGGCCGACGGCGGCATGGTCATCGCCTCGCTGTTCTTCTCGCTCGACCCGCCGCGCCACGTCCACGGCATGGTCGAGAAGTTCGCGCAGGAGTGGCCGTTCGTCAGCCAGTGGTTTAGCCGCGTCGGTCAGCTGCCCGGGCTGCCCGAGCACGCGATCCGCCTGCTGCACGACGGCCGCCTGCTGATGGTCTTCCCCGAGGGCGCGCGCGGGCTCGGCAAGCTCTACAAGGACCGCTACCACCTCAGCCACTTCGGCACCGGCTTCATGCGCATCGCCCTGCAGACCGGCTCGCCGATCGTCCCGTTCGCCTTCATCGGCGGCGAGGAGGCCATGCCGACGCTGTTCCACGCGCGGCGCCTGGCCAAGCTGGTCGGCGCGCCGTACTGGCCGGTGCCACCCTACCTGGTGCCGATCCCGCTGCCGCTCGGCTGCGAGATCCACTACGGCAAGCCCATGGTGTTCGAGGGCAACGGCAGCGAGAGCGACGACGTCGTCGAGGGCTACGTCGAGCAGGTCAAGAGCGTCATCAACCTGCTCGTCACCCGCGGCCGCGCGGTCCACGAGCAGCGGCGGGCCGGCACCGACCCGAGCGCAGGCCCCGACCGGGGCTCCGAGGGACCATGAAGATCCTCATCACCGGCATCAACGGCGCGCACGCGCGCCTGCTCGCCCTCCGCTTCCTCGCCCAGGGGCACACCATCCTCGGCATCGACCGCCGGCCCTGGCCCGACGCCCCGCCCGAGGTGCTGGTGTTCCAGACCGACGTGCGCAAGCGGCCGGCCGCCGACGTGTTCCGCAACCACCGCCCGGACGTCGTCGTGCACATGGCGACGATCACCCACTTCTCGGCGCGGGCCGACGAGCGCCTGCGCATCAACCTCCACGGCACCCGCCTGGTGTTCGACTACTGCCACGAGTACGGCGTCAAGCAGGCCGTGTTCGTCGGCCGCCACACCATCTACGGCGCCGCGCCCGACGCCCCGCTGTACCGCACCGAGGACGAGCCGCCGCTCGCGGTCGCGACCTTCCCCGAGCTCGCCGACCTGGTCGCCGCCGACCTCTACGCCGGCAGCGCGCTGTGGCGCTGGCCCGAGCTGAAGACCGCCGTGCTGCGCCTGGTGTACATGCTCGGGCCGACGCGGCGCGGCACCCTCGCCAACTTCCTCGAGGGCAAGCGCATCCCGATGATCCTCGGGTTCGACCCGCTCTACCACTTCATGCACGACGAGGACGCCGTCGACGCGATCGTCCGCACCGTCGAGCACCAGCTGTCCGGCGTGTACAACGTCGCCGGCCCGCCGCCGATCCCGCTGTCGGTGCTCGCGCGGGGCACCGGGCGCACGGCCATCCCGATCCCCGAGGCGCTGTTCCGCCACGCCGTCGGCCGCTTCGGCCTGCCCTACCTGCCGCCGGGCGCCGCCCTGCACGTCAAGCACCCGATCGTCGTCGACGGCTCCGAGTTCCGCAAGGCGACCGGGTTCGAGTACCAGCACGACGCGCACGAGATCATGCGCGCCTTCCGCGACGCCTGACGCCTCAGCGGACCCACAGCAGCTGGGTCATCGGCGCCACGTACTTGTCGTTGTTCATGAGCGTGACCGTCGTGTAGGTGCCCCAGCCCTGCCCGGCGTGGTTGCCGGTCCCGCCGTGGTTGCCGTTGACACGCATGCCGAAGCGCGCCCCGCCGTTCCAGTCGCACTGGCCGCCGTCCGGCAGGAAGCCGACCCCGTTGCTCGCCTTGAGGTTGACGCCGAAGTTGACGTACTTCGCCGACGGGTTGCACCCCGCGAGGTGCTGGTCGTAGACCGCGTGCATGCCGTTGAAGTACGGCAGCACCATCATCGTGTTGACGACCGCCGCCGGCCCCGTGAACAGCGCCTGCGCGCTGGCCACCGCCGCCGGCAGCGCGTGGATGTACGACGACGAGCCGTCGACGTAGGCCGTGCGCAGCTCGCCGAACCCGACCGAGGTGAACGCGCGGTACTTCGACTTCTTGCCGCTGGTCACGAAGTCGTAGTCGTCGGGGTTGTCGAAGTTGCCGTTGGTCCACAGCGCGTCGTCGTAGTGGTAGTTGCTGTTGATCGACTTCATGATCAGCGTCCACCCGCCGCCGTCGTGGCTCATGTCGCACATGGCCTGCAGCGGCGGGTTCGGCCCGTCCTCGTCGGGGTCGAGCGCGTACATGCCGTCGCCGAGGCCCGGGTCGGCCGCGTGCAGGGCCTTGCAGCTCTTGTTGCTGGCGCACGTGCCCTGCGCGCACTGCTGCGAGCCGCAGTCGTCGTCGCCGCCGCAGGCTTCGCCGACCCCGCAGTCGCCGCAGGTCGGCCCGCCGCAGTCGACGTCGGTCTCCGCGCCGTTCTTGGCCCCGTCGCTGCAGGTCGGCAGCACACACGCGTTCGAACACTCGTCGGCGTCGACGTCGTCGCCGTCGTCGCAGTCCTCGACCCCGGCCTGCACGATCCCGTCGCCGCAGGCCGCCGCCTCGCAGCTCGCCAGGCACTCGTCGGTGTCGTCGGCGTCGCCGTCGTCGCAGGCCTCGACCCCGTCCTGCACGATCCCGTCGCCGCACGCCGCCGCCTGGCAGGCGCTCGTGCACGCGTCGCCGTCGACCTGGTTGGCGTCGTCGCAGGCCTCGACCCCGTCCTGCACCACCCCGTCGCCGCAGGCCGCCGCCTGGCACGCGTTGGTGCACGCGTCCTCGTTGATCCCGTTGCCGTCGTCGCAGCCCTCGCCCGGCCCGACGACGCCGTCGCCGCAGCCCGCCGCCTGGCACGCGTTGGTGCACTCGTCGGCGTCGTCCTGGTCGCCGTCGTCGCAGCCCTCGCCCGGCCCGACGATGCCGTCGCCGCAGGCCGCCGCCTGGCACGCGCTCGTGCACGTGTCCTCGTCGATCTGGTTGCCGTCGTCGCAGGCCTCGCCCTCGTCGACCGCTCCGTCGCCGCAGAACGGCGCCGGTCCGCTCGAGGTGTCGCTCGTCTCCGGCTCGCTCGTGCTCGACGTGCCCGGCTCCGTGGTCGGCACCTCGGTCGTGCTCGACGTGTCCGACGTGCTCGTCGTCTCGACGTCGCTGGCGCTACCGATCATCGTCGTCGCGTCGCCCGTGGGCGCCGTCGTCGTCGCCGCCGTCGTCGTCGCCGCCGTGGTGTCGCTGCTCGACGACCCGGCCTCGCCGCCGGACGTCCCGCCGTCGCTGTTGCACCCGCTGCCCATGCAAACCAGGGCAATCCCCACCGCTCCACCTACGCGCATCATCATATCAACCGACCTCGACTGGCATTGTCCCATCGCCCCGCGGCCGTGTCACAAGCGGCCCGCGCTTTGCCACAGCCGCCGGCAGAGCGCCGCATCGACGGGTCTCACGCGGCCTCGCCGTGGCTCGACGTCAGCGACTGCGGCGCTCGACGCAGCCTCGCGTGGCTCGACGTCGGCGAGCCCATGCCGACCTCCGCATCTCGCGGCCCGCGCCTCACGCCCCGGCCCGCGCGCGCAGCAGGTGGGCGAGCACGCCGAGCCCGAGGTTGGTCGTGTTGCAGGCGATCATCACCACCCCGACCCACCAGAACCGCCGACGCACCGCCGGCAGCTCGTCGGGCCCCGCGAACACACGCCGCGGCCACAGCGCCCACGACACGTGCACGAACAGCGCGAGCGACACGCCCAGCAGCACGAGCTTGGCGACCACCAGCGCGCGCCACGCCGGCCCGCCCGCGGCCCACCCGAGCCGCCCGAGCAGCAGCGCCCCGCTGGCCACGATCGCGGCGATCCCGGCGACGACCTTCCAGCGCGCCCCGTGGACCACCGTGAAGATGAAGTCCTCGAACTCGCCGCTCGCGACCTCGCGGCCGTCCGGGCCCGCGCGGGCGAAGAATTTCTCCGCCCGCGGGTGCAGCACGAACACGCTGAACACCATCGCCCCGATCCACACCCCGCCGCCGAGCACGTGGACCAGGGCGATCGCCGCCGCCGCCAGGAACTCGCCCATGCCCGCGAGTCTACCCCGCCCCGCCCCGCCCCGGGCCGTGCGGCGGCGACACCGTGTTCCCGCACGTCCGCCGGCTTCACCGCCGGGGCGGGCCTGGTACAGTCCGCCCCGACATGACCGACGGCCTCGACTTCGACTACGTGATCATCGGCGGCGGCTCCTCGGGCTGCGTCATCGCCGGTGAATTGTCGGCCGACCCCGGCGTGCGCGTGCTGCTGCTCGAGCTCGGAGACCGCGCCGAGGACCACCCCGAGACCCTGCGCGCCGACGGCTACAAGGACGCGTTCGTCAACGACCGCCTGGTCTACGAGCGCTTCTCGACCCCGCAGCCCGGCTGCCTGCGCCGCCCGCTGTTCATGGGCTCCGGCCGCGGCCTCGGCGGCAGCGGGTCGATCAACGCCATGGTGTACCTGCGCGGCAGCGCGGCCGACTTCCGCGGGTGGGACACCGAGGGCTGGGGCTGGGCAGACGTCGAGCCGCACTTCCGCGCGGTCGAGCAGCGCCTCGACGTCCACCGCCGCGAGCCCACCGACTTCACCGAGGCCGCGATCGAGGCCGCCGCCGCGGCCGGCTTCCGCCGCCAGGCCGACCTCAACGACGGCGACTTCCTCGGCGGCCTCGGCTACGAGTGGATGAACTACAGCGGCGACCGCCGCCGCAACTCGTACGTCGCGTTCGTCCAGCCCCACCTCGATCGCCCCAACCTCACCGTGCTCACCGGCGCGGCCGTGCAGCGCGTCCTGTTCGACGAGCGCCGCCGCGCCACCGGCGTGGCCTTCGAACACCACGGCGCCGGCCGCAGCGCCCGCGCCCGCCGCGAGGTCATCCTCTGCGCCGGCGCGCTCGAGTCGCCCAAGCTGCTCATGCTGTCCGGCGTCGGCCCGCGCGCCGAGCTGACCCGCCACGGCATCGCCCCCGTGTTCGACCTGCCCGGCGTCGGCGAGAATTTTCAGGACCACCCCAACGTCACGCTGTTCCACCTCGCCGACCACGACATCGACTGCCACTACCCCCAGGTCTACGGCTTCCACCGCGCCAACCCCCGCAGCGACCTGCCGCCCGACCAGGCCGACACCTGCTACGTCCTCTACCCCGCGCGCTCGAGCTTCCGCGAGATGGCGATGCGCATGCTGCCCGCGCTCACCGTCCCGCCCGCGCTCTACCACCGCACGCCGCTGCCGGCGCTGGTCCGCCGCGGCGTGATGCTGGCCTTCCGCCCCGAGCTGGTCCGCAGCTACGTGCGCCGCATCTTCGGCCTCGTCATCATCCTCGGCAAGCCCAGGAGCCGCGGCCGCGTCGGCCTGCAGTCGCCCCGCGCGTGCGACGACGCCCGCATCGACCCCGCGTACTTCTCCCACCCCGAGGACATGGACACCATGATCGCCGGGGTCGAGCTGGCCCGGTCGATCGCCGACGCCGCCCCGCTGCAGGCCCTCGGCGCCCGCGAGCTGCTGCCCGGGCGCTGGGCCGCGTCGCGCGCGGCCCTCGCCACGTTCATCCGCGGCATGGCCATGACGACCTACCACTACGCCGGCACCTGCTCGATGGGCCAGGGCGCGGGCAGCGTCGTCGACCCGCGCCTGCGCGTCCGCGGCATCACCGGCCTGCGCGTCGCCGACGCCTCGATCATGCCGGTGGTCCCGGTGTCCGCCCTCAACGCTCCGAGCATGATGATCGGCCACCGGGCCGCGCAGTTCCTCCGCGAGGACTCGAGCTCCTGACGCAGGTCGACACGCGACGGAGCGGGGCGACATCGTCGGCGCATCGTTCGTCCCCTGTTCGACGACCTGACCCGAAGCACAGCTCGTCCGCAGGTCCCGTCCCGCGCTCGCTCGGCGCCGGCTCGGCGGCGACGAAGAAACGCCACGCGGGCCGCGTCCTGCTCCGGACGGACCCGCGTGCGTCGGCGACGCGGCCTAGTTGGTGTCTTCGGCCTTCGCGCGCGCCCTGGCGGCCTGTTCGCGGTCCCTCGCGGCCTGCTCGCGCTCCCTCGCGGCCTGCTCGCGGTCCCTCGCGGCCTGGTCGCGGTCCCTCGCGGCCTGCTCGCGCTCCTTCGCGGCCTGCTCGCGCTTCTTCGCGGCCTTCTCGCGCTCCTTCGCGGCCTTCTCGCGCTCCTTCTCGGCCTGCTCGCGCGCCTTCTCGGCCTGCTTCAGCGCCTTCTCGCGGTCCTTGTCGGCCTTGCCGCGCAGGGACCGGAGCTCGCCGAGCCCGCGCTGCAGGTCGGCCTCGACGCGCTGCTGCTCGTCCTCGGCGAGGCCCGCTTGCTCGACGGCGCGGCGCACGGCGTCCTCGAAGGTGCTCGGGTCCGGCAGGCTGCGCCGCACCTGCGCCTCGATCTCGGCGGCGTCGGGCAAGCTGCGCTGGATCTGCCGCTCGA
>JAEUJW010000062.1 GCA_016793465.1 Myxococcales bacterium
GTGCGCGCTCGACAGGCGGGCCATCGCCTTGGCCTCGCGCACCATCCGGTCGCGCACCGCCGGACGGTTTAATAATTGCCGCCGCACCAGCTTCAGCGCGACCTTGCGGTCGAGGCCCACGTCGTAGCCGGCGTACACCACACCCATCGCCCCCTCGCCGAGCTTGCGATGCACGACGAAGGGTCCGATCGTCGCGGGTTCTTCACTACCTTCGACGCTCACCTGACCGCCCCGCATGATACCGCCCGGGCCTCGCAACGTCTGCCCGGCGCCTCACACCGGGCCGCCGATCGGTGAGGCGCGGTATGGCGCCCGCGCACCTACATGACGTTAGGCGACGCGGACGCGGCTGGCCACGCGACGCCGAAGCGGCATCGACCGCGCCGAACCTGCATCATCGACCGTCGCCCGCCCGCCCTGGGCTTGGGCTCGACGCGCAGCGGCTCGACCGCAGCGCCTCGGCTTCGTCGCGCAGCGACCCCTGCGCCGGCAACGACAGCCGCGCCTCCGCCAGCAGGTCGCACACCCGCGCCGTCGCCCCCGGCTTGCCCGCCAGCTCGCGCGCCAGGCCCAGCACGGCCGCCGCCCGCGCCTCCGCGTTCGCGTCGGCCGGCAGCGCCAGCACCCGCTCGTACCAGCCGATCGCCCCCGCGTGATCGCCGAGCGCGCCCGCCGTCTCGCCCGCGCGCACGGCCGCCTCGGCCTGCCTCCCCGTGTGCTTGCCGTAGACCGCCTCGAACACCGCGGTCGCCCGCTCGAACAGCGCCCGCGCCTCGGCCGGCTCGGTCGTCAGCTCCGCCAGCCCCGCGAGCGCGTCGGCGAGGTTCGGGTCGTTCGCGCCGGGACGATCCGCCAGCGCGAGCGCCCGACGAAAGCTGGCCGTCGCCTCGGCCGACCTGCCCGTGCGGGCGTACACCCGGGCGAGCCCGACCAGCACCTCGGCGAGGTGCGTGCTGTCCGCGCCGAACGCCGCCTCGCGCAGCGCCAGCGCGGCCGCGTAGCTGCGCTCGGCCTCCGCGTAGTCGCCCGCCTTCAGGGCCACGTCTCCGAGGCCGTTGAGCGGCCACGCCACCTGCGGGTGGTGCTCCCCGACGATCTTCACGAACAGCTGCTGCGCCGCCATGAACGGCGCCCGCGCCTTCTCGGGCCGCCCGTCGAACACGTACATGTTGCCGATGTTGTGGTGCGTCACCGCCAGCAGCGGATCCGGCGCACCGGGCCCGCCCTCGAGCAGCGCGATCGTCCGCTCGAAGTGCGTCACGCCCGTCTCGGCCTGGCCCGCCATCGTGTACGCCACGCCGAGGTTGTTGTGCAGCAGCGCCGTCAGCCGCCCGTCGTCGCGCGCCCGCTGGACCAGCGCCTCCGCCGTCGGCTCGGTCACCAGCGCCGCCGCCGGCTGCTGCAACCCCTGGCTCAGCACG
>JAEUJW010000064.1 GCA_016793465.1 Myxococcales bacterium
GGGCTTGAAGTCGCGGTGGATGAGCCCCGCCGCGTGGGCGGCCGCCAGCCCGCGCCCCGCCTGCACGAACACCGGCACGACCTCCTGCCACCCGCGCCGCGCGCGTCGCAGCCAGCGCTTCAGCGTGGTCCCGGCGATGAACTCCATGGCGATGAACACCTGGTCGCCGAACGTCCCGACCTCGTGCACCGTGACGACGTTGGGGTGGGCCAGCCGCGCCATCGCCTGGGCCTCGCGCAGCAGCCGCGCCTGCCCGTGCGTGCTCCGCCCCGAGCGCGCCGCCACCTGCGGTCGCAGCAGCTTGATCGCCACCTTGCGGTCGAGCTCCGCGTCGTAGGCCGCGCACACCAGGCCCATGCCGCCGGCGCCCAGCGCATTCAGGACCGCGAAGCGACCGATTCGTGCCGGCAATTCGGGCGCGTCCCTGACGTCAGGGCCTCCTCGGCTCCGCGTCGCATCGTCCCGAACATCCACCCCCGTCACGGCCGTCCAGGATAACCCCGCCGCGCCCGGTCGAGGAAGCCGCGGCGCGCGTGCGCGTAACCAGCCCGACGGCTCCGCGAGACCCGCCCTCCTCGCAGACGCCGGAATTACGGCCGCCGCACGGTTTTCGCGATCTCACCGGCGACGTCACGATACGGGCCGTCCGCCCGCCTCACTTGGTCTTGCCGGGCTTCGTCGGCCGCGTCGTCGGCTGGGACTTCGTCTCGGTCTTGGGGGCCTGGGTCCCCTGCACGCTCTGCTTGGCGGCGGCGCCCGCATTCGCGTCCTCGCGGTCGAAGCACAGGTCGCCGTTGTCCTTCTTCAGCGTGTCGACCTGGTCCTTCGCGGCCTTCTGATACTGCTGACTCGCGGTCGAGCCCGGCCGGGTCAGCGCCTCGAAGTAGGCGATCGCGTTCTTGCACTGCCCGAGCTTGGCGAAGCCCAGCCCCGAGTAGTACAGCGCGTCGGCCACGATCGGGTCCTCGCTGTGGTCCTGGATCAGGCGGTAGAACACGCCCAATGCGCTCTTGTAATCGCGCTCATTGTAGAACGTCTGCCCGATCTTGAAGTTCGCCTCCGGCAGCTTCGGGTCGCCGGGATAACGCGAGATGAACGTCCGCCACAGGTTGCGCGACAGCTTGTAGTTCTTCCGCTGCAGCTGACGATCGGCCTCGCCCCACAGCTCGTCCTTGCCCTCGGGGATGTTGGTCGCCTCGTTGAGCTTCTCCTCGAGCGTGCGCAGGCGCGTGTCGACGTCCGAGCGCAGCTCGGCCATCGCGTGCGTCGTCTCCGAGGCCACCAGCTCGGCGTTCTCCGCCTTGCCGCGCAGCTCCTGGACCTCCGTCTCCACGGTGTCCATGCGCGCCCCGATGCCCGCCTGGCTGCCGCGCAGCAGGCTCTCCGCCTGGTCGAGCTTGGCCTGCAGCTCGGCCAGCTTCTGGTCGGCCTCGGCCAGCTTCTCGTCCATCTGCTTGCCGCGGTCGCCGGTCGACTGGTCGAGCCTCGACACCTGCGCGGCCAGCTCGTCGTGCTGCGACTTCAGCGTCAGGCACCCGCCGGCGCCGAGCGCGAGCGCCGAAACGACCGCCGGCCCCACCAGCCCCCGCAGGAGGGTCGTGGTGGCGCCGGACGGACGGGCGTTGCGGCTGCGCGCGCTCACTGCCACACGAACTGGACGCGGCGGTCCTTGGCCATGCTCGCGTCGTCGGTGCCGGTCGACTCGAGGTCGCCCTTCGAGACCACGTTCATCTGGTTGGGGTCGACGCCGAGGGTCTTCAGGAAGTCCTTGACGTTGTTGCCGCGCTTGTCGGTCAGCATGATGTTGTACTCCTCGGTGCCGCGCGAGTCGGCGTGCGCCTCGAGGATGACCGTCTTGGTCGCGTTGGTCTTCATGCACTCGGCCAGCGCCTTCAGCTTCTCCTGGTCGGCGGGCTCGAGGTTCGGCGAGTCGAAGCCGAAGTACAGGGTCTCGGTCTGCGGGCACGGGTTGCCGCCGGCGCCCTCGGAGATGCCGGAGAACACGCAGTTGCCGTTGTCGCAGATCTCCTCCATCGCACACTGGTCGTCGGTCGTGCACTGGGAGCCGCCGCCGCCGCCCGGCGTCAGGCAGCGCCCGGTGCCGATGTCACAGGTGTTCGGGGTGCACTCGGCGTCCGAGGTGCACGCGGCGCAGGCGCCCGCGGTGCAGATCAGCCCGCCCGGGCAGTCGATGGACTGCGTGCAGGGGTTGCCGACGCCGTCCGCGCCGCCGCCGCCCGTGCCGACCGTCGCCGGGTCCTGGCAGCGGAACTCGGCGCACTTCCAATTCGCCCCGTTCGGCCCCTTGCCGGTGCAATCCGTGTCCGTCTTGCAGTTCTGGCAGATGCCCTCGACGCACTTCTCGTCGAGGTCCACGTTGCAGTGCTTGTCCTTCTTGCACTTCGGGTACTCGGGCTTTTTACACGCCGCGGTCGACAGGCCCAGCACGGCGACGCCGAGGGCGAGTAGATGGGGGGTCAAACGGGACAGCATGGCGCGCATTGTGGCGGCTCCGGGGAGACTGGGGAAGTTTCCGACGCGTCGTACGCGTGCACGGGTTCGAGGGCCCCAGGAATAGCCTCCCTGCGTGCGTAGTGTCAACCAAGCGGGCGAAACTAGGGGTCAAAGCGCCGCGGCCCTGCGTGCCCCGGAGCGGCCCGCGGCCGCGTTCGCCACACGCTCGCCGTCACCGCCGCCGCGCCTGCCGAAGTCCTCCGCCCCCCACCGTCCGCAGTCCCCGCGACCCGCGGCGAACCAGCGCACAACGCCGTGCTTTTGCTTCTGCACCGGCTCTGGCATGGTTCGCCGCGATGGCGCCCGTCGACCACAAGACGATGTTCGAGATCTACCGCGAGACCGACTATAATCGCGCCTTCCACTGCGTGTTCTTCACGGAGCTCGACGAACACAACCGCGGCAAAGAGATCGCCAGGGCCGCCGCCGGCGAGACGGTCTTCTCCGGCTTCGTCCACGACCACGTGAAGGAGGACGCCCGCGCCGCCATCCTCGCCATCGTCGACGAGCTCAACGCCATGGACGAAGACTCCGCCGGCATCCCCCACGCCGAGGTCCAGCGCCGCCTCGCCGACTTCCTCGCCTGACCCGATGCTCCCGGGCTCCCACCGCTTGCCGGCCTGCGCCCTCGCCTGCGCCCTCGCCTGCGCCCTCGAGCCCGAGCACACCCTCGGCTCCCCGCTCGCCGAGTTCGAACTCCAGCTCGCACCCGCCGACGCACCCGCCGCCCACCTCGCCTGGCAACCCCCGCGCTGCCCCCTCGTCTACCGCGTCCGCGTCGACGAGACCTACCCCCCGGGCGTCGCCGAGTTCCTCAACACCCGGCCCGAACACAGCGAGAGCTGGCTCGCCGTCGAGCCCGCCGACTCCACCTGGCCCCCGGGACCTGTCCCTACGGACAGGGTGTTCGCCAGCTCGCTGGTGTTCACCGGCCCGCGCACCCAGCACCGCCCGCTGCGCCGCGAGTTCGCCCTGTCCGCCGCGCTCGCCGGCCCCGCCTCGCCCGACGCCGCCTGCTTCGAACGCACCTGGGACCCCGTCGAGGACGCGCTCGCGCTCGGCTGGCCGCAGCTGCCCGCCCGCATCACCGCGGTCGGCGAGTCGTGGACCGGCGCGCGCGTCGAGTCGCGCTGCAACCGCTCGGCCTGCGTCGACCCCGAGACCCACGGCGGCGGCAAGACCGCCCACCACCTCCCGTGCGTGACGCCGTCGTGGCGCGAGCGCCTCGACGGCCTCGGCGAGCTGCCCGCGCCGGACGGCCCGCTCCGCGTCGCCGTGATCTCGAGCGCGTGGACCGACGGCAACCCGGTCGGCGAGGGCCTGTCGAGCGAGCGCACCGCCGTGGTCTCGCTGACCGACGGCCGCCTCGTGCACGCGCACGCGAAGATCCACCACGGCTACTCCGGCATCGAACGCGAGCTCCGCCTCGACGCCGTCGACACCTGCCCCGGCAGCCTCGTCAGCGCCGGCTGGCAGCCCCCCGCGTCCGTCGTCGACGCCCGCGAGGCCGTCCTCGCCGCGCGCGACAAGACCCCCCGCTCGACTGGAATAACCGCCCAAAAGGGGCGTTAGGGCCGATATGGACAAGATCGTCATCCACGGTGGCCACCGCCTCTCCGGCGAGATCCGCATCCTCGGCGCCAAAAACGCCGCCCTCCCGATCCAGTGCGCCGCCCTCCTGACGGACACGCCCACCACCCTCCGCCACGTCCCCCGCCTCAGCGACGTCGCGACCATGAACCAGCTGCTCGCCGGCCTCGGCTGCGAGGTCGACGGCGACCGCACCCTGACGATCGACCCCGCCGGCGTCGCCACCGGCCCGCTCGAGGCCCCCTACGATTTAGTCAAAACCATGCGCGCCTCGGTCACCGTGATGGGCCCGCTGCTCGCCCGCTACGGCCGCTGCCGCGTGTCGCTGCCCGGCGGCTGCGCGATCGGTGCCCGCCCGATCGACCAGCACCTGCGCGGCCTCGAGGCCCTCGGCGCCAAGATCCGCATGGCCCACGGCTACGTCGAGCTGAAGGCCAGGCGCCTGAAGGGCGCCCGCTTCAACTTCGACATCGTCACCGTCGGCGGCACCCAGAACGTCATGATGGCCGCCGCCCTCGCCAAGGGCACCAGCATCCTCGAGAACGTCGCCCGCGAGCCCGAGGTCCAGGAGCTCGCCGTCGTGCTCGGCAAGATGGGCGCGAAGATCCGCGGCGCCGGCACCTCGACCATGGAGATCGAAGGCGTCGACAACCTCTCCGGCATCGACCACGCGATCCTCCCCGACCGCATCGAGGCCGGCACCTTCATGGTCGCCGCCGCGATCACGCGCGGCGACGTCCTCCTCGAGCACGCCCCGGTAGATCACCTCCACGCCGTCATCGCCAAGCTCGAGGAGGCCGGCGCCCGCTGCGTCGTCGAACCGCGCGGCCTCCGCGTCGTGGGCCCCGAGGCCCTGCAACCGATCGACCTCGTGACCCGCCCGCACCCCGGCTTCCCCACCGACATGCAGGCGCAGATGATGGTCCTCGCCACCTGCGCTCACGGCCAGAGCATCATCACCGAGACGATCTTCGAGAACCGCTTCATGCACGTCCCGGAGCTCAACCGCCTCGGCGCCGACATCCACATCAACGGCAACTCCGCAGTAATTAAAGGTCCCGCGCGCTACAGCGGCACCACCGTGATGGCCACCGACCTGCGCGCCAGCGCCAGCCTGGTGCTCGCCGGCCTCGTCGCCGAAGGCAAGACCGAGATCCGCCGCGTGTACCATATCGACCGCGGCTACGAGGCCATCGAAAAACGCCTGCGCCCGGTCGGCGCGAAGATCCGCCGGTACCACGGCGCCCAGAGCTGATCTCCTGCGGAGAGCGAAGCCGCGCAGGCGCCGCACACCCGCCTGTACGCCCCCAAAAGCCCGCACAAAGCACTTCCACCGATCCAGTGGAGAGAAACATGGCGCTCCGGCATTATGGATCGCCGAAGGACTGCATGAGCAAGCACGACGACCCCAGCCTGGTCCGCACGGCCGTCGCCCAGCGACTCAAGGTCCATGTCCGCCTCGCCCAGCAAGGCATCAGCCCCACCAACGATCAGCGCCGCCGCCTCGCCCACGCGCTGCCCGACATCCTCCCGTTCGGCGACCGCCACTACGCCGCCGCCCACATCGTGCTCGACTGGGACCACCACCTCCCATCCGAGGCCGTGCTCATCCGCCTCTACCTCAGCTACACCGAGCGCGAGGCCAACGACGTCGAGGCCTCGCTGAAGCTCCGCGACCGCGAGATCGACGCCGACAACCTCTACCCCGAGTTCGACGTCCCCGACTACGGCGAGATCGACGCCAGCGAGACGTACATCGGCGTGGTCCGCACCGCCACCTACGACATCGAGGAGCTGCGCTTCTTCAGCGACTGGCGCAAGAGCGTGCAGCAGCCGGTCGTCCGCGAGGTCCTCGGCATCGTCCGCGCCCACCCCGGCTACGAACGCTCGATGCGCGAGCGCTCCCACGACAACCTCGGCCCCCCGGTCGTGATCGGCTGGACCCCGCCCTGCCTCGCCAACTCGCGCCACTGGGCCGTCGAGGTCTGGCTGCTCGTCGACTTCGACGGCCACATGGGCCGCGCCCACGTGTTCATGGTCGACAACAAGGCCCGCGCCGTCACCCGCGAGTTCTTCACCGAAGTGCAGATCGGCTAGGCGTCGCTGTCCCGCGGGACAGCGACGACGGTTCACGCCTCCGCGTACTCGCCGCTCTCGCTGCCGTCGCTGCTGCTGCCCCGCCGCAGGTCCATCAGCACCAGCTCGGCGACGCTCTTCAACGTGTCGAACACGCCGACGCCGGTCATCGCCACCGCCTCGAACGCCGGCCGCCCCGACGCGTTGAGCTGCCCCGCCAGCACCTCGACCGGCGCCGCGTTCGGCAGGTCGCGCTTGTTGTACTGGAACACCAGCGGCACCCGGTCGAACGCGTAGCCCTGCAGCGCCAGGTTGGTCTCGAGGCGCTCGAGCGACTCGACGTTGGCCTCCTCGCGCTCGGTCTGCGAGTCCGCGACGAACACCACCCCGTCGACCCCCTTGAGGATCTGCACCCGCGAGGCGTCGTGGAACACCGCCCCCGGCACCGTGTGCAGGTGCAGGCGGATCTTGAAGCCGCGGATCTCCCCCAGCGACTGCGGCGCGAGGCTGAAGGAGAGCGTGCGCTCGCTCCCCGTCATCACGCTCGTCATCTGCGTGCGGAGCTCGGGCGCCGTCCGCGAGTAGATGTACTGCAGGTTGGTCGTCTTACCGCCGAGCCCGGGGCCGTGATACACGAGCTTGCAGCTGATCTCCCGCGCCCTGTAGTCGATGAACGACATCGCCTTGTCCCCGCGCTCCTGACACCGCCGGTGCAGCCCGGCGAGCTGCGACGCCGTACGGAACGCCGTCACCGCCGCATCCTCGAGGATGCCGGGATTGTGGCGGATGTCGAGCGCAGCGAGCCCGCGTGTGTGCGCCGCTCCACCACGCTCGACCGAGTCCATCATCAGCGCGTTGTCGCTCGCGCCCGACATGCCGCGAGGACCACGACGGCGACGCGACGGTCACCGCCGACCGCCGCGCCCGCGCGACGGCTCAGGCCGCCGCGTCCTTGCCGTGGCAGCGCCGGTACAGCTTGCCCGACCCGCACGGGCACGGGTCGTTCTTGCCGACCTTCGGCATCTTCTTCTCGCGCGGCGCCTCGGGCTGCGCCTCGGCCGGACGCGCCTGCTGCGGCTGAGCCGGCCGCGCCCCCGGGGCCTGGGCCCCGGCCGCCATCAGCCGCTCCATCGCCTCGCGCGCCGCCGTCTGCAGCTTGGCCAGCTGCTCGCCGCCGGGCTGCTGGCGCCCCTGACCCGCGCGCCGGCGCGGCTCCTGGGCGTTGCGGTTGGCGCGGGTCACCGCCGTCTCGTACTCGGCGCCCTCCTCGGCCTGCTGCTTCTGCTCGGCCGTCAGGCGCATCGACAGGATCTGCTTCAGGACCGTGTGCTCGATGCCCTCCCACATGTCTTTAAACAGATTGTACCCGCGGATCTTGTACTCGTTCTTCGGGTTGCGCGTGGCGTAGCCGACCAGCCCGATGCCCGTGCGCAGGTGCTCGATATTTTTGAGGTGGGCGATCCACTGCTCGTCGATCTCCGCCAGGTAGAACTGGCGCACGTAGAACAGGTACGTGTACAGCCCGAACTCCTGCTCGCGCTGGGTCAGCAGCGCCTCGACCGTGCGCCACACCCGGTCGACCAGCTTGTCGAGGTTGTCCTCGATCTCCCGCAGGTCCACCTTGACCTTGAAGCGGTCGAGCACCGCCTTCTCGAGCCCCTCGAGGTCCCACTCGTCGGGGTGCACGTCCTCCGGGCACAGCTTGATGACCTGCTCCTCGACGAGCTTGAACGTCAGGTCGTGCACGCGCTCGCGCTGCTGGATCAGCGAGCGGGCGACCACGTCGACCGACCGCGCCAGCACCTTGCGCGGGTCATTCTTCACGTCGTCGAGCTGGATGAGCGCGCCGTAGTGGCGGTACAGCTCGTGGCTCAGCTTCTCCGGGCGGATCCCGCCGGGCCCGCCGGGAGTCTGCTCCTCGGCCTGGATCGCCGCCACGTGCTCCGCGATGATCGTCTCGATCTTCGGCGTGATCTGCTTCGACAGCGTCTCGACCGTGTGCGGCCCCGACTTCTCGGGCGGCGGCGGCAGGCTCTTCGACTGCTCCTTGCGCGCCTGCTCGTCGAGGATCTCCGGCTGGTAGCGGCCCTCGAGGATCTGCTTGCGCAGGGCGTAGATCGCCTTGCGCTGGTCGTTCATCACGTTGTCGTACTCGAACAGGTTCTTGCGCGTGTCGAAGTGCATGGCCTCGACCCGCGACTGCGCGTTGGCGATCGCCCGGTTGACCAGCGGCGCCTCGATCGGCACGTCCTCCTCCATCCCGAGCCGCTCCATCAGGCCGGTGATGCGGTCGGCCCCGAAGATGCGCATCAGGTCGTCCTCGAGCGAGAGGAAGAACCGCGAGCGGCCCGGGTCGCCCTGACGGCCCGCGCGGCCGCGCAGCTGGTTGTCGATGCGGCGGCTCTCGTGGCGCTCGGTGCCGACGATGTAGAGCCCGCCGAGGTCCTTGACCTCCTGCTTCTCCCGCTCGAACTCGACCTTCAGCGCCGCGTGCAGCGCCTCGAACCGCTGCGGGTCCTTGTCCGGGTCGATCTGCGAGCGCGCCACCATCTCCGCGTTGCCGCCGAGCAGGATGTCCGTGCCGCGGCCCGCCATGTTGGTGGCCACCGTGACCGCCCCGCGCCGCCCGGCCTGGGCGATGATGTAGGCCTCGCGCTCGTGCTGCTTGGCGTTGAGCACCTCGTGCGGGATGCCCTCGCGCTCGAGCATCGCGTGGATCACCTGCGACTTCTCGACGCTGGCCGTGCCGAGCAGCACCGGCTGCCCGCGCTCGTGCGCCTGCTTGATCTCGGCGACGACGGCCTTGAACTTGCCGCGCTCGTTCTTGTAGACGAGGTCGTCTTGGTCGGCGCGCACGACCTTGCGGTTCGGCGGGATGACGATGACGTCGAGGTTGTAGATCTTGTGGAACTCCTCCGCCTCGGTGTCGGCCGTGCCGGTCATGCCGGCCAGCTTGTCGTACATGCGGAAGTAGTTCTGGTACGTGATCGTCGCCAGGGTCTGGCTCTCGGGCTGGATCTCCACGCCCTCCTTGGCCTCGATCGCCTGGTGCAGGCCGTCGCTCCACCGCCGGCCCTCCATCTTGCGGCCGCGGAACTCGTCGATGATGACGATCTCGCCGCGCTCGACGATGTAGTTGACGTCCTTTTTATAAAGCACGTGGGCCCGCAGGGCCTGGTTCACGTGGTGCAGCAGCTCGTTGTTCTCCGGCGAGTACAGGTTGCGGCACTGCAGCAGCTTCTCGATGCGGTCGACGCCCGAGTCGGTGAGCTGCACGCTGTGGGCCTTCTCGTCGACCACGAAGTCGAGGTCGCGGCGCAGCGACGGGATCACCTTGTCGACGGTGATGTACGTGTCCGGCGGCTTGTTCGCCTCGCCCGAGATGATGAGCGGCGTGCGGGCCTCGTCGATGAGGATCGAGTCGACCTCGTCGACGATCGCGTACCACAGGTCGCGCTGCACGTACTTCTCGATCGTCTCCTTCATGTTGTCGCGGAGGTAATCGAAGCCGAACTCGTTGTTCGTGCCGTACGTGATGTCGCAGCGGTAGCTCTTCTGCCGCTCCGTGTGGTACATGCCGCCGACGATCGTGCCGCACGACATGCCGAGGTAGTTGTAGATCTGGCCCATCCACTCGGCGTCGCGCTTGGCCAGGTAGTCGTTCACGGTCACCAGGTGGGCGCCGCGGCCGACCAGGGCGTTGAGGTACAGCGCCGACGTCGCGGTCAGCGTCTTGCCCTCGCCGGTCCGCATCTCGGCGATGCGGCCCTGGTGCAGGCCCATGCCGCCGATCATCTGCACGTCGTAGTGACGCATGCCGAGCGTGCGCACCGACGCCTCGCGCACCGCCGCGAACGCCTCCGGCAGCAGGTCGTCGAGCGAGCGCCCCTTGGCGTGCTGCGCCCGCAGGTCGGCCGTCAGCGCTGGGAAGTCCGCCGGCTTCAGCTCCTTCATCTTCGGCTCGAGCGCGGCGATCCGCTGGATCACCGGCTGCATGCGCTTCATCTGCCGGTCGTGCTTGGTCCCGAAGACTTTCTTGAAGAGCTGATTGAACATGGCGGATCGGACAGATCGGGCCGCGAGGGCCGAAAGCAGCCCCGAAGGGCCGCGAATGACTGCTCATGCCCGCGGGCGTGAGACGGGCAAGGGTACGGGCCGGGCGCGGCCGTGTCCACGGGCCAGGATGCCGCCTCCCGCCCCATTTCTGACCGCCGCCCGCGATTTACCGGGGCCGCGACGCGCCCCTCGCCCGCGATTTCGCCGCCCGCGGACCTGCTGCTATCGTCGCCCCACCGTGGTCCCTGCCCCGCTGCGCCCGCGCGCGCTCCGCCCCGGCGCCCGCATCCACATCGTCGCGCCCTCGGGCCCCGTCCCGCCCGACCGCCTCGAGGCCGGCCTCGCCGCCCTGCGAAACTTCGTCCCGGGTGAGATCTCGCTCGCCCCCAACCTCCCGCTCCGCGCCGGCTACTTCGCGGGCGACGACCGCGCCCGCCTCGACGCCCTCCAGGCCGCCCTCGCCGACCCCGAGATCGACGCCGTGGTCTGCGCCCGCGGCGGCTACGGCCTCACCCGCCTGCTGCCCCTCCTCGACCCCGCCCGCCTCGCCGCCGCCCCCAAGCTGCTCGTCGGCTTCTCCGACATCACCGCCCTGCTCGCCTGGGCGCTCGCCCGCGTCGGCCTCGCCTCCGTGCACGGCCCGGTCGTCACCCAGCTCGCCACCGTCGCCCCCGAGGACGGCGAGCGCCTGGCCCTCCTGCTCGCCGGCGAGGACCCCGGCGCCCTGTCCGCAGAGACAGGTTCGGTGCTGCGCGGCGGCCGCGTCGAGGGCCCGCTGTTCGCCGGCAACCTCGAGGTGCTGCGCTCGCTCGTCGGCACCCGCGCCATGCCCGACCTCGCCGGCTGCGTGCTCGCGCTCGAGGAGATCGGCGAGCGCCCCTACCGCATCGACCGCGCGCTCACCCAGCTGCTCACCAGCGGCGCCCTGCGCGGCGTCCGCGGCGTCGCCCTCGGCCAGCTCGTCGCCTGCGAGGAGCCCGCGACCGGCAACCCCGACAGCCCGACCGCCGAGGAGGTCCTGCTCGAGCGCCTCGGCGTGCTCGGCGTGCCGGTCGTGACCGGCTTCCCCTTCGGCCACGCGCCCGACCGCCACGCGCCGCTGCCGGTCGGCAGCGTCGTGCGCCTCGACGCCGAGCACGGCGACCTCACCATGCTCGAGCCGCTGACCGCTACCAGCGGCCCTGGATGTTCTTCATGAAGTCGTAGGGGTAGCCCAGCGGGAACCCCGAGGCCTGGTCCAGCCGCTGCATCACCGCCGCCGACAGCTCGAGCTCACCCGCCTTCAGGTTGTCGTCGAGCTGCTCCAGCGAGCGCGCCCCGAAGATCACAGACGTGACCCCCGGCTTGTGCGCCGCCCAGGCCAGCGCCACCTGCGACGGCGTGGCCCCGAGCTCGGCCGCGACGGCCTTCAGCGCCGCCAGGATCTGCCAGTTGCGCGGGTTGTCGAAGCCCGCCAGCCGCTCCTTCCACTTCTCGAGCCGCGAGCCCGGCGGCGGCGGCTGGTCCCTGTCGATCTTGCCCGACAGGAACCCGCCCGCCAGCGGCGACCATGGCAAGATCCCGAGCCCGTACTTCGTGCACACCGGCACGTGCTCGCGCTCGATGTCGCGGACCACCAGGCTGTACTGCGCCTGGAACGCCACGAACCGCTCGAGCCGCAGCTTCTCGCTGGTCCACAGGCTCTCCATCAGGCGGTAGGCCGCGTAGTTGCTGGCCCCGAGGTACAGCACCTTGCCGGCCCGCACCAGGTCGTCGAGCGCGCGCAGGGTCTCCTCCTCCGGCGTGTCGACGTCCTGCATGTGCACCTGATAGAGGTCGATGCGGTCGGTCTGCAGGCGCCGCAGGCTGTCCTCGACCGTGCGCACGATGCGGTAGCGGGCCGTCCCGGTGCCGTTGCTCGACTTGTTGGTGCGGAACCTGAACTTGGTCGCCAGCACCACCTCGTCGCGCTTGCCCGCGGCCGCGAACCACCGCCCGATCACCTTCTCCGTCAGCCCGTCGTTGCCGTAGACGTCGGCGGTGTCGAAGAAGTTGACCCCCGCGTCCAGCGCGGTGTCCATGATCTTGTGCGCGGTCGCCTCGTCGCAGCCGACCTTGTGCATGAAGGACTGCTCGTCGGCCTCGCCGAAGGTCATCGTCCCCAGACAGAGCGTCGACACGCGCAGGCCGCTGTGGCCGAGCTGACGGTACTTCATGATCGCGTCTCCTCCGCGCGACCATACCAGCCCGCCCCGCGCTTATGACACCCGCGAGCCGGCCAGCGCCAGCTCCACGCCCGTCACCACCGGCCGCGCCGGCTCGCCGTGGCCGTTCGCCGGCCACGCGTGCGGCAGCCCCAGCGCCAGGCGAGCGCCCGCCTGCGGCCACGCGTACTGGACCTTCAGGCAGAGGTACACCCAGGGGACATCGGACTTCGTGGACATGATGGGCTCCGGCTAGTTGTTCATAGCAAAGCAAGACGCGGGCCAACCGCGCAATAAGTCCCGAACGGCGTCACCCCGTGCGTGCACGCGCGGCCTATCGTCAACACTGCGACCGTCGCTTCACACCCCGCTTACAAGCATGTCCTTAGCGACATGTCTCGAAGACCAGTGAACGAAGTTCCCGGCTCCGTCGCGGCGATCCGCCGCCATCCACGCGTACGCGCAAGAACAACGGACAATCGCGCGACACCTGGCGGACGCCGTGTGACCGCCGCTACGCGGACGGGCAAACGACCGGACACGTGTCCATGCCTGCGCTGCGCCGCTACGCCTGCCCCGACTCGGGCCTCTCGAGCAGACCGATCACGAGCTGGGCCGCCGCCGCCTGGGCCAGGCCGAACAGCAGCGGCCCGACCAGCGGCAACATCATGAGCAGCACCCACGGCAGCCCGAAGCCGAACATCGCCCCGCGATGCCGCCGCAGCAGCACGCGCTGCCCGGCGTAGTCGACGCCGGCGCGTTCGAAGTACACGTCGAGCAGCTCCCAGCTCAGCATGCGAGCGGTGAACCAGACCTGCGCGATCGGCCCGAGCACCGCCCCGATCAGCGGCACGCACGAGACCGCGAAGCACAGCAGCGTGACCCCCACGAAATAAATCAGCCGGCGGATGCTGCCGACCGTCGACGCGGTGAACCCGGTCCCCGCCGCCTGCGCGAGCGACTCGGCCCGCGCCGGATCCACCGCCCGCAGGCCCGCGAAGAACACGCCCTCGGCGAGGAACGGGAACACGATGTTGACCACGAACAGCGCGAGCAGCGGCGCCACCACGGCCGCGAGGACCACCGCGCCGAGCCAGGCGATCCACCCGGTCACGCCCGCCAGCCACGCGGGGTCCAGCGCCATCCCGAGCAGCCACATGAACCCGTAGCCCAGCCCGACCATCAAGGCGACGCTGACCACCACCAACCCCAGCGCCAACTTGAAGTACGTGCGCCGGACGTCCCCGCTGGCGAGCGCGACCCCCAGCCCGCGAAACGCCAGCCTCGCGCCCCCCGCCGCCGACACCGTCGATTGGTTCGTGCCCATCGCGCCGCACGATATCCGAGCCGGACCGGACCCGCAGCCCCGTCACCGCCGCGCGCCCGCGCTCAGCTGCTCGCCGCCGCAGGCACCTCGACCGGCGCCTCGATGTTGGCCAGCAGGCGCCGGATCAACCCCTCGACCATCAACGCGCGCTCGCCCGCGTCGTAGACCCCGTCGTGGTAGCGGGCCTGGATGTCCTCGTACTTCTCGCGCGCGTCGTTGATGAACTGCTTGTACGGCTTGCGGCGGGCCAGCACCTCCTTCTGGTGGCTCCAAAAGAAGGAGATCATGGTCGCCACGGTGAAGCCCGTCAGCGCCAGCCCGACCGGTCCGCTGACGATGTACGCCAGCCCGTAGCGCAACGCGACCACGCCCCCGACCCCGACCGCGAGCTCCCGCAGCCCGCTCTTGCGCATCCGCCCCCACGCCATCGGGATCAGCTCGCCCGACGCCAACACCAGCGCCACGAACTCCGGGCGCTTGGCCCCGCGCTCGTACGTGTCCTTGATGACCTGCTGCATGAAGCTGTCGAAGCTCTCGTAGACCTCGGCCGGATACGCCGTATGGGTGCTGGGGGACGCTGCCATACCGGCCAGCATAGCAGCGCCTCCGGCGTTTGACAGAAACGAGGGCGGCTCGCAAAATTCGGCCCCCATGCATCACGGCCTCCGGCCTGAACGGACCCGCCAGTCCGTGCGCTTGCTCGCAGCCCTCGCCCTCGCCCTGGCCTGTCAGACCAAGCCCCCCGCGACCTCCACCACGCCTCCGGAGATCTCCGCGCAAACATCGGAGCAGGACGCCCCCGCCATCGCGGTCCCCGACGACGATGACGCGCCCGGCGAACCCGAGGCCAAACCCCCCGCCCGCCGACCCCCGCCCGCCGACGTCGCGTCCACCGCCGCCGCCCTCGACGCCCTCGGCCACTCCAACCCCGAGGGCGCCGCCGCCTTCCTGAAGAAGGAGGCCCAGCGCGACCCCGCCGACGAGTCCGTCCGCCTCGCCCTCGCCCTCGCCCTCGTCACCACCGGCGCCTACGACGAGGCCGAGGCCACGCTGTCTCAAAAGACAGGTAAGAAGCCCCCGTCGAGCGCCGTCGTGCGCACGCACGCCGGGCTCCGCCTGCTCCGCGGCGACGTCGCCGGCGCCGAGGCCATGCTGACCGCCCGCCTCGCCGCCGACGCGGGCGACCTCGCGGCCCGCGGCGACCTCGTGGCCCTGCGCGCGCTGACCGGCCGCGCCGCGCAGTCGCGCGACCACATCGACGCGCTCTACGACGCCTACGACGCCGGCAAGGCCACCAGCGTCGACGGCCTGATCGCCGTGGCCAGGGCCGCGCGCGCGCGCGGGACCACCGGCGCCTTCCAGGACGCCAACATGGTCCTCGGCGACGCCGAGCGCCTGGCCGCCGCCGCGTCCGGACCCGAGCCGCAATTCGTGGCGCAGGACCGCGTGCTGCTGCTGCGCGGCGAGATCTTCCGCGAGAAGTACGCCGCCGCCGAGGCCGCCGCCTCCTACGAGATCGTGCTCCAGCGCGACCCCTGGCAGCCCGACGCGCTCGCCGGCATGGCCATGACCCACCTCGAGGAGCTCCGCCTCGCCGCCGCCGCCAAGGCCGCCGAGGCCGCCCTCCAGACCAACCCCAGGCACCCCGAGGCCCACGGCGTGCTCGCACGCGTCGCCCTCGTCGAGGGCCGCCGCGCCGAGGCCGTCGACCGCGCCAAGAATTCCGTCCTCAAGGTCTCCCCCAAACACCCCGTCGGCCTCGCCGTGCTCGCCGGCGCGGCCCTCGCCGCCGACGACCTCGCCGCCTTCAACAAGGCCCGCGACGAGGCCATCACCTACGCGCCCACGAGCTTCTACCTCGCCCTCGCCGACCTCCTGGTCTCGATGCACCTCTACGAGCAGACCGGCGCCGTGCTCGCCGAGGCCGTCAAGCGCGACGAGAACGACGCCTCCCTGCAGTCCGCCCACGGCCTCAACCTGCTCCGCCTCGGCAAGGAGACCGAGGGCCGCGCCGCCCTCGCCCGCGCCTGGAAGCGCGACCGCTTCAACGAGCGCACCCGCAACACCCTCGACCTCTACGACCAGCGCATCGACCCCCACTACACCGACGCGACCGACGGCGACCTCCGCCTGCGCCTCCCCAGGGCGGACGCCGAGCACGTCCAGTCCGACTACCTCGCCCTCATCGCCGCCGCCCGCAAGTCGCTCGACCAGCGCTACGGCATGCACCCCGGCCCCCTGCGCATCGAGGTGTTCGGCGACCCCCACGACTTCAGCGTGCGCACGATCGGCGTGCCCAGCCTCGGCGCCGTCGGCGTGTGCTTCGGCGACCTGATCACCAGCGTCGGCCCCTACGGCGGCACCCACAACTTCCATCAGGTGCTGTGGCACGAGCTCGCCCACGTCTACGCGGTCAAGCTCAGCAAGGGCCGCGTGCCCCGGTGGTTCACCGAAGGCCTCAGCGAGTGGGAGTCGGAGCTCGCCGACCCGAGCTGGGCCCGCGAGTCCGCCGAGCTGCTCGCCGAGGCCCGCCGCGCCGGCAAGCTGCGCAAGCTCGGCGAGCTCGACCTCGCGTTCCTCCGCGCCACCAGCTCGATCATGATGGAGGTCGCCTACGCCACCGCCGCCTGGTCGATGCGCTACCTCGGCGAGACCTACGGCCTGCCGAAGCTCAGCGAAATTTTAAAGGGCTACGCCACCGGCGCGACCACCGAGGAGCTGTTCCAGAAGCACCTCGGCAAGGACATGCCCACGGTCGAGCGCGAGTTCGAGGCCTGGATGCTGGCCCGCCTCGACAGGACCATCTCCGGCTGGCACCCCAGCAAGGACAAGCAGGGCGACGAGCGCGACGCCCTCTTCAAAAAATCGGTCGAGCAGCTGCGCGCCAGGGACTACACCTCCGCCGCCCGCACCCTGCAGCAGCTCATCCAGGGCCGCGGCGACGGCTTCCGCCCGCGCATGCTGCTCGGCGAGGTGCTGCTGCAGGGCCCGCAGTGGAAGGCCAGCGAGCAGCACTTCAATAAGGCCCGCGAGTTCCAGCGCGAGGCGATCGAGCCGCTCATCCGCCTCGCCGAGGTCGCCCGCAAGGCCGGCGACGTCGCCGCCGAAAAGCAGCACCTCCGCGACGGCCTGGCGATCGACGCCATGTCCCTCGACCCCGCCGCCCGCCTGACGATGCTCTCCGTCATCACCAGGGACGACGCCACCTTAAAATATGCCCTCGACCGCAGCGTGGCGATCGCCCCGCTCCACCCGCTCACCCTCGCCGCTCAATCATTAAAATCCGCCAGGGCCGGCGACAGACCCCGCGCTCAGGCCCTCTCGAAGCGCGCCCTCGAGGGCATCGACAAGGTCGAGGGCCGCGGCCCCGCCGACACCCTCGTCGTGCTCGCCCTCGCCGCCGAGGCCGCCGGCGACGCCACCACCGCGAAGATCCTCGCGACCCGCGCGAGCGCCGAAAAAGACCTGCCCGAGCCCGCCAAGCAGGCCATGAGCCGCATCCTCGGCAAGTAGATCGCCCGCCCCCGCCTCGCGTTCCCCGACCCGTGTCCGCCAGTCTGCTGCTCACCGTCCTGATGGCCCGCGGACACCTCCTGGCCTCGCCCTACCCCGCGACCGCGACCTCGTTCGAACACGACTTCGCCGCCGCGATCGCCCTCGACGCCGCCGAGTCCCGCCACCCCGCCCCCGACGACACCCCCCAACTCGCCGCCCGCGTCCCCGCCCTACGACGAGCTCTCGCCGACGCCGCCGCCGCCCGCTTCGACTCCTCCGCCGCCGCCCTCGTCGCCCACGCCGCCGCCCACCCCGACGCCCCCGAGTCCGCCTGGTCCCTGCGCCGCGCCTACACCTACTGGCGAGCCCTCGGCCGCGACACCGACGCCGCGTCCACCCTCGCGCTCTACGAGGCCAGGCACGCCGCTCGCGAGCCCCGCACCGCCGCCGAGTTTCACTGGTCCCGCCGCCTCGAGCTCGCCGGAGAGGCCCGCCGCGCCCACCTCCGCACCTGGCTCGCGCGCCACGCCGACCACGGCCCGCCCGACCTCCGCGTCCTCGCCGAGGCCGAGCTCGCCGCCGACCTCTGGCGCGCCTCCTGCACCCGCCCGTGGCACGGCCTCTGCGTCACCCACACACGAGCCTGGCGCGAGGCCTGCCGCGTCGAGCACGTGCCCGTGTTCTCCGTCGTCCCCCGCGACCCCGAGCTCCGCCGCGAAGCCCTGCGCCTCGCCGCCGCCGCCACCCGTCACGCCCGCGACCTCGACCTCGCCCGCGTCGCTCCCTGGCGCCGCCCGGCCCTCCGCGCCGCCCTCGGTCAGGCCGCCCTCGTCAGCGCCGACGCCGCCCTCGAGTCGGTGGTCGCCCTCGAGTTCCCCCTCGACCTCGAGTTCACGGTCGAGGACTACAAGCACAACTCCGGCGTCCCGAAGTGGGAGCGAGAGCACCGCGCCCAGGTCCGTCGCCTCGCCGTCGACACCGCCCGCTTCACCGCCCACATGAACACCGCCGACCGACGCCTCGACCTCGCCGCGCGCGCCGCCGAGGCCGTCGCCGCCACCCGCAGCGCCCCCGCGATCCTCACCGCGATGACCCGCCTCGCCCTCGTCTACGGCGAGGTCCAGGACGAACGAGAGTTCTCCAGGACCAGCAAACCACCAGCCGGCCGCGACCCCCCGCGGTGGGCCTGCTGCCTGGTCGATCGCCCCTACGGCGCGATCGCCCAGGACCTGCTGCGCACCTGCGCCGACCTCGTCCGCGAGCACCACGTCACCGCCCCCGACATCACCGCCTGCTTCGAGGGCTTCGGCCACCTGTTCGGCGCCGAGGACCGGCTCACCGAGTTCACCGGCCGCGACTGATCACTCCCGCTGCGCCGCCGCGTACCACTCCTGCATCGCCGGCAACGCCAGCACCGCCTCGCTGTAGGCCGCGCACACGGGATCCAGCGCCACCCCGTACGTCTTAAAACGCGTCACCACCGGCGCGTACATGCAGTCGGCGACGGTGAACCCGCCGAACAGCAGCGCCCCGCCCTCACCAAACCTCTCGCGGCACATCCGCCACAGCGCCGTGATCCGCTCGATGTCCGCCCGCGCCGCCGCCGACGGCTGCTTCGTCGTCCGCAATGTTAAATTCATCGGCATCTCGCCGCGCAGCGCCGCGAACCCGCCGTGCATCTCGACCGCCACGCTGCGGCACAGCGCCCGCGCCGTCGCGTCCGCCGGCCACAGCCCCGCCTGCGGGAACCACTCCGCCAGCGTCTCGCAGATCGCCAGCGACTCCCACAGCACGAGCTCGCCGTCCATCAGCACCGGCACCTTGCCCGTGCCCGAGACCTTCGCGATCTCCGCCTTCGTCGTCTCGCGGTCGAGCGAGATCTTGCGCTCGCGGAACGGGTACCCCGTGGCCCGCAGCGCCAGCCACGGCCGCAGACTCCATGACGACAGGTTCTTGTCGCCGATCACGATCTCCAGCTCGGACGCACTCGGTCGCGGTTGCATGACCCGCATGCTGCCAGCCCCCGCGCGCCCCCGTCCACCCCACCGCGTCCCCGCCCGCCGCCGATCGATCACCTCCGACGCGAACTCGCGACCCGCCGAGCTCTCGCTCCTTCACCGCTGCGCCGCGCTCGACCGTTCTCCGCGCCCCGACACGCACGCCGCCCGCTTCACCGCCCCGACGCGCTGGGCTAGCATCCCCGCGATGCACCGACTCGCCCTGGCCCTCGGCCTCCTGCTCGCCTGCGGCGACGGTCCACCACAGCGTCAGCCGCCGCCCCCGCTGCCCGGCACCACGCCCGCCGCGCCCGCGCCCGCCGCTCCTGCTGCCCCCACGCCCGACACCCCGGCCGCGCGCGAGCTCACCGAGATCTGCCTGGCCACCGCGACCATCGCCCCCAACCTCCCGCCCAACGACCGCTTCCAGCGCGCCCTGCTCGCCGCCGAGGCGGCGGCTGTCTCTCCGGACAGCAAGGCCCTCGTCCAGCGCCTGCGCAACCAGGACCTCGGCGAGCAGTCCGCCGAGCTCCGCCGCGCCGTCGCGGCCGCCGGCCTGGCCGGCTGCGTGCTCGCCGACAACATGGACCTCATCGCCGGCGCCCAGCCCAACGTCCCCGACGCGCGCGCCCTCGTCACCACCTTCGAGGCCCTCGCCACCGTCTCGCCCGAGTTCACGGACCGCCTGCTCGCCGCCGCCTGCAGCGAGCTGTCCGCGTGCGGTCGCGAGTGCACGCCCGGCCTCGCCGGCTTCGCCGAGGCCGAGCCCGAACAGCGGGTCCTCGCGCTCATGCGCCAGTGCGCCAGCTTCCGCGCCCAGGCCGGCGGCACCACCGACGCCGCCGCCTTCGCGTGGATCCGGGCCCGCATCACCGCCTTCGCCGACGCCAGCGCCGGACTCCTCGGCCCCGCCGAGGCCGCCCGCCTCGCCGAGCTGCGCGCGCCCCTCGGGCTCTAGCCGCCGCGGACGCGCGTGTTATCTTAGGCCGCCTCATGCCACGCCCGACCGCGCCCCTCTCGCTCTCCCTGGTCCTCGCCCTCGCCGCCTGCCCCGCGGGCGACTCCAAGAAGGTCGTCGAGACCAAGAAGACGCCCGACGCCAAGACCGAGCCCGCCGGCGACGCCACCCAGGACCAGAACACCAGCCTCAGCAAGGCCGTCACCACCATCGACACCGCCGGCCCCGTCCCCCCCGAGGTCAGCGCCGTGCTGTTCACCGTCGACGGCGCGCTCATCCCCATCGGCTGCTTCATCAAGGGCAAGAAGCTCGCCAGCGGCAAGGACTGCCTGTCCGTCGTCAAGAAGGACGACGAGGTCTACCTGAAGGCCAAGAGCGTCGAGAAGCTCGACAAGATCGGTGACCCCAAGTCCGCCAACTGCGAGGTCGGCGGCGGCGCGGCCACCAGCCTCTCGACCCCCTCCACCGACACCGGCGCGACCTTCGACTACGCCGTCGCCCCCAAGTCCCTCGCCCGCGTGCTCACCCCCATGCCCGAGGACAGCTGGAGCGACCGCAAGCCCTCGCTCTCGGCCGAGGAGACCGCCGCGCTCGTCGGCCTCTCCAAGGTCACCGGCGCCCTGACCATCGGCCAGAACGCCTCGCACGACGTCGACGGCGACGGCACCCCCGACAAGATCGTCACCGCCTTCCAGATCGACGCCAAGGACAGCGAGCGCTACAGCTTCAGCGGCATCTTCCTGCAGCGCGGCAACGCCCCCGGCAAGTGGGCCGTCCTCCTGTCCGACAAGAGCGACGTCAAGAGCTACACCGTGCGCGCCGCCGTCGACCTCGACGGCGACCGCACCGCCGAGCTGTGGGTCAACTCCGTCGGCACCGACGGCAGCGGCGGCGACGCCCTCTTCCAGCTGTCCGGCGACACCGCCAAGCCCGTCGGCAAGTTCTCCTGCGGCGGCTGACCCGTCCGTCCCGCACCGCGAGCAGAGGGGCCCACCGCGGCCCCTCTTCCGCTTTCTCGCCCCACCCGTCCACCTCTCGCCCCTCGTCCCCCCGCCGCCGCTCGCCTCGCGGCCCGCGCCAGCGCCCCGAGAGAAACTGGCGCCCCGCCGGCTTTGTCTGCACACTCGCCGCCCCGTGCCGACCCGCGCGCACTCGCTGCCCCTCGCCCTGCTCCTCGCCTGCGCCCCCGGCCAGAGCCCGCCGTCCCCCGCGCCCGAGCCGCCCGCGCCGCCCGCCGCGCCCGCGGCTCCGACGCCCGCACCTGTCCCCGCGGCCAGCGAACCTGTCCCTTCGACCAGCCCCGCTGCGGCGCCCGCGTCGGCGCCCGCGACGCGCGCCCCGCTCGAGATCACCTTCGCCGGCGACATCATCTTCGGCCGCTACCGCAGCGACAACCTGTTCGACCCGATCCCCGGCCCCGGCGACAAGCCCTTCGCGGAGATCGCCGAGCAGCTGCGCGCCGACATCATCGTCGGCAACCTCGAGACCCCGCTGACGCGCGACCTCCCGATTAAAAGCCCGATCGGCGCCCGCTACCGCTTCGGCGCCTCCAAGGAGATGGCCGCCCACCTCGTCGAGGCCGGCTTCACCGCCGTCAGCCTCGCCAACAACCACGCATTCGACCTGCGCGCCGCCGGCATGCTCGACTCGCCGGTCATCCTGCGCGAGCTCGGCATCATCCCGCTCGGCGCCTCGCGCACCGAGGAGCCGACCTTCCGCGTCGAGCTCGTCGAGAAGAACGGCTGGCGCGTCGGCTTCCTCGCCGTCACCACCCGCCGCAACGCCCCGCACTTCGAGGGCACGCCCGTGCTCCCGTTCCTGCTCACCACCGAGCTCGACGACACCCTCGCCCCCATAATTAAAGCTGCGCGGGCCGAGCACGACCTCGTCATCGTCTACATCCACTGGGGCGACGAGTACGCCGACGACCCGGCCGCCGCCCAGCGCAAGTCGGCCAGGGCCCTGATCGACGCCGGCGCCGACCTCGTGGTCGGCCACCACCCGCACGTCCTCCAGGGCATCGAGCGCCACGGCCCCGGCGCGATCGCCTACTCGATGGGCAACTTCCTGTTCGAGAACACCCAGCCGATCCCCAAGCTCACCGGGGTCCTGCGCGCCCGCTTCGACGAGCGCCGCTGCCTCGACGCCCTCACCTTCCACCCGGCCTACATCAAACGCACCCCGAGCAAGCACCCCGCGCCCGCCACCGACGCCATGGGCAAGCAGGTCCGCAAGCGCATGACCGACCTCAGCGCCCGCCTCGGCAGCGAGTTCGAGGCCGCCGGCGAGGACCTGCGCCTGACCGGCTTCCCGTGCGACAGGCCTGCTCCTTGAGACAGCCGCAGCCCGATCGACACCGTCCGCAAGCGTTGCGCCCTCCGGTCCTTTGACCGCCGCGGCGAGCGCCCCCATGGTTTGAGCGTCAACAAGTTCAAGGCCCCGCGGCGCCGTCACAGATGCAGATCCGACTGGACGGATCGAGAGGCATCGGACGCCGCGAGGCCGCTTCTCTCACCTGCAGCTCATCCATCTGCAAGGAGTCCGTCATGCTCACGTGGACGCTCATCTTCCTGGTCATCTCGCTCATCGCCGGCGCGCTCGGCTTCTCGGGCGTCTCCGGCGCCGCCGCCGGGGTGGCCCGCGTACTCTTCATGATCTTCCTGATCGCGCTCGTCGTCTCGCTCATCCTCGGGCTCGTCCACGGCTTCCACTGGCACGGCGCCGGCGTGTGGTGATCCGGCGACGCGGCCATGACGGCCGCCTCACCGACGGAGCTCGCAACGCACCGCGTCCCAGGCCGCGAGGCCCTTGACGCGGTCGAACATCGGCGTGAGCGCCGGGTCCACCCCGGCGCCCATCCTCAACCACTGTTTGACGCGGGCCAGCGCTCGTGAGGGCTGCAGACCGGTGCCTACCAGCAACTCGTGGTAGCGCACCAGCAGCGCTCCGAGGCTGGCTCGCTCTTTCTGTTCGTCGTACGGCTCGCCGCGGATCGCCGCGAACACCCGCGGCCGGGCCATCGCCGCCCGGCCGATCATGAACGCCTCGCAGCAGCTCTCGCCCGCGCAGGCCTGCACGTCCGCCGGCCCGCACACGTCGCCGTTGGCGACCACCGGCACCTCGACGACCGCCCGCGCGCGCGCGAGCGCGTCCCACACCACCGGCGGCTGATACAGCTGCGACCGCGTGCGGGCGTGGATGGTGATCCACTCCGCCCCGCCCGCCGCCGCGGCCTCGGCGATCGCCTCGATCCCCTCCGACGAGTCCCACCCGACCCGCATCTTCATCGTCACCGGCACCCCGGGCCGCACCAGCTCCCGCGTCCGCGCCACGATCCGCCGGATCCGCTCCGGATACTTTAATAGGGAGGCCCCGCCGTCGTGGTTGTTCACGGTCTTCGCCGGGCACCCGAAATTCAGGTCGATCCCCGGCGCCCCCAGCTCCGCGGCCACCTGCGCCGTGCGGGCGATCGGCTCCGGGTCTCCGCCCAGCAACTGCACGAACACCGGCACCCCCGCCGCCGTGCGCCCGCCATGGCGCAGCTCCGGCACCTCGCGCAGCAGCACCGCCGCCGGCACCGGGTCCCGCGTCACCCGCACGAACTCCGACACGCACACCGAGATCCCGCTGCGCCCGTCCGCCGTCAGGAGCCCGCGGTACACCGCGTCCGTCACGCCGTCCATCGGCGCCAGCGCGAGGTACAGCCCCGCCGCGTCCGGCCGCTCCGCCACCTGCGCCCGCGCCGACCAGCGCGCCCGCCAGGCCGCCGCGGCCGCGACGCGCCTGTCCGCGAGGACAGCCTCGCTCACGCGCCGCGCCGGATCCGCCACGAACACCTCGCACGCCCCGGCCGCGCACGCCCCCGTGATCCCCTGCATCGTCCTACCGCCCGAGGTCCAGGTCCAGCTGGCGGTCGAGGTCGGCCGACCACGGCGCCAGCAGCAGCTCGTACGAGCGCGCCTGCACGACCTCGCCGAACGCGTCGCGCCGGCGCACCATGCGACACACGAACCCGCTCGGCGTCAACGACCTGCACCCCAGCAGCGCCCAGATCTCCAGCTCCACCGCCTCCACCGTGTGCCCGAGCCCCACCATCTCGTCGACGATCTGACCCATCGGCACGCCGCGCTCACCGGCCTTGCCGGCTCGCTCGAGGATCGTCGCACGGAATCCGTCGCTCATCGGAGGCGGGAGCATGACAAAGCCCCTCCGCCGCCACAACCCCTCCGTTCGCGCCGCGCCCTAGAAAGCGTCCGTCACCTGCTCCACGCAGTACAGCCGCAGCGCCTGGTTGCACGCCACCGCGGGGCAACCCTCGCTCCACTCCGGCCCGCCCACGCCGACCCGCCCCGCCAGCGCCGAGCTCGCCGCGGCGCTGCTGGTCCAGCCGTCGCAGTCGCCGCCGTCGCCCGGCCCGCCGCTGCGCGACGTCCCCGTCCACGCCACCTGCTCGTCCTCCTCGCAGCTCTCGTCGAGCGACAGCATCTCGCCGGTCTCGGTCACGCGGATCGGGCTCTTCAAGGTCCCGTCGACCAGGTCGACCCAGCTCTCGGCCACCACGACCGGCCCGCCGACCAGCCCCGTGCGCATGATGTACGGCAACGTCAACGACTTGGCGAACCGCGTCGCCGGGCTCGCCGCGTCGTCGCTCAGCCACGCGCGATAGAACCCCGGCAGCTCCGCGTCGGCCGCCAGGCCCTGGCACAGCAGGTCCGCGTTGGCGAGCCCGCCGATGTCCCCGCCGGTGAAGCGCGCGCTCGACACGAACACGTGCAGCGCGTCGCGCACGCACTTCGCGCTGCAGCCGTCGCCGTCGTCGGCGTTGCCGTCCTCGCACTTCTCGCCGATCGCCTGGTAGTCGTCGCCGCAGATCGAGACCTCGCAGAACTGCGAGCACGCGTCCCCGCCGACCACGTTGCCGTCGTCGCACTGCTCCGGCGCCGTGACGATGCCGTCGCCGCACTCCGGGTACGTGCACTGCGACGTGCACGAGATGTCGTCGTCGCACTGCTCGCCCGCGTCGACCTTCCCGTCGCCGCACAGCTCGCACCGGCACACCTCGCCGCAGCCGTCCATCAGCACCTTGTTGCCGTCGTCGCAGCACTCGGTCGGCTGGCGGATCCCGTCGCCGCAGTAGGTCAGCGCGCAGAGCGTCGAGCAGCGCGCCCCGTCGCCGTTCTGCGCGCCGTCGTCGCAGGCCTCCCCGGGCTGGACGATGCCGTCCCCGCAGCCCGGCGGCCCGCACTTGCTCGTGCAGTCGTCGTCCTCGACGTCGTTGCCGTCGTCGCACTTCTCCGACCCGCTGTACAGACCGTCCCCGCAGCGCGGCGGCTCGCACTTGATCGTGCACCCGTCCGCGTTGTTGTCGTTGCCGTCGTCACACAGCTCGGCCGGGCCGATCAGCCCGTCCCCGCACTTGTTCTGCGTGCAGTTGGGCTTGCACGCCGCGAACATCCCGTTGCCCGCGCCGTCGTCGCACTGCTCGCCGGCCTGCAGGACCCCGTCGCCGCAGCCCGGCGGCGCGTCGCCGGTCGGCTCCGTGTCGCCGGTCGCCTCCGCCGCGGCCTCCGTCTCGCGGTAGCCGCCGTCTTTAAAAAAGCACCCGCCGAGCAGCCCCGCGAGCGCCGCGACCGCGCCGTACCTCCGTCGCGTTCGCCCGCTCATGGCACACGAAACTCCCTGATCGCCGTGCAGCGCTCCGGCTTGGCGTCGCCCGGCAGCTTCTTCGCCGCGATCGCCTGGCCGAGGCACCCGTCGAAGCTCTTCGACCCGCTGCTCTCGAGCACCTTGACCGTCACGGCCCGGCCCGCCTCGCCGCTCAGGCTCAGGCGCAGGCGGTCGCCGCCGGTCACGCCCGTGCCTTGCGCGCACGCCCTGGCCCTGGCCGGCGACACCTTCGTCAGCGCGGACACCAGCGCGGCCTCGCAGTCGGGGGCGCGCTTGCTCGACCTCTTGCCCGGCTTCTTGTCCGGCGTCGGCGCCTCGGGCGGCGTCACCGGCTCGGGCTCGGGCGTCGGCGCCTGCTCGACCGCCACCGGCGCCGGCGCCTGCTCGACCACCACCGGCGCCGGCGCGACCGGCTGCTCCTCGACCGGCGCCGGCGCGCGCCCGGCCAGCGTCACACCGATCGCCACCACCAGCCCCAGCGCCACCACGGCCATCGCCGCCAGCAGCAGCGTGCGTTGCGACTCGCGCTGCGCCCGCACGGCCGGCAGCGTCACCTGCACCGACGGCACCGCCTCGTGCGCCGCGCGTCCGCTCGCCGACGACGACGTCTCGACCGGCGCCGCGGGCAACGCCAACGCCGCCTCGAGCGCCGCGACCATCGCCCCCATCTCCTGGTAGCGCTGCTCCGGGTCGACCGCCATCGCCTGCGTGACGACGGCCGCCATCGCCGGCGGCAGCGACACGTCCGGCGCCGCCTCGGCCAGCGTCAGCGCCCGCCCGCCCATCACCGCGCGCATGACCTCCGCCGCCGACTTGCCGACGAACGGCCGCCTGCCCGTCAGCACCTCGAACAGCATCACCCCGCACGAGTACACGTCCGTGCGCCCGTCGATCACGTCGCCCGACGCCTGCTCCGGCGACATGTACTGCGGCGTGCCCAGCACCTCGCGCCGGCTCGTCAGTCCGCCGCCCTCGGTGTCCTCGCCCGACAGCAGCTTGGCGATCCCGAAGTCGAGCACTTTAATAAAGTCCGGGTTGCCGGCCCGCGTCATGCGAAAGATGTTGGCCGGCTTCAGGTCGCGATGAACGATCCCGTGCACGTGCGCCGCCTGCAGCGCGCGGCACACCTGCAGCATCATGGCCCCCGCCCGCTGCCACGGCAGCCGCCGCTCGCGCGCCAGCAGGTCGGCCAGCGTCTCGCCTTTTAGCAGCTCCATCGAGAAGTACAGCGCGCCCGCCTCGGTGCGCCCGACATCGATGATCTCCACGATGTTCTCGTGCTCGATCTTCGCCGTCGTCGTCGCCTCGCGGGTGAAGCGTTCGGCCAGCTTCTGGCGCTGGCCGAGCTCCGGCAGCAGCACCTTGACCGCGAACTTCCGCCGCGTGACCACGTGCTCCGCGACGTACACCACCCCGAACCCGCCGACGCCGAGCGGCTCCAACACCCGGTAGCGACCTCCGAGCACCTGCCCGCTCAAGTCGTCTTCTGCCGCGAGACCCTTCACCGACCGATCCGCTCGCATCGTACAGGAACGACCGCGCAGCAACTACCGGAGCCCTGTTCGCGCAACCGCGCCCGCCTCGCGTGACACCCTCCGCGCAGACCGCTACGCTTGGCCCTCTCGTGCCGCGTGTGCGTCGTCGCCCCTGTGTGCCGCTGCTGATCGCAGCGCTGATCGCCTCGTGGCCGGCGCCGGCGCCGGCGCTCGCTCCGCCCGCGAAGTGCCCCAAGAAAGTCGACGCCGCTCCCCCCGCCGAGGCCCTCGAGCTGAAGAACGTCGCCCAGGACATGCGCTCCGCCGAGGCCTGGACCAAGGCCACCCGCTACTTCCGCGACGCCGTCGTCGCCCTCCCGCGCTGCCCGACCTACGCCGACGAACGCCTGCGCTGGACCCTCTGGGCCGTCGAGACCTTCGAGGCCAGCCGCGCCGCGCCCGACGACGACCTCCGCGGCTTCGTCGACGCCCAGCTCGACCTGCTCGCCCCCGACACCGACCGCCTGCCCGACCACCCGCAGCTGGTCGCCGCCCGCGAGCGCCTCCAGCCCGTCGCCGAGCCCGAGCCCCAACCTGTCCCCGAGGACATCCCACCTCCGCCCGTCCGCCGCAGCAGACCCGCCGGTCCCGCCTTGCTCGGCACCGGCGGCGCCGTTCTCGTCGTCGGCGCGGTGCTCGGCGGCGTGTTCGCGTCGCGCGCCCGCGGCCTCTCGGACCAGCTCAACGGCGACGCCGGACTCTACGACCAGGCCGCCGCAGTCGGGTGTGGCGCCGAGCCCACCGCCGGCGACGACCCGTCCTGCACGGACCTCCGCGCCGACATCGACCACACGCGTGACGCGGGCCACAGCGCCGACACCGTCGCCGTCGTCGGGATCTCCCTGGCCGCGGTCGGCGCCGCCCTCGCGCTCACCGGCCTCGGCCTCACCCTCCACGCCCGCCGCGCCCGCCGCTCCGAGTCGACCCTCCGCGTCGTCCCGCAGTGGGCCGGCCTCTCGCTCACCGGCAGGTTCTAGCGCTCAGAACGCCCGCGCGAACGACTGCTCCGCCGCCTCGACGAGGTCGCCGATGTCCGCCCCGTCGACGTACATGTGATTGACCTGCAGCCCGACCGGCACGCGCACGCGCCCCGCGTCGTCGCGCAGCTTCCCGAACGCGATCATCGGCTGCCCCGCGGTCGTGTCCGCCAGCGGCGCGTGGTTGAACCCGGTGAACGCCACCCGCGGCAGCGTCGTGTAGTACGCCGAGTCCGGCGCCTCACCGCCGCCGCGCAGCCCGAGCTCCGCCGCCGCCGCGCGCGTCGCCGCCGCCGTCTCCGTCAGGAACCGCCGCGGCTCCGCGTCCCACGCGCGGTGCAAAAAATTGAACGTGCGCTGCGGCCCCGGCACCGTCATGCCGAGCCCGAGCTCGTCGTGCAGCACCACGTCCTCGCCGACCAGCCGCACGCGGAACGCCGCCACCGCCAGCAGCGCGCGGTGAAACCCCCAGCACAGCCCCGCGTACACCGGCAGCCCCTCGCGCCGCACGACCTGCAGCAGCGCCGTCACCTCGAGCTCGAACGTCAACGAGTAGAACGGGTCGGGGTAGCGGCGATAGAACTCGAGGTGCGTCCGCCGCGGGTAGTCGTCGATCACGCGAGAGCCCACGCGCCGCACCATGCCGGCGTTCCCCCGGCCTGTCGAGCATCGACCTGTCCGTAAGGCCAGCTACGACCCGTCGGCAAAACTCACCCCGATCGCCCGCGCGTGCGCGACGATCTGCGAGTCCGGCCGGATCCTCCGCACCCCGCGGACCGCCTGCTCGAGCGGCACCGTGCAGATGTCCGGCGGCCGCGACGACACCAGCACGCCCCGCTCGCCGCGCAGCGCCGCCTCGACCGCCTCGACCCCCAGGCGCGTCGCCAGCAGCCGGTCGTAGGCCGTCGGCGTGCCCCCGCGCTGCACGTGGCCCAGCGCCGTCACCCGGAACTCCGCCCGCGGCAGGTGCTCCGCGATCGCCTCCGCCGCGCGCTGCCCGGCCCCGCCGTAGACCTTGCCGCCGCCGGTCGTCGGCTTGCGCGCGACCGCCTCGCCGCGAGGGCACGCCCCCTCGGCCACGACGATCAGCGCGAACCGCCGCCCGTGGCCGAGCACCCGCTCGAGGTCGCGGGCCGCCGCCTGCGGCGAGTACGGCAGCTCGGGGATCAGGATCACGTCGGCCCCGCCGGCCAGCCCGGCGTGCAGCGCGATCCACCCGGCGTCGCGGCCCATCACCTCGAGCACCATGATGCGGTCGTGCGACTCCGCCGTCGTGCGCAGGCGGTCGAGCGCGTCGGTCACCACCTGCACCGCCGTGCCGAACCCGAACGTCTCGACCGTCGCCTCGAGGTCGTTGTCGATCGTCTTCGGCACCCCGATCACCGGCAGGCCCAGTCGGTGCAGCTGCATCCCGATCCGCTGCGACCCGTCGCCGCCGACGGTAATCAACAGGTCGATGCCCAGCTCGCGCGCCCGCGCCAGCAGCTCGCCCGAGAGATCTCTCGTGGCTCCGTCGGCGCCGTGATACGCGAACGGATCGCCGCGGTTGGTCGTCCCGAGGATCGTGCCGCCGCGCGACAGCGTCGGCCAGACCTCCGCCGACGTCAGCCGGCGCACCGTCGCCTGCGTGTCCGGCAGCAGACCGTCGAGCCCGTCCTCGATCCCCAGCACCTCGAGTCCGCGCCGCTCCGCGTGCAGCACCACCGCGCGGATCACCGCGTTGAGCCCCGGGCAGTCGCCGCCGCCCGTGTTGATCGCCAGCCGTCGGATCGTCATCCTGTCCCTCCGGACATGTCCCTCAGGGCATCGCGCCCGGCGCCTGCAGCACCGGGTCGGCCGCCTGGAACCACCGCGCCGCGACGCGCACCGCGTTGGTCGCCGCCCCCAGGCGCAGGTTGTCGCCCGCCACCGTCAGGCACACCTCCGCGGGCGCGCGCGGATCGACGCGCACCCGCCCGGCCAGCGCGTGGTCGCGGTCGTGCACGCACGCGAGCGCCGACAGCCCCGCCCCGTCCGGCGCGGGGACCGCCCGCACCAGCGGAGACGCGCGCTCGTCGACCAGCAGCGCCAGCACCTCCGCAGGCGTGACCGCCCGTTCGCAGCGCAGCCACACCTGCTCGTAGTGCCCGACCGCCACCGGCACCCGGCAGGCCTGCGCCGACACCCGCAGCTCCGGCGCCGCCAGGATGCGCACCGTCTCGCTCATCAGCTTGCGCTCCTCGGCCGAGAACCCGCTCTCGTCGGTCTTGCCGTTGTGCGGCACCGTGTTGCCGACGTACCCGCTCGGCGCCAGCTGCTGCCCGAGCCGGTCCTCCTGCTGGTAGCCGACGCGCGCCTCCAGCAAGAATTGGTCGAGCGTCGCCAGCCCGGCCCCGCTGATCGCCTGGTACGTGGCGACCGTCACCGACTGCAGGCCGAACGCGCGGCGCAGCGGCGCCAGCACCAGCGCCAGCGGGATGGTCGTGCAGTTCGGATTGGCCACCAGCCCGGTCTCCGCGGTCACCAGCCCGTCGTTGACCCCGGCGACCACCAGCGGGACCTGCGGGTCGTGGCGGTAGGTGTTGCTCTTGTCGACCACGCGGTAGCCGAGCTGGCGCAGCCGCGGCACGTAGCGCGCGCTGTACTCGTCGTCGAGGGCAACGAAGGCCAGGTCGCCGCCGGTCACGTCGGCGCCGTCGAGCGCCTGCGCCCCGCGCACCGCGAAGTGCCGGCCGCCCACTTCGAGGTCCTGGTCGCGGCTCGCATACAGCTCGAGCTGCGCCCCGGGCCACGCCCGCGGGATGAGGTGCAGCAGCTCACGTCCGACCAGCCCCGTCGCGCCGAGAATGCAGATCCGCATGCGCGCGCACTATACAAGATCCGCCACCCCTCCCCGCCTGCAGCTTCCGCCGCGAATCCTCCGGGAAATTGCGCGCTCCCCGCGAGCCGACCCGGAACCTCAACCGCCCCTGGCCTGGGGTAAACAGCCGCCGGCTTGCCCTGCTCCGCGGGCCCACGTAGCCTCCAACCGTTGGAGGTCCATTAAGCATGCATAAGGCCGTTTCCACTGGCTTGTTCATCGTTCCGTTACTCCTCGCCGCTTGCAGCGACGACGCCCCGCCGAGCACCGAGACCGGCTCGTCGTCGACCTCCACCGGCGACGGCACCTCGACCACCGCGCCGACGTCCACCGAACCACCGACGTCGTCGTCGTCCTCGACCACCGACGAGTCGACCAGCTCGTCGACCACCGACCCGACCACCGGCCCGCCCCCGCCCGTCTGCGGCGACGGCAACGTCGACGCCGAGGACGGTGAAGAATGCGACGACGGGGCCGCCAACGCCGACGACGCCGCCTGCACCTCGGAGTGCAAGTCGGCGATCTGCGGCGACGGCCTGGTGCTCGCCGGCGGCGAGGAGTGCGACGACGGCAACGCCGACGACAGCGACGCCTGCGTCAGCGGCTGCCTCATGGCCACCTGCGGCGACACCTTCGTGTGGGCCGGCATGGAGGGCTGCGACGACGGCAACGACGTCGACGACGACGCCTGCTCCAACGCCTGCGTGATGGCCTCGTGCGGCGACGGCGTGGTCCAGATGGGCGAGTCCTGCGACGACATGAACGCCGACGACACCGACGACTGCACCAGCCTGTGCCAGACCGCCGCCTGCGGCGACGGGTTCGTCCAGGCCGGCGTCGAGGAGTGCGACGACATGAACGCCGACGACAGCGACGCCTGCGTCGCCGGCTGCAAGACCGCGATCTGCGGCGACGGCTTCACCCAGACCGGCGTCGAGGGCTGCGACGACATGAACGCCGACGAGACGGACACGTGCACGACCCTGTGCCAGCCCCCCGCCTGCGACGACGCCCTGCTCAGCGGCAGCGAGAGCGACATCGACTGCGGCGGCGCCGACTGCATGAAGTGCACCGACGGCCAGGTCTGCAACGTGCCCAGCGACTGCATGTCGGGCGCCTGCCTCGCCAACGTCTGCGCCCCCCCGCAGACCTGCAAGGACCTGCTCGCCGGCAACCCCATGCTGCAGAACGGCATGTACAACCTCGACCTCGACGGCCCGAACGGCCCGCTGCCCGCCGGCGACGTCTACTGCGACATGAAGACCAACGGCGGCGGCTGGACCATCTTCTACGCGGCCACCGGCGTCGACAACGAGCAGCCGCTGGTCAGCAACGTCGAGGTGCTCGGCGGCAACCCGCTGATGTTCAAGCACTACAACATCAACCGCGACAAGAAGATCGCCCTCAGCGCCAACTCGACCGAGACCCTGTTCCTGCGCACCAACGCGTGGCTGAAGGTCAACTCCCCCGCGTTCGACGCGACCCTCAACATGCCGATGAAGTCGGCCAAGAAGGCCGTCATGATCACCGAGAACGGCGGCATCTCCGGCGCCGGCTTCATGGGCTGGTCCAACTTCAACAACAACGGCGGCGGCGACTTCGGCCTGACCCAGTCGCCCGACATGATCACCTGCGGCAACAACATGCAGATGACCGGCTTCGACCACCAGGACAACCGCTGGTACATGCTCAACTGCCAGTGCAAGTTCCACTACCTCTACAGCTACTCCGCCACCCTCGACGGCGACGCCGGCTACGACGTCGGCATCCCCTTCGGCATGTGGGAGCCCACCGGCCAGGCCGCCTGCAACAGCGCCGAGGGCGGCAGCCTGGTGTTCTACGCGGCCATGCGCTGAGCTCCTGAGCCCACGAAGACCGCCGGCAGCCTCCCGCCGCCGGCGTCGTCAATTCTCGACCATGCGCCACCCGATCGCCGCGCCCGCGCGCAGCGGCTCGACCACTCCGTCGCCCAGCGAATAACTCGCCGGCACCTCCCACGCCTCGTCCACGAGCGTCACGCGCTCCTCGTTGACCGGCAAATCATAGAACCGCGGCCCGAACACGCTCGCGAACCCCTCGAGCCGGTCGATCGCCCCCGCCGCCGCGAACGCCTCCGCGTACAGCTCGATCGCCGCGTGGGCGGTGAAGATCCCCGCGCACCCGCAGCCCGCCTCCTTGGCCGTCTTCGCGTGCGGCGCGCTGTCCGTGCCGAGGAAGAACTTCGCCTCGCCGCCGGTCGCCGCCTCGACCAGCGCCTCCCGGTGCCGCTCGCGCTTCAGCACCGGCAAGCAGTACATGTGCGGCCGCAGCCCGCCCGCGAACATTGCGTTGCGGCTGTACAGCAGGTGATGCGCCGTGATCGTCGCCGCCACCCGGTCGCCGGCCGCCCGCACGAACGCGACCGCCTCCGCCGTCGTGATGTGCTCGACCACCACCCGCAGCTCCGGCAGCCGGTCGAGCAGCGGCCCGAGCTGTAATTTTAAAAATTCTGCCTCGCGGTCGAACACGTCGACGCCCGGGTCGACCACCTCGCCGTGCACGAGCAGCGGCACGCCGCAGCTCGCCATCGCCTCCAGCGCCGGCATCGCCCGCGCCAGCGAGCGCACGCCCGCGTCCGAGTGCGTCGTCGCCCCCGCGGGATACAGCTTCACCCCGTGCACCGCCCCGCTCGCGCGCGCCTGAAAGATCTCCTCCGGCGGCGTCGCCTCGGTCAGGTACAGCGTCATCAAAGGCGTGAACCGACCGGCGTACTCCGCCGGCAACGCCGCCGCGATCCGCCCGCGGTACGCCAGCGCGTCCGCCAGGGTCGTCACCGGCGGGCGCAGGTTCGGCATCACGATCGCCCGCGCGAACCGCCGCGCCGTGTGCGGCAGCACCGCCCGCAGCGCCGCGCCGTCGCGCAGATGGAGGTGCCAGTCGTCGGGCCTTCGAATCACGACGCGCGTCATGCCGCGCGATTATGCCGCTCGACGCGCCGCTGTCACCGGCGTCACACCCGTCGCGTGTCCTCGCGCCCGCGCTCGACCGACGATCCCCACGCTTCTGTGAAGGACCGTTGAGGTTGCGCACATACACCGGAACATCCCGGAGGACGCCTCGCTCCGCCTCCGTTCTGGACCATTGGATCTCCCGCGCATGCACGACGACCCCCACATCCCAGTGGCGCCGAAGCGGGCCATGCCCACCTCGATGCTCAGCACCGGCGTCGAGGACCTGTACGCCGCCCCGCGGACCCTCGACCTGCACGTCCTCTCCGGCGAGCTCCCGGGCGACCTCCTCGGCCACGTGTTCATCGCCGGCTCGATCGCCGCGCCCGGACGTCCCGCGTTCTCCGGCGAGGGCGTGATGTCCCGCATCGACCTCCTCCCCGACCCGGCCCGCGCTCGCCTCACCCAGGCGGTCCTCCGCCCGCCCTGCTTCTACGCCGACCAGGCCCTCCTCGACTCCGACCACAGCAGCCTGCTCACCTTCCACGACCTCGGCCTGACGCGCCTGTCGCCGATCCTCGGCGTGCGCACCGTCCTCAGCAACTCGCCGATCGCCCTCCACGACCGCATGATCGTCACCACCGACGCCGGCCGTCCGTGGGAGTTCGACCCCGCCACCCTCGAGCTCATCACCCCGATCGGCTGGAGCGACGAGTGGCGCGGAGCGATCCCCGCGCCGTGGCTGTTCCCCCTCGTCCTCGCCAGCGCGCACCCGGCCGAGGACCCGCGCACCGGCGAGTTCTTCACCGCCAACTACTGCAACCCCATGCTGGCCAACCGCAGCTTCTGCCACCTCATACGCTGGCGCAAGCACCGCGGCGACCTCGAGCACTTCCAGCTCATCGACGACGACGGCGAGCTCGTCTCGATCGACCAGTGCATCCACCAGATCGTCGTCACCAAGAACCACATCATCCTCCAGGACTCCGCGTTCGTCGTCGAGATGCGCCAGCTCGTCACCGAGGCCGCCGACATGCTGCTGCCCGGCATGAGCGAGCTGTTCGGCGAGGGCATGATGCGGGCCCAGCGTCCGACCACGATCCTCTACCTCGTGCCGCGCAGCGCCCTCGACGCCGGCCCCGGCGGCAGCATCGACGACCCGACCCACATCCGCGCCCTGCGCATCGAGATCCCCGGCGAGTCGGTCCACTTCTTCGCCCAGTACGACGACGACGACAGGCTCACCCTCATCATCCCGCACACCCCCACCCTCGACGTCTCCGAGTGGGTCCACGCGGGCGAGCTCATGGTCGACGGCTCGCACGCCGGCAGCGAGCTCGCCGGCATGCAGGTGCCGTGCGCGCTCACCCAGGGCACCATCGGCGTGCACACCATCGACCCCCGCACCGGCGAGCTGCTCGACGCCCGCCTCGCCCGCGGCGAGGAGACCTGGGGCCTCGCCCTCGGCACGCAGGCCCCCGTCGGCCTGGACCGCCCCATCGAGCGCGTGTTCTTCAACACCAGCGGCTTCGCCCCCGAGCTCGTCCCCCAGCGCGTGCTGAAGACCTACGCCGATCGCGTCGACAGCGCCCTCATGCCGGTCAAGTCCGGCCGCCCCCCGCGGCTGCTCGCCTTCGAGGTCGCCACCGGCAAGCTCGTCAGCTACGTGTGCCCGCCCGGCTGGAGCCTCCTGTCACCGACCTACGTCCCGCGTCAGGGCCACGAGGGCGCCAGCGACGGCTACCTCCTGTGCCTCGCCCACGCCGCCGACACCGTGCCCCGCCCGGCCGACACCAGCGGCGAGGAGATCTGGATCTTCGACGCCAGAGACATCACCGCCGGCCCGATCTGCCGCCTCGGCCACCGCGCCCTCGACTTCGCCTTCACCGTCCACAGCGTGTGGACCCCGAAGCTGCCCACGAGCCGCCGCGACTACCGCATCCCCGCCGCCGAGGACCTCGACCTCGACACCCTCACCCACCGCGCCTTCGGCCAGATCTCGTTCTGGTCGACCTTCTCGCACGCCATCTCCTCGGCCATGCAGCACCACGTGATCTCCCAGATCCTCAGCGACGACGTGCTCCCCTACTTCGACCACGAGGCCCCGCCGAGGCCCGCGACGACCTCGGACCCGCAGCCCGAGTGAGCCACCGCGACCAGCTCGACTCCTCCGCCCCGAGTCACCGCGACGACCTCGACTCCTCCGCCCGAGTGACCGCGACGACCTCGTCTCCTCCGCCCCGAGACCGCGACGACCTCGACTCCGCCGCGGACCCGGTCCCCGCGGGCGACCCGCGGAGGAGACGAGCTCGACCGCGACAACCTCGACTGCGCCGCGGACCCGGTCCCGCGGGCGACCCGTCTGTGATCCGTTTCTGCTAGCGTCGCCGCGCCATGCCCCGCGGACTCGCCCTGCTGCTCGCCCTGGGGATCCTCGCGCCGTGCCTCGTCACCGTGCGCGCCCGCCTCGAGCCGCCGACCCCGCTCGCGCGTGACGCCGACGAGCACGGCTTCTCCGCCGCTCGCGCCCTCGATCGCCTGCACGCGCTGATCGGCGACGACCGCCCGCACCCCGTCGGATCCCCCGCCGGCGAAGCCGTGCAGCGGCACATCCTCGCCGAGTTCACCGCCCTCGGCATCGAGGCCGAGATCCAGTCGACCTTCGCCTGCAGCGTGCGCAGCGCCAGCTGCGGCCGCGTCGGCAACGTCGTCGCCCGCCTCCCGGGTCGCGCGTCCGGCCCGGCCCTCCTCGTGTCCGCCCACCACGACTCGGTGCCCGCCGGACCTGGCGCCGGCGACGACGGCTCCGGCGTCTCGGCCATCCTCGAGCTCGCCCGCGCCCTCACGCGTGAGCCCCCGCACCACAGCCCCGTGGTCCTCCTGCTCGTCGACGGCGAAGAGGCCGGCCTGCTCGGCGCCGAGGCGTTCGTCGCGCAGCACCCCTGGGCTCGCGAGGTCGGCGCCGCCATCAACCTCGACGCCGGCGGCACCCGCGGCGTCACCTCGATCACCCGCACCAGCCCCGGCAACACGCTGCTCGTCGACGCCTTCGCCGCCGACGTGCCCCGGCCCTACGGCGCCTCCGTCACCGGCACCGTCTACGGCCTCACCCCCTACGACACCGACTGGTCGGTCTACAACCGCAACGGCATCCTCAGCATCGACCTCGGCTTCGGCGAGGACAAGGCCCACTACCACACCCCCCTCGACCAATTATCCAACCTCGACCCCGCCAGCGTGCAGCACCTCGGCGACACCGCCCTCGCCCTCGTCCGCCGGCTCGCCGACCAGCCCCTCCCCGCCCCTCCCCCCGCCGACTTCGCCGAGCAGCACAAGTCCCGCCCCCGCCCCTGGCTCGGCGAGCGCGTGTTCCTCGACGCCCTCGGCTGGGCCCTCGTCACCTGGCCCGCCCTCGCCACCCCCCTGCTCGCCCTCCTCGCCGTCGCCCTCCTGTCCCTCGCAACCTGGCGCATGCGCCCTGTCCTCCAGGACAGTTTAAATATTTTAATTGGAACTCCCGACGCGCACGCCTCCTCGCGCCACGCTCTCGACCTCGCCACCGACGCGCACGCCTCCTCGCGCCTCGCCCACGCCCCCGACCTCGCCACCGACGCGCACGCCTCCCCGCGCCTCGACCACGCGCACTCGCCCGGCCCGCACGCCGCCCCCGTCGCCCGAGAGACTCGCAGGCGCCGCGTCCTGCTCGCCCTCGCCTTCCCGCTGCTCGTGCTCGTCCCCGCCGCGCTCGGCGGCGGCCTCGCCTGGCTGCTCGCCACCTTCACCTCCTCCGAGTTCCCCGGCCACGTCGACCCCTTCTATCCCCGCCTCGCCGTCTGGTCGGCCGTGCTCGCCGCCAGCGGCCTGCTCGCCGCGCGCCTGCTCGCCGTCCTCGGCCCCGCGCGCCTCGCCCTCGCGATCTGGTGGAGCCTCGCCGGCATCACCCTCGCCTCCTCGATCGCCGCGCCCGCCGCCAGCGTCGGCTTCCTCCCGCCGGTCCTGCTCGCCGCCGTGCTCCTCACGCTGCTCGGCCGCCGCCTCGAGCTCGCGCTCCTGTTCGCCCTCCCGCTGCCCGGCCTGCTGTGGCTGCAGGCCGCCGTCCGCCTCGAGGCGATGTTCGGCCTCGGCATCGCCGGCGCCGCCGTGATCGCCCTGATCTCCGCCCTCGTCGCCCCTCTGTGGCCCGCGCCCGACGCCGCGCGCCGCTCCGCGACGCGCCTCCCGCTCGCCCTGCTCCCGCTCACGCTCCTCGCCGCCGGCCTCACCTTCACGGTCCCGGCCTACAGCGACGAGCGCCCGCGCCGCCTGACCCTCGTGCTACACCACGACGCCGACACCGGCAACGCCCGCTGGCTGGTCGACGGCGACCTCCCGCTGCCACGAGCCCTCGCGCCCAGCTTCGACCCCGAGCCCGCGCCCGCGTTCCCCTGGACCCCCGACGACGAGCCGAGCTGGACCGCCCCCGCCGACCCGCTCCCGGCCCCGCCGCCCGACCTGTCCCTCGAGCCAGGCGCCCCCGACCTCCGCGGCCCCTGGGGTCGCTACCTCAAGTTGCGCCTGCGCTCGCCCCGCGGCGCCCGCACGGCCGCGCTGGTGATCCCCGACAGCGCCGACGTGCGCTGGCTGGCGATCGGCGGCGAGGACGTCCCGCTGTACCCCGAGCACCGCCGCAAGTGGTACCGCGACGTCCGCCACCACCCGATCGTCGGCATCCCGCCCGAGGGACTCGTCATCGAGCTCGCCGTCCGCAGCCACGACCCCGTCACCTTCACCGTCATCGACTCCGCCGAGGGCCTGCCGCCGACCGCCGCCGCGCTGCTCACGGCCCGCCCGACCTGGACCACCCCCTCACACGGCGGCGACCGCACGATCGTCAGCCGCAGCTTTAATTATTAATTATTAAAAAACGCATCGACGTCGCGCCAGCAGCCACACGCCCCCGCCGCCGGTCGCCACGCACCCCTCTCAATTATTAAAAACGCGTCGCCGTCGCCGTCGCGCCAGCAGCGGCAACAGCAGCCATACGCCCGCGCCGCCGGTCGTCGCGCACCCGCAGCCCTCCTCGGCGTTCGCCAGCGGGTCGAGGCACGCGTAGTCGTCGCAGTCCTCCGGCATGCCCGGCACCCCGGCCTCGTCGCGCAGCCACGTCAGCACGAAGAACGGCACGCCGTAGTATCCGCGCCCGCTGCCGCACGGCCGCACCCCGCGCGAAGTCACCCCGACCTGCCGCCACGACCCGTCCTCCAGCTGCACGAACGCCGGCCCGCCGGAGTCGCCGCTGCAGGTGTCCTTGCCCTTCTGGCCGGCGATGAACTCGCGGCCCGACTTCGAGAACCCGGCGATCTCGCTGACGACCGCCTCCTTGTGCCCGAGCTCGCTCTTCTCGAGCGGCGGCGTGCCCTCGCTGTCGTCGCGGATCGCCCCGAAGCCGACGAACGTCACCGGCAGGCCGGGCGCCATGGTCGCGTTCCACTCGTCCTGGTCGGTGAGCAGCGGGATGATGTCGACCCCGCCCACCTTCTCGTTTATCTCGACGAACGCGAAGTCGTACGCGTCGGGCTGGCAATCCTTCACGCACGCCCCCGGGTAGACCTCGTAGCGCCTCACCGACGCGATCTGATGCCCGTAGATCGTGTCGCCGAAGTACACCGCGATCTTCGCCGGGTCGGTGTCCGGCGCGATGCAGTGCCCCGCCGTCAGCACGATCTGCGGCGCGATCAACGTGCCCGAGCACAGGTGCCCCGTGTTCACCACCTCCGGGTCCACGCTCAGCACCGCCACCACGTTGGTCCACTCGAACTCGCCGACCCGCTCCCCGCCGATGATCGGCTCCGGCGCCCGCTCCGCCCCCCGCAGCCCTCCAGGACCCCCCTCGGGCCCGCCCGTTGATGCGGCGGCCATCAGCACCAGCGTCAGCGCCCACGTCGACACCTCGCCACCTTACCAAGCCGAACCCCTGCGCGCCAGACCACACGCGCGCCCACTCGTGCTAGCGTCCGCCCCTCGTTGGCCCGCTCAGCCCCCACGCTCGCCGATTCGGCCGACCGCCACGCCCTCTATCAGCAGGCGGTCAACGCCCCCGCCTCGTGCATCGCGTTCCTCCGCGACATCTATCACCAGGTCCGCGGCCGCCCGCCGCGAGTCCTGCGCGAGGACTTCTGTGGCACGGCCCTGCTCGCGACCATGTGGGCCGAGCACTCGCCGGAGCACCGCGCCGTCGGCGTCGACCTCGACCCCGAGGCCCTGGCCTGGGCCCGCGCGCACAACCTCGCGGCCTCGCCCGCGCGCGAGCGCGTCGAGCTCATCCTCGCGGATGTCCTGGAGGACATCCCGCAGCGCGCCGACATCGTCTGCGCGCTCAACTTCAGCTACTACCTGCTGACCACGCGCCGCCGGCTCGTCACGTACTTCAAGCGCGTGCGGCGGGCCCTCATGCCGGGCGGGCTGTTCGTGCTCGACAGCCTCGGCGGCACCGACGCGATGGCCGACTTCTGCGAGGAGCGCGACTGCGGCGAGTTCACCTACGTGTGGCGCCAGACCGGCTTCAACCCGCTCGACCACGGCTCGACCTGCACGATCGGCTTCACCTTCCCCGACGGCTCGGCCCTCGACCCCGCGTTCTCCTACCCCTGGCGCATGTGGACGATGCCGGAGATCCGCGACTGCCTGGTCGAGGCCGGCTTCTCGCGCGTGCGCATCTTCTGGGAGTACGTCGACGCCGACGACAACCCGGAGTACGTCGAGGTGGTCCGCGAGGAGAACCAGGAGATCTTCCTGACGTACCTGGTGGCCGCTCCGTGACGCGGCTATCGTCGCCCGCGTGACGAACTTCCGCAGCGACAACAACTACGGCCTCATCCCCGAGGCCCGCGCCGGCTTCCTCGCCGCCGCCGACGGCGACGCGGTCTCCTACGGCGACGACGCCTACACCGCCCGGGCCGTCGCCGCCGTCCGCGCGCTGTTCGGCGAGCACACCGCCGTGTTCTTCGTCGCCACCGGCACCGCCGCCAACACCCTCGCGGTGGCCAGCCTCACCGAACCCTGGCAGCGCGTGCTGTGCCACAGCCACGCCCACTGGGCCGACGACGAGTCGACCGCGCCCGAGCGCTTCACGCTCTGTCGCACCGTCGCCGTCGCGCCGACCGCGGACCCCTCCCGCCTGTCCGAGGCCGACCTCGCCCCGGCGATCCACCCCGGCCGCGACGTCCACCAGCCCGCCCCCGGCGTGCTCACGCTCTCCAACTCCACCGAGTTCGGCACCGTCTACGCCCCCGCGCAGATCGCCGCGCTGGTCCGCTTCGCCCGCGCCCACGGCTACCGCGTGCACGTCGACGGGGCCCGCTTCGCCAACGCCGTCGCCCACACCGTCGCTACCCACGGCCTCGACGTCGCCGCCGCCTGCCGCGCCCTCACCGTCGACGCCGGCGTCGACGCCCTCTCGCTCGGCGGCACCAAGGCCGGCCTCGCGTTCGGCGAGGCCGTGCTGCTGTTCCCGCAGTCCTCCAGCGAAGCCGCCCGCGCCGCCGCCCGCCTGCCCTACCTCCGCAAGTCGACCGGCCACCTGCTGAGCAAGCACCGCTTCGTCGCCGCCCCGTTCGCCCACGCCCTCGAGCGCGACGCCTGGGTCACCCACGCCGCCCACGCCAACGCCATGGCCGCCCGCCTCGCCGCCGGCCTGCGCGCGCGCGACGTGCACTGCGCCTTCCCGGTCGAGGCCAACGCCGTGTTCGCCGACCTCTCGCCCGCCCGCGAGCAGCGACTCCAGAGCCGCGGCCACACCTACTATCCGTTCGCCACCCCGCTCGGCCTGCGCTCGCGACTCATGTGCAGCTTCGCGACCACGCCCGAGCAGGTCGACGGCTTCCTCGCCGATCTCGACTGATCTACCCCACGGCCACAGCGACTTACCTCGCCGGGCTCGTGGCCGCGCCGATCCTCGCGCGAGTTCGCGGCCGACAAGCGCCGTGGCTCACGCCGATCGCCACGCGTACAAGTGCGCGTGCACGGATCTCGGTGCACGCCGCCGCGAACTCGCGTAATAGCATTGGTTCGCCGCCGGCCGTCGTCCGGCGCGTGGCTGCAAGGAGACCGATGAGCCCTCGCCTGCGCGCGCCGATCCTGGCGCTGCTCGCCATGACGTCCGCCTGCGACGCCTCGCCGCCGCCGCCGCCGCGCCCGCCCGAGCCGACGAGCCCGCGTCCGGTCGCTCCGCCGCCGCAGACCGCCACGCCCCCGGCGCCCGCCGAGGAGCCCGAGCCGCCCGCGCTGACCTGGCAGCAGCGGACCGCCGTCGCCATCGCCGAGCTGCAGGACAAGGAGCCCGCGCTCTACAAGAAGCTGCACGCGCTGAGGCCCAACCGCCGCGTCGGCGACGAGATGCTGTTCGCCCAGCCGATCGCCGCCGACCCGCGCGCCGCGCCGGTGTTCCTCCAGCGCCTGCTGAGCGGCAACGACTCCGTGACCGTGCGCCTCGCCCTCGTCGACGCCCTGCCCGGCACCGCCGGCGACTGGCAGGAGGGCATCGCCGCCCTCGTCGCCGTCGACGCCTCCCCGCGCGTGCGCAAGAAGCTGGTCGAGACCATGCGCTACGTCGACCCGCCGCACGACATCGCCGGCCTGCGCCACGGCTTCAACGACGAGGACATCGCCGTGCGGGTCGCCGCGGCCCGCACCGCCGGGTTCGCCCGCGACGGCATCGGCCTCTACCAGGAGGTCGTGTCGATGACCTTCAACGACGAGGACTGGGACCTGCGCGCCGCGGCCGTGCAGTCGCTCGGCAAGTTCGGCAACAAGGCGGCGTGGCCGCAGCTGGTGCGGATGCTCGGGGACCCGCACCCGACCGTGCGCCTGCAGGTGCTCATCGCCCTCGAGAACCTCGACGCCGAGGCGGCCGGTCGCCTGCCGGAGCTCGACAAGCTGGCGAAAGACCGGCAAAACCCGCGCGTCGCGAGGCAGGCCCAGAAGCTCCAAAAGCGGGCAAACGAGCCCGCGAGGCCCGCGGGCGACGAGCGGCCCGTCGGATCTCCGCCGGTTCGAGACCCGCCGTGAGGACACACCTGGTCTGAAGCAGATCACCGTGGGCCGTACCGCGGCGGCATGAGGCCGGGTATAACCCACGCGACCGTATGTTGAGCCCACGCCTGCCCCTCCCGACCGTCGAGGAACTCGGCCCGCGCTTCGCGGACTTCGTCGCGCGTCTCGCCCGTCCGCTGATCTTCTTCGACACCGAGACGACCGGCACCGACCCGCAGAACGACCGCGTGGTCGAGATCTCGATGATCAAGCTGTCGCCGAGCGAGGGCATCTCGCCCGCCCGCACGTGGCGCGTCAACCCCGGCGTCCGCATCCCCACCGAGGCCACCGAGATCCACGGCATCCACAACAAGGACGTCGCCCAGGAGCCGACGTTCGCCGCGATCGCCGACGACCTCCACGCGTTCGTCTCGGGCTGCGACCTCGCCGGCTTCAACGTCGGCCGCTTCGACATCCGCGTGCTGCAGACCGAGTTCATGCGCGTGGGCAAGCTGCTCGACCTCAGCGGCGTCCGCATCATCGACGCCCAGGTCATCTACCACCAGAAGGAGCCCCGCAACCTCACCGCGGCCATGCGCTTCTACTGCGACAAGGAGCTGAAGGACGCCCACGGCGCCGAGGCCGACACCCTCGCCACCGTCGAGGTCTTCGCCGGCCAGCTCGAGCGCTACGGCGACCTCGACCTCAGCGTGGACGCCCTCCACGAGGTCTCCAACGCGGTCAACAGCGGCTACGTCGACCTCAGCCGCCGCTTCTCCTGGCGGGACAACGAGCCGGTGTTCAATTTCGGCAAGCTGAAGGGCAAGAGCCTGCGCTGGGCGGCCAGCGAGCCGAGCGAGCGCGTGTACCTGCGCGGTATCCTCGAGGGTCACTTCGAGGAGGACACGAAGCTGCTGGTCCGCGAGGCCCTCACCGGCAAGATCCGCCAGCGGGTGCGCAGCCAGCACCGCGACGACGCGTAGCTGTCGCGTAGCTGCCCACAGCTGACGTCCGGGCGTGTAGGCAGCCCTGCGCCGCACTTGTGAGGTTGTGCTTGTCTCGGCCCCCCAGTCATGGGGTCACGAGGCGACAGTACGCTGTTATAGTGGCTCCGTTAGTTCGTTACGGTCGGGGGGCTGCATGGGGTACCGGGCGTCGTGGATTGTCGGGGTGGTGCTGCTGGCGGGTGGCTGTGACGAGGTCGACGAGGTCGGCTTCGACGACATCGAGGAGGTCGAGCTCCGCGCCGCGGCCGACAACTCGATGTACCTCAACTCGCTCTATCTCAACTCGCTGTACCTCAACGGCTCGTATCTCAACGGCTCCTACCTCAACTCGCCGGTCGGACCCGCGCAGTATGTGAGGGCCACCGAGTTCAAGTTCAACGGCGGCGAGCCGCAGGCGGTCTGGCTCGAGGGCAGCCAGCTGTTCGTGAAGGACGACCTCGGCGCGGTGTTCTCCGGCACGGACATGAACAAGCTGAAGGTGAAGTACGACGTCAAGGAGAACGGCGTCGTCAAGAAGAAGGTCCTGAAGATCAACCACGCCACCCGCCTCGCGCCCGACTCGGACGTCTGGCTGTACGACATCCACATCAAGGACGGCGGCACCTCCGACTGGACCCCGCTGTGCCTCGACGGCGCCGGCAACCCGACCCAGGCGATCCTGCTGAGCGACCTGTGGAACCCGACCTCGGGCGACCGCCTGACCGACCAGACCGCCGCCATGACCTACGCCTGTCGCGGGGCCGCGCTCGCCAAGTGCGTCGAGTGGGGTTACAAGCCGTGGGCCATGGCCTCGGGGACCTCGCTGTCCGAGTTCCACCAGGCCTGCTCGCGTATGGTCCGCGCCGACTACTGCGGCACCGGCACCTCGCACACCGTCACCGGCACGCCGATCCACGTGCTCGACGAAGAAGGCGTGCAGAAGATCGACCCCGTCGCCAAGTACGTGGTCGAGGCCGAGTGGAGCCCCGAGGGCGCCACCTGCCTCAACGCCGCCAACACCCGGCTCGCCGACCAGAGCATCGAGTGCTCGCTGCCCGCGTGCGGCGAGTCGTTCAGCTCCGGCGGCATCATCCAGAGCGGCAAGATCACCGGCACCAAGTGAGCGCCGCGCGGGCTACGGCTTGTCGCCGAGCCCGAGCGCGAAGAACCGCAGCGTCGGCGTGTCGAGCACGACCGTGGTCCCCGGCGGCACACTGCGGGTGAGCCACACGTTGCCGCCGATGGTCGAGCCGCGGCCGATGACCGTATCGCCGCCGAGGATCGTCGCGCCGGCGTAGACCGTCACGTCGTCCTCGATGGTCGGGTGGCGCTGCCCGGCCGACTGCGCGTCGCGGGCCTTGACCGAGTGGGCGCCGAGCGTCACGCCCTGGTACAGCTTCACGCGGTTGCCGATGCGCGACGTCTCGCCGATGACCACGCCGGTGCCGTGGTCGATGAAGAAGCTCTCGCCGATCGTCGCGCCCGGGTGGATGTCGATGCCCGTGCTGCCGTGGACCAGCTCCGACATCATGCGCGGCAGCAGCGGCACGCGCCGGCGGTACAGGTGGTTGGCGATGCGATGGACCGCGATCGCCGCGACGCCCGGGTAGCTCATGATGATCTCCGCGTCGCTGCACGCCGCCGGGTCGCCGGCCAGCGCCGCCTGCACGTCGGTCGTCAGCCGCGCCCGGATGTCCGGGATCGCCTGCAGCAGCTCGAGCGCGTGGGCCTGCGCCTGGGCAGCGATCTCCTCGGCGGCGGGCCGCGCCGTCTGCCGACGCGCGCACGAGACCCGCAGCGCCCGCGCCGTGAGCTCCTCCGTCCGCCGCAAGATCCTCGCGCAGCGCGCACCCACGAAGTAGCGCGCCGTCAGGTCGTCGAGGGGCTCCCAGTTGAAGTAGCCGGGGAACACGACCGTGACGAGGTCGTCGAGCAGCTCCGACACCTCGCTGCGCGCCGGCAGGTTGCTCCCGTCGAGATGGTTGATGTTCCCGTGCTGGCGGTACGAATGGAGGATCCCCTCCACCACCTGCGCGAGCCTCCGCTCGTCCTCGTTCACGCCGCCAACCTTAGATCAGCCCCGAAGCGGCGTGGTGGCCTAAAGCAGCCGGCCGCCGCCCCATCGTTTTTTGGCCGCCCGCCGCCTCCGGTTTATGCTGCGAGCGGCGTGACGGCGTCCCTCCCTCTCCACCTCGTGGTCCAGCAGCTCCTCCTCGGGCGCACGGACGAGCTGTCCGGCCCGCAGCTGGCCGCCTTCCTCAGCGGCTGGACCAGCCTGCTCGACCTCCTGAAGCGCCCCGAGCTGTGCCTGCCCGCGGCCACCCCCGAGGTCCACGCCGCCCTCGCCGAGCTGGCCGAGCAGATCGAGCACGCCCAGGCCGTGGTCCTCCACAACGAGGACGACGACCCGGCCTAGTCGCCGGCAAAAACGCCGCCTCGCACCCGTGGGGGAGATCCCCCAAACGCAGGCTCGATGTGGGGGCATGAACGCCCGCGTCGAGCCCTTCGTTTTTCGGAAAATCCGGCAAAACTACACTTCATCAGAATCGAGCATGAAATTTTTGTAATTTGGATTAACAAATTGTGGTCCTGTAATAAACTATCAAAACTATGTTATATTCGGGCGATTTTGCTCGGCTCACGGTTCGTTTTCGCTCACGGAGCGCGCTCGCTCCGACTCTGACACGCGCGCGATTGAACGGACACTCGCGCGATTCCGCGACTCGCGGTTATTGCACATGATCGACTGAATTTTATCGAAATCACACAAACGCCGTTTTCGCCAGGGAGCGCTTCCGCTCGGCCGAGGAAAATTTCGAGATCTCCCTGTGAGATCTCCGGAGCCCCTCCGAGCCTCGAGTCGACACCTGTCCGACGGGTCCGATGCGGTCACCACGCCGTCCTGGACGGCCTTCTCACAGATTCGCGCACCTCGTCACACCAGCAGAAAACTGGGGTGATTGTGCCCGTCACCCGCCAGCTCCGCGCGAATCACGAACGCGCCGCGCCTTCTCCGCACGCGCGAGCCTGCCCGGCGCCCGCGCGAGCCGCAGATCGCGCAGCGCGCCTCGGCGCGCGCGACTGCTCACGCCGTTCGGCCAAGAGCGCGCGCTTCCACAGAAAAAATCGTGGTGTGTCTTACAAAAAGCCACCGCGCTGGAGCGCACGCCCATTGGCGAGGTTCCAGCGCGGTTCTTCGACCATTGGATGGCGATCCTGGCCGATCACGGTCGATTCGGCGCCAACCAAAAACGACAGCGCGCGTCAGAGAGGAGCTGACGCGCGCTGGCGCTCAAAACGGCCCGTGGGCCTTGGGAGTTGCTACTCTGCGGTCACCGACGCCGACGCCGAGGTGTTCGCCGTGGCCGAGTCACCGGCCGAGGCGCTCGAACGCGGCCACTCGATGCGGTGCTTGATGATGCGGCGCTTCAGCGCGTGGCGGGTGATGCCGAGGAGTTGAGCGGCTTCGACGATGCTTCCGGCGGTCGCCAGGGCTTCCACGCAAAGCAGACGTTCAGCAGCGTTGAGGTTCCAGTCTTCGAGGACGAGGCGCATGGCGGCAGAGTAGGAGAAAACCACTGGTCAGGGAAGGCCGAAATTGTAAGGGCGCTCAACAAAAAAACCCGAGCGTATGCGCGAAAGCAGTTTTAATTACTTGGTTGGTTTTGATTGAATACATGGGTACAAACGGGATCGCCGGTGCGTCTTCGAGCCGCTACACGGGTGTTCACAGGGACTATTTTGCACAAGCGCGGCCCTGTTTTATCGTCCTCATACGACAGCCAACAAAACTGTTTAAAATCTCCAGAGGTTGATTGAACGATCGGTCTCGACCATGGTGGATCGACCATGGCGCGGAACGTAGCCACGAGACCTCAGTCGCGGTGAGGTCCTAGGTTGTTAACCGGCCCGCTGCAACAGCGCGCGGAGTAAGATTGGGGGCCCGCGTGTCGCAGAGTTCGAAGGCCAGTTCGATCACCGTGATTCACACCCTCGTCGTCGTGGGCGACGGGATGCTGCAGATGGCCATCGAGCGCCAGCTGCGTCAGGCCGGACACGCGACGCAGTCGGCCGCGAGCGTCGGCTCGGCGATCGAGCAGCTGCGGCGCGAGCCGTTCGACGTCGTGCTGTGCGAGCTGCACCCCTCGGGCAGCGAGGGCATGGAGCTGCTGCAGCACATGGTCAGCTTCTACCCGTCGACGCCGGTCGTGGTGATCTGCGAGGCGCTGAGCCCCGACCTGCGCGGGCAGTACGAGGGCGGCGGCTCGGTGCGGATCGTCGAGAAGCCGGTCAACCACACCAGGCTGCTCGAGATCATCGAGCAGTGCGGGCCGAAGAAGGGCTTCTTCGGCAACCAGATCGAGGTCGAGTTCTTCGACTACGTGCAGATGGTCGCCATCTCCGGGCGCGACAAGCTGCTCATGGTGACCACCCGACAGGGCAACGGCTTCATCTGGTTCGAGCACGGCGACATCGTCCACGCGCAGTACGGCGACCACCGCGGCGAGCAGGCGTTCTACAAGCTGCTCGCGGTCGGCCGCGGCACCTACCGCGAGGTCCTGTTCCGGGCGCCGGCGCAGCGGACGATCGTTCGCCCGAGCATGCACCTCCTCATGGAGGCCGCGCGCCAGGCGGACGAGGGCATCCTCGGGACCAGCGAGACCGTCGAGGCCGAGGAGGAGAAGCCGAAGAAGCCGAAGAAGCCCGAGCCCGAGCCGACGCCGAGGCCGTCGGCCAGCGACTCGATGGCGATGAGTGAAGAGGAGCTGGTCGGCCCGTCGTCGTCGGCGGTGCGCCCGGTCGTCAAGCCGGTCGAGACCCGTCCGCCCGAGACCCGGCGCGCGCCGATGCCGAAGCCCGAGCGCCCGACCACGCCGGCCAAGCCCGCGCCGCAGTCGGTGCAGCCGCACAGCCCGGCGCGCCGCGACGGTCCGAGCATCGACATGGCCGGCCTCGCCGACTCGGCGATCGCCCGGCTCGACGAGCTGCCGCTGCCGACCGACGACGACGAGGTCGAGTCGACGCGCGCGCGTCAGCATCCGAACGAGCCGGCGGGCGACGGCGTGCCCAAGCAGATGCGCCGCCCGGTGCAGACTCTCGACAAGGTGATCGGCAGCCGGGCGACGCCGGTCTCGGTCCCCGCGGTACCGGCGAGCACCGGCCGCCAGACCCCGGCGCCCAGCCCGGCCGCGCGCGCCAGCCAGTCGACCACCGCGCCGATCCCCGCCGAGCGCCGCGACCCGCGGGCCACCCCCGTCTCGACCCCGGCCTCGCGCACGCACACCACGCGCCCGCCGAGCCAGACCCAGCGCGACCCGGTCCCCCCCGCCACCGGACGCCCCGCCGCCCAGCCGATCAAGAAGGCCGCCACCGTCGACCTCCTCGACGACCCCGAGACGCGCGACCTCATGCTCGGCCAATTCTGGCAGTTCGACGGGGTCAACGGCGTCGCCATCATCTCCAGCACCGGCAAGGTCATCGCCGAGGACATGCGCAACAACAGCACCGTCGTCACCCTGGCGGGCTTCTACATGCGCGGGGCGGCCCGCATCGCCCGCACCCTCGGCTACAACGTGTTCGACGGGGTCATCGCCCGGGCCGCCAACGGCCAACAGATGATCATGGTGGGCATGGGCGCCACCTCTGCCGTACTCTCCGTCGCCGCGGACCACGACCCCGAGGTCATCCGCGACGCGATCATGGGAGTCGACAAGCGATGAGCTCCGAGCCGAACCGTCCGCTCGTGTCCCTCCTCGAGGAGCTCGACAACGTGCCCGGCGTGCGCGGCTCGCTGGTCGCCACCGTCGACGGCGCCTACCAGGCCAACGAGCGCGGCGGCGCCTTCGACATGGCGACCGCCACCGACATCGCCAAGACCGTGCGCCGCATGGTCGTCGCCTCGGCCACCGTCGGCTCGGCGATCGAGGAGCTGCTCATCACCTTCGGCAGCGCGCGCATGATGATCATCCCGGTCCGCGAGGAGGCCACGCTCACGGTCATGCTCGAGCGCGACTCGGCGACCGCCAGCGTGCGCAGCGTCCTGAAGGGCCGCATCGGCAGCCTGCGCCAGAGCCTCGGCCAGAACGGCGGCTCCTCGTCGGAGAGCTCGACCTCCAACCAGGTCGTCAGCGAGCCCGAGGACGAGGTCGACCGCCTCATGGCCGGCGAGCTCGGCCCGGTCCTGAAGGACGTCCAGGCCGTGTTCACCACCTACGTCGTCCGCGTCGGCAAGCACGCCGACGAGGCCAACGTCCTCATGCGCGAGCAGATGCGCGAGTGGCTGCTGTGCTGCAACCCCTCGCCGTACACCTTCCCGCTGCTGCTCGACGGCCTGTCGCAGGCCCTCGGCGAGCGCCCGACCGACCGCGCCAACTTCATGAACGACGTGCAGGCGGCGATGCGCAGCTCGAAGCTGTGGGCCAACCGGCGCTAGGCGCTCCACGCCCGCGGAGTCAGAACCGCAGCCCGAGCGCGAGGCGGTACTGGATCACCGCCAGCACCTCCTTGCCGAGCACCGGGGCGCTGATCGCCAGCGAGAACGCGTCGAGGGTCACGGCCAGGCGCTGCACGCGGGTCTGGACCTCGAGCCCGAGCGGCGCGACCTCGAAGAACAGCCCGGTCTTGCCGGCCGTGCGCGCGCCGAGCGGCTCGAGCGCGATCGCCGGGCCGATCCCCAGGCGCTGGCGCAGGTTGACGCGCCCGAGCGGCACGCGGTGGATCACCAGCCCGAACACGTGGATCGACCCCGCCGAGACCCTCTTCGTGGCGATGTCGATCCACGCCGCGTAGTCGACCCCGAACCCCAGCGACGCCCGCGTGAACGCCCAGTCGAACGCGATCGCCGCGCCCACCACCGGCGAGTGCACCCCGCCGTGCAGCCGCAGCTCCCCGCCCGCGCCGAGGCGAGGCGCCGCAGCCGGCGTGTCGGGGTCCGGCGGCACCGGCCTCGTCCTCGCCGCCGGCTCTCGCGTCTCCCCCGCGATTTCAGGCCCCTGCGTGGGCTTGATCGGCGTCGGAGCTGGCTCCGGGGACAGGTCCGTAGCGACCTGGCCCTCGGGACTGGTCTCCGGCTCGGCCTCCGCCGGCTCCGCCGGGGCCTCCGCGGCCGGAGCCTCTCCCGCGAAAACCGTCGACGTGGTGAGAAACATCTCCCCCGAGAGCACGAGCACGGCCGCCGCAATTCCTCGCCAAACAGCCCGTACGCGGGCTTCAGACGGCCTCGGGCGCCTACGAGTCCAGGTGCTTGACGGCGGCACCGTATTCTCGTACCACTTCGGCCCCTCGCCCAGGTAGCTCAGTTGGTAGAGCAGCGGACTGAAAATCCGCGTGTCGGTGGTTCGATTCCGCCCCTGGGCACCATTTTCCTCATTTCACGGGAATGCGCCAACCTGACCGTGCTTTGGGAGCGCCTGGATGGACGTGCGCTCCGTTTGCGAATCCTTGGCATTCAACGCGTCTCAGCCGAGGCAGGTCATTTTCAGGCCGGTCTTTCGGCTGCGCTCGGCAATGGTTGGGCGGGGCGGCGCGGTATGCCTGGGGAAGCCCGGTGGGCACAACGCCTCAAGCGTCCGAGCGCTCGCCAAAAGAAAGCGGGTGCGGAGGCCTGAGCTTCCGCACCCGCTTGGGTCGAGACACGATTATGCGGCAGCCCGAGGCTCAGAGCACCCAGATGCCGTTGTCGAGGTCGGGGGCGGTGTTCTGCAGGTTCTCGCCGCTGTCGGTGAAATAGATCAGCATGTCGTCGCGGCCTTCGCCCTCTTCGATCTTGCCCAGCCAGAAATCGTAGCCGTCCTGGTCCGCCTCGCGGTGCAGCACGTTCTGGTAGAGCTTGTTGATATATTCTTCGTTGGTCGGGTTCTCGCCATAGACGTCGGTGAACTCGTTGGCGGTGAGAAAGAAGCTGGCGACGAACTCCTTGTCGGCCACCTCCGGCGGACCGTCGCCGCGCTCGTCGAGCACGCCGGTCCAGAAGCGCAGGCCGTCCTCGTCCGGCGTGCGGCCGTAGGCTGCGGCATAGATGCGGTAGGCGAAGGAGGCGTTCTCGCTGTCGAGGTCGAACACCAGCGAGCCGTCCTCGAAGGTGAGCTTCTCGACGTTCACCAGAGTGTCGACGTTGCCCGCATCTGCGTCGGCCGTGACCGTGAGCTGGCCTTCGGAGCCCTGCGTGACGCTGAAATCGGCGCGCGTGCCGTCATAGACCACCTTATCCGACCCGGTGCCCGCATCGAAATAGTCGACTCCCGAAGACAGCGTGATCTCGTCGTCGCCGGAAAGCAGGGCTGCCAGGGCCGGATGCAACTCGCCCGGCTGAGAGGGACCGAGGAACAAAGGAACGGTAGCGCCGGGGTTCGCTTGAAGGTCGGAGAGATAGTAGAACGGTTCGCCGCCTTCGGTGATCGACACGTAGTCGATCGTTCCGGTCGGCTGGCCGCTGAAGCTGAAGCTGCCGCCCAGCGCCAGTTCGGCGGGTTCGCCATCCGCCACGCCGCGAACGATGAAGTAGTTGGCATAAGTGACGCCGTCATAGCCCACGACATCGTTGGCCGACGCCTCGCCGGCAAAATTCTGCAGGAAGGTGGTGACGATGTCGGCCGACGCCTGCAGCGCGTTGAACTCTCGCGTGGTCACAAATTTTGCCATGGACCGGTTATCTCCTGATCTCGGTATGAAGGAAGGGGCGGCGGCGCCGAACGCGCCAAGCCCGGGAATGGACCCGCCCTAATACTTGACTATTTTAGTTATGTTTGCAACGCAAAGCTGACGGCTTTGTTGCCAAGACCGGAAGCGGCGCCTCAGGCGCCCGGTCAGGAGCCGGCGGGGGAGTGACGGTCGTGCTGAAACGATGCCGCGGCGGAGCCGGCGTGCCCTAGGCCGGCGACCAGCCGGGCGGCGCCAGTTCGAAGACGGAAAAATCGAAGCCCGGCGCCACCGTGCAGCCCACCAGGGTCCAGTCGCCCAGACTTCGGGCGGTCTGCCACGCATCGGCCGGAACCGCGGCCTGCGGGCGCTCGCCGGCGGCGAGATCGACCCCCAGGCGATGGACGCTGGAGCGGCCGTCGGATGCGACCGTCAGTTCCAACGGTGCGCCGGCATAGAAATGCCACACCTCGACGGCGTCGCGGACTCGGTGCCAGTCCGATCGATCGCCCGCCTCAAGCAGAAAATAGATAGCGGTGGAATGTCCGCGCCCACCATCGGGTGCGTCCCGCAGCGTCTCGACATACCATCCTCCCTCGGGGTGACGGCGCATGTCCAGCAGGGCGACGATCTCGGCGGCGGTCAAGCGTTGTCCTTGCGCTTGCGGATCTCGGCGAACACCTCCGCGTCGCTGGCCCGCTCCATGCCGAGCTGGCGGCGGATGGCGGGATCATGCGGCCGCAGAAAGGGATTGTTCGACAGTTCCTGCCCGATTGTGGTCGGCAGTGTCGGGCGGTCCTCGGCGCGCAGGCGCTCGACCTCGGCGGCGCGCCGCTTCAGCGCGGCGTTGGTCGGGTCTATTGTGAGCGCAAAGCGCGCATTGGCGAGCGTGTATTCGTGACCACAGTGCACTACCGTCTCGAGAGGCAGCGCCGCCAGCTTTCGTAGCGAGGCGTGCATGGTCGCAGCCGTTCCCTCGAACAGCCTGCCACAACCGAGCGAAAACAGCGTGTCGGCCGTGAACACGACGCCGGAATCACGAAAATGGTAGCTGACATGCCCGGCCGTATGTCCGGGTGTCTCGATCACCGCCGCCTTCTCGTTCCCGACGGCGACGAGGTCGCCCTCGGCCACCGGCCGGTCGATGCCGGGAATTTTGGCCGCCTCGGCGGCGGGACCGACGATCTGCACCCCGTACCGCTTCTTGAGCGCCAGATTGGCTTCGACGTGATCGCCGTGGTGGTGGGTGATCAGAAGAAGCGTGGGCCGCCATCCGGTTCGCTCGATCGCGGCGACGATTGCGCTCTCCTCCGGCGCGTCGACGATCGCGGTGACGCCGCTGGAAGGCTCGTGCACCAGCGCACCGAAATTGTCGCTACGGCACATGAACTGCTCGACTTCGATCATCGCGATCTCCCTCTCCCGCGAAAATAGGTCGCCGCGCCCGCCCTGTCACCCGGCAATCGGCTTGCCTTGCACCGGCCGTCCCGCGCGGCTACCGTCCAGCCCCATGCATTCCGACATCGTCGATCTGCGCGCCTTCTACGACAGCCTGCTCGGGCGCATAGCCGAGCGCTCCATCGCCAAGGCGATGGCGGCGGTCTCCAGGAGCCTGCCCAACGAGCGCCTGGTCGGGCTCGGATACCCGCTTCCCTGGCTGGAGCGATTCGGCGGCGGCGCCGAGCGGGTGATGGCCTTCATGCCTGCCACCCAGGGCGCGGTGCGCTGGCCGGCGAACGGCGATTCCGCGACGGCGCTGGTTTTCGACGAAGAGCTGCCGCTTTCCGACAGCTCGATCGACCGCATGCTGATCGTGCACGCGCTCGAGCATGCGGAAAGTCCGCGCGAGACGCTGAAGGAAATCTGGCGCGTGCTGGCACCCGCCGGGCGGGTGGTGATCGTGGCGCCCAACCGGCGCGGCATCTGGGCGCGCTTCGAGCACACGCCGTTCGGCACCGGCCGGCCCTTCTCGCGGCATCAGATGGATTCGCTGCTGCGCGAGACCAACTTCACGCCCGCAGCCTGGTCGGAGGCGCTTTTGCTTCCGCCTTCCCAGAGGCGCTGGATGCTGCGCTTCCACAATCTGCTGGAGCAGAGTGGCAGGCGGGCTTGGCCGATCTTCGCCGGCGCCATCGTTGTGGAGGCGCACAAGCGCCTGTACCAGGGCCTGCCGGTGGCGCGCCGTGCTTCGCGGCGCGTCTTCGTGCCGGTGCTGTCGCCGCAGGGGGCGACGCGCGAACGCCCTACCGCCTGAGCAGGAACACGGCCTGCTGGCCAAAGAAATTCCAGAACCACCAGGGCATCGAAACGCCGATGCGCTGGCCGTTACCGTCCAGCGCCGAGGCGCTCTCCACCTTAGCCCCTACCTCGTCGCAGAGCGCCACGAAGTCGCGGATGGTGCAGAAATGAATGTTCGGCGTATCGTACCATGAATAGGGAAGGTCGCGCGTCACAGGCATGCGGCCGCGCAGCAACAGCGACAGGCGCACCCGCCAATGCCCGAAATTGGGGAACGAGACGATCGCGTGCCGGCCGATGCGCAGCAGTTCGTCGAGCACCTGCTTCGGATTGCGCGTGGCCTGTAGCGTTTGCGACAGCACCACGAAGTCGAAGCCGTCGTCCGGATAGAATACCAAGTCGGTGTCGGCGTCGCCCTGGATGACCGACAGGCCGCGTTCCACACAGTGGTTGACGCCACGCTGCGACAGTTCCACGCCCCGTCCGTCGACATTCTTCTCCGTCTGCAGCCGCTCCAGCAGGTCGCCCTCGCCGCAGCCAACGTCCAGCACCCGGGCGCCGGGCCGTATCAGCGCGGCGATGAGGTCGAGATCGACGCGCGGAGCCGTGTTCACGCTCATGCTCCACCTCCCGTTTGCAGACCGCGCGCACGAGCAGCTGACCGCATGAAGCCGCCGATCGCGGCGAACAGCTCGGGTTCGTCCAGGAGGAAGGCGTCATGGCCGCGGTCGGTCTCGATCTCCACGAAGGAGACCGATGCGCCAGCCGCGTTGAGCGCGTGCACGATGGAGCGGCTTTCCTCGGTGGGAAACAGCCAGTCGCTGGTGAAGGAGACCAGGCAGAACCGCGTCTTTGTGCCCGCAAAGGCGTCGGCCAGCCGCCCTCCATGGTCGGCTGCGAGGTCGAAATAGTCCATCGCGCGGGTCAGGTAGAGATAGGAATTCGCGTCGAAACGGTCGACGAAGGCCATACCCTGATAGCGAAGATAGCTTTCGATCTGGAAATCGGCGTCGAAGCTGAAGGTCGGCCGGTCGCGCTCCTGCAGGTTGCGGCCGAACTTGCGATGCAGCGCCGCCTCCGAAAGATAGGTGATGTGCGCGGCCATGCGCGCCACAGCCAGGCCTTTCACCGGGTTGGTACCTTGTTCCAGGTAGAAGCCGCCGCGCCATTCCGGATCGGCCACGACAGCCTGCCGCCCGACCTCGTGGAAAGCGATGTTCTGGGCAGAGTGGCGCGCGCCCGTGGCGATCGGCAGCGCCGCGAACACGCGCTGCGGATAGCTCGACGCCCATTCCAGCACCTGCATGCCGCCCATCGAGCCGCCGATCACGCAGAACAGCTGCTCGATGCCGAAATGGTCGACCAGCATGGCCTGCGCGCGCACCATGTCGCGGATGGTGATGACCGGCAGCTCCAGCCCGTAGGGACGGCCCGTATGCGGGTTCGTCGAGGCCGGTCCGGTCGAGCCGAGACAGCCGCCGATCACGTTGGAGCAGATGACGAAAAAGCGGTCGGTATCGATGATCTTGCCTGGACCGATCAGCACCTCCCACCAGCCCGGCTTGCCGGTGACCGGATGGACATTGGCGACATGCTGGTCGCCCGTCAGCGCGTGACAGACCAATATGGCGTTGGAGCGGCCGGCGTTCAGCGTGCCGTAGGTCTGATAGGCGATCTGGAACGGCGCCAGCGCCACGCCGGCGTCCAGCGCTAGCGGCCGGTCCTCGCCGAACCGCAAAACCGGGCTCGACGGCGTATTGGCTTCGTTGCTTCTGCGTTCTCCGCTCGGGGACGCCATGGCCTTGCCTCGGTCCGCCCCGGCACGGCGGAAAACAAAAAACCGGCATTGCGATAGCCGCAAAGCCGGTCAAACAAACCCTGACGGCCCTTTAGCGACTTTTTTAACGTGGCTGCAAGCCGACCGGCCAAATCACCACGGAACAGCAAGGCTCATATTCCTATCGCCCGCCGCCGTCAACCCAGGAATGCGCGGAGCCCAGTTGCGCCGGGGTTCGCCGTGCGGGCGGCCCGCATGCGATCACGATGACTTGACATTCGTTCGGCCCCGCCCGACCTGTTTGGCGCGAAGGAGACCACGCCCATGCCCGAGGCCCGACGATCGACCATCGACACGGGGGAAGTCGAACGCTTCTCCGCCCTTGCAGCGGAATGGTGGAACCCTAACGGCAAGTTCCGGCCGCTGCACAAGTTCAATCCCGTGCGGCTCGCCTATATCCGCGACCAGGTCGCGGCCCGTTTCGGACGCGACCCGCACGCGGCCCGGCCGTTCGAAGGACTGCGTTTCCTAGACATCGGCTGCGGCGGCGGGCTGTTGTGCGAGCCGATGGCGCGCCTCGGCGCGCAGGTGGTGGGCGCCGACGCCTCGGCCACCAACATCGAGGTCGCGAAGATCCACGCCGCCGAAGCCAATGTTGCGATCGACTACCGCGCCACCACAGCCGAGGATCTGGCTGACGCGGGCGAGCGCTTCGACGTGGTGCTCAACATGGAAGTGGTGGAGCACGTGGCGGATGTCGGCCTGTTCGTCGGCAAATGCGCGGAGATGGTGAAGCCGGGAGGGATCATGTTCGTCGCCACGATCAACCGCACGCTGAAGGCGCTGGGCCTCGCCATCGTCGGCGCGGAATATGTGCTGCGCTGGCTGCCGCGCGGAACGCACGAATATGGCCGCCTGGTGCGCCCCGACGAGCTGGAGAAGGCGCTGGCCGACGCCGGCATGCCGGTCATCGACCGCACCGGCGTGACCTACAGTCCGCTGGCCGATCGCTGGAACCGCTCGAAGGACATGGACGTGAACTACATGTTTTTGGCTGAGAAGTCTGCCTCGCCTGCCGCTGAGCGCGCCGCCTGACCTTCACGTCGGCGCTTCTGCGCCAGCGTCGTCAGCACCACGCCGGCGACGATGACCAGTGCGCCGGCCCAGGTCAGCGGGCCATAGCGCTCGCCGAGAAAAGCCGTGCCGGCGAACAGGCCGACGGCCGCCGCCACATAGCCGATCTGGCTGAGATAGACCGGACCGCCGACAACCTGCAGCCGGAAGAAGAACACGAACATCGCCGCCGAGGCT
>JAEUJW010000108.1 GCA_016793465.1 Myxococcales bacterium
TCGCACCTGGGACCTGCTACCGGGCGCTCCGGCGCCTACCCGGACGGGACTTTCACCCGCTGGAACGGTGCAGCGTGAAGCGGTCGCCTCGACCCCTTCGGGGTCTCGTCGGTCCGCTTCGTCAGGACGCACCATCGCCGCCAGTGTACTCCGGGTTATACTCGCGCCCCATGTCGACCCGCCCGTCTCCGTCAGCCCCCAGCGGTCGTGGGCTCGCGGCGGCATGCGGGCTGCTCGCCCTGCTCGCCGCCGGCCCGGCCCGCGCCGACGAACCGCTGCGCCTGTGGCACGCCTACCGCGGCGCCGAGCAGGACGTGCTCGTCACCCTCGTCGAGTCGCACCGCGCCGCCGGCGGCGCGCCGGTCGAGCTGCTGCAGGTCGCCCACGAGTCGTTCGGCAGCAAGCTCGCCGCCGCGATCCCCCTCGGCGACGGCCCCGACCTGTTCATCGACTCGCACGAGCGCATCGGCGACTACCGCCTGCGCGGCCTGCTCGCCGCCGCCGACGCCGCCCTCGAGCCCGCCCCCGCCTTCGCCGCCAACGCCCTCGCCGCCGTGCAGCAGGACGGCCACGCCTGGGGCGTCCCGCTGTCGCTGAAGTGCGTCGCCCTCTACGTCAACACCGACCTGGTCGGCCCGCTCCGCGGCCCTACGGGCCCGAGCGGCCCCTCCGACCTCACCCTCGCGGACATCGCCCGCCTGCCCTCGGCGACCCGGCCCCTGCCCGCCCTGCCCGCCGGCGTGTGGCCGCTGGCCTACGAGGTGAAGGGGGCGTACGGCCACATGCCGCTGCTGCTCGGCCTCGGCGGCCGCATGCTGCAGGACGACCAGCAGTTCGGCTTCATCGGGCCCGAGGCCGAGGCCTCGCTCGCGCTCGCCGTGCAGCTCGTGGCCGCCGGCGCGGTCCCCGAGGACGCCGACGGCGCCCTCGTCCAGGACCTCTTCAAGAACGGCAAGGCCGCGTTCGCGATCTCCGGACCGTGGCTCGCCGCCGGCATCGGCGACTCCGTGCATTTCACGGTCCACGTATTGCCCGCGATATACGGCGACGGCAGCGCCCCGCTGCGCCCGCCGCTGACGGTCGAGAGCGTCATGCTCTCGCCCCACGGCGCCGCCCGCCCCGAGGCCCTCGCGCTCGCGCGTCACCTGGCGACCGCCGACGCCGCCGACCTGCGCCAGCGCCGGTCCGGGGCCCTCAGCGCCCGCGCCGACGTGCCGCTGCCCGACGACCCGGTGCTCGCCGGCTTCGCCGCCCAGGCCCCCGCCGCCGTCCCCATGCCCGCGACCCCGGCCATGCGCTCGGCCTGGGAGCCCGCCGACCGGGCCATCCGCAAGGTCCTGCGCGGCCACGCCACCCCCGCCGAGGCCCTCGCCGAGGCCAAGTTCCGCTTCGACGACGTGCGCCGCCCGCCGCCCCCGCCGGCCTCGCCGACCCCCGCCCTGGTGCTCGCCGGCCTGCTGCTGCTGCTCGGCGCGGCCCGCCTGGTCCAGCGCGGCCGCGACCCCGCGTTCCGCCGCGAGGTCCGCCGCTCGCTGCCCGCCTATCGTTACGTCGTCCACAGCGTGATCGCCGTGGGCCTGCTGGTGATCGTCCCCCTCGTCCTCGGCGCCGCCACCTCGCTGTACGCCGGCCGCCCCGACAGCGGCTATTACATCGGCCTGCACAACTTCGTCGAGATCCTGACCGCCCGCGGCGGTCCGCTGCTCATCAGCGGGTCGTTCTACTTCGTCCTGCTGGTCACGATCGCCTGGACCGCGATCAACGTGTTCTTCCACCTCGGCATCGGCCTCGCGCTCGGCCTGCTGCTCTCGCGCCCGACCCTGCGCCTGCGCGCGCTCTACCGCGTATTGTTGATCCTCCCCTGGGCGGTGCCCTCGTACGTCACCGCCCTGGCGTGGAAGGGCATGTTCAACCAGCAATTCGGGGCCGTCACCGCGCTGATCCACCGCGGCAACGAACTGCTCGGCACCGATATGCGACCGATCGCGTGGTTCGCCGACTTCTCGACCGCGTTCGCCGCCAACATCGCCACCAACGTGTGGCTCGGCTTCCCGTTCATGATGGTGGTGACGATCGGCGCGCTCACCTCGGTCCCCGCCGACGTGCTCGAGGCGGCCGAGGTCGACGGCGCCGACCGCTGGCAGCGCCTCTACCGCGTGACCCTGCCGATCATCCGCCCCGCCCTCGCCCCCGCCGTGACCCTCGGGGCGATCTGGACCTTCAACATGTTCAACGTCGTGTTCCTGGTGTCCGGCGGCGACCCCGACGGCACCACCGATATCCTGGTGTCCGAGGCCTACCGCTGGGCCTTCACCCGCGAGGCCCAGTACGGCTACGCCGCCGCCTATTCGGTGCTCATCTTCCTGCTGCTGCTCGTCGGCACCCGCCTGCCCGCGTGGCTGCGCCGCCGACGCGTCGCCGTGATCCCCGAGAACGTCGGAGGCCGCGCATGACCGGCCGCCGCGTCCCCGTGCTCGAGTCGATCGGCGCCCACCTCGTGCTGATCGCCGCCGTCGCCTTCGCCCTCTACCCGCTGCTGTGGGTCATCTCGCTCGCGTTCTCCGGCGCCGCCGACCTCAGCCCGCGCCTCCTCCCGATCCCCGCCGACCCGACCCTCGCGCACCTCCAGGGCGTGGTCGGCAGCACCCTGCGCACGCCCGGCGAGCCCGACCGCTGGCTGTTCGGGCTGCAATTTTTGAACTCGATCGTCACCGCCCTCGCGACCGCGCTCGTCGGCATCGTCATCGCCGTGCCGACCGCCTACGCGCTGGCCCGCTTCGAGTTCGCCGGCAAGGACGCCGGCGTGCGCACCCTGCTGGCCACCCAGATGTTCCCCGCGGTCGCCAGCGCCGTGCCGCTCTACATCATCCTCGACGCCCTCGGCCTGCTCGGCACCCGCTCGGGCCTGGTGCTCTGCTACGCCACGACCTCGGTCCCGTTCGCGATCTTCCAGCTCCGCGGCGCCTTCGAGACCATCCCGAAGGACCTCGAGGAGGCCGCCATGGTCGACGGCGCCACGCGGTTCGCCGCGTTCCTGAAGGTGGTGCTGCCCGCGGCGCGCCCGGCCATCGCCGTCACCGCGCTGTTCGCATTCATGTCGGCCTACAACGAATTCGTGCTGGCCCACACCCTGCTCGGCCGCGAGGACCTCTACACCCTGCCCGTCGTCCTCCAGCGCTACATCTCGCAGTACGACGCCGACTGGCCCAAGTTCGCCGCCGGCTCGCTGCTCGTCTCGCTCCCGGTCATGGCCCTCTTTTATGTGGCCCAGCGCCACCTCGTCGCCGGCTTGACGTCGGGCGGCGTCAAGGGTTGAAGTCACCAGGACTGCCCACCCGTTCCCCGGCCGCCCCCATGTCGACCTCGACCGTCAGCTTCTCCCTCGATCAACTCACCCGGCTGATCGTCGCCCTGTTCACCGCCGACGAGCTCCGCCACATGCTCGCCCACTGGCCCGCCGGACGACCGATCGCCCGCGACGTCGACGTCGCGCTCGCCGCCCCCGCCCTCGCCGAGGCCGCCGCCCAGGAGATGATGGGCCAGGGCCTCGTCGACGCCTGCTTCCTCTACCTGCAGGAGAAGCGCCCGTTCCGCCGCGCCGACATCGACGCCCTGCACCGCCGCTGGCTGCTGTCCCGCCACAGCGAGGTCGACATGGCGATCGCCCCGCTGCCGCTGTCGGCCGAGATGGACCGCATCCAGCACTTCTCCGAGGGCGACGAGACGGTCAGCCACAAGGACACCACCGCCCTGCACCTCCTCCACGGCATGCTCGCCGTGGCCGCCGCCTACGACGTGCAGGCCCGCCTCCGCCGCCTCATCGACCCCGACCCGCTGGCCCGCGCCCTGAAGTCGCTGGCCCGCGCCGAGACCGACGGGATCCCCGACGGCACGCGGATCACCCGCCAGGGCTACGACCGCCTGTGGTCCCAAGCACACGAGATCGCCCGCCGCCGCGACGGCGTGGCCCTGCAATACCCCGACATGCTGATGGCCGTCTGCACCCTGCGCCCGTCCGGCATCGGCGATTATCTGCAGTCGATCGGGGTGTCGTGGGAGGCGTTCGAGGCGGCGGTGTTCGTGCAGAGGCCCGCCGACGGCGCGACGCCCGACGCCTACGGCACCGAGGCCGAGCGCGCGGCCTACTACCGCGAGGTGTTCGACCAGCTCGTCGACCTCAAGCGGGCCCACGGCGAGCGCGTCGACAACTGGTCGTTCCCCAAGTTCGTCACCAAGCTCAGCACCAACACCGCCGAGCTGATGAAGACCCCCGAGGCCGTCGACGTGCGCTTCGTGCCCTACGTGGAGGACGGCCGCGTCGGCCTCCGCGCGACCGTCGTCCGCGCTTAGCTTCCGCACTTCCGCGCGGCCTTCTTCGCGTGGACGGGGCCCCGGCATGTTGCCGTGCGGGCTTCTTCGCGTGAACAGGCCCTGCATTTTGCCGTGCAGGCTTCTTCGCATGAACGGGCCCTGTATTTTGCCGTGCGGGCTTCTTCACGCGAACGGGCCCTGTATTTTGCCGTGCGGGCTTCTTCGCATGAACGGGCCCTGCATTTTGCCGTGCGGGCTTCTTCGCATGAACGGGCCCTGCATTTTGCCGTGCGGGATTCTTCACGCGGACAGGGCCCTGCATTTTGCCGAAGTCCGCTACCAAGAAACTGCCCGGACACGGGAGGGGCCCGGCCGTGGGGTAGCGGCGTCAGGTGAGGGTCAGGCTGCGGGACGGAGCTCGACCTGAAACCCGAGCTCGGCGAGCCTGCGGGTGTGGTGGGTGACGG
>JAEUJW010000097.1 GCA_016793465.1 Myxococcales bacterium
CGCCGAGTGCCACGCCTCCTGCGACCCGATCGCCGTCGAGGCCAAGTGCTACGCCGAGCTCGGCCACGACTGCTCGCTCGAGGCCTTCGCCGCCTGCCAGGCCGAGGTCATGGCCCAGTGCCACGCCGACTGCGACGTCGAGGGCGCGCTGTTCTGCGACGGCGGCGTCTACGTCGGCGCCGACATCTGCCTCGACCTCGGCATCGGCATCGGCCTCAACCTGTGAGCCCCAGCGGCGGGCGGCGCACCGTCGCTGCCCGCCGCCCCGGTCGGCCCGTCTGGCCGCACGCGCTCACGCCGGCGCCGCGCGCCCCTTGTCCGCGCGCGTCGCCGTCAACCACGCTTCGCAGCGTTCGCAGCTGTTTTTTTGGCCGTCTTCTTCACCGCGGCCTTCTTCGCCCCGGATTTCGCCGCTGCTCTTTTGGCCGTCTTCTTCACCGCGGCCTTCTTCGCTCCGGATTTCGCCGCTGCTCTCCCGGCGGCCCGCTTCGCCCCGGACTTCGCCGCTGTTTTTTTGGCGGTAGTCTTCACCGCGGCCCTCTTCGCCCCGGACTTCGCCGCTGTTTTTTTGGCGGGAGTCTTCACCGCGGCCTTCTTCGCCCCGGATTTCGCCGCTGCTCTCCCGGCGGCCTTCTTCGCCCCGGATTTCGCCGCTGCGGTCGTCTTCACCGCGGCCTTCTTCGCCCCGGATTTCGCCGCTGCTTTCCCGGCGGTCGTCTTGACCGCGGCCTTCTTCGCCGCGGCCTTCCTGGCCGTCTTCTTCGCCCCAACCTCGTCCGCGCTCTGTTTCACCGCCGTTTTGGCCGTCTTCTTCGCCCCGCTCCTCTCGCTCTCGCGCGGCTTCGGCGTCCAGTAGCTCGTCTTGACCCTGTCGAGCGCCGACCGCGACTGCCGGGTCGGGTCGTTCCACCACGCGTCGTAGGCCGTCGTGCCCCAGCGCGAGCGCTTCTTCAGGCCTTCGAGGTACTTCGGGTCGGTCACGCGCACGCGCAGCTTGAACCGGTGGAGCGGGAAGTTGTCCTCGTCCGGCTGCTCGCGGTCGGCCCAGCGGCCGCGCTGCCAGGCGCCCTCGTCGCGCACCACGCCGATGCGCTCGAGCAGCCTGGTCTCGGCGATGAACCTCCCGACGTTCTCCTCGTGGAACTTCTGCTCCCACACGCGCCCGCCGGCCGCCGCGATGCCCTGCTGGAGCGGCGTGTTGGCCCCGTAGCCCATGCCGTCGGCGATGGCCATCAGCGCGAACGACCGCGTGGCCGCGTAGTCGTTGATGCCTCCCGCGGTGCTGGTGGTGCACAGCAGCTCGGCGGTGTCACCGGAGATCGACAGGACTTCGACGGAGAATGTGTCGCTGCTCATCGCGGCGACGCTACCACGGGCGAGCGCCCGCGCCGCGCCACGATCCACGCCGGCCGTGCCAAACTCCGACCCGCCGCCGCCATGTCCCGCGCCCGCCACCCCGACTTCCCCGCCCTCGGCGCCTTCCCCTGCGCCGGCGGCGTCGTGTTCCGCGTGTGGGTCCGCCGCGCCGACCGCGTGTCCGTCGTCCTCTACACCCGCGGCCCGCACGGCCCCGTCCCGCTCGCCAGCCACCCGCTCGTCGCCCGCGGCGGCGGCGTCTTCGAGGCCACCGTCCCCGGCCTCGGCCCCGGCGCCCTCTACAAGTTTCGCCTCGGCCGCCGCGAGCTCCCCGACCCCTACGCCCGCGCCCTCCCGTACGGCGTGCACGGCCCCGCCGAGGTCGTCGCCCCCGCCCGCGTCGACCGCGGCCCCTGGCGCCCGCGCCCGCTCGCCGAGTGCGTGATCTACGAGCTCCACGTCGGCACCTTCACCCCCGAGGGCACGTTCGCCGCGGCGACGACCAGGCTCGCGGAGCTCGCCGAGCTCGGCGTCACCGCGATCGAGCTGCTGCCGGTCTCGTCGTTCTCGGGCCGCCGCGGCTGGGGCTACGACGGCGTGGCCCACTTCGCCCCGCACCCCGCCTACGGCCGCCCCGACGACCTCCGGGCCATGATCCGCGAGGCCCACCGCCTCGGCATGAACGCCCTGCTCGACGTCGTCTACAACCACTTCGGACCCGACGGCAATTACCTCGCCAGCTACCACCCCGGCTACTTCGCGCAGGACCACTGGACCCCGTGGGGCCAGGCCCTCGACTTCGCCTGCCCCGCGACCCGCAAGCTCGTCCTCGACAACGCGCTCTACTGGTTCGACGAGTTCGGCCTCGACGGCCTGCGCCTCGACGCCACCCACGCCATGCGCGACCGCTCCGAGCTCGACATATTAAAAGAGCTGGCGACGGTGGTGCGCGCGCGCGGCCGCGGCGAGCTGCTGATCGCCGAGGACGAGACCAACCACCCCGACCTCGTGCTCGCCACCGGCCTCGACGCGCTGTGGGCCGACGACTTCCATCATATCGTGCACACCCTGCTCACCGGCGAGCGCGACGGCTACTACGCCGAATACCCGCCGACCCTCGCGGCGCTGGCCCGCTGCCTCACCCGCGGCTTTTATTACGAGGGCGCCGCCTGGCAGCTCAGCGGGCGCCCGCGCGGCGGCCCGAGCGACCGCCTGCCCGGCGCGTCCCTCCTGTTCTGCCTGCAGAACCACGACCAGATCGGCAACCGCGCGCTCGGCGAGCGCCTGCACCACCTCGTGCCCCTCGACGTCGTCTGCGCCGCCACCGCCGTCCTGCTGTTCGTGCCGATGACCCCGCTGCTGTTCATGGGCCAGGAGTGGGCCGCCTCGACCCCCTGGCAGTTCTTCACCGACCACCCGCCCGACCTCGGCGCCCGCGTGACCGCCGGCCGCCGCTCCGAGTACGCCGCCTTCGCCGCCTTCGCCGACGAGTCGCGCCGCCACGCCATCCCCGACCCGCAAGCCGAGTCCACATTTAAGAATTCGGTCCTGCGGTGGCACGAGCGCGCCCTCCCGCCGCACGCCGCCGTGCTCGCGCTGCACCGCCGGCTGCTCCACCTCCGCCGCGACGATTCGGTGATCTCCCGGCCTGACCGCGAGGACATGTCCGTCGAGACATCCGGCACGCGCCTGCTGGTCCGCCGCCGCGGCCCCGCCGGCGCCCGCCTGTTAATCATCGACCTCGGCCCGTCCCCCGACCTGCGCCCGCCCGAGCCGGGCTGGGCCCCGCTGCTCGACACCGGCGGCCCCGGCCTGCCGCCGGCCCGCGCCGCGATCTACGCCTCTGCCTGAGGTCACACGCGCCCCGCGAGCGCGAGCGCCACGCACACCAGCGGCCCGCCGACACGACGGCCGCCGGCCCGCGCCGCGATCTACGCCTCCACCCGAGGTCACACGCGCCCCGCGAACGCGAGCGCCACGCACACCAGCCGCCGGCCCGCGCCGCGCTCTACGCGTCCGCCCGAGGTCACACGCGCCCCGCGAACGCGAGCGCCACGCACACCAGCCGCCGGCTCGCGCCGCGATCTACGCGTCCACCCGAGGTCACACGCGCCCCGAGAACGCGAGCGCCACGCACACCAGCCGCCGGCTCGCGCCGCGATCTACGCGTCCACCCGAGGTCACACGCGTCCCGCGAACGCGAGCGGCCCGCCGACACGACGGCCGCCGGCCCACGCCGCGATCTACGCCTCCACCCGAGGTCACACCAGCCCGGCGAGCGCGAGCGCCACGCACACCAGCAACACGCCGAGCTCGAGCCGCGTGCCGGTGGCCGCGTCGATGCGCCGCCGCACCCGCTCGCCGAGCGCGTTGCCGACGACGATCGCCGCCGCCAGCGCGGCCGCCCCGGCCAGCGTGTGCTGCGTGACCAGCCCGCCGGCCCCGTAGCCGATCAGCCGCCCGACGTGGATCGCCACCGCCACGCCGGCCGCGGTCGCCACGTAGCGCGCCCCGGTCAGGCCGGTCGTCATCAACAGCGGCGCCAGCAGCAGCGCCCCGCCGCCGGTGGTCGCCGTCGCCAGCCCGATGCCGAAGCCCGCCGGCCCCAGCGCCCGCGCACCTGGCTTGAAGTTCAGGCGGCCGAACGTGCGGGCCAGCGCGAGCCCGGTGGTCAGCACCAGCAGCGCCTCGAGCACCACCGTCGGCACCGCCACCGTCACCAGCCCGCCGAGCGCGCTGCCCGGCAGCGCCCCGAGCGCCAGCGGCCGCGCGACCGCGAGGTCGAGCTCGCGCCGCCCGGCGATCAGCCGGTGCAGGTTGCCGACCAGCAGCGCCGGCGACGTGGTCGCCAGCGCCTCCGCCGGGCTCGTGGCCAGCGACAGCGCCAGGATCAGCAGCACCCCGCCGCCGAGCCCGGCGACCGTCGTCAGCCCGCCCGCGAGCACCCCCAGAGGCAGCAACAAGGCGAAATCCATGGCCCTGTTGTGGCTCCGCGGCCAAGATTCGTCCATTCGATTGTTTGGAACGCGGCCATCACTTCCGCTGATAGCCGCCTCAGGGGTGCGCGGCGAACCACTGCCACACCGCCTGCGGCGCCGCGGCGATCCACGCGTGGCCGGCCTGCGGGTCGAGCACCAGCTCGGTGTCGACGCCCGCGGCCGCGAGCGCGTCGCGGTAGGCCTCGACGGTCGCCAGCGGCACCGTCAGGTCGAGCGCGCCCTGCAGGAACAGCGTCGGCGGGTGCGAGCCGGACTGCGCCGGCACCGAGCACAGCGCCCCCGAGCAGGTCGCGTACGAGCCCGCGGCGACGGCGAGCGAGCGGAACTCGCCGGGGTACGAGACGGCCATGCGGCTCGTCATGTAGCCCCCGCTCGAGATGCCGGCGGCGAACCACCGCGCGGGGTCGATCGGCCCGAACGTGCCGTCGGCGATCGCCGCGAAGATCTCGAGCATGAACGCGTGGTCGTCCGACGTCTCCCACAGCACCGAGTACGGCGGCACGTTGGTGTCCCAGAACGTGCCGCCGTCGAGCTTCGTCTCGGGCGTGATCACGGCGTAGCCGTGGTCGAGCAGCTCTTTAATTACTTCGGTCTGGTAGTACGCCCCGAACGGCAGCCCCTCGCTCGCCGTCCAGCTCGCCTCGGCCGAGAACAGCGAGCCCTGGAACATCACCACCAGCGGCCAGCCCCCGCCGGGCGGCTCGCCGAGCGGCACCTGGTAGTGCACGTCGCGCTGCAGCGGCCCGAGCTCGACCGTCAGCCTGGGACAGGTGATGAGCTCCGGCGTCTGCTCGCAGCGCGAGCCCGGCGGCGCGCCGGTGTCATCGGTCTCCGCGTCGCCGCCCCCGGACGATCCCTCGCCAGCCTCGCCAGTCTCGACTCCGTCCGCTCCGCCCGCGCTGGCCTGTCCGCCCCCGCCGCCGCTCGTCGCCCCGGTGTCGGTCGCGCCGCCCTCGACCGCGCCGCCCGACGCGCCGGTCGGCGCGACCCCCGACGACCCGACCTCACCCGTCGCGCTCGACGACCCCGCCGCGGCGCTCGCGGGCGCCTGCCCGCCGCAAGCCGCCGCGAGCGTCACCGCGAACGATCCGACCGCGCACATTCGCGGCCCACGCGACGCTCCGTCGCTGCCCGCACAACCTCGTGTCTCGTGCATCGCATGAAGATAGACCCGTCACCATGGCGCGTGTCTGCGATCATTCGCCCATTCGATCATTCAAAACGCGGCTATAACCGTCGCGGATGATCGACGAACTCCGGCACTTCCTGCTCATCGTCGAGAGGGGCACCTTCACCGGCGCCGCGCGTCACGCCCACCTCTCGCAGCCGGCGTTGACGGCCTCGATCCACCGCCTCGAGGCCCACTTCGGGGCCCGCCTGCTGAGCCGCGGGCCCGGCGGCGCGGCGCCCACGGCCGCCGGTGAGGCGCTGGTTCCGCGGGCCAGGGCGGTGCTCGCGGCGCTGGCCGACGCGGCCCGCTCGGTCGCCGAGATCGAGGGCCTGCACGCGGGCGAGGTCCGCGTCGGCGCCGGCGCGACGGCCTGCACCTACCTGCTGCCGCCGACGCTGGCGACTTTCCGCGCCGAGCACCCGGGCGTGCGCTTCCTGCTGCGCGAGGCGACCACCGACGAGGTGCTCGACGCGCTCCACGCCGGCGAGCTCGACCTCGGCGTCGTCCCCACCGACGAGGGCGAGGCGTGGTTCGACGACGAGCTCATCCTCGTCGCCGCCCCCGACCTCCCGCACCCCGAGCGCGCCCCGTTCGTCGCCCTCGCCCGCGGCTCCTCCTCGCGCTCCGCGCTCGAGCGCCACTTCCCCGCCGCCGACGTGGTGATGGAGCTGGGCAGCATCGCCTCGATCAAGGGCAACGTGCGCGCCGGCATCGGCCTGTGTTTAATTAGCAGCTCCGCGGTGACCCACGACCTCGCGGCCGGGCGCCTCGTCGTCGTCCCCCACCCCGCCACACCGATCCCCCGCATGCTCCGGCTCGTGCACCGCGGCCTCGACCGCCTGCCGCCCGCGGCCGCCCGCCTGCGCGAGCTGCTGCTGGCCCGCCGCCCCCGCCGGCCGCGACCGGGCGACCGCGTGCTGTGAGCGCCGGGCTTCCCCGCGGGCCGCGGTTGTCGCAAGATGTCGCGACATGCGCGGAAGGTACGCCGGTCGGCCCCCGGAGCGGCTGCGAGAGTTCCACGGCATCTACTCGGCGGCGCCGCAGATGTTCGAGCTGTTCGCGCGGCTCGCCCGGGTCGCGCGCTCCGACGCGAGCGTGCTCATCCGCGGCGAGACGGGCACCGGCAAGGAGCTGGTCGCGCGGGCGCTGCACCGCCTCAGCGCCCGCGGCAAGGGGCCGTTCCAGGCCGTCAACTGCGCCACGCTGACGGCCGAGCTGCTGGCGAGCGAGCTGTTCGGGCACGTGCGCGGCGCCTTCACCGGGGCGATCCGCGACCGGCCCGGGCTGTTTCGTCAGGCCCACCGCGGCTCGATCTTCCTCGACGAGATCGCCGAGATGCCGCTCGAGCTCCAGGCCCGCCTGCTGCGCGTCCTGCAGGAGCGGAGCTTCGTGCCGCTCGGCGGGACCGACACCGTCGAGGTCGACGTCAGGCTGCTCTCGGCGACCCACCGCTCGCTGCGCGAGGAGGCGCGCCAGCACCGCTTCCGCGAGGACCTGATGTACCGCGTGCGCGTGGTCCCGCTGTTCCTGCCGCCGCTGGCCGAGCGCGCCGGCGACGTCGAGGGGCTGGTGTGGCACTTCATCGATCAGTTCGCGGCCTCGGGGTCGCGGCGGATCGAGCGGATCGAGCGGGGGGTGATGGACGCGCTGCTCGCCTACCCGTGGCCGGGCAACGTCCGCGAGCTGCGCAACGCGGTCGAGTACGCCTGCGCCGTCGGCGAGGGCCCGGACTACACGCCGGACGACCTGACGCCGGAGCTGCGCGGCGAGCCGCCGCCGCGGGTGCTGCCGCCGCTCGACCCGACGCCCGGCGACGCCGACGAGCGGGCGCGCCTGCTCGACGCGCTGCGGCGGGCTGGTGGGCACAAGGGCGAGGCGGCGCGCCTGCTCGGCGTCGATCGCTCGACGCTGTGGCGTCGGCTGCGGGAGCACCGCATCCACGAGCCGCCGCGCCCGCGCTAGTCGAGCCCTTCGCGTCGGCCGCGAGTGCACCGCATCGGCGAGCCGCCGCGCACGCGACAGTCAGTCGAGCCCGTCGGTCGGCTGCTTCAGGCGGAACGGGATCTTCAGGTGCGCGGGGGCGCCGTCGTGCGCGGGCCGCGGGAGGTGACCGGCGCGGATGTTGACCTGCAGGCTCGGGTAGAGCAGCTTCGGCGCGTCGAGCCCCGCGTCGCGGGACTGACGGAAGGCCACGAAGTCGGCCTCGCTGCGGTCGGCCGGGAGCTGCACGTTGGCGCGGCGCTCGGCGCCGATGGTCGACTCGTAGGCCAGCGCGCGCCCGCCGGGCATGTAGTCGTGGCCGACGAACACGCGGGTGGCCTCGGGCAGCGCGTACAGGCGGTCGGTGACCGAGCGGTACAGGGCCTCGGCGCTGCCGCGCGGGAAGTCGCAGCGGCCGGTGCCGTAGTCGGGCATGAACAGGGCGTCGCCGGTGAACACGGCGTCGCCGACGTGGTAGCTGACGCACGCGGGCGTGTGCCCGGGCGTGGCGATCACGTCGACCGCGAGGCTGCCGGCGGTGAAGCGCTCGCCGTCGGCGAGCAGGCGGTCGAACTGGCGGCCGTCGGGCGTGAACTCGTCGCCGAGGTCGAACACATGTTTAAACACGCCCTGGACCTCGCGGATGCGCTCGCCGATGGCGACGACCGCCCCGGGGAAGCGGGCGCGCAGCACCTGCGAGCCCGACAGGTGGTCGGCGTGCGCGTGGGTCTCGAGCACGGCGCGCAGCGTGAGCCGCTGGCGCCGCAGGTGCTCGCTCACGCGGTCGACCGACTCGGTGTGCACCACCGAGGCGACAGGGTCGTAGTCGAGGACCGGGTCGATCACCAGCGCGTCGCGGGTGTCCGGGTCGGACACCACGTAGGTGAGGGTGAAGGTGCGGGGGTCGAAGAATGCCTCGATGTTCATGACGACGAACGCTCCGAGAAGAAGTAGCGGGCGGACATCCCGGCGAGCATCGCCAGGACGAACAGGAGCACCTGCGGGCTGCCGCCGGCCAGGCCGGTCAGCGCCGGGCCGGGGCACAGGCCGACCAGGCCCCAGCCGACGCCGAACACGGCGGCGCCGACCACCAGCGGGCGGTCGATGTCGCGACGCGTCGGCAACACGAACCGCGGGGCGTGCACCGGGCGCTCGCGGCGGAGCACCAGCGGGAAGCCGAGCAGCGTGACCGCGGCCGCGCCGCCCATGGTGAGCAAGAGGCCCGGGTCGCGCAGCTCGAGGAACGCGAGCACGCTGGCCGGGAGGGTCATGCCGGCCAGCCCGAGCCCGAGCGCGAACAGCAGGCCGACGACGAGCGGGAAGACGCGCCTCACGGGGCACCTCCGAGGAGCAGGGGCCGCACCAGGTTGGCCGTGAGCACGCCGGTGGTCATGAACACGACCACCGCGACGAGCGAGCGCGGCGAGCGGCGGCCGAGCCCGCACACGCCGTGGCCGCTGGTGCAGCCGTTGGCCGCGCGCGAGCCCCAGCCGACCAGGACGCCGGCGAGCACGACCACGGGCAGCGGCGCGGGCAGGGCCTGCGGGAGCGCCGCGGGGTCGAGCAGGCGGAGGGCGGCGCCGCCGAGCACGAGGCCGACGAGGAACAGCGCGCGCCAGGCCCGGTCGCTGGGCGGCGCGGTGAGGAGGCCGCCGACGATGCCGCTGACCCCGGCGATCCGCCCGCCGAGCCACAGCAGCAGCAGGGCGCTGGTGCCGATGAGGACGCCGCCGAGGAGCGACGCGAGGATGGAGGAATGCATGCCCATGATCATTGCATCCGTCGTGCCAGCGGGTTCACGCGCGTCCGCGCAGCATGCCGTCCCAGTACAGCCGGGGCAGCGCGTACTTCTTCAGCAGGTACATGCTGCGCCGCTCCTTCGACTGGTCGAACGGGAAGGTCTCGCGCGGGCGGCCCTCGTAGTCGAACTCGGCGAGGATGAGCCGGCCGTAGCCGGTGACCAGCGGGCACGAGGTGTAGCCGTCGTAGGCCGCGGCGCCCGTGCGCCCCGCCATGGCCGCGAGCAGGTTCTCGACCAGCACCGGCGCCTGCTTGCGGATCGCCGCGCCGGTCTTCGAGGTCGGCAGGCTGCTGGCGTCGCCGAGCGCGAACACGTTGGCGAAGCGGCGGTGCTGCAGGCTGTGCTTGTCGACGTCGACCCACCCGGCGGCGTCGGCGAGCGGACTGCGCTTGACGAACTCCGGCGCGCTCATCGGCGGGGTCACGTGCAGCAGGTCGTACTGCATCACCACCTCCTCCGCGGCGCCGCCGGGCTCGCTGCGGGTGAACACGGCCTCGCGGGACCGCGGGCGCACGGCGATCAGGTTGTGGTGGAAGCGGGTGACGACGCCGCGCTCGCGGACCAGGCGGTCGAGCGCGTCGCCGTACTTCTTGACCCCGAACATCTTGGCCCCCGCGCTGGCGAACACCACCTCGACCGCGTCGCGGACGCCCGCCCGCCGGAAGTGGTGCTCGGCCAGCCACATGATCTTCTGCGGGGCCCCGCCGCACTTCACGGGGGTGTTCGGCATGGTGAAGATCGCCCGCCCGGCCCGCACCTCGCGCAGGAACTGCCAGGTGCTGTCGACGGTCTCGTAGCTGTAGTTGCTGCACACGCCGTCCTTGCCGAGCGCGGCGGGCAGGCCGTCGATCCTGGCCCAGTCGATCTGGATGCCCGGCGCGACGACCAGCCAGTCGTAGCCGACGGTGCGCCCGTCCGCGGTGACCACCGCGTTGCGCTCGGGCTGGAACTCGCGCACCGAGTCGCGGATCCACGTCGCCCCCCGCGGGATCAGGTCGGCCTCGGCGCGGACCGTCGACTCCTTCGTCGCGGCCCCCCCGCCCACCAGCGTCCACAGCGGTTGATAGTAGTGACGGTCCGACGGCTCGATGACGGCGATGTCCGGGCTGGCCAGGGCCCGGCTGAGCCGGGCCGCGACGGTGATGCCCCCGGTGCCGCCGCCGACGACGACGATCTTGTGGTGCTGCTGCATGCCCCCTCATGTGCACCTCCTGTACCAACCGCGACCTCGTGGGCCGGCGGCGCCCTCGCACGCGCCGACGCGCGTCGGGGAATTGCGTGCGCATGCAGCGGTTGCATCCGCGCCCGGTCCGCGGCCCGCGGCGCCGCCGAAACGCCGTCGCGACATGTCGCACCATCGCGACACCCCGGGCGGGCGGCCCCGGGCTGGGCGAGCGCGGCGGTCTCTGGCGTACTTCATGCAGTCGCCCCGACATGGACCTGCGCCGCCTCGCCCCGATCCTCGAGTGGTTGCCGCGCTACCGGCGAGCCGACCTCGCGGGCGACCTGACCGCCGGGGCGACGACCGCGGTGCTGCTGATCCCCCAGGCGATGGCGTACGCGCTGCTCGCCGGGCTGCCGCCGATCGTCGGGCTCTACGCGGCGATCGCCCCGCCGATCGTCTACGCCGTGTTCGGCAGCTCGCCGAAGCTCGCCGTCGGCCCGGTGGCCATGGACTCGCTGCTGGTCGCCGCGGCGCTCGGCAGCGTGACCCTGGCCGCCGGCGAGACCGGGGTGGTCGCCGCCGCCGCGCTGGCGGTGATGGTCGGCCTGACGCAGCTCGCCATGGGCGCGCTGCGGCTCGGGTTCGTCGTCAACTTCATGTCGCGGCCGGTGCTCAGCGGCTTCACCTCGGCGGCGGCGGTGATCATCGCGGCGAGCCAGCTCGGCGCGCTGCTCGGGGTCCGCCTGTCGGCGAGCACCGGCATCCACACCGTGCTCGCGGAGCTGTGGGCCGCGCGCGCCGACATCCACCCGCCGACCGTGCTCGTCGGGCTGATCGCCGTGGCCCTGCTCGCGCTGCTCGGGCGCTTCCGCGGCAAGGCGCTGGCGGTCGTCGCCCTGGCGATCGCCGCCTCGTGGGCGCTCGACCTCGCGGGGCGCGGGGTCGCCGTGCTCGGCGACATCCCGCCCGGGCTGCCGTCGCCCGCGGTCCCGTGGCTGTCCGGCCCGACCCTCCTCGCCCTCGCCCCCGCCGCCCTGACGATCGCCCTGCTCTCGTTCATGGAGGCCATCTCGTCGGGCCTCGCGGTCGCCGCCCCCGACGAGCGCCCCGACGCCGACCGCGAGTTCGTCGCCCTCGGCCTCAGCAACCTCGCCACCGGCCTCCTGCGCGGCTACCCGATCGCCGGCGGCCTCTCGCGCACCGCCGTCAACGCCCAGGCCGGCGCGCGCACCGGCCTCGCCGGGGTCCTCACCGCGGCGCTCGTCGCGGTCGCCCTGCTGGTGCTGACGCCGCTGCTGCGCGGCCTGCCGAAGGCCGCGCTCGCCGCGATCATCGTCGTGGCCGTCGCCGGGCTCGTCGACCTCGAGCTGCCGCGCACCCTGCGACGCCTGCGGCCGCGCGAGCTGTGGACCCTGGCCGCCACGTTCGCGGCCACGCTGACGCTCGGCATCACCACCGGCCTCGGGCTCGGCGTGCTGCTCTCGCTCGCGCTGTTCGTGCTGCGGACCACCCGCCCGCACACCGCCGTGCTCGGGCGCCTGCCCGGGACCACGACCTACCGCAACCGCCTGCGCTTCCCCGACGCGCAGGCGGTCCCCGGGGTCGTGATCGTGCGGTTCGACGCGCAGCTCTACTTCGCCAACGCCGCCCACCTGCGCGAGGTGCTGCTGCGGCTGGTCGACGAGGCGCCGCCGCCGGTCCGCGCCGTCGTGCTCGACGCCGGCGGCGTCCACGACGTCGACATCTCGGCGCTCGCCGTGCTGCGCGAGGTCCACCGCACGCTGACGGCCCGCGGCGTCGCGCTCCACTTCGCCGGCGTCACCGGGCCCGTGCGCGACGTGCTGGCCCGCTCCGGCTTCCAGGACGAGCTCGGCGCCGATCACTTCAGCTTCACCACCCACGAGGCGGTCCGGCGCGCGCTCGCCGAGGACGTGCCGTTCGACCCCCGCGTGCTGCAGGCCGACCGCTGAGCCGCCTCAGCGCGCCGCGCCGAGCTGCTCGAGCGCCTCCCGCAGCGCCGCCCGCGCGCGCGACAGCCGGCTGCGCACCGTGTTCTCCCCGATCTCGAGCGCCTGGGCGATCTCCCGCCCCGACAGCCCCTCCCAGTGGGCCAGCTCGAGCAGCAGCCGCTGCTCGAGGGGGATGCGCAGCATGGCCTCCTGGATCATCCGCTCGCGCTCGCCGCGGGCCACCGCCTCCGACGGGGTGGTGCCGAGGTCGCGCAGCGAGTGCACGTGCACGTCGTCGTGCGGCCCGCGGCGGTACCTGCGGCGCAGGTGATCGAGCAGCAGGTTGCGCGCCACCCCGAACAGGAACCCGCGGAAGCTGCCCCCGGCCCCCAGGTCCATGCGCCGCACCGTGCAGATGTGGAACGTCCGCTGGATCAGGTCCTCGACGTCCTCGCCGAGCTTGCTGCGGAAGAACCGGCACACCGCCTCGAAGTACCGGCGAATCAACGCGTCCCCCGCCGCCTTGTCCCCCCCGCACCAGGCGTCGAGCAGCTCGATGTCCGTGGCCATCACCCGGCGAGGGTAACCCGTCCCCGCAGGCAGACACGAGCCCTCCCGGTCACGCCGCGGCAGATGCACCGCCATCCCCCGGAGAGCCCCCGGAGGCGGGCGATCTCGTCACGCCAAATTAATCAAACGTTCGCCGAACGTGCGGGCGAAGCGGGGGTCGATCGCCTCGCGCAGGAACCGGCGCCACAGCACGACGTCGCGGGTCCGCAGGCGCTCGACCGTCGCGCCCGAGAACCCGTAGATCCCCGCGAACTCGTCGACCCTGTGCACCGCGTTGACGATGTGCCACTGCGCCCGCCAGTCGACCAGGAAGCGGTCCCCCGCGTCGGGCAGCCCGAACAGCAGCCAGTCCGACAGCCACAGCTCGTCGCCCTCCTCGCCGTCCGCGAGCGCGTCCGCCTGCTCGTCGCCCTCGTCCTCGTCGTCCTCCGGCTCCTCGTCGTCCTCGTCCTCGTCCTCGTCCGCGCCGGAGAACACCCGCAGCTCGTCGTACCCGCCGCGCAGGATCGCCTCGCGCAGCCACGTCACGAACCTTCGGAACGCGAACGCGTCGCCGTCGATCACCGTGCGGGTCTCCGGGTTCCAGGCGTCGACCATCATGACCTCGACCGGCGCGCCGCCGTCGGCGGCGACGAGGGTGATCCCGCAGTGCGAGCCGAACGGCCGGCCCTCGACGTCGTCGTGCAGCACCACGGTCCACCCGCCGACCGCGAAGGCCGCCAGCACGTGGTCGCCGGACACCTCGACCGGCTCGACCAGCTTGCCCGCGCGGGTCAGCGCCGCCTCGTCGAACGGCGGCACCGGCGGCTCGCCCGGCGGGCCCCAGCGCATGCGCTGCTCGAGCAGCTGGACCAGCGGGAAGTAGCCGGCGAACGAATAGTAGTAGTTGAACGCGGCGATGCCGGCGAGCCCGCGGTCCTCGACGTGGTGATCGAGGTGCACGGCGAGCCACTCGCGGTAGGTCGCCACGATCGCCTCGAGGTCGCGCCGCTCCGCCGCGTCCGGCCCGGGCAGCGTCAGCGCCTCCGGCCCGACGCCGCCGAGCTGCAGCGACTCGCCCTCGGGGTTCGGCAGCAGCTCCGGGTCGGTCGAGCGCCCGACCAGCCGCACCGCCGCGTCGCCGAAGTACGTCAGGCCCACGCCGGGCGGGAACACCTCCGCCACCTCGACGCGCACGGCCGTGCCCTCGTGCTCGACGACGTGCGCGAACCCGCCGAGCAGCCGCGGCAGCGCCTCCGCCATCCACGCCCACAGCCCGTCCGCGACCGGCGGACGGATCGCCGCCGTCAGCAGCGCCTCGAGCTCGACCGCCCCGCGCATCTCTTCGCCCGCCGCCAGCCCGTCCGCCAGCTCCTGCAGCGCCGTCAGGAGGCCCGGGCGCGCCGCCTCGCCGGTCGGCAGCACCGCCCACGCGTGCACGTTGCCCTCGTTGTCGCCGCGGCACGGCGCCGTGAGGTGCGGCGCGTCGTCCCCCGCGCCGAGCCGCGCGACCACGTGGGGCCGCCTGCGATCGTTATTAAAGACCGCGACCCCGGCCTTGCGGATCTCCACCTCGAACCCGTACTCGAACCACCCGCTGGTCACGTGCGTGCGATAGAAGTCGAGGAAGGCCCCGGTGATCTCCACCTCGACGTCGCCGGCCCGCGCCGACAGCCCGCGCGTCCACCCGCCGCCGCCGGCCAGCAGCGACCCGAGCGTGTCCTCGGGGAACAGCGGCGCCGGGAACCACCGCAGCAGCGCCGCGTTCAACGCGGCGGTCAGGCGCACCCACAGCTCCTCGGAGTGGACCGGCAGCGGCAGGTGCGGCCCGAGGTTGAGGTCCCGCGCGGCGATCGCGTCGCGCTCGTGCGGGTTGGCGGTGTACAGGATGGGGATCGCCACGGTGTCGCCGATCGCGGCGCCCTTCAGCTCGGCCGCCGCGAGCACCCCCAGCGCCACCTGGGTCCGCGGGTCGGTCACCGCCTCGACGACCGCGAGCTCCTGGAAGAACCGCACGTCGCCGAGCTCCTCGGTCAGCGCCACCGCGATCGGCGTGGCCGCGCCGAACAGCGAGGTCGCCGCCGCCAGCGCCGCCGCCGTGAACTCGCGCTCGAGCCCCTCCCGCGTCGGCGGCGGCCCGCTGCCTGCCAGGGCGGCCCCGCCGGTGCGCACGACCTCCTCGATGAACTGGCGCAGGAAGAACGACTGCGTGATGCCCGAGGCCACGGGAGGGTTTAGGGTGAGAGCCTCGCGCCCGTCAAGCCTCCGCCGCGAGCCTTGAGCGCCGCGGCCCCCGGTGCGATAGTGCCGCGTGCCCGCGCGAACGCTGCGCCACGAGCCCCTCGTCCACTTCGCGGTGATCGGCGGAATGCTGTTCGGCCTGCACGCCGTGTGCAGCCCGGCCGCACGCGACCCGCTGCTCGTCGACGCCGCCCGCGTCGCCGCGGCGGACGCCGCCCTCGCCCGCAACCTCGGGCGACCGCCGACCGCCGACGAGAGCGTCGCCGCCGTGCGCGCCGAGGTCGCCGACGAACGCCTCTACCGCGAGGCCCTCGCCCTCGGCCTCGACGAGGACGACCCCATCGTCCGTCGCCGCATGATCCAGAAGCTGCGGTTCGTGCACGAGGACCTCGCCCTCGCCGAACAACCCGCCGACGCCGACCTGCTCGCCCTGCGCGACGCCCACCCCGAGCGCTACGCCGTGCCCGAGCGCCTCGCCCTCACCCACGTGCTCGCCGCCCGCGCCCGCCACGACGACCCCCGCGCCGCCGCCGAAGTCCTCCTGGCTCGCCTGCAGGCCGGCGAGGACCCGGCCGGCCTCGGCGACCCCTGCGTGCACGGCCAGCGCTTCGGACCCCGCACCCTCCCCGCCTACGCCGCCATGTTCGGCGAGGACTTCGCGGCTGGCCTCCCGGACATGTCCGAAGGTGCATGGTCCATCACCGCGTCCCCGCTCGGCGCCCACGTCGTCCGCGTCGACGCCCGCGAGGCCGCCTACCTGCCCGACCTCACCACCCTCCGCCCCCGCCTCCGCGCCGACTGGCAGACCGAGCTCCGCGAGGCCGCCGCCCGCGAGGCCGCCGCCGACCTCCGCGAGCGCTACCCCGCCCGCCTCTCCGACCTCCCGCCGAACCTCGCCGCCGCCCTCGCGGAGACCGAACTCTGAGACCCCGCGCCACCACACGAAGCGACGCGGCGGGCTCGGCGACCGCTTGCGCACGCACCGACCTCGCGCCGTCCGCGACCGCCTGCACACGCACCGACCTCGCGCCGCCCGCGACCGCCTGCTCGCGCACCTCGTGCACGCCGCGCGCTCGCCTGCTCGCTCCCTGGCTCGCGCTCGCGACCCTGCTCCCCGCCCGCGCGTACGCCCACGAGTTTCGCCCCGGCGTCGTGCTCGTCGACCTCGGCGCCGACGGCGAGCTCAGCGTGCGCGTCGAGCTCCCGCCCGAGCACCGTGAGCGCCCGCCGACCCTCGAGCTCCCGCCGTCGTGCCGCCCGCTGCGCCCCGCCCCCTACCTGCGCGCCGCCTGCGACCCCGCCCCCGACGATTTAATAATCGTCATCAAAGATCTCGCGCCCGAGCTCGAGCTCGTGGCTCACCTGCGCCGCCCCGGCGAGCCGGTGCACACCAGCCTCGTGCACGCCGGCGCCCCGACGCTCGCGCTGAACCCCGTCGTCACCACCCCGGACCTCGCCGGCTACCTCGCCCTCGGAGTCGAACACATCCTCGGCGGCCTCGATCACCTGCTGTTCGTCGCCGGCCTGGTGCTGTGGGTCCGCGGCGCGCTCGCGGTGCTCGCGACCCTCACCGCCTTCACCGCGGCGCACAGCCTCACGCTCGCGCTCGCGGCGACCGACGTGGTGCGCCTGCCGGGCCCGCCGGTCGAGGCCTGCATCGCCGTGTCGCTGGTCCTGCTGGCCCGCGCGGTCGCCCGCGGCGACCTGCCCCGAAGGACACCCTGGCGCTTCGCCTTCGCCTGCGGGCTGCTGCACGGCTTCGGCTTCGCCGGCGCGCTCGCGGAGATCGGCCTGCCCGAGCGGGCCGTGCTGCCCGCGCTCGCCGCGTTCAACCTCGGCGTCGAGCTCGGCCAGCTGCTGGCCGCGGCGCTGCTGGTCGTCGTGCTCGCCCTGCTCGCGTCCCGCGCCCCGCGCCTGCCGATCCGCCGCGCGCTCGCCTACGCGATCGGCGGCCTCGCCTGCGCGTGGACCCTCGCCCGCGTCATCGCCCTCGGAGCCCCGTCATGACCCGCCGCCTCGCCGCCTTACCGCTGCTCCTGCTCGCCTGCAACGAGCCCTCCGCGCCGGTCTACGACGACCCGCGCGAGCCCTGCGCCGACCGCAACCCGCGGCGCAGCCTCTACTGGGGCGACCTCCACGTGCACACCGCCTACTCGTTCGACGCCTGGATCGCCAGCGTGCGCACCGACCCCGCCGGCGCCTACCGCTTCGCCCGCGGCGAGGAGGTCGCCGGCCAGCGCCTCCCGCGGCCGCTCGACTTCGCCGCCGTCACCGACCACTCCGAGTACCTCGCCGAGGTCGACGGCTGCATCACCCCCGGCTCGCCCGTATACGACACCGCGCTGTGCCAGACCTACCGCGCGGGCGACAACAACTCGCTGGTGAAGTTCGGCCTCGGCCTCGACACCGACGACCCCGCCCGCTTCCCCGAGCTGTGCGGCGCGGGCGGCCTCGACTGCCCCGCCCGCGCCGCGACGGTGTGGCAGCGCGTGCAGGACGCCGCCGAGCAGGCCTACGACCGCACGTCCGCCTGCGAGTTCACCTCGCTGGTCGCCTACGAGTGGAGCGGCTCGCGCGAGCTGTCCAACCTCCACCGCAACGTCATCTTCCGCACCCGCGACGTGCCGGCCCTGCCGATCTCCCACTTCGAGGCCCCGACCGCGCCCGAGCTGTGGACCCGCCTGCAGTCGGAGTGCCTCGACGGCCTGCCCGGCTGCGACGCGCTGGCGATCCCCCACAACTCGAACCTCAGCAACGGCAACCTGTTCGTGCCCGAGGCCCCGTCCGCGCCCGACGCCGCCGCCCACGCCCGCGTGCGCGCCGACCTCGAGCCGCTGCTCGAGGTCTTCCAGCACAAGAACGACAGCGAGTGCATGAACGGCATCGGCGGCCTCGGCGACCCCGACGAGCTGTGCGACTTCGAGAAGCTGCGCGTCGCCCCCGTCGAGGACTGCGGCGACGGCACCGGCAGCCGCGGCATCATCAACCTCGGCTGCGTGTCCCGCCTCGACTTCCTGCGCGGGATCTTGCTCGAGGGCATGCGCCAGCAGACCCTGCTCGGCGTCAACCCCTACCGCCTCGGCGTGCTCGCCAGCACCGACACCCACAACGGCACCCCCGGCAAGGTCGACGAGCGCACCTACTCCGGCCACTTCGGCGACCTCGAGCCCGACCCCATGAGCCGCCTCACCGGCAACGTGCCCGCCGGACCCACCAACAACCCCGGCGGCGTGGTCGCCGTGTGGGCCGAGGAGAACTCCCGCGAGGCCATCTTCGACGCCCTCCGCCGCCGCGAGGTCTACGGCACCAGCGGCCCCCGCATCGCCGTGCGCATGTTCGCCGCCTGGCAGCTGCCCGCCGACCTGTGCGAGCGCCCCGACCTCGTCGACGTCGCCGACGACGCCGGCGTGCCCATGGGCTCGGTCCTGCCCGGCCGCGGCCAGGCCCCGCGCGTCGTCGTCCAGGCCCAGCGCGACGTCGGCACCGCCGACCTGCCCGGCGCCCCCCTCCAGCGCATACAAATAATCAAAGGCTGGCTCGACGAGGACGGCGCCGGCCACGTCACCGTGCACGACGTCGCCGGCACCAGCGAGACCGACGGCGTCGACGAGGCCACCTGCGAGCCCCGCGACGAGGGCAGCGACTCCCTGTGCAGCGTGTGGACCGACGAGACCTACGACCCCGCCCGCCCGACGTTTTATTACGCCCGCGTCGTCGAGGTCCCGACCTGCCGCTGGCACTGGCGCGACTGTTTAAAAATTGCCGAGCCCGAGCGCCCCGCGGTCTGCAGCGACCCGAAGCTGCCCCACGCCATCCAGGAGCGGGCGTGGACCAGCCCGGTGTGGATCGACCCGGCGCCCTGAGCGACGAGCGCCGTCCGCGGCGCGGATGCGGCGCATGTCGGCGAGCGACGGCCGCTCGACGCGATGCACGTGCACGACGAGGCCGTCGAGGTCGAGGGTCGTCGCGCCGCGCCGTCACGCATTGCGCCGCGAGGTGCACGATCTTCGCCGCTCGCGCTCGCGTCGAGCGGGAGCGGAACCGGCATGTGATGACACGAAACAGCGAGGTGGTGCACGCGGAGCCCCCTTGCCGTTACGGCAGGAGCACTCCGTTTGCGTAGATCCCGACGCGGCCCGGGGACCTTGTAGCGACCCGGGGGCGGCACGATGATGACCGGCATGGGCAGGCTTCAGCAGGAGAACGGCCGCGCCTCGTGGCCCTTGCCCACGCGGTGCCTGCTCGGACGCTCTCGGGCCTGCCCGATCCGGCTCACGGAGCCCGAGGTGTCCGGCGAGCACGCGCTGCTGCGCTGGGTCAGCGGCGTCTGGGAGCTGCAGGATCTCCACAGCCGCAACGGCACTTTCCTCGACGGACGACTGCTCCCCTCGGGCCAGCGCGTCACGCTCGTGCGAGGCTCCGTGCTCGGATTCGGGCGACCCGACGGGTATGTGCTGATCGACGCTGAACCGCCGCAGCCGTTCGCGGTGCACGTCCGCACCGCCGACGTCGTCGAGGCGGACGGCGGCTTGCTCGCCATCCCGCACCGTCAGCGCCCCGAACAGATGATCTACCGCGACCGCCACGGCTGGTCGCTCGAGCAGGCCGGCGACGTCGTGAGCGTCGAGGACGGCGAGGTCGTCCAGACCAGCGCCGGCGCGTGGCGCCTGCATCTGCCGGAGCAGCTGGTCCAGACGTGCGAGGGCGGCCCGCCGGGGCTCACCGTCGCGTCGCTGTCGCTGCGCTTCCGCGTCAGCCGCGACGAGGAGTACGTCGAGCTCGTCGCGTTCAACGGCCCTCGCAGCTTCGACCTCAAGGCGCGCGCGCACCACTATCCGCTCCTGCAGCTCGCGCGCATCCGGCTGGCGGACCCCAATCAATCCCCGGAGCAGCAGGGCTGGGTGCATCAGGCGGATCTGCTGCGTCAGCTCGGCAGCGACGCGAACCGCCTGCACCTGGACTTCTACCGCCTGCGCCGCCAGCTCGTCGAGATCGGGGTCGAGGACGCGGCGCAGATCGTCGAGCGTCGCTCGGGCACGCGGCAGCTGCGGATCGGCGTGGCGCGGCTCGAGATCACACAACTGACGCAGGGTGTGCTCTCGGACGGCGGGCCCCTGTAGCAGACATCATACGCCGCAGACAGTAGTGGCGGGCGCCGGTCTCAATGACACTGCCTCGAACATGTGGCCCGAGACCCCGGACACGCTGGCGTCGCCGACGAGCGCCAGCCGCCGCTCGGACGTCGCCCCGACGCGCGTCGGTCACTACGTCGTGCTGCGACCGCTGGGCAGCGGCGGCATGGGCGTGGTCTACGAGGGCCTCGACGAGCGGCTCGCTCGTAAGGTCGCGATCAAGAGCTTCCACCACGCCGACGGTCCGAACGGCCGCTCGCTGCGCGAGGCCCAGGCGCTCGCCCGCCTCGCCCACCCCAACGTCGTCGCCGTCCACGAGGTGCTCGTCGTCGACGGTCACCTCTACATCGTGATGGAGCTCGTCGCCGGCCGGACCCTGCGCACCTGGCTCGACGAGTGCCGGCCGTCCCGGGCCCGCCGCCTCGACGCGCTGATCCAGGCCGGACGCGGCATCGCGGCGGCCCACGCGGCCGGCCTCGTCCACCGCGACTTCAAGCCCGACAACATCATGGTCGGCGACGACGACCGCGTGCGGGTCATGGACTTCGGCCTCGCGCGGGGGACCGGACCGGGCGAGACCTCGCCCGAGTGCGACGAGACGCTGGTCAGCGCCAACAGCCTGCTGACCAGAGACGTCACGGCCGCCGGCGTCGTGCTCGGCACGCCCGGCTACATGGCCCCCGAGCAGTACGGCGGCCGCACCACCGATGTCCGCAGCGACATCTTCTCGTTCTGCGTGGTGCTGTTCGAGGCGCTGCACGGCTGCCGTCCATTCGTCGGCCGCAACGCGCTCGAGATCGGCGGGGCGACGCTGCAGGGCCGCATCACGCGGCCGGCCGCCGACGACGTGCCGGCCTGGCTCGACGCCGTCATCCGCCGCGGCCTCGCCGTCGACCCCGAGGCGCGCTGGCCGACGATGGCCGCCGTGCTCGACGTCCTCACCCGCGACCCGAGCGCCGGGCGCCGCCGGCTCCTGCGCGCCGTCGGGGTCGCCCTGATGGCCGGCCTGGTCGCCGCCGCGCTGTCCTTCGCCTACGTGGCCCGCACCCGCTCCGCCGCCGTCGCCCGCGGCGAGGCCCTCGCCGCCGAGCGCCTCGCCGCCGTCGAGGCGGGCATCGCCCGCGCCACCGCCGACGGCGACCTCGCCGCCGCCGACGACGCCTTCCACGCGTTCGTCTCGGACCCGGCCCACCGCGGGACCGGCGCCCTCGCCCTCGCCTGGCAACACCGCGGCGACCGCAGCCGCAGCGACCCCGTCGCCGCCCACGCCGCCTACGCCGAGGCCTACACCCTCGCGCGCCGCCCCGAAGACGCCTCCGCGGCCCTCCGCGGCCTCGCCGGCGCCCTCCACGACGGCTGGCAGGCGAGCGCGCTCGAGCGGACCCTCGCCCTGCTGCACGCGCGCGGCGTCGACGACCCCGCGCTGGCCGGTCCGCGCCTCGACGCCGCCCTGTGGCAGCGCGACCTGGCCGGGGCGCTCGCCGAGCTCGACCCGCCGGACCACCCGCAGGCCGCGTGGCGGCCGCTGCTCGCCCACCTCGGGGACGCGCGCGCCGGGCACCGCGCCGTGAAGGCGCTGACGACCCTGCCGCCGGGCGCGGCCGCCCGACTCGCGGTGCTCGGGCCCGACGCGCGGGACGTCGTGCTGCTGAGCGAGACCCTCGCGGAGGTCGGGCGCTGGTCCGGCGACACCCGGGAGGTCAACCTGGTCCCGGGGACATCCTGGGTGCTGGCCCACACGCGCGACACGCTGTCGCTGATCGACGCGCTCGCCCCCCGGTCGACGCTGTGGAGCGGCCGCTCGTCGGTCCCGGCCCACCGCGCCGCGGCGCTCGACCCGACCGGCGACGGCGCGCCCGCGCTGGTGTTCGGGCGGTCCGCGCCGACGCTCGGCTTTCGCCGCGTCGACGGCCTCGGCGGCCCGGCCCCGCAGGAGCGCGCGGCCCACTCCGCGACCGACGCGCTCGACTCGGCGCTCGAGGCCGTCGTGGTCGCCGACCTCGACGGCGACGGCCGCGACGAGCTCGCCGCCGCGGTCGGCGCGTGGCACAGCTTCGACCTGCGGGTGTTCCGCTCCGGGCCCGACGGCGCGCTCACGCTGGCCGCCCGCCGCCGCGTCGGCCGCATCGGGTCGCTCGCCGCCGTCCGCCGCGGCGACGACCTCCTCCTCGCCGCGGTGACCGACGGCTCGTGCCCCGCGCCCGACATCTTCCCCGAGCCCCCGCACACCGGCGTCGCGCCCGGCGTTCACCTGTTCCAGTGGACAGGCGACGACCTGCGCCCCGCCGGCGCGATCCTCCTGCCGCACGGTCCGGCGGCCCCGCGCTTCGACGCCGGGCCCGCGGCCGTCGCCGCCGACCTCGACGGCGACGGCCGCGAGGACCTCGCCGTCGCCCTCAGCGCCCGCGGACGCCCCTGGTCCCTGCTCCTCCGCCAGACCGACGCCGGCTTCGACGCCCGCTACCTCGCCGACACCCGGACCTGGGGCGCCGCCCAGCTCGACGACGACGCGCCGGTCGAGCTCCTCGTGTCCGCCGGGCCCGACCACGGCCTCTACGCGCTCGGCGCCGGCGACGGGCGCCTGCCCGACGCCCGCGAGCCCGCCGTCGCCTCGACGCCGCGCTCGGTCGCCGACCCGCTGCTCTCCGAGCGCCTGACCCGCGCCGAGGACCTCGCCCTCATCGGCCTGACCGCCCGCGCCGCCGACAGCCTGCGCGAGACCGCCGACCTCGCCGCCGACCCGCGCGACCGCCTCGCCCTCCTCGACCGCGCCGCCGAGCTGTTCTCCGCCGACGGCGACGACCACGCCGTCCTCGCCGTCGACCGCCTCGTCCGCGCCGACCACGCCCACGCCCCCGGCGCGCTCGCCCGCGACGCCCGCGCCCGCGTCCGCCTCGGCCGCTACGACGAGGCGCTCGCCGACGTCGAGGCGCTCGCCGACGTCGCCGTGTCGGAGGAGCACGTCGCCCTCGCCCGCGACCTCGGCCGCCAGCTGGCGCCGCTCGTCGACGTCGGCGCGCGCGTCGACCTCCGCTTCGACGTCCCGCTGGCGAGGGCCTGGCGCGTGCACCGGCCCGGCGCCGTGCGGCGCGACCCGACCCGCGCCGCCCTCGCGTTCGTGATCCCGTCCGCGCCGGAGCCGGTCGCCGACCTGCCGATCGCCTGGGACGGCGGCCCGCTCGAGCTGGAGTTCGACCTCGACCTCGAGCGCCTCGAGTACGGCGCCTGCGTGCGCGCGGCGCTCCTCGACGAGGCCGGCGAACCGTGGCTCGGCGCCGGCTACTGCGCGCTCGGCGGGGGCGGGCGGCTGATGCACATCGCCCGCTGGAAGCTCGGCGCCGGCCGCTGGCACGACGGCCGCCAGACCGTCGTGCCGTCGGCCACCCGCCGCCGCCGCGTCCACATGCGCCTCGCCTGGTTCCCGACCCGCGGCGCCGCCGAGTGCATCCTCGACGACGGCGAGAGCGTCCACCGCATGACCCTCACCGGCCTCGCGCCGCCCCCCGGGCGCCAGCGCCTCGCGCTCGGCGCCTTCACCACCGACCTCGACCCGGCCCTCGCCGCCGGCGACCTGCGCAGCCTCGTGCTCCGCGGCGCCCGCCTGGTCGAACCCTCGCGGGAGGACGTCGCGCTGCACTGGCCCGCGCTGCGGCTCGCCGAGCACGAGCCGCGGGCCGCGAGCGAGGCGCTGCTCGTCGCCGCGGCCGCGCACCCGCGGGCCGACCTCGTCCGCCTGCTGGCGCGCGACGAGCTCGGCGACCTCGCCGGGCTCGCGCCCGCGGCCGCCGCCGTGCTCGCCCACCGCGACGACCGCGCCTGGCTCGCCGACCTCGCGCTCGTGCTGCGCACGCGGCCGCTGGCCGCCGCCGCCCTGCGCGCCGAGGGTGGCTCCGCGCTGCTGCCCGTGCTCGCCGCCACCTGGTCGCTGACCGGCCCCCACCGCAACGACCCCGACATCCGCCGCCTCGCCCTCGACGCCCTCGACGGCCTCGACGAGACGATCCCCGCGACCCCCGACGAGGCCCGCGCGCTGCGTCGACTGCTGGCCGCTCGCGGCCGGATCTGGGCGCGCAGCGGCGACCTGACGCGGGCCCGCCGCGACCTCGAGGCCGCCGCGGCGATCCCCCTCGGCGACCCCGCGGACGACGACGCCCTCGCCGAGCTCGTCGCGCTCCACGTCGAGCTCTCGCGCCAGCTCGTCGACACCGCCCCCGACGCCTCCCGCGAGCACGCGCTCGCGGCGGTCCGCCTCGCCGCGTCGGCCGACGTCCACGAGCGCGTCGCCGCCGAGACGGAGCCGACGCGGCCGATCGCCGCGCCCGCGGGTCGCGAGCTCCGCGCGCGCTGAGCCCTCGGCATATATGGTCGTCCCTCGCGCGAAGGTCCACACATTCGGATCCTCGGCGGCGCGCGTCCGCCGACGACGACGCAATGCGAGTCCCGCTGTAATTGGTCTGAAATCGACGTTCCTCGGCGACTCCTCCACACTGCGTATTGACCGTCGCTCGCCGCCTTGGGCCGCCGCGACGGGAATGTCCCCATGGCCGTCTATGATACAGGCAGCGAGCGGATCATCGTCCGGATCGTCTATGACGGTCTGCAGGGCGCGGGCAAGTCCACCCATATCCGCCAGCTCGCGGCCCAGCTGAAGGCCGTGGTCCCGCCGCCGTGCACGATCCCCGGCGCGATCGCCAACGAGGCCCAGTCGCAGATCGACTGGATCGAGGTCCGCGCCGGCAAGGTCGAGGACCGACGCGTCGACTGCCAGGTGATCGCCGTGCCGAGCTCGGAGCGGTTCCTCCGCCTCCGACCTCACCTCTATCAGACCGCCGACGTCGTCGTGCTCGTCGCCGACAGCACCGCCGTCGAACCGGCCCGCTTCCAGCGCCACGTCATCGCCCTGCGTCACACCGGCCGCGACCGCAAGCTGCTCCTCCTCGCCAACAAGCAGGACCTGCCCGGCGCGCTGCCCCCGTCCGAGCTCGCCCAGCGCCTCGGCCAGCTGTCCCCGTTCGCGACCCTGCCCTCCGACGCGGCCCGCGGCGTCGGCGTGCACGAGGCCTTCGAGGCCGCCATCGGCCACACCCTCGACGCCCTGCGCGCGCTCGTCCGCGAGGGCCGCCTCTCCGCCATCGCCGGCTCCGGCGCCTCGCTCCGCCAGCTCCGCGACGTCATCGCCCTCTACTCCCCGCGCAACCACGCCTCCGACCACGGGCGGGCCCTGAGCGCCCACCTCCGCGAACTCGCCTCCGCGCGCGCCACCGGCGTCGCCACCGTCACCCACGGCCCCACCTCCGCCAACGTGGTGTTCTCCGAGGGCCTCGTCGCGCACGTCGAGTACCCCGTCGGCGACGCCTCGGTCGAGGACAGCCTCGCCCAGCGCCTCGGCCTCGACCCTCAGGTCGCCGCCGAGCTGCGGGTCGAGGCCCGCGCCCGCGGCGAGCTGTTCGCCACCGCCGTGGCGACCCAGCGCCTCGCCCCCGGCTCGCGCCTGCTGCCGGCGCTGCAGGACGCCCTGCGGTCGCGCCTCGCCGCGCTCGTCGGCGAGATGAGCCCGAGGTTTCACCACCAATTCACAGCGGGCCCGCAGCGGGTGGCGAGGGCCCTGCTCGCCCCGCTCGAGGCGTTGCTCGCCAGCCCGGAACCACAACCGTCGTCACCCGTCAGCCTGTCGAAGGAGAAGCTCATGTCCACCGAATCGATCATCAAGCGCGCCCAGAAAGACATCCCGAAGTGCGTCGCCGCCGGCCTCGTCGACCTCGACTCCGGCATGCTCCTCAACGTCAAGACCGTCGACAGCCACCCGCAGGAGGTGCTCGACCTCGTCGCCGCGGCGACCCGTGACCTCTACGAGGGCGACAACGTGACCGCGATCGAGAACATGTTCAAGCGGATCCGCGGGACCAAGACCGACGAGCACTACTTCCAGCAGATCATCGTCATGTCGCGCAACCTGATCCACTTCTTCGGCCGCCTCACCAGCAACCAGCGCATCGTCGTCGTCGCCGTCTGCCGCGCCGACGCCAACCTCGGGCTGATCCTCGCGCAGGGCCGCGCGATCTGCACCAGCGAGTCGATCTGACCGCCGCGGGCCGCCATGATCACCCTGCGCGACGTCCAGGCCGGCTACGGCGACCGCATCGCCCTGCGCGACCTCTGCTGCGTGCTCCGCCCCGACCGCACGACCGCCGTCCTCGGCCCCGGCGGCAGCGGCAAGAGCACCCTGCTGCGCGTCCTCGCCGGCGCCCCGCGGCCGGACGCGTGGTGCTCCGGCGTCGTCGACGGCGTGACCAGGCCCGTCTCGTGGATGACCCAGCACCACGAGCCCGCCGAGCTCCTCACGACGCTCGGCGCCCTGCTCGGGCCCGAGCCGGAGCGCGAGCGGGCCGTCGCCCGCGTGTGGGACGACGGCCCCGCCGCGGCGCTCGTGCGCGGGGCCCTCGACGCGCCGCTCGCGTCGCTGAGCACGTCCACGCGCCGGATCGTCGCGCTGACGGCCGCGCTGGCGCGCCCGGCCGGGCTCGTCCTCCTCGACGAGCCCGAGGCCGGCGCCTCGCCGCGCGAGCTGGCCTGGATCTCCGCCGCCCTCGACCGCATGCGCGGCCAGCGGACGGTCGTCCTCGTCACGCACAGCCTCGAGCTCGCGGGCACGGCCTCGGACGACGCCCTGTTCCTGCTCGACGGCATCCTGATCGAGGCGGCCGCCACCGACACATTCTTCAACGCGCCGGTGAACCCGCGGACGCGCGACCTGATCACCTACGGAGGATGACGCGTGCTCAGCGGCTTCACCTGGATCCTCCCCGGCCGCCTCGCCGGCTCGGGCCGCCCCGGGCTGCTCGCGTCGCTCGCGGACGACGCCCGCTTCATCCGCGACCGCGGCTTCGCCCTGGTCGTCAGCCTGACCGAGACGCCCCTCGACGACGCCGACGAGCTCGGCGTCCGCACCCTGCACTTCCCCGTGCCCGACATGGGCATCCCGACGCCGCGCGGCGCCGACCGGATCTGCCGCGAGATCCTCGCGGAGATCGATCGCGGCGGCGCCGTGCTGGTCCACTGCCACGCCGGGCTCGGCCGCACCGGCGTCCTGCTCGCCTGCTGCCTCGTCGCCCTCGGCGACTCGCCGCAGGCCGCGCTCGCCCGCGTACGCGCCCTGCGGCCGCTATATGTCCAGTCCCCCGTCCAGGAGCAGTTTATCGCTCACTATGCACATTACGTCCGACCGAACGAGTCCTCCGTATGAGCAACAACATCCTGCAGCGGCTCGAGGCCCTCTTCGGGCAGGTCCAGACCATCGACACCCGCGTGTTCGAGGGGGCGCCCGTCGCCGAGATCCTCACCCACGCCGTGCCCCCCCTGCGCGAGGCCGCCGACGCCGCGCTCGCCCTGCTCCGGGAGGTCCGCGCGCTCTACCCCGACGACAGTGACCCCCTCATCGCCTCGAGCGAGACCAGCGGCGCGTTCAACTTCCAGCTCGACGAGGTGATGCAGATCGACAACAGCCGCCGGCGGATCGCCGACGTCGTGGTCCTCGGCATGCTCGAGCTCGCCGGCAAGCGCAACACGCTCGCCGCCCTCGGCCCCGCCGCCGACCCGTGGGGGTTGATCGACGTGTGCGCCGGCACCCGTCGGCGCCTGCTCAAGGTCCTGTCCGCGCTGCGCCAGGCGATCGGCAGCCACCACGGCGTCCCGACGGTCTGCGCCTGGTACCGCAGCGAGCTCGAGCTGTCGCTCGCCGGGCGGAATCTATATACGCAGTTTCGCCGGTCCGTCGCCCGCATCCCGGAGCCCGGGCCCGCCGACGTGCGCCGCCGCCTGCGCGAGGCCGGCACGCTGCTGGCGATGCTGATCGGCAAGGACATCTACGAGTATGTCCGCACCAGCGACCGCCGGCAGATCCGGGCGATCCAGGAGCGCGTGCTCGCGTGGCTGCGCGCCCGCGAAGGCGCCCCCCGGGCCGGCATCCGCATCTTCCAGGACTTCGTCGCGCTCGTCGGCCTGTTCGTCCAGATCAACCTGCGCGCCGAGCTCCGCGAGCACGACCTGACCCTCGCCCGCGCGCTCGCCCCGCGGCTCGCCGCCGCCGGCCCGCAGCCGCCGGTCGCCCGCGCCGAGCTGCTGCCCCTGTTCGGCCGCGACGACGAGCTCGACGACCTGCTCGCCTCCGACGAGGCCCTGCCGCCCGCCGCGGTCCGCAACGCGCTGGTCCGCATCACCGCGTCCCTCGACGGCGACCAGCCAGCCCCCGACGGTCACGACGCCCTGCTCTGATCGGGCCGCCTCACCCCGCGAGGAGCTCGCGCAGCATGACCTGCAGCTCGTGGATGCCGTACGGCTTCGACAGGTAGCGCACCCGGTCGCCGCCCGGGACGTCACGCAGCTCCAGCGGGCCGCCGTACCCGCTCGAGATCACGACCCGCACGTCCGCGCGGATCGCCCGCAGCGCGCGCAGCACCTCGACCCCGTCCATCCCGGGCATCTGCAGGTCGAGCACGACGAGCGCGACCGCGTCCGGTTCGCGGCGGAAGTACCCCAGCGCCGCGACCCCGGTCTCGAACGCGACGACGTCGTGGCCGAGCCGCCGCAACGACCGGCGGAGGCTGTCGCGGACGGCCCGCTCGTCGTCCACGACGAGGATCACCCCGCGAGCCGGCGACGCCGCCTCGACCGCCTCCCCGGGCTCGGCGACCGACGCCGACGCCGACATGTGCGCCGGCAGCAGCACCTCGATCTCGGTCCCCCCACCCGGCGCGCTGCGCAGACGGACCCCCCCCTGGTGCCCGCGCGCGACCCCGTGCACGACCGCCAGCCCGAGCCCGCGGCCCTGAGGCTTGGTCGTGAAGAACGGCTCGAACACCCGCCGCTGGACCTCGGCCGTCATGCCGCAGCCGTCGTCGGCGACCGCGATGAAGGCGTAACGCCCGGGCGGAGGCTCGAGCGGGTCGACCGCCGGCGACCCGACGTCGCGGGTGCCGGTGCGGATCACGATCTCGCCGGCCCCTGAGATCGCCTGCGCCGCGTTGATCACGAGGTTGAGGACGATCTGGCGCAGCTGCGCCGGGTCGCCCTCGACGGCCGCGGGCTCGAGCGCGAGCCGCACCGCGCAGCTCCGCGGGAGCGTCGGTCGCAGCAGCGCCGCCGTGTCCCGCGCGAGCGCGGGCAGCTCGACGACGGCGACCCGGCGCGTCGTCTTGCCCGAGACCGCGTCGAGCTGCGCCGTCAATTCGGCGGCCCGCCTGGTCGCGTCGGCGATCTGGTCGAGCGACTCGGCCAGGTCCGAGTTCGGCGGCGCGTCCAGCCGCGCGCAGTCGGCGTGGGCCAGCACCGCCGTCAGCAGGTTGTTGAGGTCGTGCGCGACCCCGCCGGCCATCAGGCTCAGGCTCTCGAGCCGCTGCACCTTCTCCACGCGCTCGGCCAGCGCCTGGCGCTCGGCGGTCAGCCGCCGCAGCGCGGTGATGTCGCGGCCGAGCGCGATGACCCGGCTCCACGCGCCGCCCGCGTCCTGCAGCGGGATCAGCTTGGTCTGCAGCACCCGCGGGCCGTTGGCCGCCACGTACTCGCTCTCGACCTCGTGCGTCCGGCCCTGCTGCAGGGCGATACGGAGGTCGCGCATCCGCTGGGCCGCGCGCTCGGGCGGCAGCAGATCCACCAGCCGGCGCCCGACCAGGTCGGCAGGCGCGCGGCCCATCAGCGCCGCCGTCGCCGCGTTGGCGAGCATGAACCGGCCCTCGTCGTCGAACGACGCGATCGGGTCGTCGGCCGCCTCGACGAGCGCCCGGTAGCGGTCCTCGCTGGCGCGCAGCTCCGCCTCCGTCCGTCGGCGCGTCGAGATGTCCACGATCTGGGCGATGAAGTGCAGCGGCCGCCCCTCGCCGTCGCGGATCAGCGAGCCCGTCAGCATCACCCACACGACGTCGCCGTCCTCGAGGATGTATCGCTTCTCGATCTGATAGCTGTCCCGCTCGCCGCGCAGCAGCGACGACACGAGGTCGAGGTCCGATGCGAGGTCGTCGGGGTGCGTGATGCTCTGGAAGTCGCACGCCAGCAGCGTCGCCTCGCTGCGGCGCACGATCCCGCAGAAGCTGCGATTGACCGCGAGGAACCGCCCCGCGAGCGACACCAGCGCCATCCCGATGCCCGCCGACTCGAACACGTCGCGGTACCGGTCTCCGCCGTCGTCCCGGGGTCGCGGCCCCTTCGAACCGTCGCGCTCGTCCATGCCGGCCTCCGGCAGTGTCTCACCACCCCGGCGCCCCCGGAAAGGCTCGCAGCTGCGGATGATGCGCCCCGTCGTGCCGGCCGACGGCGGCGTCGTGTTCGGCGTGCACGCCCGGCTCGGCCGCGTGCGCCGGCCCTCCGATCGCCGCCTGGGCGGGAGCCTCCCCTGGCCTCCTCTGCCTCGCACGGTGATCAGCGCGGCGCACATTCGCCGGGGCGCTGGTGTCCGCGCTCGCACGCGGCGAAGGCCTCGCAGGCCTCCTCGGGCCGCTCGCCGAGGTACTGGACGCGCTCCTGCGCGGGCACGCAGAACGTGGTCGCTGCGGCGATGCTGGCGCGGAGGTGCGAGGGGTCGAGCGTCCAGACGCGGGCGGTGTGGTCCGCCGAGGTCGTGACGACGCGCAGGCCGCCGAGATCGAAGCTCGCCGATCGGACCTTGTCGCGATGGCCGCGGAGCAGCAGCGGTTCGCCCGCGCCGTCGACGCTCCACACCCGCGCGGCGCCGTCGCTGGACGCCGTGAGGATCCGGCTCCCGTCGGGGCTGAAGCTCGCCGAAAGGACCGCTGCCTCGTGGCGCAGGACCCGCGGCTCGCCCGCGCCGTCGACGTTCCACACCCGCGCGGTCCCGTCCTCGGAGGCGGTGACGATCCTCCGCCCGTCCGGGCTGAAGCTCGCCGAGGAGGCCGATCCCTCGTGACGCAGGACCCGCGGCTCGCCCGCGCCGTCGGCCTGCCATAGACGCGCCGTCCCGTCCGGCGACGTGGTGACGATGGTTCGGCCGTCGGGGCTGAACTTCGCCGCAAACACCGGGCCGTCGTGACCGCGGAGGACCCGCGGCTCGCCTGTACCGTCGACGCTCCACACCCTCGCGGTCCCGTCCTCGGAGGCGGTGACGACCCTTCGCCCTTCGGGGGCGAAGCTCGCCGCCCGGAGCGGGCCCGTGTGACCGCGGAGGGCGAGCGGCTCGCCGCTGCCGTCGGCGCTCCACACCCGCGCGGTCCGGTCCTCCGAGGCGGTGACGATCCGCCGCCCGTCCGGGCTGAAGCTCGCCGACAGCACCTCGTCCGCGTGGCCGCGGAGGACCCGCGGCTCGCCCGCGCCGTCGACCTGCCACACGCGCGTCGTGCCGTCCTTCGACCCGGTGACGATCCAGCGCCCGTCGGGGCTGAAATTCGCCGCGCGGACGTCGGGGAGCACCGCCGAGGCGCGAGCGTCCGCGCTGCTCCACACGCGCGCCGTGTCGTCCCGCGAGGTCGTGAGGACCCGGCGGCCGTCGGCGCTGAAGCTCCCCGACATGACCTCCCCCGCGTGACCGCCGAGGACCCGCGGCTCGCCGGCGCCGTGCACGTTCCATACGCGCACCGTCCCGGCCGCGGAGGCGGTGACGACCCGGCGACCGTCGGGGCTGGAGCTCGCCGAGGCCGAGAGCGTCTCGGCCTCGCCGTTCACGAGGATCACCGCCCCGCCCCGATCGTCGATGTCCCACAGGCGTGCGGTGTTGTCGTCCGAGGCCGTCACGACCCACGGACCTCCGGGGCTGAAGCTCGCCGACATCACGTTGCCGCGGTGCCCCGCGAGGACCTTCGACTCGCGGCCGTCGGCGCTCCATACCCGCGCCGTCTTGTCGCGGGACGCGGTGACGATCCGCCGGCCGTCCGGGCTGAAGCGCGCCGACCACACCTCGGCGTCGTGGCCGCGCAGGACCACCGGCTCGCCCGAACCGTCGGCGTTCCACACGCGCGCGGTGCGGTCGTGCGAGGCGGTGACGATCCGCTGGTCGTCGGGGCTGAAGCTCGCCGAATAGACCTCCTCGTCGCCGGGCAGGACGACCGCGTCCCCCGAGCCGTCGGCGCTCCACACGCGCGCGGTCCCGTCCCACGAGGCGGTGACGATGCGTCGACCGTCCGAGCTGAAGCTCGCCGAACCGACCAGGCTCGTGTGGCCGCGGAGCACGAGCGGCGGATCGGGCCGGTCGAGGTCCCACACGCGCGCCGTCGAGTCCGCCGAGGCGGTGACGCCCCGTCGCCCGTCGGGGGCGAACCTCGGCCCTGGAAGCCCGCGCGCTCGTAGAGCTGCACGCAGAGCCCCGGCGGGACGCGGACCGACGAGATCGTCTCGTCGCCGATCGCGAGGGCGGCGACATCGTACTCGCCGTGCGGTCGTCTCGCGCGGTCGGCCGCCGGCAGCTCGACCGCGAGGACGCGACGAGCACCACCGCGCCGGGCGGCACCTCGCGGGGCGTGCTGCCCCTCAGGGGCCGACCTTGGAGATCACGAGCACCCCCCTGGCCCAGGGCGGGTTGAAGGCGTGGACGTAGAAGAGCTGGTTCTCGGTGGTGGCCCACTCGAACAGGTTCTTCGCGCCCGCACAGTCGCCCGAGAAGTCGATGTTGCCGAGGCGCTTGGTGCGGGCGTCGAACTCGAAGTGCGACGCGTGCCAGCGGCCGTTGCTGCACAGGAACAGCAGGTTGGCCTCGGCGGGGCTCAGCGGTCGATCGGCCCACGCGCCCTCGCCCGGCTGGAGGGCCCCGGACGAACCGGGCTGGCTCGCGCGGGTGAAGGTGAGCTGCAGCTCCCACCCGCCCCCCTTCGCCGGGTTGAAGTGGACGACGACCTTCATCGCCCCGCCGCCGCGCAGCATCATCAAGTAGCTGGGTGGTGTCGACATGTCGAACAACCGTACTTCGGAACCCCGCGCGAAGGCGCCTCGCGCGAAGGCTACCCGCCTGACGGCCGCCGAGCTGCCCACGCACACGGACACGGGTCCACTCGACGGGGCGCGGGAGGGGCGGTCCCCGAGCGGCGCGACGCCCTCGCGTCGCCGCGGCTCGGCGCGTTCGCGCCGTGAGCCCGCGTGTGTTAGTCGTTGCCGCATGCATCACCGCCTCCGCTCGTCGCACGCCCGCGCCGCCCTCGTGATCCTGTGCTCGACCGCCGCCAGCTGCGGCGGCGACCCGCCGGGCGGCGACACCGAGGCCGCCTCCTCCGGGTCCGCCGGTACTTCGTCGGGCACCTCGAGCGCCTCGACGCTCGAGCCCACCACCGCGGGCGCCAGCTCGACCGGTTCACCGACCGGCCCCGACGAGACCACCGCCCCGCCGGTCACGAGCAGCAGCGGCGGCGCCACCGACCCGAGCACCGGCCCGCCCGAGGGCACCGGCAGCGGCGAGGACGACACCGGCACCGGCCGCCCCGCCTGCGCCAAGAACGTGGTCGTCATGGGCTACTGGCCGCCGACCAACGAGATGCTGCGCCCGTGGAGCACCAACCCGCTGCAGAACCCCGACGGCTGGCAGGGCGCGGACTGGGGCGGCTACGGCTACGACGTCTACTCGTTCTTCCCCGAGTTCCCGCCCGACGGCGACCCCACCAACGACCAGATCGGCGAGCCCGGCGCGGTCGGCTCGCCCGACTTCGACCTGCGCGTCGACTACCAGGCGACCACCGCGGACTTCTGGCGCATCGTCGACGAGTACCAGCCGATCCTGCTGGTCACCACCAGCCGCGGCGGCGAGATCGGCTGGGAGGTCGAGGCGCTCGAGGGCGGCCACGGCATGATGAACATGGGCGACCCCTCGAAGGACTGGGCCTCCGACAAGAGCGGCCAGGTCCAGCTCCCGACCATGGACACGGTCGAGCCGCGCACGTGGGACGCGATCAGCATGTACCGCAAGGGCATGACCCTGCCGAGCCAGCTGCCGATGGATGCGATCGTCGACGCCGCCGCCGCGCTCGGCCTCACCTCGGTGCAGATCGACCAGGGCACCAGCGGCAACTTCCTGTCCGGCTTCCTCGCCCTCCACGGCCTCTATTACAACCAGCTCGCGCCGCACAACCTCGCCGCCGGGCACATCCACGTCGGCATCGACCTGCCGGTCGCCGACGCCAGCGCGCTCATCGACGCCACCCTGCACGCCGTGCTGCAGCAGCACCCGGCCGACGCCGCCGCCTGCCCGTGACGCGCGGGCCCGGCGGGCCGCACGGGTTCGCGCCCGGCGACGTCGACGTCAGGCGCGAAAAAGGGTGCGGCGCCGCTGTCGAGTGACGCCGGGGCGCCGCGCGTGCGACGATGGTCGGCCATGTCCGACTCGTTCACGCAGAAGCTGACACAAGCGCTCGAGAACCTCGCCCGCCTCGAGATCGTCACCGCCGTGGGCGCCGTGACCGTCGACCCCAAGGCCGTCGGCAGCGCCCGCTACACCCTCGCCGCCGGGGCCAAGGTCATGCACACCAGCATCGACCTGCTGCAGGGCGACATCGTCACGCAGATCGACCCAGCCTTCCTCACCGGCGAGCTCGCCCCGCTGCGCGAGTTCCACGCCGCGCGCGAGGCCCAGAGCTCCGCGCTGATCAAGGGCAACGTCGAGGCGCTCGGCCAGCTGCTGGCCCTCGCCGAGCGCCTGGCCGGGGCGGCGAAGTGACCGCTCCGCCTGCCCCGCCGCCGGCGCCGCGCTCGGCCCAGTCGACGCAGGCCCGCCTGTCCCAGCGCTTCCAGCAGCTCGCCGACGACATCTTCGCCCTCGAGATCAACACGATCCTGAAGGACACGATCACCGCCACCCCGTGGCCCGGGCCGGGGCACGGCCTGCTCGACATCGCCTCCGAGTACCAGGCCAAGCTGATCGAGATCCAGCAGCAGCTCGCCGCCCGCGAGCCCGCCCTCGCCGAGCTCGCCGAGCTCGCCGAGCTGCGCCGCCGCAGCGACAACAGCGGCGCCAACGTCGCCTCGCACGCCCGCTTCGACGCGCTGCGCACGTGGGCCAAGGCGCTGTGCCCGGCCCTCGAGCGCGCCCGCGTCGGCCACGGCGACGACGCGGCCCTGCGCGCCACGGCGATGATCCACCGCATCCGCGACAACGCCGACCAAATCAAGGGCGTGTTCGAGGCGCTCGGCCTCACCGACCTGCAGATCTCCCGCCAGACCGCCGGCGGCCTCGAGCTGCCGCTGCGCGAGCAGGACCTGGCGACGGTCCGCAAGGTGTGGGAGATCGGCACCGAGGAGGTCGTGATGCAGACCGTGATCCACCTCGACGGCGACGTCATGCTGCGCGTGCGCCCCGACTTCGCCGGCGTCGCCGGCAAGCCCGTGCTCGACCTCCACCACACCTCGGTGCAGACCTCCGTCGGCTTCTGGCAGGCGATGGTCGGCGTCATCGGCAGCGCCCTGCGCTGGTTCGTCGGCAAGTGAGCGCGGCCGCCGGCGAGGAGCTGATCCGCGAGCTGCTGACCCGCGGCTGCGTCACCGTGCGGACCGCCGACGACCGCGGCGACGCGGCCCGCACCCGCCTGTTCCCCCGCGGCGACGTCGTCAACATCGTCCGCCGCGACGTCGTCGGCACGCCGCTGCTCGACCGCCACCTCGCCGACGTCCAGGCCACCCTCGCCGCCCTCACCGCCCTCACCGGCCGCACCGAGGCGGCGCTCGCCCGCCTCGCCCGCTGGCGCCGCTACGCCCCGGCCGGCGCCGCCGCCCTCGCCGCGAGCACCGGCGCCGGCCTCACCGACCTCGCGCCCCTCCTCTGGCCCGTGCTCGCCGCGCTGGTGTGGGGCCTCGGGCGCGGCGCGGTCGTGCAGGTCGGGCGCCGCGCGGCCCGCCACTACGCGGCCCGCCTGCTGCGCTGACGTCGTGGCGCTGCTCTTGCCGGCGGGTCGGCGAATTAACAAAGAATCAGCGCGGGTGGGCTTGCTCGAGCTCGTCGAGGATCGCCGCCGGGTCGGTGAGCTGGATCAGCTCGCGGGTCATGCGCGCCTCGGAGGTCGGCGCCTCGATGCCGAGGCGCGCCTCGATGCGCGCGAGCTTGGCGAGGATCACCGTGGTCTCGCGCTCGGCCAGCAGGTTGATGTGGAGGTCGAGCTCGGCCCGGCGATCGGCGACGGCCTGCATGCGGTTCTGGCTGAGCAGGACGAACGCGGTCAGGAAGATCGCCTCGAGCGAGACGATCGTCGTCAGCAGCCCGAACGGGAACGGGTCGAAGCCGAGGTAGCCGGCGATGCCGATGTTGACCAGGATCCACACCGCGAACCACGCCACGTGCAGGCCGACGAACCCGATGCTGCCCGAGAAGCGCGAGATGCCGTCGGCGAGGCGGACGTGCAGCGGACGCTGACGAGTGGAGACGTGGTGACGGGCGTACAGCTCGCGGATGTTGTCGGCGAGCAGGTGCGGCAGCGACGGCCGCGGCCGGGAGTCTCGGTCTTCCGGGGTCATGACGTGGGCTTCACGATGCATGAACCGCGGTGCGGAAGATTCAAGGCGACCGCCAAGTTTGCCGAGCCGGGCCCGCGCCGCGCGTGCGCCCGGGTCCGAGTCGCCGAGGACGACGCGGTCAGGCGACCGCGCCGTCGGCGTGCAGCGCCGCCGGCGTGCAGCGGGCGATGTCGGCGACGAGCACGCAGTTGCGGGCGTGGAACACCACGATGTCCGCGCCGCACTCCTCGAAGACGTCGCACACGCCGTCCTCGAAGCGCTCGCCCGAGCGCAGCTCGACGCTCACGGGCGCGTGGTCGCGGGCCGCCCGGCGCAGGACGGCGAGGCAGTCGGTCGCGGGTTCGGCGGACATGGGCGCTCTCCTTCGTCAGGCCAGGCGGGTGCGCAGCATGTCGGCGAACGCCTGGCAGGCGTCGACTGCGGTGAAGATGCCGACCACGTGCTCGTGGTCGACGACGACGGCCGAGCCGTACTTGTGGCGGGCCATCTCCTCGACGACCTCGTCGAGCGGGGCGTCGGGGGTGACGGAGTAGGGGCTGCGCGACATCACGTCCTCGACGCGCACGCGCTCGGGGTGCACGCCCGTGAAGCTGCTGGCCAGCGTGAGGTCGCCGTCGGACACCACGCCGACGAGGTGCTTGTTCGACACGACCGGCAAGTGACGCAGCCGGTGCAGGCGCATCAGCTCCTGGGCGACGGCGATGGTCTGCTCGGGGCCGATGGTCTGCGGGGTGGTGGTCATGTACTTGCGGACGCCGGGGATGGACTTGCTCATGCCGCGCTGCAATGCACGCCGCGTACCAGCGGTCGGTCCAGGCGAGACGGGCCTCCGCGGCGCCGACAGATGCAGGATTTTCACCGTCCGGCAGCGCGTGCGAGCGACGCGTCGCGGCGGCGGAGCGCCGCACGGCGTCGGCGCTGGCATGCGGCTTGCCCCTCCCGCGCCGATGACACCGAACCACCACGCGGGGCGGCCCGGCGGGAGCGAGCCGCGGTGACGGCGACGCTGCTCGCCGCGCTCCTGCTCGCCGCCCCCGCGCCCGCGTGCGAGGCCCCGGTCCGCGTCTACGACGGCGGCCACCTCGTCGGACGGCGCTGCCCCGGCGAGCTCGCGGGGCGGACGATCCTCGACCTCGGCGACGACTGGGTGCCTTACCCGTTCGCCGGCGTCACCGCCGACGGAGTCACCCCCGCCTATCGCGACACCCTCGTCGCGCTCGCGGCCATGCGCTGGAGCGGCGACCCGCTCGCGGCCGAGGACCGCTACCTCGAGCTCTACGGCGTGACCCCGAGCCCCCGCGTGGTGCTCGCGGCGATGGACGACGAGGCCCGCCACGCCTGCCACGACGCCGTCGACGACGCCGCGCTGAGGGTCGTCGGCGTGCCGCTGCGCTTCGAGGACCGGGCCCAGGCGCGGGCGCGGCGCGAGGCCCAGGCCGCGCGCGAGGCCCGGCTGGCCGCCGCGATCGCCGCGGCCGGGGTCGCCGATGCCGACGCGCTGCTCGCGGTGCGCCCCCGTCAGGCCCGGCTCGTCGCCGCGACCGCGGCCGGCCGCCGGCTGCAGGCGGCGATCGCCGCGGTCCACGGCCACCTCGCGTGCGAGGGCCTGCTCGCGCCCGGACACGCCGCCTTCGACGCCGCCACGCGGCAGGCGCTGGCCGTCTACCAGCGCCGCCACTGGATCGTCGCGCGCGGCGAATTCGACGCCGACACCCGCGAGGCCATGGTCCGCGGCAGCCGCGAGCTCGACCTGCGCCTGGCCCTCCGCCTGCTGCGCCAGCGCGTCGCCGACGCGGCCGGGCTCATCGAGGACGGGTCCGCCAGGGCCGAGTGGGGCAGCGTGCTCGGCCGCCAGCTCGACCCGGCGGAGCTGCGCTACCAGGGCGGCTACCCGCCGCTCGCGGACGGCGCCCCGGACCTCGTCGCCGCCGCGACCGAGGCGGCCGCCCGCGCGCTCGGGTGGCTCGACTTCGCGGGCGCGCGCGCCGGCCTGCGCGGCCTGCTCGAGGAGGACGCGCGCGTGGCCGTGGTCCTGCCGCCGGCGCCGGCCTACCACCACGCGGACATGCGGCTGCGGGCGGTGATCGATCGCCGGAGCGCGGCCGACCGCGCGGTGCTCACGCTGTTCGCCCGCGACGGCGACCGCGACGTCGCGCTGGTGCGCTGGCCGACGACCGTGGGCGGGCGCAAGGCGGAGAAGCTGGCCAGCGGCGCGGTGGTCGAGCGCGACAAGCCGTCGGACGTCGGCCCGCGGGTGTGGCGCGACCTGGTGGTCGCGCCGGTGTGGTACGCGCCCGACAGCACGCCGGACGCCGAGCTCGTCGGCGTGCGCGCCGGTCGACGTACGGTGAAGGAGGACCTGATCGGCCCGGGTTATCGCTCGGCCTACGGCCTGGTCATGCTGATCCACCACCAGCCGGTCGCCGGACGCACCCGCACCCACTGGCTCGACCACGGCATCCGCACCCACGGCTCGGTCAGCTACCGCTCGATCCTCAGCGGCGACAGCCACGGCTGCCACCGCCTGTACAACCACCAGGCCCTGCGCCTCGCCACCTTCCTGCTGCGCCACGTCGACCACGTCGCCCACGGCCCCGTGCTCGAGCCCTACGGCCGCCGCGTCCGCAGCCGCGGCCGCGTGTGGTACGTCCGCCGCGACGAGCGCGGGTTCCGCTACGAGCTGACGCCGCCGGTCGCCGTCGACGTGCTGCCCGGCGTCCTGCGCCGGTGAGCCGCGGACATGTCCGAAAGGACAGGCGACCGGACCCGCGTCAGGCGTTCGCGCCGCGGCGGCGGGCGGCGGCGAGCAGGAGGCGCCGCTCGGCCGCGGCGATGGAGGCGCGGGCGGCCGGCACGGCGTCGGCGTTGACCGAGATCGAGGTGATGCCGAGGCGGACCAGCGCCTCGGCGAACTCGGGGCGGTTCGAGGGGGCCTGGCCGCACAGCGACGAGGTGAGCCCGTGGTCGCGGGCCGCGGTGATGATGCGGGCGATCGCGTCGAGCACGGCGCCGTCGGACTCGTCGAACAGCTCGGCGCAGATCTCCGAGTCGCGGTCGACGCCGAGGGTCAGCTGGGTCAGGTCGTTGGAGCCGATCGACACCCCGTGGACGCCGAGCTTGGCGTACTCGGGCAGCCAGTAGGTCACCGACGGGACCTCGGCCATGATCCAGCGCAGCAGCCCGCGGTCGCGCCCGAGCGGGCTGCGGTCGACGCGCTCGAGGCAGGCCTCGAGCTCCCAGCGGGTCCGCACGAACGGGATCATCAGGTGCAGGTTGTCCGTCTGCTGGCGCACCTGGGCGAGGGTCTCGAGCTCGAGGTCGAACAGCGCGGGGTCCTTCACGTACCTGAAGCAGCCGCGGTAGCCGATCATCGGGTTCTCCTCGCGCGGCTCGTACTGCGCGCCGCCGCCGAGCCCGCGGAACTCGTTGGTGCGAAAGTCGTAGGTGCGGTAGACGACCGGGCGCGGGTAGAACGCGCGGGTGATGCGGAGCAGCTGCTCCGTCATCTTGGCCATGAACTCGCGGCAGCCGCCGCGGGCGATCAGGTCGCGCGGGTGCTGCCCGCCGAGCGCGTCGAGGATCATGAACTCGGCGCGCAGCAGCCCGACGCCGTCGACCGGCAGGGCCGCGACCTCCTCGGCGCGCTCGGCCACCGCGAGGTTGACGTACAGGCGGGTGGCCAGCGGCTCGTCGTTTGCCGCCGGCGCGGGCGCGGCGGCGACCTCGACGCGCGGCGCCTCCGCGGGCACGTCGCCAGCGAACACCTGCCCGCGGCGGCCGTCGACCGTGACGACCTCGCCGTCGCGCAGCGTCGCGGTCGCCGTGCGGGCGCCGACGATGCAGGGGATCCGCAGCTCGCGGCTGACGATCGCGGCGTGGCAGGTCATGCCGCCCGAGTCGGTGACGACCCCGGCGGCGCGGCGCATGGTCGGCACCCAGTCGGGCGACGTCATCGGCGCGACGAGCACCTCGCCGGCCTGCAGCTGGGCGCCGTCGGCGGGCGAGCGCAGCACGCGGACCTTGCCGCTGGCGACCCCCGGCGCGGCGCCGAGGCCGGTGACGAGCAGCGCCGCGGAGTCCGCGGGCGCCAGCAGGGTCGTGATCGGCCGCGCCTGCACGATCATGACGTCGCCGCCGTCGGCGAGCGCCCACTCGATGTCCTGGGGCGCGCCGTAGTGGGCCTCGACGCGCATGCCGAGGCGGGCCAGGGCGACGGCCTCGGCGTCGGCGAGCACCCGGCGCGCGCCCTCCTCCGCGCTCAGCTCGACCCGGCGCTCGCCGCCGTCGGCCGCGCGCACGATCTTGAACGCCTTGTGGCCGATCCGCGCCGAGCGCAGCGTCGGCCCCGGCCGCAGCAGGGTGTAGGTGTCGACCTCGACCTGGCCGCCGACCACGACCTCGCCGAGCCCGAACGCGGCCTCGACGACGATCGTGTCGCGCTCGCCGCTCGCCGGGTCGGCCGTGAACATCACGCCCGAGCGCGCCGAGTCGACCATGCGCTGGACGACCACGGCGATCGTCGGCTCCTCGGTCATGCCCCCGGCCTTGCGGTAGGCCAGCGCGCGCGCGCCGTACGCCGAGGCCCAGCAGTCGACGACGCGGGCGACCAGGTCGGCCTCGCCGACCACGTTGGTGAACGACTCGTGCATGCCCGCGAACGAGGTCGAGCCGGCGTCCTCGCTCGTCGCCGACGAGCGGACCGCGACGGCGCCGGCGTCGAGCCGGGCGTAGGCCGCGGCGATCGCCGCGCGCACGTCGGCGGGCACCGCGACCCCGCGGATCAGCGCCTGCATGCCGGCCGACGCCTCGGCCAGCGCCTGCGGCCGGTCGGCGTCGAGGCCGAGGAAGCGGTCCCTCAGCGCCTCGCGCACGCCGCCGACGGACAGCGCCGCGAGGAACGCCTCGACGGTGACGACGAACCCCGGCGGCACGGGGATGCCCGCCTGCGTCAGCTCGCCGAGGTTGGCCCCCTTGCCGCCGACGGTCGCCACGTCGGACCGCGACAGCGTTTCGAACAGTCTCGTGTAGGTCGGCATCGCGGCCTGCGAGGCAAGTCCCGTGCCACCAGGGAACGACATGCGGGCGCGACGTCGCCGGGGCGCGGCCTGCAGGGCCTGCAGGTCCTGCAATCCGCGCCGACGAGCCGGCGCCGGCGCGCTCGCCCGGCGCTGCGTGATCGTCCAGCCCTGTGCGACGCGCCGCGCCGCGTGGCCGCGGCCTGCACCGCTTGCACCGCGGCGGATCCGGCGATCTGCCGGCGCGGGCGAACCGCTCGTAATCACGATGGCCGCGCCGCGCCCCGCGGTGGAACCGGAGCTGCACCGACGCGGCGCATGAGACCCCGCACCGCACCTCGCAGCCGCTTCGCCGTCGCCGAGCTCGACCCGCGCACGCCGCCCGCCGCGGCGCAGGAGGCGGCCTGACATGCGCACCCGCGACACCGCCGCGGCGACGCTGTGCGCCGCGGTCGCCGTGCTGATGGCCACGGCCGCGGCGATCGGCGTGTTCGCCCGCGGCGACGGGGCCGCGCTGGCGACCACCAGCATCCGCGGCGAGCCCTACGCCTACGTCACCTCCGGCGTGTACGCCTACAACGCCGCCCGCGTGGTCGCCGAGGGCGTCGGCTGGGACTGGTTCACCCTGCTGTTCGCCGCCCCGGCGCTGCTGGTGGTCACGCCGGCGGTCGCCCGCGGCTCGCTGCGCGGCCGCCTGCTCGCGCTCGGCCTGCTGGCCTACGGGTTCTACCAGTACTTCATGTACGCGGTGACCTGGGCGTTCGGGCCGCTGTTCCCGCTGTTCATCGTCATCTACGCGGCGAGCCTGATCGCCGCGGCGAGGATCCTGACGACCCTGCCCGTGCACGAGCTGCCGGCGCGGCTCGGCCCGCGCTTCCCCCGGCGGGGCATGGCGGCGGTCGCGACGATCATCGCCGTGGCGCTCGTCGGCATGTGGGGCGTGCGCATCGTCGCCGGGCTGCGCGGCGACTGGGACGCGGCCGTGCTGCTCGGCTCCACGACCATGGTGATCCCGGCGATGGACCTCGGCCTGGTCGTTCCGCTGTGCCTGTGGACGGCCCACACGATCCGACGCGCGCGGCCGATCGGGTACCTGCTCGCGGCGATCCTGGTCGTCAAGGGCTTCGCCATGGGCGCGGCGATCGTCGCCATGCTGCTGTCGGCCTGGGCCGACGGCGGCGGCCTGGAGCTGCCGGCCCTCGCGTTCTTCGCCGCGGTGACGCTGGCGATGGGCTGGCTCGGCGGTCGCATGTACGCGGCCCCGCCCGCGACCGTGTGACCGCGCCCCGGCGGGTCACGCCGCGCGCGCGCGGATCGCCGCGCGCCGGACCACGTACAGCCGGGCCGCCAGCCCGATCGTCGCCGCTCCGACGGCGAGGTAGAGCGCGTGCAGGGCGTGAGGCGTGCGCAGCAGCAGCATCTGCACCGCGATCCAGATCGTGATCGCCGACGACGACGGCGTCCCACGGCGCGAGCTCGTCGACGTCGGCGACGTCGCGGAGGTCGACGGCGTGGCCGGCCGCGCCGAGTTCGTCGGCGACGGCGCGCGCGAGCTCGGCGGTCGCGCCGCGGACCGATGCATGGGCGACGAGGATCCTCATACCGTCCTCCTCGCGGGGAGCGGGCGCCCGCCCGCAGCGTCGGGCGCGGCCAGAGCACGCGGAGCGATCATGCCGGCGACCGAGCAACCGTCGTGCCAGCCGCCCCTGGTGCGCCGCCTCGCGGCTGGCGACGCGGCGCCGCGCAAACGATCGCGCGCGGCGCAGGCCGTGCATCGTGCGCGCGGCGCGGGCCCGCGTCGCGCCACGACCTCGGCTGGCCCGGCGCTTGCTCGAGCCGCGGTCGTGGCTCACCGCCGATCGCTCACGCACCGTCGCGGCCCGCTGTGGCTGGTCCTCCTCTGCCTCGTCGCCTGCCTCGACGACCCCTGGCCGCCGACCTCGGACACGGACATCGAGACGTTCCTCGGCGACCCCGAGGACGCGCGAACCACCCCGACCGAGGCCACCGGCGGCGCCGACGCGTCGTCCACCGGCACGACCGCGGCCACCACCGGCGGCGAGTCGACCGGCGGCACCGGCACCACCGGCACCACCACCGGCGAGGCGACCGGCGGCACCACCGGCGAGGCGACCGACGCCACCACGACGGCGTGACGATGGGCACCTCGCGGTTCACCCGACACCTACGTGATCTCGGCCAACGGCAAGCACGCCAACCCCGACCGCACCACCCTCGAGCGCCTGGCCGAGGCGCGGGGCGACGCGCAGTACACGGTGGTCTGCACCTTCCCGCGCGACGCGGCCGCGCAGGTCGACGCCCACGAGCCCGGGGCCGCCGAGCGGCGGGCCGCGCTGCGGGACTTCGACGCCTGGGCCGACCGCCAGGCCGAGCGCGGCGTCCGCGTGGTCTACCGCCGGCCCGACGCGCTGTCGGTGGCGGTCGCGCTCGGCGACGAGGCGCTGGGCTGACGCGGCGGCCGGGCCCGGCCGCCGCGCTCACTTCTTCAGCTGCACGCAGCGCTCGATCAGCTTGCGGCTCATGCCGGTGAAGGCGCTGAGCCGCTCGATGGTCTCCTGCGAGTAGGCGAGGTTGATGATCATGAGGTCGATGTCGAGGATCTTGATCAGCGCCGCGGCCGCGCGCTCGCCCGCCCCCCCGGCCGGCGAGGCGTGGAGCAGCAGCGTCAGGCCCTCGGTGCGCAGGAAGCTCGTCACGGCCTCGACCCACCACGGCTTGACGCCGACGCGCACGTGCGCCAGCCCGATCCGCCAGCGGTCGGCGAAGTAGGCCTCGCCGTAGTCGCCGGCGAACAGGCGGGCCAGCCAGCGCAGGTGGGTCTGCTTCAGCGGCTCGACGCGGCCCTCGATCAGCCGGCTCTGCTCCGGGTCGCGCGCCAGCTTGGCGTAGAACGCGTCGGTGATGCGGGCCCCGTGGGCCGCGAACAGCGGCGCGAGCCCGCGGAGGGCCTCGACGTCGTCGGCGTCGAAGCCGATGAAGCGCTTGATCTCCTCGAAAATTTCGCTCGTCTCGCTCATGGGTCGTCTCGTGGTTCGGGTTGCGGGGTGGACGTCAGCAGCGGGCGCAGCGCCGCCAGCAGCGCGCGCGCGGCGACGGCGGTGTTGCGCCGCCAGGTGCGGTCGCGCGGGACCTGCACGACGAGGAACAGCCGCGGCTCGCTCGCGTGGGTCAGCGGGCGCACGACGTAGCGGCCGGCGCGGGCGTCGGACAGGGTGACCTCGTCGACCGCGGCGAGCCCGAGGTCGCGGGCCGCGCGGGCGACGATGTCGTCGAACAGGCTGGTGAAGCCCGCGAGCGCCTCGGCGCGGACCGGCTCGCCCATGGCGGCGACGAGCAGCCCGCGCTCGGTGCACACGAGCGCCAGCGGGTAGCCGCCGCGCTGGTTCATGGCCCGCAGGATCTCCGTGGCCCGGGCGTCGATGCTGTCGGCGGCCCTGGCCATGTCACGCGACCAGGCGGCCGATCTCCTTGGCGGTCCGCGTGACGTCGAGGAAGATGAGCCCGAGCTTGGCGGTCTCGGTGGCCAGCACCGTGAGCACCGCCTCGGCGCCGCAGCGGGTGAGGATCGTGTAGCCCCCCGCGCCGCGCAGCATGGCCAGCGAGAAGTTGCCGCGGCCGAGCTCGCGGGAGATGCGCTCGCTCATGCCGAGCAGCGCCGCGCTCATGGCCGCCACGCGGTCGTCCTCCACGTCGCCCGGCAGGGCCGACGCGATCATCAGGCCGTCGTTGTCGACGACCGCCGCCGCCTCCACGTCGGGCGTGGTCGTCGAGAGGGTCTTGAGGAGCTTGCTGATCTGTTCCGATCGACTGTTCGCCATCGCCATTGAACACCCTTCCGGCGTCGTTCGACGCCCGCACTCGTCACGCGCTCGTCGCTGCGGTCACCGCCCGGCGTCCGGGCGGACCTCGGGCTCGACGGCCCCGCGCCGCGAGCTCCTCGGCGATCGTCGGCGGCCGTCTCGGCGATCGCGGGGTCGTGTAGGTTCGACGAACATGTCCGTGGCGCGCAGACGACGAAGCGCAGCAGGGGAGCGGACAGGCCGACGACGGAGCGTCGCGGGTCCTGACGGGGTCCGCACCCCTGCTGCCGCCGTCTGCAGAGCAAGACCCGTGCCGCCGGCGAAACGCTGGTTTGTCGGGGCCGTCCTCCGCCCGCGCCCCGCGACGCGTGCACCGCTTGCACGATCCGGCAAGACGCGACCGTGAGGCGCTTCACTGGCGCTCCGAAGCCATGACGGCGGCGGTCTGGCACACCGCTTGCTCGAAGCGACGCGATGCCGCCCCGCGCCCCGGCCCTCCTCTTCCTCCTCGCATGCACGCCGCCGGCCCCGCAGCGCGACCCGTCGCCCGCGGACGCGCGCGTCAAGCAGCCCCCCGCGCGCCCGGTCGCCGCGCCGGACGCGGCGCCGTCTGCCCTCGAGCTGGCGATGACCGAGCACTACCGCGACACCCTGCAGATCAAAGCCGCGGTGATCGACGGCGAGCTGCAGGACACGCGGGCCCCCGCGCGCCGGCTGCTGCGCGCCGACGACGCGGTGCCGGGCACCTGGCGGCCGTTCGTCGCGGCCAACGCGGACCACGCCGCGGCGCTGCTGGCCGCCCGCGACCGCCACGCGGCGGCCGCGGCCGCAGCCGGGCTCGCCCGCACCTGCGGCGACTGCCACGCCGCGCACGGGGTGGGCCCCGCGTTCGAGCCGCCGCACGACACCCCGGCCTCCGCGCCGCACGCGGTGCACGGGCACATGCAGCGCCACCAGTGGGCCGCGGACCGCATGTGGGAGGCGCTGATCGACCGCAGCGAGTACGCGTGGATGGCCGGCGCGGCCGCCCTCGTCGACGCCCCGCTCGCGCGCGCCGACCTCACGCAGGACGTCGAGCTGCCCGACGACGTCGCCGCGCTCGCCGCGGAGGTCCACGCGCTCGGCGCCCGCGCCGGCGCGAGCGTCGGGTGGAGCGCCCGCGCCGGCCTGTACGGCGAGCTCCTGGCCACCTGCGCCGGCTGCCACCGGGGCGGCTGCTGAGGCGACCATGGCCGGCCTGTCCCTCGTGCTCGCCGCGCTGGTGGCCGCCTCCCCGCCGCCCGCGGACCCGGACCCGGGCGACCGCGTGCTGGTCGTCGGCACCCACCGCATGCCCCCGTTCGTCGACCACGCCCCCGACGGCCCGTGGGTCGGCTCGAGCGTCGAGCTGTGGCGGGAGCTCGCCGAGGAGCTCGGCCTGCGCTACCGCCTGCAAGAGTACGACCTCGACGGGCTGATCCACGGCCTCGAGCTCGGCTCGATCGACGTCGCCGCCGCCGCGCTCACGGTCACCGCCGACCGCGAGGCCCGCTTCGACTTCACCCACCCGTTCCACACCACCGGCCTCGCCATCGCCCTGTCGCGCGACCACGCCGAGAGCTGGCTCGACACCGCGGGCATGGTCTTCAACTCGACCTTCCTCGGCCTGCTCGTCAGCTTCGCCGGGCTCCAGCTGCTGGTCGGCGCGCTCATGTGGCTGCTCGAGCGCCGGCACAACCCGCAGTTCCAGGGCCACCCCGCGGCCGGCGTGGCCGCCGGGATGTGGTGGGCCGTGGTCACCATGTCGACCGTCGGCTACGGCGACAAGGTGCCCAGCAGCGGCGCCGGCCGCCTGCTCGCCATGACGTGGATGCTCGCCTCGCTGATCATGCTGACGTCCTTCACCGCGTCGATCACCACCTCGCTGACGATCGGCCGCCTCGCCGCCAAGGTCAGCGGCCCCGAGGACCTCGGCAAGCTGCGCGTCGGCACCGTGGCGGCCAGCTCGAGCGAGACCTACCTGCGCGACGCCCGGCTGAACTTCCTGGTCTACGCCGACCCCGACGCCGGGCTGGCGGCGGTCGCCGGCGGCGAGGTCGAGGCCTTCGTGTTCGACCGACCCGCCCTCGAGCTGCTGGTCGAGCACGAGTACGGCGAGCGGGTCGAGCTGCTCCCGGGCAGCTTCCAGCGCCAGGACTACGCGTTCGCCCTGCCGACCGGGAGCCCGCTGCGCGAGCCGATCAACCGCATCCTGGCCCGCCGCGGCGCCGACCGCTGAGCGCCGCGGAGCTCGCCGCACGCCGTGCGCGGCCACGAAGCCGCTGCACCCGCGTCGCGCGGCCGCGGCGCGAGCGGACCCGAGATCGCGCTGGCACGAACATTGCCTCGGCGCCGAGCATGAGCGAGCCCCATGTCATCATCATCGGCGGCGGCCTCGCGGGCCTCGCCGCCGGCTGCTACGCCCGACGAAGCGGCTACGACACCACCATCGTCGAGCACAACCTCGCCCTCGGCGGCCTGTGCACGGCGTGGTCGCTCGGGCCCTACCAGATCGACGGGTGCATCCACTGGCTGACGGGCGGGCCGTTCACCGCCCTGTACGACGAGCTCGAGATCACCAGCCGCGTGCCGCTGCGCCGGCTCGACGCCTGGCAGACCTACGCGCACCGCGGCGACGGCACGACCATCCCCGTCACCCGCGACCTCGACGCGCTGGTCGCCGAGCTGACCCGGCTCGCGCCCGAGGACGCCGCCGAGCTCGCGCGGGTGCGGGCCGGCGCCACCGACCTGATCGCCCTCACGCCGACGCTCGACACCCCGGAGCTGGTGCCCTGGCGCGAGCGCCTGCGGCCGCTGTGGGACATGCGCGGGGCCCTCGGACCCCTGCTGCACTTTCGCCGGCCGATCGGCGAGTGGGCCCACCACAACCTGCGCAGCCCGGCCCTGCGCCGGTTCTTCGCCGCGCTCGTGCCGGACACCGCGCCGGCGTTCTTCCTGCTGCTCGTGCTCGGCTACCTCGAGCGCGGCTACCTCTCGCGCCCGGTCGGCGGCAGCGCGGCCTTCCGCGACGCCCTCACGCACACCTACCAGGCGCTCGGCGGGCACGTGCAGCTGCACGCGACGGTCGACGAGGTCCTCGTGCGCGACGGCCGGGCCGCCGGCGTGCGCCTGGCCGACGGGACCATGATGACGGCCGACGCCGTGATCTCGACCGCGAGCGCGCCCGAGTCGGTGCTGCGGCTGCTCGGCGGCCGCTACGGCGCCGAGCCCACGCGCGAGCGCCTCGAGCGCTGGAAGCTGTTCGACCCCATCGTCATGGCGAGCTTCGGCGTCGACCGCCCCTACGCCGGGCACCCGGCGCTGCGGACCCTCGACGGCGTCGCCCCGCGCACCATCGGCGGGCGGAGCGTCGAGCGCGCGACCGTCCGCGTGCTCAACGACGACCCCGCGTTCGCCCCGCCCGGCCACACTGTGGTCCAGGCCATCATCCCCGCCGACTACACCTGGTGGGCCACGCGCGGCACGCGGTACCACGACGAGAAGGCCGCCGTCACCGCGGCGGTGCTCGAGCTGCTCGCGCCCGACCTGCCCGGCCTGCGCGACGCCGTGCGGGCCGTCGACGTCGTCACCCCGCTGACCTTCTGGGGCCGCGCCCGCGCCTGGCGCGGCGCCTACGAGGGCTGGATGCCGGACGCCGAGCACGCCAACGTGCGCGTCGAGAAGAAGCTGCCCGGCCTCGAGTACTTCTACATGGCGGGCCAGTGGGTCGAGCCCGGCGGCGGGGTGCCGATGGCCCTGATGAGCGGTCGTCAGGCCGTGCAGCTGCTGTGCGCCGACGAGGGCCGCCTGTTCCGCACCTCGGCCTGACGCGTGAGGCGCGATGCGACCGACGACGACGCGACGCTCTGCACGGATTGCGGGCGCATGCAAGGCCCCGTGCGAGCGCCGCGGCGCTCGCCCGTCGCGCCGTCGGTTCTTCGTGGCACGCCGCTTGCTCTCCCGGCGGGCAGGAGACCATCATGCCCGAGAAGACAGATCGTGAGCTCGTCACCAGCAAGGCCGCCTACCGCATCCACCTCGACCCCGGGACCGCCACGCTCGACAGCGTGATCGCGGCGATCAAGCAGCTCGGCGGCCGCCACGGCTGCGAGGCGTGCGGGCGCCTCGGGTACATCGACATCGGCTTCGAGGAGCGCGTCAACCCGCGCGACATCGCCGGCATCCGCTCGATCGTCGACCTCGCGACCAAGACGGAGATCCGCTGATGCGGCGGACGCCGCCGGCGCTGGGGGTCGGCCTGTCGTGCGCGAGCGACAGCGCCGCGCTGTGGGAGGCCGTGGTGGGCGACCTCGACTACATCGAGGTCACCCCGGAGCACCTGTGCCGCGAGCGCCTCGTCGGCGCCCGTCGGGCCATGTGCTTCGTCCCCGGCGCGCTGGCGGCGACGTTCGCCCGCGGCGCGGGCCTGCCGTTCGTCGCCCACGGGGTCGAGCTGTCGATCGGCTCGGCGGGCGGCTGGAACCCCGCCTACGTCGACATGCTCGACGAGCTGTGGGCGACGCGGCCGTTCGCCTGGCACAGCGAGCACCTCGGCTTCCTGCTCGCGCCCGGCGACGCGCCCGGCGCGACCCGCTACGCCGGCGTGCCGCTGCCGCTGCCGACCACCGACGAGGCGCTCGACCTGGTGGCGCCGCGGGCGGCCGCGCTGGTCGAGCGCTACCCGGTGCCCTTCCTGCTCGAGAACGGGGTGCACTACCTGCCGCGCCTGCCCGGCGCGCGCGACGAGCTCGAGTTCCTCGATGCCCTGTGCGAGCGCTCGGGCTGCGACCTGCTGCTCGACCTGTTCAACTTCACGTGCAACGCGCATAACCACGGGTTCGACCCGCTGGAGGCGCTGGCGCGGCTGCGCCTCGACCGCGTGGTGGAGATCCACGTGGCCGGCGGGGCGACGCACGACGGTTACCTCCTCGACGCCCACTCGGGGGCGGTGCCGGCGGACGTGTGGCCGCTCGTCGACCACGTGGTGGCCGGCGCGCCGCGGCTCGCCGGCATCACCTTCGAGATCCTCGAGGACGGGGTGGCGCGGCTCGGCGTGGCGGGGATCCGCGAGCAGCTCGCGCGGGCCCGCGAGAGCTGGCGGCTGCGGCCCGCCGCGGGGGCGCTGCGTGTCGCTTGCTGAGTGGCAGCGCGACCTCGCGGCCGCCGTCGCCGCGCCGTCCGGGGCCGCCGCCGCGAGCGCGCACGACGGCCCCGGCCTGGCCCTGACGCGGATGCTCGCGCGCAACTGGCGGGCGACCCGGCTGCGCCACGCGCTGCCGCTGACCACGCGGGCGCTGCCCGCCGCCGGCCGCGACGAGCTGCTCGCCGCCTACTGCGACGCGTGCCCGTGCGTGTCGTTCTTCCCGGCCCACGAGGCGCGCAGCTTCGCCGAGTTCCTGGCCGGGCGCCCCGGCGCCGCGCCGCACCTGGCGAGCATCGCGGCGCTCGAGGTGGCGATGATCGACGCGTTCGAGGCCGAGGTGTTCGGCGACGCCGCGACCGCGCGGCCGCACGCGCACGGGCCGCTGCACCTCGCCCGCGGGGCCACGCGCGTGCGCTTCGCGGGGCCGCCGGAGCGCGTGCTGGCGGCGGCGCTGGCCGGCCTCGAGCCGCCGCCCGCGGGCGCGGAGCACGAGCTGCTGGTCGCCCCGGGCGTCGTGCGCCCGCCGTCCGCGGCCGAGCGCGAGGCCCTCGACGCCTGCGCCGACGGCCGCCCGCCGCCCGCGGACGCCGCCGCGACGCTGCTCGCCGACGGCGTCCTGGCCGTCGTCGACCCCTACGCCTACTCCACCTGACCGCCGCGAACTATCGTCACTCCTCCATCGCTCCCTGCAAACAATGCATATCGTCACACCACCGCGACGGACGAGCACCCCACATTCACAGGTGCGCGCGACCCTCGGCCCGCCGGCACGCTCCTTGCTCATAACGAATAATTAAAAATGGCGCGTGTATTTATAAAGCAGATCGTCCTCGTGTTCGTGCTCGTCGCCGCTTGCGCGGCGCTCGTCGGCTGCGCCGCGGGTGATCCGCGGTACACCGCGGAGGCGCCGGCGGGCTTCTGGGTCGGCCTGTGGCACGGCGTGATCTCCTGGGTGTCGCTGGTGGTCGGCGTCTTCGTGGAGGGCGTCGCCGTCTACGAGGCCCACAACAGCGGCGGCTGGTACGACTTCGGGTTCCTGTTCGGCGCGCTGCTCATGTGGGGCGGCGGCTCGCACGGGGTCCGCTGGCAGAAGAGGACCACGACGTCGGGCGATCGGCGGGAGTGGGACGAGCTCGCCGAGAAGGTCGAGGCCAGGGTCGCGCGGAAGATCCGCGCCTGGGCCGACGCCGAGCCGGATGAAGATTGGGACGAGGTCGGCGCGCGCGTCGAGGCCAGGTTGAAGCGGAAGATCCGCGCCTGGCTCGCCGAGGACGAGCACGAGCGCCTGTGACGGTCGGCGCCGCGGCGGGCCGGTCACCGCGGTCCGCCGCGGCGGCGAGCCAGCCAGATGAACCCGACGACGGCCACGCCGGCGAGCCAGCACAGCAAGATCGTCAGCAGGTCCATGCGCGTCAGCGGAAACAGCGCCGGCGCCGCTCCTGCGAACAGATACGCGGCGACGAACGCCAGGAACAGCCAGGGCGAGAAGGACGGCATGGTCTCCGCATAGCAAGGCATGTGCCAGGCGAGCGAGCCCCGCCGCGGCGAGCCGCGGCGGCCCGCGGAGGTGCATTCGCTGCACGCCGCGCAAGCGCGGGCGGCTACGCCGGCGCCGCGTCGTCGAGCTGCGCCAGCGCCTCTTGCAGCTGCGAGACGGTGAACGGCTTCTGCAGGAAGCCGATGCGGCGGTGGGCGGCGAACAGCTCGCGCACGTCGCGGCGGCTGTAGCCGCTCATCACCACCACGGGCACGTCGGGACGGCGCTCGCGGAGCTCGCCGACGAACACGTCGCCGTTCATCTCGGGCATCATCATGTCGACGAGCGCGAGGCGCAGGTCGCCGTCGTGGCCGTGCAGCAGGCGGATGGCCGCGGGGCCGGAGGAGGCCTCGAGCACCTCATAGCCGAGCAGCTCGAGCTGGCGGGCGAGCAGGCGGCGCACGACGCCTTCGTCCTCGACGAGCAGGACGCAGCCCGAGCCGCTCGGGGCGTTCGCGGGGCCGGCGGGGCCGGGGGCCGCGGACGGGGCGCGGGCGCCGTCCGCGGCGGGGAACACCACCTCGATCAGCGTGCCCTGGCCGGGCGCGCTGTCGACGCGGATGGCGGCCCCGTGCGCGCGCAGCAGCCCGGCCGTGGCCGCGAGTCCGAGGCCGCGGCCGAGCGACTTGGTGGTGAAGAACGGCTCGAAGATCCGCGCGCGCACCTCGGCGGGCATGCCGACGCCGTTGTCGCGGACCGCCACCACCACCACCGGGCCGTCGGCGACCTCCGCGTCGAGCTCGCCGCCGTCGACGCGGCCGTTCGCGGCCACGTCGCGGCGGGCCGACACCGTGATCACGCCGTGCTCGCGCAGCGCCTCGCAGGCGTTGCCGACGAGGTTGAGGAAGATCTGGCGCAGCTGCGTCTCGTCGCCGCGCACCGCCGGCAGCCCGGGCGCGAGGTGCATGCGGAGGGTCGCGCCGACCGGCAGCATGGCGCGGAGCAGCGGCTCGGAGCCGCGGAGCTGCGCCCCCAGGTCGAGCCAGACCGGGGCCAGCGGCCTCTTACCGGCGTAGGCCAGCATCTGGCGGCACAGCATCGCCGCCCGGTCGGAGGCCTCGGCGATCTCGTCGAGGTACACGTCGACCTCGGCCGGCTCGATGCGGGCCAGGGCCACGCTCGTGGTGATGCACGCGAGCACGTTGTTGAAGTCGTGGGCGACGCCGCCGGCGAGCAGGCCGAGGCCCTCGCGGCGCTGGCGCTCCTGCAGGCGGCGCTCGGCCAGCTGCCGCTCGGCCTCGCCTTCGCGGCGCAGCGTGACGTCGCGGCCGATCGACTGGATCTCCGCGAGCTGGCCGGCGGCGTCGTAGAACCCGCGGTTCACGAACTCGAACCAGCGGACCCGGCCCTCCGCGTCGATCACGCGGTTCTCGATGATGATGACCGGCTCCTCCTTGCTCATGCGCCGGAGCTCGCGCTCGATGCGGGGCACGTCGTCCGGGTGGGCGACCGGCCGCCAGGGCCGGCCGATCAGCGTCTGGCGGGTGCCGCCGAACAGGCGGCAGTAGGCGTCGTTCACGAAGAGCAGCGTCCCGTCGGCGGCGAAGCGCGAGATGGCCTCCGTCTGCGTGTCGACCACCGCCCGGTACTGCGCGGCCTCGCGGGCCTCGCGGGCCCTCGCCTCGGTGAGGTCGGAGCCCTTGACCAGGATCCAGGCCTCGGGCGGCTGCGCCGGCAGCTGCCGCAGCGACAGCGCCAGCCGATGCGGGCCCGCGGACCCGCGGCCGGCGTCGACCTCGAGCTGCACCGCCTCGCCGGCGACGGCCCGGTCGAGCGCGGCCTGCACGTCCAGGCGCTCCGACTCCGTGGGCCACCACGGCCCCGCCGCCAGCGGCGCGCCGACGATGTCCGCGAGCGCGCACTCGCCGAGGCCGAGCGCGACCCGATTGGCCCACACGACGGCGCCGTCGGGCGCCAGCAGGACGATCAGCAGGCGCAGCTCGTCGAGCACCATCGCCAGCGTCTCCTTGCGGACCGAACGGCTCGCGGGCGTGTCCGTCGGTCCTTCTGGAAATGTCATGACCTCATCGTAGGTAGATATCCGCTCCGTGTCACGCATCGTGACACGTGACAATCCGGCCCGTACGTCCACAGATGTGGGACGACAATGTTCATAGATAGTGACGCGGCGGCGGGCTCACGCGTTCGGCAAGCCGAGCAGGTACGTCAGCTTGCTGGGGAAGATCGGGTGGGATGTCCGCCCGATCTCCCAGGTGTACTCGCGGCTCTGCAAAGGTCCGGTCATTTCACGCAGCTCCTCCGGCGTGTACGTGCGAAGCTGCGAGACGACTCCGTCGAAGATGAAGAGCGCCGGAATGATCGGCACCACATAACTGAGCGCGAGCCGGCTCCACCGGAACGGCCGCAGGAACGGGGTCAACAGCGCCGAGGTCACCGGCGTCAGCGCCATCTGCGCGAGGCCGATCGCGCTGCGCTCGGTGAACTCGAACACCGCGATGCCGCGCCGCTGCGCGAACGCGTCGCCCAGGATCGCCCGGGCCGCGTCGGGGCGGAAGTGGTGGAAGCTGGTGAACAGGGTGCGAAAGCCGGTGAGCTCGGGCGGGACGCGGGTGGCGTCGACCGGCGTCGGCACGTAGCCGACGCGCCCGTCCTCGTCCGCGGCGATGCGCTCGAACGCCGCGATGTTGGGGTAGAAGTCGCTGAGGCGGGCCGTCACGTCGAGCCCCTGCGAGGCCGCGAGCGCCCGGCGGAGCCGCGGCAGCGGACCTCCGCCGCCGGAGCAGAGGTCGAGGATCTCGCGGTCGCCGGTGGCCCGCAGCGCGTCGGCCAGCAGCGGCGCGACCGGCTCGTACAGGCGCAGGGCCTCGATCGTCTTGCCGAGCAGGTCGGTCATCCCGTCGCGGACGAGGCCCGGCAACCACGGCTGATCCTCGAACTCGAACAGGTGGTGGCGACGCATCGTTCGACTCCTCCGCGGCGAAGCTATCGCCCGCGGCGGCGCCGCGTCCAGCCCGTCGTCCTGTGTGCACCGCTGCCCCGACGTCAGGGATCCTCACGCGTGTCGCCATCTGCCTGTGCGGCCGCATGGAACGGCGATTACCCGCCCCGTGCTAAGTTCCCGTGGTCGTGCTGAAGCGTACGGTGGAGCAGCAGCCGGGCGGATCGACCGCGCACGGAGTCAGGCCCGACGAGCTCGCGTCGGCGGGCCGTCGCATCGGCGTCCACGACCCCACGACCACGCTCCTGCAGGACGGGCACGACCTGTCGGACCGCACGCTCGGCATGCTGAAGACCCAGCGCGACGCGCTGCCCGTGCACGCCGCGGGCGAGGACGAACGCACCCTCGAGCCGGGCGCGACGCGCGTCGGTCGCTTCATCGTCGTGCGCCCGCTCGGGGAGGGGTCCATGTCGCGGGTCTACCTCGCCCACGACCCGGAGCTCGACCGCAACGTCGCCGTCAAGGTGTTCCGCGCCTCGGGCGCGGACGACCTGCTGCGCCGCCAGCGCGAGGCCCACGCGCTCGCCCGCATCTCGCACCCCAACGTCGTCCAGATCTACGAGTCCGGCAACCTCGACAGCCGGATGTTCATCGTCATGGAGTACGTCACGGGCGTCACCCTGACCGCCTGGCAGACCGAGCAGCCGCGCACGTTGATGGAGCTGCTGGCGATGTACGTCGCCGTCGGCCGCGGGCTGGTCGCCGCCCACGCCGTCGGCGTCGTCCACCGCGACTTCAAACCCGACAACGTGATCGTCGACACCGCGGGCCGCCCGCGCGTCGCCGACTTCGGGCTCGCCAGCATCCGCGGCCGCGTCGACCACCCCGCCGCCGACGACGTGCACGGCTCGTCGGTCACCTCGACCTCGGTCGGCGTGATCCTCGGCACCCCCGCGTACATGCCCCCGGAGCAGTACAGCAGCTCGCAGGTCGGCGAGTCCGCCGACCAGTTCAGCTTCTGCGCCGCCCTGTTCGAGGCCCTCTACGGCGAGCGGCCGTACCCCGGCGAGACCATCGAGGAGCTGCGCGTCGAGGTCTCCGCCGGCCAGCTGCGCGAGCCGCCGCCCGAGCGCCGCGCGCCGCCGGCCATCCACCTCGCGCTGCTCCGCGGCCTCGCGCGCGACCCGGCCGCGCGCTGGCCGTCGCTCGTGGCGCTGCTCGACCACCTCGATCACTACGACCCCGGCCGCGACCCCTCGCGCGCCGCCAGCAGCGGTCGTTCACCCTGCTGCTCGACCTGCTCATGCTGGTGGTCGGCGGCGTGATGCTGACGGTCTCGGCCAACGACCCCGCGGCGGTCACGCCGGTGGCGCTGATCGTGCCGGTGGCGGTGGTGCTGGTGCTCAGCGGCGTCTACATGTGGATCCTCCGCGAGCACCTGGTGGCCCACCGCTTCCACTGGCTGATGCTGCGGATCCTGCTCGTGCTGGTCGCGGCCTGCCTGGTCGGGCGGGTGTCGGGCGCGCTCGTCGGGCACGACTCGACCGGCGTGATCCTGCTCGGCCTCGTCGGCGCCGGCTCCGCCGCGGTCACCGTCGCCGTGTTCGTCGCCCCCGTGCTGTGGGGCATCGGCGCCGTGCAGCTCGCCGCCGCCGCGCTGGTGGCGACGCACGTCGGCTCCATCACGGTCATCGACGTGCTGGCCCAGACGGCCACGGTCCTGGTCTACACCCGGGCCTGGCGCGCCAGCACCGGCGACACGGCCCGCATGGCGCTGACCCGCGGGCCCGGCCCCGCCGCCCCACGACCAGCGACCAGCCCAGGGCCCTGACCCGCCGCGCGGCAGGTCCGGTCGCGCATCACCCCAGCGCAGCGCCCGGTCGTGGCTCTGGACCCGCGAGAGCCCGGACCGCACGTACGCACGCCCGTGATTCGATAGCGGCGACATATCCCAAGTATATTGGGGCCGCTGTGCCGCCAACGCGCCAAGCCAACCCGAAATCAACTTCGCTTAAGTCTTGACCTTCGTAGTAGAAGGATCCGTGCTTTTCGGGTAGACAAGCCCTCCTTGGCCACGCGACTCCGCGAGGAATCTTAGAGCTCTTTCAAGCGTGCCGAAGCACGGGAGGCCACTTTCACGCAACCTGTTGAAATGGATCATGCGCGTGAGCGGAAGTTGGTCGAGTGTTGGTTTGTAGCTAGCTCCGCGAGGGAAGTGCTTCGATAACCACTCTTTGACACCCCGGATCGACTCGGGGTCGCCGTCGAAGCGAGTTCCGGGCAGGAGGCCAGGGCGTTCTACTGCGTTGCCGCGGAGCGGAACACCAGCCATGAGGTCTATGCATGGCAAGAACAGGGTCTCGTACTCGCGGCAGAACATCACCACTGCAGCCGGAAAGGGGAGATTGAGGGCTCGCAGACATGCGGCAATCGCAGGCCCAGTGTGCGCGGGACAGGCATCGTCCTCGTCACGCAGGATGAGCATACCATCGACCTCTGGCTCGATACGGATGACTTCAGCGGCTTTACGAATGCCACGTTCGAGGTGAAGGTTGGGAAACCGACGCGGACGAGCCCATTGTAAGTCATAGCCATTCTCGCGACTGAGTCGGACGATCAAGTTGTGGGCCGCCTCGAGTTCTCCGTGACCCTCGACGACGAGGAACGCGGACATGGATTCAGCCCCCCCCGTCCCCGTCGATTTCAATGACTGGAGAGTCGTACTCGGCGGAGTCGGCTTCCTGCGGATATTTGAATTCGGTCTGGAAACCCTCGAGACGCAGGACTTCACCGAGCGACAGGAGACCGCGCTTTACGGCCTCGCTCTGTGATGCGCTCATATAGCTGACGGATGTGCCGCGCTCGGGGCTGCGACTAACGACGCGGACCGCAGACGCGTCAACGCAGTCAAGCAGTTCCGGACTGTGGGTGGTGACCAGAACTTGGGAGCGCCTGCTTGCTTGAGCCAGGAAATTGGCGACGAGCGGGATGGCGCCGGGATGGACAGTGAGCTCGGGCTCTTCAATAGCGATCACCGGAACGGGCGGCTCTTGCAGGAGGGCAGTGATAATACCCGCAACGCGCAGGGTGCCGTCAGACTCCTGATAAGCCTCGAACCATTTACTGGCGTTTGTGAGCTTCTTATCGATAGTTCGACGGAAGCGAACGACGAGGTATCCAGCAGCTCGCCTGATCTCAATATCACAGATATCGCCGGTGAGCTTGTTGAGAGCGGCGACGAGTTCGGGCTTCCAAGTCGCCTCGGGCTGGTCTTTGAGAATCGAGACCCAGTTGTCGCCGTGCTTGGCCATCGGCTTGATGGGGCTGTACTTCTGTGGCCGTCGCAACTCGTTGGGGTAGATCGAGTAAACGGCAATGTTGCGCAGCGCCTGAAGCATCGGTCGAAACCGGAGGTCGCCCCCGATGAGCGGAAGCACGAGATTCTGGTCGTCGACAGCGGGTGCGAGGCCTTCTGGAGCAGCGAGCAGCTTCCCGCCAGCGACGTGGAGAGTGAGCTCCTGTTCGTCACGAACCACAGCTTTCTCGGATTTGATGCAGTACTCGGCGACATTGGAGCCGGTTAGTTCGAACTCGTAGGTAGCAGAGCCTCGAGGGAGAGCGAGTTCGAGGTGGAAATAGACGTTGTAGGGATGGCCACCGTGGGAACGGTTCCATCGGCGACACGCCTCGATCCCGTTCCGGTCGTTGATGGCGCCGCCGAGCCCCATCTCCATACAATCTCGGACGAAGTGCAGAGCATCAACGACGTTACTCTTCCCGGAACCGTTGGGACCGACCAGGAGCGTGAGAGGATCGAGGACAATCGTGACGTCGCGGCCGAGGCTACGGTAGTTGGATACTACGATTCGCTTGATGCGTCCGCGGTCGAGCGTGTCATCAAGTTTCGCCGGCTCGTTCATGGGTGCATGGGAAGTCATCGGTCAAGTCGTCCGTCGTTCTCGTTGCGTCCAAGGTGAGTGTGAGGCCTTTGCACCTACCCTGGGGTGAATTCGCCACGAACAAGGGCCGTGCGCACCTCTTCAAATGTATACCCAACCTCTAATTTCTCGGCGATCCACCGGGCTTGCGCCGGGGCGTGGGTGGGCCAGCGGGCACTCGTGCCGTGGCGGCCGCCGTGCACGACCTGAGGCGTCGGCAGCAGCTCTCGTTGCAGCCACATGTAGATCGTCGACCGGACGCGGCGGGCGGCCTTGCAGACCTGCTCCGTGGTCGCCCACTCGGTGGGGCTGCGGCCGCGTTTGGGCATGAGGGAGGGGAGTCTACCCAGGGCACGATCTTGGTTCTTGAAACTGGCGCCTCTGTATCGGACAGTCGAGCGGACACTGCAGCAGACCGCAACACGCCGTGCAACCCAGGGACGAGGCGATGACCATGGCAGGCGACCGACCGCAAGACGACCCACCGATGCACTCCGCCACCTTCCACCTGGACGATGGCCGCTACCTCGTGTTGACCGTGGTGCGGGCGTCGGCGGCGCCCGGCTTCGAGTGTGGCGTCCACAAGACGCGGCTCGAGCTGTTCGGCGCCGACCGGGTCCTGCTGCGACGGGCGAACCTCGCGCCCATGTTGCGGGAGGAGCCGAGATGAGACGGCGTCGCGCGGGCTGGACGCCCGCTCACCCTGCGTACCGCGGCACCTGGACGAGCGAGGACGAGTACATCGCCGAGCAGATCGCCGAGCATCTGCCGCCGTACCTGACCTGGCTGCTGGCGTGCTGCGATCCCGGGCGGCTCCGGGAGGGCTATGAAGCCGGCGAGCTGCGGGTCTGGTCGGTACCCGATCCGCGCCAGGCGGGGCGCGTGTGGGTCTTCGAGGCGCCGCGGTCGTTGTAGGGAGGGCCGGGCCGCGTCACGCGTGGCCGTCGAGCTGGGCGAGCGCCCGCAGGGCGTCGACGGTGGTGAACACGCCGACGACGCGGACGGGGTGCTCGCGGTCGACGACGATGGCCGCGCCGTACTTGTGCCGCGCCATCTCGTCGGCGACGGCGCCGAGGTGGGCATCGGGGCCGCAGGTGAACGGCTGGATCGTCATCGCCTCGCGCACCGCCAGCCGCTCGAGGTCGCCGCGCAGGGCCTCGGCGAGGGTGATGTCGCGCTCGCTCAGGATGCCCACGAGCCCGCCGCCGTCGACGACCGGGAGGTGACGCGCGCCGAGCCGGTACATGCGCTCACGCGCCTGGGCCAGGGTGAGGTCGGCCTGGATGGTCTCCGGCGTTGGCGTCATGAACTGGTGGATCGTGCGGGTGGGCGTGGTCATGGCGACGGCGCACGAGCAAGGACCGTACCAGCGGCGGCCCGCGCCCGGCCCGCGCGGACGACGAGGCGCCGGCGTCGCGGCTTGCCGGCGCGTGCACGGCTTGCAGCCCGCGCGCGCCTCACGGCGGCACGGCGGCCGCCAGCCAGGGCTTGGCCCGGTAGCGGTCCCAGGCGTCCGGCAGCACGGTGACGACCGGACCGTCGACGTCGCCGCGGGCGGCGACCCGCAGCGCGGCGGCCACGTTGGTGCCGGCCGAGCCGCCGACGAGCAGGCCCTCCTCTCGCATGAGGCGCAGGGCCACGGCGAAGCTCTCCTCGTCGGAGACCCGCTCGGCGCCGTCGATCACCGCGCGGTGGAGGTTGTCGGGCGCCTCGCTGCCGCCGATGCCCTCGACCGCGTAGGCGCCGTCGGGGCCGGGGCGGCCGGTCTCGATCCAGTCGGCGAGCGCCGAGCCGACCGGGTCGGCGAGCACGACCCGGACGCCGGGCGCTTGCTCCTTCAGGCGCCGACCGACGCCGCTGATCGTGCCGCCGGTGCCGGCGCCGGCCACGAAGGCGCCGACGCGGCCGCCGGTCTGCTCGAGGATCTCGACGCCGGTCGTGTCGGCGTGCGCGCGCACGTTGGCCGGGTTGTTGAACTGGTCGGTCAGGAACCACCCGCGCTCCGCGGCCAGCCGGCGCGCGACGTTGCGGAAGTTGTCGGGGTGCGACGGCGCCGCGTTCGGCGTGACGATCACGCGGGCGCCGAGGGTCGCCAGCGCGACCCGCTTGTCGACCGACATCTTCTCCGGCATCACGCACACCAGCGCGTAGCCGCGGGCCGCGGCCACCAGCGCGAGGCCGACGCCGGTGTTGCCGGCCGTGGCCTCGATCAGGGTGGCGCCCGGCGCGAGCAGGCCGCGCGCCTCCGCGTCGGCGACGATCGCCAGGGCGACGCGGTCCTTGACGCTCCCGCCGGGGTTCAGGTGCTCGCACTTGACGAGCACCGGGACCGGCAGGCCGGCGGCGAGCCGCCGCAGCGGGACGAGGGGCGTGCCCCCGATGTGGCCGAGGATGTCGCGCGGCTCCGGCATGGCGAGCAGTCTGCTACATCCGCGGGCCGACCGACCACCGCCGCGGACGGCGACCGCGGATCAGGCCTCGCCGCGCCCGGCGAGCCGGCGCGCGCGCTCCTCGGCCTCGCCGGGCACGTCGAAGGTCGAGGGGTCGAACAGCGGGCGGATCTCGACCTCCGCCTCCTCGCCGTCGGCCACGGTCAGGCCGAACGGCGCGCGCTTGGCCCACTCGACCGCCTCGGCCAGCGACCCGACCTCGAGCAGCGAGTAGCCGGCGATCAGCTCCTTCGACTCGACGAAGGGCCCGTCGATCACCGTGCACTTGCCCTCGCTGTACTTCAGGCGCACGCCGGGCATGAGGCCGCCGAGGTCGACCAGCACGCCGGCCCGCTCCAACTCCTGGTTGAACCTGTGCATGGCCAGCAGCGCCTCCTCGCTCGGCGGCTGGCTGTTCTGGCTGTGCGGGGGCGCCTTGGCGAACATCATGACCTTCATCGCGCTTCTCCTCGATCTCGGGGGGGTGTACCCGGACGACGAACGGCGCGGCGGCGGATCGACAGGCGCGCCGCAGATTTTTTTCGCCGCGGGAATTTCCCGCGGTCGCGGCCGCCGAACCCGGGCCGGGCGCCCCCCGTGGGCGCGCCGGCGGCGGGATCGGGGCCTCAGAAGTTGAAGTACGCCAGCTCGAGCACGAAGCCGCTGGACTTGTTCTGCGGGTCGAACACGCAGCTGTTCATGGCCTTCGACGGGCCGGTCCAGCCGCAGTTGCCGCCGCCGGTGAGGTCGACGACCTGGTCGTAGGCGCTGAACACGGCGTCGCCGGCCGAGCTGGCGCCGGCGGTGCAGAACGTGTCGACCACGTTGAACACGGTGCCGACGAGGTCGATGTTGGCGGCGCCGTTGGCCATGCCGGGGCCGTCGCAGCTCTCGGCGATCGCGTACGGCATCGAGGTGATCACGGTCTGCCCGTGCATGAGCTGGCCGGTCGACTCGCTGAAGGTGACGTCGTCGATGTCGACGACCAGCGTCTTCGGGTCGAGCCGCACGCGGGTGAACTGGGTGCGGACCGTGGTGCCCGGGCCGTCGGTCGCGTACTCCGAGAAGTTGTAGTCGCCGCCGACGTTGGCCAGCGGCAGGTACTCCCTGGGCGCGCCGGCCATGTCGTGGCAGTACGCCGCCCACGCGCGGCTCTCCTTGCCCTCGATGTAGAGCGTGTAGTCGCCGTCGGGCGCGTCGGGCTGCTTGGCCTTGACCTCGGCGCACGTCTCGGGGAGAAACGGCAGGTACTCGAGCTCGAGCACGAACCCGCTGGTCTTGTTCTGCGGGTCGAACACGCAGTCGTTGCCCTTGGTCGGGCCGGTCCACCCGCAGAAGCCGCCGCCGGTGAGGTCGACGACCTGGGCGCCCATGCTGAAGACCGCGCTGCCGGCCGCGGTCGCGCCCTTGGTGCAGAACATGTCCTTGACGCGGAACGGGGTGCCGACGAGGTCGACGTTGCCGATCCCCACGGCCTCGTCGGGCCCGCCGCAGCCCTCGGCGATCGCGTAGGGCATCGACGTCACCAGCGTGTTGCCGTGCGTCAGCATGCCGGTCGAGCTGCTGAAGGTGCCGTCGTCGATGTCGACGACCAGGTCGACCGGGTCGATGCGCACGCGCGTGTAGCTGGTGACCACGTCGGTCCGCTGGTCGTCGGCGGCGGTGTACTGCGAGAAGTTGCGGCCCGGCGCGACGTTGACGAGCACCAGGTACTCGGCCGGCGTGCCGGCCATGTCGTGGCAGTAGGCCGGCCACGGCTTGTCGGCCGCCTCGCCGACGTACAGCGTGTACTCGCCGTCGCCCGCCCCGGGGTCGCCGGCCAGCACGTCGGCGCAGGTCTCGGGCAGCGCCGGCGGGTCGCCGGTGGTGTCGGTGTCGGTGTCGTCGCCGGTGTCGCTCGAGCTGGCGCCGGTCGTGGCGCTGGCGCCGCTGCTGGTGTCGCTCGAGCCGGCGCCGGTGGTGTCGTCCGGGCCCGCGGTCGTGCCGCTCGTCGAGTCGGGGCCGCCGGTGGTCGGGGCGACGGTCGTGCCGGTGCTCGGCGCCTCGGTGGCCGCGGTCGGGTCGCTCGTGCCGGGGTCGGTGGTCGCATCGGGGCTCGCCGGGCAGGCGGCGACGACGAGCAGGGAGGACAGGACGAAAGAGTCGCGCAGGTGCATGCCGGCCGCCTGAGCAACCGGCGTGCCAGCGCCGCGTGCAGTCGCCTCGCGGCCCGCCGCGGCCCGCCGTGTGGGCGCCCGACAGGCGCGGGCGGGCGCCCGGGCGGCTCACGCGATCGCGTGCTTCTTCATCAGGCGCTTCAGCTGGTCGCGGCTGCGCAGCCCGAGCAGCTGCCAGGCCCGCGAGCGCACCCCGCCGCACTGCTCGAGCGCCGCGACGATCTGCGCGCGCGTGACGTCGTCCGGTTCGGTGGTCGGCTCCGACGCCCCCGGGGCCGCGCCGCGCACCGCCAGCTCCGGCGGCGCGAGCAGGCGCTCGCCCGGGCTCGCGGCGATCGCCCGCCACAGCAGCGCCTTCAGCTCGCGCACGTGGCCGGCGTAGGCGCGCTGCGTGAGCGCGACGATCAGGCCGACGTCGGGCGGCGCCGCCGTCCCGGCCTCGCGCAGCAGGTGGCGGACCAGCAGCGGCACGTCCTCGACGCGCTCGTCGAGCCCGGGCACCGCGACGGTGTGGATGAAGCGGGCGCGCAGGTCGTGCTTCAGGTCGCCGGGCTCGCGGTTGGTCGCGCCGATGAAGCGCACGTCGGCGGTCCGGCTGGCGCCCTCGCCGAGCCGGGTGTACTGCCCGCCGTCCATGACGCGCAGCAGGTGGGCCTGGTGCGCGTGCGGCAGCTCGCCGATCTCGTCGAGGAAGAGCGTGCCGCCGTGGGCCTCGCCGAGCAGGCCGGCGCGCTCGGGCATGCCGGGGTTGGGGTAGTCCTTCAGGTTGCCGTACAGCTCGGCGTCGAGCAGGCTCTCGGGGATGGTGGCGGCGTTGCGGGCGATCAGCGGCCGGCGACCCGAGCGCTGGTGGATCGCCCGGGCCATCAGCTCCTTGCCGGTGCCGCTCGGGCCGTGCACGAGCACGTGCTCGCCGCGGGCGGCGACGAAGGCGATCGCGCGGCGCAGCTCCCACGCGGCCGGCGACTCGCCGACGATGCCGAACGCGTCGACCTCGCCGAACGCGAACGGCGGGGCCGAGGCCGGCTGGCGCGGCCAGTCGCCGGGGCGGCGGGTGTAGAGCACGGCGAAGCGGTCGAGCGCGGCGACCACGTCGCCGGGCCGCACCAGCGCGCGCTCGACGTCGTGGCCGTTGACCTGCAGCGCGCCGCGGCCGATGTGCTCGACCAGCAGCGCGCCGTCGGCCCGCGGGGTCACGCGGATCTGCCAGCGCGAGACCCGGGCGGCCCGCAGCGCGCCCGTCGACGCGCGCTCGTGCGGACGCAGGCGCGCGAGCAGCAGCGGCAGCGCGCCGTCGTCGGCCGGCTCGACCGCGCGGCCCAGAGTGAACGGGCCGTCGACGCCCGGCGGCAGGCAGGCCACCTCGCCGACGCGCCCGGGCTCCTCCGCCGACCACACCAGGGCGAGCGCCGCGACCGAGTCGCGCGCGCCCGGGCCGCGCCGCGGTCGGGCCGCGCCGTCGTCCCAGGTCGATTCGTGCGGCTCGCGGAGGACCATCGCCGGGCCGCACGATAGCCGATCCGTCGCGGGCGGACCCCGGCGCGTTCCCGGGCGATCGACCGCAATCCGATGGCGTGTCGCGGGCGCGGTTCGGCATACTGCGCCGCGTTGCTCGCACCCGGGCCGCACAGCACGGAGGCCGCACGCGCGGCGCTCCCGACCCTCGACTCGAGCGACGCCGCGAGCCCGCCCGCGACGGACGGCCCGCCCGCGGACACGGGCCAGCGCGTCGGCCGCTACCGGACCCTGCGGGTGCTCGGCCAGGGCGGCGCCGGCGTGGTCTACTCCGCCTACGACCAGCTGCTCGACCGCATCGTCGCGCTGAAGACCGTACGCACCGACCGCAGCGCGCCGACCGACGTCGGCCGGTTCATCCGCGAGGCCAAGGCCCTGGCCCGCCTGTCGCACCCCAACGTGGTGCCCATCCACGACGTGAGCATCGCCGGCGGCCAGGTGTTCCTCGCCATGGAGCTGGTCCGCGGCCGCACGCTGCGTCGCCACCTGGCCGAGACCGCGGGCCTCGGCCACGCCGCGGTGGTCGCCCTGTTCGTCGCGGCCGGCCAGGGGCTGGCCGCGGTCCACCGCGCCGGGCTCATCCATCGCGACTTCAAGCCCGACAACGTCATGGTCGGCGAGGACGGCCGCGTGCGCGTCCTCGACTTCGGGCTCGTCCGCGACGCGCGCGGCGAGCCGACCGGCGAGCCCGAGGCCCACGCGACCCCCGCCGGCGACCTCACCGCGACCGGCGGGGTGCTCGGCACGCCGGCGTACATGGCTCCCGAGCAGCACCGCGGCGGCGAGGCCGACGCGCGCAGCGACGTGTTCAGCTTCTGCGCGTCGCTCTACGAGGCGCTCTACGGCGAGCGCCCGTTCGCGGCCGACAGCTACGAGGGCCTGCGCGCGGCCACCCTGGCCGGCGAGGTGCGCCCGCCGGCCCACGCGCGGGTGCCGGCGTGGCTGCGCGAGGTGGTGCTCCGCGGCCTGCAGGCCGCGCCCGAGCGCCGCTGGCCGGCGATGGAGCCGCTGCTCGCGGCCCTCGCCGCCGACCCCGAGGCCCGGCGCCGCCGCCTCCTGCGCCGGCTCGGCCTGGCCCTGACGATCGCCGCTATCACCCTGGTCGCGACCCTGCTCGCCCTGCAGCTGCGACGCGCGTGGCGACAGCAGCGCGGCGAGGCCCTGGCCGCCGAGCACCTCGCCGGCGCGCTGTCCGAGGCGCCCGAGCGGGCCGACGCCGCCTTCGCCGCGTTCGTCGACGACCCGGCCCACCGCGGCACCCGGGCGCTCGCCGGCGCCTGGCTGCGCCGCGGCGACCGCCGACGCGACGCCGGCCAGCCCGACGCGGCGCTCGCCGACTACGCCCGCGCCTACGTCGAGGCGGCCGCGCCCGACGGCGCCGACGAGGCGCTGCGCCGCATCGCCGCCGTGCAGCTCGGGCGCTGGGACAGCGCGACGCTCTCGCAGGTGGTGGCCGCCCTGCCCGCCGCCCGCGACGACCGCGACACCGCCGACCTCCGCGTCGAGGCGGCGCTGCGCCGGCGCGACCTGCAAGCGGCCGTGAGCCTCGCCGCCGACCCCGCGTCGCGCTTCGCCGGCGCGCGCCCGCTGCTGCGCCGCCTGACGCCGGCCCGCGCGCTCGGCCTGCGCGCCCGCGAGGCCGTCGCCCTGCCCGCGGGCGGCCCGTGGAGCGCTGCGGTCGTCAGCGACGATCGCCACGAGCTCGTGCTCCTCGACCCCGCGCTCCGCCCCGGCCCGCGCTGGCGCGCCGACGCCAACGTCTACCTGACGCCGGGCGCGGCGCCGTGGGCCCTGACCCGCCGCGGCGACGACGGCCTGCTGATCGACGTGACCCGCCCCGAGCCGGCGCTGGCCGTGTTCCCGGCGCCGATCGACGCCTACCCCTACGGCGTCGTCGACGCCCGCGGCGACGGCCGCCCGGCGCTGTACTTCGGCTTCCAGTGGCCGCTGCGCGGCTTCCACGCGGTCGGCCCCGCGGGGCTGCGCGGCGCCCACGAGGCCACCGCCCGCGCGCGCTCCGACCTCGACGCGCTGGTCGCCGCCGACCTCGACGCCGACGGCGTGCAGGAGATCGTCGCCGCCTTCGGGCCGCCCCGCGCCTTCGACCTGCGGGTGTTCCACGCCGACGACGACGGCGGGCTCACGCTGATCGGCCGGCGCCAATTCGGCTGGATCCGCGCGCTCGGCGCGCTCCGCCGCCCCGACGGCACCACCGCGCTGGTCGCCCTCCGCGACTCCCGCGGCGTCAACGCCGACGTGTTCCCCGAGCCCCCGCACCACGGCGCGGCGCCCGGGGTCCACCTGCTGCGCTGGACCGGCCGCGAGCTGACATCGCTGGCCCACGCGCCCCCGCCCCACGACCTGCCGCTGACCGTCGAGGACCGCTCGCTGATCGCCGACCTCGACGGCGACGGCCGCGACGAGCTCGCCGTGCGCGTGCGGGCCCCCGACGACGGCTCGCGCCACACGCTGCTGGTCCGCCAGACCGCCGACGGCGCGCTCGAGCCGCTGGTGCTCGGCCACTGCGAGCCGCTCGCGGCCGTGCGCGCGGCCGACGACGACGTCCCGGCGCTGCTCGTGCTCGACGCCGAGACCAAAGAGCTGTGGGCCCTCGGCCGCGGCGACGCGCCGATGCCCCCGGCCGCGGCCCGCACGTCGCCGTCACCGCCGCCGCCGCCGACCGACGAACCGCTGCGCCAGCGCTGGACCCGCGCCGAGGACCTCGCCGTCGCCGGCATGCCCGCGAGCGCCGCCGAGGTGCTCCGCGACGGCGCCGCCATGGTCGCCGACGCGGAGCTCCGCCGCCGCTTCCGCGACCGCGCCGCCGCCCTGTTCGCCGCCGCCGGCCAGCCCGAGGCCGCGCTCGCGCTCGACGTCGGCGACCCCGCGCCGACCCCCGACGCCCTGCTGCGCCGCGCCAGCCTGCACACCGAGCTCGGCGCCCACGCCGAGGCCGCCGCCGCCGCGCGGGCCCTGCTCGACCACCCGCGACGCGACGACGGCCAGGCCCAGGCGGCCGCGGCCATCCTCGGGCGGGTGACGCCGCTGCTCGACGCGCGCGCCGGCCTCGACCTGCGCTTCGACGCCGCCCTCGCGCCGGCCTGGCACATCGAGCGCCCGGCGGCGCTGCGCCTCGACCCGGTCGCCGGCGCCCTGCGGATCGACGCGCTCGCCGGCCAGGGCCGCCTCGCGAGCCTGCCGGTGCGCTGGGACGGCGGCCCGCTCGAGATCGAGGTCGACCTCGAGGTCGAGCGCGCCGAGTACAACTCGGCCCTGCGCTTCGCCCTCGTCGACGCGGCCGACGAGGTGCTGCTCGGCGTCGACCTGCGCGGCGGCGGCGACCGCACGTTCCACAACCACGGCGTCGCCTGCGTGCCCACCAACCAGATCGGCGACTTCACGCGCGAGGTCCCGTCCGCGGTCACGCGCCACCGCGTGGTCATGCGGGCCACCTACTTCCCCGACCGTGGCGTGATCGAGTGCGCCGTCGACGACGACGGCCGACGCACGTACAAACAATTGCGGCCGGCGACCCGCCCCGGCGCCGGCCGCCACACGCTCGTGATCGGCGGCGCCGATCCCCACGCCAGCCACCGCGTGACCGCCCTGCTCCGCGGCGTCCGCCTGCGCGGCGCCCGGCTCGACGCGGCCGGCGATCCGCCCGCGCCGGGGCAGGCGATCGCCCGCGCCCTCGTCGAGGGCGACGCCCCGCCGATCCGCGATCCCGCCGCGCTCGCCGACCCGCGCCACGCCCTGCTCGCGCTGCTCGTCGCCGACTCGCCGGCTCGCCCCGTCGCGCCCGAGGTCCTCGCGCGGGCCCTGCCCGGCCTCGGCGACGCCGACCTGCTGCACCTGCTGCGCACCCGCGCGAGCCTGGCCCCGGCCCTGCGCGCCGCCGCGGGCCCGCGCGCGCTCGCCGTGCTCGCCGCGGTCTGGCTCCCGCTGGCCCGCCACCACGCCGACGACCCGGCGCTGCAGCGCGAGCTGCTCGCCGCCCTGGGCGGGCTCGAGGCCCTCGCCCTCGACGATTCGAACCGGCGAGCGATCGGCACGCTGCTGCACGTGCGCGCGCAGATGCTCGCGCGCCTCGGCCGCCGCGCCGCCGCCCGCCGCGACCTCGAGGCCGCCCTCGTCGCCTTCGCGGCCACCGCCGACCCGCCGGGCGAGCCGCTGCGCGCGATCATCCACCGCACGCTCGCGGCCCTGCTCGTCGACGACGACCCCGCCGCCGCGCTCGCGCACACGGCCCGCGCCGTCGCCTGCGACGAGGCGCCCGAGCTCGCCCAGGATCGCCTGCGCCGCGAGCCGCGGATCCTCGCCCGCGCCGCCGCCGACCCGGCCTGGGCCCGCGTGCTGGCGGCGCCGCCGGAGCCCGCGACCTGCTCGCCGCCCGCCCGCGAGACCACCGACGATGTCCAGCCGTGACGCCGCGGTGCGGTCGGGCCGCCCGCCCCGCGCCTCGAAAAACTATCGCGGGGCCGCCCGCGAGGCGCCGTGATAGCGTGGCCGCGGTGACGCACGCGGGATCGATCGGCCAGCACGAGGTCCGCCGGACCGGCGACCTCGTCGCGCTGCGCATCCGCGGCCCGCTCACCATCGGCGACCTCCGCCGGCTACGCGAGGTCCTGGTCGCGGTGATGGCCGAGCGCGGGCACTGCTTCCTCGTCGCCGACATGCGCGAGGCGACCGCCATCGATCACGACACCCGCAAGTACATGGCCGACTGGAGCCGCGAGAGCACCGACTGGGTGGCCGGCGCGGCCATCCACGGGGTGAGCTTCGCCATGCGCGCGCTGCTGACGCTGACGCTGAAGGCGATCAAGATCCTCGGGACGCAGCAGGTCGAGCTGGTGTTCGTCAAGGACGAGCCCGACGCGCTGCGCTGGATCGACGACCGGCGGCGGGCCCTGTTCCCCGCGGCGGCGCACGACCACGAGTAGGCCGCGCCTCCGCGGCCCACGTCGACGCAGCCGGGCGCCCCGGGTACCATCTCGCGCGCTCGTTGCCATGCCCACCCAGCCCACGCTCGAGGACTTCGCGTTCACCCACACCGTCCGCGTCCGCTGGACCGAGGTCGACGCCACCGCCATCGCCTTCAACTCGGCCTACCTGGTCTACTTCGACCTCGCCATCACCGAATTCCTGCGCGCGACCACCAACCTGCGGCTGCTCGCCGACCTCTTCCTCGTGCGCTCGAACCTCGAGTACCGCCGCCCCGCCCGCTTCGACGACGAGCTGACCCTCGGCGCCCGCGTCGTGCGCATCGGCCGGACCGGCTTCACCGCCCAGCTCGCCGTGTTCCGCGGCGCCGACCTGCTGGTCGACGGCAACAACGTCTACGTGCACGCCCCCGGCGAGCCCCCGACCCCCGCGCGCCTGCCCGACGACTTCGTCGCCCGCGTCCGCGTGCCCGCGCGCCCGCCCACCGGGCCCATCCCGGTCTGACCGGCGCTCGTGCCCCGCCTCGTGGCCGCCTCGCCCGCCGCGCTCACTCGCCGGCGACCTCACCGGCCCTGGCGCCGCGGGCGATCCGACAGTGCCAGCGAGCCGACGGACACGCGTCCGTGACGACGCTGCGTGGTGGTGCGGCCAGCGTCCACACGCCGCTCCACGCGCCGCCGCGACAACGCGCGTTGACACTTCGCGGGCCGCGAACGACCATCCGTGAATGGTGGCAAGGTACGCATTCTGGGGACTCATCGGTGGGGCCACGCTCGCGTCGGCGATGCTGCTGTCCGCCTGCAACGGCGGCGGCGGCGGCAACGACACGCAGGGCACGGACGACGCGGGCAGCGGCGGCATCACGGCGCCGACCGGCGAGGGCAGCGCGCCGACCGGGTCGCTCGACACCGGCGACACCACCGCGACCGGCGGCTCGGGCGTCGTCACCGGCGGCGGCCCCGGCAGCGACAGCAGCGGCGGCACCGGCCCGAACCCCTCGACCGACACCGGCACCAGCGGCGACACCGGCGACCCCGACACCGGCAGCGCCGAGGTCAGCAGCGGCGACGTCACCGGCGACACCGGCGACCCGCCCGAGGGCTTCGACGTGCAGCCGAGCGCCATGCAGGAGATCGCCGTCGGCATCTACGAGCAGACCCCGACGATCATGTACACCGCCACCCTCAACGGCCAGCCCGTCGGCGCCGGCTGGGGCGTCGACCGCGGCGAGGTCGGCTCGGTCATGGCCGGCCCCAACTCGACCACCACCTTCAAGCCGACCGGCACCGCCGGCGGCCTCGTGCACGTGTACGCCGGCCTCAACATGGAGAGCGTCAGCCGCGACATCTTCGTCAAGCTGTCCGGCGAGCAGAACGGCTACGACCCCGACAACCCGACCGACGACCCGCAGGTCCCCGAGGGCGCGGGCGTGCTGCTCGAGGGCGGCGGCGTCGGCGGCGTCGGCGGCGAGGGCATCGGCCCGCCGGTCATGGACCCGCTGATCTTCGACGCCTTCGCCAGCCCGGTCGACGACGGCAGCTCGATCGGCCTGAAGTACCTCTACCCCTACGACGGCACCGTGTGGCCGCGCGGCATGCTCGCGCCGCTGCTGATGTGGCGCTCGACCCTCGGCGACGCCGACGCCGTGCAGATCGAGCTGTCGACCACCACCGACTCGTTCGCGTGGAAGGGCACGTTCGCCGCGCCCGAGGTGCTGATGCAGACCGGCGGGCCGTTCATCCGCCACCCGATCCCCCAGAGCATCTGGAACATGGCGACCAACACCGCCGGCGGCTCCGACCTGCTCACGGTCAAGCTGACGATCGCCAAGGACGGTCAGGCCTACGGGCCGATCGAGCAGACGTGGAAGATCGCCCCGGCGCGCCTGTCCGGCGTCATCTACTACAACAGCTACGGCACCAAGCTGGCGCAGAACTACGGCGGGGCGATCGGCGGCAACGGCATGTTCGGCGGCGCCGTGCTCTCGATCCGCGCCGGCGACACCGGCCCCAAGCTGACCGCCGGCGCCAACGGCAACTCGAGCCAGTGCCGCGTGTGCCACTCGGTGTCCGCCGACGGCTCGCGGCTGATCGCCCAGCGCGGCGACAACACCTCGCAGAGCGTGCTCTACGACCTGTTCCCCGACAACGTGATCGCCGCCCCGCTGGCCACCGGCGCCGAGTTCCCCGGCATGTACCACGACGGCTCGATGGCCCTCGCCCCCAGCGGCCAGCTGCTGCCGCTGCCCGACAACGCCATGCCGCTGCCGGCCACCGGCCTCACCAGCTTCTCGAACAGCATCGGCACCCCGACCTTCGCGCCCGACGGCTCGCTCGTCGCCTTCAACCCGATGACGAGCCCCCAGCTGCAGAACCCGCGGCAGAAGCTCGTCGTCATGAGCTTCGACGCCGGCTCGCTGACCTTCAGCGACCCCGTCGTCGTCGCCGACTACACCGGCACGCCCGCCGAGCACCGCCCCGGCTGGCCCGCGTTCTTCCCCAACGGCAAGGCGGTGGTGTTCCACGAGCAGATCGCCGCCGGCGTCGACGGCAACAACCTCGGCGACCTGCGCACCCGCAAGGGCGCCAGGGCCTTCCTGTCGATGGCCAACGTCGGCGACCCCATGACCGTCACCCCGCTCAACCAGCTCAACGGCAAGGACGCCGACAACAACTCGTACCTGCCCGCGCTCGACCAGCCGGTCGTCATGGGCTGCACCGGCGACGGCGCCCAGGTCGGCAACATCGACAACACCCACGCCAACGACGTCGACCTGAACTACGAGCCCACCGTCAACCCCATCGCCTCCGGCGGCTACGCCTGGGTGGTGTTCACCAGCCGCCGCCTCTACGGCAACGTCGCCACCATCCCCCCGTTCTGCAGCGACCCCCGCGGCGTCGACCTGTTCAAGAACATCACCACCAAGAAGCTGTGGGTCGCCGCCATCGACCTCGACGCCGAGCCCGGCACCGACGCCAGCCACCCCGCCTTCTACCTGCCCGCCCAGGAGCTCCTGGCCGGCAACTCGCGCGGCTTCTGGGTCCTCAACCCCTGCAAGTCGAGCGGCGAGGGCTGCTCCGCCGGCGACGAGTGCTGCGGCGGCTACTGCCAGCCCGAGACCGACGGCGGCCCGCTCATCTGCCTCGACGACCTCCCCGAGGGCCAGTGCGCCCAGCCCTCCGAGAAGTGCGACGTCGACGCCGACTGCTGCGACAACCAGAACGTCTGCCTCAACGGCTTCTGCACCGTGCCCTCCCCGGGCTGAGCACGACACCGCTCCCCCGCCCGTCGTCGACGCCGGCCCGCGCGCAGCGCGAGCCGGCGTCGCTCACGCTCCTTCGGACGCCGCCATCCGCAGCTTCAGGCGCTCGGCCAGGGCCTCGCGCGCCGCGTCGGGGAAGCCGGACAGGCCCGGCGTGTCGTTGCTCTCGAGCGTCACGAACTCGCCGTCCGGCCGCTCGAGGAAGTCGAGGCCCAGCGCGTCGGCCTGCAGGTGCCGCATGGCCGCGCGCGTGTGCTCGACGAGCCGCTCGATCGGCTCGATGAGGCGGTACTTGCGGGTGTCGACGTTGGCCTTCCAGCCGCGGCCCTCGCGCTCCATGGTCCACAGGCGCTCGCCGATCGCCAGGCAGCGGACGTCGCGGCGGTACGCGATGAACGGCTCGACGGTGGCGTAGTCCTCGACGGCGAACAGCAGGTCGGCGACGTCGCCCCAGGCGGCCTGCTGCTGGACCAGCAGCTTGCCGAGCCCGGCGTGGTGGTTGCCGGCCTTGACGACCAGGGGGAACTTGCGGCCGAGGCGTCGCACCATGTCGTCGCCGATCGCCACGTCGAACGGGATCACCGGCAGGCCGGCGGCGCGCAGCTCGGCGAGCATGCCGAGGCGGTCGAAGCCGCGGAGCAGCACCGCGGCCGGATTGACGCACGGCACCCCGGCGAGGCGCACGAGGTCGAGCACGTTGCGGTGCTGCTCGCGCGGGCGGATCGCCCCGACCCGCCACAGCACGGCGTCGACGCGGTGCGCCGACTCGCGATCGACGCACCACAGCTCGCCGTCGCGGAGCACCCACGAGCAGTCGGCGAGCCGCCGGTGCACGACCTCGTCGTCCGGGAAGTACCGCTGCCAGTCCTGCTCGCCGTGGACGACGATGATGGTGCGCCGCATGCCCGCGGAGGATAACGCGGCCGCGGCCGCCCGCCCCGCGGTAGACTCGCCGCGTGACCCGCCCCACCGCCGAGCTGTCCGCCGCGCTCGCGCTGTGCCTCGCGTGCGCCGCCGAGGCCCCGCCGCCGCCCGCCGCCGCTCCCGCGGCCAGCACGCTCACGCTGCCGGTGACCGACCTCGACGGCCTGTCCTCGCTCGCCGTCGGCGAGGGCGGCGGCCTGTTCACCCTGCCCGAGCGCCGCCCCGTGCTGCTCGAGCTGAGCCCGACCGGCGCCGAGGTCCGCCGCAGCCCGCTCGTCGGGGCGCCCGACGGCCTCGAGTTCGAGTCCCTGGCCTGGCTCGGCGGCCAGCGCTTCGCCGTCGGCACCGAGGGCGGCTGCGAGGCGGGCGCCGAGCGCGTGCTGCTGATCTCCCGCGACGGCGACGCGGCCCGCGTCGACGGCGTCGTCGAGCTCCCGCTGGCGGCCTGGGGCACCACCTGCGACCGCTACCGCGGCGTCGAGGGCCTGTGCGCCGCCTCGGGCCGGCTGGTCGCCGCCCTCGAGGCCGTCGTCGACGCCGACGAGCGCTTGGCCCCGCTCGCCCGCGTCGACCTCGCGACCGGCGAGCCCACCGCGCTCCGCCTCGCCCTCACCAGCACGAAGGAGCAGGGCGGCAAGATCTCGAGCCTCGACTGCCGCGCCCGCGACGGCGCCCTCGAGGTCCTCGCCGTCGAGCGCCACTTCAATTTGGCCCGCGTGATCGGCTTCACCCTGCCCCTCGACGGGCCCGCCCCCGCCGCGCCTCTACGGCCGCGCATCCTCGTCGACCTCGCGCCGCACGCCGACGGCGGCACCCGCAACTTCGAGGGCCTCGCGCGCCTCGACGAGCGTCACGTCCTGCTGATCGTCGACAACTTCTACGGCCGCGTCACCGGCCCCAACGAGCTGCTCGCGCTCGAGCTCCCGCCGTGACGGCGCGCCTGCAGGTCACGGCGCCGGGCCGCGCGGCGGCTCGACCACCTCGACCACGCGGAACTCGCGGGCGATGTCGGTGGCCAGCGCGACCGCCTCGACCGGCGCCGCGCCGGCGCTGATGCGGGCGTAGGCCAGCTCGGCCGCCTGGTCGCGGGCCCGCTGCGAGCCGTCGTCGGAGTCGTCGCCCGGCAGCTCGACCCGCAGCTCGCGCGCGATCATCAGCAGGCCCGCGGAGATCGGCAGGGCCAGCAGCGCGCCGATCACCCCGAGCAGCTTGCCGCCGATCAGCAGCGCCAGCACCACCATCGTCGCCGACAGGCGCAGCGTCGTCCCGTAGATCTTCGGCACCAGGTAGCGGCCCTCGAACTCCACGTAGGCGAACATCGCCGCCGCCACCAGCGCCCCGGTCGCCTGGCTGATCATCAGCCCCGCCAGCGCCGCCAGCACCAGCGCCAGCCACGAGCCGATGAACGGGATGACGTCGAGCAGCCCCGCCAGCACCGCCAGCGACAGCGCGTTCGGCACCCCGCAGGCCTCGAGCAGCACGAACGAGAACACCGTGATCGCCGCCGTCGTGAGCAGCTGCCCGCGCACATAGCCGCCGACGATCACCTCGAGCTCGATCAGGATCCGCGCCAGGCGCACGTGGTAGACCCGCGGCACCACCGCGTACAGCCCCGCCTGCGAGCTCCGCCCGCCCGCGAGCATGTAGCAGGCCAGCGCCACCGCCGTGACCGCGTAGCCGAACGCCACCGCCGCCATCGACGAGGCCGCCAGCACCGCGGCGCCGACCGTCGACAGCACCTGCTCCGAGCCGGCGTCGCGCACCAGGCCGGCCAGCGGCGCGGTCAACGGCCGCTCGCCGAGCCACGCGATCACCCGGTCGCGCTGGGCCGGCGCGTCGGCCAGCAGGCCCAGCAGCTCGCTGAGCAGCGGCGGCAGCGAGACCAGCAGCACCAGCGACAGCCCGCCCAGCAGCCCCAGCACCACGACGAGCATGGCCAGCGGGCGCCGGAGGCCGCGGCGCTCGAGCCGGACCACCAGCGGGCTCAGCGTGCCCACCAGGATCAGCGCGACGACCATCGTCAGCGCGATCGCCCACAGCTCGACCAGCAGCCACACCGCCAGCGCGCTGGTCAGCAGCGTGACGATCGTGCGCACCGGCACCTCGATCTGCACCACCCGCGGCGGCTCGCGCCGGTCGTCCCGCGCCGGCGACACCTCGATCACCGTCGAACCCTCGGCCTGCGCACGCGTCGGCAAGCGGCCTCCGTTCACCAGAAGAAGGGGGTGAGCTCGCGGCTCTCGAGCCAGCCGCAGTCGCCCGGGTCCGCGCACACCGAGGCCTCCGCCAGCAGCCACGTGAACCCCGCGTCCGCGGCGTCGCAGCTCGTGCGTCGCGTCGGCCGCTCGTTGACCGCCGTCGTCTCGCGGACCCGGAACCGCACCGCGATCTCCTCGGCCGTCGGGGCCGCCAGGCCGGTGGCCCTCAGCGCCTCGTCGAGCGCGTCGGTGCGGAGGTCGGTCGCTTGGCTGTCGAGCTTCTCGGCGTACATGGGTTCCCCCTCGGTCGGGCCCGCCTCGGGGCCGCGCCGCTACCATGGCTCGACCCTCCGCCTCGCGTCACCGCCGCGGCGCTGCAATGGTTGCACCGCGGCCCCGCGCGGGCCCCCGTACCCCCTCCACGCGCGCCTCCGGCGACGCGCAATGCTTGCTCGCAGGGCCGTCGACCCCGCCTTGCGCGCGGCCGCGGCCCTGCGATATCCAGGGCCCGTGAAGCGCCTGCCGCTCGGGCTCACGCTCCTGCTCGTCGCCTGTCAGACCGTCGGCCCCCAGTCGATGAAGTATGGCCGCGGCCAGTACAACGAGGTCGTCCAGCGCACCGACGGCGAGCAGCTGCTGTTGAACCTCGTGCGCCTGCGCTACCGCGACCCGCCGCTGTTCCTCGAGGTCACGAGCATCGCCACCAGCCTCGCGCTCGAGCTCGGGACCAGCGTCACCGGCAACGTCGGCGACCTGAAGACGGTCGCCCCCGGCGGCAGCGTGCTCTACACCGAGCGCCCGACGATCACCTACGCCCCGCTGCACGGCGCCCGCTTCGGCCAGCAGTTCCTGACCCCGATCGACCTGCGGGTGCTGCTGCTCATGTACCACTCGGGCTGGGCGGTCGACCGCATCCTCAAGGTGTTCATCCAGCGCATGGGCCCGCTGCCCAACGCCCCGCGCGCCTCGGGCCCCACGCCCGACCGCGCGCCGCTGTACCAGGACTTCTTCCGGGCCTGCGAGCTCCTCCGCGACCTCTGGCAGGCCGGTCACCTCGAGCTCGGCGAGACCACCCGCGGCGGCCTCACGGCCCTCGTGATCTCGATCGACCCCACCCTCGCCGCCGACCCCCGCGTCGCCGAGCTCGCGCGCCTGCTCGGCCTCGGCGAGCCGACCACCACCGTCCTGCTCTCGCCGCTGCTGCGCCCCGGCGAGCCCGGCGTCATCTCGGTGGTGCCGCGCTCGCTGCTCGCCGCCATGTACTACACCTCGCAGGGCGTCGAGCCGCCCGAGCAGGACGTCCGCCGCGGCCTCGTCACCCGCACCCTCGAGCCCGGCGGCGAGGCGTTCGACTGGACCCGCATCACCGGCAAGATCCTGCGCGTCCGCTCGACCCGCCACCGCCCCTCCGGCGCCTTCCTGTCGGTGTCCTACCGCGGACGCTGGTGGTACATCGCCGACGCCGACCTCGACTCCAAGTCGACCTTCTCGTTCCTCAGCCAGGCCCTCGAGCTGCTGTCGAGCGACGTCAAGGCGCCCGGCCCGCTGCTCACCCTGCCGATCAGCGCGGGCTGACGTCACCGCCGACGGCGCCGTCGACGGTGATGCTCACGGCGATCGCACGGTCCTGCTCGGCGTCGCCGACCACACCTTCGCGGTCGCGGCGATCGCCGGCCTGTCCGTGCGCGTCGGGCCGTGAGCGGCTACGAGGCCGAGCCCTTGCCGCCCGGCTGCGGGACCACGCGCAGGTACGGCTTGACCGTCTTCCAGCCCTCGGGGAAGCGCTGGCGGGCCTCCTCCTCGCCGACCGACGGCACGATGATCACGTCCTCCCCGTCGCGCCAGTTCACCGGCGTCGCGACCTTGTGCTTGGAGGTCAGCTGCAGCGAGTCGATGACGCGCAGGATCTCGTCGAAGTTGCGGCCGGTCGAGGCCGGGTAGGTGATCGACAGCTTGACCTTGTTGTCGGGCCCGATCACGTACACCGAGCGCACCGTCAGGGTGTCGCTGGCGTTGGGGTGGATGAGCCCGTACAGCTCGCTGACCTTGCGGTCGCCGTCGCCGATCACCGGGAAGTTGACCGCGGTGCCCTGGGTCTCCTCGATGTCCTTCTCCCAGCGGTGGTGCGACTCGACCGGGTCGACCGACAGGCCGAGCACCTTGACGCCCCGCCGCTCGAACTCCGGCTTCAGCTTGGCCGTGTAGCCGAGCTCGGTCGTGCAGACCGGCGTGAAGTCCTTCGGGTGCGAGAACAGGATCGCCCAGCTGTCGCCCTTCCACGCGTAGAAGTCGATCGGTCCTTGGGTCGTGTCTGCCTGGAAATTCGGGGCCGTGTCGCCGAGACGAAGCGTCATGATCGTACCTGTCCTTTGTTCAGTATCGTGAAAAGTATCTTACCATACTGAAACCTTGTCAAGAGGTCCGAACCCGGGAAAAACCCGCACATACGCAAGATCCGCGGCCCCCTGCGACCCGCGCGGGCGGCGAAACTACGACGATTGTTCGGCGGTATGTCCGCCGCGCGCGACGATTCATTTAATATGATGAGATATCGGATCGGCAGATTTTACCCCGGCCTTGTCGCGGTCCCGATCTCGCGCATAGTCGGTTGCCTCCGCAAGAAGGCCGCATTCCCCGGATGTCGCGACGACATACCGCGGCGCCGGGACATGCATGAATCCACCACTCACCGCGGCTTCACGCCGCCATGCACACGGAGATACGATCATGCCGCAGAACAATCAGGGCAATCAGGGCAATCAGGGCAACCGCGGCAACCGCGGTCAGCAGGGCCAGCAGGGCGAGGACCGCGAGCAGCAGCGCGGCCAGGGCCAGGGCGGCCAGCAGGGCCAGGGCGGCCAGCAGGGCCAGGGCGGTCAGGACCGCGGCTTCGCGGCCATGGACCCCGATCGCCAGCGGGAGATCGCCGCCGAGGGTGGCCGCGCCTCGCACGAGCAGGGCACCGGCCACGAGTTCGACTCCGAGGAGGCCCGCGAGGCCGGCCGCAAGAGCCATCAAAACACCGGCGGCCAGCAGGGCGGCAACCAGAGCGGCCAGCAGAGCGGCAACCAGGGCCAGGGCAACCGCAGCAAGTGATCGCGCCCCCCCGGGCGTGCGGGCGAGCGCACCACGCGGTGCGGCTCGCCCGCCTCACGCTGTCCGCAATCCGGCGCAGGCGCAGGCCCGGCCTCGAGCAGCGGTCGCCCTCACGCGCGCGAGCGGCGAAGCGCCGGGTTTGACAGCGGCGAGGCCATCGCCTACCAAGCCGCCATGATCGAACCGGCACTCCCCTGGGAGGGCGGCTGTCGCTGCGGACAGGTCCGTCTGAGGCTCACCGCGCCGCCCCTGCTGACGATGGCGTGCCACTGCACCGGCTGCCAGCGCATGACCGCGAGCGCGTTCTCCCTCAGCGTCGGCGTCCCCAGCGAGGGCTTCGCGGTCACGCAGGGCGAGCCGGTGATCGGCGGCATCCACGGCGAGGCCCGCCACCACCACTGCCCGCGCTGCAAGTCGTGGCTGTTCACGCGGATGCCCGGGCTCGACTGGTTCGTCAACGTGCGCGCCACCATGCTCGACGACGCCTCGTGGTTCGCCCCCTTCATCGAGACCTACACCCGCGAGAAGCTGCCCTGGGCCGCCACCCCGGCCGTCCACAGCTTCCCCGGCCTGCCGGCGATGGACGCGTTCCCCGGGCTGATCGCCGAGTACGCCGCCCGCCGCTCCGCCGCTTGACTCGTCGCGCGCCGCGGCGCACCACCGCGGCGCACCGCCGCGGCGCACCGCCGTGGCGCTCAGCCCCCGCGCAGCAGCACCTTGCCGTCGCGCCCGCCGCGGGCCGCGTGCTGCAGCGCCTCGCGCACGCGGTGCAGCGGGTAGCTGGCCTCGACCGGCGTGTGCACCACGCCCTCGCCGATCAGCGAGAGCAGCTCGCCGTAGGCCGCCTGCATGTCGTGCAGCGACGTCCTGCGGAACCAGTTGGCCAGCCAGAACCCGCGCAGCACCACCCCGCGGAACACCAGGTCGAAGGCCGAGAGGTGGCAGGCCTCGCCCGAGAGCAGCCCGTAATTGAGCACCGTCCCGCCCGGGCTGACGCACGCGCCGAGGCGGGCGGTCGCGGCCCCGCCGACGGCGTCGACGGCCAGCGGCAGGCTGCCGTCGCCGACCAGCGCGCGCACGCGCTCGGCCAGGTCGGGCCCGTCGACGAGCACGTGCTCGGCCCCGAATTTTTTCAACATGTCCTCGAGGCCAGGTCGCCGCACGACGGCGACGCCGCGCAGCCCGGCGCGGCGGGCGAGCGCGAAGAACACGCTGCCGACGCCCGAGTTGGCGGCGTTCTTGATCACGAAGGCGCCGGCGGGCAGGCGCACCTCGGACAGCATGGCGCGGGCGGTCAGCGGGTTGACGGTCAGCATGGCGAGCTGGTCGTCGGGCAGCTCGCGCGGCAGCGGGAACACCTCGGACGCCGGGCGCACCGCGCGTTCGCGCCAGGCTCCGCCGTTGAGGAGCACGCGGTCGCCGACCTGCACGTGGGTGACGGCGTCCGAGCCGAGCGCGACCACCCGCGCGACCCCCTCGAACCCCGCGTCGGCCGGCAGCGGCGGGACCACGCCGTACTCGCCGCGCAGGTACAGCAGGTCCGCGGGGTTGATCGGCGAGGCCAGCAACTCGACCACGACCTCGCCCGGACCCGGCTGCGGTTCCGGCCGGTCGACGACCTCGGCGACTTCCTCGGGGACACCAAAACGAGAGAACTGGACGGCGCGCATGCCGGGGGAACATACCACCCCGCGTCCGCTCCCCGCCCTGGGCGCCAGGCCCCACCCGACCTTCCCCGGGTGGATCCCCCCTGACCCCCCTCACGGTCGATGCATATCCGGAATCTCCGGACCAGCGTGATACCATCGCCGGATGCCTGGTTTCCGTCGCTCGTCCCTGACCGCCCTGTCCTCCCTCGCAGTCGCCCTCGTCGCATGCGGCGACTCCGGCGGGAGCAGCAGCAACAGCAGCACGAGCGTCACCAGCCCGACCGCGGGTGACACCAGCGCCGAGAGCGGCAGCCAGAGCGACAGCGGCGTCAGCGGCACCTCGGCCCCGACCTCGAGCGCCAGCGCCGACGGCACCAACTCGAACTCCAACTCCAACACGAACTCCGACTCCGGCTCCGACGGCGGCTCCGACACCGGCATCCAGGGCTCGAGCGAGGGCGACGAGGGCGGCATCAAGTTCGACGTCGAGGGCGGCGGCGACATCCCCGACGGCCCCGGCCCCGGCCTCGGCTCGTGCCGGCCGTCGGAGATCTATGGCGCCTCGGGCGGCTTCCCGACCTTCCAGGACCCGGCCTACGCGTCGTTCCTCGACAAGAAGGTCGCCATCGTCACCCACAACAACTGGGACCCGGCGCCCAACAACTTCTCGCTGACGATCGTCGACATCGACGGCCCGCCCCCGCCGCCGAACGCCAACTACTACGCGCCACTGTACCACCAGCCGGCCTGGACGCTCGACAACCTCGGCCGCATCTTCGGCCTCACGCTCGACTCCGACGGCAACATCTACGTGGCCGCGACCACCGCCTACGGCGCCAACCCGACGCCCAACGTCATCAAGCGCATCGACGGCGTCACCGGCGAGATCTCGGTGTTCGCGACCCTGCCCAACAACGGCCCCGCGTTCGGCAACATCAACTACGACTGCGTCAGCGAGTCGTTCTACGTCAGCAACTTCGAGGACGGCCGCATCTACCAGCTCGACAAGACCGGCGCCGTCATCCACAGCTTCCACCACGGCAGCATGACCGTGTCGCTCGGCATGCCCGCCGACCCCGGCGAGCCCGACGGCGTGTTCGCCCCGCTCGGCCAGCGCCCGTGGGCCGTGCAGTCCAACGCCGGCCGCCTCTACTACAGCCTGTGGGTCGAGCACCAGTCGCAGAGCGACCCCGCCCGCGAGAACGAGATCTGGTCGGTCGCCTACGACAAGGACGGCATCGTCGACCCCGCCACCGCCAAGCTGGAGTTCTCCCTGCCCACCGTGCAGGGCTCCACCAACTCCGTGCCCGTCTCCGACCTCAGCTTCGCCAGCACCGGCTGGATGCTGGTCGCCCAGCGCACCATGGGCAGCGACACCAACACCGGCGCCCACCAGTCGACCACCTTCGAGTACGACTACCAGAACGGCTCGTGGGTGTTCGTCGGCACCACCTACGTGGTCGGCGAGCTGCTGCCCTACAGCGCCGCCGGCGGCGTCGACCACGACTTCGCCGAGAACGGCTACGTGTGGATGACCGGCGACGCCCTCGACTTCTACACCCCCAACGTCGTCTACGGCCTGCAGGGCACCCCCTACGGCGGCGGCGGCATCGAGACCAGCACCCTCATCGACCTCGACGCCGAGGTCACCCAGCAGGACAAGACGGTCTACGGCGACGTGGAGCTGCCGATCCCCGGCGACGCCTCGCCGGTCCCCCCGCCGAGCTAGTCGGCAAGGGACCGGACACGGGCCGCCCCGCAGCGATTGCCGGGCGGCCCGTCCCCTTTAATAAAAACATCGGGCATCGTTCCGCCAGGAGACACACGCATGGGAGTCAGCAAGGCCAGCGCAACCTGGGACGGCACGATCAAGCAGGGCCGCGGCGCCATGAAGCCCGACCACGCCGCCGAGATCCCGTTCTCGTTCTCGTCGCGCTTCGAGGGTCAAGCCGCCAGCAACCCCGAGGAGGTCGTCGGCGCCGCGCTCGCGGGCTGCTTCTCGATGGCCCTCTCGCTCGGCCTCGAGAAGGCCGGCCACCCCCCGAAGTCGATCCGCACCAGCGCCAGCGTCCACCTCAACCGCGACGGCGACGGCTTCAAGATCGACAAGATCGAGCTCACCACCCGCGCCAGCGTGCCCGGGCTCGACGCCGACAGGTTCACCGCGATCGCCGAGGCCACCAAGAAGGCCTGCCCGGTCTCGAAGGCCCTCGCCGGGGTCGACAGCATCACCCTGCAGGCCAGCCTCGAGCCCGAGTCCGCCGCCTGATCCGCGCGCGCGTGTCGGCGGGTCACACCGCCGGCACGTCGTCCCCGGGCGCGACGGGTCGCCCGAGGATCGTCGGGCCGCGCTCGCCGGCCTCCGCGACGAACACGTCGCCCGCTCGCGCCTGCTTGCGCTCCCGGGCGCTCCGCCATAATTAAAACTCCGCCAGTGCGCGCGGCCCGGACGACCAGCGTTCCCGCGGCGGCGTCCCGCCCGCCCCACGGCGACCTCTCCGTCCGCCTCGCCGAACAGGCCCCCGCCGCCCTCCGCCTGCTGCTGCGGCCCTTCGACGACGACCGATCGAAGCCCGCTCCCGGTCGCCGCCCCCCTCGCGCCGACCGGGCTCCCCGCCTCGACCTCCGCCGCCTCCGCGACGGCCTCGTCACCGTGCTCCTGCGCCTCGCCTTCCTGCTGCACGCCGAGGCCCGCGACCTCCTGCCCCGTGCCACCCACGACCTCCACCGCCGCCTGCGCGAGGCCGCGGCCGACGCCGACCTCGACGCCCGCCACGAGGCCTGGCCCGCCCTCCTCGCGCTGTTCCGACGGATCCACCACACCCACGGCGGCGCGCTCTTCGACCCCGACCGCCACCGCCTCCTCGCCGACGCGCGCGTCCCCGACGGCGCCGTCCTGCACATATTGAATTATCTACGCACCCTCGACGACGCCCCCGTCTCCTACGACTCCCTCGACATCGAGCACCTCGGCCACCTCTACGAATCTCTCACCCCCATCCAGCTGTCCGTCACCGCCGACGGCCTCGATCTTCATATCAATCGCCACCGGACCAGCGACGCCCGCCGCCGCTCCGGCTCGCACTACACCCCGCGCGCCCTCACCGCCCCCGTCGTCCGCACCACCCTCGCCCCCGTGCTCGCCGCCCTCGGCCCCGACCCCGACCCCGCCCGAGTCCTCCAACTGGTCATCTGCGACCCCGCCGCCGGCTGCGGCGCCTTTTTATTGGAGACCTGCCGCCAGCTCGCCGACCACCTCCGACTCGCCTGGCAGCGCCACGGCCCGCCCGACGCGCTCCCCGATCGCGCCCGCGAGCTCGTCGCCCTGCGCTGCCTCCGCGGCGTCGACCGCGACCCCGTCGCCGTCGACCTCGCCAGGCTCTCCCTGTGGCTGCTCGCCCGCTCCACATCTCCCTTCACCGTGTTCGACCCCGTCGTCAAACACGGCGACAGCCTGATCGGCCTGACCCGCGCCCAGCGCCGCGCGCTCGCCCCCGCGACGGTCGACGGCCTGCAGCGCCTCGCCGCCGCCCTGCGCATCGACGGCGCCCCCGTGCCCGCGTTCGCCTGGGAGAGCGCCTTCCCCGACGTGTTCACCCGCGACGACCCCGGCTTCGACTGCTGCCTCGGCAACCCGCCCTTCCTCGGCGGCACCAGGATCTCCACCACCCTCTCCACCCAATACTTGAAATATCTCACCACCGCGTTCCCCGGCGCCGGCAACCGCACCGACCTCGTCGCCTACTTCTTTCGCCGCAGCTACGACCTCCTGCGCGACGGCGGGGCCCTCGGCCTGATCGGCACCAACACCCTCGCCCAGGGCGACACCCGGGGCGCCGGCCTCGCCCACCTGCGCGAGCGCGGCGCGACGATCTACGCCGCCACCCGCCGCCTGAAGTGGCCCGGCAGCGCCGCCGTGGTCGCCAGCGTCGTCCACATCCTCAAGAATGCGCGGCCCCCCGGCCCCGCGCTCCTCGACGGCGCGCCGGTCCCGACGATCTCCGCCTTCCTCCTGCCCGGCCAGACCGACCGCGACCCCGCGCGCCTCGCCGCCAACCGCGACCTCGTGTTCACCGGCATGAAGCCCTACGCCGACGGATTAATCTTCTCCGACGACAGCCCGAAGACCACGCCGCTCGCCGAGATGCGCCGCCTCGTCGACGCCGACCCGCGCAACGCCGCGCGGATCTTCCCGTACATCGGCGGCAAGGAGATCAACACCCACCCGCGCCAGGAGCCCCACCGCCACATCATCCACTTCGCCGCCATGTCCGAGCCCGAGGCCGCCCGCTGGCCCGCACTCTTAAAAATTGCCCGCGACCGCGTCCGCCCCGAACGCCTGCGCAAGTCCGCCGAGGTCGCCGCCCACCCGTGGTGGCAGTTCTGGCGCCCGCGCCCCGAGCTCAGCGAGAAGCTGCGCCACGTCGACCGCGTGCTCGTCAACTCGCAGGTCAGCACCCACCACGCCTTCGCCTTCCAGCCGGCGAACCGCATCTTCTCCCACGCCCTCAACGTCTTCATCCTCCCCGGCCACGCCGCCTTCGCGCTGCTGCAGTCGCGCGTGCACGAGATCTGGGCCCGCACCTTCGGCTCGTCGATGAAGGACGACCTCCGCTACACCGCGTCGGACTGCTTCGAGACCTTCCCGCTGCCGCCGCGCTGGCAGACCGACCCCGTCCTCGAGGCCGCCGGCCGCCGCTACGACGCCCACCGCGCCGCCTCGATGATCTCCCGCGACGAGGGCCTCACGGCCACCTACCACCGCTTCCACGACCCCGAGACCACCGCCCCCGACCTATTAATGATGCGAGACCTGCACGCCGAGCTCGACCGCGCCGCCCTGTCCGCCTACGGCTGGACCGACCTCGCCGCCCGCCTCGTCTGCGAGTTCCGCCTCGACTACGACGATAATTCATCGACCACCGAACACCGCCCGCGCCGCCGTCCGTGGCGCTACCGCTGGCCGCAGGACCTCCACGACGAGGTCCTCGCCCGCCTCCTCGACCTCAACCGCCGCGCCTGCTAGCCCCCTCGCGACGAGCGCGGCGAACATCGCCGCGCCCGCTCGCCGCACCGGCTCCGCCATCAATGCTCGTGGTCGTGGTCGTGGTCGCAGCGGCCCTCGGCGTGGGCCTTGTCGTGCTCCTCGATCTGCTTGCGCACGTCGTCCATGTCGAGCTCCTGGACCTTGGCGACGATCTCGTCGAGCGCGCGAGCCGGCAGCGCGCCGGCCTGACGGAACAGCAGGACGCCCTGGCGGAACACCATCACCGTGGGGATCGACTGGATCCCCAGACCCGCGGCCAGCTCCTGCTGGTTCTGCGTGTCGATCTTCCCCCACACGATGTCCTTGTGCCGCTCCGACGCCGCCTCGTACACCGGCGCGAACCCCCGGCACGGCCCGCACCACGCAGCCCAGCAGTCGAGCACGACCACCTCGTTGCCGGTGATCGTGCTCTCGAAGTTCTCCACGGTGATCTCGGTCGTGCTCATCGTCGCCTCCGGCCCCTCCATACACCGGATCTCCCCCCGGCGCGAGCGAACGCCCGAGAAACGCCGCCCAGGCGGCCTCGCACGGCCGTCTTCACCGACCGGCGAGCGGACGACCTCCCGCTCCCTCGTGCGACTCCGCGAGCGCGCTCCGTCAGCTCACGTCAACCTCGCGGCCCGCCCCTGTCAGACCGACGCGACCGCCGCCGCGGCACCACGAGCACCACCCACGACGCGAGCAGCGTCCCCTCGCCGACGACGCACCCGCACCCCTCGGCCCGCGGCGGCGCCGGCGGCTCGACCGGCGCGCTCGTCGTCTTCGGCGGCGCCTGCAGCGGCCGCGGCTCGGCCGACCGCTTGACCTCCGCCGGCGCCTCGCCCGGCCGCGGCAGCCCCTTCGCCTGCCACACCGGCGCGCACCGGTCCCACGCGCTCCTGTTCATCTCGGCCCGCAGCGACTCCGCCCGCTCGACGCACACCCGCTCGACCACCCTCGTGTTCGCCGAGCGCACCCGCTCGAGCAGCGAACAGTCCTCGAACGACTCGACGTCGCAGCGCGTCGCCGACGCCCGCTCGAACTGCGGCGGCCGCGGCTGCAGGCACCACTCCTCGGCCGCGTAGCGCTCGCACGTCTGATGCCGATACGGCCCGACCGCGTGGTGATACTCGTCCTCGCACAGCTTCTTGAACCCGTCCTTCGCCAGCGCCTCCCGCAGCCGCGTGTTGTTGTCCCCGGAGACCCGCACGCACACCGCGTCGTCCGTCGGCAGGTCCTTGCAGGCCTTGCGATAGCCCTCACCCTGCTCGCACGGGTTCACCGGCGGCGGCGCCCCCGGCATGTCGGCCCGCGCCTCGCCCGCGAGGCCCACCAGCCCCACGACGGCGGCGAGCAGCGGCGCCGCTCGCCGCCGCCGCCGCCCCAGCCCCGCCAGCCCGAGCCACGCGAACGCCCCCGGCGCGCCCGTGGTGCACCCGCAGCCGCCCGTGTCGTCGTCGATCGCGCCGCTCGTGCCGCCGGTCTCCGGGACCGTCGCGGCCGTGGTCGGCTCCTCGCCTCCGCTCGTCGGCGCGCTCGTCACACCGCCCGTCGTCGCGCCGGGCAGCGGCCCGCCCGTCTCGCCCGCGCCGCTGCTGCCGATGCCCGTCTCGCCGCCGCCGCTGCCCTCGCCGACGCCCGTCTCGCTCGCGCCGCTGCTGCCGACCCCCGTCTCGCCGTCGGTCGTCGTCTCGCCCGGCGGCAGCGGCGGCTCGGGGTGCACGTCCTCGAGGTTGTCGCCCTCGACCGCGTCGTCGATGTAGATCGTCGGCACGTCCATGAACTCGACCTGCCCGCGCAGCAGCCCGACCTGCGTGAAGTGCGGGTTGTCGTCGGCCAGCGTCTTCGCCGCCGCCGCCGTCACCACCTGCACGCCGTCGAACCACACGTCGACGGTGCCGACCGCCGGGTCCTTCGACCACAGCACGCGCATGGCGACGCGGTGCCACACCCCCGCGGTCGCCACGCCCTCCTGCTCCCACTGGACCACGTTGTTCGGCTGGCGCGTCGAGAAGCTCATGCGCTCGCCCGAGACCTCGAACGCCATCATCTGCTGATAGCTGTTGTTCGACTCCCAGTACCCGATCTGCTGCGACGGATCGACCGTCAGCGTGTCCGGCAGATAGAAGCTCCACGCGAAGAACAGCGCCGCCCCCTCGGCCGTGCGCCCCATCGCCGGGCTATGGTTCAGCTCCACCCTCTTTAAACCGTTGGGCCACACCGCGTCGTTGTGCAGCTCGATCTTCGCCGCCATCATGCCCTCCGCGGCCTGCTCGCCCGACACCTGCGCGTAGGTCATGCCGTCGATGGTCTCGTTGAGCACCCCGCTCCACTGCGACAGGTCGCCGCCCTCCATGTCGGCCACCCACACCGGCGCCGCCGCCACGGACCCGGGGATCAAGAACACGAGCACGAACGGCGACACACGCACGGCCATGCCGCGAAAACACCGCGAACCGCACCCCCTGTCAACCGCGACGCCGGAGCGAGGTCCGCCGACCGCAGTCAAACACGCGCCAGCACCACCGCGACGTCGTCGGGCAGCGCCCCCGAGCGCAGGCGGACGAGCTCACACAGCCGCGCCGCCAGCCCGTCCCACCCGCCGTCTCGCGTGAGCTCGACGATGCGCCGCATCGGCGCGTAATTCACCAGACCGTCCGACGCCAGCAGCAGCGTGCCCGCTCCCCCCACACGCCCTGCTCGACGCGCACGCGCCTGCCCCCGCGGCCTCAGTCCTTCGGCGGGGCGAAGCCCGCCGGGCAGAACCGCTGCTCCGCCGGCACGCCGATCTGGTCGGCCGCGTCGTCGATCGAGAGTATGAACGCGATCAGGTCCTTCTTCTCCTGCTCGGTCGGCGCGAACACCTGGTTGCCCGCGGTGAAGTGGCCCTGGAAATTGCTGCTCAGCAGCTCCTCGAGCGTCGCCGCCGCCCCGTTGTGCAGGTACGGCGCCCCGGTCGCCATGCCGAGCAGCGACGGCACGTTGTAGCCGTCGACCCCCTGCGCCGGCATGTCGTTCTGCCGCAGCTCGTCGGCCCCGCGCCCCTGCGGCCCGTCCGCGTCGAACGTGCCGACCTTGCGGACCACGCACGTGTGGCGGTGCGGCGCCCCGTTGGCGTCGTTCTGGATCACCGTCATCAGGTTGACGTCGGGGTTGGCGACCTGGTCGGGCCGGACCATGCCGATGCTCTGCACGCCCGCGGCCGCCAGCGTCACCGCGCTCGCGTCGGCGTCGAGCAGCGGCGTGTAGTAGCGCTCGGACAGCGTCCACAGCGGCCCGCCGTGGCAGTACTGACAGTTGCCCTCGAGGAACACCCCGCGCCCCGCCACCGGGTCGCCGTCCAGCACGGTGCGCCGCCGCGGCGCGCGGATCGAGCGGATGTACGCCTCGATCGCGTCCCAGTCCTCGGGCGTCGCCCCGCTGGCCGCCACCGCCGCCGCCGACCCCTTATTGAAGGCGTTCTGCGGGTCGCCGGTCCCGCCCGGGCCGACGATGTCGATGCGCGCCGCCGCGTTCGGCGTGCCGTCCATGTTGAGCGCCGCGTCGCTGACGATCGCCCCGGTCCCGTTGGCGACCCCGCGGGTGTTCAATTCGAAGTCGTGGACCTCGTCGAAGATCGCCGTCCAGTTTAAAATCCGCTGCACCGACCCGTTGGCGTTGAACGTCGCCGACAGGTCCGACGACTGCCGCGGCCCCGCGGGGAACGACCACGTCACGTTGTCGGTCCCGCCGTTGGGGTGGCAGGCCGCGCACGACACCCAGCCGTTGGTCGACCAGCGCGCCAGCCCGGTCTCGAAGAACCGCTGCCCTTTGAGGATCTCGACCTCGGTCAGGTTGCCCGGCTGCAGCGCCGAGACGATGTCCGCCACCCTGGTCGTCTGCGTGGCCAGGTCGATCACGCTGATCGTGCGCGCGACCTCGTTGTACACGTAGGCCGTCTTCTCGACGATCGCCACCCCGGTCGGCGACTTGCCGGCCTGCAAGAAGTTGGTGCCCGACGGCGCCCCCGCCACGATCGGCACCACCGAGTAGTCGACCCGCTGCAGGCTGTCCGACGCCAGCGACGTGAAGTACGCGAAGTCGCTGTTCGGCGCGAACGCGATGTCGTTGGGGATCGCCACGAAGCGCTTCGGCGGCGTCAGCACGTCGAGCAGCGCGTTTAAGTTGACCGTGCGCGCCTGGTCCTCCTGCCCCGTCGCCAGGTCGATCGCGTGCACCAGCCCCTGCACGTTCTGATGAAAGTCGGTCAGCGTCATGAACGCCTTCGGCGAGGCCCCGACCGCCGTCACATACACGTGGTTCATGTTGATCGCGCACGAGTTCAGCTGGTTGGGGTACACCCCCGTGCCCGGCGTCGCCGCGATGCCCGCCTCGAGCAGCGGCGCCAGCGTGGTCGTCGCCACCGAGTAGTCGCCGCTGTTGACCTTGAACACCCGCCCCTCGGCCGCGTCGTCGAAACCCTCCTTCGAGCCCGCCCGCGGTCGCCCGAAGAAGTCGGTGACGAAGATGGTCTCGTCACCCTCGTCCATGTCGGCGTCGTTCGTCACGCACACCGCGTACGGGTTGCCGCCCAGCTGCACGCTGTTGACCAGCGTCATCGTCGACGTCTGAATAATGCTCAGCGTGCCGTCGACCCAGTTGCTCACGTACAGCTTGCTGCCGCCCGGCGACAGCGCGCCCTGGATCGGCTCGCTGCCGACCAGCACCGCCGTCGCCGCCGTCGGGCTGCCGCCGTCCGCCGCCAGCACCCGGTGCACCTGCGACGAGCCGCGGCTCACCACGTACAGCGTGTGCCCGTCGGGGCTCCAGCTCACCGACACCGGCTCGTCGCCGACGGCGATGCGCGCCCGCTCGACCGGGTCGACGCCCTCGGCGATGGCGAACAGCGTGACGTCGTCGGTGCCCTTGTTGGCGACCGCCAGGGTGTCGGCCTGCGGGTTGGCGGCGATCGGCCCGCCCTTGCTCGGCTGCATCGAGTACACCAGCGGCCCGCCCGTCGTCGGGTCCTCCGTCGTCGGATCCCCGGTCGTCGGCGGCGTCGTGCCCATGGTCGGGTCGGGCTCGTTCGTCGACGACGTCGGCGGCGCCGTCGGGTCGCCCGTCGGCCCCGCCTCCGTCGGCGTCATCCCCGTCGAGCTCGTCCCCCCGCTCATCTCGTCCGCGTTGTCGCCGCAGCCGACCATGCACACGCACACCACGAAGCCTGAAACTGTGGACCGGAGCGCCATCGGCGAACGGTAGGAGCGAGTTCGTCGCCTGCCAAGGACCGCGCCCCGCCCCCGAGACGCCCGGTGATTCCGTGCACATGCGCGCCTCCTCGTTCAGGGGGACAAGGCCCCCAGCGTCCCGGACACTGCCCACAGGTCCCCGTGCGTACGAGTCTGCACGCTCGATTGCGCACATATCCGTCACCATCCACGCGCACCCGCAGCGTCGCCGTACCATCGCTCGATGATCGTCATCGTCGCCGGCGCCGTCGCGTGGACCGACGCCGCCGCCATCGAACGCGAACTCTTAAAGCTCCCCGCCGGCAGCGTCGTGATCCACGGCGACAGCCCCGGCGCCGACGCCCTCGCCGGCAGCGTCGCCGCTCGCCTCGGCCACATCGTCGTGCCCATGGCCAAGACCGCCGACGACGCCCGCCGCTATCGCAGAGCCGCCTGGAAGGGCCTCAACGTCCGCATGCTCGCCCGCGGCGCCGAGCTCGTGCTCGTGTTCCACCCCGACATCGCCGCCAGCAGAGGTTCGAAGCACATCGCCGAGCTCGCCCGCGCCGCCGGCGTCGTCGTCGAGGTGTTCACCGCCTGACCGGCGGGTCTCGCCGACCGACGCCGGCTCACTTCCTGGTCTCGGTCCTCGTCTCGCTGGTCTTCGCATCGTCGGTCCCGACCGCACATGAATCCGCCATCCGGACACGGCGAAGCGACGCGCGCCTCCGACGGTCTGCGGCGGACCGCCTGACGTCGCGTCGCGGTCGGGTCCGCGCGCGCGCCGTGGATCATTGGCGCGGGCAATGGCTGGCATAGCCAGGCCACGAAATTACCGGCGGCCCCGGCATCACTTTCCCGGCGAACCACGACCGACCCGGTCGCGGACCCCGGCCGCCCGACGCGGCCGCGGCCACGCCCTCGCACGAGGCGCGTCCGGGCGGCTCGTGCCCACAGCATCGCAACGACAGGACCAGGTATCCGCCATGAGCAACTCCATCCTCCTCAAGACCAGCGCCCAGCCGATCGCCCACGCCGACGTCAAGCAGCTCCTCGACGCCATCGTCGCCGACGCGCGCAACGAGCTGGCCGGCGTGTTCGCCAGCGTGAAGCAGGGCAAGACCCCCGCCGGCGCCCGCGCCCGCGCGATCGCCCAGGCCGCCGACCAGCTGCCCGCCCGCACCCGCGACGCCCTCCTCGGCGCCGGCGCCAAGCTGGCCGGCGGCGCCGCGGCCACCCCGAAGCGCGTCACCTCGCTCGCCGCCCTCGTCGGCGAGCCCCGCCCCGTGCCCGCCGCGGCCGCCGCCCCCGCCTCGAAGCTCACCCTGCGCGTGCAGAAGATCAAGTGCGTCAACGACACCAGCGAGCTCGGCAAGGACGAGATGCTGCTCGGCGGTCAGGCCAGCGTGATCCCGCTGTCGGGCGACAACACCTTCGGCACCCCGACCGACGCCGGCACCACCGCGCCCGTCGCCCTCGGCAAGTTCAAGGCCGGCGACTCCCGCAACCTCGACCTCACCCTCGCCAGCTTCAACCTGCGCGACTCCCTCCCGTTCCCCCGCGTGTTCAACGTCTCGATGCTGCTGGTCGAGAAGGACCTCGGCAACCCCGACAAGCTCGTCACCCTCCTGAAGACCATCCAGGCCCTCGTCGAGGACAAGGTCGTCGACAAGGTCCAGGAGTTCCTCACCGGCCTCGACGACGAGAAGAAGTTCACCGCCCTCATCGCCCTCGCGGTCACTCTGGTGCCCGCCGCCATCGGCCTGCTGATCGGCGCGGTCGGCCGGCTCGTCGGCGACGAGGCCTTCCCGGTGTTCGCCGCCGCCATCTCGCTCGATTCGGCATCCTCCCTGTTCGACGGCGGCAAGAAGGACACCGCCGACCAGGTCGCCCAGTTCTCCGCGTTCGGCGGGACCTACCAGGTCACCTTCGACTACGCCCTGAGCTGACCGCCCGCGGCGCCGCCGCTCACCTCGCCGCCGCGCCCGCTCCGGGCGCGGCGCTCGCCTGATCTCTGCTTCGCCGCCCGAGGACACGATGGACCCGCAGACCCCCCACCCGCCGCTCGCGCCCCTGATCCGCCGCAGCCTCGAGACCGCCGCCGCTCGTCGCGCGCGCCTGCAGTCGACCGCCCTGCGCCTCACCCTCGTCGCGCTCGTGGCCGCCGCGCTGGCCACGTTCTTCGCCGGCATGTCGAGCCTCACCGACGACCCCGTCGTCGCCGACGACTGGCGCGTCACCTGCGCGATCGCCTCGCTGTGCACCCTCGTCGCCACCCTCAGCGGCGGCCTTCAACCGGTGCTCGTCCGCCCCGACCGCCTCACCCGCGCCAGCGAGTGCGTCGGCAAGCTGCGCACCTTGCTGTTCGAGGCCGAGACCCCCGACCACGACCAGGCCGCCCTCCGCCGCAAGTTCCAGCAGGTCATCGTCGACCACGACGACCTCGAGCTCTGAGCAGCGCGAACGACCGGCAGGCGCACCTCTCGTGGCCGCACGCGATTCGAACCCTTCGTGTGCGACGAGCCGCCCCGCCGCTCGCGCCCGCGCCCCCCTCCGCGGGGGCCCCGCGCGCTCGCCCTCGAAGACCCCTGGCCATGCGCCTCGCTTTCGCCGATCGTGGTGCCGCATGTCCCTGTCCTCGAAGCTGCGCGCCGAGCTCCTCGCCACCCACCACATCGGCCGCCTGGAGCGCATGCTCGAGCTCGGCACCCGCGCCCGCACCGACCCCGACGCCCTCGCCGCCATCGACGAGCTCACCGACGGCGACGTGTTCGACCGCCGCCTCGCCCTGCTCGCCCAGCACACCCTGCGCGACGGCAGACGCCTGCTGCGCTTCACCGAGGACGTCGCGCGTTCGCTCCGCAGCCTCGCCTTCACCCTCGTCCCGCGGGTCTGCGACGACGCCGAGGCCCTCGAGGCCCTGAAGATCGCCTACACCCTCCGGCGCGAGCGCCCGCTGCTGCGCGCCCTCGCCATCCGCAAGCGCCGCGACGTCGTCGACCGCTACCTCGACTGGCTCGCCGGTCACCCCGGCCTCCACGACTTCGCCGACATCGTCCCCTGGGCCACGCCGGCCGGCGTGAGGCGTCACCTGGGCCGCGCGCTCGCGCGGCCCTCGCAAGTGTTCTGGTCCCGCCTGGCCCGCAGCGCCCCCGCGGCCCTCGGCGGCGAGCTCTCCGACCGCCTGCGCGCCGTCCCCGGCGAGCCCGACCCCGTCACCCGCCAGCTCATCGCGGCCCACAGCCGGGCCATCGCCGAGGGCGCGCCCGACGAGGCCCTCGAGCTGTTCGACCTCCTGTTCGCCCGCAAGATCTACAGCCAGGCCGCGCTCCTGCACCAGACCGGCCGCCGCCGCCCGTCCGCCACCCTCGCGGTCATCGAGCGCCACGACCTCCGCCCCGGCGGCGCGCCGTTCGCCCGCTCCGCGGCCGCCTTCACCCCCGCGGAGCTCGGGCGCGTCATCCTCCGCAACCCCAACCTGCTCGGCCGCGCCGACGATCTGATCGCCCTCCTCGACGAGCCGCAGATCGCCGCCGTGCTCGCCGCCTGGTGCGAGGTCCTGAAGGAGCACCCCATCTGGGGCTTTACCCTGCTCGGCAGGCTCGCGGGCGAGCGCCGGCTCGCCGCCCACGAGCGCTGGTCCGTGGCCGCCCGCAACGGCGACGGCGTCATCGCCAGCGGCACCGTCGCCCTGCTGCCCGAGGACCTGCGCGAGCGCGAGGCCCGGCGACACCTCCACGACGTCGTCGCCCTCGGCACCCGCCCGATGGAGCGCATGGTCTACGCCCGCTACCTCCCGTGGGACGAGGCCCTCGCCGAAATTAGGGCCTTCCTCGGCTACCCCGAGGGCGGCGTCCGCGGCCTCGCCCTCGACACCATGCTGGCGATCCCCGGCCTGCGCCCGCGCGAGGCGGAGCTCGCCGACAAGGCCCTGGCCATGGTCACCGCCCGCAAGAACGAGCAGGACCCCGTGCGCTCGATCATGCTGCGCGCCCTCGTTGCCTGGCCGCGCGGCGTGTGGCGCAAGGACCACGTCGCCGTGATCGGCCAGGTCGTGCGCGACGCGCTCGACGCCGGCGACCTGTCCCACGGGACAGCCATCGCCGCCGAGTCGCTGATCGTCCGCACCTTCCACCTCGACCCCGCCGCCGGCGCGACCTGGCTCGGCACATTCTTGAAGGAGCGCGGCAACATCTACGACGCCCGCCTCGGCGTCCACCTCAGCGACGACGACATCCGCGTCGCCGCCCCCCACCTGCTGAAGATCGCCAGGCTGTGGTCGAAGCAGGAGCGCGTGAACAACCTCGTCGCCCTCGCCTCGAGCCTCGAGGCCCGCGTCACCCTCGTGCCCGGCCTGTGCGACCTGCTCGCCGACGTCGCCGCCGCGACCCCGTGGAGCGGCCCCGCCTACGCGATCGTCGAGCTGTTCGCCCGCCACGACGTCCCCCGCTACGAGAGGCTGCTCCCGACCACCCTGCGCCGCTGGCTCGACAAGGGCTGGCAGGGCACCGTGCTCATGCTCGCCGCCCGCAAGGAGCGCCCCGGCACGCGCCAGCCGCCGGTCCACCAGGAGATCGCCGCCGCGCTCGAGACCATCGCCCGCGGCCACGGCCGCGACGGCGAGGTCATCCAGGCCGTCACCCTGCTGCGCGTGCGCGCCGTGCAGCACTTCGACCGCATCCTCCCCGACCTCCTGAAGCGCGACGCGTCCTACGTCTGCATCCCCGTGGTCCACTGGCACCTGCACAGCCGCCGCCAGGACCTGCTCGGCCCGTTCCTCGGCAGCCGCGTGATCACCGGCCGCTTCGCGACCGGCAAGACCGCCTGGATCCTCCCGTTCCGCCAGGGCTTCTTCCGCTGGACGCCGGCGCAGAACGCCGCCTTCGCCGACAGCCTCTCGCACATCGTCCGCGACAAGGACCGCGACACCCCGACGATCTGGTACTGCCTCGGAGTGCTCGCCGCCATGGACTCCGCGCCCATGGACACCCTCACCGGCGCCGCCGTCGACCCCCGCCCCGCGGTCCAGGAGAAGGCCATCCGCGTCATGGGCCGCTGCGACCGCGGCCAGGGCGTGCCCACCCTCATCCAGTGCCTCGACGACGCCCGCGCCCGCATCGCCATCTACGGCCTGCGCCGCGCCCTCGGCGACATGCTCCCGCGCGCCGCCCTCCACCTGCTCGGCGAGGTCCCCCTGCGCAAGGTCACCGTCGCCAAGGAGGTCGTGCGCCTGCTCGGCGAGCTGCGCATCGACGCCGCCTACGAGTACCTCATCGGCCTCGACGCCACCGACCTCCACCGCGACGTCCGCATCGCCATGCTGCGCGCGCTGTGGGACCACCTCGACCGCGAGCCGACCTGGGCCGTCTACGCCCGCTCGGTGTCCGGCCCCGACTGGGTGATGGCCTCGCGGCTCGGCGACATCCCGGCCGACCGCCTGACCCCCGAGTCCGACCGCCGCCTCTCGGGCCTGCTCGGCAAGGTGCTGGAGCGCCCCGAGCCCGAGGCCCGCATCGACCTGCTGCAGCGCGCCGCCGTCCTGGCCGTCAGCGACCCCGAGCGCACGTTCCTGCGCGCCTGCAGCGAGCGCCTGATCTCCCCCTACGACGACGAGGTCCGCGCCGCCGCCCTCGCCATCCTCCACCGCAGCACCGAGCACGACCTGCTGCTGCTGCCCGAGCTGCTGTCCCGCGCCCTCGCCGACGCGCGCTGCCTCCACCGCGCCGTCGACGGCCTGCTATCGGTGCAGATCCAGTCGCGCGCCTCGTGGGTCCAGGCCGCCCGCGCCGCCGAGCAGGTCCTCGCCCCCGACCCCCGCTGGCTGGCCCTGCGCCTGCGCTGCGCCGCCGCGGCCATGCAGCCCGCCGAGCTCGCCGACTACATCAGCGAGCTCGCCGGGTCCGCCGCCCTCACCGCCGACGCCCTCGCCGTCTGCCACGCCGCCGTCGCCGCCGTCCGCCTCGACCTCCTCGAGCCCTTCACCGAGCGACTAATTAAAAGCCCCGCCCCCGACGCCCGCCGCGTGGCCCTCACCGCCCTCGTCCGCGACGCCGGCCCCGAGCGCGGCTGGTCCCCCGAGCGCCTGGTCCGCCTCGCGACCCTGCAGAACGACCCCTCCCCCACGGTCGCGGGCGCCGCCCTCGCCGTGTTCCCCCCGCGCGAGATGATCGACAGGGACAAACACCGCCGCAAACCCGCCGCCCCGATCACCAAACCCACGCGGTAAAGCCGTGCCCGCGTAAATACATGATTGCGAAGGTCCCTCCAGGGATCAGGTATCCGGCCCCGCGGCGCTCAGCTCTTTGAGGAGACCGACGATCGTCTTCCCCTTTGCGATCTCGGCGTCCACCCATTCCACGTCTCGCTCGAGCAGCGGACGGACCTGCTTGGCGATCTGGGCGACGGACCTCCGCGCTTGCAATGCACCCGCCACGTGGCGAGCCAGGGGCAGCGTAAAAGCCGGCCAGATGGAGGATTTTCCCCTGGCCCCCAGGTGGAGCAGCTGTGAAGTCCGATCATTCGACGCAACCCCAGGAGCCAGAAGGAGTAGATATCGAGCTCGACAACCTCGTCGAGCCGATACTCCTCCTCGAGCCGACCGCCCATCCGCCGCGCGGACGATCGTTCGCGGTCTTCACCCTGACGACCGGACAGGCGCTCGAGGTTCACATCCCCTGGGCAATCGACTGTATCGTCAAAGACATTTCTTTCGCCACGGAATGCTCTTACATCCTGCGCGACGACGACGGATCGGTGGAAGATTCCGGCGACCTGCTCCTGTCGCGGAGCCACCACTGACGGCCCCGCCAGGCGCACTTCAGCGCCGGCTGTACAGCGCCGCTTTGCTCGGCTTCTTGCGCTTCCCGACGTTCTCGCCCGCGAGCACCTCGACCGGCACGGGCGGGGTCAGCTCGATATAAAACCCGCGGTCGTCGCGACGGGCCGTGAAGCTGCTGCGCTTGTGTCGGACCTTGCGCACGTACCGCTCCTCGAGCGCCCCTTTGATCTTGTAGTCGTGGTGGCGCAGCAGGAACGACGTGAGCCCGAGGATCTGATGATTGTACGTGCGGTGGCAGCCGTGGCTGTCGCCGCGGGAGATCGACGGGTAGTTCACCGACCCGTGGGTGCGGATGGCCCGGTCGTGCAGCTTCCCGTCGCTGGTCACCAGGTGGTGGATGAGCATCGCCAGGCCGTAGGCCGAGCGGTAGCCCGGCCCGAGCAGCTCCTGCTTCAGCTCCCACTTGCCGTTGCGGGCGCGCACCAGCTCGCGGTCGGGCGTCGACTTCGGCGCGAACCACACCGGCGACACCACCAGGTCGCGCCACACCCGCGGCCCGATGTCCGACGCCTTGAACTTCTTGACCACCGCCCCGTTGCCGAGCTTCTCGTCCTGCCACCCGCCGATGGTCGTCGGCCAGCGCACCAGCGCCGTCTCGCGGTCGCCGTGCTTCGCGTACACGATCAGCATCGGGCGCCGGTTCGTCACCCGCCGCGCGTGCTTGCCGCGAGGCGCGTCGTAGGACACCTCGCCGCGGTCGATCACCGCCCGCAGCTCCACGCCCTCGCGGTGGTACGCCGGCGCCGGCGGCAGCTTGATCGCCACCCGCGGCTCCTCGGCCGCCAGGCGGGCGCGCAGCGAGGCGCGCACGCTAGTAAAATCTCGCCAGCCGAGCGCCGCCGCGGCCGCCTCCGTCGCCCGCGAGATCAGGTCCGGCGCGCCGTGCTCGAGCGCCGGATAGTCGCCCTGGTAGCGCATCTCCGGCCCGTCGAGCGTGCGCCCGAGCACCGTGCCCCACTCGGCGCGCGCCGACCCGTCCTCGATCAGGCCGGCCGCGTCGGCCACCCGCTGGCGCAGCACCCGCAGCGCCAGCCGCAGCTCGAGCTCCCGCGAGTCCCCGGCCATGGCCTCCCGCGTCTCCGCGTCGACCTCGCCGGTGGCGACGATCCAGTGGCGCCGCTGATAGGCGCGCAGCGCCTCCGAGGTCGTCCAGTCGAAGTACCCGCGGCTGCGGCTCTGCGCGCTCATCAGCCCCTCGCACACCAGGTGCGCCTGCAGCCCCGCGATCGTGCCGGCCCGCGCCTCCGCCTGCTCGAGCTCGCCGACCGTCTTCTTGAAGCGCGGCTCGGCCGCGACCAGCGCCTCGCGCGAGGCGTGCCCGCCGCGCCGCATCGCCGCCGCGACCAGCCCGCGCAGGCGCCCCAGCGCCGCGTCACGGCTGTCCCCGGTGGCCCGCTTCTCCCACCGCATCACCCCGCCGGTGGCCAGCGCCTCGTCGGCCACGGCGTCGTGGCAGCGGTGGCGCTGCTCGTCGTCCATGCGCGCGAGCACCACGTGGAAGTTCGGCGAGATGCCATAGAGCTCGAGCGCGCGGTCCTCCTCCTCGATCGACCCGGCCTCGAACTTCTCGCCCGCCAGCCGCACGTACGTCGCCGCGTAGGCCGGCGGCGCGTGGCCCACGGCCTGGGCCGCGCCCGCCAGCGCGAACGGCGTCCACTCGTCGCCGAGGTCGACCGCCGTCAGCCCGCGCTCGCTCGCCTCGTCGGCGCACACGCTGCCCGTCGCCTTGCCCGCGGCCAGCACCTCGAGCGAGCGCTCGCACTTCGCCGCCGCCTCCGCCGCTCCGCCGACGCCTGCGACCGCCAGGCAGGCGCCCAGCTCCAGCGTGCGGCGGACAACCCTCGTGACCCTCGTACATGCAGCGAACAACATGATCGTTGCCCTGTCTTTGACACGCACCCCCCGCGCGAGCGCCGTGAAATTCCGGAGCCCATGGCTGGCAAATCCGTCGCATCGTCTGTCGCGCGACCCCGCACAGTAGTACCTTACGCGCCGTCATGTACCGTCTCTCGGCGTTCCTCGCCTCCACCCTGCTCGCCTGCGGCAACTCTGGCTCCACCGCCACCGCCACCGCGTCGCTGACCACGGTCAGCGCCGGCGCCACCGCCACCGACGCCGAGGCGTCCGCCGGCGACACCACCGCCGCGCCCGCGCCCACCGGCGAGACCGGCAGCGCGGCCGCCACCACCGGCGCCGGCGACCTCACCACCTCCTCCGCCGGGTCCACCGGCGCCGACGCCACCGCCGCGTCCGACGACTCCACCTCGACAGGCTCGACCTCGACAGGCTCGACCTCGACGTCCTCGACGAGCTCCGCCGCGACCACCGCCGGCGACGGCTCGTCGACCTCCGCCGCGGCCGTCTGCGGCGACGCGGTCGTCGAGCCCGGCGAGGCCTGCGACGACGGTCTCACCCCCGACTGCGCCGGCACCCACGACGGCGGCGACGGCACCTGCGTGCCCGCCGGCGAGTGCTCGCCCGGATACGTGCTCGCCGACGCCGCGTGCGTCCCCGAGCGGGTGACCGCGCACGTGCACATCATGGTCAGCAACACCTGCGACATGACCGTCGACCCCGAGTCGTTCACCGTCCAGCCCGGCCAGCAGCTGAAGCTCGAGTACCACAACCACAGCGCGGATTACCCCGTCGACGTGTGGATGCACTACAATGGCGGCTTCACCGACCTCGAGCCCGGCGGCACCTGGAAGGAGCAGTACGAGCATTGCTTCGGCCCCGCCCCCTCCGAGGGCTACGCCGACATCTCGACCGCCTGCTCCGAGTTCCACCTGCCCATCCACTGCCTGTGACGAGCCCCGGCGAACCCCGCCTCGACGTCCACGTCCTCCCCGACAACGAACCCGGGAGCCGCGGACGATCCGCGACCGCGCGCGCCGGGTTGTGCTTCAATCGACCCATGCTCGCGCTCCGGGCCCTGCACCGCGCCGCTCCCCTCGCCCTCCTGCTCGCCTGCACCGCCCCGCCCGAGCGCCCCGCGGCCCCGGTCGCGGCGCCCGCCGTGCCCGCCGCGCCGATCGTGCCGCCGCCGCCGGTGCGGATCTCGGTGCACGCCGAGTACCCCGGCGCCGCCGTCGAGGAGGTCGAGCGCGCCCTCGCCGAACCACTCGAGCGCGCCCTCGCCGACATCCCCGGGCTCGTCGGCAGCCGCAGCGTCTCGCGCCCCGGCCGCCTCGAGCTGACCCTCGAGCTGCCCGCCCGCGCCGACGTGAACGCCGCCCGCGTGGCCGCGTACGAGCGCCTGCAGGCCGTCCAGCGCGAGCTGCCCGCGTCGGTGAGCCCGCCGATGCTGGCCGCCGATCCCCACCCGCACGCCGCCCTCGTGTTCACCCTGCACAGCGCCGAGCTCGACGCCGTCGCCGTGCGCCGCCTCGCCGACGAGCTCCGCGACCACGCGCTCCGGACCCCCGGCGTCGCCGACGTGATCGCCTGCGGCGGCCGCGACGCGCAGCTCGAGATCCAGCTCGACCCGTCCCGCCTCGGCGCTTACGGCGTCTCGATCCTCGACATCATCGCGACCCTCCGCCGCGACCTCGCCCCCGCGAGCGCCCGCCTGCCCGGCGCCGTCGTGCGCGGCGCCCCGGGCGACGTCGGCGCGCTCGCCGAGCTCGTCGTCCGCGAGGGCGACATCGGCGTGCGCCTGCGCGACCTCGCGACGATCGCCGCCACCGCCCGCGCGCCCGCCTGCGACGCCGTCCGACTCGACGGCGCCCCCGTCGTGCTCGCCGCCGTGTACGCCGCGCGCGGCGCCCGGCCCGACGAGTTCACCGCCGCCGTACGCGGCGCCCTCACGGCCCGCGCCGCCGCCCTCCCGCCCGGCGTCACCCTCGAGGTCCCCGACCCGCCGCCGCACCGCCTCGCCCTCGCGCTCGACGGCGCCGGCGACGTCGCAGTCACCGACCTCGCCCGCCGCCTCCCCGCCCTCGCCGCCCCCGCCGTGCTGCAGGTCGGCCCGCGCGAGCCCGGAGCCACCCGCCTGCTCGCCGACCTGTTCGTGTTCGCCGACCCCGCGCCCGCGCTGTCGCTCCCGCCCGGGGTCTCGCACCTCGCCAGCGGCACCGTCGCCGACGCCTTCGACGACCCCACCCACCACGTCGTCCGCGTCACCGGCCCCGACCTCGACGTCGACGCCGAGCTCGCCGCCCGCTTCGTCGCGCTCGCCCGCGAGACGCCCGGCGTCGCCCTCGCCGACGTCCGAGACGACCGCGCCGGCGAGCTCGCGCTCACGCTGCGGCGGGACCGCCTCGCCGACCGCGGCCTGCAGCCGGCCCCCGTCCGCGACGTGGTCGCCGCCCTGCTCGGCGAGCTGCCCGTCGGCGGCCTCCACGAGGCCGCGGTCACCACCCCGGTGATCCTCCGCATCGGCGACGGCGGGTCGGTCCCCGGCGATCCCGCCGCCCTCGCCGAGCGGGCCCGCGGCCTCGCCCTGCCCGGCCCGTCCGGCCCCGTCCCGCTCACCGACGTGGTCGACATCCGCAGCACCGTCGAGCGCGCCGCGATCGTCCACCACGACCGCCGTCGCTGCGTCGAGGTCGACGTCCGCTACCGCAGCGCCGACCCGGCCGCCCGCAAACAATTGCAGGACGCCACGGCCGCCGCGCTCCAGCTCCCGCCCGGCCACGCGATCGTGTGGGACTGACGGTTCCCCCGCGCCCGCAACTCCCGTAACGTCGCCCGTGGTGCTCGTCGCCCTCGCCCTCGTCGCCGCGCTCGCGCAACCCGGCCCCGCCGCGCCCGCGACGGTCGCCGAGCGCGTCGCCGCCGTGCTCGCCCGCACCCCGCTCGTCGACGGCCACAACGACCTCGCGTGGGCCATCCGCGAGTCGAAGCTCGGCCCCGCCGGCTACGACCTCCGCGCCCGCGCCCCCGGCCACACCGACCTCGCGCGCCTGAAGACCGGCCGCGTCGGCGCCCAGCTGTGGTCGCTCTACGTGCCCGCCGACGGCCCCAGGCACCTATTCGTCCGCACCCAGCTCGAGCAGTTCGACCTCGCCCGCGAGGTCATCGCCCGCTACCCCGAGTCCCTCGGCCTCGTGCTCACCGCCGACGAGCTCGAGCACGAGTTCCGCCACGGCCGCGTCGCCGGCCTGCTCGCGCTCGAGGGCGGCCACGTCATCGACGACTCGCTGGCCCTGCTGCGCACCTACCACGCCCTCGGCGCGCGCGCGATGACCCTCACCCACACCGCCAGCACCCGCTGGGCCGACGCCGCCGGCCAGCCCCCGCGCCACGGCGGCCTCACGTCGTTCGGCGAGGACGTCGTGCGCGAGATGAACCGCCTCGGCATGCTCGTCGACCTCTCGCACGTCAGCGACGCGACCATGGACGACGCCCTGCGCGTCAGCGCGGCCCCCGTGGTGTTCACCCACTCGTCGGCCCGCGCCCTCACGGACGTCCCGCGCAACGTGCCCGACGACGTGCTGCGCCGCCTGCCCGCCAACGGCGGCCTCGTCATGGTCGCGTTCGTGCCCGGCTTCGTGTCCCGGGCCGCCGCCGACCGGAAGAAGGGCGAGTCCCCGCGCGCCACGCTCGCCCATGTCGCCGACCACATCGAGCACGTCCGCCGCGTCGCCGGCGTCGACCACGTCGGCCTCGGCTCCGACTTCGACGGCATGGTGGCGGTGCCCGAGGGCCTGGAGGACGTCTCGACCTTCCCCGCCCTGCTCGCCGAGCTCGCCCGCCGCGGCTGGTCCGACGAGGAGCTCGGCAAGCTCGCCGGCGCCAACTTCCTCCGCGTCCTGCGCGCGGTCGAGGCCACCGCCCGCCGCCTGCGCGCCCCCGCCGCGCCCCCGCGCTGACCGCCGCCGTATACTGCCCGGATGTTCGCCGGCCACTTCGACTTCTCCCACCCGCTCGTGTGGACCGTCGACGACGCGCTCGCGCCCGCCGCCTGCGAGGACCTGCTGACCCGCCTCGCGCCCGGCCCCTGGCTGCCCGCCACCGTCAACCGCGCCGACGGCCGCGCGGTCGACCGCCGCGTCCGCAACAACGAGCTCGCCCTCGTCGACGACCCCGCCCTCGCCGCCGCGCTGTTCGAACGCCTGCGCCCCGACCTCCCGGAGCGCCTCATGGGCCTGCGCCTCACCGGCCTGAAGCAGCGCATGCGCTGCTATCGCTACCGCGTCGGCGAGTACTTCGGCCCGCACGGCGACCAGTCGTACCCCGGCGCCCCCGGCGAGCGCAGCCTCCTGACCCTGATGATCTACCTCGACGACGGCTGCGAGGGCGGCGAGACCGCCTTCCTCGACCTCAATAAAATCATCGTGCCCCGCCGCGGCCGCGCCCTGCTGTTCCAGCACATGGTCCTGCACGAGGGCCGCGCCGTCACCCGCGGCGTCAAGCACGTGCTGCGCACCGACGTGTTCTACCGCGAATGATCCGCCGCCAATTCGGGGAACACCCGCGCCACCTTGTTTAATAGGTATTCGCCGTAGGTGCCATGAAACGCGTGCACGCTGGCCCGGTCCCAGCGCGAGGCCGCGTCGTCGTCGACCCCGCTGGCCAGCCGCGGCAGCGGCCGCACCTCGGCGTCGAAGTCCGGGTCGAAGAACAGCGGGAACGCCAGCCGCGAGCGCCCGCTCGCGTTGCGCACGCGATGCGGCGTCGAGCGGTACCACCCGCCCGTCAGCCGATCCAGCATGTCGCCCAAATTACAGACCAGCGCGCCCGGCACCGGCGGCGCCGAGATCCACCCCCGCGGCGTCCGCACCTCGAGCCCGCCGACGTCGTCCTGCGCCAGCAAGGTCAAGAGCCCATAATCGGTGTGCTCCCCGACCCCCCACGAATCTTCACACCCCGACGGAGGCGGAGGCGGAGGCGGATAATTAAAGATGCGAAACAGCACCGTCGGCTCGCGCGTGTAATTTAATACAAAGTAGTCGTCCGGCAGTCCGAGCCCCGCCGCGATCGCGGCCATCAACGAATGCGCGGACTCCGTCGCCTCGCGCATATAATCGTCGACGGCCGCCCGCAGCTCCGGCACCCGCCGCGGATGCAAGTTGCGCCCGTGCAGCGGCACCCCCGCGCGCACGCGCGGATGCTCGTCATCCAGCTCGGTCCCGTAATAGATCCCCTCTTTGTTGTCCGGCACCCCCGAGGTCAGCTCCCCGCCGACCGGGAAGTACCCGCGCCACGCCCGGCCCGCGCGCGCCATGGCGATCTCGAGCTTGTCCGCCGCCGGCAGCGCGAAGAACCGGGCGCTCGCCGCCGCCAGCCGCGCCAGCGTCGCCTCACGCACCGCGTGGCCCACGACGTAAAAGAACCCGTGCTCGCGGCACACCGCGGAGATCGCCGCCACGACCTCCGCTCGCCCCGCTCCCCCGCTCCCCAGCGGGCCCATGTCGATGACCGGCAGCACCGCGGCGCACGCTACCCCGGCCGTCCCGCCCTGTCACCGCCTCGCCCCGCGCGCCGCTGCACCCGCGCGAACGTCCGCGGCGGAGCGGCCGGACCGCGGACACCACGCGCTTGACCCGCATTCGCGGGCCCGGCTTGAATCTGCCGATGCACCTGCGTCGCCCCCCGCTCCTCCTCGCCATCGCGCTCTCCGCCTGCGGCGACTCGGCCACCGTCGACCCGAGCACCACCGACACCGACACCTCGTCCGGGGACTCCTCGTCCGCCGGCACCACGACGCAGCCCGCGAGCGCCACCGACCTCCCGACCTCCACCGACGGCAGCGCCGACGGCACCGGCACCACCACCGACTCCACCAGCACCACCGCGCCGCTCACCAGCGGCCCCGACCCCACCACCACCACCACCGGCACGCCCGACACCTCCGACACCGGCGACAGCACCTCGACGTCCTCGACCGCGAGCACCGGCGACTCTTCCACCGGCAGCACCGGCAGCACCAGCACCGGCGACGACAGCACCACCGAGGCCCCGCCCTGCGGCCCCGGCTCGCCCGGCCCCGACGCCGACGGCGACGGCGTGCCCGACGAGTGTGACCCCTGCCCCGACGACAACCCCGACGACAGCGACGGCGACGGCGTGTGCGACGGCGCCGACGCGTGCCCCGGCGGCGACGACGGCCTCGACAGCGACGACGACGGCACCCCCGACTTCTGCGACATGGACGAGGTCGTCATCAATTTCCCCAAGCCGATCGACGACTACGACGTCGCCGCCGACGGCGCCCTCGTGGTCACGCGCGCCGAGACCGGCCAGGTGTTCGTGACCTGCTACAACGGCGACCGCAGCGTCCGCCGCCCCGAGTTCGTGGCCGGCGCCTATCAATACACCGACTTCGTCCGCGCCTACCCGGAGGTCCACATCGCCCGCGACACCCAGCAGGTGCTCGTCACCTGGTACGACCAGAACGGCGGCGACCCCAACCACCGCATCGCCTACTCCTACCTCGACGACGCCTGCCAGCCGATCGCCACCAGCCAGACCGCGATCACCCAGCCCGGCGCCTACATGGAGTTCCACACCGCCGCGATCGACGCCCTCGGCCACGCCGTCGTCACCGTCTCGCCGAGCGCCACCCTCATCAACCGCATCGACGACAACGGCGTCGCCGCCGCCCAGTCCGAGGCCTTTAATATCAACGCCCTCTACGGCACCCACGTCGCCCTCAATCAAGCCGCCGGCAACGGCATCGTCGCCGCCCAGATCCACAGCGGCAACGGCATCTACTACCGCCGCTTCGACAGCGACGGCGGCTGGCAGGACCCCGGCCCGGTCATGATGCCCGTCAACTATCACTACTGGTACGACGGCTTCACCCTCGGCATGAACGACAGCAGCGAGTTCGTGCTGCTGTGGCGCTCCGACGGCACCGCGCTCGACATGCGCTTCCACGCCGCCGACGGCGCCGTGCTCGCCGACGCCAGCCGCGTTACCATCGACTTCGAGGGCTGGGACGGCGGCCACTGCTACGACTCGTTCCGCCGCCGCCACCAGGAGGTCCCGCTGCGCGGCGACAACTTCATCCTCGGCGAGGTCTACAACTGGATCACCCCGGCCCAGAACCGCGTCGTCCACCACTTCGAACGCACCCCCGAGGGCGCCGAGCTCGCCCTCGACCAGACCGAGCACAACCTCGACGAGGGCCTCACCATCCGCCTCGACGAACTCGGCTTCGCCTACCTCCGCGACAGCCAGGGCATCCACATCGTCGCCAACTACCCGTGACCCTCACGAGCCGGACAGGCTGCTGGCGGCCGTCACGCTCACGCCGCCAGGCCCCGGCGGGGTGATCCCCGATCGATATCTACCGACCGCAGTCCGCCGCCGCCGCCGCCGTGAGCAGGAAGCTCGCGCCCTTGCGCAGCGTGAACGGCGGCGGGCTCTCGCGCACGGCCTGCCCCTCGACCTCGACGGCCACGTACTCGCCGCGCCGCCCCTTCGCGCGCACGCGCGTGCCGCGGAGGATCACCCCGACGGCCTCCGGCGCGCCGCCGGCCGCCACGAACAGCGGATACTCCGCCCCGCAGCCGGACCAGTGCGAGCTGCCGACCAGGCTGAGGCCCGACGCCGCGAAGCTCCCGACCTGCGGATCTCTCAGCGCCGCGATCAGGCGCCCGTCGACCCACCCGCTGACGATCGCCTCGACGAGCGGGCCGTCCTCGATCGGCCACGCGATCTTCACCTGCGCGCCCGACTGCTCCAGCTTCTCCACCGCCACCGCCCGCGTGAGGTGCAGGTGCAGCGCCGCCGGTCCGCCCGGCGTCGCCGCCACCGCCACCGGACCGCGCGGGCGCAGGCGGTGCTCCGGGTTCACCGTGTCGCCGAAGCCGCGCTGCAGCGTCAGCGTCTCGCACGCGACCTCGACCTCCGGCGCGCCCACGAAGCGCACGCGCCTGTCCCGCGGCGGCGCCACCCGCAGCCGCGGCCCCTCGCTCGTCGCCCACACCAGCGGCATCGCCTTGCCCGCCCGCATCACCCCCGCGAACACCAGGTCGTCGCGCGTGGTGAACAGCGGCAGGTCGCTCGCCCGCGGGCTCGTCTGCAGGCGCACCCCGAGCGCGGTGAACTCCGCCCGCGCGCCGCCCTCGACCACGAAGCGCAGCTCGTCGGCCCGCACGATCGTCCCGTACGCCCGCCCCGACGCGCTCCGCAGCGTCCGCGCCACCTGCGAGTCCCAGTAACCCCTGCGGATCTCGCACGTGCCCAGCGGCGGCTTCACCTCCGGCGTCGTGACCTCCGCCGCGACCTCCGGCGCCGGAGCCGGTCCCGCGGCCGCCGACGTGACCTCGACCGCGGCCGCGACCTCCACTGGCGCCACCGCCCGCGCCGCCTCGGCGGGAGCGCTCGCCGGCGGGGGCGGAGCCGCGGCACATCCGATGAGCACGAGCGACAGGGCGAAGCTTACGCGCATCCGCCTCCAGACAGCCCGCGAGCCCCCAGGTTCCCGCGAGCCGCCCGTCGCCTCCGGCTCACCGCGCCACGTCGCCGGGCAGCTCGACGATCCGCTCGCCCGCGATGAACAGCGTGCGCCCGACCACCAGGTGATGCGGCCCGATCCACTCGATCGCCTCCGACCCGCCGACATCGTCGAGCCCCGGGACCAGCCCCTCGCCGCCGATCTTCCCCAGGTCCAGCTTCGACGGCTTCGGCCACGCCGACCCCTCGCCGCGCGGCAGGGGATAGAGCTGCTTGCTCGCCACCTCGTGCAGCAGGAACTGCTGGTGCAGCACGTCCCCCAGCTCGCTCGCCACGTCGATGAGCAGCCACTTGCCGTCCGGCGAGCGCGAGTGGACCGCGTGGCTCTCGTACGGCGACTCGACCTCCGGCCGGCCCGGGCGCCCCGCGCACTCCTTGGGCCCCTCCTCGTCGGACCGCCCGCACACCTCGCCGCCGCCGAACACCCGCGCCACCACCTTCCCGTCCGCGACCTTGATCGCCATGTCGCGCCAGACCGAGCGCAGGTCCGCCTCGTGATCCGCGAGCACCACGCACGCGACCTCGCCCCTGGCGTCGACGAAGAACTCGTCCTCGTTCGTCAGCGACAGCTCCGGCACGCTGCCGCCCTCGTAAGCCTCGTGCGGGCACGGCGGACCGTCGGGCAGCAGCGCCAGCGACCGGTGCTCGCCGTCGGCGAGGTCGAGCACCCGCAGATCGCTGAACTTCTGCTTCACCTCGCCGAGGAACAGCACCCGCGCGCGACCCGGCAGCCACCGCGGCGACCGTGCCGGCACCGCCGCGATCGTCCGCAGCGTCGCCCCCGTCAGGTCGACCTCGACCACGCCGCCCTCGCCCGCCACGATCCACGTCGACGCCGCAGGCACCGCGGGCACCGTCGGCGCCGCCGCCGTCGTCACCTCGACCGCCTTCGCCTCGGGCTGCTCCTCCGACTCCGTCTTCACCGGCTCCGGCGCGGCCACCAGCGCCGGCTTGTCCGCCACCGCCTGCGCCGGCACAGGCTGCGCCGCGCCCGGACACCCGGCCAGCGCGACGACCAGCGCCGGGCAAGCGAACACACGTGAACGACTGAGGCTCGTCATCGCCGCCATCCTACGTCAACCCCGCCCGGCGCCCGAACACCCCGCAGAGCGCCCGCAAAACACTGTTCAAAACCCTCGCGCGCCAGCGCGCGCGCGGCCTATCATGCCCGCATGGCGAAGACGGAGCGACTCGTCCTGGTCGACGGCACCTGGCTGGTGTACCGGGCTTTCTTTGCGATCCCCGCGAACCTCGCTACCCGCACCGGCCTGCCGACCAACGCGATCTTCGGGTTCGCGTCGATGTTCCGCAAGCTGTTCTCCGGGCGCATGCCCGACCGCGGCGCCGTCGTCTTCGACTCGCCCGAGCCCACCCACCGCGAGAAGAAATTCCCGGCCTACAAGGCCCAGCGCCCCTCGATGCCGTCCGAGCTCGGCCAGCAGCTGGCGACCATCGACCGCGTCGTCACCGCCAACCGCTTCCCGCTGATCCGCCGCCCCGGATACGAGGCCGACGACATCATCGCCACCCTCGCCCGCCGCGGCGCCGAGGCCGGCCTCGAGGTCATCATCGTCGCCGGCGACAAGGACCTCGCGCAGATGGTCGGCGAGCGCGTGCGCATGCTCGACACCATGCGCGACGTCACCTACGACGTCGACCTCGTGCGCAAGAAGTGGGGCGTGCCGCCCGCCCGCATCCCCGACCTGCTCGCCATCATGGGCGACAGCGTCGACAACATCCCCGGCGTGCCCGGCATCGGCGAGAAGGGCGCCGCCGGCCTGATCGAGAAGTATGGCTCCCTCGACGGCATCCTCGCCAACCTCGGCGAGCTGAAGGGCAAGCAGAAGGCCACGCTCGAGGAGCACCGCGAGAAGGTCGTGCTCTACCGCGAGCTCGCCACCGTCGACACCGACGCCAGACTCGACATCGACCTCGACGCTCTGCGCCTGACCCCGCCCGACCCGCAGGAGCTCGACGCCCTCTACCGCGAGCTCGAGTTCAATAGTCTGATCTCCGGCGGCGGCGCGGCCCGCACCGGCGACACCCCCGACATCGACGTCGAGGTGCCCGCCGACCTCGAGGCCGCCCGCGCCGCGCTCGCCAGCCTGCCCGCCGAGAGGCCGATCGCCGTCGTCCCCCTGTTCGACCCGCCGACGCGCGTGCAACACGCCCACCTCGTCGGCGTCGCCCTCGCGCTCGCGGGCCGACGCCCGCTCTACCTCGCCCTCCGCGGCCCCGGCAGACCGCTCGGCGACGCCGCGCTCGACCTCCTGCGCCCGCTGCTCGCCGACCCCTCGCGCCCGAAGTTCGTCCACGACCTCAAGCACCTGGTGATCCTCGGCGCCCGCCAGGGCTTCACGCTCGCCGGCAAGATCGTCGACACCATGCTCGCCTCGTTCCTGGTCGACCCCTTTAAATGCATCCCGCACGGCCTCGACCAGGTCGCCCGCGAATACACCCAGCGCTCGGTCCCCCAATTGAAGTCGCTGATCGGCAGCGGCCAGTCGGTGCGCTCGCCCGCCGCCGTCGACATCAGCGCCGCCGCCAAATACACCGCCAGCCTCGCCGACGTGATCCTCGCCCTCGGCCCGGTATTAACTAAACGCATGGGCGAGGCCGGACAGGTCGCCCACTACGACGAGCTCGAGGTCCCGCTGACCCACGTGCTCGCGCGCATGGAGATCGCCGGTATCCGCGTCGACCGCGACGACCTCGCCCGCATGAGCGAGGAGTTCAACGCCCGCAAGGCCGAGATCGAGAGGCGGATCTACGCCCTCGCCGGCCAGGAGTTTAATATTGGCTCGACCAAGCAGCTCGCCGAGGTCCTGTTCGAAAAGTTGAAGCTCCCCGTCATCAAGAAGAACAAGACCGGCTACTCCACCGACGCCGAGGTCCTCGAGCGCCTTTCTATTAAGCACGAGATCGCGGCCCAGATCCTCGCCCAGCGCGAGCTCGCCAAGCTGATCAACACCTACACCGACGTGCTGCGCGAGGCGATCGCCCCCGAGACCGGCCGCATCCACGCCACCTTCCAGCAGACCGTCGGCGTCTCCGGTCGCCTGATCTCCACCGACCCCGACCTCCAGCGCACGCCGATCCGCACCCCCGAGGGCAAGCGGATCCGCCGGGCCTTCGTCGCCCCCGAGGGCACGCGCATCATCTCCGCCGACTGGTCGCAGATCGAGCTGCGGGTGCTCGCCCACTTCAGCAAGGACCCTCATTTACTCGACGCATTTAAAAACAAGCTCGACCTCCACCGCCGCACCGCCTCGCTGCTGTTCCAGGTCGCCCCCGAGTCGATCACGAGGGAGCAGCGGGACATCGGCAAGACCGTCAACTTCGCCACGATCTACGGCCAGGGCGCGACGGCCCTCGGGCAGATCCTCGGCATCCCCCGCAAGGACGCCGCGGCCTACATCGAGAAGTACTTCGAATATTACAGCGGCGTGCGCGCCTGGCTCGACCGCACGATCGCCGAGGCCCACAAGAACGGTTATGTGACCACCCTGCTCGGCCGCCGCCGCTGGATCCCCGAGCTGTCCTCGCGCACCGACAGCGACCGCGCCGCCGGCGAGCGCATCGCCGCCAACACCCCGATCCAGGGCTCGGCCGCCGACCTGTGCAAGCTGGCGATGCTGCAGATCGACCGCGGCCTGCCCGCCGTGGCCCCGCACGCGCGCATGCTGCTGCAGGTCCACGACGAGCTGGTGTTCGAGGTGCCCGAGGCCGAGGTCGCCGCCACCAGCGAGCTGGTGCGCGGCATCATGGAGAAGCCCTACCCGCTCGACGTGCCGCTCGAGGTCAGCATCGGCGTCGGCGCGAGCTGGGGCGAGGCCCACTGAGCTCAGGTCTTCGCCGCGAAGAACTCCGCCGCGTCGAAGTAGCGCGCCCCCACGCCCTTCGCGAAGTCGCGGTCGCTGTCCATGTCGCCGACCATGATTAAATGTTCGCGCGCCAGCTTGTGGCGGTGAATGAGCGACACTCCGAGCCCCGGCAGCGGCTTGCGGCAGAAGCACCCGACCGGGAACGCCGGGTGCGGGCAATACATCACCTCCGCGACCGGCAGCCCGAGCAGCTCGATCGTCCGCGCGAACGCGGCCTCGGCCGCCTCCTTGGTCAGCGTCTCCGAGGCCACGCCGCTCTGGTTCGACACGAAGAATAATTTGTAGCCCTCGTCGACGAACCGCTGCAGCACCTCGCGGCGCCCCGGGAGGATCTCCACGTCGTCCGCAGAGCGCGGGAAGATCTCCCCCGACCTGGTCTTGCGCAGCGTGCCGTCGACATCGAGCAGCAACCCGCGATTGGTAAATTGCGGGTCCGGGCGGCGCACGAACGGGATCTCCTCGACGATTGAAAAACCCTCGTCGACGTGCGGCGCCTCGAACGTCGCCGCGAAGCGGGCCATCGCCGCGGGCGGAGGCAGGTTCGTGTCGACCTTACCCAGCTCTTTTAAATCCTCCGGCCCGAGCAGCCGCCCGTAGCGCTCGAGCACCCGCAGCACCACGTTGGTGTAGGCCTCGTCGATCGGCGTGTTCATGTACTTGCAGCGCACCGGCACCCCGTGCGCGTGGGCCATGCGGATCAGCGAGAAGCGCGACGCCCGCGTCGCGTAGGTGTTGTCGAGCACCACCCGCCGCTGCCCCGCGGCCAGCAGCTCGCCGAGCTTCGGCACCATGTCCTCGAGGTCGCCGCCGAGCGTGTCGCGGTTGAGCCGCGCGTACCCGCGTTCGAGGTAACGATTGACCTCTGACGTCTTGCCCGCGCCCTGGATCCCCAGGATCACCACGACCTCGGGCTCGTCGCCCGGGCCCTCGCCCGCGACCAGCGCGCGCAGCCCCGGCGGCGTGACCGGCGGGGCCGTCAGCGCCTCGACGGCCGGCGTCGGCGTGAACGAGATCTTGCTCGCCAGCTCGGCCCGGTCGCGCTCGTCGTACGGCACCTCGAGCGCCTTCAGGGCCGACTCGACGCTCGCCCGCCTGGTCGCCCCGAACAGCGGGATCACCGGCGGCCCGAGGTCGAGCAGCGCCGCCAGAGCCGCCTCGTGCGGCGTGATCTTGTGGCGCGCCGCGATCGGCTTGACCGCCCGATTTTTTAATAGGTTGCCGACCTTCGCGTGCCCGCCGAGCGGGCGGTGGGCGAGGAACGGGATGTTCATGCGCCGGGCCAGCGCGACCAGCCCCTCGGTCGCGCCGCTGCGGTCGATCACGCTGAGCTCGTGCTCGATCGCCCGCACCGGGAACAGCCGCTCGGCCTGCCGCACCTCGGCGATCGAGGTGTTGCTGAGCCCGAGGTGCTCGATCTTCCCGGCCTTCTGTAGCTCCGCCAGCGCCCCCAGGCTCTCCTCGAGCGGCGTCTTCGGGTCGTTCGCGTGCAGCAGCACCATGAAGATGCGCTCCACCCCGAGCGCCTTCAGGCTGCCGTCGATCATCTTGCGCAGGTGGTCGCGGCGGCCGTTCGGCACCCAGCGGCCCTTGGGGCGGGCCAGCCCGACCTTGGTGATCACCCGGACCTGCTCGCGCGGCCCGCTCCAGCCGGCCAGCGCCTCACGCACCAGGCGCTCGCCGTAGTGCAGGTCGCGGTCGTCGAGCGCGTACGAGTCGGCGGTGTCGAGCACACGCACGCCCCGGTCGAGCGCGAAGCGGATCACCGCCAGCGCGTCGGCCTCGGGCGGCCGGCCCTCGGTCGAGAGCCGGAGCAGACCGAGCGCGAGCGGGACATCGAGCTTGCCGAGCACACCATAGTCGGGGGGGGCCTTGGTCACGGTCGATGAAGTAGCAACGACCGCCCGCCCGACGCAACGCCTGATCAGCGCGGCGGCAGCGTCGCCATCCAGGCCAGGATCCGCCGCTGGTAGGGCGCGAACACCTCGGCGTCGCCGCGGAGGAAGCCCAGCGCCTCGCCGGCCAGCTCCCGCGCGCGCGCCAGGTCCCGACCGTCCGCCCACACCGCCCGCGCCAGCCCGAAGCGGTTGCCGGCCGCCGCCTCCGGCGGCGCGTTGCTCGAGCGCGTGGCCTGCACCCCGCGTTCGAACCACGCCCTCGCCGCCTTCGGCCGCCCGCGGGCCAGCTCGAGCTCCCCCATGCCCGCCAGCGGGAAGCCGAACTCCGCGTCGTCCGGCGCCAGGATGCGCTCGTACATCGCCAGCACCCGCCGGTGCAGCCGCTCCGCCTCGTCGTAGTTCTTCAGGTTGCGGTCGGCCTCGGCCAGGCTGTACAGCGCGTCGGCCACCAGGCGGTGCTCCGCCCCGTACTGGGCCTCCCGCAGGGCCAGCGCCCGCTCGAGCAGCCGCCGCGCCTCCGCGTACGAGCCGCGCTCGCTGTGCACGTTGGCCAGCCCGTACAGCGCGCCGGCCAGCTCGGGGTGGTCCGGCCCGAGCGTCGCCTCCTGGATCGCCAGCCCGCGTTCGAACAGCCGCAGCGCCCCGACCAGCAGCCCGCGCAAGGCGTACAGGTTGCCGAGGTTGACCATGCCGCGCGCGACCTCCGGGTGCTCGGCCGGCAGCGCCGCCGCGGTGATCGACAGCGCCCGCTCGTACAGCCGCTGCGCCGCCGCGTACTGGTGCTGCTCCTGCCGCATGACCGCGAGGTTGTTGAGCGAGCGGGCGACCTCGAGGTTGTTCGGCCCGAGCGCCCGCTCGCGGATGGCGATCGCCCGCATCAGCAATTCGCTGCCCTCGGCGAAGGCCCGGCGCGCGTGGGCCACGTTGGCCAGCGCGTGCAGCGAGGCCGCGACGTCGGGGTGATCGGACCCCAGCGCCCGCTCGCGGATCGCCAGCGTGCGCCGCCACAGCGCCTCCGCCGCCTCGAGGTCCGTGGCGACCAGCAGCTTGGCCAGGTGATCGCGGGTCGCCAGCGTCTCCGGGTGCTCCGGCCCGGCCAGCCGCTCGTACAGCGCCAGCGCCCGCTCGAGGTTGCCGCGCGCCTCGGGCGACCCCTGCGACTGCTGGATCAGCCCGACGCTGCGCAGCAGCGCCGCCCGTCGCAGGCTCTCCGACTCGCCGAGGCGGTCGAGCCGCGCCGCCGCGACCCGACCCCAGCGCAGGCCCTCCTCGTGGCGCGCCAGCCAGCGACCCTCGGCCTGCGTCAGCCCGATCTCCGCGTCGGCGATCAGCGACTCGTCGCCCGCCCGCACCGCCTCGACCAGCCCGTCCTCGTGCCAGCGCGCGCCCGCCTGCAGGTCGCTCGCCGCCCCCGCCGCCGCCCCCGCGACCAGCCGAGCCCGCGCCGCCAGCGAGCCCCAGCCGACCGCGTCGGCCCGCAGCACCAGCGAGCGCGCCAGCGCGTACGCGTCCGCGTAGCGGCCCGCCGCCTGCAACGCGGCCACCTGGGCGAACCGCCGGGCCACCGCCTCCGCGCCGACCCGCGTGTCGCGATCCCGCGGCGCCGCCGCCCCGTGCGCCAGCCACCCCGCGTCGAGGCACGCGGCGATCGCCGGCAGGCTCGCCGCCGCCTGGCCCGCGCGCAGCGCCCCCTGCGTGTCCTGCACCGCCGACAGCAGCCCCGCCAGCGACCAGCGCGCCGCCTGCAGGCACGCCTGCGCCCGCTCGCCGGTCTCCGCGTCCCACGTCCGCGTGACCCGCTGGCGCAGGCAGGCCAGCCCCTCCGCGTCGTCCCACGCGCGCGCGTAGTCGTCGAGCGTGCGCTCGACCCGCGCCGCCGTGCCGGCCGCGTGCGACGAGCCGGTCGCCAGCATCGCCGCCCGCAGCCGCCCGCGCGCCGCCTCGCTCCACGTCTCGCCGATGCTGCGCCCCGCCTCCGCGCACTCGCGCACCCGCGCGGCGACCTGCCAGCGCTGCCACCCCAGCGCCCCGCCGAGCGCCGCCGCCGCCAGCAACGCGCCCGCGAGCGCCCACTGCCGCTGCCTGCGCCGCTCGCCGCCGCCGAGCGCGTCGAGCAGCGCCGCCATCGACGGCCAGCGGTCGCCGGGCTCGACCGCCAGCCCGCGCTCGACCGTGCGGCGCAGCCACGACGGCACCTTCGCCCCCGCGGGCGGCGGCCGGCGGTTGCCCGTCGAGATGTTCATGACCATCGCCGCCAGGGTCTCGCCGACGAACGGCCGCTCGCCGTACAGGCCCTCCCACAGCGCCACGCAGAACGCGAACTGGTCGCTCTTCGGGTCGCCCTCGCCGCCCAGCCACTGCTCGGGCGCCATGTACGACGGCGTCCCGATCAGCGCCCCGACCTGCGTGACCTTCGAGCGCAGGATGTCCCCGTGCGACGCCATCGACGCCTCGAGCGTCCTGCGCGTGCGCGCCGCGTCGCCCGCGCGGGCCAGCCCGAAGTCCATCACCCGCACGCGCCCGTCGGCCCCGACCATCACGTTCTCGGGCTTGAAAACCCGCTTGGGGGTCTATCTGCCGCTATAGCGGCGAATTGGCGGTCAGTTGCCCGGCGTTGCCGAGCGGTTGCCATCGAAGGTGCGGGCGGCCTTGCTCACCAGGCGCTGCTTGTTCTGGTGGAGGTACCCCTGGGTCGTCTGCAGCCGCGCGTGGCGGGCGAACGCCTGGACCGTGTACACGTCCTCGCCCTGGTCGGCGAGGTAGGTGATGCCGGTGTGGCGGAGGATGTGGAGTCCGGTGAGGTCGAACTTCACGATGCGCTGGAGGTGGTGGAGAGCCACCTTGACGCTGTGCTGGCTGTGCTCGGCCCACTGCCACTTGGTCCACTGCGAGTTTCGGTAGAGAACCCGCGGGCCGTGCCGCTCGATGGCCTGAAGGGCCTCAAAGAGCGGGTCAGTGATGGCGACGTCGCCGACCGTTCCCTTGCACGGGCCTTCCTTGCCCCGGAAGATGGTCCTCGACACCGTGATCAGCCGCTTCTTCATGTTCACGTCGCTCCACCGCAGGGCCGCGATCTCCCCCGTCCGCATGCCGCACTCGAAGCCGAGGACGAACACGATGACGTCGTGGGGTGAGAGCTGGGCTTGCGCCTTGCGGAGCTCCTCGATCTGCTCGGCGTCGTAGTGCGGGCGGGTCTTCGGGTCCACCTTGACGAACTCGATCAGCGGCACGCCGGTGATCAGGCGTCGGTGAAGCGCCCAGCGGAGCATCTTGGCGATCTTGCTGAGTGCGTAGTTGATGGTCGAAGCCTCGAGGCCCTTCTTGTTCATGTCCGACTTGAGCTTGTCGATTTGATCGACGTCGATGGCGCGGAGCGGCAGCGGTCCGAGCGCCGAGAGGTGATTACGCCAGAGGCTGTCGTAACCAGTCTGGGTGGCCGGACGCTTGAAGCTTACATAGTTGGGCTCGAAGCGTTCGCGGTAGAACGTTTCGAACGTCAATTCGCACTTACCGCGCGATTCGCTCTGGGGGGCCTCGGTGGTGCGTTCCTCCTGACTCGGGGTCGGCAGCGCGAACGTCCTCAGCCACTTCTCCAGCTCCTTCTCGCCCCAACGCTGCGCCTGGCGCTCGTCGAGGCCCGTGGGAGCGACGATGCGCTTCCGCAGGGGAGTCTGGTGGATGGGGTGCTCGATCTGCATGTCCACGTGGTAGCGGGTCTTGTCCTTGATGTACGGGCGGAGCGTGATGCTCATGCGGGGTGTCCCTGCCGCCCGGCCGCATTCTCGCGCCCAATCAAGCAGCACAGCGCGACTCCACGC